>NZ_FNOK01000133.1 GCF_900106995.1 Saccharopolyspora shandongensis
TCGAGGCCTGAAAGCAGACCGCCAGAAGATTTCGACATCGGACTCTCCTTTGGGTTTGAGCGAAACTCGTGCCATCGTTGCGACAGACTCAAGCACGGAAAATATTCGGCTGGGATTAGATGAGACCGGAGCGGATTGCGTACGAGACGGCGTGAGCCCGGTTGTGGAGGCCGAACCGCTTCATGAACTGGTAGAGGATGTTCTTGACCGTGCGTTCTGAGTAGTGCAGTTTGTCAGCTATTTGTTGGAGATCGAATCCTTCGGCGACGAGGCGGAGGACATCGATCTCGCGGTTGGTGAACCCGGAAGGGTTCAAGCCTTGCGGTGCGAGTACTTCGCGGTAGGTGCGCACGATTTGCTCGATGAGTGCGCCCTGCAGTGAGGCGGGGAAGTATCCGCCACCGCTGCCGACCGCACGAATGGCCTGCATGAAAGTCGTAGCGGAGAAATGCCGGCGCCACAGGACTGCGCGGACACCCCACTCCGCCGCTGCGGAGATGTCGGCGTGCCATCGATCGCCCACGATGAGGAGCAGGGGGGTGGCAGTGTCGGGCCTGAACACCTGCAGCTCCTGCATGGTGGACGCTTCGGCGGTTTCGATGGCGATCACGACAACATCGGCGTTGTCGCCGCTGGCCTCGACGAGCTGGGGGTCTCCACCCAAGCAGTTCGCCAGTCCCATGCGCGTAAAGTAATCCTGTGCGTGGATGGCCACGCGGATTTTCTCCATTGTTCTGCCCTGCATGACTATCCCCTGTTCTGGAAATGCCAGGGCGTCTCGCGACCAGAAAGCTCGGATCAGTCTTTCCGGGAGTTAGGCCTTCCGCGCGGCGAGCAGCTCGTTGCCATCGCGGGCCCCGACCAGCGCCGGAAATCCGCTTGATTGGCTGGACGCACCGGCCGCCCGCTCGCCCCACGCACGATCGCCGGTACCGAGAGCACCGTCTCCCCCTACGGATAGCCGGCGAACCCCGACGAATCCGCGAGACCGTAATCCACACAGCTCTGCGCGAGTCGTCATCGCCGCACCCGTCGGCGCCTGCAACAACAGATTGTCGCTGCCACTGACCTCATGCCAGGTCCCTTCTCAGTGGAAGTCGGCCGGAACCGGAGTGAAGGGCACCCGGCGCGTCCACTCCTGGATCGCCCGGCCAAGAACCTCGT
>NZ_FNOK01000131.1 GCF_900106995.1 Saccharopolyspora shandongensis
GGTGTGGCGGGCCGGTGGGCTGGAGCCGATGCCGATCCGCAAGCTGCCCGAGTCGCCGCCGTCGGTCCACCTGCTCGGCCCCACGGTGTTCCTGGTCGCGCTCGGGGTCGGCATGGGCGAGTCGTACATGTGGCCGCGGCTGGTGCTGGTCTTCGGCCCCGAGATCCGCTGGCTGTTCCTCATCGGGGTCACGCTGCAGGCCGTGGTGATGCTGGAGATGGCCCGCTACGCGATGGCCACCGGCGAGAGCATCTTCTCCGGCGCCGCACGGCTGGCGAAGCCGGTGATGTGGTTCTTCTTCGTCACCGCGATCGCCGTCTACATCTGGCCAGGTCACCTCTCGGCGGGCGCGGCGGCACTGGAGAAGATCACCGGCATTCCGTGGGTCATCTCCGCCTGCCTCGGCCTGCTGCTGGTCGGCGTGGTGTTCACCCTGGCCAAGGTGATCTACACCCTGCTGGAGAACGTGCTGTCGGTACTGATCGGGCTGCTGGTCGTGGGCACCGCGGTGGTGGCCGCGATGGTCGGCGACCTCTCGGATCTGTCGGCCACCATCACCGGGATGTTCCACTTCGGGTACTTCCCGGCGGAGGCGATGTCGCCGTCGTGGTTCCCGATCGTGGTGGGCTCGATCGCCTTCGCCGGGCCCTCGGGCATGCAGCAGATGTGGTACACGCTGCACCTGCGCGACAAAGGCGCCGGGATGGGCGCGCACATCCCCCGCATCCGCGGCCTGCGGCACGCCGGCGAGGAAGAGGCGATGCCCGCACGCGGGTTCATGTTCGACACCACCGACCCCGAGGAGATGCGCAAGTGGAAGGGCTGGCGGCGCTGGGTCACCTTCGACGCGCTGCTGCTGTTCTGGGGCATCACCATGCTCGTGACGATCTCCTTCACCGTCCTCGCACAGTCCGCGGCGCGGGCCAACCCCGGGGTGCGCGACCTGATCGAGGCCGGTGAACGGGAAGCCGCGCTGGGCGCGATGGCCGACGCGTTCTCCACAGCCGGCGGCCCGGTGCTGGGCTCGGTGTTCCTCGGGTTCATCGCCCTGATCGGGCTGAACGCCACACTGGGCCTGTTCGACTCGTTCTCCCGCGGCCAGGCCGACATGACCTACCACTTCGTGCCCGGCGCGCGACGGTTCCGGATGTCACACCTGTACGCGGCGTTCCTGTGGGGCGTTATCGCCTTCGGCATCCTGATCCTGCTGTTCGGCCCCGCGGACGGGCCCGGCGCGATCCT
>NZ_FNOK01000130.1 GCF_900106995.1 Saccharopolyspora shandongensis
GCGTGCGGGTGGGGATGCGGGTGCGGTGGATGGGTGGTTTGCCAGTCCGTGGGCGCGGATTGGTGGTGAGGGTCTGCATGAGGGCGTTACCGAGATGGTCGCGACCGGGATTTTGGGTGATTTCGCGTTCAATCCGGCGGCGTTTACCGCGGGTGGGGCTTCGGGGGTGGCTGAGATCGCGGGGGAGAAGGCGGGGGCGGGTCTGAGCGGGCTGGTGTTGGGACAGGAAGCCAACAAGCATGTCCCGGGTGATGAGGATGCTGATAGCGGTTACGGCAGCGACGAGGACGCAGACGCGGACGCGGACGACGCGGGCAGTGAGTTCGGCAGCGACAGCAGCGAGTCCGGCGGCGGTAGCAGCGAGTCCGGCGGCGGTAGCGGTGAGTCCGGCTACGGCGGCGGCGAGGATGCGGACGACGCGGGCAGTGAGTCCGGCGATAGCAGCGAGTCCGGCTACGGCAGCGACACGGACGCGGACGACGCCGGCAGCGAGTCCGGCAGCGACAGCAGCGAGTTCAGCAGCGGCAGCAGCGAGTCCGGCGGCAGCAGTGAGTCTGGCAGCGGCAGCGGCGATGGTGGGCTGGGGCTGGGGGCGTTCACCGGCGGAACCACTGTCCCACCGGCTATTTCCGCCCACTCCTCCGGTCAGGGCGATTCCAGCGGTTCTGGCGGTTCTGGTGGGGGCCGGGATGCCGTGTTGCCGGGTAACGGCCGGAACCAGCCTGGCGACGAGTACAGCCTGGCTTCGGTGGGCGAGTCCCGCCGCATCAGTGTTCCCGAGGGTTCTGGTGCTGTGTCTGGGGGTGGGGAATCCTCTGGTGGCCGGGGTGTGCCGGGTGAGCGGGTCGGTGCCGAGGGCGGGTCGGACACCAAGGCTGTTGTGGATCCGGTGGGTGTTGTTGCGTCGCGGCCGGGGCAGTCGGGTGACCAGGTCCCGGCCATGCCGGGTGCTCAGGTCCCGGCCACGCCGGGTGATCCGGGTCGGTCCGAGGCCGTCCGGGAAGAGTCCGGTGGCGGGCAGCAGCACGTGCCGCAGTCACGCGCCACCGACGATCGCACTCCCGGCGAGGGCATCACGCATTCCGCCAGCCGGCACGACGGGTTCGGGCTGGGCGGCTCCGCGCAGTCCGAGCCCCACGGGGCAGACTCCGGACGGGCACCCCACGCCGGCGAGGCTGTTACCCGCAACCAGGCCAACCCGGTCTCCGAGCCCACCGGTCATCCCGATGGGGTGCGGGAGCCTGGGTCCGAGTCCACCAGCGTGCCCAGCGGCGAACGCGGTGATGCGTCTGGCGGTGCACGGTTCGGTGAGTCGACCGGCACGCCTGGCGGTGATCGCGGGTTCACCGGTGAGCCTGGTGGTAGCGGCGAACGCGGTGGGTCGACCAGCGTTGGCGAACGCGGTGACGAGTTTGGTGGTCATCGCGAGTTCACCGGCGAGTCTGGTGGTAGCCGTGAACGGGTCGGCGAGTCGGCCAGCGTGCCTGGTCGTGAGCGCGGTGATGAGTCGGCCGGTAGGCCTGGCGGTGGTCGGGAGT
>NZ_FNOK01000125.1 GCF_900106995.1 Saccharopolyspora shandongensis
TCGGACCTCCTTGCCCTGGTTGGACTTCTTCAAGCCAGCGCGATACCCGCGAAGGGGGGCGACGACTTCACACGAAATCGCCGCTCGCACCGGACTCAGCCGAGGAGGCCGGCGGCGCGGGCCCACTGGTACTTGGCGCCCAGCACCGCGACGGGCTTCTCGGTCGTGTAGGGGTAGGCGACGATGCCGTGGTCGAAGAGGTACTCGGCGGCCTTCTCGACCTCCGTGTCGCCGGCCAGCGACACCACGATCGGCTTGTCGACGCCGTCGGCGCGGGCCTCCTCGGCGACCCGCGCGGCCAGCTCCGCGAACACCATCGGCGGGGTGACGATGGTGTGCCAGTAGCCGAGGACCAGCGCGTGGATGCGCGGGTCCCGCAGCCCCAGCCGGATGGTGGCCTCGTAGGTGCTGGGCGGCTCACCGCCGGTGATGTCGATCGGGTTGCCCGCCGCGCCGAACGGCGGGATGTAGCGCCGGAACTCCTCGTCGAGGTCCGGCGGGATGTCCATCAGCCGCAGCCCGGCCGCCACGCAGGCGTCCGACAGCAGCACGCCGGAGCCGCCCGCGCCGGTGATGATGACGACGTTCTCGCCCTTCGGCGTGGGCAGCACGGGGATGCCGCGCGCGTACTCCAGCATCTCGTTGAGCCCGGGCGCCCGGACCACACCGGACTGCCGCAGGATGTCGTCGTAGACCTTGTCGTTGCCCGCCAGCGCGCCGGTGTGCGAGCTGGCGGCCCGGGCGCCGAGATCCGTGCGCCCGGCCTTGAGCACCACGACCGGCTTCTTCTTGGTGACCCGCTGGGCGGCCTCGACGAAGGCCCGGCCGTCCTTGAGGTCCTCCAGGTGCATCGCCACGCAGTGCGTGTTGTCGTCCTGCTCGAAGAACGTCAGCAGGTCGTCTTCGTCCACATCGGACTTGTTGCCGAGCCCGACGATCGCCGACACGCCCATCTTGGTGGTGCGGCTGAAGCCCAGGATGGCCATGCCGATGCCGCCGCTCTGCGACGTCAGGGCCACACCGCCGCGCACGTCGTAGGGCGTGCAGAACGTCGCGCAGAGGTTCTGCGGCGTGTAGTAGTAGCCGTAGATGTTCGGCCCCAGCAACCGGATCCCGTGCTCGCGCGCGACCGCCACGACCTCGGCCTGCAGCTCGTGGTTGCCGGTCTCGGCGAACCCCGACGGGATCAGCACGGCGGCGGCGATCTGCTTCCGGCCGCATTCCTCCAGCGCCGCGGCCACGAACTTGGCAGGCACGGTGAACACCGCGACGTCGACCTCGCCGGGCACGTCGGTGATGCTGCGGTAGGCCTTGCGGCCCAGGATCTCGTCCGCCTTCGGGTTGATCGGGTGGATCTCGCCCGCGTAGCCGCCGTTGATCAGGTTCTTCATCACCGAGTTGCCGATCTTGCCGTCCTCGTTGGAGGCGCCGATCACGGCGACGCTGCGGGGATTCATCAGCCGCTGCATCGCGTGCAGGATCTCCTCCGGCGAATGCCGGACCGGCGGGGTGCTCTCCTCGGTCGCCAGGACGATCCGCACGTCGGCGGCGGTGGCCCCGGCGGCGGTGGCGAACACCGGGTTGAGGTCGAGCTCGGCGATCTCCGGGAAGTCGTGTACCAGGTCCGAGACGCGGCGCAGCACTTCGGCCAGGGCGTAGGCATCCACCGGCTCGCTGCCACGAGCGCCGCGCAGCACTTCGGCGGCGGCGATGTCGTCGAGCATCGAGCGCGCCTGCGCCGCGGACAGGGGAGCGAGCCGGAACGTGACGTCCTTGAGGACCTCGACGAGCACCCCGCCGAGGCCGAACGCGACGACCTTGCCGAAGGTCGGATCGGTGGTGGCGCCGACGATCACCTCGTGGCCGCCGACCATCTGCTGCACCTGAACTCCGGTGATCGCCGGGTTGTCGGTGAAGGCGTGCGCATTGGCGAGGATCTGCGCGTAGCCGGCGCGGACCGCCTCGTCGCCGCTGACGTCGATGAGCACGCAGCCCGCGTCGGTCTTGTGCAGGATGTCCGGCGAGACGATCTTCAACGCCACTGGGCCGCCGAACTCCCGTGCCAGCGACACCGCCTCGTCGGCGCTGGTCGCGAGGCCCTCCCCGGCGGTGGGGATGCCGTAGGCGTCGCAGAGCACCTTCGCCTCCGGCGCGGTGAGCGCCGCCCGGCCTTCCGCCCGGACCGCGTCGAGCACCTCCCGCACGCGGGCACCGTCGTAAGCCATGCTCAGATCACTCCGTTCGTCTTCAGCTCGGCCAGTTCGGTTTCGTCGATGCCCAGCCGGTCCCGGAAGATCTCGGCGGTGTGCTCGCCGAGCA
>NZ_FNOK01000123.1 GCF_900106995.1 Saccharopolyspora shandongensis
CGCCACCGCCGTACCCAACGTCTTGACGAAGGTTTCGACCTGCGGGTCGGCGCCATCGGACCACAAGGCGTCGCGGGAACCGCCCATGCCGAGCAACGGCCTGGGGGAGCCGGGATCGTCGACCTCCACCGCCGGGTAGTCCGAAACCTGCGCAGCCGCGACATCCGGGTCAGGTTCCGTCGTCGCGGCCGGCGGGCCGTCGTCCTGGAAAAGATGCGGATACTTCTGGCGGAGAATCCATTCCGGGTGGACCGAGCGCGTGATGCGGCTAAGCCCCTCGGCATACCGGACCAGAGCCTCAGAACCGGTGAGCTGCTCCATTTCGGCACCGATGAGGGTGCTGGCGGCCTGGGTCTCTTTGGCAACGTCGAAGTCGTCAGGATCGTCGGGATCACGCAGGTCGATCTCCTCGAACAGCCGCCGCCCGTACTGCAGGATGCCGCTGTCGACCTCCAGCTCGTCGGCGGCGTCGAGGATGTCCTGGATCGAGCGCAGCGTCCCGCTTCCACCCGTAACGGCGGGAGGTTCGCTCGCCTCAAGGGCGGCGATGATGTCCATCGCATCGCCACGTACGACGGACCTGTCGGGCTCGTTCTTCAGCCGCCATGCGATGGCGTTCAGCGCCAACCGGTAAGCGGGAATTTCCAGGTCTGGCTCGTCGTGGTCGCTCAGCTCGTCCAGGATGTCGAGAGCCACGTCGTAATCGTCGTCGTCCGGCTGCACCGGCGGTATCCGGCGCGCCGGCGCCGCCTCCGCCCCAGGCATCCCGAAGGATGCGGGAGTGTCGAGGGCTTCGATTACCTCCAGGGCGTCGCTGATGCTGAATTCCCCGACATCGCCAGGGAAAAGGGATGGCGCGGAGGGCGGTGACGGTACCGGCGGCGGGACAGGCGTCGATCGGGTGCCGGGCCACCCCACCTGCAGTCGTCCCAGGGCGCCTTTGATCGCCGCCTCTCCGGACTGCCCGGGGTATCGGTCGGCAGGAGTCACGGCCGGTGGCGCGGCCTGCGCCGCGCTGCGGGGTGCTTCCCGTCCAGTGGTGGAGGTCTCGTCCGATGGCAGCCGCCTTGCCTCGCTCAGCACCTCGGCCAGAAACACGCCGGGAACCAAGCGGTCGGGTCGCATCTGCACCCGCGGCAAGGCTCGACGCAGTTCCAGCTCGCTCACCTCGTACAGCTGGCCCCAGTTCGTGTCCGGCCATGACAACCGCTCGGCCGTCGGCCGCGCGGTACCGAGCTGACGTCCGATCGCCTGCGAGTTGTTGCGAATGTCCCGGATGCTGGCCGCGTCGATGCCGAGCTCGATGAGCTGTTGAGCAGCAAGCTGGGCCAGCGGGGCTTTCAGGTGCAGGTTCGGCGGCTTGTTCTTGAGCTGCTCATCCAGGTTCACCGAGCGGAGCTCTGGTGGCAGGTCCTGGCCATTGCGGTCGCTATCGAGCCTCCTGTACGGCCCAGTGAAATGGTGGACGCTGTCGACGATCTTCTCCGCCAGCCACATCAGATCCTGCGCCAGCGGGTCCGAGATCTGGCGCAGGGCGCGCACCGGCATCGCAGCGGCCTTGCCCTCGCTGACGACCCGCTGCGGGGTCCATGCCTGCGACGGCATCGCCCTCGACTTCGCCCCGGACGCAGCCCCGTCCTGCTCCTGCCGGCCGATTCCCAGGTCGTCGGCCCACCGCTGGACCACCTCAGATGGTGTCCGCGCCGGTTCCTTACGCACCTGGTTGGCCGCGACGAACGTGAGGTTGTTGCTCGAGATGCCCTGCTCGAGCGCGCTGGGCCTGTCGACCTCCTGCCGGACCGCTTTCCGCACCTGCAGCCAGGTGTCCCAGGTCAAGCCCGAGCGTGCCTGTCGCAGGAGCTCCTCGTCGAAACGCTGCCGAGCGGGCGCGGTGAACGAGCCGGGCGGGAAGACCGATCCGTCAGACCGCTTGCCGACCACCAAGATCCTGCTCAGATCACCCAGTATGGCGGGATCGACCGGGCCTCCGTCGGCCAGCCACACCGCCACGTTATTGGCACCGCCCGGTTGGCGCTCAACGACGTAGGCCTCACGCGATTCGCCGTCCAGCACGATCGCGGTCGCGGCGCCACCTTCGTCCGCACGCACCGCTTCGATGACGCCGTTCAGCGTCCCGCCCATGACGACCGGCGCGGTCCACATGCTCTGGCCAAGCTGTGGCGGCTCACCGCCAGGCTCGGCTCGCTTCTTGCCGATCCGCGCGATGCGCGCCTGCCGGATCTCGTCCTCCCGCACCAAAGCGAGTTCGGCCGCGCCGGACTTCACGAACCGGCGAGCGTCGCCGTAACTGAACTGTGCACGCTCCCCCCGCGCGCTCCGCAGCTCCTCGAACCTCGCCGCCCGATCCTCACTCACCGTGGCGACAGCCTGATCGCCAATAAGCGCCGAACCGTCCGCGTCCATCGCGATGGCGTAGACAAGATTGTCGGCGCCAATGCGAGCATCGATGCCGGTCATGTCGTACGACATGCCGTTGTGGTGCCGCGAGACGGCTACGTCGCTGTCACCCACGCGCCGCATGACAAGAGCCTGGTGCCCGGCAGTGTCTACCAGCACCGCGGTCGTACCCTCACCCCGCCACCTGAGCAGGTCTCGGACCTGGGAGAAAGCACCCGGCCCCCGGCCGACCGGAGTGGGCTTCAGCGTCCATCGCTTGGCCGGAGCGTCAGCTGGCAGGGCCCGGACGGCCGCCTGCACATCCTCCATCATCGTCAGGCTCAATGCCGCCAGCAGGTCCGCGTCTTCGGTCGACGGTATATTCGCGTACTCCTCGGCGAGCTGGGAAACCTGCTCGTCCGTCAATGCGGCCTGACGGCCGATGAACGGCCTGCCGTCAGGCAGGTAGGCCACCCCGAACAGCCGCCCCAAACCATCCAGATCGCCAGGTCGCGCCGCCTGGCCGTCGTGCATGCCGAAAATACGGACGCCGTTGCCACGCCGCACCAGGACGAACCCCTTGCGCGTGTCCGGCGCGAACACCAGCGTCCGCACACCGTCGACGTTTGACCCGTATAGCAACTGTCCGACCCGTCTCACCGCCACCAGGCCGTCACCCAGATAAGCGAGCGGGTAATTGGGCATGCCTGGCCCGCCGGGCCGATCGTTGCGCCCCAGTCCCAACGCTTTTGCCTGGTCGACCAGCGCATTGTCGAACCCGGCGAACATGTCGCGGAATCCAGCCAACGTGTACTTGTACTTGTGCGCCACGTCGGAGGACGGCCAGGATGCCGTGATCGCGTCGAACAGTCCTTGGTCTTCCTCCGCCAGCGACGACCCGGCTCCTGCCTCCGGCGGCGCGCCACCGGGGAGCTTGTTCTGCTCTGCCCGCGCGCGCAGTCCGTCCGCGACCCACCGGAG
>NZ_FNOK01000122.1 GCF_900106995.1 Saccharopolyspora shandongensis
GGTGACTTCTCCTCCATCGTGGGGCTGGAGACCACGCTGGCGTTCAACCTGGCGGGGCACTCGCTGCACCTGGTGTGGTGGAAGATCCTCTCGCCCAATGGCGGGGACAAGCCCACCGGCGAGCTGGCGGCGGCCATCGACGAGGACTTCGGTTCGTTCGACAAGTTCCGCGCCCAGCTGGAGGCCGTGTCGACGACGATCCAGGGCAACGGCTGGGGCGTGCTGGCGTGGGATCCGGTCGGTCAGCGGCTGATCACCCAGCAGCTGCGGGATCACCACTCGAACCTGTCGATCGCGACGACGCCGCTGCTGGTGTTCGACATCTGGGAGCACGCGTACTACCTGCAGTACCGCAATGTGAAGGCGGACTACGTCAAGCACCTGTGGAACGTCGTCGACTGGGACGAGGTTTCCAAGCGCTTCGCCGACGCCCGCGCGGGCTACAACGGCCTCCGCCTTCCCACCGCCTGACGAGCGGGACAGCACGGCGGTCTCGGGGCCGCGAGTCCTTTCCGGGCAGCATTCCGGGGACTCGCGGCCCCGTCGTGCGTCCGGCCGCCGGATCGGTGCGGTGGCAACCGGTTCTGGAAATGTCATCCAACTGTGAGTTATCCGAATGCAGGCTCGGATACGATCGTGGGCCCATGGCGAGTCCGCCAGCTCAGCTCCGCTACCGACCGGCCACTTAGGACCTCATTTGATGCCGACCCGCGTCTCCGCTCACCGTCGAGGAGGGCGGCCACCGCTGCTCGCGTTCCTGGTCGCACTGGTCGTCACCGGCGGCGCCTGCCTGTGGGTGTCCCTCGCCGCGCCGGCCGGCAGCCAGGCGCTCGTGGCCTGGTACGGCGCCGTTCTTTCGTTCCTGCTGTCCGTTTCGGTCGCCGTCGTGGCCGGCGGTGTGCAGCTGTTGCGCCATGCGCGGGCGGATTCGGCGGCGCTCGACGCGGAAGGCGCCAGGCTCGCCGGCGAGGCGCTTCCGGCCCTGGCGCAGCGGATTCGCGGCGGCGTCGCCGCGGACGCCGCCTTCGCCGAAGTGGCGCCGTCCTTCGGCATCGCGCACCAGCGCGTCATCCGGGCCGTGGCGCAGGAAGTCGCCACCGGCGAACGCATGCGCGCCGCGGCCATGGCCACCTGCGCCAACGCGGCCGGTCGCATGCAGGCGCTGGCGACCAGCACGCTCGCCGACCTCCGCGAGATGGAGAACCGGCACGACGAGGACGTGCTCGCGGACCTGCTGAAGCTGGACCACAGCACGGCGCAGGCCGGCCGGCTCGCGGACAGCATCGCGGTGCTGACCGGCGCCCGCTCCGGCCGCCGCTGGACCAAGCCGATCGTGATGGAGAGCGTGCTGCGCGGCGCGATGGGCCGGATCAGCTCCTACCAGCGGGTCCGGCTGCACTCCACCAGCACGGTCGCGGTGGTGGGCTACGCCGCGGAAGGCGTCATGCACGCGCTCGCGGAGCTGATGGACAACGCCACCCATTTCTCGCCGCCGGCCGAGGAGGTCCACGTCTACGTGGAGGAGCTGCACACCGGCGTCATCGTCACTGTCGAGGACAGCGGCCTGGTCATGAGCCCCGCCGCGCTGGCCCGCGCCGAGCGCGCCGTATCGGCGGAACCGCTGGACCTAGCGGCGATGTCGGGCACCCGGCTCGGGCTCGCAGTGGTGGGCCAGCTGGCCCGCAAGCACGGCCTGACCGTCTCCTTCCGGTCGTCCTCGCGCGGCGGAACCGGCGTCGTGGTCCTGATCCCGCGGCAGCTGATCACACAGCCGCGACCGGAACCCTCGCCAGTCCCGAGGCAAGCACCGGAAGCCCCCGCGGCGCCGGTCGTGGACGAAAGCGCCGATCCGGCACCGGAAACCGGCGACGAGCCGAACGCGCTGCCGAAGCGCCGCCGCGGCAAGACGCTGGCCGCGGCGCGATCGGCCGCCGCCGAGCCGAAGGAGTCCGAGCCGCCCCGGCCGCGCCCGGACGCCGGCACGCGGTTCGGTGCCTTCCGCAACTCCCGGCGCGACTCACCGTCCACTTCGGACGACGACTCTCGATGACGGCCTGATTACCTGGACAACGGATTGGAGGCGCGGGTCGGTGCCGGTAGCCCGGAGCACCGCCCCACAGCTGCGATGACCACGACAACTCGCGACCTCGATTGGTTGCTGGAGAACCTGCTGGAGCGGACGCCGGGCACCCGGCACGCCCTGGTGCTGTCCAAGGACGGCCTCAAGCTCTGCCACACGCCCGGCCTGTCGGTGGACCAGGCGGACCAGCTGGCCGCCATCGCCTCCGGCATCCAAAGCCTGTCCTACGGGGCGTCGGTCGAGTTCGGCGACGGCAGCGGCGGCGTCCGGCAGTCCATGACCGAGTTCTACGGCGGCGTGCTGTGCATCGTCGAGGCCGGGCTCGGCGCGCACCTCGCCGTGCTGGCCGCCGACGACGCGGACGTCGGCGTCGTCGGGCACAACATGAACGAACTGGTGGAGCAGATCGGCGAGTACCTGAGCTCGCCGCCGCGCGACGACGACCCGGCCGAGGCGTGATGGCCAGGCGGTTGATCGACGAGGAGGATCCGGACCGGCTCTACACCGTCACCGGCGGCCGCAGCCGGCCCGCCGAGGACACCTTCGACCTGGTGACGCTGATCGTCGGCGAATCCGATCCGACTCCGGGAATGCAGTCCGAGCACGCCAAGATCCTGCGGTTGTGCCACGAGCCGGTGGCGGTGGTGGAGCTGTCGTCGGACCTCGGGTTGCCGGTGAGCGTGGTGAAGATCCTGCTCTCCGACCTGCTCGACATGGGCAAGATCACCGCCCGCCACCCGTCCTCGAAGCGCGTCGAGGCGCAACTGCCCGCCCCCGAATTCCTCAAGCAGGTGCTCGTTGGACTCCGGAACATCTAGTCGCGTCCCGCTGCGCGACACCGCCGCGGACGGCCTGAAGATCGTGATCGTCGGCGGGTTCGCCGTCGGCAAGACCACCATGGTGCGCTCGGTCAGCGAGATCCGGCCGCTGAGCACCGAGGAGACGATGACGCAGGCCGGCATCGGCATCGACGAGACCGGCGGCGTCGGCGGCAAGTCGACCACGACGGTCGCGTTCGACTTCGGCCGCATCACGCTGGACGAGCGACTGGTGCTGTACCTGTTCGGCGCGCCCGGCCAGGAGCGGTTCTGGTTCATGTGGGACCAGCTGTTCTCCGGGACGCTCGGCGCCGTCGTGCTGGTGGACGGCCGCCGCCTGACCGATTCCTGGTACGCCATCGACCGCCTCGAACACCACGGGATGCCGTTCGTGGTCGCCCGCAACAACTTCGGCGAACCGGAGCACAGCCTGACGCAGGTGCGCGCCGCGCTCGACCTGTCGCCCGAGGTGCCGCTGATCGACTGCGACGCCCGCGACCGGGAGTCCAGCAAGGCCGTGCTGGTCGGGCTCGTCGAACACCTCCACGCCCTGTCGACCGCCCGGGAGGCCACGCGGTGACCAGCCCCAACGAGTCCTCGGCATTCGCCGAGGACACCCACGCCGGGGCCGCGACGTTCTACGGTCCGCGGTTCCAGAACAACCCCGAGGCGGTCTACCGGGAGCTGCGGCGCGAGCACGGCACCGTCGCGCCGGTGCTGCTCGAAGGCGGTGTGCCGGCGTGGTGCGTGCTCGGCTACCGCGAGGTCCACCACGTCACCAGCAACCCCGACCTGTTCGGCCGCGATTCCCGCCGCTGGAACGGCTGGGACGCCGTGCCGCACGACTGGTCGCTGCGGCCTTACGTCGAGCCCCAGCCGTCGGTGGTCTTCACCGAGGGCGAGGACCACCGCAAGCGCGGCGGTGCGCTGGCCGAGGCACTGGCCGATGTGGACGAATTCGACCTGCGTTCGCAGGTCGAGCAGATCTGCGACGGCCTGATCGACGGCTTCGCCGGCCGCGGCGAGGCGGATCTGATCGCCGAGTACACGCACCAGATCCCGCTGCTGGCGCTGCTGAAGATCTACGGGCTGCCGGACGACGAGGCTCCGACGCTGGTCCGGGACGTGGCGCTGTCGGCCGAGGAGGGCGACGAGGCGGTCCGGGCGCACGAGCGGGTCGTCGCGCGGATGCTGGCGCTGGCGAGGGAGAAGCGCGAGAACCCCGGCCGCGACGTGCCGTCGTTCCTGCAGGCGCATCCGGTGGGGTTCACCGACGAGGAGATCGCGACGGACCTGTTCATCACGATGGGCGCGGGCTATCTGACCACTTCGGACTGGATGGGTAACACCATCCGGCTGATGCTCACGGACGAGCGCTTCGCGGTGACCCTCGCGGGCGGCCGCCGCAGCGTCGGCCAGGCCCTCAACGAGGTGCTGTGGGAGGACACCCCGACGCAGAACTTCGTCGGGCGCTGGGCGACCCAGGACACGAGGCTGGGCGGCAAGCGGATCCGCAAGGGCGACCTGGTGGTGCTCGGGCTGGCGGCGGCGAACACCGACCCGCAGGTGCGGCCGGACTCCTACGCGGGCGCGGCGGGCAACCAGGCGCACCTGTCGTTCAGCCACGGCGAGCACGGATGTCCGTTCCCCGCACAGGAAATCGCGCGGATCATCACGACGACGGGCATCGAGGTGCTGCTGGACCGGCTGCCGGACGTGGCGCTGGCGGTGGCGCCGGAAGCCCTGGTGTGGCGTCCGTCGGTCTGGATGCGAGGCCTGACGACCCTACCGGTCACCTTCACCTGGTACTGACCGTCCGCAGGGGTGTGCAGTTTCAATGAGGTTTTTCCAACCTCGTTCTGCGTGGCGGTGCGGGTGGCGGCCCCCCTGCGGGAGTTACAGCGTCCGCCTGGCTGTGGGTGCCCTGACTTATTGGGGGGTAGGGCAATTGTGGCGTGTCTAGTCGGCGGCGTAGCGGACTTCTTCCTTGCCGAACAAGGCACGCACGTGGTCGGGCTGGTTCTGGCGACGGCGCAGGTGGGTGCGTGTCGCTGCGGCCAGCTCGGACTTGGTGCGAGGGCTTGTCGTTGCGGTCACGTGATGTTTGATGTCACCGTTGAGCAGTTCGACGGGGTTGAGTTCGGGGCAGTATCCGGGCAGGAAATGCATCTCGATCCGGTCGTGGTGGCGGGCCAGCCAGTCTTTGAGCAGTCTCGCCCGGTGCACGGGGTGACGGTCGGCGATG
>NZ_FNOK01000121.1 GCF_900106995.1 Saccharopolyspora shandongensis
CGGACAGGCGCGGAGCCCCTGTCGCGGACAGGCATGGAGAAGTTCGCCCTGCTGTGCGACGCCGTCGCCCACATCCACGCTGGCCGCCCCGCGCAGGCCCGTCCCGCGCTGGAGACCTTGCAGAAGCTGATCGGGCCCGAGGTGCGGCCGCAGGACGCGGCGTACGAGCTCTACCGTGCCGCACTGGTCAACCGTGTCGAGGAGCACGGCAGCCCCTCGGAGACCAACCTGTACACACAGGCCTACGACCAGCCGCAGATCGATCTGTACTACCTGCTCACCACCCACCTGCCGTTCATGGACACGAGCCGGGTCGTCAACGAGCTGCTCGCCGAGCAGGTGGGCGCCGCGGACGACTTCGCCCTGCTGTCGGTCGGCATTGGGCACGGCCGCCAGGAGAGCGCGCTGCTGCACGGTCTCGCGGCCGGAAACCCGGGATTGCGTCACTGCACGGTCATCGGTGTCGACCCCGACCGGGAAAGCCTGGCCACAGCCGAGCGCACCCTGCGGCAGGCCACGGCCGAGCACGGTGTCGATCTGGACTTCCTCCCCGTGGCGAAGGTGGCTGAGGAACTTGACGATGACGACTGGATGAGCCTGTCCCGTATTGACGTCCCGTTGGTGGTCAACGCCTCTTTGGCGCTCCACCACATGCAGGACCCGAGTCCCGGTCACGACGCCCGGGACGAGTTCTTCCAGCGGTTGCGCATGCTGGACCCGTGCGGGGTGGTGCTGAACGAGTTCGACACCGACCACCATGAGGTGTCCTTCCCGCAGCGGTTCTTCAACTCATGGCGGTTCTTCGGCACCATCCTTCGCGCCATCGAGGCCGCGCCTGCCACCCGGCAGGAGAAGGACCACATGAAGACGTTCTTCGCCCGCGAGGTCATGAACATCGTCGGCTCGCGCACCGACGACCAGCGTTTCGAGCGGCACGAGGCGGCCGCTACCTGGATCAACCGGCTGCGCCGCTGCGGCTTCGAGCCTTACGGTGACGCCCCGGGGCTTCCGGGACCCTCGCTCCCCGCGGACTTCACGGTTCGCGTCCTGCCCGAGCAGGTCCGGCTCGGTTATCGCGACGCCACGGTCTGCTCAGTCATCGGCGCGCGTCCTGCCGGATGAGGCATCCCGGGGGCCTGCGCGGTTGACCGCACCTGCCGAGCACCTGTCTGTGCTCTCCGCGGTTGCTTATCCATACGTCAAGTGGCGCTCGCGGCCTTCGGACAACCGAACGCGCGGCCTTGCTCGGTGAACACGCAGGAGGCGACGAACAGCGGGATGCCGGCAACGGCACGGCCGGGCCGTGCCGTTGCCGGCACTCTTTATGGCTGGGTGAGATCCGGGTATGCAGGAGCGGCTGGAAGCGCGCACGGCTGTACATGTGTCGGCGGTCAGCCAATTCCCCACCCGGAACGTCACGTAATGGGCCAGGGGGACGCTGACGCCGCAACCGTCGAGGCCCTGGGGACGATGACCGTGCGTCGAGATCCCCAGGGCGCCGGAGGTTCCCGGGCCGCCCGATAGCCAGACCGTCGTTCAGGAGGGACGCCATCCGGTCTTGACGGAGACCGGTCGGCTCCAGCAACGACTGCGCCTGCTGCCATCCCTCTGCGGCGTGTATTTTGTGCTCGCCTTGAGTCTGTTCCCGCACCTGGGGATGGCACTGGTGTGCGGGCCCGGCCGGGGCCGACGCCGTTTCGCGCCTTGTTCGAGGTCCTGGCGGTTCCGCTCCTCGGTCGGCACGCCGGGCGTGGGCTATCGCGGGCTACGCACGGTGGCCTTCGACGGCTGCCACTCACTGCACATGCCGGACACCACCGATAACCGCGCCTGGCTGGGACGCGTCTGCGGGGGCCACTCTCGGCTTCCTGGAACGACCCAAACAGGGGCACTACAGACTTTCGCCCACTCGCTTGAGGGAGGAGCCCGAGCCCTAACTTCTCGGCATTGCGGAGCGCCGCCGAAGGCTGACTGACCGGACCAGCCGCACACTCAGTCCTTCGACGGGATCACTGTCGTCACCAGCGGCATCCGAATGCCGTCGATGAACTCCTTCATGGAGCACTGGATACAAACCTGCCGGCCCGACCGCTGGACCGCTCCTCATAGGGGACCGGCGCCACCTGCTCCACGCGACTACGGGCGCACGCTCGGCCCGCCGCCGGGTGTCGTGTGACGCCTCGAGACATCGCAACGGGAAGCGCCGATGCACTTATGGCAGCTCGACCTCGTGGGCGGGGTGTTCCTCGCCGACGGCCGGGAGTGCAAGATCCTCACCGCCATCGACGACCACTCCCGGTTCGTTGTCGCCGCCACCGTGCTGGAACGCCCGACCGGCGGCGCGGTGGTCGAGGCGTTCACCGCGGCAATACGTCACTACGGTGTGCCGTTCGAAGTGCTCACGGACAACGGCAAGCAGTTCACCGGCCGGTTCACCCGTCCTGTCCCCGCCGAGGTGCTGTTCGAGCGGACGTGCCGCGAGTATGGAGTCACCCACCGGCTGACCAAACGCCGGTCGCGCACCACTACGGGAAAAATCGAGCGCTGGCACCAAACCCTGCGCCGCGAGCTCCTGGACGAGGCCGACGAGTTCGCCGACATCCACGCAGCCCAGGATGCTCTGGACGCCTGGATCCAGTCCTACAATCACGACCGGCCGCACCAATCGCTGGACATGGCAACCCCCGCCAGTCTTTTCCGGCCTCGCCTTCGGCAGACGAACACAGAGGTCGATCAGGAACGACCAGCACCAGTCGACACCGCGGATGTCGAACTACAGGGCCCGAGTCCCATCACACCACCGACAGCTCCCGCGGCGTCGAACACCGCGTTACACAACGCGGTGGAGATCGACGTGATCGTTCCGACGTCGGATCAGCCAGTCTGGTCGGACATCAGCAACTGTGGTTGGGCAAGCACTTCGTCGGCCAGCTCATCACCGTCTGGGCCGACCATCGCAGCGTTCACGTCCTCCTCGACGGCAACCACCTCAAGACCGTCTCCTCCCGCCTGTCCGACACGCACCTCCAGCAGCTGGTGATGCGTGGAGCACGCCCAGCCGGACCGGCGCCCGCTGCGCCAGCGCTGCCCCGCGCCAGCCTCACACATCACAGGGACCAGGTGGGTGCATAGGCAGCGATCACTTCCCCGGCACCCGCAGTCGTATGCCGAGGAGTGGGCTGCGGACGCCGTGCTCCGGCTGCCGCGCCGCGCGTGGAGGCCCCTTGTCAGGTCGGGGGCTCGCACGCCTACTTTGGCGCGTCCTCGTCGCCTTCGGTACCGGCCGCGAGGGCGGCTGGTGTCTCCAGTGCTTGTTTGAGGTCGCCAAGGAAGGCCATCGCGTCGCGGCCGTTGACCACGCGATGGTCGTAGACCAGACCGAGGTACGTGAACCGGCGGGCTTCCGGCCTGCCCCGCTGGTCCAGGACGAGCTGTTCGTCGATGCTGCCCAGGGAGAGCGCGCAGGTCTGGCCGGGGAAGACGATGGGGGTGGCGAAGACCACACCGTCGGCGGTGTGCGGAGCGATCAAGATGTTGGCGCCGGTGAGCTCGTCGGCTCGGAAAGTGCCGCGGACGGCTTTGTCGCGGAATCCTGTTATCACGTCGGCGATCTGGGCGACGCTCAGCGCGGCGGTGTTGTGTACGACCGGGGTGTACAGGCCCTTTCCGGCGTCCACGGCCACCGCGACGTGTGCGCAGGGGGCGGGCTGGATGGTGCCGTCGTCGAGGAGCCGGGTGAACAGGCTTGGGTGCGCCGGGAGTTGGTCTGCCACCGACTTGATGAGGAGGCCGAGCAGGGAGACGACGCTGCCGGTGCGCCGGCGCAGTTGCCGGGCGAGGTCCTGAGCCTGGCCGACGTCGACCTTGGCGTAGGCGGCGGCGGCCGGGATGGTGCGCATCGACTCGGTGACCACGGCGCCCACCGCCCGCTGCTGCGCCGACAGTTGCCGGTCGGTGGGGGCACCGGCTTGCGCGGGGCGTGGCAGCAGCGCTTCGATGTCGGCTGCGCGGATCACGGTGCGGCCCAGTCCGCGCAGTTCGTTGTCGGTCAGGCCGTGCTGGTCCGCGAGGGCGCGCGCCGCCTTGGTGAGCGTCAGGCCGGCATCGGTTGCCGGCTCCGGCCGTGCGGTGGGGTCGACGGCCGGAGCGGAGAGGTAGGCATGGCGCTCGTCCGCCGAGGCGAAGAGGTGGGCGACGGTCTGACCGGGGCGGCAGTCAGCGCCGCCTGCGAGAAGGGTGTGCAGGATGCCGTCGGCGGTGCTGTCGATCTCTTCCTGGGTCTTGGAGGTCTCGATCACCACCAGCGGCTGCCCTTTCTTGATGCGTGCGCCGTGCTCGGCGAGCCATTCGACCAAGACGTAGCTGGCGTCGTTGGTGTTGAGGGTGGGCAGCTTGACGCTGATCACTGGGAAGCCTCCGTGAGGGCGCGGCGGAGTGCGGTCGCCTGGAGCAGGACGGTGTGCTCCAGGTGGGCGGCGGTGGGGATGACGCTCGGTTGGGCACTGAGCAGCAGTACGGGGCGGGCCAGCCGTCGCCACAGGTGCTCATGCAGCTGCTGGGCGAGCATTTCGCCCCAGGTGCCGTCTGCCGCGCTGTCCTCTGCGACACAGATGCGGCGGGCGCGGGACACCGTCGCGAGCAGCGGTTCGACGGTGAACGGGTAGAGCCGGGAGGGCACCAGGAGTTCGCAGGTGACTTCCTCCTCCAGCAGCAGGGTGCGCATGGCGGCGACGGCTCGCTCGGTCAGGCCCCCGGGGGCCAGGATGATCCAGTCCGGGTCAGCGCAGTCCACGGGGAACACGCGCGCGGTCCGGCTCGGGTCGTCGAGCAGCTCGTACCGGAAGAGGTCGTCGACGACCCCGCCCTGGTGCAGCGTGCGGGTGTAGAGCGTCTTGTCCTCGAAAAGCACGCACGGCTGCTCGCGGGAGAGCATGGCGGTGAGGACGTCCGCGTTGTCGTGGAACGGCGATATCTCGTGCAGGCTGAGCGCGGGGATGCCGATGAAGTGCTTCTGCAGGCTCTGGCTGTGGGTCGGCCCGTAGCCCCGGTTGCCGCCGGTGGGGCAGCGGACCACCATGCTCATCGGAACGGTGCGGCCGTACATCGACACGGACTTGCTGGCGAAGTTCAGGAGTTGGTCGAAGGCGAGGGCGGCGAAGTCGGAGAACATCATTTCCACGACCGGGTGGTTGCCGGTCAGGGCGAGCCCGGCGGCGACGCCCACGATGCCGCCCTCGCTGATCGGCGAGGAGATCACCCGTTCCGGGTGGCGGTCCGACAGGCCCCGGGTGGCCTTGAAGGCGCCGCCGTACGGGTCGGCGATGTCCTCGCCGATGACGTAGGCGCGGGGATCGTTGTCGAGGAGCGTGTGCAGGGCCCGGTTGAGGTTGCCGATCACCCGCTCCGGCCTGGTCATGGGTGCTCCCAGCGGGACGCGGGGCGGGCCTGGACCTCGCGCACGGCCTCGGCGATCGCCTGTCGCTGGGTCCGGTCCGCCACGGCGAAATGCTCCGGGTGCTGCTCCTCGTACCGGTGGTACCAGTCGTGCGCGGCCGCGTGCCGTATCACCTCGGCGGGGCGGGAGTCGTCTCCCTTGCTGTGTGGGCCCACGCGGTTCGTGGTGAACTCCACCACCAAGGGCTGGTGTTGGGTGCGGATGTCGTCGATCACGCCGGACAACTCCCGGCGCACCCGGGCGACATCATGAGAGGTGACGTGGTGGTGCCGGATGCCGAAGGCCGCCGCGCGCGCCTGGATGGTGCCGGCCATCTGCCGCTCGGTCGGAGTGGACTGGGCGATCTTGTTGTTCTCGACCACGACCAGCAGGGGCAGCCGCCACAACTGGGCCATGTTGAGCGCCTCGTACACCGCGCCTTCGCCCCACGTGCCGTCGCCGATGTGCACCACCGCGATCCGTCCGGGCTCGGCCCGTCGCAGGTGCAGGGCGACACCCGCGGCCACCGGCAGGCTCTCACCCTGTACGCCGGTGGACAGGTAGCGGTCGCGGTAGATGTGCTGGCTGCCGCCCACCCCGTGGCACACGGCGCCCTCGCGCCCCATGATCTCCGCCAGCAGGCCGTGCGGGTCCCGGAAGCGGGCCAGGTAGTGGCCGTGCCCGCGGTGGTTGCTGAAGACGTAGTCGCCCTCGTCCAGCAGTGCGTAGAGCGCGACGGGAATGTACTCCTGCCCGAGGCAGGTGTGCGTGGTGCCGTGCAGCAGACCCTGCGAGAACAGTTCCAGCACGGCCAGTTCGAAGTGACGGATCATCAGCAGGGTGTCGAGGTCCTCGGCCGGTAGCCGCGACAGGGGCTCCGCGCCTGTCCTGGGCCGGGGTGCCGTGGCACTCGTCGCAGTGGTGCTGCCGCCGATGAGATGGTGTGCTGCGCTGGTCACATTCGTCTCCTCAGGGAACTTCGACCACCTGGGCACACCAGGTGATCCCACTTGGTCACTGACTTTCGTACAAGTCGGGAGCGAGGTCACGTGGAGTGCCCGTTAGG
>NZ_FNOK01000119.1 GCF_900106995.1 Saccharopolyspora shandongensis
CAGTTCGGGCTCCTCCATCAAGGGCGAACACCCGGCCAGAACCGGCAACCGCAAACTCAAACGAGCGTTCTTCCTGGCTGCGTTCGCGGCCTTGTCCGATCCCACCAGCAGGACCTACTACCAGCGGAAACGCGATGAAGGGAAGAAACACAACGCCGCGCTGATCTGCCTGGCCCGGCGCCGCTGCGACGTCCTGTTCGCCATGCTCCGCAACAAGACCTACTACCGGCACCCCCATCCAGACGCCGCGCCCGCTGCGGCTTGACAACCACATAGGGACACCCCCCCCAGCGCTCGGGCGGGTCGGCCGTAGCCGAGCTCCAGAAGCTCGTCGAACAGGGTGGTGGCCCACAGATGCGGGTCCTCGGCCAGTCGCGCCGTGCAGTAGATCGCGAACGGCTCGAACGGATCCGGACTCGTGCGAGCCCGGACGCCGGCTTGGCGGTCGCCGGACAGGTAGGCGCGGATGGTCTTGCGGTCCCGGCCCAGGTGGCGGGCGATCGCCGAGATCGTCCAGCCCCGAGCGAACGGGGCGTGCGCGTCGATGTCTTCCTCCCGTGTGAGCATCGAGACGTGGGGCTCCTTCGAGCTGGCGTGTGGTCAGAGACCGCCAGCCTCGAGGGAGCCCCGCCCGTCTCGGCGGAGCCACGCGGGTGGGGAAATTCAGTGAGCAAGTCTGGGGAGATTCAAGATTCACCTGAGCGTCGTCACTGCGACGGTGGGTGTTCATCCGTCGCAGTCGCACTGACGCCAGCAATCTGGCCTTCTACCTGTGTTTCGGCCCCACCGGGTCCAATGACGGCGAACTCGTCCGGGTGGCCGGGCCTCGCGAGGCTACAGCAGTAGAGGCGATCCTCTCGCGAGCAACGAGCGATTCAGGCAACCCTCGAAGGTACTTTCGGGTAGACCGAGAGATCCACCCTTCTTCTCCTTGAGTCCGCCGCATAGCTTTTCACCGCAACCCCCCGAGCGTGCCGGAAATCTTCTAGATCGACGGCGGAATCCACAGTGGAGATCGTTTTTCCCAGGTCTCGGACACCGTGCCGCGGGCGGGTACGTGCAGATACGCGTCGGAGAAGAGGAGAACGACCGTGGCTGACGTAGTGGAATCAACCGACTCGTTGGAAGACTTACGCCCGCTACCGCACCCTCGAATCAAGCGCCGGGGTCAGGTCGAACAACCTCCCGAGTTGACTCCGGCATCGTTGATGCAGTTAACTACGGGGTTCTGGAGTTTCAAGAGCTTCGCCGCCGCCGTCGAGCTGGAGCTGTTCACCAAGCTCTCCAACCTCGGCTCGGCCACAGTCGAAGCAGCGTCCGAGGCCCTCGGAATGCCCGATCGGCCCACTGATCTGCTGCTGGCCGCGTGTGCGTCCCTGGGATTGTTGGAGAAGACCGGGAACGAATACCGCAACGCGCCGGTCGCGGAGGAGTTCCTCGTGGTGGGCCGTCCTTACTACTTCGGCGGCTTCGTCCGGTTCTGCGATCAGCGCGAGTACCCCGCCTGGCACCGGGTGGTTCAAGCGCTGCGCACGAACCGACCCACCACTTGGGACCCGGAGACCCAGGATTCGCCGTTCGCGGCCGAAGATCCGGTGATGATGGCCCTGTTCTGGGAGGCCATGTATTCCATCTCCACGTTCACCGCCCGAGCACTGGGCGACTCCTACGACTTCGCTGCGCACAACAGGCTGCTGGACGTCGGGGGCGGGCAGGGAGCGTTTCCGATCGAGCTGTGCCGCCGCAACCCGCACCTGTCGGCCACCGTATTCGATCTTCCACACGTGTGCGACCTCGCCGCGGACAAGATCGCGGAATCGGGCCTGGGCAACGTGCTCGACACGACCGCCGGCGACTTCCTCGACGACCAGCCGCTGCCCAGTGGCTACGACGTCATCCTGCTGAGCATGATCCTCCACGACTGGGACGAGGCGAGCAATCGTCAGCTCCTGGCCAAGTGCTACGCGGCGCTTCCGCCGGGCGGCGCAGTTGTCGTGTGCGAACTGGTGCTGAACCCTGAGCGCACCGGCCCTCCAGCCGCCGCCCTGATGGGGATGAACATGCTCATCGAGACTGAGGGGGGCAAGAACTACTCGGAGACCGAGTACACAACGTGGCTCCTCGAAGCCGGGTTCGAACAGCCCCGCATCGTCCCGCTGGCCGCGGCCGGCGCGAACGCCGCCATCGTGGCCGTGCGAGGGTAGCGGTGCCCATCGTCTCTCGCCCCGTCGTGGGCCTACCGCCCCACGTGCTGGACCAAAGTGAAGTCCTGGACCATTTGACACGCCGCCTGCGGGACAACCCGAAACTCTCCGCCATCCGACGAGTGCTGGAAAACACCACCGTGCGGTCCCGGCGCGCCGTCATCCCGCTGGACCAGATCGTCGCGCACACGGGCCTGAGCAAACGGAATCGTCTTCACCTCGAACACGCCGTCGGACTGGCCACCAACACCGCCCTCGACGCCCTGGACGCAGCCAACTGCACCGCGAACGACATTGATGCGCTGGTGGTTGCCAACTGCACCGGTCACGCCCTACCTGGCGTGGACGCACATCTGGTCAACACACTCGGACTGCGCCCCACCGTACGCCGCACGCCCATCGCCCAGATGGGCTGTGCTGGCGGTGCCTACGCGCTAGCCCGGGCCGCTCAGGACCTCGCGGCTCACCCCGACGCAACCCACGTCCTGGTTGTTGCGGTGGAACTCCCTTCCTTGTCCTACCAAGCGGACGACCTCACCATTTCCAGCCTCGTCTCCGGCGCTTTGTTCGGGGATGCGTGCGCGGCCACTGTGGTCTCGGCCGACGACACCCGCAGCGGCCTACGCCTAGGTGCCGCCTGGGAGTACCTTCTACCGGCGTCCCTCGACGACATGGTCTACCGCGTCGACGAGGCGGGCTTTCACTTCGACACCCTGCCATCCGTCACTGACTGCATAATCAAAACCGTGCCGCATCTGGCGGCGTGGCTCCGAACGAACAGCCCCGAGCCGCATTGGGCCCCGCAGTTCCTCATCTCCCACACCGGCGGCCCCAAGATTATGGACGCGCTCAGGGACGGACTCGGCTGTTCCGAGGAACTGTTCGCCTTTTCCCGTGCCAGTCTTCGCGAACTCGGCAATACCGCCAGTGTCGCCGTCCTGGACGTCCTCGCCCGAACTTGGCACCAAGCGAGCGCGCACCCGGCGGCAACTGGGCTGCTTGTCGGCTTCGGACCGGGCGTCACCACCGTCGCCATCCGCGCTTCGTGGAATTGAGAAGCTCCGCCACCACTCGGTACCTCCTGGTAGCGATCGAGGGCAACGCGCAGTCGCCCGCGGACACGGTCGATGCCGTGCTGGGCGCAGGTGATGACGGACTCGTCGAAGAAGACGATCCACGCCCCGCGTGCGGCGGCGCTTTGTGAGCCTGGACCAGTCTTGAGCGATCTAGGTCATGATCGCGTCGTCCCGTTCGACGGCTCGGCGAGCCGGAGGCTGGGCGCTGAAGCCCAGTCTGTCACGCAAGACGAACCAGACCTGCCCGGAGTGTTGCAGTCTGGGCAGGTCCTGGCGTGAATCCAGTCCATTTCGGATGGGTTGGCCAAGGCAAAGATGTTGCCGCAGAACGCTTCGTCGGCTGTGCGGGCGTGACATTCTCGACATGCCCGAGCCGCCCACGATCCAGGTCGTCATGAGTGAGTCGTGCTTGCGCCGCATGTGGGCCCCAGCAGACGTGATGCAGCAGCAGATCAAGCACCTGATCAAGTTGTTGCCGAGCGGGATTTCCACAAGGCAACGCATATCGAGCCCGACAAGAATTGTGTACGTGTCGCCCGCCGGGACGGTTGGGTCGAACTGTGTGACGACAAGACGGTGTTAGGTGCACCGGATGATCACCGGTTGGTGTTCACCGCTGCGGAGTTCGATGCCTTCTTAGCCGGTGTTCGGGAGGTCCGGACCGAGGGGCTGTGCCTGGAGATCGCCCGCCGTGACGTGGACGGCATGCACGTGTTCCGTCGTCGCAATCGCCTACACCGCGTAGGTCTTCCGCGCCGCATTTGCGTCGGTTCGGTGTTTCTGCTGGTCAGTCCAGCCGTATGTATGTTGTTGCTATGGCAGCACAAAGTACGCACGGCCTCGTCCCTTCCCCGCATGGGTAGTCCGGATGGGCAGTTGTGCCTGAAGTTCGGGTAAGCGGCTTGGAGGCCGGCGTGCGGCGAGCTCATACTCCGCTGGAGATGGATTGGCGAGTGAGTGGGGACGGCGGAATATGAACGAGCTCGCGGAGCGGGCACGAGCCTGGTTGCAGGACACTTATGGGCAGCGTGTGGCGTTGAGCGACGAGAAGGCGATCCTCGAGACGGAGCGGGCGGCGTTCTTCGGTTGCCGCTACGTGGAGTCCGCCGAGCCGATGTTGGCGGCGACGATCTGCGTGCCGCTGGACGGGGCGGAACCCTTTCCCGCGTCTAACGCCGATCCGCTCGATGAGGCCCTCAATCTGTCCCGGGCCGAGCCGGGGTCGTGGCGCTGGCGGGTCAACGCGCTTAACTGCCTGATCGCGACCGATGCCGCGGTGAACTGCTGGCCTGCCACGGCGCTGCCGTGGGATCCGGCTTACGAAACGCCGGGCTGGTGGGATCGGATGCTGGCGACCTATTTCCCCGACGCCGAGGTCTTGACCTGTACGACGTGGGAGGACGCGGCCAGGGCCATTGAGGACGGAGGTGTGGGGACCCGGGCAGTGGTGTGGCTGCGCCGTCAGTTCGGCGGGCGTGAACTGGCCGGTCACCTGTTGTACGCGAACTACGCGGATGACGATGTGGTCTTTCTTGATGGTCTGCGGGGGACTGTCGCCGAGCAGAACAACGCCGAGGTCGCTGAGCTCGTGGTGGCGCGTTTCCGTCGCCCGCGAGGTGATTCCGACGGCGAGCTGCTGCCGTGGGAAGGCGCGGCGGACGAATTCGCCCAGGCCGTCGAGAAAGCGAAGGCGTGGCTGACGTACACCTACGACGGCGAAGTGGAACTCGTCTCTCCTGATCCGGCCGATGAGACCGAGCGTGGCTGGCTGTTCGCCTGCACTACCCGGAGTTTCCAGCAGATTGGCGACTGGCGCGATCAAATGCTCGACGCGGCCCTGGTGGTCCCGAAAGCGGCCGGCGAAGAGCCGTTCGGCCTGCCCAACCGTGATCCGTGGACGTGGCTGGACGACTGGAACGCCGGAAAACCGGGGTTGATGCCACCGCCGAAACCCGCGCAGGCAGAGTGGTTCGGCCCCATGGTCGCCGAGCTCGGCCCCGTGGTCGGTATCGGCCTCCACGACCATTGGTTCGGGGTTCTGGAGGAAATCTCCTCCTTTCCCGCACAAACCCAGGCACTGGTGTGGCTGCGCAGGAAGGACACCCGGGGACGGGAGAGCGTCGGGCACCTGTTGGTGGCTGTGAACGAAACCGACGGTGTTCAGCTCTTTGACCCGATGGATGGGCGTGCTCAGCCGCTCATCGAAACCGCACCGTTCGAGTTCCGGGTCATGCGCTTCGGCTGACAATCGGTCGTGAGTGCGAAACCGGGCTGGAGCCGGGGGTCATGTCTCAGGACCTCACGGACAGTTATGTCTCACGACGTCGTGGACAGTTTTGTGTGAGCCGTTGGTAGCGGACGCTGCGGTCCAGTGTCAGCGTCCGCACGACCGTGTCGCCGATCATGATGCTGACGCGGTCTCGACCACGCCCCCGCGGTGCTTGCCGGAGAACGCCAGACCGTTGTCGGTGAGCACCCGCACCGGCGCCCCGTAGCCCGCGAAGGCCTGCTGCAACGCCGCCCAGGTCTCCTCGCCGTTCTCGCTGGAGGCGGCATACGTTCCCACGTCCAGGCGGGAATGATCATCCAGGATCTGCAGGATGCACACCTTCTCACCGCCGGCGAGGACCGCCGCGACCAGATCTGGATCCATCGAAAACCCTGCTCCGCCCACCACTGATGATCACGGACAGCAGGCCATCCAGTGTTCACGAGGCCCTGAGACACAAACTGTTCACGAGGTAGTGAGCAAAGACACGGACCTGGGGGTCGGTTACGCACTCACGACCACCACATGAGCACGAATACGTGTTGCAGCTCACCTTTCACTCGCGCGCATATAAATCGAAAGTGACATCTTCCTGAACTCGAGTTGTTCGGTGAACTTTGCTGTTTGAAGGAGTCGTGTTTTTGTTGTGCGAGGCGTGACGTGGTGCCGGTGCCGGGTGGCCGGCCAGGATCGAGGTGACCGAATTTTGTGTGCCGATGTTGCCGACGAAGCCGATGGTGATGCCGGTTCGCCTGCGTCGGTGTAGTTGGCGTGTGTGCTGGGTTAGTGGTTAGGTGAGCTAGAGGGGCAGTTATGGCGATCATGTTCAGTGAGTTTGAGCGCCAGCTGTGCTATTGGCTTACGGGGGATGAGCCGCCGCCTGTTAATGAGGATAAGGTGCGGGAGTTGGCGGCGGTGTGGCGGTCGCATGCGGGGCGTTTGCGGCGGTTGCGGGTGGATGCGCGGGCGGCGGTGGAGGGGATTCGGTCGTCGGGTTTTGCGGGGGCGTCGGAGCGGGCGTTTGCGGCGCGGATGGCGCCGTTTGTGGATGGGCCGTCGAATTATTTGGATGCGGCGGCTGATCATTTTGATGCGATGGCTGATGCGTTGGATCAGATCGCGATGGAGGTGGAGTTTCTTAAGCTGGTGGTGTTGATTCAGTTGGCGTTGCTGGCG
>NZ_FNOK01000118.1 GCF_900106995.1 Saccharopolyspora shandongensis
GCAGGTGACCAGCTCCGAACCGTCGCGGCGGACACCGCGCGCGGCGAGGAACCGCCCCGCCAGGGCCAGGTCCCGGCAGCTCATCTCGATCGCACACTGCCGGACGTACTGGTCGAGCACGGTCGCCACCGGGTTGCGCATGTTGCCGTAGGACGCCATGAAATGGGTCAGGGCCAGGTTGCGGTCCGCGTGGGCCGCTTCGGAGGCGGCGACCTCCTCGTCGACCCGCAGGGCCGGGTTGCCGCTCTCGGCGCGCAGGAACCCGAGCAGCTCCCCGGTGGCGTCGCCGACCAGGGAGATCAGCTCATCGGTGACCGTCAGCGCGCCCGCGTTGATGAACGGGTTCCGGGGAATCCCGCGTTCGTACTCCAACTGGACCAGCGAGTTGAAGGCATTGCCCGACGGCTCCCGGCCGACGCGCTGCCAGAGCGCCTCATCGCTGCGGGCCAGGACCAGCGCGAGGGTGAAGACCTTCGAGATGCTCTGCACCGAGAACGGCGTCTCCCAGTCGCCGACCCCGTGGACGCCGCCGTCGAGATCGGCGACCGCGATGCCGAAGCGACCTGGGTCGACCCGCGCGAGCGCCGGGATGTAATCCGCGACCGTTCCGGCCCCGCGCAGCGGGGCGACCTCGTCGGCGATCCGTTCGAGCAGCTGACTCAATTCCACGAAGGACCATCATGTCATCGCCGCGACCAGCCGCCACCCACGGTGTCCGCTCACGGTCACCGAGGCCTCGGGATTCACCTGTGCCACAAGCGAATCGGCTCCGCTGCAAGGATTTCGTGCCGCGCCGCGCCGACTGCATCGATCATCCGAACCCGAGAGCGGGCGGCGGCGGAGACCGAGCGCGCCGCCTTGGACGGTCCGCAGAAGCCTCGATCAACGGGAACCGGTAGGTGAAAGTCGAGCGGCCCGCTTCCGGGTCGGCGCACCGGCCTGGCGTGGACCACGGCGGGCGGAAGAGCAGGTCCATCGGGGCAAGATCACCGGGAGGAGCGAGGGCAGGCTTGCTCTACCCGGGGCATCGAGGGCGCGGCAGATCCACCATGTTGGCGGCGCTACGGGGCGGGCACGCCGCCTGGCGACGCAGGGGTGACGCGACCAGGCTGGATGGTATTTCTATACCAGACCATGCTACGGTTCCGGTATAACTATACCGATACCGATGATGCGAGGTATTCGTGATCGAACTGAAGACGCCTGCGGAGATCGAACGCATGCACGTGGCCGGGCGCTTCGTCGCCGAGGTGCTCACCGAGGTCGGCCGGCTCGCCGACGTCGGCGTCAACCTCTTGGACCTGGAACACCACGCGCGCGGCATGATCAAACAGCGCGGGGCGGAGTCGTGCTACTGGGACTACGCCCCGTCCTTCGGCAAGGGCCCGTTCCGCAACGTCATCTGCCTGTCCGTCAACGACGCCGTCCTGCACGGCTTGCCCCACGACTACACGCTGCGCGACGGGGACGTGCTCAGCGCGGACCTCGCGGTCGGCATCGACGGCTGGGTGGCCGACTCGGCGCGCACGATCGTCGTCGGGACCGCGGCCGAGGAGGACCTGCGGATCATCCGCGCCACCGAGGAAGCGTTGGAGGCGGCGATCGAGGTGGCACGTCCGGGCAACCGCCTGGGTGACATCTCGGCGGCGATCTGGACGGTGGCCTGCGACTACGGCTATCCGGTCAACACCGAGTTCGGCGGTCACGGCATTGGCCGCACCATGCACGGCGAGCCCCACGTTTCCAACAAGGGCCGGGCAGGCCGCGGCCTGAAGCTCCGGCCGGGGCTGACCCTCGCGCTCGAACCCTGGCTCGCGCGGACGACCGACCAGATCGTTTACGACGCCGACGGCTGGACCATCCGGTCGGCCGACGGCTCGCGCACGGCCCACTCCGAGCACACGGTCGCCATCACCGATGATGCCCCCTTGGTGCTCACCCGGCGCGACGCGGAGCCACTCCGCAAGGCAGGATGACCCGGCTCCTCGTCTATCCACAAAGGACGTCTAGCGCAAACTACGATCTGCCGTCGCAGTCCTCGAACCGCTCAGCACGCTGCGGGGAGAGCAACCACAGATGCGCAGGGGTGAGGCGCCGGCCAACAGCGCGCGCCGGCGGCACCGTTAGTGCGGTCCGCGAAACCACCAGCGGACACAGAGCACCGGGCAAGTCAAGACGTGCGTTGCTCGAACGGCCATGAAATTTGGCTCACCTGGACCCCCGAGCGGCGCAGGTGTGCCAGGGTCTTGGCTCATGCTGATTGCTGAGCTCGCCACGTGGATCTCCGCCGGCCTGGCGATCGTGGCCGTCGGGCTCGCGGGCTGGCAGCTCTGGCTGGCCCGCCGCGCGGCCCGCGAAGCACTGGAACGAGCGGAGGCGATGCGCCGCTTGGCGGCGGCCGTGGAGAGCAACGCCGCCAAGGCGGCGGGATCCGCCCAAGCCGCGCGCGCACAGGCCGAACGAGCCTGGGAGCAGGTGAAGCTGGCCGATCGGCAGCTCGAGGAGGCGCGGCAGGAGCGGCGGACCGCGACCCAGACGGAACAGTGGGAGTGGGCTTACGCGGTGACCACGGTCGCCCGGGAACTGGTCGACACGGGCCAGGAACTGATCCGCAGCGCCCTGGACACCCAGGTGGCCCCGCACCACCGCGTCGCCGCGGAACGCTACTACCGCCAAACCACCCGGCGCTGGCAGGAAACGATGATCAAGGCGGTGGCGCGAACGTCCCCACCGCTAGAAGTGCAACAGCAGTTCGTCACGTTCTCCGACGTGCACCAACGCCTCCACGGCCACCTCGGAGTACTGCTCCGGGCGGTCGAAACGAGCACGCTAGCCGAAGGCGACGCACTGACGAAGCAGATCCTGGGCCTCCGCCACGAGCTCAACAACGCGCACCGGAACCTGCAGAGAACGGTCAGCGCAACCCTGACGGCCCCGGAAAGCCCGACCCAGCAGATCGCCGCCGCACCCGGCAGCTAGTCACGGCGTCCTGCGGAAATGCTCCGCCGGGCCGCGCCCGCCATGCGTGGTCAGTCGATCCACATGGCCAGCGGGATCATGTCGCCGGCGAGGTCGCCCGCATACAACAGCCGCCCCGCGCGCTTCACGTGGCGCAGGCAGAGGGCCCGGTCCACGATACTCACCTGCGGGAACAGGTCGCCGAGCCGGCGCTCGATGAGCTGGAGCTCCTTCGGCCTGCGCAGCCAGACGCTGAACAGGAGGTTCGCCGCGCCGCCGGTGATCCCGGCGCACAACCGCGTTTCGCGCAACGACGCGAGCAGCGCGGCGGCGCCGGCCAGGTCGGCGGGAGGCACGTTCGCCCAGACCGTGGCCGACATCGGAACCTCGGCGAGCACCCGGGACATCTCGCAGCGCACGCCGACCATCCCGGACGCGAGCAGCGCGTCGACGCGGCGGCGCGCCGTGCTGACGCTGATTCCCGCCCCTTGGCCAGATCCGTGTACGACGCGCGCGGCGCATTCGCCAGCAACCGCACCAGATTCCGGTCGACCGGCCGGAGCGCCTGGATCGAGAACCCAGACTTGGGTGTACCAAGGATCTTGGACACCGGAAACGACTCCTCAGCAGCCTCGGCTACCGCACCCCCGCTGAGGCCCACCAAGACACCTCGCCGCCACAACGGCGGTCTGAGAGAACCACCGAGGACCGTCCAAGATCCTTTGACACATCTCAGCGTGTCCTGTTCGGACGGGCGAACTGCGGAGGGTGCTACCGTTCTCGGCGATATGTCTCAGATCTTGTTGATCGAGGATGACCCGGCGGTCCGGGAGGGGCTCGACATGGCCCTTATCCGGCGGGGACACGGCGTGTACGCGGTGGAATCCGGTGAGCAGGGGCTGGAACGGCTGCGCGCGCAGACTCCCGACGTCATCGTCCTCGACCTCATGCTTCCCGGCATGGACGGTTTTGAGGTCTGTCGCCGGGTTCGCGCCACTGGCGACGTGCCGATCATCATGCTCACCGCTCGCGATGACGCCATGGACGTGGTGGCCGGGCTGGAAGCCGGTGCCGACGACTACGTGGTCAAACCGGTGCAGCCAAGAGTGCTCGAAGCACGAATCCGAGCGGTGCTCCGGCGGATCGGCCGGGAGCACGCCGAACTGGAGCGATACGCGGAGCTGAGTATCGATCGGGCCGGTCTGGTGATCACCAAGCGCGGCGCGACCGTCGCCCTCACCCCGACAGAATTGCGTCTGCTGCTCGAACTGTCCCGCACACCTGGCCGGGTGCACAGCCGCCAGCAGTTGCTGGATTCGGTGTGGGACTACGGGTATCTCGGCGATTCGCGCCTCGTGGATGCCTACGTGCAGCGATTGCGCGCCAAGATCGAGGACGACGCCAAGTCGCCGGTCTACGTGCAAACGGTGCGCGGATTCGGCTACCGATTCGGCCCGTTGTGAACCGACGGTGGTGGAACAACCGCCGCTCCCTCGGGCTGCGCGCCCGATTGTTGCTCGCGTTCGTACTGCTGTGCTTGGTCACCGCGACGGCCGTCGCCGGCGGGATCTACGTGCAAGCCCGCAACGCCATTCTGCAGCGCGCCCAGGACGCCGCCGTGGAGGCGATGACGAGCAGCCTGTCGGACATCTACCCGCTGCGCAGCAGCACACCCGGTCCCGCAGAGCTCGGTGAAATCGCCGCCGCCGTGACAGACCGCGACAGCTCAGCGGCCGCCATGTATCGGGACACGAGCTCCTCGACCGGCCTGACACCTACCTCGATCCCTGAGGGCCTTCGGCAGGCGGTCGGCGACGGCGACATCGCATGGCAACGCGTGGTGCGACACGGTGTGCCCACCCTGATCATCGGAACGCCACTGCTGACCGTCCAACCGGACGGCACGACCAGGGCCTCCGGCATCGAGGTCTACTCCGCACGCAGCCTGGTTTCCGAACAGCGCAGCATCAACCAGCTCGCCACAACGGCGTGGACGATCAGCGCGGGAGCTCTGGCGCTCGCGATACTGCTGGCGTTGCTGGCTGCCCGCGGCGTGCTACGCCCGGCACGAGAACTCGGCCGCGCCGCGCAGCTACTGGGCACCGGGGAATTGCGGACCAGGATCGCGGTCCGCGGCTCCGATGAGCTGGCCGACGTCGCGCGCACGTTCAACAACACAGCCGCCGAGCTCGAACGGCACGTCGAGCAGCTCCGCGCGATGGAGGCCGACGCCCGCCGGTTCGTGGCCGACGTGTCTCACGAGCTGCGCACCCCGCTGGCCGCGTTGGCGGCGGTCACGGACGTGCTCGACGAGGAAGCGGCGCACCTGCCGGGGCACGCCGGTCGGGCCGCCCGACTGGTCAGCCAAGAGGCGCACAACCTGTCCCGGCTGGTGAACGACCTAATTGAGATCAGCAGGTTCGACTCCGGCGTCGCCGCTCTTGAGCTGGACGAGATGGACGTGACCGCCCTGGTGCATGCAACCCTGCGCACCCGGGGCTGGGTGGAGCGCGTCGACTCCGACCTGCCGACCACGACGATGGCGCGGCTCGACCCTCGCAGGGTGGATGTCATCATCGCCAATCTGGTGGGCAACGCGCTGCGACACGGCGAGCCTCCGGTGTCGGTGCGACTGCACGCCGACGCCGAGTGGATCGCCTTCGAGGTCCGTGACCACGGACCCGGTGTGGATCCTTCGGTGTTGCCGCACGTTTTCGATCGCTTCTACAAGGCCGATGCGGCCAGGACCAGATCCGACGGCAGCGGCCTCGGTCTCGCCATCGCGCGGGAGAACGCGAGGTTGCATCGGGACGGCGAGAACCAGGGCGACCTCACCGCCGCCAATGCTCTGGACAGCGGGGCTGTGTTCACCATGCGTCTGCCGCGTCGGGCCCACCAGTCCAGCGAGGAGGACCAGTGAGGCGGCTCCGGCACCAGGCTCCGGCGATGGTGGTCATCCTGATGCTGCTCACCGCCGCGTGCGGCGTGCAGCCCAGCGGAATCATCAGAGGTGCGTCGCCACCGAGTGGCCCGGTTGAGCCAGGTGACTCGGTCACCTTGTACCTGGTGGCGAACGGACAACTCAGCACCGTTCAACGCCCCAGTCGGTCACTGTCTCGCGCGGACACGCTCGCGCTACTGGCAACCGGCCCGACCGGGGAAGAACGCGCGCGCGGGCTCACCAGCGATGTCCCGAATGGCGCCGCGCCGTTATCGGTGACCATCGAACCACCCGATCGGAAGGTGGTGACCGTGTCCGTCTCCGTCGACGAACTGTCGGACACGGCAATCGACCAGATCGTCTGTACCGCCGCCGAACCGGGCGAGCGCGTCACGGTACTCGGTGGGGGGCAAGCTCGCGGACCGCGCGATTGCCCCGTACCGCGATAGCTCGCCGCCCGAGTTCCATCTCCCGCAAAACGCCCGGACCTGGGTGGAGTTGATGGTCTCGACTCTTTCACGTCGAACCGGGCGGGTTGGCGACATCGAAGGTGTACCTGTCGTTTCGCTCGTGATGGCGCTCTGCGAAGTGGGCCGGTACCAGCCGCACCGCGGAGGTTTCTCGGCCCGTTCACGATGCGGCGATCACCGCCCCGCCACCTAGGTCGTGTCCCGTGATCTTGATGTCGGCGTTGGGGCGTAGATCATCCATGTGGACAGTGGCGGGTTGCGGCCGACCAGGGTCGTTCTCGGGCGGTCGTTGTCATGGAACTTTGACATGATGATCAAGCTATGTGGACATCGGCCGAGCATGCTGAGGCGCATGCGAAGTCGTTCCCTACTACTTGGTGTCGCGCTCGCGCTGACCGCGCCCCTGGTGGGCGCTGTTCCGGCGCAGGCCATCGTGGGCGGCGCCGAGTCAACCCAGCCGTATTCGTTCATGGTCTCGCTTCAATACGACGCTCCCCGCCCGGACGGGCACCGGTGCGGGGCGGTGCTCATCGCGCCGCAGTGGGCGGTGACCGCGGGCCACTGCGCCAACTCCCCGACCGGCGCGACGGCGGGTGTTCCCCGCGGCTGGAAGGTCCGCGTCGGATCGCTGGACACCACCAGCGGTGGCGAAGTCACCGAGATCGACGAGTTCTACCGGCGCCACAATGCGTACCCCGTTACCTTTTTCGTAGCTCCTGATCTAGGAGTTGTGGTCGCCAGGTCCGGCATGACTGACGCCCCCAGTCGTAGGCATGATCCGGGGGGTGGTGTCACCGGGCCTGGTGGCATCGACCGACCGCTGATAGGGACACGGCCGCCTGCTGGGCAGGTCTCGTCGTAACGTGG
>NZ_FNOK01000120.1 GCF_900106995.1 Saccharopolyspora shandongensis
GGCGGGAAACACCGCTGGGCAAAGCGCGGCGGGAAGCGAAGCGGAATATGCCGTGTCAGAGAGCGGAGGCTCTGCCCGGTCCGGCGAGCCGGTCGGCGATCTGATCCACGATCGCGTCCGCCTGGGCCGCGCTGTCCTCGCCGAGCGCGGCTTTCACGGACTCGCGCACGACCGGGCCGACGACCTCGGCCAGTGCCGGGCGCAGCGCGTCGGCGACCTTCGTCGGGTCGACGCCCTGCATGTTGGCCAGGGCGGCGCGGATCGCGACGACGTGCCCGAGGGTCTGGTTGGTCCAGCTGCCCGCGTCGAACCACAGGTTGGCGCCGGTCGTGCGGTTCTTGTCGCCCGGGATTCGGGACTGCTGCAAGCCGTTCACGGCGGCATCCAGGCGGGTGATGACGTCGCGCACCTCGTTGAGGTCGCGCTGCGTCTCGGCCATGAACGAGTGCACGGTCTGGTTATTGCCGTAGCTGTCGCGCCAAACGGTGTCGAGTGCCATCGATTCGATCCCTCCGGGAGCGGTTGAGGTCCCGGCCGCCACGTCGCGCCGGAACTGGTCGAGGTCCACGTGGCCGGGGTCGATCTTCCCGGTCACGGAGGTTTCGCGGTGGCCGCGCGCGGCCTCAGCTGGGCGGCCGAGCTTGGCCAGCACCGCCCGCGTCGCCCGCACCGCCGCGGTGTACTGCTCAGGACTGGGCGACTGGTTGACGCCGTGGTAGTCCCACTCGAACCCGACGTAGAGCGCGTTCCCGTCGCCGCCAGGGTTCGGGCCGGAGGCCTTCGCCTTGCCGGCGTGGTTGGCGCGCCCGGCGGCGATCAAGTGCACGGTGCCGTCGTAGCCGATGACGGCGTGGCACAGCGGGCCGTCGAGGTCGGGGCGGCCGTTGATGCACGTCTGCACGGTGGGCGCGGGGCGGGCGTAGGACGTGGGGGTGGCGGTGTGGTGGTTGAGCACGCCGAGCGGGCGCGGCTGCGTGCCGCGGGCGGTGCGCTCGCGCCAGCCGGGGGTTTCGACGACGCGCAGACCTGCGGCGCGCAGCACGTCGGCGAGCCACACGAGCGGTAGCGCCATCCGGTGTCACCTCGGTTTCGTTGGATTGGTTGGGGTTGGGGCGTTTGATCCGGGCTCGACGCAGCCGACACCCTCGTACGTGCTGGCGCTGCCCGGGGCGAGGTACAGCACGGGGCGCAGCTCGTACCCGGCGGGGCAGGCGGGCCCGGGTTCGCCTTGCGGCCCTTGCGGGAGTGGGCCGGCGTCCTCGGTGCTGCCGTCGTCGTAGGTGACGATCAGCCGGCCACCTGTGGTGTCGGTCGAGGTGATGCCGCGGCCGTCGGTCCCGACGACGCGACCGAGGTTTTCGCGGGTGCCGTCGGTGTATGCGACGACCAGGTCTGTGCCGTCGATCGAGGTGCCGGCGATACCGCGCCCGCTGGTGCCGTCCGTGCCGGGGCGTCCGTCGGGCCCTGTCGCCCCGATGGGGCCGGCTGGTCCGGTGGGGCCGACGACGGGGCCGACGTCGCGGGCGGTGCCGTCGTCGTAGGACACGACCAGGCGGCCGGCGGTGATCGCGGTCGACGTGATGCCGCGGCCATTCCGTCCGTCGCGCGGTGGCGGTGCGCTTTTGACTTCGGTCGCGGTGGCGCATGCGGCGCCGAGCTTGGCCGCGGCGTCGCCGCCTTGCGCGCAGGCGCGGGCGACGTCGTCGGCGAGCTGATCGAGCGTGCGTTCCGCGGTGTCGGCGCGACCGGTTTCCTGCGCGGCCTGCTGAGTGCGGGCGCCGAGCGTCAGCGTCAGCCACCCCACCCACAGGATCAGGAGTACGAGCACGACGGCGCGCGCTCGCGCCCACGTCATCCACTGTGGTCGGTTCATGTCGCCCCCCGTCGCGCCCGCGCTGCGGAATCCTCCGCTTTCCACCGCTTCCGGCGTTCGTCTTCCAGTTGCGCGGCGAGCTCGTCTGCTCGCTCGCGTAGTTCGGTGAGCTCGGCGACGTATGCGGCGCGCATCCGGTCGAGCTCGGTGCGGTAGTCGCTACGGTCGGTGCTCGCGTGCCGCATCACCACCACAAGCAGGAAAAGCAGAACGCCGCCGATACCGGCCTGCGGCAGAACGGCGGCCAGCGGTCCAGCGACGTCCACGCGCCCCCCTCTCTGGCAGGTCGGGCGTTACATGGTCTGGTGGAGGTAGCAGCCGAGCACCTGACAGGCGACGACGCCGGTTCCGGTGGTGGAGACGGTGAGCGAGACTGGCACCCAGTCGGTGCCGACCTGGGCGGACACATCGAAGGCGCCTTGCCAACTGGTTTCCAGGACGGTTGGGCTCCATGAACCGACTTGCACCCCGTCGACCTTGAGTCGGTAGGTGATGTTCGGGGTGCCAGCCGCGCGTCCCCACACGCCGAAAACGGTGAGCCAGGGGTGGGATACCGACGCGTTGCCTTCCCACAGCACTACCTCAGCGCCGATTTTGGCGGCATCAATGGTTGAGTACCCGTACACCTCGCCGAGTCCGTCGGTGTGTGTGGTGATCGTGCGGGGCACGAAGTGCTGATACAGCTGGACCGGCAGCCACGGGCGGGCGAGTCCCTTTCCGGTGGCGGCGTCGTCGCTGGCGACGATGCGCCCGGTGGAGTCGGCGAGCGCCCAGAAATCCCGGCCGCCGGCGCTCTTGCCGGTGAACATGATCCGGCTACCATCCTCGCGGCGGATGCGCATGATTTGGCGGCCGTCGGTGTCCGGTCCGAAGTAGAGAACCTCGGTGTCGTTGTCGTCGACCATGCGCAGGAACGCATCTTGCAGCAGCGTCAAGCCGCCGCGGCTGATGGTGGCCGACGCCAACCCCACGGACTTCCAGAGCCGCTGGATTTGCTGCTCGGCGCGCTTGATCCGGTCCAGCAGGTTGGACGGTTGATTGATCTGCCCCACTTCGGTCCTCCTATGCGACGCCGTCGAGTAGCGGCGCGAGCGTCAGCGTTACCCGCTCGGCGTCGGCAGACGGCGCGAATTCCATGTCGATGACCCGCACCGGGCCTTCGAACCCGTTGCGGTGGAACCGATCCGGTGGGACCACTAGCCACCCGTCGTCGCCGCGGTTGATGTCGGCCGCGGTGGGTGGGATGTCGCCGCGCACCTCGATCGTGGGCAGCACGACCGGCATGCGGGCGGCCTGCTGGTCGGCCTCGGCGTGGCCGTCTAGCGTTGCCTCGGTTTCGGCGCCGGAGTAGTTGTTTTCCAGCTCCAGCACCGGGAATCCCTGCTCGTATCGTTCAGGCTGCTCGTATACGGCGATCGGGGTGCCGAGGTCGACGCCCTCGCCGGTAGCGAACGCGCGGCTGGCCATGCGGGTGCCGTCGGTAGGCCAGGTGTACCTGATCGCGTTGCCGCCAAGCTCCCACACGTGCGACGAGCCCTGTTGCCCGAGCCACGGGGTTCCGATTCGGAGGATGCGCCGCGGTGCGCCGCTGTCGGTGGGTAGCACGTCGAACACCATGTCGGGGCCGCCGTCGACGTTGGTCAGGTTCCGCAGCGCTTCGCCCACGTCGGTCAGGTCGTAGCCGTTGTAGGTGCGGTCCCGCAGGGTGTTCGAGGTGGAGGTGTCGAACTCGATGCCGATGTCACCGCCGGTGTGTGCCTGCGCTTGGGCGATGAGTTGGCGGGCAATCTCGTTCTGCTCCACGTTGTCGTAGGTGGTGGACAGCGCCGCAACGGTGCTGAGATCCAGGGTGGACGGCAGCACCGGCAACACCTTGCGGTGGTCGAAGTACGACCAGAACTCGCCCGCTCCGATATCAACCGTGCCGGACTCGGACTTGTAGGTGCGAGACCAGATCACCCCGCCCCACATCGGCCGCGAGTCACGGAAGGCGTAGATCACGCGCCGGGTCGGCATCGTCAGGTCGTAAGGGTCGAGGTAGGTCGAGCGCTCGTCGAGTTTCCACGTAGCGCGGAACGTGCCGCTGCTGTTCAGGGGCTTGTTGAACCGCACCCCGGACAGCGGGATCTCTTCGAGCAGGGTGTTGGTGCTCAGATCGGCTATGGCGTAGGTGTAGACCGGCAGCGCCACCGTTCACCCCCGAAGCCACGTCAGCGACATGTTCACGCCGTTCCCGAGCTGGTCGAGGTTCACCGCTGCCCCGGTGTTCTGGTATGCCCACATCGAGACTTTGTCGCCGGCGTTGAACCGGCGCGTGGTGGTGCACGACAGCGAACACGGCTCGCCGGTCTGGTCGCTCGCCGCTTGCGCGTAGCGGCTGGCGGTCGGGCTGCCCGCAATCGCTACCGCGCGTTCTGCGGCCGAACCGGTAGAGACGAACCGGATGTTGGCCGACAGCTGCCACAACCCGGTGCGGTTGAGCGTGAACTCGGTGCCGTTGCCGACTGCCGTGCTGCTCACGTCATCGGACAGGTAGTCGGCATCGGGCAGGTGCACTCGCTGGTCGATGTTGTTGGGGATGGACTGCGTGGTCGTCCGGTAGTAGCGCGCCTCATGCCGGGTTGCGTTCGTGGTCCCGCCGATCGGGAACGCATCCACCCACGTCGAACCGGTCCACCGCTGCACGATGTTCGTCGGCGACAGCATGATCAGCTGACCCGTGATCGGGTTGCTGATCTCGGATGTGGCGGCCACAACGGGGATGCTCGGCACCCGCCAGTCGGTGCCGTCGTGCACCTCCACGCGTTTGGTGTCCAGCCGGTACACCGCTTGGCCGGCGTACGGGGACGCGACGCCGCTGCGCGCGGTGGCGTCGGTGACGGGCAGGATGCCGCCGGCGGCGACGGTGCGCGCCACATCGAACGACGTGATGTTGGAGGTGGTGATCGTGGTCGCGTTCGCAGGGACCACGATGCGCGCGAGCGTGATGTAGTCGGCCGAGCCGGTCACGGGCGGGTCGACCGGGGTTGCCGCCGGTGTGCCGACGACGTGGCGCACTCGAAACTCCGAGTCGGCGTCGGCGAAATACGCATCGGACTGCTGGGCAACGATCAAGTCGTTGCGCGGGTTGGAGGCGTCCGCCGGCGCCGTGCCCAGCACGTTGATGTCCTTGATCGCGTCCAGGCACATCAGGTAGGCGCCGCCGCCGCGCTGGGACTGCACCACGCCGCGGAACGGTGCGACGTGAACGAAGCCGTTCGCGGTGGGTGTGGTCGCGGTGACCGCGGCCGGCGCGGCAGCCGCGGGGAACAGCCCGGTGCGTGAGGTGATGCGTCCGCTCGGGGTGGCCAGCGCGGCGACCGTAATTCGGCCGTCCTCGACGGTCTGCTGACCCACGCCGGCGACCTGCTGCACCGCCCAGGAATGACGCTCAACCATGATGCTCCGATCAGAAAGACGTGTGGTAGTAGAGGCATTCGAGTTGGCCGGTGCCATCGCTGGTTTCGAACCGCACTCGGGTGTCGCCGGGCGGCAGCGTGAACCACTGGCGCCGCACAAGCACGTTGCTGCGGCTCACGCCGGTGGACAGCAGAACCGATCTGTCCTGCGTGGTCAGCATCAGCGGGTGCCCAGCAGGCAGCGTGTACGTGTCGTCGAATACGAGCTCTTGCCCGGTGTCGACGTTGCGGATCACCGGCCGCGTGCACGGCCCGGTGATCCGCCATACCGGTTGCGCGTGAGCGTTTCCGTCGTTGGTGATGACGAGCTCGCCGCCGGACTGCGCGGTGCCCCACACCAACGGCCACATCAGCGGCCACACCAACCCGCCACCGCCGGCCGCCGGCGGGGCAGTGGTGAACGACTGCTGCGGCAGGTGCAGCAGCCGCGGGTTGGTGGCGCGCCACTGGATCGCCCCGCGGGTGAGCCCGTAGTGGTACTCCACCGGCGTCGGGATCATGCGGCGCACACACCGCGCCATCACCATCGCTTTGATGCCCTGCCACTGCACCACAAGCGGTTCCTCGGCAGGGTTTTCGTCTGGGGCGGTGACGCGCCGCAACGTCGCCTCGGCGGCTCGAAACGCTGCCGGGTCCGGGTCGCCGAGCTCGAACGACAGCGTGATGATTCGCCGGTCGGCGTGCAGCTGGCCGGGCTGGTAGCCGTGTTGGTTGGCCAGCTCGGCGTCACCATCGCGCATGTCGGGCAGGTCTTGCCAACCCTCCAACTGCACCAGCTCATACGCGGTGTCCACACCGAGCAGGGCGCCGCGCCACTCGATCTGCCCATCGGTCGTGATCAGATCACCAGCGGCCACTACCCACCCCCACGAGAAAACCAGTCCAGATCAGCCGCGATGTCATAGGGCGACTGGTGAGGCTGCGCCACGAACGTGCCGATGTGGATCGCCGCCCGCGGCGCCGGCTCGCGGGACGGGCCGGCCTGCGCGAGCATTCGCCGCGTTTCGTGCGCCGGCAACACGCGGCCCGGCCCGGACGGGACAAGCAACTCCGGTCCGGTTTCGCCGACCAGCACCGGACGTTGCGAGGCGACCGGACCACCGTGTGCACGCAGCGGCAGCGGAATCCCTGAACCGGGGTTGGTCTGCCCCAGCCCGGGGCCACGTACCACGATGTCGACGTAGCGCCATCGCGGAATTGCGTTCACGGCGTTGCGGACGCTGTCGGCGGCGTTCACCGCGTCCCACGCCCCGGGCGTCGTGATCAGCGTGGCCACGTCGCGAGGGATACCGAAATACCGGTCTGCGAGCGCACGCGCCTGATCGGCGGTGAACCCCATCTGCATCGCCTCGGCGATGAACTGCCCGCGGCGCTGCTCCGAGGC
>NZ_FNOK01000117.1 GCF_900106995.1 Saccharopolyspora shandongensis
CTTCCGGAGGATCCGATGACCGCAGTGGCCACCCGGCCGGAAACCGAGCAGGCGCAACGGGATCCGCGCGATCCCGACGTGCGGCTGGAGCAGCTGCTCGACCCGGAGTCGATCGAACCACTGCACCCCCGCGACAACAGCGGGATGTACGCGGTGCGCGGCCGCATCGACGGCACGAAGGTGATCGTCTACTGCAGCGACGCCACCAAGATGGGCGGTGCGCTCGGCTCCGAGGGCTGCGGGCACATCGTGGACGCCATCGACATGGCGGTGCGCGAGCGCTGCCCGGTGGTCGGCGTGTGGCACTCCGGCGGCGCCCGCATCCCGGAAGGCGTGGAATCCCTGGACGGCATGGGCCAGATGTTCGCGGCGATGATCCGCGCGTCCGGCCGCGTCCCGCAGATCTCCGTCGTCGTCGGCCCGGCGGCCGGCGGCGCCGCCTACGGCCCGGCGCTGACCGACGTGGTCATCATGTCCCCCGCCGGGCGCGTGTTCGTCACCGGCCCGGACGTGGTCCGCAGCGTCACCGGCGAGCAGATCGACCAGGAGGGGCTCGGCGGGATCTCCGCGCACGGCGCCAAGTCCGGCGTGGTGCACGTGACCGCCGCGGACGAGGCCGACGCGTTCGTGCGAGCGCGCCGGCTGACCGGGCTGTTCGCCAAGCCGGGCCTGTTCGACCTGCACTCCGTGCAGGACGACGAGGACCTGCGCGCGTTGCTGCCGGACCGCCCGCAGCGTGCCTACGACGTCAAGCCGGTGATCCGCGGCATCCTGGACAAAAAGGACGACGGGGCCGGCAATATTTCTGCGGACTTCGAGGAACTGCAGGCCAAGTGGGCCCCGAACGTCGTGGTCGGCCTGGGCCGCCTCGGCGGCCGCAGCATCGGCGTGATCGCTAACAACCCGCTGCGCAAGGGCGGCTGCCTGGACTCGCTGTCGGCGGAGAAGGCCGCCCGGTTCGTGCGGATGTGCGACTCCTTCGGCGTGCCGTTGCTGGTGCTCGTCGACGTGCCGGGCTACCTGCCCGGCGTCGGCCAGGAGTGGGGCGGCGTGGTGCGCCGCGGCGCGAAGCTGCTGCACGCCTTCGGCGAGGCCGTGGTGCCGCGGGTGACGCTGGTGACCCGCAAGTCCTACGGCGGCGCGTACATCGCGATGAACTCCCGCGCGCTGGGCGCGACCACCGTGTTCGCCTGGCCGGAGGCCGAGGTCGCGGTGATGGGCGCCAAGGCCGCGGTCGGCGTCCTGCACCGCAAGGCGCTCGCCGCCGCGCCCGAGGAGGAGCGCGAGGCCCTGCAGGACAAGCTCATCGAGGAGCACGAGCGCGTGGCCGGCGGCGTCGGCCGGGCGATGTCGATCGGCGTGGTCGACGAGGTCATCGACCCCAAGACCACCCGCCGCCGCATCGCCGAGGCGCTCGCCGCAGCCCCGGCCGGCCGCGGCGCGCACGGCAACATCCCACTGTGACATAGCGCCGTCACCACGGTTCGGTTGTGCCTCTTGTGCTTCGATTCCCTGCCCTCGGATCCGTTGATCTCCGGTTTGCCGCGATCTAGCCTGACTCGAAATCCATCAGTTCTCCCGAGAGCGGGGAGTTGAAATTGCCTGAGAAGTTGACGGTGGATCTCCACCCAATCTTCCGAAGCGACAGGGACATCGACACCGCCGTGCGCAGTGCGGTTTTTCGTGCGGTTCGGGAGAAGGTCAAGCTGGTGGAAATCATCCCCGGCAAAGGCTCAGGCAAGTTGAAGCACCGTGTGCTGGCGATGCTGGACCAGCCTCATCTCCGGAAATTCTACCGGCGGGTCGAGGTCGGCGCGGGCAACGAGGGACGGGTGCTGGTGCACTTCTGAAACCGCGGGCCGGATGGCCAAAGAGGCAGACTTTGGTTCCCGTGGTGGACACACGTTTCTCTGCGCGGTAGATCAGCGATCAGCTCGCGGCATGGTGGTCACGATTGGGAGATGAGGAAGTGTGATGAGGAGAAGGCGTTCGCGCTGGCTGGCTGTTGCTGCCCTGACCTCGGCTGTGTCGGTGGCCCTGGCGGGGTGCGCGGGAACCGATGGGGCCGGCAGTGGGAAGATCGATATCAAGGTCGCGACCTTCGGCGAGTTCGGTTACGAGCAGCTGTTCAAGGAGTACGAGGCACAACATCCCAACATCCACTTGGTGTCGCAGGTCGCCGACTTCGAGGCCCACCACAAGGGACTGGCCACCCAGCTAGCGGGCGGCAAGGGCGCTGCCGATGTCGTCGCCGTCGAAGAGCAGTACATTCCGCAGTTCCTGCAGTCCAGGGACAAGTTCGTCAACCTCGCCGACTTCGGGGCCAAGGACCTGCAGAACCAGTGGGCCCCCTGGAAGTGGGAGCAGGGGGTCAGCAAGGACGGAAGTTTCGTACTCGGTCTCGGGACGGACATGGGTAGCCTGGCGATGTGCTACCGCCGCGACCTGTTCGCCCGGGCCGGTCTGCCGACCGAGCGTACCGAGGTGGCCAAGCTGTGGCCCACCTGGGAAGACTTCGCCCGGGTCGCCGACCGGTTCAGCGCCGCGGTGCCGGACGCGAAGTTCGCCGATTCCGCCGGCACCATCTACACCGCGATCTTCAACCAGTCCGAGGAGAACTTCTTCTCGAAGGCGGACGACTCGCTCATCGCCGACCGGAATCCGAACCTGCGACGTGCCTTCGACATCGCCGCGAGCATCGGGGCGAAGGGGCAGACCGCCAGGGTGACCAGCTACACCCAGGGCTGGAACGTGGCGGTCAAACAGGGCTCCTTCGCCGTGATGAACTGCCCGGCCTGGATGCTGGAGCAGATCAGGGAAGCCGGTGGCGACGGGAACAAGGGCAAGTGGGACCTCACCACGGTTCCCGGCAACAGCGGAAACCAGGGTGGCTCCTACCTGACGGTGCCCAAGCAGGGCGCACACCCGAAGGAGGCTTACGAAGTCGCCAAGTGGCTGACCGCCCCGGAGCAGCAGAAGAAGATTTTCCTGCAGAGCGGCATCCTGCCCAGCACGCCGGCTGCGTACCAGGATCCTGAGGTGATCGGCAAGACCGACCCGTACTTCAGCGACGCACCGGTGGGCCAGATCTACGCGAGCTCGGCGGACAGCCTGCGCCCGAATTACCGCGGTGCCAAGGACAGCGTGGTGCGACCGAAGTTCGGCCAGGCACTCGGTCGCGTCGAGGACGGCAAGCAGAGCGCCGACCAGGCGTGGGACGAGGCCGTGCAGCAGGCCCGCGACGCCGTGAGGTAGCGAGGATGTCACGAAGCCCTTCACCGGCGCCCACCCACGAACCAGCCCACGTTCTTCGTGGGTCGGTTCCGGGTGGGCGCCGGGGGGTCCTGCTCTCCCGGATCGACGCCCGGGTCACGCCGTACCTGTTCGTCGCTCCTTTTTTCGTGCTGTTCGCGGTGTTCGGCCTCTTCCCACTGCTGTACACCGCGTGGATTTCGCTGCACGACTGGAATTTGATCGACGGTGATCAGGGCTTCGTCGGGCTGGCGAACTACACCGCACTGTTCGCCGACCCGGATTTCTACAACGCCCTGTTCAACACCGCGAGCATCTTCGTGGTCTCCACGGTGCCACAGCTGTTGGCCGCGCTCGGTATCGCGGCGCTGCTCAACCGGCCGCTTCGTGCGGGGACCGTTTGGCGCGCAGGTGTTCTGCTGCCGAACGTCGTCTCGGTGGTGGCCGTGGCGCTGGTCTTCGCCCAGCTGTTCGGCCGCGATTTCGGCATGATCAACTGGATTCTGGGGTTGTTCGGGTTGGATCCCGTCGACTGGGAGGGCCAGCGCTGGTCGTCGCACCTGGCCGTCACCACCATGGTGATCTGGCGTTGGACCGGCTACAACGCGTTGCTCTACCTCGCCGCGATGCGCAACGTCCCCAGGGAGCTCTACGAAGCGGCCGCGCTCGATGGGGCTTCGCGGTGGCGGTCGTTCTGGTCGATCACCGTGCCGGGAATCCGGCCGACCATCATTTTCACGGTGGTGGTCTCGACGATCGGCGGCCTGCAGCTGTTCGCGGAGCCGCAACTGTTCGACTCGACCGGAACCGCCGGTGTCGGCGGCAACGACCGGCAGTTCCAGACGTTGACCATGTACCTGTACGAGAAGGGATTCGGTCTGTTCGACGCCGGATATGCGGCTGCCATCGCATGGGTGCTGTTCGTAATGTGCCTGCTGTCCGCAGTGGCGAACTTCGTGCTGGTGCGTCGAATTCGCGGAGGGAGCTGAAGCGGTGATCGCGAGTGTTCCTGCCCGGCGACTCCGCCGATCCGACGGTGCCGGTCCATTGACCCGCCGCCCCGGGGTACTGGTTTACGCGCTGCTGACCGGTGTTGTCGTGTCATCGGCGTTCCCGCTGTACTGGTCGTTCGTGGTGTCCTCCAGCGACAGCTCGGCCATTGGTGATTCCATCCCACCTCTGGTCCCCGGCGGCTACCTCCTGGAGAACGTGCAACGCGTCTTCGACACCGTGGACTTCTGGCTCGCGATCCAGAACTCGTTGATCGTGTCGGGGACGGTCATGGTGTCGACCGTGGTGCTGTCCAGCTTTGCCGGGTTCGCTTTCGCCCGACTGCGCTTCGCCGGGAGAAACACTCTGTTCCTGGTGGTGATCGGAACCGTGATGGTGCCGGCCCAGCTCGGGGTGGTCCCGCTGTACATGGTCGTCGGCGACCTCGGGTGGTACGGCAGGCTGGAGGCGGTGATCGTGCCCGCACTGGTCAACGCGTTCAGCGTCTTCTGGATGCGCCAGGCGTGCGAGGAGTCGGTTGCCCCGGAACTGGTCGACGCGGCCAGAGTGGATGGTTGCTCGCTGTGGGGGACGTTTCGGCATGTGGCGATCCCGGCGATCCGTCCGCAGGCGGCAGTGCTCGGCATGGTGACGTTCATGGCCGCGTGGAACGATTTCTTCTGGCCGCTGATCGTGCTCGACCCGAACGAAAGCCTGACCGTTCAGGTAGCCTTGTCGAGGTTGGCGAGCGGCTACTTCCTGGACTACTCACTGATGCTGACCGGTGCGACGCTCGGCGTGCTGCCCGTGATCATCGTCTTTCTCCTGCTGGCAAGGCAGATCGTCAACGGACTCACGCGAGTTTCGGTCAACGGATGAGGTGGGATATGACCAACAAGAAGGCGCTCGGCTTCCCGTCGGACTTCGTCTGGGGGGCGGCCACGGCCTCCTACCAGATCGAAGGCGGAGCGAAGGAGGACGGCCGCGGACCTTCCATTTGGGACACCTTCACGGCCACGGAAGGCAAGGTTCTGGGTGGTGATACGGGTGACGTGGCTTGCGACCACTTCCATCGATATCCCGAGGACGTCGCGCTGATGGCGGAACTCGGCCTGCCGACCTACCGGTTCTCGGTGTCCTGGTCGCGGGTCATGCCGGACGGGCGGACGGTGAACCCGCAGGGGATGGAGTTCTACGACCGGCTGGTCGACGAGTTGCTCGATCACGGCATCACGCCGATGATCACGCTGTTCCACTGGGACCTGCCCCAGGCGTTGGAAGACGAGGGCGGTTGGCGGGTTCGTGACACCGCCGCACGGTTCGCCGATTACGCGGCGGCAGTGCACGGCGCCCTCGGCGATCGAGTGCCGGATTGGACGACGCTCAACGAGCCCTTCTGCTCGGCTTTTCTCGGCTACGGAACCGGGGTGCACGCACCCGGAGTGGCAGAGCCGGGCACCGCGCTCGTCGCGGCACACCACCACCTGCTGGCGCACGGGTTGGGGATGCGGGCGCTGCGCGCAGCCGCACGACCCGGACAGCGGTTCTCACTGGTGCTGAACTTCGCGCCGGCGCTGACCGATGTGGACGACGAGGCCCACCGCGAGGCCGCGCGCAAGTTCGACGGGATGCAGAACAGGATCTTCCTCGACCCGGTGCTGGGTCGTGGTTACCCGGAGGACGTGCTCGCCGACGTCGCTCACCTGGGTGCGCTGGAACCCGCTATACGCGATGGCGATCTCGAGACGATCACTACCCCGCTCGACTGGCTCGGGGTGAATTACTACGCGCCGGTCCGGGTGGCGCCGTTGGCGGACCTGGAAGCACCAAGTAACAGCGGCCTTCCAGGCTTGCGGGGCTTCGACGTTCTGCCGCCTCGAGGGCCGCTTACCTCGTTCGGCTGGGAACAGACGCCGAGTTCGTTGACGGACCTGCTGCTGTGGCTGCGCCGGCACTGCCCTGGCCTTCCGCTCATGATCGCCGAGAACGGCGCGGCCTTCGCCGACACGATCGACAGCGATGGTCGGATTCGAGACCGCGACCGGGTCCGCTACTTCGCCGACCACCTTCGCGCGGTTCATGCGGCGATTGAGCAGGGCGCGGACGTGCGCGGTTACCTCGCCTGGTCGTTGCTGGACAATTTCGAGTGGGCGTTGGGTTATTCGCAGCGGTTCGGCCTGATTCACGTCGACTTCGACACCCTGCAGCGCACGGTCAAGGACAGTGCCCGCTTCTTTTCCGGAGTCGCGGCGAGCAACGCCGTTCCGGTCGACGACCCCGCCGAGCTCACTGCGGACTGACGCTGACCATCCGATACGAGCGCTGTGCCGACTACTTCTGCGCTATGAGTTCGCTGGGCGTGGTTCCGGTCCGCCGGAGCACGGCTTGGATTTGTCGCGCTGACCAGCCGAGTGCTTGTGCGTGTTGAGTCCAGGGGCCCACGCGTTGGCGCGAATGTATTGGCGTATTTGGGTTTCGATCTCGCGTGCGTGGCTGATCGGCGGTTGGGTATCGCCGAGGAGGAGCAGGCAAACCAGGCCGGTGGGGGTGTCGCGTTCGGCTTTGAGGGTGGCGAGGCTGGTGTGGATGAGTCGCCCGAAACCGTGGGTGAGGTCCGTTTCGGGTTGAGAAGTGCGCCGCGGCCGAGGCGGTGGTCGATCTCGCGCTGGGGCATGGTGAGGATCATGCCCTTGTGGCGGGGTCCGACGCCGAGGTCGAACGGGGTGTTCATGGTGAACAGCGCGCCGGTGCCGGCGGTGAGCGTACGCCGGTTGCCGGCGTGGCGTAACACGAGCGAGCCGCGGGTGGAGATGACGAATCTGTGACGCTCGTCGGGGTCGGCATGAACCTGGCGCTTGGTGCGCTGAAGCCATTGCGGGGTGGAGACGCCCCAGGTGACGAGCTGGTAGGGCTGGGCGCGTTGGCAGGTTGTGCGGCCTTGGAAGTCGTCCGGCCGGACGACCCGGGAGCCAAAGGTGCAATGGAATGAGCTGATTACCTCGCCCCAGTATTCGAGCTGGTCGGCGCGTGGCATGTCCTCGGTGGTGGTATCCACGGTGGCGGTATCCACGTGGTAAGTCGGTGGCATCGCGACCTCTGGCTGCAGCGGGGACGAACATTGGGAAGTCTAGGCCGTGTGGCTTGGTATGACTAGACCGTTGAGTGGCAACGTCTCGCTCATAAGTTGGCGCGGGTTACGCCGCAGTCCGAGGACGCGCGCCTCGACGTCGGCCTGGGTCCAGGTCAAGCAGCGGTGCGGGGTGAGGACCGATCGGCCAAGTCCGCATCACCGCGTGACGCTGCGCGCGAACCAGCGACGAACCGTTCTACTGGACGGGCATGAATGGCCAGTTAGCTGTCACCGGGGCGCCATTGAACCCTTCCAGTCGTGGCTTCGGTGCGTGAGTCAGACACCCGCCGCACTGGACGTCTTCCCGGGCAAGTAAACCGCCAACCAGTCCCGACGGCGCAGTCGTGCGCGCGTGGGCGGTTGTCGTGCGGTTCTAGGCGCAAGAACCACCTACCTGTACTCTTATAGTCCCCTTACCTGCAGTAACCAGGGGCTCACGGAGAGGTAGGCATGGCCGCGGACGCTTTCCTGTATCGATTAACGGGCGAGAAAGAACCGGATCCGTTCTATTTCGCCAACACCGGAGCCGTGCTCGGAGTGCACGACGACGTCGCCTTAACTAACCGTTGCCATGGGTGGGGGAACCACAACGAAGACCGGCGTGGCTACGCGCTGATTCGCGCCGGACTAGCCCAGTGCTTGGACGAGCACCAACACATCGAGACCACCAACGACAACGCCGACGTTGTGGTCGTCGCCACGGAA
>NZ_FNOK01000116.1 GCF_900106995.1 Saccharopolyspora shandongensis
CGAATCCGTCCGTGCGGGTTCGCGGGCCCCATGATCCATTGCGCGCACGTGTCCGTTTCCTCCAGCGGAGGCTTGTCCTGCAGATCGGTCACGAGCCGTCGCGCCGCCGCCAGATCCACATCGGGCGGGACCGGCGGGCTGGTGCGGGTCTCCGCGAAGTAGATGCGGATTCCATTATGTGCGGATGGTCGTAGCAGCCGAGTGGACCGTATTGACAGACCAGACCAACTCGGCCGCTTGATCAGCAACGTTAGGACTCCCTGAGGTTCCCGTGTTATCCGGTAGTGCACTGCTTTTTGTCCGGAAGCGCACTGAGCACCACATCCGCACATTGCGCTGCGGGGACAGATGCGGTGCACCGGCAGGAAAAGGATGCCCAGCGGCCAGCCCTACGGTGACCTCAGAACTCCGCGAGGTCGGCGTCCCAGTCATCGCCCCGCGCTACAAAGCGGGCGGGCGCTACCGACCGGAAACGACCGAGAGGAGACACTGTGGACTCGCCCGCGGTGGCGGAGATCTCTCGATGGCAGTTCGCCATCACTGCAGTGTTTCATATAAGCTTTCCCGCGCTGACCGTCGGACTCGCCCTCTTCCTAGCGGTGATGTACACGGTCCACATCAGGACCGGAAATCCGCTGTACCTTCAGATATTCCGCTTCTGGAAGAAGATATTCGCGGTCGGATTCGGGCTCGGCGTGGTCGCCGGAACGGTCATGACATTCGAGTTCGGTCTCAACTGGGGAAGATACGCCCATGCGGTCGGGCCGATCCTCGGTGTCACGATCGGAATGGAGGTCATCACGGCCTTCTTCCTGGAAGCCGGGTTCATCGGCATCATGCTGTACGGCGACGGACGGGTGCGGCCTCGAACGATGGCGTTCGCCAACTGGATGATCGCCGTCGGCACCCTGCTGTCCACGACGTGGATCCTGTCCGCCAACAGCTGGATGCAGGATCCCGTGGGCTTCACCGAGGTCCACGGCCAGTTCCGGGCGAACGACTGGTGGCAGGTGCTCGTCAACCCTGCGTTCGCGTACCGGTACCCGCACATGCTGCTCGCGGTGCTGATCAGCGCCTGCTGGTTCATCGGCGGGATCGCCGCGTGGTACCTGGTCAAGCAGCGAGCGCTGCCCTTCGCACGCCGCACCCTGTCCATCGCCCTCGGGGTCCTGGCCATCCTCATGCCCGTGCAGCTCTACGTCGGGGATGTGACCGCCGGGTTCATGGGCGCGCACCAGCCGGCGAAACTGCAGGCGTTCGAGGGCAATTGGGAGACCGACAACAACGGCTACAACCTCCTCGTGGTGCCGGACACCGAGAGGGGGAGGAACGACTTCCAAGTCGGGATACCGCACTTGGGCGCCATCATCGGCAAGGACCTGTCCGGGCAGGCGAACGTCCCCGGGCTGCTGGAGACACCGGCTGACGAGCGCCCCGACATGTGGCCCGTCTTCTACGGATTCCGGGCGATGTACTTCACCGCTCTGGTGATGTTCGGCATGGCGTTCGCCGGTGTGGTGCTGCGGTTGCGCGGGAGGCTGTACACATCGCGGCGGTTCCACCGGTTGATGGTCTGGATGGCCCCTGCCGGTGTCGTGGCGATCACCGGCGGCTGGATCACCGCGGAGACCGGCCGGCAGCCCTGGGTGGTCTACGGCCTGATCCGCACCGACGACGCCGTCTCCCACCTTTCCCTCGGCGCAACGATCGCCGGTTTCGCCGGTTTGGTCGCCGTCTACGCGCTGCTGCTCGGGCTGTGGATCCGCTACATCATCCGCACGGTGCAGGCCGGCCCCGAACACCTAGTGGCCGACGTCGGCTCCACCGTCCACCCGCCGGAGGCGAGCCGTGCTTGAGTACGCGTCGTACGCCCTGGTCCTGTTCGCGCTCGGCGCCTACGTGCTGCTCGACGGCTACGACCTGGGTATCGGCATCCTGAGCCTCTTCGACCGCAGCGATCGGCGGCGCAGGGAGTACAACGAGCTGATCGCAACCGCCTGGGACGCCAACGAGAGCTGGCTCATCCTGGCGGCCGTGGTGCTGTGGGCGGGCATGCCCGGCGTCTACGCCACCGTGCTGCCCGGCATCTACCTGCCGCTCGTCGTCATGCTGCTCGCCATCGTGCTGCGGGGCGCGGCCATCGAGCTCCAAAGCGCCGCTCCCGGCTACCGCCGCGGCTGGGGCCTCGTCTTCGGGCTCTCATCGCTGGTGGCAGCCCTGTGCCAGGGCCTCGTCATCGGGGCCGTCCTGTCCGGACTTCCGCACACCGGCGGGGTTTTCACCGGGGACGGCTTCGACTGGCTCACGCCTTACAGCGCGCTCAGCGCCTTGGGGCTGACGACCGTCTACCTCCTGGCCGGCGCCGCGTGGTTGCAGAACAAGACCGTGGGAACCGCCCACCGCCGGGCGGGCCGGCTGGGCCGGCCGCTGCTCCTGGCGGTCGCGGCGGCCAGCATCGTCCTGGGACTCGGACTTCCGCTCGCCGACCCGCAGCGCTTCCGCTTCGACCAGCCGCTGCGCGTGACCCTGTTCGGCCTCGCGATGGCCGCGGCCGTGGCCTTCTGGTCCATCGCCTGGTACGGCTTCGGCCGCCGGCCCGACTGGCGCCCGTTCACCGCCGTGGCCGGTGTCGAGGCGGCTGGTCTGCTCGCGCTCGTCGCCGCCACCGCACCCGTCATCGTCCCTCCCGACCTGACCATCCACGTCGCGGCCAGCCCGCCCGGATCGCAGCAGTTCCTGCTCATCGGAGTGGGCGGGTGCATGCCGGTGGTCCTGGCGTACAACATCTACGCGTGGTGGGTCTTCCGCGGAAAGGTCCCCCAGCCACCGTCTCCCACCCCCGCTTCGGGATCTTCCGGCACCACCGCCGCCGAGCCAGCCGCGCCGGTGTCGCAGGCCCGCGGCGACCGCCCGCGTGCGGTCGTCGTCGCCCGACGTGTGCTGCTGACGCTCCTGGCCGTTGCGGTAGCCGCCGTCTCGCAGGACGTTTTCGGCGGCGTGGCCGCCTGGATCGGCCCGATGGGGGTCGCGGTGTTCTCCGCGACCGCGCTCGCCGTGTGGATCCGGTCCGACCGCAACGCCGCGGCGGCCGGCGCATTCGACTTCCCCACCGCCGAAAAGTGAACGACATCCCCGACCAGCTCGCCCGCCTCGGCCGCGACGACGACGGGCAGCGGCAGACCGCCCAGCTGCTCACCGCGTGGGCGGCGGTGGGCGAACCCTCGTTCCGGCGAGCCGGCACCTTGCGCGGGCTCGCGGCTCTGGGCCACGTGTTGTGGGCCGCGGGGCTGGGTTTGGCTGCCCAGGCCGCATTGCGGTCCCAGCTCCAGGGCGTGGCGCTGGCTCCGGTGCTCACCGGTGCGGCTCTGGTCGCCGCCGGGCTGCTGCTGCGTGCGTTCCTGCTCTCGGTGGCCGACCGGGTGGCCGACGACGGGGCGGCCGCTGTCCAGGACCACCTGCGCGCCCGTCTGCTCCGGGCCGCGCTGCCCACGACGGGCGCCCCGCCCGAGAAGGTGTCCGACGCCGCTCTCGGCGAGGCGCTCGACAGCGAGGTGAGCCGGCTTACCGGGTGGCTGACGACCTACGTCCCCGCCCGGCGGGCGATGCTGCTGGGAAGCGGCATCGTGCTGGCCTCCATCCTGGTCGGCAGTTGGCCCGTCGCGCTCATGCTGGTGCTGGCGACCCCGTTGCTGCCCTTCAACCTCAAAGTGATCGGCATGGGCACCCGCGCCGCCGTGCACGCCCAGCTCACTGCCACCCGGACGCTGAGCACCCGCCTGCTGGACAGGCTGCGCGGACTGCCCACGCTCGTCGGCCTGGGAGCCGGCGAGGAGGCGGTACGCGCCACCGAGGCCGACGACCGGGAACTCGCCGCGCGCACCGGCACCGTGCTGCGGGTGGCGTTCCTCTCGACCGCCTGGATCGAGCTCCTGATTGCCGTGGCCATGGCTGTCGTCGCCACGTACTGCGGACTCGCCCTGCTCGGCTACCTCGACCTGCCGGTGGTCCCGTCCACCATGAGCCTCGGCTCCGCGCTGTTCGTGCTCGTCCTGACCCCGGCGTACTTCGCCCCCGCCCGGGAGCTCGCCCGCGGCTACCACGCCCGCGCCGAAGCGGCCGCGGCGGCCGAGCTGATCACGGAGATCATCGACACGGCTCCGGTCGCACCGGTCGGCGGCCTCGTGGCCAACGTGCCCGCCGCGTGCGGTCCAAGCTGGCCCAGCCCGGCCGGTGTCGTCATGGAGGCGGTGGAGGTGCGGCACCCGGGTCGGCACGAGGCGGCCCTGGACGACATCACCCTGACCGTGCGCCCGGGCTCGGTCATGGCCATCAGCGGGCCCAGTGGCGCGGGCAAGACGACCCTGCTCTCAGTAGCAGCGGGCCTGCGCAGCCCGGACCGCGGACGGTGCCTGCACACGGTCGGATTCGACACCCTGCCGGCCACGCCGACCGTGACGGCATGGGCTGGCCAGCCGTCCTATCTCCTCCCGGGCACACTGCGTGACAACCTGCTGTTGGCCCGACGCGACGCCGACGACGAGCAACTCACCGCGGCCTTCGCTGCCTTGGGCTTCGAAGACCTGCTGGCCGCACTCCCCCAGGGTCTGGCGACCCAGGTCGGGGAGCGCGGCTGGGGACTGTCCTCGGGTCAGATGCAACAACTGGTGCTGGTCCGGGTACTGCTCCGCGACACGCCGCTGCTGTGCCTGGACGAACCCACCGCCCATCTGGACCCGAACGGCGAGGCCCGCGTCATCGGCGCCATCCAGGCGCTCGCGCGCAGCCGCACCATCGTCGTCACCACGCACAGCCCGGCGCTGCTCGAGATAGCCGACGACGTCGTGCGGCTGAGCCGAGGACGAGTGGCAGGCATCGAGGGGGCGCTGCTGTGACGGCGTTCAAGCTGCTGTGGAATGCGGCGGACCGCCGGGCACGGCGCGACCTGCTGTTCGCAGCGGTGCTCGCCGGGGCAGCCGAGCTGTGCGCCGCCGGTCTGCTGGGGGTGTCCGGTTGGTTCCTGACCTCTTGCGCCGTGGTCACCGCACAGGCGAACACGACGTGGTCGTGGATGTACCCCTCGGCGGCGGTGCGCGCTCTGGCCCTGAGCCGAACCGGCCTGCGGTACTGGGAACGCTTGGTCAGCCATAGGGCTCTGCTCGGCGCCACGGTCTCGCTGCGCTCACGGCTGGTCCGGTCCACGACGACCGTGCCGGCGCGCGAACTGCGGAACCGGCGTGACGGCACCCTGATGGCGCGGCTCACCAGCGATGCGGCCGCGGTGGGCGGCATATCCGCCCAGGTTGTCCCGCCGCTGGCCGGGATCGGCGTGACCGCCACCGCCGTCGTCGCTCTGCTACTCGTGGCGAACCCGCTGGCCAGCGCCGCCGAACTGGTGCTGCTGGCTACCTCGGCGGCCACGGCAGTCGTTGCCGACCGGCGGACCCGTGAGCACCGGAAGGCGGCCGCGGCCGCTCGCACCGCGGCCGGCACCGCGCTGCTCAGCGCTCGCTCCGCGCTCCCCGAACTGCGCTGCCTGGCGGCGGTCGACGTGGTCCGCGACCAGGTAGCGGAGACAGTCGGCCGGGCCCGGCAGGCCGAGGCTGCGGCTGCCGAGGTGACGCGCCGGGCCCGGCTGCTGCTCCGCCTGCTGGCGGCGGTCGGCCAGGCGACCGTCCTGCTGCTGGCGCTGTCCGGTCCCGTGTTCACCCAGCCGGCCGCCGACGCCATCGGCCAGGCGCTGCTGGTCGCGGCCGCGTACGAGCTGATGGAGACGCTCCCCCAGGTGCTCCGCGACAACGGTCTGGCCGCCGACGCCGCCCTGCGGCTGGCGGATCTGGCGAATCGCACGTTCTCCCGGGGGCGACCGACCGCGTCCCCGCCGACGCTGCCACCCGCAGGACCGACGCGGGCCCTGGAGATCCGCCAGGTACCGGTGGGCGTCGGCGACGACCGCGCCCAGTGGTCGGCGATGATCGAGCCAGCGAGCGTCGTCGTGGTGACCGGGCCCAACGGCAGCGGGAAGAGCACCCTGCTGCAGACACTGGCCGGACGGATCATTCCCGACGCTCCCGGGTCGGTACTGGTCGCCGGCGTGCCCGTCGAGTCCCTGCCCGCCGATGTGATCGCCGATACGCTCACCCTCGTCGAGGCGGAGGACTGGATCGCCGACGCGACCGTCGCGGAGAACCTTCGGCAGGCCGCTCCCGGTGCGGACGACAACACGCTCCGGGCCGCGTTGGCGGCCGTCGCCCTGGAACAGCTCCCCCTCCACACCCCGACAGGCCCGCAGGGCGGCGCGTTGTCGCAAGGGCAGCGACGCCGCCTGGTGATCGCCAGGGCGGTGCTGCGGGCTCCGGCAGTCATGCTGCTCGACGAGCCGACGACGGGCCTCGACGATCGCACCGCGGTGCGGATGCTGATGGGTGTCCGCCTGGTCCTGCCGGACAGCGCTCTGGTGATCGCTTTGCCGGACCGACACCACGAACTGATTCCCTTCAGCACCACCCACACCCTGCGCCTGCAGCCCTGCGCCCGGCAACCGTTGAGCACCCAGGGCTAGGGCGACGCACAACCCGAATCGACGGCGAAGCTCAAGCGCTGGCCGTCCCAGCGGCCTCCGGATGTGCCTGGCGTATGAGAAAGCCCCGGAGGCCCGTTGCGGTTCCCCGGCCAGGGCTATCCGGCGCGAACCGTCGGCGCTAATTGATTCGCCTGAGTGTTCCGGTGACGGCTGTCCCCGCTCTGGCCCAAGACGGGTGGTCTGCGCGGACGAGCACCGTACGGGGATTCCGGCCACGCGTCGTATGAGCGCGCGGGACTGGCCTTTGATGCATGCGGGACCGAGCTGGATGCGGCTCATCAAGAGAGACGAAGCGTCACTTCCTTGTCACCAGATTCACGTGGCTCTACAAGGGGCCAAGGTTCCAGAGACGCCCTCTGCCCCGACCGCGGGGAACAACGGTCGGGGCAGGGAGGTGATCAGCTGGCGACCAGCTTCCTGGCGTCAGCCGTGCGGATCACCAGTCAGGCGGAATGACTCCGGCCTGTATCGATGAGTGCTCGGATGCGTCGGCTGCGGAAACCACGCTCACGCCGCCGATGGCCAGGGCCGCCGCTGCCAGTCCTGTCACAAGGGCAACCAACGGCTTGCGCTTCATGCGTCGTATCACTGGTCAACCCTCCTTCCCACTGGTAGTCGTTCGGACGGACAACCCCGCCCGGGCATCACGGCGAATCGCAGCGGGCAGCTAGCTCGTGGCGCGTACCGCGGTACGGATGAGGTCGGCGACCTGCTTCGGCTGGGAGACCGCGACGGCGTGCGACGCACCCCGGATCTCGAGGACGGTCGCACCCGCCCGCTTCGCGGCGAAGCGCTGCACCTCCGGATTGATGGCCTGGTCCGCGCCGGCCACGAGCGCCCAGGACGGCTTGGTCTCCCACGCGGCCACCGAAGCCGACTCCGTGAATGCCGAGGCGGCGAGCGGACGCTGCGCCACCGCCAGGACACTCGTAACTTCAGCGGGCACATCGGCGGCGAAGATCGACGGGAAGGCATCTTGGGCGATGGTGACCTCGACGGCAGGGTTCCCGTCTGAGACGGGGTAGTCCCACTGCTTCAGGTTGCTGACCAACGGTGCGTCGGGGAACCGGCCCTGCAGTTCGCCGAGGCTCTCGCCCTCCTTGAGGATGTAGGCCGCCACGTAGACAAGCCCGACAACGTTTTCCGTTGCGCCGGCCACGGTGATGAGCGCACCGCCGTACGAGTGGCCCACGAGCACGACGGGCCCGTCGATCTGGGAAGTCACGGACGCCAGATACGCGGCGTCGGACGCAAGGCCACGCAGCGGGTTCGCCGGCGCCACAACGGGAATCCCGTTGCTCTGCAGTTCGGCGATGACCCCGGACCAGCTGGCCGCGTCAGCGAACGCGCCGTGCACGAGAACTACCGTAGGGGTGGATGTGGTCATGTCTGGGCTCTCTCCTCAGTCTCAGCTAGCGTGCAGTGCGGTACGCAGGGTGTTGACGGCCATGGTGATGGCGGCCTCGGCGGCACGGGTCTCGCGCAGGGCGTTGAGCATGACGAAATCGTG
>NZ_FNOK01000114.1 GCF_900106995.1 Saccharopolyspora shandongensis
CGCGGTCTTTCATTCCGACCGTGGCTCGCAATACACCTCCACCGAGTTCCGTGCCACGATCGCCGGTCTGGGCGTGCGACCGTCGGTAGGCAGGGCCGGGTCGTGCTACGACAACGCGGTCGCGGAGTCGTTCTTCTCCACGCTCAAAGCCGAAATCGGCACCACCGTGTGGGCCACCCGAGAAGACGCCCGGCGGGACGTCTTCTCCTACCTCGGCTACTACAATTACGACCGTCTACATTCGACACTTGATCACCGAACACCCCACGAAACGCGCGTCAGCTATCGTCAAGACCACGCCCTCGTGGCATGAAACCCCGGTGTCCGGTCTTCGGGGGCAACCTCACACCTAGTGGCATGCCGGCACAAGCTGACGGCATGCCACAGAGGGCGCCCTCTGACGTGGCGAGCAGCGTCTTGAGCTTCGGGCCGAACGGGCCGGCTCACGTGAAAGGCCTGGTCTCGGCGCAGATCGCAATCCAGGCCTTCACCTCCAGCGGCCTCTGCCCTACATGCGGATGGTCAGCAGCCTGGGAACCATATGGAAGGTGGTCGCGAGGAGTACCAGGCACACGAGCGCCGCCAGGATGAAGACCAGGAGGACGAGCGCCGACGGAACCGTTTAGGGCTGCCCAGGCGGCGGTCAATCAGGCCCACCACCGCGACAGGCCAGGCGGGATCTTCGTCAGGGTTCCCGCGCGTAGGAGGAGTGGCTTCGGGCACGCAGATCTCCATGTCATGTGTCGTGTCGTGCTTGGGACTTGCCTTTCCCGCCCCGAGACACCGGGCGGGAAGGTTTGTACGAGCGCTCATGAGAACGCAATCACGCATCGCCGCCATATCTGCTCAAAATCGGATGCACTCGAGATCCGCAACATGAGCTGTGGGCGGGGCATACCTAGCATGACGTGCTTGCTTGGCTCTGCGGCAAGCACGTAGAAGACGTGGATTCGCATGGGGACTCGACGTCAGCACCCTCCTGGTCAAGATCGGTGACACGAACAGACGCTGCCCTCGGCAGCGGCGATCAGGCGTATCGGTCGCATTCGTGGCGGTGGTCACTTTAATTTGGTCTTGATCTGTCTCCTTGGGGTCTGGTACGTGCTGTCGAGGAATGTCTTCCTGCTCGGTGTTGCCAGGCAAGGGATCTCAGGCAGGTGCGGACCTTCGCTGGCTAGTCGATAGTCCGGCTTGTCGACGTTCCTCTCAGGGCGGCGCACATCGCCTTGTTGGAGTCTGGAATCAGTCCGCAGTGGTTCAGTGCGAGCGCGAATCGAAGGACATCGCTGTGCGGGCGGGCGCGACCGAAGGACTGGATCAAGGCCTCCGCCAGCGTATGTTCGTCCCGTTGGCGGAACTCCACGATGCACGCGGCGCATCCCGATGGCCCCAGCAGCTCGGGAAGCTCTCTGATGAGGGTGAGCGTGTCTTCGTGGCGGTTGCGGCGAAGCATCTTGATTACTGCGTCCGCTGCGATGTGCTTCTTGTTCCTCGTCGGCGTACTCTGCGCCAGCAGGGGCGCACCCACGCTCCTCTGCCGGTCCCGTGCAAAGTTGAGACCGGCAGAGAGTTTTGCGGTCTCATTGGGAGTGGCGGCCTGCCTGGTTTCCTGGGTCGCTTCGGCGTGGGCGGCAGTCTGCAGCTGGAGCAGTTCGTCGAGGCTAACGCCCACGCTGCCGGAGTCTTGAGTAGCAGCGCGGTGCAAGGTTCGCAGGAATCCCTTGCTGGGGACGATTTTCCCGTTGCGATACCGGGACAGCTGGCTGATGGAGAGCGGGTGGTCGGCGGCTAGGCGCTGACGGAAGCCATCCAGGGTCGGCGCAGGCGCCTCGAGCAGCGAGCAGAGATGCCGGATCGCGTTGGCGAGTTTGGCGCGTGCGGGCTTGCTGTTGATGGGACGTCTCCTCTCTTGGAAAACGCAGCGCAAAGTAAGCGTCCGGCGCTGGAGCCGGACGCGTCGGGCAAGTGTACCGAGCGCTACGTGATCGACACCCAACCAGATGACCACGGTCTCGATCGGGTTGTCAAGCGGGGGTGCCGCTTCGCGGGTGTCGACGCAGGATTGCGCAAACTCGGGAACTGCTGGACATTCCTGGGCGATCGGTGTCTCCTGGGGAAGGAAGATCGCTGGGGGTGTCAACGCGGGGCTCACGGGAGCGCTACGGTAAGACATCAGCTACCCCTGACTGGTTGTCACTGTGTTGTGTATGACGAGGAGGGCTCAATGACGCTGCCGTCGTGGCAGGATCCGAAGCTCGGGAGCATGGTCAGAGCGGCGCTCTGGTTGGAGTCCGAGGTTGGCGAACGCAATATCTTCACCAAATCCCGGTTGCGCGAAGCTTTTCCGGATGTGTCCCAGATCGATCGGCGGATCCGTGATCTGCGTGACTACGGATGGCAGATCGATACCAAGCGGGAGGACCCGTCTCTCCGGCAGGAAGAGCAGCGGTACACGAAGAAAGGAGCCGAAGTCTGGCTCCCCGAACTGCGTGCGAAGGCGAAGCCGAAGGAGAAGACGGGTCTGACGGCTGCGCAGCGCACGAAGGTCATGTCAGACGACGGCTTCTTGTGCAGATCGTGTGGTGCGGCGGCCGGCGACTTGTACGAGGACGGGGTTTCCAGCGTTCAGCTGGACATTGCGCGCAAGCAGATCAGGCTTGCCGATGGGACCGAAGAGGTGCAGCTTGTCACGGAATGCAACCGGTGCCGGGTCGGCGGACGCGGGAAGGTCGTTGACCTTGGTGAAGTGATCGCCGATGTCGCATCGCTTTCACCGCTGGAGTTCGAGGTTTTTACTACCTGGCTGGAGCGTGATCGCCGGACCTTCAGCACCCTGGAGAAGTTGTGGGCCACTTACCGGACCTTGCCTGGGGAAGCTCGCGCGGAGGTCAAGAAGGCCGTCGGCGGTAAGGGGGCCGGCGACAGGGAAGCTAGCGGGCCTGCCGACGGCAGGCTTTGGTGATCATTGGTCTTCCGTATCTACTCAAGCCGACCGGAACACGGGCTTGGCGGCCAGAAGCCGGCAAGCCCGCGCTTGACAAGCTGTTGCATTCAAGTAAGCAATTCAAAGGAACGGAGCGAACATGGTGCGGGATTACCCGCTGCCGCCGACCGCGGCCGAGATCAGTGAGCTGATCAAAAAGCGGCTTGCGGAAGCTACCGCTTCCAGCGGCGCCCGTGAGACGGTGACCGTTGAGTGGAACCAGCAGCCGTTGCACGTCGAGGTGATCGACGTGCCGCTCAGCTATCTCTACTTCAACCCGGCGACACACCGGATCCGCGCGCAGCGAAGCCATGATCCCGACCAGGACCGGGCCCTCACTGAGGACCCGTACAGCGCAGAAAGCCAGGACTACCTGGCCTTCCTGCTTCAGGCGGAGCCGGCGGATCCGAACCGACGCGACCAGGACTTTGAGCAGCTCAAGGAAAGCCTCAAGGATTTCGGGCAATCAGATCCGGGCCTCGTGACGCACCACGGCGTCCTTGTGAACGGAAATACCCGTGCTGCGGCCTTACGTGAGCTTGGCCGTCAGTCCATGCGTGTCGGCGTTCTCCCGGAGTCGTTCACGTGGGCGGATATCAACGCGGTCGAGCTGTCGCTGCAGCTTCGGCCCGATAAGCGGCGTGATTACTCCTACATCAACAAGTTGTTGGCGATGGAAGAGCAAGCGGCTTTGGGGAAGACTAAAGAGGTCATTGCTAAGGAGTTCCATGTCCGGGTGTCGACGGTAGAGCAGGGACGGTGGATTCTTGGTGAGATCCGTGAGCAGATCGAACGCAGCAAGAAGGATGGCAGTCCAGGCTTGCGGCTTATCGACTTCGAAGATGATCAGGAAAAGTTCAAGGAACTGCACCGAGCCTGGGATACAACTCGGGCGAAGGGCCCAGCCCAGGCCGACGCGCTCAAGGAGCTCAGGCTAGCGGCCATCACGCTCGATTTCGCAAAGACGGACGTGCGGCTTATCGAGAACGGAGCTTTCCACGAGGAGTACCTGAAGAAGTGGCTGCCGGAAGGATTCGACTCGGCGAGCACCCACTCTGATGAGCTGGCCGTCCCGGGGTTGGGAGTCTCCCTGCCAAGCGAGCCAGATGCGCTTGCTGTCGCGCGCAAGATCAATGACGAAGTGCTGCGTGTCAAAGCGGAGATGAAGGCAGCCACCGGGGTATCGGTTGAAGAGAAGAAGCAAGCCGGCGATCGGTTCCTCCAGGTCAAAGACGCTTTTGACCGGGCACTTGACCAGGCAGGTCGCGACTCTCGCATTCGTAAGCGGAAGCAGTTGGCTCCGGCACGGCTCGCAGACGCCTGTGCAGACATCGACCAGTGCGTAGCTGATCTCGTGCAGGCACGTGCTGCGAACGCTCTGGACGAAAACGCCTTCGACGAAGCGGTGGTGAACCTGAGGGAAAGCCTCCGCAAGCTTGCACGCCAGGCCGGCCGTGGCATTGCCTATCCCGGTGAGGGTGTCACCTGGCTGATCGAAGCGGTGTCCGATGAGGACGCCTCATGACTGACACCGGCGCTGGATCCTCCCTATATCTCGGGTTCGATGACACCCGCGCGAGGGTAGTGCTGAGGACCGGCGAGAAGTTCCGCGACGATCTTGTCCAGCTGGCAGCCCGGTTCCCGACCTGGGCCCAGCTCGGCCCACTGGCCATCAGTGTCGACCTGGATGACCTGCTCGGTCGTCTGAAGCTGATCAGCGGATGGCCGGATCACACCGGCGTGGAGTGGGAGCCTGAGCTCGCAGAGCTCGTGCGGGGAAACCTGCAGGACGCTGCCACGGTCAAGTCCAGGTTGGACACCACCAAAGCAGTGGAAGAGCTTGGCGCAGCCGAAGTGCTTGCATCGCTCGGAGGCGACTGGATAGGGGATCTCAGAGCGTTTCAGCTGCGGGATGTCGCCAAGTTGCTTTCTCTCCACCATGGTGCGAACTTCAGCGTGCCCGGTGCAGGTAAGACACGCGTCGCGCTGGCGGTCTACGCTGCCCAGCGCACGGCGGGCAAGGTTCGTCGCCTGCTGGTCGTATGCCCTAAGTCTGCATATGAATCATGGCAGTTCGAGACGGGTGCGTGCTTCCGGAAGCCTCTGCGAACGGATGTTTTCGAGCGCAGTCCTGACGGATGGGCTGAGGTCCTGATAGTCAATTATGAGCGACTGGATCGTTCACTGGCTGCGCTTGCGGGGTGGCTTCAGGAGGCGCCTTCGATGATCATTCTTGACGAGGCGCACCGCATGAAGCTTGGCAGCCGCGGGACATATGGTGCGGCCTGCATGGCACTTGGTCCGCTTGCGCGGCGACGGCTGATTCTCACCGGTACGCCGGCACCGAACGGAGCCAAGGACTTGGAGAGCTTGCTGGGCTTTGTCTGGCCAGGGTACGGACATCGGACAGTGGCCACTGCGGTAGACGGCGGTGACCTCGCGTACGCCAGCAGCGTCCTGCGCCCTTTGTTCACGCGGACGACGAAGCAGGAGCTCGGGCTCCCAATGGTGGATTCCAAGGTTCGATACGTGGACATGCCGCCGTTGCACCGGGAGATATACGACTCCCTGGTGGGCGGTCTGTCGGGAATCACGTCACGAGACGACCTGAGCTCGCTCGGTAGGACGGCTCTGCGGCTGCTGATGGCTGCTACGAGCCCCGCATTGCTGCTTGAGGCCGCGAGCAAGCACGAACCCCTCGCGTATCAGCTTCCGCCGCTGGAGATCCCGCGGAACGATTCCATGTTTGAGCTTCTGCAGAAGCTCCCGAGTTACGAGCTGTCGCCCAAGTACCAGGAAGCCGCTGCCATCGTTGCCGAGAATGCGGCAAATGGCCGCAAGACGCTGGTGTGGACGACATTTGTCCGGAGCCTCACGACACTGCAGAAATTGTTGGCGAAGTACCAGCCTGCGGTGGTGCACGGCGGCACCCTTGACCGGGAAGATCAGCTGCGACGCTTCCGGAACGACCCGAACTGCATGGTCCTGGTGTCAAACCCGGCCACCCTCGGGGAGGGGATCTCCCTGCACCAGGTCTGCCATGACGCGGTGTACGTCGACCGGGACTTCATGGCCGGCCGCTTCCTGCAAAGCCTCGACCGCATCCACCGTCTCGGGCTTGACCCCGAAACCGAGACCAGGGTCACAGTACTCGCCGTTCGGAACTCGATCGACATCACAGTGGAGGAACGCCTTACGCAGAAGCTCGAGTTCATGGGCAAGATCCTTGACGATCCATCGGTGCAGCAGCTATCCGATCTCCAGGAGGAGCCTTCGGTCGCCGGCGGGCTCGACGCCAGCGACGTTCGCGCCTTGCTGCGACACATGGAGAACTAGTGGGAGGCAAGAACTTGGCGGCCGGGCTTATCGAGGGTCCGGCCGCTACGTAGTGTGTCTCTCAGTACGTGGATGGCGGGGTTGCGCCATCTGCGACACTTGAGCGTCGTTTGCGTGAGACAGAAGGAGTGCCGATGGGCGCCAGCGTCGGCAGTGGCAGCTTGACCTCAGTGGAGATCTGTGCAGGTGCGGGAGGTCAGGCGGTCGGCCTGCACAAGGCTGGCTACGCACACAGGGCGCTCGTCGAGATCGACCCACATGCCGCTGAGACACTCCGTTCGAATGCACGTCGCCTGAATATCAGCTCTGGCAAAGTGATCGAAGACGATCTTAATAGCTTTGTCGAGCTTGGGCTTGACGAATTTCGTGACAAATTTGGAATCGAGCAGGGTGAGCTTGACCTCTTGGCTGGAGGTGTCCCCTGCCCTCCTTTTTCTTTGGCAGGTAGGCAACTTGGGAGGGATGACGAGAGGGATCTCTTCCCTGCAATGTTGGAGTTGGTGGGAAAGCTTCGCCCCAAGGCTGTCATGATCGAGAACGTCCGAGGTCTTCTTGAGCCTCGTCACAAGTTTTCCTCTTATCGGAAACAAATTCTCGATCAGCTGAGGGATGAGTACGATGTTGCAGAGGAAGGTCTGGATCTCGATCGGTCGTGGAGAATTTTAGAGGCGCGCGACTTCAGGGTTCCGCAATTGCGCCCCCGTGCTATTCTCGTAGCTATTCGCAGAGACGTTCTTCAACCCGGTACTGAATTTGTCTGGCCGGTGGCGTCAAGCCTGGGCGTGGTCAGCGTTTTCGAGGCGTTGCACAAGACGATGAAGCAGCGTTTCTATGAGCATGGCGAAGAAGGAAAGAAGGCTTTCGCTAGGTGGAAGGCAAAAGCTAAGAGTGCGCAGCGCCATGACAAGAGCAACGCGGTCGCGCCAACGTTGGTGGGAGGATCAAAGAAGCACGGGGGCGCTGACCTGGGGCCGACGCGGGCAAAGCGCGCTTGGGCGGAGCTGGGGATCGACGCGATGGGGGTCGCGAATGATCCGCGTCATTGCGTCCCCGATCGGGACCTGTTCCGCGAAACGGGGCCGATGCTGACTGTAGAGCAGGCGGCGATCATTCAGGGGTTCCCGCGTGACTGGGAATTCTCGGGAGGCAAGACTGCTCGGTACCGGCAGGTAGGGAATGCTTTTCCTCCGCCTGTTGCTGAAGCTGTCGGCAGGGCCATTGCTGCGGTGCTTCGACCAGAGTTGCGGGATCAACTTCTGGTTGACCTTGAAATGGAGAATGGGATTTCGTCTAGAGGGCTGGATTCGATTCAGCTCGACATATTCAGGTCAGTCGGTTCCGAGCCTGTTCCTGCGTGAGGTAACTCGTTTCACTATCTGGTGAACGCAGTGTTCTGGCGGCTCGTGCTCCCAGAATCGGAGGACGAGCCACCCGGCTTCAGTGAGCGCCTGGTCGGTGTCCCGGTCGCGCGCAATGTTGCGTGCGACTTTGTCTGACCAGTAGCCAGGGTTTAGTTTTGGTGCTTTGTAATGTTCAGGGCAGCCGTGCCAGTAGCAGCCATCGATGAAGACAGCCACTCTTGAGGGTCGGAAGACCATGTCGGCGGTACGCCGAAGATCTGGCAATGGACGTGCGCAAACCCGGTAGCGCAATCCCCGCGCGTGCACGAGTCGCCGTATTAACCGTTCAGGCGTCGTGTCGCGATTCCGGATGGCTTGCATGTTCCGTCGGCGCCCAGCGGAAGAAGCCCAGGAGCCATCGGGCAATGTCCGGTCGGCATCGTCAGCCATGACTTGAAGGGTAGCGCCCGTAAGTCTGGCGTTCGTCCCAGCGGGGTGCCGGTGACCGGGCGCGCGGGGTCGGGGGGAGGTCGCGCCCGGTCACCGGGGTGGGCCGGTGCGGGTGGGTTTGGGGGAGGTCGCCGCACCGGCCCTGTTCGGGGTCTCGTGAGTGGTTTGGATTGCTCTAGCGCTCCAAAGCACTCACGAGCGGTTACGGGTGCAGGTGGTGGCGTCCGGTGGGTTCGTCGGGGTCGGTGGTGGGGAATTTTGGTGGTATGTGGGGATGTTCGTGTTCCGGCCCGTGCTTGTCTGCCGCTTCGCGGGTTTCGGCTTCGATGTCGGCTATGAGGTGCCAGACCGTGTAGGCGCCTTCGCCGCCTCCGGCGTGCTGGCCTGTGGTGAAGGCGATGGCTCGGGCGGGGATCTGGGTGGTGAGCATGGCGAGGATCAGCAGGTTGAACAGGACGAACGTGCTGAGCTGGATCCAGAACACTGGTTTCTCCCTGTTGTTGATGTTTTCGCTGGTCAGTGGTCGTGAGTGGTTGTGGTTGCTCTAGCGGCCTGTCATGTCTCAGGACCTCACGGACAGTTTTGTCTCATGACGTCGTGGACAGTTTTGGTGTGAGTCGTTGGTAGCGGACGCTGCGGTCCAGTGTCAGCGTCCGCACGACCGTGTCGCCGATCATGATGCTGACGCGGTCGCCTTGCCAGTAGACGGTAGCGGTCTGTGCGGCCCAGCAGCGGCCGATGATGATCGAGCAGCCGGAGAAGGCGACCACGCCGGTGCTGGTGACCGGCCGCTGGGTGACACCGGCGTGCTGCTGCACGGGCCCGGATGGTGTCGCTTTGGTGGCCGCGTCGTAGCGCTGCTGAGGTGTCTGGCCACCGATGC
>NZ_FNOK01000113.1 GCF_900106995.1 Saccharopolyspora shandongensis
GTCCTGACTCCGGCAGTCCACTCGGAGGACGCGGTCGCCTTGATCCTGCGCATGAGCAAGGGCCAATCCGTTCCACGGACACATCCGGGGCCTTGAGCAGGGAGTACTGCAACGACGGCGTGACGTGGGATGCTGAGAGCTGTCGGCGGTGATGATCACCGCGTGGTGGATCTTGCAAGGTGAGTGGCGTCGTTGGATGCCGTGGTGGAGCTGATCTTCAGCCGTTTCGCCAGGTCCGAGCCGCGCCAGCGGGTCGGTACCTACCTGCGGAGGCTGCTGGCAGGGCGGGAGCGGAAGAACGGCTGGACGCTGGCCGAGAATGCCGGGGCGGTCTCGCCGGACGGGATGCAGCGGTTGCTGCGCACCACGGACTGGGACGTCGACGGGGCCCGGGATGACCTGCGCGGTGACGTCCTGGACCAGCTCGGTGATGACGCGACTGGGGTGTTCATCCTCGACGAGACCAGGTTCATCAAGAAAGGCGTCCGCTCGGCCTGGGTGCAGCGTCAGTACACCGGCACCACGGTTGCCGGGGCGTGGTGGGCGATCGAGGAGTGCTTCCGGACCGCGAAGAACGAGGCTGGGCTCGACCAGTGCCAGGCCCGGTCGTGGCGGGCCTGGCACTCCCACATCACTCTGGCCATGCTCGCCGCCGCCTACCTCGCTGCCACCCGCGCCCAGGAGGCCGAAAAGGGGCACCTGGGACCGGCCTCGACGGGTTGATCCCATTATCGGGCAACGAGATCCGCCCCTGATCGCCGAGTGCCGTTGCAGTACTAGGGCACACGCGGCGTTTTACGGCATGGTCGCGGTTGGTCCGGGCACAGGCTTGGGTGTCGCCTGGGGTACGCACCTGCCAGCGCCCGTCTGAGCGCAACCTCACTCGCCAGGTCCCCACCTGCCGCCTTTCGCGTGTCGGTGGGTTCAGCATGCCCCGGCCTGGGCTGGCGTGCCTGTTTGAACAGTGGGGGGCAACGGCAACGTCTGTGCGTTCATCGAAGGCAAATGCGCGGCCACCACGACTGGGAAGGCCGTGCCGCCGACTCCGTACGACGACTGCAGGCCAGCGTCGAAACGGCAGGGAAGCCGGGGCATCACGCGAGTGACTGGCACCGTGCCCGGGGTCATCAGCCGGGTGGTGTCGGAGCTTGAGCAGCCCGGCTGGGCGCTGAGTCTGTGTGTTCGGGTTCGGTGATCCGGGCGTGGGCGGCGGCGAGGTCGCGTTCGAGTTTGGTGATGCGGCAGGCGGCGGCCAGGACGGTGAGGCCGGAGTCGAGGAGTTCGCGGACGCGGGCGGCGAGGGCGAGTTCGGTGCGGCTGTAACGGCGGTGCCCGCCGGTGGAGCGGTCGGGGGTGAGCAGCCCTGCAGCGTCGAGGCTGCGGAGGAACTCAGGTGTGACGCCGAGCATCGCGGCGGCGCGGCCCATGGTGTAGGCGGGGTAGTCGGCGTCGTCGAACGCGCTGGTCACCTGGTCGTTGGGCGATTGAGCGGTCATAGGCACCTCGTGAGGTCGGAATGCACGCCGGGCCCGGCTGCAGGCCGGGCCCGGGAGCGGGGGGTCATTGGGTGGCGCCTTCGATGACCTTGCGGTCGCCGCCGTGACCGACTTCGATGCGCCGCGGCTTGGCCTGCTCGGCCACCGGCAGGGTCACGGTGAGCACCCCGTCGGTGTAGTCGGCTCTGATGTTGTCCACGTCCAAGCCGCTGCCGAGGGAGAGCTGGCGAGAGAAGGTGCCACGGGGGCGTTCGGCGGTCAGATAGCTGACCTCGGCATCACCCTCACCACCCGGGCGGCCTCGGCGCTGGGCGCGCACGGTCAGGGTGTTGTGCTCCGCGTTGACTTCCAGCGACTCGGGGTCGATGCCGGGCAGATCGAACTCGACCACGTAGTTATCGCCGGCCCGGTAGGCGTCCATTGCCATGGTCTGGGGTGCGCGGGCGCTGCCGAACACCTCGGCGGTCAGCCGGTTGAGATCACGGAAGAACGGATCGAACGCCAGAGTCATCACCCACCACGTCCTTTCACACGCTCATCGTCACCACACACGATTTCGGCTGCGGGAGTGCCGGGGAACGCAGGCCGTTCCCGGCAGGTCGCTCGCTCCCCAAGCACTCCGCGGGGAGACATGACCGACAGCCGCTCACCTCCCTTGTTTTCCCTGGTAGACCTCTTGCCAATAGCCCTACAACACTTATTCTGAAACCACCACACCAGATATGCAAGGCCGCTGACTCGCGGTTATGTAGAGCCGTTGCATCTATTTTTCCAATAGTGGAAGGTGGTGCAGACGATGGCAACGCGGCATGTGGTGTACCGATGCGAGCTAGACCACCAGGTTCGGTGGCGTGGTTATGCGACCTACGACGGTGAGATTCCCGTGCACGTGCGCGCGCCGTCGCTGGGCCAGGCCCAGCAGTTGATGGCGGCCACCACCGTCGGCGACGGGAACCGGTCGGGATGGGTCGAGCACACCGAGCATGCCGCCGGCGACGGGCTGTGGGTGCGCGAGGCCCTCGACGAGCAGGTGCTGGAACGCGAGCACACCACCCGGGTGTTGATGGAGGTCCTGACCGACCAGCGGCTGCGTGCCCGACTGGCCACGCTTCCCGCCTGCCGGGTAGGTGGTGTGCCGGTAGTCGTCTGTGTGCCCGGTGACGCCGTGGAGTGGGTTGTGGGGCAGCACGATGGGCATGGGGCGTTGATTGTGACCGCGGCGGTGACCAACCACCAGGTGTGGTGGAACGTGCTGGTGCCCGCCGACCGTGCCGCCGAGACCGACCTGGGCATGGTCGGGAACCTGGCCGAGCTCGGTCTGACCGGCCCCGAGGCCACCCTCGACGACTGGATGGCCGCCACTGACACCGCGGGCCTGGTCCTGTTCGCCCCCCAACATGCCAAGGCAGCCACGCTCCACCGGGACGTGGCAGCAGCCGATCCCTCCACCGACCGCTGCGCCGGAGCGCCGGAGCGTCACGCCCAGCTGCTGGGCGAGCTCGAGGCGACCGCCGACCCGCTGCGGGCAGCCGTGGTTACGCACGTGAACGCACGAGCGGAAAGGGGTCATCCCGCGGCTGGCGCACCGCCGGTGTGTGCCGGACTCGGTCGCACCCGGCCCGCCTACCCACGATGATCAGCAGGAGCGCGCCTCGCGGTAGGCCGGGCGATGATGGCAGTGGTCGCCGCGAGGAGACCAGGACGCAGCGGAGGAGGCAGCACATGTCCGAGCAGGAACATCCTTTGGAAGCGCTGCACCAGGCGCGTAACGCCGTGGCGATGGCTGTGAGCCAGCAGGCCAGAACCGCGCAACCAACCTTGCACGAGCTGTACGCCTTCGGCTCCGCGATCGTGGGCACCCTCGCCCAGCTCGGCAACCTCAGCTCCGTGCTGGCCGACCAGGTGGGCCGCTTCGATCAACAGGAACTCGAACGGGCCACGACCAGCGACGACCCCGCCGACAAGCTCCGGGTCGCCGGAACGCACCTGGCCAGGCTCAGCGACGAGCTGGCCACGGCCGTCGGCGACGCCAACCGGTACTGGACCGCGATGGAACACGTAGACCTGCACACCTCCGGCGACCTCCAAACACGACGCGAACCCGACCTGTGAGACTCGGGGCCTACACTGGGGTGCGGGGACACAGGCAACTGCTTCCCCGCACCGACACCACCCCTGAAGGGTGTACCGGACCGCGGTAGCGGATTCGCTGTCGCTGGCGCAGTCGAACGCCGAGAGTGCCCGTACCCAGCTAGTGCTCTGAGTCGTTAATTCGTGGGCACTCTGCGGAAGAGGAGGAGCGTCCTTTTGACCGTCCTTCGCATTGCCTGATTGCAGGCTGCGACGAGTGCAAGATCGCGCCGGTAGAGTTGCTGCTCGGGCAAGCACACCTCTCCATCGGATCCGTGGACGACAATGAGGTGTTCGCTTGGAGGGTTCCCCCGTTTGGAGCCTCGGCGACATCGTTTTCGACCCCGACACGCCCGACCGGCACGGCACGATCCGCACCCCGGGATGGAAATCAGAGCGGACGATCACTCTGGAAGGCCGGGCCTTCTCCCCGGACATCCCTACCCTGCGGCGGGCTGCCGCACGGTTGACCGGGTTGCTGGCCGATCCGCATCGCCCACTGCCGTTGACCTGTTACGCCGAAACCGGGCCGGTGAACTGTGATGAGTTCCTGGATGACCAGATCCTGACGACGCCGGGCCAGGTCGCGGCACCGAGAGTCGAGTGGTCGCTGCAGGTCGTTGCGCCTGATCCGCGTCGGGTTTTCCCTGGACTACTCCCACGCTGGAACCGGGCTATCGTCACCGGGCGCTGGGAGTGTGCGGTTCGACGGCTCCCGCTTGTCCGTTGTGGACGAGGCCGGCCATAGCATCCGTCGAAAAATCGGGGCTCCTGAGCTGCCGCGGACCGACCGACCCGCCTCGGGATTGCCATCACCCGGTGCACGTTGCCGTGGCAGGGATTCGTGCGCCTAACCAGCTGGATCCCAACGAGCCGATCGAGAGCGTGATGCTCACAGACGGCACGGCGGAGGTCGTGCTTGCCGATGCAGCCACTTGGGTTGCCAAGCAGGGCGAGTGGGTCGAGGTCATCGACCTTGCCTGGCGAACAGGTGGGCACGAAAAGCACGGCCACACCACGGTATTCCAGCTTCGCTTGTGCTACAGGCCCGAGATCGGAACGGCGTAGGTGGCGCCGCCATACATGAGCGGGAAGCCCGCACCTGCGGGCGGTGACCTCGCGTCCTGGGCCGGCAACACCAACACCACCACGCACGAAATCGCGGCCCACGTCGACCTCGGGCAACCCGAATCAGCCCTCACCGCGGCAGAAACATGGTCGCCACCCCAGACCATGCCCAAGGCCCGACGCGGTCACCACTACATCGAGCCGGCTCGGCTCGTGACGGATTCGAAACCGCACCGGTGGATGCGCTAGCCTCCTGGGCACTGCGGTGGGTTCGGGGCCACTGCCGACCTGCTCGCTGCCGTTTAGCCAAGTAGAGGCTGATGCCGATCCATTTGCCGGGTGCGCAGGGATTGTGGACGTCCACGACGTACCCGTCGGAGAGCAGACCGCAAGGTGCTGGTTCGGTCCACCAGCTGAAGTCACACGCCTTAGCGTTCCAGAATGGCTTGCGTGGCGGTACGGATAGCGGAACCCGGGCCACCCTTTTCGGCTCCCACACCCGGGCCGGGTGCGGGAGCCGAAATGGGCAGCCCGTGGGCGAGCGTAGCGTCGGGCCGGGGCAACCCCGACCGCGCTTCTCAGGCCTTCGACGACCCCGTCAGGAACTCGGCCATGACGATCCGCTGGGACCGTTGTGCCCGACCGAGGTCTGGCACGGACCGGGGAAGGCCTCCTTGCCGAGGGTGACGATCGTCTGCTCCGTGGTGTACTTGCCGTCGGAGAAGAAGACGTACCACGTGGTAGCCCTCGGCAACTCGACGTACCTGTCGCTGGCCAGCCTGCTGGTGTGCCCGGTCGCACGATTCGGGTAGAAGTAGATCCGCAGGTCAGGTGGGGCGTTGTCCGGGAGTTCCCACTTGAACCAGCCGTTGTCCTTCCAGATGGTGCAGTCGTCGCCGTAGACGTGCGGACTCCAGCTCAGCGAAGCCTCCCTCGACGTGGTTCCGGGTGAGGCCTCCTCCGCGCCTGCAGCCTGGGGCATCAACGGGAAAGCGAGCGCCGTACAGCACAAGAACACGGCCGCGCGCGCGGTTCTGCTCAAGGTCATAGTCATTTCTCTCTGCTGAAGAGTGTGAACACAGGAACCGAGGTCGACGTCCACCGGCGTACGGTGAACGGCTCCCCCCGAGATCTCCCAGAGTTGACCATCACGGGGGCCGGCGCCAACCGTTGCAGCCGGAAATCCCCACCCGAGTAGCAGCTTCACGTTCCCAAGCGATCACACCCACACAATCCGTGGCTGCATTGCACACCATCGACATCCCGGCAGCGCTTGCAGAAAGCGCGCACCCACGAGGTCGATCCCACCACGCCCCGCCACCCGAGGGCGTGCTGCTGCTCGACCGTGCGCTCACCGACCACCAGCACCACATCCCGAGTGACCGCGAACGAAACCGGGAGCGACCGGCAACGGCCGATGAATTTCGCCTGATCCGCGGTCATACATCACGTGTGATGCGCCGCGGCCACAAGCGGGGGCAACCGGCCCAAGATTCGTCGATCAAAGACGATTCGGTCGACTTCGCCGGTAATCGACTGCTCGCCGGCCGCCCCGACGGATCACTGGAGGTCCGGGACCTTCCCGGAACCCAGCTGCTGCGGACGATTCCCGGCGAAACCGAATTCGCCATCCGATGGCATGGGTGCCGGGCACGTCGTTCGTCGGCCGCACCGCGGCCAGTGCCCGCTCCAGCTTGGTGTCGCAGCGAAACGCCTCGGACAACCCGGCGGCGATCGGCGCTCGCTGCAGGCAGTGGGCGCCGACGACCAGTCGCAGGCCGATACCGTGGCCGTCGTCCTACCGGTAGGCGTACAGCAGCAGCTCCAGCCCCGCCACACCGATCAAGTTCAGCCGGCGACAGTGATCGCCTCCACACCCTCCTCTGGCGTTTGCCCCCGCCCCGCGTCGGTTATCCGAATACAGCCGACCAAACAACCGAGGAAACCGGGGGGCGGCACCGTGAGCACAGCACAAACTGAACGCCAGGAAGCCGCGAGGCTTCCGGACGGGGACGTGGTCCGCGTTCTCCTGGAGCAGCACGCACGCATCCGCGACCTCTTCGCGGAGGTCAAGAACGCACAGGGCGAGCAGAAGCAGAACCGGTTCGACGAGCTGAGGGCTCTGCTGGCCGTGCATGAGACAGCTGAGGAGTTGGTCCTGAGGCCTGTCGCGAAAAAGACGGCCGGCGAGGCCGAGGCCGAGGCGCGGAACCACGAGGAAGAGGAAGCCAACCACGTACTCGCCGAACTGGAGAAGATGGACGTCAACAGCCCGGACTTCGACGCCAAGCTCTCGGACTTCGAACGTTCGGTGATCGACCACGCCGAGCACGAGGAGCGGGAAGAATTTCCCGCCGTGCGCCGGGGCTGCGAGCAAGACCAGCTCGACGGCATGGGCAGTCGGCTACAAGCGGTCGAGAAGATGGCACCGACCCACCCCCACCCCATTGCCGCAGGGTCCCCGACTGCTCAGATGCTCACCGGCCCCTTCGCCGCGATGGTCGACCGCGTCAAGGATGCGATCGGCTCCGGTGGCCGATGAGCACTTCCAGCCATCGCCGAGGCCGAACGCATCGCGGGGACGTCGCTGGTCGCCCAGCTCACCGATCCGATGACCGGCAATATCAACAGGATCAAGCTCGCGGATTTCTTCCACACCCGCAGCTCGACATGAGCCTCACCCAACGCCGTGGGCAGCTCGCCGATCTGGGCCTGCAACTCGAACTTGCTGAAGTCCAGCTGCCACACCTGATTCGGCCTCGTCGAAGCACGATCCGGACCTTGTCCTCCGCCATGCGGTAGCGGTGTGACGAGATTAGATTTCGCGACGAGGGTTGCTCATTGTGGCGTTCTGCCCTCGCCACCCGATCCTTGGGTTGCTTCCCGCCCGAGGTTGCGGAACCGGGCCCGACGGGTGGGCCCAGCGGGTTGTTTCCACCGCGAGCGATCAAGCGGCACGGTCGATCGGTGGAACACCGACGCGCCCCGCATGCCGGGTTGCGCTGCGGGGCGCGTCACCGCTTCACCGGATCCGCGTGTGCAGACCTGGCCCAGCCTGGGGGCGCTAACGCGGCCGTTCACCGTGGCCTGCCTCGACCCCGTCGGGCGGGGTTCGCCCGACGGGGTCGAGGCAGGCCACCTGGTGCACGCCCGCGGCCACCTCCTGGCACCCGTGCACGCCCAGCACGAGGCAGAACTAACCAGAGGGTTCGATGGAGCGGATCATTCACTTGGGCGCAGGGACACACCTGACGATCAAGCGCCACCGACAGCGGCGGGTAGGCCGTCCAGCCAAAGTCCGCGGCTCGTCGTAGCCCAGCACTGCAACCGCGGATGGATTGGTGTAGAGAATGCATCCGTCCGGGCCCACCGCCCAGATTGGTTGGGGGACGCAGTCGAGAATACGGGAAAGCATCTTTTCGCCGGGTACCATTTGGATGTTTCAGTCTGATCTCACCGGCGCCGACCTAATCGACGCCGCTGTTGTCCCCGAGGCGCGCTGCAGTGAGCCCGAGGGACCGTGGAGCTCAGGGGGTATCCGCCGGGCTGGCCGCGGTGAGGGCAGCCGTTACCTGTCCGGGACCGTCCGACACCTGCGGGCTCTCGGCGCCCGTCGAGGGCCGGCGGTGCTAGGCAGTTCTCGACGCCCTGGTCTTCCGTCTCGACCCAAGGCGGCCATCCTCGCCGCGGTGAACTCAGCGCTGATCGTCGCCTTGACCACGGATCCGAACCACACGGATCCTCAGGTCGCTTCGCGCGCCTTGTCCTCCCTTGACCAGGCGCTGGTGCCCGGCCTCGCGGACGCCCTTCCGGCCGAGGTAGCCGGGCCGATACACAAAGCCGCGGAGTTGATGGCCCTCAACCGACTTCACGACGCGCGCTCACTGCTCCTGCAGGCCCGTGGCCTCCTGATGCCCCAGCCCAAGCCCGTGCCCCAGCACTCCGGGCGCTGACAGCGCAGTCAGAGGTCAGCGTTGCCCGGCAGTCGAAGACGTTCCAGGTGTGCATCCGCTGCTCGCGAGGCGCTTCCGCAAGCCGCGTCCGGTCTGGATCGACCTGGATACCCTGTTGTACCGACAGGAGTCAAGCATCCGCCGCGCCAACGAGATCCCGCTGATCGTCCGCTCTTAATGATCTTTTGGTTATAGGGTGTGTCGTTGTGCTTGGTTTGTGTTGCCCGGTGGGATGATTGTGGCGTGGCGAGGTCTTCACGATCGACGGGTAAGCAGTCCCGTGAGAACAAATCTGGCGCCGCTAGGCGGGATTTCGAGGCGCTGCGTGAGCGGCGGAGGCGGGCGGCGGAGATGTTCGAGCGGGGCGAGCGGCAGGTCGATGTGGCCTCGGCGTTGGGGGTATCACAGCAGACCGCATCGAAGTGGCACCGGGCGTGGTTGACAGGTGGCCACGAGGCGCTGGAGGGCGCCGGTCGTGCCGGGC
>NZ_FNOK01000112.1 GCF_900106995.1 Saccharopolyspora shandongensis
AGGTCTACTTCTCACCGGTGATGGACCTGTTCGACCGGCAGATCATCTCCTATACGACGAGTACCTCACCCAACCTGGAGCTGACCAACTCCGCCCTGCGCGACGCGCTGGCGACTCTGGACGAGGGCCAGGCACCGTTGGTGCACTCAGACCAGGGATTTCAGTATCAGCATCGTTCCTGGCGGCACCTGCTGGCCGGAGTGGGCGCGACCCAGTCGATGTCCCGCACAGGCAACTGCCACGACAACGCCGTCATCGAGAGCTTCTTCGGCCACCTCAAAGAAGAAGTGTTCCACCACACCCGCTATCTCAGCGTTGAGGCGTTCACCACCGCGCTGGATGACTACATCACCTGGTTCAACACCGACCGGGGCCACACACACTGCGAGGGCCTGAGCCCGGTGCAATACCGAGCCCAGACCCTCGCTGCCTAGACTCTTACTTAACGAGTCCAACTCCCGGGGACCACTTCACCGAGCGGCCACGCCGCTCCGCGGTGCCCTTCGCCCTTCACCCGGCCGTGTTTTCGGGTCGGAGTTCACGGGTCGGTCACGCATCTCGGACCGCACCTGCACCCGACGCGGACCGGGCCGTATCCTGAAAACCATGGCCAAGCAGGACAAGGCCGCCAAGAAAGCGGCGGCCAAAGCAAGGCGCCAGGCAACACGGGGCCGGATCAAGCAGATCTTCGAGGCGTTCAAGATGCAACGCCGGGAGGACAAGCTGCTCCTCCCGCTGATGCTCGGGGCGTTCCTCGGCGTGACCGCCGTGGTGTTCCTGCTGGGCATGATCTGGAGCCTGCACTGGGTGTTCCTCCCGGTCGGCCTGGCCTTCGGCCTGCTGGCCGCAGTGATCATCTTCGGCCGGCGCGTGCAGTCGACCGTCTACCGCAAGGCCGACGGCCAGCCCGGCGCCGCCGGTTGGGCCCTGGACAACCTGCGCGGCCGCTGGGTGCTGACCCAGGCCGTGTCGGGCACCGCCCAGCTCGACGCCGTGCACCGGCTCATCGGCCGCCCGGGGATCGTGCTGGTCGGCGAGGGCTCGCCGCACCGGGTCAAGTCGCTGATGTCGCAGGAGAAGAAGCGGATCTCCCGGCTCGTCGGCGAAACCCCGATCTACGAGATCACCGTCGGCCACGAGAAGGACCAGGTGCCGCTGAGCAAGCTGCAGCAGCGCATCATGAAGCTGCCTCGCAACATCGGCCCGGCCCAGATCGACGCGATCGAGAACCGGCTCGCGGCGCTCGCCAGCCGGGGCAACTCGCTGCCCAAGGGCCCCATGCCGCAGGGCGCCAAGATGCGGAACGTGTCGCGCGCCGTTCGCCGCGCGAAGTAACGAACAACGAGGACGACGAAGCGGGCCCGGGTCGAAGAACCCGGGCCCGCTTCTTTCGCGTCGCGATCCGTCAGCGGCGGAGGACGATGGTGCCGGTGATCCGGTCGTGCCAGGAGCGGCCGTCGAAGTTCCACACCACGGCCGGGACGATCAGCGCCGTCAGGACGCAGCGCACCGCGGCCCGCCACGGCCCCACCATGACCGCGCCGTCGACCCGCGCGACCCAGATCCGCATCGCCGCCATGCCCGGCGTGGCCCCGAAGAAGGTCACCGGGACCACGGTGATGACCACCCAGGCCACCAGGCTCCAGTTCTGCGGGTAGTCCGGCGCGGTGAACAACGCGGCGACCAGCGCGGCCAGCACGATGTCGATGAGGAACGCCGCCATCCGCCGGCCCACCGGCGCCGCGGCGCCTGGCCCGCTCTCGGGCAGCCCCAGCTTCTGGCCCCGCCACTCGGGCCGGGTCTCGTTCGCCTGCTCGCGCGCCTGTTTGAATGCGCTCTTCGGGCCGTCCAGCCACGATCCGACTTTTCGCACGTCACCCAGGGTACGTGCCACCCGCGCTGGCGCTGTCGGAGCATCACGTTCGGCCACTGCGCGCAACCCCCACCACCCGAACAGGCGGCAGTTAACGCCCGCGAAACATTCGGGTGACGACGGGGCAACACCCCTGACATAACGTTGGTTTCGAGCCGGCGGAACCCAAGGCATGGCGGTCGGTGAGCTGTACGAGTGCGGTTAGGAGCCACCGAGGTTGTTCAAGAATCCTGACGAGGTCCTGCGCTTCATCGCCGATGAGGACGTCAAGTTCGTCGATGTCCGGTTCTGCGACCTGCCGGGCGTGATGCAGCACTTCACGGTGCCCGCGACCGCGTTCGACCAGGACGCCTTCACCGAGGGGCTGGCCTTCGACGGCTCGTCGGTGCGCGGCTTCCAGTCGATCCACGAGTCCGACATGCTGCTGCTGCCGGACCCGTACACCGCTCGCGTCGACCCGTTCCGCGCCGAGAAGACACTGATCCTCAACTTCTTCGTGCACGACCCGTTCACGCTGGAGCCCTACAGCCGCGACCCGCGCAACATCGCGCGCAAGGCCGAGCAGTACCTGAACGAGTCCGGCATCGCCGACACCGCGTTCTTCGGCGCCGAGGCCGAGTTCTACATCTTCGACTCGGTCAAGTTCGGCGAGGCCGCCAACAAGACCTTCGCCGAGGTCGACTCGGTCGAGGGCTGGTGGAACACCGGCCGCGACGAGGAAGGCGGCAACCGGGGCTACAAGACCCGGATGAAGGGCGGCTACTTCCCGGTCTCCCCGTACGACCACTTCGCGGACCTGCGCGACCAGATGGTCAAGCAGCTGGTCGGCTCGGGCTTCACCATCGAGCGGGCGCACCACGAGGTCGGCACCGGCGGCCAGGCCGAGATCAACTACAAGTTCAACACGCTGCTGCACGCGGCGGACGACTTGCAGCTGTTCAAGTACGTCATCAAGAACACCGCCTGGCAGCACGGCAAGACCGTGACGTTCATGCCCAAGCCGCTGTTCGGCGACAACGGTTCCGGCATGCACAGCCACATGTCGCTGTGGAAGGACGGCAGCCCGCTGTTCTACGACGAGTCCGGTTACGCCGGCCTGTCGGACATGGCGCGCCACTACATCGGCGGCATCCTGCACCACGCGCCGAGCCTGCTGGCCTTCACCAACCCGACGGTGAACTCCTATCACCGCCTGGTGCCGGGCTACGAGGCCCCGGTGAACCTGGTGTACTCGCAGCGCAACCGCTCCGCCTGCATGCGGATCCCGATCACCGGTGCGAACCCGAAGGCCAAGCGCGTCGAGTTCCGCTGCCCGGACCCGTCCGGCAACCCGTACCTGGCGTTCGCCGCGATGATGATGGCCGGTCTGGACGGCATCAAGAACAAGATCGAGCCGGCCGAGCCGATCGACAAGGACCTCTACGAGCTGCCGCCGGAAGAGGCCAGGAACGTGCCGACCGTGCCGGACAGCCTGTCGAAGGTCATCGACAACCTGGAAGCCGACCACGACTTCCTGCTCGAGGGTGGCGTGTTCACCCCCGACCTGATCGAGACCTGGATCAGGCTGAAGCGGGAGGACGAGATCGACCCGATCCGCCTCCGCCCGCACCCGCACGAGTTCTCGCTGTACTTCGACGTGTGATCGGCTGAGCGATCGAGCAAGGCGGGGTGGGGACTTCCGGTCCCCACCCCGCTTTCGCATCAGATGCCCTGCCACGGCGTCAGCGGGGCGCCGACCGTGCCGGGCTTGAACCGCAGCAGCGCGCCGGCGCAGGGATCGCCGAGCAGCCCGGGCTCGTCGTAGCCGAAGCACGCCGACGTCACGTACATCTCCTCCAGCCGCGACCCGCCGAAGGCCAGGCTGGTGATCCGCCGGGTCGGCGCCCACAGCACGGTTTCGAGGTCCCCGCTCGGGGCGTACCGGTGGATCCGCCCGGTCCAGTGCATCGCGACCCACACGCAGCCCTCGGCGTCCACCGCGACGCCCTCCGGGCTGCCCTCCGACTCCGCGCAAGCCACCCACTGCCTGCCGGACAGCGCCCGGGCCCGCTCCACGTCGTAGTCGTAGACCCAGATCGCGCGCGTGTCGACCACGTACATCCGCGTACCGTCCGGGCTCCAGGCCAGCCCACCGGCGCCGGTCACCCCCTCGACCAGCAGCCGCGCGCGGTCGCCGTCGAGGACGAACAGCGCGCTCGCGCGGACGTCGCGGGAGTGCGTCAGCGTGCCGGCCACGAACCGCCCCGCCGGATCGCACGCACCAACGCTCATCCGATCGCCGTTGCGCACCTGCACGACGGGCTCCAGCGCGGCGCGACCCAGGTACACCCGCGCGAAGCCGTTCCCCGCGGCCGCGATCAACTGCCCGTGCCGGGTCGCGCCCAGCGCGGTCACCGCGCCCGGCAGCACCCGCACCTCGTCGACACCGGAATCCCGGTGATAGGTGTGCAATTCGCGGCGCATCAGGTCCACCCAATACACGCAATTGAGCGCCGGCATCCACAGCGGGCTCGTCCCGCACAGCGCCTGCCGGTCGACGAGCAGCTCGAAGTCCTCGGACATCGACCTCTCCCATCCCGAAACACGCACGCACTCGATCGCCGAGGCTACTGGTGAATTCGGCAATTCGGGACCGCCGACCGGGGTTTCCCGGAAATGGTCCAATGGGGACGCCGGAGCTGCGATGCACCATCCGGCCTATTCGATTACCGCAACTGCGCGCGGTGGAACAATTTCACCAGGCCGCTGCCCGAATGGTCCACGTTGCACGATCGCCGGTCAACGCCCCGAAATGTCCCGGACGAAACAAACCCGGTCGTGCCCCGGACCATCGTAATCGCGGTGCACGGGCACCCCGTCGGCCTCGGTGTCACCAGGCACGAGCTCGAATCCCATGCGCCGGTGGAACGCGATCGACCCCGAGTTCGCCGGGGACGTGATGCAGTGGACTCGGCCGCGCCCGGCACGAGAAGCGGCATCGAAGAATTTGGCATATAGCGCGCGAGCGAGCCCGCTTCGGCGCAGCGCCGGGTCGACGCCGACGAAGTGGATGTAGGCGTCCGCGGCGCGGTCGGCGGACAGGAATCCGATCAGAAAACCGGTCATTCGGCCATCCCGCTCGGCCACGAAGCTGGTGTCGGAGAAATGCTGCAGGAACAATCGCGGCACCAGCAGCGACAATTCGCGAGCGGCGGCGGGGCTGCGGGAATCGGTCCACCACGACTCGATCGCCGCCACGATCCGCCGGTGGTCGTGCTCTTCCGCGTTGCGAAGCCGATCAGTCATGTCCGCCACCCTAGGCGTCGCGATCAGGAGCCGTAAAAGACGCGTTCGACGACGGCGCGGGCGTGCCGCGTGACCCGGAGGTAGTCGTCGACGACCTCACCGGTGTCCACGCCGGCCGGATAGCCCAACGCGGCGGCAACCGCGCTCAGCTCCCGGGTGTGCTTGGGAAGCTGGTCGTCGGGCTTGCCACGCACCAGCATCACCGCGTTGCGCACGCGCATCGCCAGCGTCCACGCCTCGATGAGCTCGTCGGCATCGCCGGCCTCCAGGACGCCGACGGCCGCCGCGGAGCGCAGCCCTTTCACGGTCGAAGTGGTTCGCAGCTCGGGGAACTCGTGCGCGTGCTGCAGCTGCAGCAACTGCAGCGTCCACTCCACGTCGGCCAGGCCACCGCGCCCGAGCTTGGTGTGCGTGGCCGGATCGGCGCCTCGCGGCAGCCGCTCGGAATCCACCCGCGCCTTGATGCGCCGGATCTCCCGGGCCTTGGCCTCGTCCAGCCCGCCCTCCGGATACCGGATCAGGTCGATCGAGCGGCAGAACCGCTCGCCCAGGTCCCGATCACCGGCGACGGCGCGCGCCCGGAGCAGGGCCTGCGCTTCCCATGCCTCGCCCCACCGCCGGTAGTACGTCAGGTAGGAATCCGGGGTCCGCACCAGCGACCCTTGCCGCCCCTCCGGGCGCAGGTCGATGTCGACCTCCAGCGGCGGATCCTGGCTCGGCGCGCCGAGCAGCCGCCGGACCTGCTCCACGACGGAAGTGGCGAACCGGACGGCAGTGCGCTCGTCGGCCTCGCCGACGGGCTCGCACACGAACATCACGTCGGCATCGGACCCGTAGCCCAGCTCGTTGCCGCCCAGGCGTCCCATCCCGATGACCGCGATCCGCGCCGGGACCTCGCCATCGGATCGGCTGGCCACGTCCCGCACGGCCACGTCCAACGCGGATTCCAACACGGCAACCCAGATGCTCGACAGGGCCCCGAACACCGTGGTCGGCTCCATCAGGCCGAGCAGGTCGCCGCACGCGATGCGCAGCAGCTCGTGCCGCCGCAACGAACGAGCCGCGGACACCGCCCGCTGCGGCTCCGAGTACCGCGCGACCGCGCTGCGCAACGAAACCGCTGCCTCCATCGGATCCCGCTCGGCGAGAGCCGAAGTGTCCGAGAGCAGCCGCAGCACCTCCGGTGCCCGCACCAGCAGTTCCGGCACCAGCTTCGAGGTGCCCAGCAGCTGGGCCAACCGCTCGGCGACCACACCCTCGTCGCGCAGCAGCCGCAGGTACCAAGGGGTTTCGGCCAAGGCCTCGGAAACCTTGCGGTAGGCGAGCAGACCACCGTCGGGATCCGGCGTGTTCGCCAGCAGATCCAGCAGCATCGGCAGCAGCGTGCCCTGGATGCTGGCCCGCCGCGACATCCCGGCCGTCAACGCCCCGATGTGCCGCAACGCGCCTTCCGGCGAGGTGTAGCCGAGCGCGGCCAGCCGCTCGACGGCCGCCGAGGTGGTCAACCGCAGCGCTGCGGTGGGCACCTTCGCAACCGCCTCCAGCAGCGGGCGGTAGAAGAGCTTCTCGTGCAGCCGGCGAACCCTGTTGCCGTGCCGACGGAACTCGCCCACCAGGGCCTGAGCCGCGGTGTTCCGGCCGCTGGAGCGCAAGCCGACCGCGCGGGCCAGCACCGTCAGCGCATCGGCGTCGTCGAACGGCGGGAAGAGGTGGGTGCGCCGCAATTGCCGCAGCTGCAACCGGTGTTCCACGGTGCGCAGGAACCGGTAGGAGTCCACGAGGTCCGCCGCGTCCGCGCGGGCCACGTAGCCGCCGTCGCCCAGCGCCAGCAAAGCGTCCAATGTGGATTTCGAGCGGAGCGAGCCGTCGCTGCGGCCGTGCACCATCTGCAGCAGCTGCACGGCGAACTCCACGTCCCGCAAACCGCCGCGGCCGAGCTTCAGCTCACGCTCCACCAACTCCGAAGGGACGTGCTCCTCGACCCGCCGCCGCATGGACCGCACGTCCGCGACGAAGCCTTCGCGCTCCGCGGCGGTCCACACCAACGGCTGCACAGCCTCCAGGTACCGGTCGCCGAGCTCCTCGTCGCCGGCCACCGGCCGCGCCTTCAACAACGCCTGGAATTCCCAAGTGCGAGCCCATCTGCGGTAGTAGCTGAGGTGCCCGTCGAGCGTCCGCACCAGCGCGCCGGCCTTGCCCTCCGGCCGCAACGCGGCGTCGACCTCGAAGAACGCCGGACCCGCCACGCGCATCATGAGGCTGGCCAACCGGGTGGCCGCCGGGATCTCCGACTCGCTGTGGGCGACGAACACGACGTCGACGTCGCTGACGTAGTTCAGCTCCCGGCCGCCGCACTTTCCCATCGCGATCACCGCGAGCCGAGGAACCTCGTCCACGCCCGACCGCTGCAGCTCGGCGACGGCGACCGACAGGGCCGCGCGAAGCGCGGCCACCGCGACATCGGAGAGGTTCGCCGCGACGCTCTCGTACGGCATCGTGGGCAGCGACGGCTCCGCAACGCTGGCCATGTCGTTTCCGGCGACGTCCAGCAGCAAGCCGCGATAGGTGCCGCGCAGAGCACTGACCGCCTCCGGGCCGTGAAACGTCGCGACCGGGCCGCCCTCTGTTCCCGGTACTCCGTCGCCGTCCGCTTCGACCGACGCCAGCAGCACCGCAGTGCGTTCATGGAGAGTGCTCGGCTGAACAGTGTCGGAGCGCAATCGGCGCCAGTCACCGGGATTCGCCACGAGATGATCGGCGAACGCCGTGGAATCGCCGAGCACGCCGAACAAACGCCCGCGCAGCCCGATGTCGTCCGCGAGCGCCCGCGACAACTCCGCCCAGCCCGAGCCGACGGCCTCCCGAATCCGGTCGAGCGACAGCAGCGCGAGATCCGGGTCCGGCGTGCGGGACAACGCAGCGACGATCGGCTCGGATTCCCCGGGGCCCGTGTCCGACCACCAGCCGACTCGCCTCAACTGGTCCCCGGCACGCGACGCGTCGCTGAATCCATAACGCGCGGTGGACGGCACCGAACCCGATCGGGACGAGTTGCTGTTCGCCATGTTCGAACCGTAGTCCGCGTTGAATCCCGTTGGAGACCCCACCTGACGACAATCACGCCAACGGCAGGAACCTGCTGGTGGTCCGCTCCTCCGGCGGCGTGGCGACCAGTCGGACGAAGCGCTCGGCGACCGGCTGCCAGGTTTCGGCGAGGTCGGCGTGGAACTCCCGCAGGTGCTCGACCTCCAGCTGCCCCGGCCGCACCGTCTCCGCCACTTCAGGCGACAGCCTGGCCCACTCCAACACCATGTCCGGCGTCGTCTCGATGTGGAACTGCAACCCGTAGGCGCAGTCCCCGACCCGGAACGCTTGGTTGTCGCACTTCGGCGAAGAAGCGAGCAGTTGCGCCGAGGGCGGTAGGGAGGAGATCTCGTCGGTGTGGAACTGCAGCACATCGGGGGTCAACGGAACCGGGCCGAGCAGCGGATCCTCCGCCGCGGCATCCCGCTTCGCGACCAGCAAGGTCCCGGCCTCCGGCCCCTTGCGAGCGGGGCGCACCTGGCCGCCGGTGGCCACGGCGAGCAGCTGAGCACCGAGGCAGACCGCCAACACCGGTACCCGCTCACCCACGGCCTTGCTCAGCAGGGCGCGAAGTCCGGCCAGCCAAGGGTGTTCCGCGTCGTCGTACACGCCCATCTCGCCGCCGAGCACGACCAAACCCTGATGATCGTCGAAGCCGGCCGGAAGTTCCTGCTCCGCGGGGAGCACGACGTCGAGTTCCGCGCCGGCGGCGAGCAGCCACTCGCCGAGCTCGCCCGGCGGATCCAACTTCGACGGTTGGACAACGAGAATCCGCACACCACCCATGCCCGTGAGCGTACGTGCCGACAGCACGGCCGCCTACGGCCTTTCGGGCGCGTTCCCGCTTCATGGCAAATAAAAGGGGGCTCCCTTTTCTGTTTCCAGAAAAGGGAGCCCCCTTTAAATAGTGTGTCGGCGGTGTCTTACTCTCCCACACCCTGTCGAGTGCAGT
>NZ_FNOK01000111.1 GCF_900106995.1 Saccharopolyspora shandongensis
CCCGCATCCGTGACCGGGCAGAACAACACCTGGTAGCAGAAGCTCACGTCACCGCGTTCCTTCGCCATCAGGGTCAGTGCCGCAGCCAGGTTGGCTCCCGAGGAGTCGCCGGCCAGGGCGATGCGGCCGCTGTCCAGTCCCAGGTTCGCCCCGTCCTCGGTGACCCAGCGCGACACGGCGTAGCACTGTTCCAAGGCCACGGGATAGCGGGCCCGGGGCACCAGGTGGTACTCGGGAAAGACGACTGCGGCGTCCGCGCCGAGGGCCAGCGACCGCAGGATCCGGTCATGGGTGACCGAGTCCCCGAGTGCCCAGCCGAGCCCGTGCAGGTACACGATCACCGGCAGCGGTCGCGCTCGGTCGCCGGCCGGCCTGACGACCCTGACCCGAATCCGTCCGTGCGGGTTCGCGGGCCCCATGATCCATTGCGCGCACGTGTCCGTTTCCTCCAGCGGAGGCTTGTCCTGCAGATCGGTCACGAGGCGCCGCGCCGCCGCCAGATCCACGTCGGGCGGGACCGGCGGGCTGGTGTGGGTCTCCGCGAATTCCCGGGTAACGGATTCGAGCACTGGCCCGTCGGTCAAGCCGTAGTCGGTCACAGACCCTCCTGCATCGCTCGCAGCGCCGACGATCGGGGCGCCGTCCCCGCCCGAGCTCGCGCAAGGGCCGTTGCCGGGCGCAGCCGATCGTCCGGCGTGGTCAAGTCGTCGGCGGTGCCCAGTGCGCGTCGGGGGTGGAGAGGCGGTGCGCGGTCACCGCGGTGGCCAGGAGCAGCAACAGCGCCAGCCCGAGTGCCACCGCCAACTGCCCGTGCAGGACGAACAGTGCACCGACGAGGGCGCCGAGGAACATCGCCAGCACGGACAGGACCCGTCGACCGGGCCGCGGCGCGGAGCCCCCGGGCGACTTGGAGTCTGCGGCGAGCCCGGTCAGGGTGAGGGTGAGCACGGTCGTGGTCAGATCGGGGACGCCGAGCCGCCGGGCAACGGCGTTCTGCATGCCCATGCCCAACCCCAGGAGGACGATCAGCACGTACCGGACCGGGGTGGTGACGATCCCGGCGGCGATGACCGCGGCGAGGGTCGCCCCGGCCATCAGCGCCGCGTGGATGCCGGTGGACACGGCCAGCAGGCGACCGCGGTGGGTCACCAACCGGACGCCGACCCGGCCTCCGGCGAGCGCACCTGCCAGGAACGCCACCAACGACACGACGGACGCCAGGGCGGACAGCTCCACGGCTCCGCCCAGGGCGAAGCCGAGGAAGACCACGTTGCCCGTCATGTTGGCGACGAAGACCTTTCCGAGCCCGAGGTAGGTCACCGCGTCGATCACGCCGGTGACCACCGTCAGCGCCAGCATCAGCGGCGGCAGCGGGCCGTGCCGGTCCCCACGCGGCGGCACCAGGGTCCGGGCCACGTCAGTCAGCAGTGCGCGCATCGGGCGCCGTCCTTTCAGCTGCAAGCGGGCGGTGCAGGATCACGCGGGTGAGCAGGCCACTAGCCAGGCCGAGCACGATCGCCGCGACCGACAGCCACACCGGCCAGGCGGTCAGCCCGGCCAGGTGGTCGGCCGACCAGCGGCCGGGGCCGGTGAGGGACAGCACCGCGGCGACGACGACCAGCACCAGCGGGTACTCGTAGCCGTCGTTCTGCACCCAAAGCCCGTGCGACCACTTGACGGTGATCGCGACGGTCATCACGCCGATGGCGACCATGGCCGCCATCGGCGTGAGTGCCCCGAGGGCCAGGAACAGGCCCGAACCGATCTGGCCGGCACCAGCCGCGAGCGCGGTGAGGAAGCCACCGCGAAAGCCGTCGCGGCGGAACTCCTCGATTCCTCCCGCTAGACCGTTGCCCCCGAGGCGGAAGCTCACCTTCTGAACTCCGTGGCCGGCGATGAGGAGGCCCGCCACCAACCGGAGGATCAGCAGTCCGGTGTCCAATGCGTCTTTCCTGTTCCTGGATCTCGGTCGAGTGCCGGAAGCGAAATCAGCCGGCGGCGTGGGCGCCGATGACGGCCTGCGCGTAGACGATGCCGAGGCCGTAGGCGCCGCCGTGCTCCTTCACCACGTCCGTCACGGCGCCGTAGGTCTCAGTGCGGGCCCAGTCGCGCTGGAGCTCCAGGAGCACCTGCAGCCAGGTCACCGGGATCGCGCCGCCCTGGATCATGCGCTGGATCGCGTGTTCATGGGCCTTCGGGCTGACTCCGCCCGACGCGTCGGTGACCACGTAGACCTCGTAGTCCTGGGCGATGGCAGAGAGCGTCGGCAGGACCACGCAGACCTCGGTCCACAGACCGGCGATGACGAGCTTCTTGCGCCCGGTTGCCTTGACCGCCTCGACGAAGGCGGTGTCCTCCCAGGCGTTCATCGTGGTGCGGTCGATGATCTCAGCGTCGGGGTAGACCGCCTGGAGCTGCGGCATGATCGGGCCGGAGAAGGACTCGGCGGCCACCGTGCTGAGCACGACGGGAACGTCGAAAACCTTGGCGGCCTTGGCTAGACCAACGGCAGCGTTGACGATCGCGATGCGGTCGCCGCTGCCTGTGCCGAAGAACATCTGCGGCTGGTGGTCCACGAACAGCACCGCGCAGTTGTCGGGGGTCAGCAGGTCGGGGCTGGGCGCCGCGGTGACCTTGTTGATGTCGGCCATGAGTGTGCCTTTCCATGTGCGGTGACGCGGATTGCTGCCCACGTCGTGACGTGAACCGCCCGGTGGGCGGTGGTGTGTCGGGGTTCTGGCGTCTGCCGGAAGTTCAGAGCACGAAGCAGGGGTCGAAGGGCGTGCTCGCGGTTTCCGGGGCGAGGCCGCGTCGAACGCGCCACTGGCGGTGCAGTTCGGACTCCGCGACGGCCTGGCCGAGCAGCTCCGCCTGGCGGACGCCCGGTAGGCCCGTGCGCTGGTAGCCGCCGAAGTGCGCCACGGGACTCCAGACAGGGCTGATGGGAGGCAGTTCCTCGTCGAGGCCCTCGTAGTCGGCGGCGGCGTGGACGATCCGGCCGCCGACGACGGTCAGCAGCGACTCGATGTGCGGGATTTCCTGCTCCGGCACGGTGAAGTAGTCGTCGGACAGGACCGCCAGGTCGCCGAAGAAGCCCGGCCGCAAGACGCCCTTGACGTCCTCCTCGCCGGTCAACGCGGCACCGGCCCGGGTGTACATCGCGAGCGCGGTCTCCCGGTCGACCCGGTTCTGCGGCGGCCGGATGGCCAGGCCGCCGATCGTCCGGCCGGAGATCAGCCAGTGCAGGGCGACCCAGGGGTTGTAGGAGGACACCCGGGTGGCGTCGGTGCCGGCGCCCACGGTCAGCCCGCGCTCCAGCATCGCCCGCACCGGCGGGGCTTCCGCCGCGGCACCGGAACCGTACCGACGGGTGAACGCCTCGCCCTGGAACGACATCCGGTTCTGCACGGACATCGCCCCGCCGAGCGCCGCGATGCGGTCGAGGCTGTCCCGCGACACGGTCTCGGCGTGGTCGAACAGCCACCTGTTGCCGGCTGGGAAGAGTCCCTCCGCTGCGAGCTTCTCGAACACCGCCAGGTCGCGCCTGATGGTCTCGTCGTAGGTCGCGTGCAGGCGGAAGCCCCAGCCGTGCGCCATCAGGAGCCGCACCGCCTTCTCGAAATCGGTCTCGTAGTCCCCGCTCAATTCGGGGCGGGGCTCGGCGAAGTTCTCGAAATCGGCGGCGGCCCAGGTCAGGTTCTCGCCGGCACCGTTCAACCGCAGCCACTCGTCCCCGTCCTCGGGACGGACCATCTCGATCCAGCGGCGGAGGTCGTCGAGTTCCTGACCGGGGGTCTGCGGGAACAGGTGGTAGGCGATGCGCAGCGACAGCAGGCCGTCCCTGGCCAGCTCGGTCACCGTGCCGTAGTTGTCGGGGAAGTTCTGGAAGCCGCCGGCCGCGTCGATCGCCGAGGTCAGCCCGAACCGGTTCAGCTCGCGCAGGAAGTACCGGGTGGAGGTCTTCCTGTCCTCGCCCTCCAACAGCGGAGCCTTGGCGAGGGTGGAGTAGAGGATCAGCGCGCTCGGGGCGGCCAGCAGCATGCCGTTGGGCTCGCCGTTCCTGCCCCGCACGATCTGGCCGCCCTTGGGATCGGGGGTGTCCCTGGTGTAGCCGACGGCACGGAGCGCTGCCCGGTTCAGGATCGCCGACTGGTACAGGTGCAGGACGAACACCGGCGTGTCCGGTGCGGCCGCGTTCAGCTCGGCAGGGGTGGGCAGCCGTCGTTCGGCGAACTGCTCGGCCGACCAGCCGCCCACCACGCGCACCCACTGGCCCTTGGGGGTGCGCGCCGCCTGCTCGCGCAACATCGCCAGGGCTTGGCGAAGCGATGTCACCCCGTCCCAGCGCAGTTCCAGCACGTAGTTGAGGCCGCCGCGGATCACGTGCAGATGGGCGTCGTTGAGGCCGGGGACCACGCGTCTGCCGAGGGCGTCGACGACGGTGGTGGCAGGACCGACGAACGGAGCGACCTCCGCGTCGTCCCCCACGACCGTGACGCGGCCGTCGCGGATCGCGAGAGCACCGGCGTGCGGCCGGCTGCTGTCCCCGGTGTAGATCTTCGCATTGCGGACGATCACGTCCGCGGCATCGTCGACGGCGCGGGGAACCAACCCGCCGACCGGCATTGCAGGCACCTCGGCAGACTCCAGAAGACGATGCCGGATTCCCTTGTGGGACGCGGATTCCGGCAAGTTCGGATGGTCGTGGCGGCAGAGCGGGCAGGGTCGGTGGACCAGCCCGATTCGGTCGCTCGAGCAGCACGTTAAGGCTCCCCGGCGTCCCCGTATTGCCCAGCAGCGAACTACTTCCTGCCTGGAAGTGAACGGAGCACCGCACGCCGCGCGTTGCGCTGCGGGAACAGATGCCATGCACCGGCGGGAAAGGGCGCACATCGGCCGGTCCTACGGCGACCTCACAACTCCGCGATCGGCGTCGCAGATTCGCCCCGCGCTGCGAAACGCCGCGCCGAAGCGGCCGCGGCGGCCGAGCTGATCTCACCGCGGTGCGGATGCTGATGGGTATCCACCTGGCCCGGCCGGACAGCGCTCTGGTGATCGCTTTGCCGGACCGACACCACGAACTGATTCCCTTCACCGCTACCTGCACCCTGCGCCTGCAATCCCGCGTAGCCGGGGCCGCTCGTTCACAACCACCCCTTCTATTGACCATTCGGTCAATAGAGATAGCATTGACCGCATGGTCAATAGCGCTGAAAGAGATGAGCGCGAGGCGGCATCACTCGCGTCTCTATCGCTCGCAGGGGTCAAGCGACTGGTAGCCGCCTACGTGGTAATGGCCTTGGGTACGTTGGTGGCCTTGGTCGTCCTGGCGGCGACGGCACGGCATCTGGCGACCGACGAGGCATGGGGTCACGCCGTGATCGTCGCCGTGTTCGCGATCGTGCTGCCCCTGCGGACGCGCGCGGCACTCAAGGGGAATCCCTCCGGTCTTCGTGCACTCACCATCATCGGGTGTGTCCTGCTGGTGGTGAATCTCGTCGAGGCCGCGCTGCCTGGCGTCTTCCCTACATGGATGCGCGTAGAGATGCTCGTCATCGCTGCGATGATGCTGATCCTTGCGATCCTGTCAGTCCGGGTTCGCCGGAACCGTCAGCCAGTCGACCGATGACCGGACCAACGGTCCACAGTGAAGGGATGGCTACTTCGTCCTCACAAACCACCAGGTCGGGCGCGCGTCGGCAGCGACTTGACGAGAATCAACGCCGGGCAGAGATCATGGCCGCAGCCGTGAAGGAACTCGCCGACTGCGGTTACGACGGCCTGTCGTTGACTCGCGTCGCCGAGCGGGCCGGCGTTTCCAAGGGCCTGATCTGGCATTACTTCGCCGACAAGGACGACCTGATGGAGTCCACAGCCAAAGCGACCATGACAACCATCCGCGACCGCATCGCGAACTCGCTCGACCTGGCCGAGCCCGTCCCGGACATCATTCGCGCAGCCCTGCGCCGAATTGCGGCCTTGACCGTCACCCACCGGGGAGAACTCACCGCACTCAACCGCATCGTTCACAACCTGCGTCACCCCGATGGCACGCAGCGGCTGACACTTGAAGACTACGAAGAGACCTACCAAGCACAAGAGTCGCTGTTCCGACGCGGCCAAACCGAGGGAACCCTCCGCGACTTCGACACGCGCGTGATGGCCATCACCTACCAAGGCGCGATTGACATGATGCTCGGATACCTCGGAACCAGCCACCCCCACATCAACCCTGACGACTACGCCGACAAACTTGCGGACATCTTGCTCGCCGGCATCCAGCGAAGCTGACTGTGGTGACGCAACCCCAGACTCACCGAGCCATCTAGCGTCACCTAACAGATCGTGCTGGTCACAGCCACTCCTTGATGGCCGCTACGAGGACGGTCGCCTCGTAGCGGACAGCGAGCTTGTCGTATCTAGTGGCCAAGGCACGGCGCCTTTTGAGGCGATTGATGGCGCACTCGACCGAGTGCCGGGCCTTGTAGTCCTCCGGGTCGAACCTCGGCGGACGGCCGCCGCGGGTCAAGATCCACTTTCGATGCACGCTCTAGGGGCGATGCGCTACCCGAATCGACGGCGAGCACAAGCACTGGCGCTCAGCGGCTCCCGAATGTGCCTGGCGCGTAAGGAAAGTCCCAGCGATCGCGGGGTTCTCCGCGCTCGACCGGATCAGCCGCCGGACGGCCCCGCCCGAGAAACCGCAATGGGCTGGTTCTCGGGCGTCGCCGGTCGCCCCGGCCTCCGGACCAGCCGTCAACCGTCCTGGAGCCGGCGGCCGCCGGTCGTCGTGACGACGGCCAGGACAGCCAGCAGGATTCCCGTAGGCAGGGCCGCGACCGGGGTGAAGACGGTCAGGAGGATGAGGACGGCGGTGCAGAGGAACGGCACCGACTCCCCTGTGCTTCTCCGGTGGGGCCGCAAGTGCAATGCCCACACGGTGATCAGGAAGACGACCGCCGGCACCGCGACTGCGGCACCCGCGACTTCCGGGGCGACGTCCGTGCGGTGGACGACCTGGTAGGCGCTCACCCCCAGGCCCGCTCCAACGGCAGCCGCCGAAGCGAAGATCAGGTAGTGGCCGTAGGCCCACAAGAACCGGTTCCCGGGGGCCCGGTGCGTGCTGGCGAGCAGGGTGTGGGCGGGTCGGGCGAAGTACAGCCACCACATGGCGAAGACCATGAGCACACCGCCGGCCGCCACCGCGCACAGCGCTCCGGTGCCGCGCCCCTCGTCGAGGGCGGTGCGGACCGCGGCCGTGGCAGAGGCGACGGACTCGCCGATCACGATCAGCGTGAACAGCCCGTAGCGCTCGGCGATGTGATGCGGATGCCAAGGGGTCATCCCGGCCGACTGCGCCCACACCGGGACGGACACCTCCGCCACCACCAGCGCCGCGATGCCCGGCAGGCGCATGTCGTCCGGGACGAACAGCAGTCCCGCCCAGCCGGCCTGGCAGACCATCACCCCGACGGCGAAGCGCAGCGTCGTCCTGCGCCGAACGGGGTCGGCTCTCGTGGCGCGCAACCACAGCCCGGCCAACGCGATGCGCATCACGACGTATCCCAGCGTGATGACGCTCAGATCGTTTCCGTCGAACGCCCGCCGCACGCCGGCCGCGAGGATGAGCGACCCGGTGATCTGGACGAGCACAGTCAATCGGTACGGGATGTCGTCCGGGTCGTAGGCGGACGCGAACCAGGTGAAGTTCATCCACGCCCACCACACGCTGAAGAACACGATCGCGAAGTGCAGAACACCCGCCACGTAGTACCCGCCGGTCACCGCGTCGCGGAGACCCAGGGACGCCTGGCCGATGGCGACCACGAAGCACAGGTCGAAGAGCAGTTCCAGCGACGTCGACACCCGGTGCTTCTCGCCGGGATCACGGGCTCGCATGACCCGCCACCTGGCTCCGCTGTGCAGATGAGCCACGGTGCGCCGATCAGCCGAGGGCCGCGAGCGCGGCTTCGACGGTGCGGTGGAAGGTGGGGTAGGCGTAGATCATGTTCCGGAGCCGCTCAACGGGCACCTCCGCGTGGACGGCGACCCCCAGTCCGTACAGCACCTCGCCGCCCGCCGCCCCCACCGACGTGGCACCGACCAGCACGCCGCGGTCGAGGTCCTGGACCAGCTTGACGAATCCCTCGTTGCCCGCCTTGTGAATCCAGCCGCGGGTGGCGGAGGAAAGCGGAACGAGGCTGGTGCGCACCTGCAGGCCCCGATCGCGGGCCGCCTGCTCGGTCAACCCCACGGCACCGATCTCCGGGTCCGTGAAGACCACGCGGGGCAGCGCCCGGTAGTCGGCGTCCGGACCGGGGAACCCGAGGATGTCGCGGATCGCGATCTGCGCCTGGTACATCGAAACGTGGGTGAAAGCGCCCCGGCCGGTGATGTCGCCGACCGCCCACAGCCCGTCGCCGACGCGCATCCGCCCATCGGTGTCGACCGCTGCCGCCGCGGGGTCGATCCCAACCGCGTCCACGCCCAGCCCGGCCAGCTCGACGCGCCGGCCCGTGGCGACGAGCAGCTGCTCCGCGCCGACCGACTCCCCGCTGCCGAGGTGGACGGTGAACATTGCGCCGTCGTGGCTCACCCGCTCGGCGCGCACGGACGTCCGCACGGTGGCGCCCTCCGCCTGCAGGACGTCCGCCGCAAGCCGCCCGGACTCCGGCTCCTCCGCGGACAGCAGGCGTTCCTGGCCTTCGACGACCGTGACCCGGCAGCCGAAACGAGCGAAGACCTGGGCGATCTCCACGCCGATGGCCCCGCCCCCCAACACGGTCAGCGAGGCGGGCAATTCCTTCGCCGCCACGGCGTCCCGGTTTGTCCAGTACGGCGTCTCAGCCAGTCCTGGGATCGGTGGGATCCGCGGCCGGCTACCGGTGGCCAGGACCACGCCCCGCCGGGCTTGGAAGGTGCGGCCGTCGACGGTCACCTGGCGCGGTCCGGTCAGCCGCCCGAAGCCGCGGACCAGCCGCGCTCCCTTCCCGGTCAGCCTGTCCGCGGCCACTTGGTCGTTCCAATCGTCGGTGGCCTCACCCCGGATGCGCGCGGCGACCTGGCCCCAGTCCGGGCGGACGGACGCGTCCCCGGCGATGCCCGGCACGCGGCGGGCCTCGGCCAGCAGGTTGCCCGCGCGGATCATCATCTTGCTGGGCACGCAGCCCCAGTACGGGCACTCGCCGCCGACGAGCTCGGCCTCCACCGCGACGACATCCAGCCCGGCCTCGGCCAGCGTGCCTGCGACGTGCTCCCCGCCCGGCCCCAAGCCGACCACGACCACGTCCGTCTGCTCGCTCATGCCCGTCCCTCTCGTCAGCGCGGCTCTCGGTGTGTGCTGTCGAAGCCGCCGCGCGACGACCGTAGGTCCGCGCAACACCGGCAGTGCGCCCGTCAGCGCACGAGCCCTTGCCCAGCAGCGAACCGACCGGGTGGTGCCGTCGAAACGGCCAGCCGCGCTGGCTGCCCCGTCTCGTGGCCGCGTGTCCCGATTCGCTCCTCGATCTCAGCCGGCGTGCAGTGCGGTACGCAGGGTGTTGACGGCCATGGTGATGGCGGCCTCGGCGGCACGGGTCTCGCGCAGGGCGTTGAGCATGACGAAATCGTGGATGATTCCTTGGAATCGCACGGCCGTGACCGCGACGCCCGCCTCGCGGAGCTTGTTCGCGTAGGCCTCACCTTCGTCCCGCAGCACATCGGCCTCGCCCGTGATCACGAGAGCCGGAGGCAGGCCGGTGAGCTGCTCGGTGGTGGCGCGCAGCGGGGAAGCGGTGATCTCGGCGCGTTCGTTCTCGTCGGTGGTGTACTGGTCCCAGAACCACTGCATGCCATCACGGCGCAGGAAGTAGCCGGTGGCGAACTGGCGGTAGGAACCGGTGTCGAAATCAGCGTCGGTGACCGGGTAGAACAGCACCTGCTGGACCAGCGGGATGCCCCCGCGCTCCTTGGCCATCAGGGTCAGCGCGGCCG
>NZ_FNOK01000108.1 GCF_900106995.1 Saccharopolyspora shandongensis
ACTCGACAGGGTGTGGGAGAGTAAGACACCGCCGACACACTATTTGAGAAGGGTCCCTTCTTTTCCGGTTATCCGGAAGAGAAGGGACCCTTTTTCTATTTCCGGCTCCGATGCGTCGTCTTGTGGCAGGCGCTTCGGGTGTGATGCGGACTACAGTCGGGGCGTGGACCATGCCAAGCTCACGAGCGACCAACGCACGCTGAAGCCTCGCAGCAGCGAGGTCACCGAAGGAATGGAGCGGGCCGCGGCGCGCGGAATGCTGCGCGCCGTCGGCATGCAGGACGCCGACTTCGCCAAGCCCCAGATCGGGGTGGCGTCCTCCTGGAACGAGATCACCCCGTGCAACCTCTCGCTGCAGCGCCTGGCGCAGGCGGCGAAGGAGGGCGTGCACGAGGCCGGCGGATACCCGATGGAGTTCGGCACGATCTCGGTCTCCGACGGCATCTCGATGGGGCACGTCGGCATGCACTACTCCCTGGTGTCCCGGGAGATCATCGCGGACTCCGTCGAGACCGTGATGGAAGCCGAGCGGCTCGATGGCTCCGTGCTGCTCGCGGGCTGCGACAAGAGCCTGCCGGGCATGCTGATGGCGGCCGCGAGGCTGGACCTGGCGTCGGTCTTCGTCTACGCCGGCTCGATCCTGCCGGGCCGCGTAGATGACCGAGAGGTCACCATCATCGACGCCTTCGAGGCGGTGGGGGCGTGCGCGCGGGGCCTCATCACGCGCGCCGAGGTGGATCGCATCGAGCGCGCCATCTGCCCGGGCGAAGGTGCCTGCGGCGGGATGTACACCGCGAACACCATGGCCTGCGCGGCCGAGGCCCTCGGCATGTCGGTGCCGGGGTCGGCCAGCCCACCGTCGGTGGATCGGCGCCGCGATGCGGGTGCCCGCGAGGCCGGCCGGCTTGCGGTCGGCATGCTGGCCCGGCAGCTGACCGCGCGGCAGATCCTCACGAAGGAGGCGTTCGAGAACGCGATCGCGGTGACGATGGCCTTCGGCGGATCGACCAATGCCGTGCTGCACCTGCTCGCGATCGCCCGGGAGGCCGAGGTCGACCTCCGGCTGGACGACTTCAACCGGATCGGCGACCGCGTGCCGCACCTGGCCGACGTCAAGCCGTTCGGCCGGTACGTGATGCCCGCGGTGGACCGGATCGGCGGCGTGCCGGTGATGATGAAGGCCCTCCTCGATGCCGGGCTGCTGCACGGCGACTGCATGACGGTGACCGGCCGCACCGTTGCGGAGAACCTCGCCGAGCTCGATCCGCCGGACCTCGACGGCGAGGTGCTGCACCGGCTTTCGAACCCGATCCACCCCACCGGCGGGCTCACGATCCTGCGCGGATCGCTCGCGCCGGACGGCGCTGTGGTCAAGAGCGCGGGTTTCGATTCGGTGAGCTTCGATGGCACAGCGCGTGTCTTCGACGGCGAGCAGGGGGCGATGGATGCCGTGGAGGACGGCACGCTGAAGCCCGGCGACGTGGTCATCATCCGCTACGAAGGACCGCGTGGCGGGCCTGGCATGCGGGAGATGCTCGCCGTGACCGGTGCGATCAAGGGCGCTGGGCTCGGCAAGGACGTGCTGCTGGTGACGGACGGCCGCTTCTCCGGCGGCACCACGGGATTGTGCATCGGGCACGTGGCGCCGGAGGCGACCGACGGCGGACCGATCGCGCTGGTGCAGGACGGCGATCCGATCCGCCTCGACCTCGCCAACCGGACCCTGGACCTGCTCGTCGCCGACGAAGAACTCCTGCGTCGCCGGGAAAACTGGTCGCCGCCGGCACCGCGGTTCCGCAAGGGCGTGCTCGGGAAGTACGCGAAGCTGGTCGGCTCCGCGGCCGAAGGAGCGGTCTGCGAGTGATCGAACCGAAGCGAACGGCCTGTTCACTCCGATCGGAGTGAACAGGCCGTTCGCTTCAGCTCTCGGGCGTCAGTCCCACTGGAGGGAGCCGCCGGACTGGTACTCGATCACCCGGGTTTCGAAGAAGTTCTTCTCCTTCTTCAGGTCCATGGCCTCCGACATCCACGGGAAGGGGTTGTCGGTCTCCGGGAACACCGGCTCCAGGCCCAGCTGGGCGCAGCGCCGGTTGGTGATGAAGTGCATGTACTGGGCGCAGAGCTCGGCGTTGATGCCGAGCAGGCCGCGCGGCATCGTGTCGCGCCCGTAGGCGATCTCCAGCTCGCAGGCCTCCGCCAGCATCCGCCGGACCTCGGCCTGGAACTCCTCGGTCCACAGGTGCGGGTTCTCCAGCTTGATCTGGTTGATGCAGTCGATGCCGAAGTTCAGGTGGATCGACTCGTCGCGCAGGATGTACTGGTACTGCTCGGCGATGCCGACCATCTTGTTCCGCCGGCCCAGCGCGAGGATCTGCGCGAACCCGGTGTAGAACCACATGCCCTCGAAGATCACGTAGAACGCCACGAGGTCGCGGAGGAACGCCTGGTCGGCCTCGGTGCTGCCGGTGGCGAAGTCCGGGTCCTCCAGGCTGCGGGTGTACTGCAGCGCCCAGGCGTCCTTGTCGGCGATCGACGGGATCTCGCGGTACATGTTGAACAGCTCGCCCTCGTCGAGGCCGAGGCTTTCGCAGATGTACTGGAAGGTGTGGGTGTGCACGGCCTCTTCGAAGGCCTGCCGCAGCAGGTACTGGCGGCACTCGGGGTTGGTGATGTGCCGGTAGACGGCGAGCACGATGTTGTTGGCCACCAGCGATTCCGCGGTCGCGAAGAACCCGAGGTTGCGCTTGAGCAGCAGGCGCTCGTCGGCGCTGAGGCCGTCGGCGGACTTCCACAGCGCGATGTCGGCCTGCATCGAGATCTCGGTGGGCATCCAGTGGTTGTTGCAGCCCGCGAGGTACTTCTCCCACGCCCAGCCGTACTTGAGCGGCAGCAGCTGGTTGACGTCGGCGCGAGCGTTGATCATCGCCTTGTCGCCGACGGCGACGCGCCCGCCGGAGCGGTCGATCTCGCCGAGCCCGGCAGCGGCGTTCGGCTGGGTGGTGGTCATGCGCGGGTGCTCCAGAACGGTGATGCGGACAGTTTCGATTGAAACTGCGTCGGGTGGTTTGGGGTGTGGCCGGCGTCCGGCGTCAGGCTGGGCCGACGCCGGACGGCAGGTTCGTCCTCACTGGCAGGCTTCGCAGTCGGGGTCTTCGACCGAGCAGGCCGCGCCGGGCGCCGCGGTCGGGATCTCCGAGACCGGGACCGCCGTCGGCACCGCGTTGAGCTTGCCGTCGGTGCCGCGCAGGGTGCTCTTCTCCACGTGGGTCGCGCTGGTGGAGCGCAGGTAGTACGTGGTTTTCAAGCCCTTGTGCCAGGCGAGCCGGTAGAGCTCGTCGAGCGTGCGGCCGCTGGGCCGGCTGACGTAGAGGTTCAGCGACTGGGCCTGGTCGATCCACTTCTGCCGCCGTGCCGCGGCCTCCACCAGCCAGCGCGGCTCGATCTCGAACGCGGTGGCGTAGAGCTCCTTGAGCTCCTGCGGGATCCGCTCGATCGGCAGCAAGCTGCCGTCGTGGAACTTCAGGTCCGCGACCATCGCGTCGTCCCACAGCCCGGCCCGCTTCAGGTCCGCGACCAGGTGCGGGTTGACCACGGTGAAGTCGCCGGACATGTTCGCCTTGACGTACAGGTTGCGGTAGACCGGCTCGATCGACTGGTTGACGCCGCAGATGTTGGAGATCGTGGCGGTCGGCGCGATCGCCATCACGTTGGAGTTGCGCATGCCATCGCGCACCACCCGCGCCCGCAGCGCCTCCCAGTCGAGCGTGGCCGACCGGTCCAGGTCGACGTCGCCGTCGCGGGCTTCGGCGAGCAGTTCGAGCGAGTCGATCGGCAGGACGCCGCGGCTCCACAGCGAACCATCGAAGGACTCGTAGCGCCCCCGCTCGGCCGCCAGCGCGCTCGACGCGGCGATGGCGTGGTAGCTGATCTGCTCCATGCTGCGGTCGGCGAACGCCACCGCGGCGTCCGACGACATCGGGATGCGCTGCACGAACAGCGCGTCCGCGAAGCCCATCAGCCCCAGCCCGACCGGCCGGTGCCGCAGGTTGGACCGGCGCGCCTCGGGGATCGTGTAGAAGTTGATGTCGATGACGTTGTCCAGCATCCGCACGGCGGTGCGGGTGGTGCGCTCCAGCTTCTCGGCGTCGATGCCGTCGGCCGTGACGTGCCGGGCCAGGTTGATCGACCCGAGGTTGCACACCGCCACCTCGTCGGTGCTGGTGTTCAGGGTGATCTCGGTGCACAGGTTCGAGGAGTGCACGACGCCGTTGTGCTGCTGCGGCGAGCGCAGGTTGCACGGGTCCTTGAACGTGATCCACGGGTGGCCGGTCTCGAAGAGCATGGTCAGCATCCGCCGCCACAGCTCCACCGCGCGGACCCGCTTGAACACCTTGATCTCGCCGCGTTCGGCGGCCTGCTCGTAGGCGCGGTAGCGCTCGGCGAACGCCTTGCCGTAGAGGTCGTGCAGGTCAGCGGTCTCGTCCGGGGAGAACAGCGTCCACTGCTCGTCGGCTTCGACGCGGCGCAGGAACTCGTCGGGCACCCAGTTCGCCGTGTTCATGTCGTGGGTGCGGCGGCGGTCGTCGCCGGTGTTCTTCCGCAGGTCGAGGAACTCCTCGACGTCGATGTGCCAGGTCTCCAGGTACGCGCACACCGCGCCCTTGCGCTTGCCGCCCTGGTTGACCGCCACCGCGGTGTCGTTGGCGATCTTCAGGAACGGCACCACGCCCTGCGACTTGCCGTTGGTGCCGTTGATGTGGGCGCCGATGCCGCGCACCGGCGTCCAGTCGTTGCCCAGCCCGCCGGCGTACTTCGACAGCAGCGCGTTGTTGCTGATCGAGTGGAAGATGCCGGACAGATCGTCGTCCACAGTGGTCAGGAAGCAGGACGACAGCTGCGGCCGGGTGGTGCCGGCGTTGAACAGCGTCGGCGTCGAGCACATGAAGTCGAACGACGACAGCAGGTGGTAGAACTCGATGGCCCGCGCCTCGCGGTCGTCCTCGCGCAGCGCGAGGCCCATCGCGACCCGCATGAAGAAGGCCTGCGGCAGCTCGAACCGGGTGCCGTCGTGGTGCAGGAAGTACCGGTCGTAGAGGGTCTGCAGCCCGAGGAAGCCGAAGGTCAGGTCGCGTTCCGCCACCAGCGCGCCGCCCAGCCGCGCCAGGTCGAAGGCGCCCAGCTCCGGGGCCAGCATCTCCAGCTCGACGCCCCGCCGCACGTAGTCGGCGAAGTACTCCGGGTAGCGGGCGCGCATCTCCTCCTGGTCGGCCTCCTGCGGCTCGCCCAGGTAGCTCAGCGCCTCGCGGCGCATCCGGTCCAGCAGCAGCCGGGCGGTGACCTGCGAGTAGTTCGGCTCGGTCTCGATCAGCGTGCGCGCCGCCATGACCTGGGTAAGCGAGAGCTCGTCGTCGCTGATGCCGGTGTAGCCGGTGCGCCGCACCTCGTCGAGCACGGCTTCAGCGGACACGCCGGACAGCCCGGCGCAGGCTTGGTGGACCACAGTGGACACGCGGGTCCAGTCGTTGAGTGTCGCCGTCACGGGCTCTCTCCCTCGCGAGCTCGGTGGACCGCGACGGCGCGCGAGGAGACCCGCGGCGGAAGCCGCTGGTCGTCCGCGCGGACCCGCCCTCGAGGTCCCGGACAGCACGCTTCGCGCGTGCACCGATGGCAGGTCTTCGGACTCACGGGCGGCCTAGTGGTCGTGGCTTCCCAGGCTGTTCGCCCAGTGCTCTACCCGCTGCCGTTCGGCAGCCGGGTCACGACGTTCGTTCCCGTTCACCGCTGCGGGGCAGTCCCGGATTCGCACCGGGTTCCCTCTTGCCTCACCGGACGCCTCCGGTGAACCACCAGCGATCGACACACTACATGTTGGGTTCGGAGGCGGTGTGCATGGGCAGATAACGGCGTGGCGCGGTACCGGTCGACAGTCCGGGCGCAGTGGCCGAGACTGGGCGGCCAAGGGCTGGCGAAAGGGGTACCGGTGGACGAGGCGAAGCTTCGGTCGTTGCTTTCGGAGCTGACCGTGGCGGACAAGGCGCGGCTGCCGACCGGAGCCGACTTCTGGACCCTGCATCCGATGCCGAAGATCGGGCTGCGGTCGCTGGTGCTCTCCGACGGCCCGAACGGGGTGCGCGGCACGGCCTGGGACGAGCGCGACACCTCGCTGCTGTTCCCGGTGGCGTCCGCGCTGGCGGCGACGTGGGACCGGGCGGCGGCGCGGACCGCGGGGGAGATGTTCGGCGACGAGGCGCGCCGCCGGGGCGTGCACGTGGTGCTGGCGCCGACCGTCAACGTGCACCGAAGTCCGTTCGGCGGAAGGCATTTCGAGAACTTCTCGGAGGATCCGCTGCTGATCGGCGAGATCGGCGCCGAGGTGGTGGCGGGCATCCAGTCCCGCGGGGTGGCCGCGACGCCGAAGCACTTCGTCGCCAACGACAGCGAAACCGAGCGCTTCGGCTACGACGCGATCGTCGACGAGCGGACGCTGCGCGAGCTCTACCTCAAGCCGTTCGAGCGGATCATCGCGAAGGCTTCGCCGTGGGTGCTGATGGCCGCCTACAACTCGGTGAACGGCAGCACGATGACCGAGAATTCCGCGCTGGTGAACGACATCCTCAAGGGCGAGTGGGGGTGGGACGGGGTGCTCGTGTCGGACTGGTTCGCCACCCGCTCGCTCCAGGCAGCGGCGCTCGGCGGCCTCGACCTGGCGATGCCCGGGCCGAAAAGCCCTTGGAGCGACGGGAAACTCGCGAAGGCCGTGGAGAGGGGCGAAGTTCCCGAAGCGGTGCTCGACGACAAGGTCCTGCGCATCCTGCGGCTGGCCGACCGCGTCGGCGCGTTCGAGGACTCCGAGCCCGGCGGTGGCGGTCCGCCGGAGGAGGCTCGGCCGGTCATCCGGCGGCTCGCGGCGCAGGGATTCGTGTTGCTGCGCAACGAGGTCGTCTCCGGCGCGCCGCTGCTGCCGATCGACCGGAAGGTCGCCAAGGTCGCGGTGATCGGCGAGAACGCCACCATCCCAGCGGTGCAGGGCGGCGGCTCCTCGCACGTCAGCCCGCCGCACGTGGTGACGCCGCTGGACGGCCTGCGGGCGGCGCTGCCGGACGCGGATGTCTTGTACCAGCGCGGTGTCCGGCACCGGCGGCTGCTGGACGTGATCCAGGAAGCGGAGGTCACCGATCCGGACGGCGAGGGCAGCCGCCTGCGCGTCGACTACCTCGGCGCCGACGGCGAGGTGCTCGAAAGCGAATTGCGCGGCACCGAGCGGTTGCTGTGGCTCGGCGGCCTGCCTGCCGGGACGAAGTCGTTGCGGCTGCGGGGGAATCTCCGCCTCGACGTCGGCGAGCACGTGTTCGGCGTGAACGGCACCGGCGGCTTCCGCGTCGAACTCGCCGGCCGGGAGGTGCTGGCCGCGGACGTGGTGCGCGCGGACGGGATCGACGACCCGATGGGCGACATGCTGGAGCCGCCCGAGCAGCGGTTCAACGTGGTGCTCGTCGAATCGGACCTGGACGACGCCGGTCGGGCCGCGCTGACCGTGGAGTTCACCCCGGAGAGCCTCGATGCGCTGGTGGCGGTCGGCATCGGGCACCGCGCACGGGAATGGGACGACGCCAGCGAACTCGCGGCGGCCCTCGCGGTCGCCCGGGACGCCGATGTCGCGGTGGTCGTGGTCGGCACCAACGACGAGGTCGAGACGGAGGGCCGAGACCGCGACTCGCTGGACCTGCCGGGCGTGCAGAACGAGCTGATCCGCAAGGTCGTAGCGGCGAACCCGAACACCGTCGTGGTGGTCAACGCGGGCTCGCCGGTGCTCATGCCGTGGGCCGCGGATGTGCCCGCGGTGCTGTGGACCTGGTTCGGCAGCCAGGAGTACGGGGACGCGCTGGCCGATGTGCTGCTGGGCGAGGCGGAGCCCGGCGGGCGGCTGCCGACGACGTTCCCGGCCGAGCTCGCCGACGTCCCGGTCCCACTGCCCGGCGTGCAGCCGGTGGACGGCGAACTGCACTACACCGAGGGAACCCTGGTCGGCTACCGCGCGTACGAAGACCGGGACGTGACACCGGCGTTCCACTTCGGACACGGGCTCGGGTACACGACCTGGGAGTACCTGGAGGCCGTCGCCGAAGGCGAGGGCGTGCGGGTCGAGCTGCGCAACACCGGCGACCGAGCGGGCCGCGAGGTGGTGCAGGTGTACGCCGCGGAGCCGCTGCGGCTGGCGGGGTTCGCCGTCGCCGAGGCCGAGGCGGGAGCCGAGGTGTCGGTGGTGGTGGACGTCGAGCCCGGGGCGGGCGAGCTGCGCGTTGGGCGCAGCGCCGGCGATCTGCGGATCAGCGCAGCGAAGAGCCCGTGAGTCCGGCGGACCCACGGGCTCTTCTCCGGGGCACTACTTGGCGAATGCCTTCTGCAGGTCGTCCAGGACCAGGTTGGCGGCGATCGGGCCGAGGCCGAGGAACCAGGTGTCGTCGGCGACCTCGACGGCCTTGCCGTTCTTCACGGCGTTGAGGGTCGTCCACTGCACCGAGTCGACCACGTCGGTCATCTGCTGCTTGGCGCTTTCGCCGTAGGCGGCGTAGAACAGCTGGTCGCCGTCGGACTGGGAGATCTGCTCGCGGCTGATCTTGGTGTGGGTCTGCTCGATCTGCTGGTTGTCGGGCCGGCCGAAGCCCGCGTCGGACAGGATCGTGCCGATGAAGGAGCCCTTGCCGTACAGGCGGATGTCGCCGGGGATGAACCGCAGCATGCTGACCTTGCGGGCGGCCGGGTCACCGACCTGCTTGCCGATTTCGGCGGCGCGCTGCTGGTAGGCGTCGAGGATCCGCTGCGCCTCGTCCTTCTTGCCCAGCGCCTCGGCGTCGAGCAGGAAGTTCTGCTTCCAGGTCTTGCCGACGGTCTCGGCGAACACGGTCGGCGCGATCCTGCTCAGCGCCTCGTAGTTCTGGTCGTCGCGGACCTTGCTGGACAGGATCAGGTCGGGCTGGAGCGCGGTGATCTTCTCCAGGTTGGGCGAGCCGATGGTGCCGACGATCTCGATGTCACCGGCCTTCTCGGCGAGGTACGGCTGCAGCGTCTTGTTGGCGTCCGGCAGCACCGTTCCGATCGGCTTGATCCCCAGCGCCAGCACCGCGTCGAGTTCTCCGGTGTCCAGCACGACCACCCGCTGCGGGGTGCCGGTGATCTTGGTCTGGCCCTTGGCGTGCGTGACGATCCGCTCGGTGCCTTGGGGCGCGGGGGACTGCTCGGGGGTCGACGTGCCGCACGCCGCGGCGGTACCGAGCGCGAGCACGGCGGTGATGGCCGCGAGCAGTCGACGAGGACGGAACATGGTGCTCCCTGCCTGTCCGGTTGGCTCCAAAAGTTTGGCAAGCCTAACCTGAACGGAGTAACGAAACCAGCATTGAGAGCGTTCTCACGCGGAGATCGCCGACCCGCGATGATCTTGGCGTGGTAGAGGGGCTGATGTGGAGTCGTTGATCCCACGAGAGCGGGCCGAGATCGCCTCGGGCGCGGTGCACGTGCCCGACTGGCTGGACGTCGAGCAGCAGCGAGAACTGGTCGTCGCGTGCCGCGAATGGGCGCGTTCGCCGGCGGGCATGCGATCGGCGCGGCTGCCCAGCGGCGGCGTGATGTCGGTGCGGACCGTGTGCCTCGGCTGGCACTGGTATCCCTACCGCTACTCGCGAACGGTCGACGACGGCGACGGCTCCCCGGTCACGCCGTTCCCGGACTGGCTCGGCGACCTGGGGCGCAAAGCGCTGGCCGACGCCTACGGCCGCGCCGCCGAGGACTACCGGCCGGACGTGGCGCTGGTCAACTTCTACGACGCGGACGCGCGGATGGGCATGCACCAGGACCGCGACGAGCGGAGCCGGGAGCCGGTGGTGTCGCTGAGCCTCGGCGACACCTGCGTCTTCCGCTTCGGGAACGCGGAGAACCGCAACAGGCCGTGGACGGACGTGGAGCTGTGCTCGGGTGACCTGTTCGTCTTCGGCGGCCCGTCCCGCCTGGCCTACCACGGGGTGCCGAAGACGTACCCGGGCACGGGACCGGAGATAGGCATGACGGCGGGCCGCCTGAACATCACCCTCCGAGTGTCCGGAATGGACTGATCGGCGCGGCTCACAGCATGGTCAGGAACATGTAGACCATGGCCAGGGACAGCACCAGCTCCGTTGCGCCGGCGAGCTTCGCCTCACCGGTGCGCAGCAGGTCGGTCCCGGCGATGCCCGCGCTGAGCACGTAGTAGACCGCCAGCGTCCACGCCACCAGCGGGAAGGCGAAACCGGCCGAGTGGGTTCCGACGACCGTCAGCGCGGTTCCGTGGGCATGCCCGGGAGAGTGCGTGGTCGACAGCAGGTGCGTGGTGGGCTCGGGTTCCCGTGCGGCGGCGAACATGTACGCCATCGCCAGCCCGCCGACCGCGTGGTGCAGGTAGGCGCCCGCCGGACGGCGGCGCAGCGCGAGCGCGCCCATCCAGGCCGCGCAGGCGACGAACAGCGCCGCCCAAACAGCCGCCGGAAGCACTGGAATCACCAGCATTGCAACCATGCCGACGCCCATCACGGCGTGCACCACGTCCACGCTGGTGCGCCGGAACAGCAGGCGGGCGAGGCAAGCGGAGGTCACCACGATGACCGCGACGGTGATCAGGAGGTCGATCATGTCCACCTTCCGCGACGTTCCGCGCACGCTTGGCGACTGCCTGTGGCCGATTGTTCGCGAGCCGACCAGCCGAGGTCTAGGTCTGCCGCGCATTCCTGTTGCTCGCCTGGGCACCCCGACGGCGACGAGCTGATGGCGACCTTGCGGTCTGTCGGCGCCAATATCGGCCCGACCACCGGAGCGCTCATGTCGCGCCACCTCGATTCCCCGCTCGCCCGGCAGGATCCGCGGCTGGACATCAGCGATGTCTACCTGTCCCGCGGCACCGGCGGAACGACGTTCGTCATCAACGTCAACCCGCTGTCCGGTGCGGGTGCCTGCCACCCCGAGGGCGTGTACGAGTTCAAAATGGACACTGAAGGGGATGCGGTCGAGGACATCATGTTCCGGGTGACCTTCGGCGAGCACGGTGCGCCCCGCACCGTGGGGGGCCTGGGGGGGCTTGGCCCCCCAAAACGATGATGAGATATGAAAAAGCGAAACGCCCCGCGTAAGCAGGGTGTTCCGCATATAGAGTGCGCCAACAGGGACTCGAACCCCGAACCCGATGATTCCGGGGCAACGTTCGACAGTATTTGACGTGGTTGCTCAATACCTGCCGCTTTCTTCATTAACAGCGATTGCAAACGCTCGTTGGGTGGCATTGATAATGGTCGTTTGACATCGTTAATGATCTTTTGGTTATAGGGTGTGTCGTTGTGCTTGGTTTGTGTTGCCCGGTGGGATGATTGTGGCGTGGCGAGGTCTTCACGATCGACGGGTAAGCAGTCCCGTGAGAACAAATCTGGCGCCGCTAGGCGGGATTTCGAGGCGCTGCGTGAGCGGCGGAGGCGGGCGGCGGAGATGTTCGAGCGGGGCGAGCGGCAGGTCGATGTGGCCTCGGCGTTGGGGGTATCACAGCAGACCGCATCGAAGTGGCACCGGGCGTGGTTGACAGGTGGCCACGAGGCGCTGGAGGGCGCCGGTCGTGCCGGGCGGATGCCCAGGCTGTCC
>NZ_FNOK01000105.1 GCF_900106995.1 Saccharopolyspora shandongensis
GAGCAGCGGCGAAGTCCTCATCGGCACCGGCAGGGCGAAGGCGAAGCCCTCGCCCTGCACTGGAACGACGTCCACCTCGACGACCCGGTGCTGTACGTCCGCCAGACACTGTCCAATGTGAACAACACGACACCCGTGTTACCACACCCAAAACCAAACCAGCCTCGACTGGATCCGACTCTCATCCCGGGTCACCGCCGCTCTGCAGCGACAAGCCACCCGCCAACAGTACGTCTTGCCGCCGTGCCGGACCAAACCCTTGCTCTTGACGCTGACGATGTTGCCGTTGATCCAGACCGAGCGTGGCGGGATTTCCGTGCCATCAACGACCACGGGCTTGTCGGTGAGATTGACATCCTTCCACCGCACCGCCACGGCTTCGCCGATGCAGCAGCCGGTCCCGAGGAGGAATCGGACCAGGTCCGGGAGATCCGACCCGCTGTAGTAGCAGCTCTCGACGACAAACCTGTCCATGACCACGAACAGCCGACTCCTCTCGTCCGTGGTGAGCGTGCGGACCTTCCGCGGACGGCCCTCGATCGGGCTGACCTCCCGCACCGGATTGCTGCACGTCAATGCGCTGCCCCCGGATGCGATGAGACTAGGCCGGCGTGGTGGAACTACGTCGGCGGACAGCCTCGACGGACATGCTCCAACGCCTGCCGCCAACGGCTGTATCGGCACAGAAACGTGAGTTCGGCGGTTGCAGGTATACCGTGGCAGTACCTGGAGATCCGATGACGCCACCAAGCGGAATGGGCCGACTTCATCGCTGCCGCCGAGGAGGCCATCTTCCGCAAGCACACGTGCCCAAGCACGGCTGACGCCGTTCAGGGCCCGTCGACGCGCAAGCGCTCGATCTCAGCTGTCCACTCGGCGATCGGCAGGCCGGCGATCGCCGCGCGCTCCGCCAGCGCTATCGCGTGTCTGAGTATTTCCACGAGCTCGCGCGCGTCGCGCAGATCTCGCGTCACCGCGAATGCCTGCCGCGCATGGCCGGCCATCTCCACCAGCAGTGGGGCCGCGGCGGCAGGGTCGCCCGAATTCAGCTTTTCCTCCGCGTGCAGCCCCAGCATGAAAGCAAGCCGGCTGTGATTGGCCGAGTCGTACGGGCGCCTCTCCGCCTGACGCCTGCGGACCTCTATGACCCGCTCGCCCCAGATCTGCGCTTGGTCGTACCGCCGAGTGGTCGCCATGAGCTCGGCCTTGCCGAAGTATGCCTCGCAGACCAGCTCGACGTCATCGGTGTCCGGCTCCTCGCCGTTGCGCACGAACGGGAGGATGCGGTCGATGGCCTTGGACAACTCCGTGTCCGTAGCCGCAAAGTCTCCGCGGTTGCGGAGAATCTTGGCGTCGAGCAGCGCGACCCGGGCGGCATCGCGAAGGTCGGCCTCGTCGTGTACCGCCCCTGCACGGAGACGTCCTTCACGTGCGCCACGCTCTTCCTCGCCATGTCTCGGGCGTCCGCGAAGAGGTGGGTAGTGCCCGAGCAGAACCTCGCGCTCCACCGGGCTCTCGCGCATTGACAAGTAGCCAGAGCCGAGCAGCAGCCGCTCCAGCGCGTCATGGCCGGTCTTGAACAGCCGCAGATGCACGTGCTGATGACGAGCCTCGCCGGGTAGTGTCGCCGTGACCTCGATGTCTAGGTCGGTCTTCTCCGAATCGACCAACACGCTGGCACGTCGCGTCTGATCGTGCAGGATGACCTGGAAGCACGCCCGGTTCCCCGCCAGCTCGGCCAGGGACGGCAGCTCAAAGTTCCGGCGCAGATTGAGTCCTCCGGGCGTCCAGTCGGCCCCGTCGAGCTCGAAGTGAAACTGGGCGGGGTCACCCGCGAAGGCCGGCGCCATAATCGCCTGGCTGAGCGGCGCGACCCGTTCCATCCAGCGCATCTTCCCGTCAACCTTGGCCTGGCCGGTACGGAAGTCACGACGCGAAGGCTGCTCGAACGCAAACTCGACCGGCCAGGTCGCAGCGTCCTCCCGAAAGTGCGCGAAGAAGAAGGACACCGGCGGGGTGAAGAGGTTGCCCTGCTCCACGAGAAACCGGATCTCCAGTGTTTGTGACGCCGGGATCGCCCCCGGATTCAGCGCGATGCCGACCTCCCGGATCGGCTCTGTACAGACCCGCCTGAGCTGCTCGGCGATGTCCCGCATCGCCTCCGACGCAGCGAGCACCTGCTCACGCTCGGCGAGCATCCGGCGGAGGGCTTCGTCGATTTCCCGGCCGGATGCGACCTCGTTGCCGAGGAGCGCCCGGAGGATCTGCAGGCCCACGTGCTCGGTATCGATGCCGTCCTCCGCGTCGATACACGCCAGTCCGTCGAGCTGGTCAGGAAGGTCGCACGGACGAAGGATGATCGGTAACAGCCGCTGCCCACCCGCGATCGCCTCATCCAGTTCGAACCGCACCCACTTCGAGGCAACCGACGACGGGGACAGCAGCACGCAGATCAGATCGGACCGGTGAAGCGCGTCGACAAGTTCGGTATGCAGCCGCCCTGCGGGATTGATGTCGAAGACGTCGAGCCAGACCTCGCATCCGTGCCCAGCGAGCAGGTTGCGAAGCACAAGAGCGTCGGCTCGGTCGTGCGAGGCGTAAGAGACGAAAACCCTCGAGTCCTGGGGCACCGTGGCAGTGTTGCGCATCTTGCACCGCCACGTCCACGACGCATCGGCACCTTAGGCCCGTCCCGGGCAGTGGCCGCGGTTAAGCCCCTCGGGGTAGTAGGGGCTGGCACCGTTCGGTGCCAGCCCCTACTACTCAGTTTCATTGGGTTGGTCGGCGGCTTCATCGTCGTCAACATCCTGCGCTGACCACAGCCCGCCACGAGGTCTCGGCGGATGAACAGCACGCACGGCGTGCTTCTCGACGTGGGCACCAGGCAAAACGACACCACTCTGTAGTCCTGGCCTGCCCTGGAATGAGCCTGCATGACCTGCGCCTGCCAATCGGCACGCCCAAGCGGCAAGGCATGGGCCGACATACTCGCCGAAGACAGGTCAATGCTGCCCATGGTCGACCAGCCCGCAACGATCAGGACGCCGTACCCGAACCTGCCGGCACCAGGTCGCTCACCTGCCTAGCCTGGCCACACACCGCACCGCTGACCTTTACCCCGGCAGCGCTAGATACGACGCCCGAGACACCTTTGCCGTTGCCGACGCCACCCGTGTCGCCCGGGACACCCGGCCGTCATCGACGGCCCTGGTTCGAATCAGTTGCGGTAGAACCGGGTCTGCACGTCGCCGGATTTCGTGATCCAGGCGTATTTCACGGAATCGGTGCTGGGCGCGGCGAACTCGCCGCGCGGGTCGAGGGCGATGAGGCCGCCGTCGCCCTCGACCCGCACGACCCGGTCGATCGCGGCCTGCGCCGCCGCGGCCACGTCCAGGCCGCGGTGCTCCATCTGCACCGCCACCTCCCGGGCGGCGTTGGCCCGGATGAACGCCTCGCCCTTGCCGGTGCCCGACACCGCGACGAACTTGCTGTCCGCATAGGTCCCCGCGCCCGCGATCGGGGAGTCACCGACCCGTCCGACCATCTTGTTGGTGAGCCCGCCGGTCGAGGTCGCGGCCGCAAGTTGGCCGCGGCGGTCGACCGCGACGGCGCCGACCGTGCCGTGCTCCTCGGCCTTGATGCTCGCGGCGTCCCTCTTCGCCGCCATCAGCGAATCCCAGCGCCGCTGCGTCCAGTAGTAGTCCTGGGTCGCGGTTTCCAGGCCCTTGGCCGCGGCGAAGTCGTCCGCGCCCTCGCCGACGAGCAGCACGTGCGGGGTTTGGTCCATCACCAGCCGGGCGGCCTTCACCGGGTTCTTGACGTTCTCGACGGCGGCCACCGCGCCGACGTCGAGGGTCCGTCCGTCCATGATGGCCGAGTCCAGCTGGTGTTCGGCGTTCTCGTTGAACACCGCGCCGCGTCCGGCGTTGCAGAGCGGGTTATCCTCCAGCACGACGACCGCGGCCTGTACGGCATCGACCGCGCTGCCGTTGCGGTGCAGCACAGCGTAACCGGCGCGCAGCGCCTCCTGGAACATGCGCTCGTACTCGGCTCCGACCTCGGGTGGCGTCGTGGTTCGATCCAGCGCGTCTGTTCCACAGTGGACGGCCAAGCTGACGTCGTCGGCCGCCGCCCCGGATTCAGCCCAACCAGTGCTAGCGCTCACCGCCCCGAGCACCAGCACCGGAACTGCAAGAACACTGCTCACCACAGTCCAAACACGCCGTCGCATCGTGACTCCTCCTCGGTCGCGTCCTGTCGCCAGCTACTCGAACAGATCACGACCCGTCGGACAAGATCACCGCACCCGACACCAACCGAATGCCGCAGCCACAGCCTCGCGTAATTACAAAATGTGTTACACCCGGTTCCGCGGGAACACTCAACGTGCGCACAGACGGAGCCACGGAGACGGCGCTTACGGAGTCGCCGAGCGATCTTCCGCTGCGATTCGAGTACGCCTAGGCGACGCGGCGTTCGACGGAGGGGACCGCGACGAAGAGGGTTCTGGTGTAGTCGTGCCGCGGGTCGAGCAAGACCTCTTCGACGGCGCCGAGGTCGACGATCTCGCCGCGGTACATCACCGCCACTCGATCGGCGATGTTCCACGCCAGGCCCAAGCCGTGGTTGATCACCAGGGTCAACAGCCCGCGCTGCACGCGAAACCCCAGCATCGCCGCACTCGACCCGCGCAGCGTCGCGCACGTGATCGGACAGACGACACCGACGGCGCCACCCGATCCATCATCGGCGCCATCTGGCACCTGTGCGCCTGGGTGCACTCCGAATTGCTGCGGCTGGACGCGGACCACCGGCCGCCGCCGAACAGTCTGGTCAGCCACTTGTCGAGGAGCGGCAGGACGTCATCTTCGGGGACCTGCACAGCGGTCGCTGACAGTCCCGCTGAAGCGGCTGGTATCGCGCGAGGCGGCACCTGCACGAACCCCTCTCGGGCCACGGCCCTCGACGCGTATCTCGAGGACCGTGGCACCGCGTGCGGTTGGGCGAGCTCCGGGTCAGACTCGGTCGGCAGCGATCAGGAGGTAGTGGAAGCTGCCCTCCCGGTAGGCGGTGAGGAAGGGGTCTTCGATGCCCGTTGCCACCGATGCCTTCGCCCGGAGTTCCCAGTACGGGATGGTTTGGGCGGTTAGGTCGATGACGTTGATGGGGATCAGGTTGTTCGCGGCCATCGCCTTGAAGTACTCGCTGCGCGGGTGGATGTTGCAGGTGTAGTGCTCGTCGATGCGACTGACAGCCTTGGAGCGCAGGCCGGTCACGTCGTTGGAGCAACCGGTGATGCACACGTAGCGGCCGCCGTATTCGAGCAGGCGGGAGAACTCGGCGAACAGCTCGAACAGGTCGACGTACATGGTGGTTTCGTTGGTCCAGATGCCTCGCCGGGAGGCTGTGCCGAAGCCGGTGTCGAGCATGTTGCGGAACTGGAACCGCACGCTCTCGGCGACTCCGAGGTGTGCGGCCTGGTTGTTGGCGAACTCGACCTGGGCTTCCGAGATCGTCACGCCGTCCACCTGGCAGCCGAAGCGCTTATGGGCCATGACGCTGGTGCCGCCGCGCCCGGATCCGGCGTCCAGCAGGCGGTCGGACGCGGCGATGTTGCCGAGGTGGTCGAGCAGGAAGTCCGCCTGGGCGGTCTCCAGTCTGTGCATCTCGTTGATGATCGCCTCGTCCCGGGTGCTTTCCGGCAGCTCCAGAACGCCGGGGTCGTAGTGACCGATCCCGTAGTGGTGGTGGTAGATGCCGTCGATGTCGCCCAGCCGCAGGTTCACCGGGTCTCGCTCCCGGTTCCAGTACTCAGCGACGGACTTCTGGTAGTTGGTGCGCAGAACCGGCTTCGTGGTCGAGACGGCGGTCATTGGTGTTCCCTTCGGGTTGTGCGATCTGGGCAGCGGAGCCAGTTCGAAGTGGACAGTTCCGTCACGTCGCCGCGCTGGTAGCGACCCGTGGTGGCATGCCATTCCCGGCTGCCGCCGAGCCAGGCCCAGGTGTCGAGGAAGAACCGGCGGAGTGCCGGGGAACCGACGGCGGAAAGCGCGGCTGCCTCGGCCACGAACGCGTGCATCAGCTCGTTGTGGATCTCGACCGTGCGCTTGAGCGCTTCCCGGTATGAGCAGTTCTCCTCGCGTGCGATCACCCGCGGTAGGTTGAAGTCGTTCTCCGACTCGAAGTCCGCCGAGTGCAGGTCGTTGAGCAGCACGTTGGCGTCCCCGGCCATGGTGAACGCGTGCCGGACCCGTGGGTGGTAGAACTCCGTCGGTGACAGCTCGTAGCCCGCGACCGCGTCGACCAGGATCATCGGCGGCAGGTAGCTGTTGAGGTGGCGTTGCACCAGGTATTCCCAAACTGGTGGAGTGCGTCCGTTGGCGTGCCAGTCCGCCTCCTGGTTCCACGCCACGAAGAGGATCGACATCTGGTGCTGGAACCGCGCCATTTGGGGCACCGAGGCGTAGCGGGCGAGGTGTTCCATCGCGGTGCGGAAGGCAGTCGCGAGCGGTTCCTGAGTTCGGTACTCGTCGAGCTGCGGCGCGTACTGCGCGGCGAGTGGGGCCGGGTCGACCACGGCGTGCAGCTTGGCCAACCGGGAACCGACGATCTTCGGGTCGGCACCCAGCTCGACCTCGTCGATGAAGTAGTCATCGGTGGCCCACTCCGCGACGACGCACTTGGCCGCTGCCAGCAGGCGGTCGGGGTCGTCGGTGCCTGGGTGCGCGAGCGTGATCAGCCGCCCGAAGCCGTACTTGGCGAGCTTGTCCAGCCGCCCCGGGTAGATCCCGACCTGCTCCGCCCACTCGACCAGCCGGTCGTCGACCTCCTGGCCGAGCGCGGGATCATCCCGCATCGGGCCGGGGCAGAACAGCTCGGGCATGCAGTCGTCCTCGGCTCGGTCGCCGCCGGTTCGCGGTGTCGGCGTGCCGAGGCCGGTGGGTGCCGACCGTGGGGATGGGACGGGGGCATCGGCGGGCAGGTGGGGGAACCGCAACGCGGCGGTGCCCGGCCCCGTGGCGAACCGGCGCACGCTTGCGAGCCGCGCGGGCTCGCCGCGCCCGTCGTCGGTGAGCAAACGAGATAGGTCGACGGGCGGCGCTCCCGCCATGCTGGTCAGCAAGGACATCGCCAACCCGCTGGGGTCGCTGGTGGTCCGTTCGCCGGTACCGGACATCTGTGCTTCCTCTTTCCTGCTTTCAGTGATCGCGGTGCACGACGAGCCTGGCCAGCGCGATCAGCTCTGATTCGGCCGTCTTTTGCGGTGCGGCGGATTTCAGTTGGCGCAGCGCGCTTGTCAGCTCGGCATCGGCCTGGACTTGGCTCCAGCGGCGCCCACCCGTCTCCGCTACGAGAGCCGCCGCGCGGACGAGATCGCGGTGGGTCTCGGGGTTGCCGCGCTGGAAGAGCGCGGCGAGTTCGTGGCCCGCGGGGGTGTCGGAGGTCAGGGCGTATACCACCGGAAGGGATTTTTTGCGGTTCCGCAGGTCGGAGTAAACCGGCTTGCCGGTGACCTCCGGTGCTCCCCAGATCCCGAGCAGGTCGTCGGTGTGCTGAAACGCGAGCCCGACGTGCTCGCCGAACTGCCGGAAGTGTTCGACCTGTTCGGCTCCGCCCCCGGCCATCAGGCAGCCGAGGGCGGTGGCGCACCCCATGAGGACTCCGGTCTTGCCGCGTGCCATCGCCGCGCAGGCATCGAGGTCTATATCGGACCGTCGCTCGAGGTCCAGGTCGGCGCATTGCCCGTCGAGGAGATTTTGGACGGCGTCGCCGAGTATCCGCAGTGCTGGCAGCACGGCCTGGGAATCGCCCTTGGACAGCACGTCGCAGGCCAGCATCTGCAACGCGTTGCCGGTGAGGATCGCGTCGCCGACCCCGAAGACGGTCCACGCCGTCGGGCGGTGGCGCCGGGTGGCGTCGTTGTCGATCACGTCGTCGTGCAGCAGCGAGGAGTTGTGGACCAGCTCCACCGCCACCGCTGCCGGCAGAGCAGCCGGTAGGGCATCAGCGGCCGCGCGGGTCGCTTGCGCGGTCAGCAAGATCAGCGCGGAGCGGATCGCCTTGCCGCTCGAGGCCGCGCCGCCGGTGTTGCCTTCGCGGTCCCACCACCCGAGGTGGTACCCGGCGATGCGGCGCGTCGAAGCGGGTAGCAGCTCTACGGCGGCGCGCAGCGCGGGCTCGACCAGGAGGCGGCAGTCGGACAACACCTCGTCGGCGCTCCTCGTGCCGGCTTGCGCGTCGGTGGTAGCCAAGGTGAGTTCTGCTCCGTTCACTGCGGTTTCGGGGTGGCTGCGCCGAGAGAATCCTTCGGTCACATCGCGATCCACTCCCTTCACCGTCCGATTTGGACCGATTCGAGCACGCCCAGCGCATCGGGGACGAGGACCGCCACGGAGAAGTAGACGCTCACCAAGCAGCACACAATGGCCTTCTCGGTGATCCCCATGAACCGCACGTTCAGGCTCGGCTCGTACTCGTCCGGGATCCCCGGCTGGTGCAGTCCGATCACGCCCTCGTCGTCGAGGCCGGTGCGCATGCACAGGATCGAGGTCGTGCCGTGCTCGCTGACCGGAATCTTGTTGCAGGGGAAGATCGGAACGTTTCGCCAGGTCATGACCGGGCTGCCGTCGATCTCAGTGGTGTTCGGGTAGACGCCGCGCCGGTTGCACTCGCGGCCGAACGCGGCAATGGCGCGCGGGTGGGCCAGGAACAGCCGGGACTTCCGGCGGCGGCCGAGCAGGGCGTCCATGTCGTCCGGCGTGGGCGGCCCGGACCGGGTCTGCACCCGCTGCTGCGGAACGACGTTGTGCAGCAAGCCGAACTCGGGGTTGTTGATCACCTCGTGCTCCTGCCGCTCGCGGAGGGCCTCAACGGTCAACCTGAGCTGCTGCTCGGTCTGGTCCATCGGGGCGTTGTAGAGATCGGCCACGCGGGTGTGCACCCGCAGCACGGTCTGGGCGACGCTGAGCTCGTACTCCCGCGGCTGGAGCTCGTAGTCGACGAAGGTCGCCGGCAGCACGATCTCGCTGTGGTGTCCGGAGGACATCTCGATCAGGGCTTCGCCGCGCTTGTTGGTGGCGGGTTTGGGAGCCGCCGCGCGGGCTTGGACGTGGTCCCGCAGGGAACCGTAGGCCTCCTCGATCCGGTCGATCGCGGCGCGCGGCAGCTCCAGCACGGTGCATGCCGTGATCGTCCGGTAGGTGAACTCCCAGTGTCCTTGCCGACCGGCGAGCGCTCCGGCACCGAAGAACTCGCCGTCGGCCAGCACATCGATCACGACATCGTCGTCGTACTCGCCGCTGCGGACCTTGTTGACCTTGCCGTGTGCGATGACCACGACCCGGTCGGCCGCCTGCCCGGCTCCGGCGATCACTTCGCCCGGCCCGAGTTCACGTTGACCGAACTGGTTCGCCAGCTCGGTCAACGCGGCCTCGTCGGCGAATCCACGCAGCAGCGGCAGTTCGCACAGCTCCTGCGGGATGACCCGCGCACGCTGCCCTTCCGTGGTGATGCCGACCAACCCGTCGCCGACGGGGTAGCTCAATCGGCGATTGACCCGGTAGGCCCCTGCGGTGACCTCCTCCCACGGCAGCCGCCGCAACAGCCACCGCGGAGTGATCCCCTGCATCTGCGGCGTCGACTTCGTGGTGGTCGCCAGGTTGCGCGCGGCCGCCCTGCTGAGACTCAGCTGCCTCGGCTCATCGGCCGCCGCGTCCGGCTCCAGCACACCCGTCATGACTTGAGACCTCCGAGAATTACCGAGCCGACCGCCCCAGGGGCACAATCGGTTAATTGCGCCGTCGACCTAGTTTTCCCGACCGAGTTCAACGTGATCGAGAACGGCCAATGCGTCGGGGGTGAGAACCGCGACCGAGTAATAGGCGCTGACGAGGTAGGAAATAATCGCCTTTTCGCTGATGTTCATGAAGCGCACGGAAAGGCCCGGCTGGTATTCGTCGGGAATGCCAGTTTGGTGCAGCCCGATTACACCCTGCTTCTCCTTGCCCGCCCGCATCAGCATGATGCTCGTGGTCTGATTCCCGCTGATCGGGATCTTGTTGCAAGGGAAGATGGGCACGCCGCGCCAGGCGGGAACCTTGTGCCCGTTGACGTCCACGCTGTCCGGGTAGAGGCCCCGCTTGTTGCACTCCCTGCCGAACGCTCCGATCGCCCGGGGGTGGGCCAGGAAGAAGGTGGGTTCCTTCCACACCAGCGAGAGCAGGTCGTCCAGGTCGTCGGGGGTGGGCGGACCGCTGCGGGTGTGGGCGCGCTGCCGTAGGTCGGCGTTGTGCAGCAGGCCGATCTCCGGGTTGTTGACCAACTCGTGCTCTTGGCGTTCCCGCAGCGCCTCGATGGTGAGTCGGAGCTGCTGCTCGACCTGGTCCATCGGCTGGTTGTAGAGATCCGCGACGCGGGTGTGCACCCGCAGCACGGTCTGGGCGACGCTGAGCTCGTACTCCCGCGGCTGCGTCTCGTAATCGACGAAGGTGCCCGGGATGTCGGGCTCCCCGTCGTGTCCGGAGGTCAGGTCGATGGCGGCCTCGCCGTGCTCGTTCTGCGCCTTGTCCCTGGTGGCCTGGAACTTCGCCAGCTGCTCGCGGATCGCCTCGGACTGGCCGAGGACCTCGTCGAACGCCTGCTGCCGCAGGACCAGCACGGTGGTCGGGGTGACCGCCTTGATGGTGTACTCCCAGATGTCCGTCCGGCTGGCCAGCGCCTCGTCGCCGAAGTGATCGCCGCTGGCGAGCACATCGAGCACGGTCTGATCCCCGTACTCGCCGGGGCCGATCTTGTTGACCTTGCCGTGGGCGATGAGGAACGACGAATCGGACGGGTTGCCGAACTCCGCGATCACGTCGCCAGGCTCGTACTCGCGCTGTTCGTACCGGTTCGCCAGCGCGGCGAGCGCGTCGTGGTCGTTGAAGCCGCGGAACAGGGGCAGCTCGGCGAGTTCCGCGGGGATGACGCGGATAGCGGTCCCGACGTTGGTGAAGGTCACCCGGCCGTCGCCCGCGTTGTAGGTCAGCCGCTGGTTGACCCGGTAGGTGCCACCCGCAGCCTGCTCCCACGGAAGCAGGCGCAGCAGCCAGCGCGACGAGATCGCCTGCATCTGCGGCACGGACTTGGTGGTCGTCGCTAGGTTGCGCGCAGCCGCCGTGCTCAGGCTCAGTTGCTGCTGCTCCGTGGTTTCGGCTCCCGCAGGAGACCCCGTTGAATCGGCAATAGTCACGAAGAACACCACCATGAATAGAACGGGTAAAAGAGTGAGCGAGAAATGGAACGCAACAACCAGACAGCCGCGCACGGCCACTGGAAGCTATCGGTTTTGCACTTGAATCTGATCGCACTGTCAAGGATGACGCTAATTGCTCAGGACCACATGCCGCCAGTCGAAGCAGAAGTATCCGCCAACTAGGTGACGCTCAGTAACTCCACGGTAAAATCGATTCTAATACGATGAGGTACTCCGGCGAAAAATCCTCGGAATTCGACGCCGGGGTGGCGGCATCCAGTCAACGTTCTGCGGTCTGTTGCCCGGCCAGAAACCTCGACCTGTTGATCTTCGGTGGGTGTGCTGGGTGGAGGGCGTGTCGGTCGCCTGCTCAGCTTGTTCCGCGTCCAGGGCACGCTTGCCTCCTTGAGGATTTCGTTGACACGCTTAAGTTCCGCGTTTTCCTTCCGCAACCGGCGAGGCTCTTCGGCCTCGCTGGTGGTCGGCCGGTCATCCCGCTGGCCACGATCGGCTTCGTCCTGACGGATCCAGTTCTGCAACGCCTCGGGATGCACACCCAACTGTTCAGCCAGACGCTGTCAACGGCGGCCGAATGTGGATCCGGCTGCGGCGGCTGAAAACGGACCCACCCCCTTGGTTGTTGATGTTTAGTCGTTGGTCTTGGTGGCTGTGGGGACGCGACCGAGGTCTTCTCGGTCTTTGAGTCGGTAGCTGTCTCCTTTCAGTGAGATGACTTCGGCGTGGTGGACGAGGCGGTCGATCATGGCTGCGGCGACGACGTCGTCACCGAAGACCTCGCCCCAGCGGCCGAACGGCTTGTTGCTGGTGACGATCAGGCTGGCTCTCTCGTAGCGGGAAGAGACCAGTTGGAAGAACAAGTTCGCGGCCTCGGCTTCGAAGGGGATGTAGCCGACCTCGTCGATGATCAGCAGCGGGATCCGGCCGAGTTTGACCAGTTCCTGTTGGAGTCGGCCGGCGTGGCTTGCCTCGGCAAGGCGGGCGACCCATTGAGCTGCGGTGGCGAAGGAGACCCGGTGTCCGGCCTGGCAGGCGCGGATGCCCAGCCCGATCGACAGGTGGATCTTGCCGGTGCCGGGAGGCCCGAGGAACACTACGTTTTCTTTTCCTGCAATGAAATCCAGTGTCCCGAGATGCGTGATCGTGTCGCGTTTCAGGGAACGCTGGTGGTCGAAATCGAACTCCTCCAAGGACTTCCTGCTCGGGAACCGGGCGGTGCGGATACGTCCCTCACCGCCGTGGGACTCGCGAGCGGCGACCTCGCGTTGCAGGCAAGCGGCCAGGAA
>NZ_FNOK01000103.1 GCF_900106995.1 Saccharopolyspora shandongensis
ACCTGGTCACATTGGCGGCCATGGGGATGCGGCTCGCGTCGAATTCCTCCCTCGGCACCACCATCGGCCGCCAGTTCCTGGGGGCTTGAGAACACGGGCCACCAGACAGGGGCAGGACCGCGGCACACGCGGCCATGCGGATGGTGAGCGCCAGGGTTCATGGCGCACGCACCAACTTCCGTGGCAAGCCGCACCCCATGACACTCACTCAGTGGGCCGTCGCATGCTGTCATCCCCAGGTCGGCCACGCCCAGGGAGGAGCTGCTGGATCACAGCCTGCACCATGTCACTGCCGCCATTGCCACGCAGCGCACGGGTCCGGTCCCGGGGCACACCAACCCTGAAATCGGTCTGGCATTTTCGACACCCATCGTCGGATGGATAGAGAGCGGCGGCCCGCTGCGGCTGTTGCGGACGACGATGAGTTCCGCCGCGAACGACACGGCGGTCTCCTGCGGAATAGGGGCACCGAAGCTGCCGGGGCGACAGCGGGATTCATCGTGACCCGTCTATGACGTTCACCCCCAGGAACCTGCGTCCGTTCGCCTCGAGCGTCCCGACGTCGATTCCGCTATCCAGCACGAATCCGACGGGGTCCGGCTGCCCCATGTCGAAGGGATAGTCGCTGCCGCAGAGGATCCGGTCGGGCGAGGCGTGGGTCCTCAGCAGTTTCAGCACTTCCGGATCGTGAGTGATCGTGTCGAAGTAGAGACGGGTGAAGGACTCCGCGGGAGGACGGGAGCTTCCCCGGTGGACGTCGTCGCGGGAACGCCACCCATGCCGCCACCTCCCGATCAGGGACGGTGCGCAGCCCCCGCCGTGGACGAAGCAAATCCGCAAGTCGGGCAGTTCTTCCAGGACGCCACCCAGAAGGACCGATGCCACGGCGGTCGTGGTCTCCACCGGATTGCCGATGAGGTTCACGAGGTAGTGGTGGTCCCATTCGGGTCGCGGCAGTTGCATCGGGTGGACCAGTACGGAGAGGCCGAGTTCGGCGGCGATGCCGAGCACCTCCCGCATGACGCCCCGGTCATAGGACCGGCCCTGGACCACGGGCGGGACGGCGACACCCGCCACGCCTTCCGCTCCGGCGAGCCGGGTCAACTCCCTCCGGGCTGCGGCCATGTCATCCAGCCGCACCAGCCCGAGCCCGACGAGCGTTCCGTCCGTGCGGGACACGGCGTCGGCAAGCTGTTCGTTGTAGGCGGCCACGTAGTCGTCCGCCTCGGACGGCGTGTGGACGGGGAAGGCGAAGGGCGGCGCTGAGACGACACGTGCGCCGAGTCCGGCCTTGAGAGTGTCGGCGACGATGACGTCGATGTCGGTCATCGCTGCGGTCGGGAACGACAAGGGAATGTTCCCGAGGAAGAGTTCGCCATCGCGGTCGTTCATGCCGCCGAACGGATTTCCAGGCGGAAGGGCGAGCAGTTCGCGCGGCAGCCAGTGCGCGTGCACGTCGACGACTCCGGCGCGGATGTCACCGTTTACAGCCATGTTGTTCTCCTTGCCCAGGCCGCAGCTCACTCACACCGGGCGCGCTCATGTCAGGCGGTGGGATACCGCTGCTCTTTGGCGGCACGTGCGATCGCGCGCCGGATGGGCTCGTAGCCGGTACACCGGCAGATGTTGGAGCCGACGATGCCTTCGATGGCTTCGGGGTCGTCGTCGATCGCGGGATCAGCTTCGAGCGCTCCGGCGGCCGCCATGAGGAAGCCTGGTGTGCAGAACCCGCACTGGAGCGCGTGCTCGGCCGAGAATGCCCGTTGGAGGGGATGGGGTTCGCCATCAGGTCCTGCGAGGCCCTCCACCGTGCGGAGGGAGCTGCCGTCACACTGCACTGCCAGCACGAGGCACGAGCGGACGGCCTTGCCATCCATCAGCACGGTGCAGGCCCCGCAGATGCCGTGCTCGCAGCCAAGATGCGTTCCCGTAAGCCCGCATTCGTCCCGAAGCACGTCGGCGAGCAGGCGTCGAGGCTCCACGTCGAGGATCTGTTCCACGCCGTTCACCCTGAATGAGATCTTCACCGGTGGTCTCCCCTCTGCGCGGCGTCGTGCGCCTGCTGGTCCGCCGCCGCTTCCCGCAGCGTTCTTGCGACCAGGACGGCGATGGCCTGCTGCTTGTACTCGACGTCGGCATACGGTTCGGCCAGGGGTGCCGCGTCCTCGTGTGCGGCGATACGGCCGGCTCGGGCGAACGGGTCATCGTCGGTGAGCCGGTAGCCGCCCGTCTGCGCCCGTCCGATTTCGATGCCGGTCAGCGACCGCTCCGCGGCATGTGCACGCACGGGACGGTCGGCGGAGTTGACCAGCCCGATCCTCGCCTCGCTGATCAGCCCGTCGTTCACCGTCAGTGTCGCCGCGACTGCGACCTGGGCGAAGCAGAAATGGGTACGCCGCTGCTCGATGAAGCCCACTCCCGTGTTCCCGCCAAGTAGAGGCAGGCGTACGGCGGTGATGAGCTCCTGCGGTTGGCGAGAGGTGCGGTGTGGGCCCTGGAAGTAGTCGCCTGCCGGGATCTCTCGTGCCCCGTCGGGGCCGATCAGCTCCACAGTGGCGTCCAGGGCGACGCCTATAGCGCACCATTCCGAGGCGGGGTGGGCCCAGGCGAAGCTGCCGACCATGGTCCCGCGAGATCGGATGGGGGGATGGGCGATGTTGACTACAGCCCGGGACAGCAGCGTGCCTAGTGGGCCAGGCACCGCATCGGCCGATTCGAAGGCTGCGTGGCGGATCAGGGCGCCAACGCGCAACTCATCGGCCTCGACAATCATCCGGTCGAGCTCCGGAATGCGGTTGATGTCGACGACCAGCTCCGGTCGGATGCGTTGCAGGTGCATCTCCAGGATGAGGCTCTGTCCCCCGGCGATCACCTGCGCCTTTCGGCGGGTGTCGCCGAGTGCTTCGACAGCGTCGCCGACCGTGCGGGGCACCACGTAGTCGAAAGCAGCGGGTTTCATCGAACCCCCTCCTCATATTTCGGGGCGCGCGCCGCCCTCCAGACGGTGTCCGGGCTGAGCGGCATCTGCAGCAGGTCGGGATCGGCGATCTGCAAGGCATCGGCGACGGCGTTGACGATGGCGGCCGGGATTCCGATGCACCCCGACTCCCCTGCCCCCTTGGCACCGAGCGGCGTGCTGGGACTGGGCGTGCGGGTGTCCTGGACCTCGATGGGCGGGATCTCCGTGGCCGTCGGCATCAGGTAGTCCAGGAAGCCGTCCGAGAGGTGCGGCACGCCATCGTCCCCGAACGTCATGCCTTCGTAGAGCGCCTGGCCGATGCCCTGCACGGCGGACCCAAAGGCCTGCCCGTGCACCACTGTCGGGTTGAGCACCACTCCGCAGTCGTCCACGGCCACCAGCTGCAGCACCCGCACGGCGCCCAATTCCGGATCAACCTCGGCCACCGCCACGTGCGTCCCGAAGGGGAACGCCATACCGGCCTCGAACCGGTCGTCGACGCGCAACGGGCCGGTGGCATGCACCAGTTCGGCCAGACTCGCGGCCAGCGAACTGTGGCTTGCGGCGTGGACGGCACCGTCCGCCCACTCGACCTCGTCGACCGGCAGCTCCCACAGCTCCGCAGCCCGCTTGCGAGCCTCCTCGATCAGGAGGGTCGCGGCGTGCTGGAACATGGCACCGGCGACCTGCGCCGACCGGCTGGCGAAGGATCCCAGCCCTTCGGACTGTTCGTCGGTGTCCCCCTCGGCGAGCCTCACCTGCGTCTCCGCGATGCCGAGGGACTTGGCGACCAGCGCTGGAAAGACCGTCTCGTGCCCCTGCCCGCTGGATGCCGCACCGCACCGGGCGATGACGGTGCCGTCTTCACGGGCTTCAAGGCTTCCGAACTCGTGCAGGCCGCCGGTTTCGCCGCCCGAGCGCTCCACGTAGCAGGAGACTCCGATTCCCAGGGGCAGGGCGTCCGGGTCGTTACGGCGGCGGGCCTGCTCGGCGCGCCATTCCTCGTAGCCGATTGTCTTGAGCGCGCGGTCCAGGGCGGCTTCGTAGTTCCCGCTGTCGTAGCGCCGACCGGTGGGCGTCTCGTACGGGAAGTCCTCGGGCTGGATGAAATTGCGTCGCCGCATCTCGACCGGGTCGATACCCAGCCGGCGAGCCAGCAAGTCCATCGTCCGCTCGATCGCGATCGCCGCCTCTGGACGCCCGGCGCCGCGGTACGGGTAGGTCACCATCGTGTTGGTGAGCACCGAACTCAGGGTCGCGTGGACGTGCGGGGTCGTGTAGGCGCCCGATGCCATCCACGCGGTCTGCATCGGCAGTCCGACACCGAGGTGCGGATAGGCACCGACATCGGCGTCGATCTTCAACTCGTATGCGAGGAGCCGCCCTTCGGAGTCGGCCGCGAGGCGGACAGTTTGGTCCTGGCCCCTGCCTCGGGTGGCGACCAGCATCGATTCCAGGCGGTCCTCGATCCACCGCACGGGCCGCCCGAGTTTCACCGCCAGGTAGGCGACGACCACGAACTCCGGGAAGGCCGCGCTCTTCGATCCAAAGGCACCACCGGTGTCCGGCACCACTACCCGGATCCGGTCGGTGGACCAACCGAGGAGCGCGGCAAGCTCACGTCGCAATCGGTGCGGCATCTGATGCCCCGACCACACAGTCAGCCGGTCCCCCTCGGGTACGGCGAGGATCGTCCGGCATTCCATGGGGCTGGGCATTAGCAGTTGCTGGCGGTATCGGGCTTCCACCACGGCGGCCGCGTCTCGCCAGACAGAGGAATCGATGGGTTGCCCGGCCTCCCCACGCAGAGCGATGTTGCTCAGACCGTCGAACAGGGTGACAGAGTCTTCGAACGCCGCCGACGGCGTCACGACGGCAGGTAGTGGTTCGACCGTGACGGCGACCTCGGCGACCCCGTCCTCGGCGCGGTACCGGTCCTCTCCCAGGACGACCGCCAGCGCCTCGCCCGGGTACCGCACCCGGTCCTTCGCGAGCGCCGGCCACTCCCGGCCCGCCACAGCATCCTCCGTCGAGAGCCTGGCCAGCAGGGTGTGCGGAACCGGAGGCAGGTCCGGCAGATCCGCGGCCGACCAGGCCCCCACGACACCGGGCACATCGCGAGCTGCGGCGCAATCCACGCCGCGCAGCACTCCGTGAGCGAACTTGCTTCTCACGAATGCTGCATCCAGACATCCGAGCACTTTGATGTCGGCCACGTACCGGCCTCTTCCGGTTAGCAGCCTCTCGTCCTCGCGCCTCGTCCATTGCTCCACGACTGCACCTCTGTACTTCGTGTTTTCACGGGAGTCGACTGTGCGGAAGCCACTGCCCTGCATCGCGATTCACACAGAACGGCATGCTGACGCATTCAGCAACTCCGACACTAACCGCTGTAATCGGGCGCGGGGGGAGTCATAGATGGCGTGTGCTCTAAGGGGACAGAAGTTGTGCACTGGGGGTATCTGCAGTCACGGTCGGCGACGCTTCATCGATGCGGGTTGTCAACCCAGTTCCGTTTGCAGCCACCGCAGGACGTCAGGGGTTACGGCGTCGGTGATGTCGTCGAACCCGTGATGCCTCTTCAGATACTTCGCGACGTAGGGGCAAACCGGCACGATCCGCTTCCCGGAGTCTCGCACGTCGGTGAGCGCCTGCTGGACCAGCTGCGAGGCCAGGCCCTTTCCGGCAAACGCGTCGTCGATCACCGTGTGGTAAAAGACGCGCTGTACGCCGCGGTCGCGGTACGCGGTCAGGCCGGCGCGCTTGCCGTCGACCAGTATTTCGTAGTGATGCTTGGCGTCTCTCCGCTCGACGATGGGGGCGGCAGAAGGCTGGCTCATCGGGTCCCTTTCAGAGATCGGTCAGCGGCGCGGCGGATTCCCACGCGGCGCGATGATGGCGTTCGGAAGAGCGGGAGCGGGAAGACGGTCCCCCGAGTATCCCTCGAAGGCGCCGAAACGATCAGAGGAATTGGCCCAGTCTTCTCGAGCACGGACGATATCCTCATGGCTACGCCCAATGAAATTCCACCACATGACGATTTCTTCCTCGAACGGAGGTCCGCCGAGCAGCACCATCCGAGCCGTTTTGTCCGACTCGTTGGCCAACGTCAGCGTGCCGGTTCCGGCCTGGGCGTAGCCCAACTCCGCCGGGTGCAGAAGCGTATCTGTCATGCGGACGTCCCCATGATCGACCAGGAGGCCGTGCTCGAAGCCGGGGTTCACGGCGAGCGTGACCGCTGCGTGCGGCTCAAGGATGACTTCGGCACCGAGCAGCGGCGTGAACGTTCGCACCGGGGAGTCGTGACCGGCGAGGGAACCCAGGAAGACCCTGATCTCGGCTCCACGCATTCCCACAGGCTCGGGCGCGTAGTGCTGGAAGTCCCGCTCGGCGTGTCGGTGTTCCTCAGGCAGTGCCACCCACAGCTGGACGCCGTGCAGGATCGTGGTGCGCGAGGTGGACACCTCTGAGTGGCTGATGCCGTATCCGCCCGTCATGAGGTTTAGCTCTCCGGGTCTCACGAAGGCGTGACTGCCCAAGCTGTCACGGTGCTCGATCTCCCCACTGAACAGCCAGCTCACCGTCTGCAGTCCGGTGTGCGGATGCGGTGCGACATCCATGCCGCCCGTCTCGGCGACGTCATCGGGGCCGTAGTGATCGGCGAAGCACCAGGCTCCGATCAAGGTCCGCGAGCGCTGCGGCAGCGTGCGCCGCACCGTCATCGCTCGGGGGCCGCCCAGAGGTACGTCACGCGGGGAGAGCACTTCGATCTGTGACACCTCCGGCGAGCGCTGACCGTCCACCAGTGATCCGCACCGCTCTGCCACGGACTCTGCGTCGAGACTGCTCACTGTGGACCCTTCCGCACGATGGTTTCGTTTTCAACGAACATGTCCTGATCCTAAGACGCTTGTACGCCGGTGGGGCGTCCTCACCCGCGTACTTCTGTGGCCCGGTCACGAAGCAGTTGGCGTGATCCCGCCGATGCAGGACTCGACCGCGCAGTAGAAGCTGATCAACTTGCGAGTTCGGAGATCAACGGCCGCCCATATCGCCTACTGGGCTTCCTGGCGTAATTCGGCGAGCGCGGTGAGTCCGGCAGCGTCGCGTCGGAGCCGCTTCATCTCGTACGCGGTGAAGATGCCCCGGCAGTGCGGCGGTGGGCTTTGATCTCGTGGGCCGCGGCGCGACCTCGAATTGCACGTCGACGGTCATCTCCAAACGAGATAACTAACATCGCTAACCATCGCGGCGAATGAGGAAGCACGGGAAGTCGCCGAGCGCTTATACCCCGTGAGAGCAGCGGGAAGCTGCTCGACCACCGCAAAGCGCCCTTGCTGAGCCGGCACTCCCCGGCTCCTCTCCCGAAGAAGGTCCCCGTGTCCCAGTCATCCGGTCTCCCGACATCGCGTCGAACCAAGATCAGCGCAGAGGCCACACAAGGCGTGCCGGGCTGGCTGGTCGCGCTGCTGGCCGTTGCTTCAGGCATGACCGTCGCCAACCTGTACTACGCTCAGCCGATCCTCTCGTCGCTGCGCGACGTCTTCCACATCAGCACGGCCACGGCAGGCGTACTGATCACGCTCACTCAGGTCGGCTACGTCATCGGCATGCTCTTCCTAGTCCCGCTGGGCGACCGGCTGGAGAAGCGCGGCCTGATCACCGCGCTGCTTTCAGTCACCACCTTCGCTCTGGTGACGGCGGGCCTCGCGACCAGCTTCCCCGTGCTGTTGGTCGCATTGACGATCAGCGGCGCTACGTCGGTCGTCGCCCAGATCCTGGTCCCCTTCGCCGCCAGCCTCGCACCGGACCACGCTCGCGGCCGGATCGTGGGCCGAGTGATGAGCGGACTGCTCGCCGGCATCCTGCTGTCCCGTACGCTCAGCAGCTTCGTCGCGGAAGTCTCCAGTTGGCGCGTCGTCTTCCTCGGTTCGGCGGCACTGATGGCCGTTCTCGCCGTGACCCTGCGCGCGACACTGCCGCGGCACGCGCCCACTACATCCGTGCCGTACAAAGAGGTTCTGCACTCCACCGTCACGTTGGTGCGCACGCACCCCGCGCTACTGCGCCGCGGGCTCTACCAGGCAGCGATGTTCGGTGCGTTCAGCGCCTTCTGGACCACCGTCTCCTACGTGCTCACCGGCCCTCACTTCCACTACTCCTCCGTCGGGGTCGGCGTGTTCGCACTCATCGGGGCGGCTGGTGCAGTGGTGGCCCCGCTTGCCGGGCACTGGGCCGACCGTCGGCTTACTCGGCCTATGACTGGCGCCTCATTCGCAGTTGCCGCGCTGGCCTTCGCGGTTGCAGGTTTCGGTCAGCACAGCATCGTTCTGATCGCCGTTGCCGCCGTACTCATCGATATGGCCGTGCAGACAACCCTCATCCTCGGCCAGCACGCCGTCTACCAGCTCGACCCCAACGCCCGGGCTCGCCTCAACAGCGCTTTCATCGCGATCTTCTTCATCGGCGGAGCTCTTGGATCGCAGCTCGGCTCAATCGCCTACCGCGTTGGCGACTGGAGCGGGGTCACCGTCCTCGGTGCAGCCCTGCCGACGCTGGCGCTCCTCTACTGGCTGACCGAGCACCGGACCGGCGGCCGACTCAACGCCCAAGATTCCGAGTAACTCATCTGCACCTACCGGTTCTTCATCGGACTGCACCTTCGTTCATGCTCATGCCTCGGTCGGTATGGCATTCCGACCGAGGCAGCGGGCGGCGAGGTTAGCGCGTCGCAGCGGCGTCGCGAGCCCTTGAGCGCACGGTTGCCGACCCAAGAGCGAACGCCTGTAAACGGCAATAAACTCACTGCACTAAGAGGCACCAGCACGTGCGCTCCTTGGCAACACGTCCTCATTTCAGCACCTAGCGTCACTGGCGCACACCCAGCACAGCGCGCTACAGGAGGCACGTCATGGCCACCAGCTCCAACCCCACGAGCAGCCAGCCGCGGTTGCATCAGAAGGGCGAACTGATCCAGGAGTTCGGGACCGTCAAGCAGTTCCCCCTCGGTCTGTCCTACGAGGCGCGCATGCATTCCTGTCAGCGTCTGAACAGGATCCTCGCGGACACGCAGATCCTCTACGGCCTCTACAAGAAGCACCACTGGATCATGCGGGGTCCGACCTTCTACCAACTGCACCTGCTCCTGGACAAGCACGCAGGCGAACAACTCGAACTAGTCGATACGATCGCTGAACGAGTCCAGACCCTGGGCGGCGTCGCGCTAGGCGATCCCCGACACGTCGCCGAGATCACTTCGATTCCGCGTCCCCCGGACGGGGTCGAGAAAGTCCCAGCGATGCTCTCGCGGTTGCTGGAAGCTCACGAGAGCATCCTGGTGGAAGCCCACGACGCGGCCGCGCGGACCGCCGACCTGGGCGACGACGGCACCAACGACCTCCTCGTCTCACAGGTAATCCGCACCGGCGAGCTGCAGTCCTGGTTCCTGGCCGAGCACTTGGTGGACACACCCCTGATCCGCGCCTGAGTCAAGCCAGAAGTCTCGACATGGCGACCATCTGCTGAAAAAAAGAAGCCGCGGCAGGTGACGGCATTGCCTGACGGGATAGGCACTATGTGATCGGGAGCGCATGATGGATCTGCGGCAGATGGAAGTTGTCGTCGCGGTGGCGGAGACAGGCGGGTTCACAGCCGCGGCGCAGCATCTGCACGTAGTGCAGTCCGCAGTCTCCGGCACGGTGCGTGCTCTCGAACGAGAGCTGGGTACCCCACTGTTCAGCCGGACCACACATCGCGTGGCGCTCACCCCGGCCGGCGAAGCCTTCGTTCCCGCCGCGCGGGCCACACTGCACGCGGCCGAACTAGCACGCGAGAGCGTCGCCGCGGCCAAGGGGGAGCTACGCGGCCAGGTCACAGTCGGGACGATGCAAGGAATCTGGGCGGGTTTGCACCATGCGCTGGCCGCGCTTCGAACGGAGCATCCAGGTGTGGTGGTCCGACTGCGTCAAGCATCTGTGGCCGACATCCGGCAGGCGCTGCGCGAGGGCGCAGTGGACCTGGCCGTCGTGGCACTCGACCGCCAGCAGCAGCGAGGACTGGCGACGCACACGCTGTTCCGCGAGGAAATGGTCCTGGTGGCTTCACCCGAGCGGGACCTCGCTGCGCGAACCTCGGACAGCACGGTTGAACTGGCCGCGATCGCCCAGCTACCACTGGTGGAGTTCACACCCGGCTGGGCCATCCGCTACGCGGTCGACCGCGCCTTCCGTGCCGCCGGCGTCGACCGGAGCACGACCTTCGAGGTCAACGACATCGTCGCGGCATCCGAGCTGGTCCGCAACGACCTGGGAGTCTGCATCATGCCCCCTTCCATTGCGGCGCGTTTCCAGGACCTAGCACGGTACCGGTTCGACCAGCACGCACCGAGCTGGAAGGTGATGGTCGCGCGTCCCCGCGGTGAGCCAACCGCAGCCGCAGCGGCATTGCTGAGGCACATCACCTGATCTCACCTAGCACGCCACCCCGACTTACGTTCGGCGGAATACTCGCTCGGAATCAGTCTGAGCTGAGGAAATGCCCTTCCGGGTTGGGCACCGATACCGAGAGGAGATGTCGTGCCGCCAATGAACACGCCGCCTGCCGATCTGCTGGTCCGATGCACCAACATCCGCACGCTCGTCGCCGGACAGGAGCCCCAGCGTGCGCTGGCGGTGCGCGGGGAGCGGATCTTCGCGTTGTCGGCGGACCCGGCAGGCCTCGATGGGCTCGTGGGTACCGACACGACGGTTTTGGATCTGCCGGGCTGCACCGTGCTGCCAACCTTCGACGACACCCACACACATCTGATCGCGGCGGGTGACAGCGCCCACGACGTGGCCGTGGACGGTGCGCGGTCGATCGCCGAGTTCTTGGACCTCATCCGGGCTCGGGCCGCCGAAACCCCAACAGGGAAGTGGATTCGCACCAGCGGACACTGGCAGGAGCTGAACCTGGCCGAGCGCCGCTTCCCCACTGCCGCTGAACTTGATCAGGCCACCGACCGACATCCGGTGCTGGTGGTACGTGGCGTGCACAACCAGGTTCTCAACCGGTACGCCCTCCGGCTGTGCGGCATCGATGCCACTACGCCCGATCCCGAGGGCGGGAGCATTGTGCGAGATGGTGACGGGCGCCCCAACGGCCACCTGATCGACGGGCTCGCCCTGATCCAACCGCACCTTCCCGCGCCCGATCCGGCGAGGAAGCTCGACGGGTTGCGCATCGCCTCCCACGCCTACGCCGCCACCGGGATCGGCCTGGTGCGCGACACCAACTCCTCCCTGGCTGACCTGGACGCACTCACGCAGGTGCGGGACGCCGGCGGCTTGAGCTGCCGAGTGCGGGTTCTGCTGACCACGATGGGGTTCACCTCCGTGCGGCAGGTCGAGGACGTCCTGGACGGAATGGAGGAGTGGAGGCACCGGAGTGACCCGTGGCTGGGCGTGTGGGGCGTGAAGTTCTGGATGGACGGCGGCATTGAATCCGGCGCCCTTGAGCACCCGTACTGCCCGGCTCACTCGCCCGTGCCCGGCTACACCGGGCAGCTTGCCTGGGACGAGCAGGTACTCCAGGAGGCTGTGGAGGTGGTGGCGCGGCGTGGCTGGCGGGTCGGTGTCCACGCGTATGGCGATCGCGGGGTGCGCACGCTGCTGGACCTGTACGAGAGGGTGCAAGCCCGCCTGCCAGGCCTGCCCTACGGGACGCTGGTCATGGAACACGGCGGTCTCGCGGACGACGAGCAGAGACACAGAGCGGTGAGCATGGGGATCCCGGTAACGGTGCAGCAGCCGCTGCTGTTCGACGCCGCCGCCGTCCAGGCCGAATACTGGGGCAGCGAGCGGGTGGCCGCCCTCTTCCCCGCCCGGGAGTGGCTGGACGCCGGCGCGGACATCTCCGCCGGCTCGGACTATCCGGTCGGTGAGTACGGGGCGGCGCACTCGCTGTACGGCCTGACGACGCGCCAGACCGTAGACGGCATCCGCGGCCCAGAGCACGCCATTACACGCGAGGAGGCTGTCGCCCTGCACACCACGGCCGCAGCCCGTCTGACCGGCGAGAGCGACCTACGAGGGCGGCTCACCCCCGGACACCTTGCGGACCTCACCATCTGGCCCGATGACCCGTACACCATGCCCGAGGACACCCTGGACGGGCTCAGGCCCAGCCACACGCTGCTGGGCGGCACCGTGGTGCACGGCCCGAACCTCTGACACGGGCTCGTGGCCGCGGTGCCGCTGTTCGGCCTGGAGGTTTCGATCAGGCTGTCAGTGAAGGCCGGGTGGTAGCGCCAAACAGGAAACAGCCTGCCCTGGTCTGACAGGGAGTTTGGCCAGATCCCGGACCCGCTCGCACGATCGACTCGCGGTGTCTGCTGGTGTTTCGACCGATTCCACGAACGCGGTGTGCTTGCTGGTCGCACTGCACTTCCCGAATACCTCATCCACGCAGGTGAGAGCGGTTGTCCAGAATGCCGGCCATGGTTGCTCGACTCGGCGCTCTCACGCGGCTGACGGTAGCCGCGGCATGATGATCGACCGTGCTGCTGCGACTGACCTACCTCGGCGTGACCATCGACTGAGTCAAGTACTGTCAGATTTCCGCGTCGAGTGCGGTGAGATGGGAGCGGACGGTTTCCGCCTCGGGGTGTGCAAGGCTTCGAAGATCGCGAGTGAGCGCTGCCAGAATTCCCGAGCTCGCTCCACGTCGCCGCTAGCTTGGAGGGCGCAGCCGAGACCGTTGAGGCTGATAGCCTCGCCAGCTCGGTGGCCGATACCGCGGCAATGCTCCGAGGCTTCGCGGTAGGCGCTAACCGCCTCATTGAGGTGTCCGGCACGTAGGTGGGCGGATCCATGCCAGGTCAGTGTGTAGCCTCGCCTCAATGACTGGTTACTGATTTCCAGGGACCGATGCAGGTGCGCGAAAGCGTTCGAGAAATCGTCCAAGTAGGACAGTGCGAGTCCCAGGATGGCATGGGCGGGCCCAGGGTCTCCCACGGGGCAATTTTCATCGAATTCATCCTGCAGTTCCTGTAAGGCGTGCGCGGATGCGTTCGACACCGCCCACTCCTCGGCATTCATGCGGCCTCCGACGCCGCCGGCACGACCGGCATCGCGGTGGCTGCGGACTGTGCCGTGCCGGTTCCACACCTGACGACCGGTGTAGCGCGGATTCTCCAGGATCCCCGCCACGGTCGGCGTCATCCACGCCTGCCCCGAGCGGTGCGGATTGCGTCCCGGATCAGCACCGGACGGGCACGGCATCCCACGCTCGTTGAGCTCCCGTGCGATTCCAGCCATGCTGCGCCCCGCGGCGCGCTGCTGAAAGATCCACCGCACCACGGCGCCGTGACCGGGTCCGGCTCGAGCTGGTGCACTCGACGACCCCACCGCGCATGCGCCTGATTCGGATGCGGCCCCGCATCGGCAAGCCGATACCCATGCGGCGGCCGACCACCCAGGAAACGTCCTTGCGTACAGGCTTGCGTACGCATCGCCGCCAACATCCGATGCCTCGCCCGCAACACCTCACGCCGCGACCGCGAAGGTCAAGTCGAGGTGGATTCCCTGCGGCCCGTCCATACAGGACCGTACGGATACCAGCGGAACATCACGCCGAACCTGGCCATCAACCGAGCGATCGTAGGTGCGGCTCGTGGGGTCGAACCGTGTGGTGATGGCAGCGAGCAGAAATGCGCGGAGGCTGGAATGGACCCGTCCACTCCAGCCTCCGCGCATTTTCAGGCCGTCTTCGCCGGAACCAGG
>NZ_FNOK01000101.1:0-6356 GCF_900106995.1 Saccharopolyspora shandongensis
AGGTGCGGTGTGCGTGCTCGGCGTCGGCCTCAACATCGTGGTGCCGGGTGATGCGTTCGAGATCGTGCTGAACTTCGCCGCGGTCGCCATCATCACCACCTGGTCCATGATCGTGTTGTGCCATCTGCTGTTCGTGCGCAAGGCGAAGTCGGGTGAGGTGGAGCGGCCGTCCTACCGGCTGCCGGGCGCGCCGGTCACGCAGATCGCGACTTTGGCGTTCCTGGCGTCGGTGGTGGTGCTGATGTGGTTCGACGTCCCGGCCGGGCGGCTGACGCTGCTGTGCGTGCCGGTGCTGGTCGTGGTGCTGGTGATCGGCTGGTTCGCCGTCCGCAAGCGCGTGGACACCACCAAGGCGCTCGACGAAGAGGACTGAGAAGCGGAAACGAAGAGCGGGAGCGGTCACGGACCGCTCCCGCTCTTGTGCTAGTTGGAAGCACGGCCGCGAGAATCTGGGCGGCGGCCGGTTGCCCGTTCGTGCAGGGCTTCCTCGGCCGGTTTCGCGGCGTGGTGTTGGTCGGCGAGGGCTTGCGTGACGTACGACAACAGCCTTGAGCAGTAGTAATCGTAGAGATTTTGAGCGCGGACTCCGCACTGTCTGGCGGCCGCGTGGCGCGGGGTGGTTTCATCGCTTGCCCGGTCGCGCGCGGTCATCGTGGTTCTTCTGAACCAGGCACGTCCGGCGAAACGTGTGCTTGTCATGGAGGCGACGAGCACGGCGACCACAGCCCCGGGTTCCGGTGGGTCCAGCGAGATGTGCCGGCTGATCATCATTGGCCCGTCCTCGCGCGTGGAACTGGCCGTTCCCGCGCACGTGGCGATAGCCGACCTCATGCCGACGGTGCTCGGCCACCTCGATCCCACGCTGGCCACCTCGGGCATGGAGCACGGCGGCTGGGTGCTGCAACGGCTCGGCGAGGAGCCGCTCGACGAGGACAAGGGCACCGCCGAGGCCGGGCTGTACGACGGCGACATGCTCTACCTGCGACCGCGCGACGACCAGCTGCCGGTCGCCGACTTCGACGACCTGGTCGATGGTGTCCACACCGGACTGTCCGGTCGTGGCGACACTTGGCGCCCGGCGTTCACCTACTACACCAGCATGACTACCGCTGCGGTGTGCGCGCTGCTGGCCATCTTCGTCTGCACCTTCGCGGCGACGGGGACGGGGATCGCCATCGGTGCGGCCACGGTCAGCCTGCTGCTTCTGGCCGGAGCCGCCGGCATGTCGCTGTACGTCCGCGACAGTGGCGGACAGGCGGTGACCCTGGCCGGAGTCGGAGTCTTCGCGGCGGCCGTGGCTGGGCTGGCCTTCCCCGGTGCTGATGCACCGCCGGCGTGGATCGACGGGCCGGGGATTCTGTCCGCCGGGGTGGCCATCGCTGTCTCTGCCGTGCTGGCCCGGGTGTCGCTGAAGACGGCCAAACCGGCGTTCCAGGCGGTGGCCGCTGGTGGTGTGCTCACCGCGTTGGGCGGCGTGCTGACCGTGCTCGTCGGCCTGGACGGCGCGTCCACGGCCGCGATCCTCACGATCGTCGCGGTCGCGCTGACCAGGGCAGCCCCGAACATTTCGGCATGGCTGGGCGGGCTGTCGGTGGAGCCGGTACCCACCACGCAGGACGAGTTCCAGGAGGGCCTCGACCCGCTGCCGGGCGAGGGCGTCCTCGACCGCGCGTCGTTGTCCGACACTCACCTGACCTCGATCCTCGGTGTGCTCGGCGGGCTGTGCACCGGGGGACTGATCGCACTGGGGTCGGTCGTGCAGTGGGACACGATCCTGCTGACGGCGCTGATCAGCGTGCTGCTGTTGCTGCAGGCCCGTGAGGTCGTCGGAATTTGGCATCGAGTATCCGCCCTGGTGCCTGCCGGGATAGGACTGACAGTGCTGATGCTCGGCTGGAGCGCGAGCATGCCGTTGGTCGGCCGGATGGGCGTGCTGCTCGGGCTGCTGTCGCTGTCCGGTCTCGCCGTGGCCGCCGCGCACACGTTGCCCGGTAAGCGCTTGATTCCGCGCTGGGGCCGGTGGGGCGACATCCTCCAGTGGATCTGCGCGCTGGCCGTGCTGCCCATTTTGCTCTCCGTGATTGGAGTTTATGGCTGGGTTGCTTCCCTGCTCTGAACCATTTTCCTACCTACGACCGTGCCGGGATTGGGAGGTGAGTGATGTACACCAGGCGAGACCAAGTGGACGCCTATTCCTTTGTCGCGGGCCGGCTGTCCTCGGCGATCTTGCGTACTGACCCGGACGGGCCGGAGCGCCCGCTGCGGCGCACCGGAGTCGGGCTCGCCGTTGGCATCGTCATCGGGATCTTGGTGACCGCGATCGTCGCGGTGGTCAACCTGTTCACCAACATCGGTGGCGGCAACGACGGGTGGCGAGAGCCGGGAACGCTGATTGTCGCCGAGGACACCGGAAACCGGTTCATGATGGTCAACGGCCGGCTGCGGCCGGTGTTGAACCAGGCGTCCGCGCGGCTGCTCATCGGCAGCAATCCCAAGGTCGCCACGGTCAAGACGGCCGACCTCGCCGACGTGCCGCGCGGTGCGCCGATCGGGATCCTCGGTGCACCGGACGCGATCCCCACCGGGTCGTCCGACAGTCCGTGGACCGTGTGTGCGGGGGCCGACGAAGGCACCAAGCTGTCGGTGACGGTCGGCGAAGGACCAGCTGTCTCCGACATGCGCGACGACCAGGCGCTGTTGGTCACCGCGGGCGGGGACATGTACCTGGCGTGGCAGGGCACGCGGCTGCGGATCGCGGCTGAATGGGTGCCGCGCGCGCTCGGGCTCGACCCGGCTCAGGCTCTCGCGGTGGATTCGTCGTGGCTGAACACGTTGCCGTCTGGGCCGGACATCGGCTCGCCGCCGGTCGAACGGGACGCGAACAAGGCGGGGCCCAGCTTCAGCGGGACGCCAACCGTGGTCGGGCAGCTGATCGTCGTGCCCGAGGCGGTGGGGAACAACTACTTCGTGGCCGCGGGCAACGGCCTGGTCCCGGTGACCTCGACCGTGTCCGCGTTGCTCAGCGCCGACCCGGCATCGCCCGCGCGAGAGGCCGTGCGCATCACGCCCTCGGAGCTGGCGACGCAGAACGTGCTGCCTGCGCCGGTGTGGCAGTCCGCGCTGCCGGCGCAGCCGCCGGACCGACCGGATCTGGCGGGCCGTGTGCCGTGCGTGCGGTGGGAGCAGTCGCAGGCGCGGTTGGTGACGGCACCGCCGCCGCAGGGCGATGCGCAAAGCAATCAGACGGCGGGGGTGGTGCGCGACGGCCGGGTGGCCGACCGGGTGGAGATCATCCCCGGCGCCGGCTTCCTGGCGCGCACTCGCCCGGCGCCGGATGTTCCTGGTGCGGGTATTTACCTCATCACCGAAGCGGGAGCCAAGTTCCCGGTGGCCGACGCCGATGCGGCCAGCGCTCTTGGCCTCCCTGTCGAGACGGCTCGGCTGGTTCCGGCCGATCTGCTGGCACTGCTGCCAACCGGGCCAGTGCTCGAAAAAATCAATGGTGCTCAACAAGGATAGGAGAGATTCCCGTGGCGCCTAAGTATGGCTACGACTCCGGCGTACTGGCGGTGGGTATCAATGCCGCCAACCAAGCGGTCACCAACATGACGACCGTCAAGCAGAAGGTCTGGCAGATGACCGACCAGATCAAACTGGTCAACAACTCCACCTCCGGTGGAATGCTGACCACCAGGTTCTCCGAGTGGAACAGCCACTTCGAGAAATTGGTGAAGGCGCTGGACGACCTCAACATGAAGGTCGTCGAGACCGGCAAGACCAACACGCAGGCCAGCGGCGACGCCGACGCCACCGCCCGCTGATCTCATTCAAGGAAGGGGAATAGCCATGTCGCGATTTGACATCAACCATGACGGCTACATGGACCTCAACGAGCAACTCCGGCAGTGCCACGTCGCGGCCGGGGTCATCATCGAGGAACTCAACCAGGGCCTGCGAAAGGTTCCGGAAGGTATGCAGGGTCAGGCCGAGGAGTTGTGGGGGCCGCTCCAGAGGGAGTGGAACCAGCAGTACGCCAAGATGTCGGAAGCCTTCAACGACAATGTGACCAAGTCGTTCAAGGTGCACGAGATTTTCAAGGACGGCGACAACATGGGCGCCAAAATCATGTCCATGTAGTCCCGTTTCCCCTCGGCCGCGGGCTCGCTTCGGTGGGCCCGCGGTCATCCTCCTTATCAATTCCACGCCCCTCCAGTGACTCGCGTGCAGAAAGGACCCTCCGCCATGACTGACGACCCCGCGGGCGGCAAGTTTCCGGGGCGTGGCAGCAACCACCGCCTGAACCGGCCGACCGGCGAGCCGCAGCCGGATCCGCGGCTGGATGGTCTGGGGCCGAACAGGGCGATGGTGCTGGCTCCCGGGCAGCACGGTCCCAACGCGCCGCAGCAGCCGGATCCGGACGAGACGACCCGGGCGGAATTGCCGGATGACACCCCGGACCCGCAGTTCACGCCGAATTCGAATTCGCACCCGCAGACTCCCGTGTCTCAGCCAGGGCATGTGGACGGGACGCCGACGCACCATGTCGGGCAGAACCTTCCCGACGCGAGTCCGGCGATGCCCGGGCCGGCGATGACTCCCGTGTTCTTTCGAAGGAGTGTGGACGGGACGCCGGCGAACCATGTCGCGCAGCACGGTCCCGACGTGCAGGAGCCGGGGCCCCGGCCGGATGACACCCCGCACCGGACACCGCTCGACGAAGGCTTGACTTGGGTCAAGGAGGGCGGAGAAGAAAAACTCAAGTGGCTCGGTGACCCGAAGGATGCGCCGTTTCTCGACAACGGCCCATACGAAGTGCATCTCAATGTATCCGGCGAGCTTGAGCAGTCCTACAACCCTGCGGACCGCGACGATGCTTCCAACGCGACCTACTATGAGCCATCCTCTGCTGACGACCGGGATCTGCACATTGGCGGCCACCCCGATGAATCCGGGTTCATGGCCATGCCCGACGGTGAGTTGCGGTGGGTCGGACCGAGAGACGACGTTCCGCTGACGCCAGACGGCCACGTGAGCCTCGGGGACAAAGGCGAAATCGTCGTCGACCCCCCTCCGGAGGTCTTTCGGGCCGATTATCGCGAGCGGGAGCCGTTTGCCGGTGAGAGGTCGGAGTTCGGTGATCGGTCTGGTGGGGATCAGGCCGGTCATCACCGGCAGGAGCCGTTTGCCGGCGAGAGGTCGGAGTTCGGTGATCGGTCTGGTGGCCAGGGGGATGCGCTGCCATCGGCGGAGCCGGCCGGTTATCGCGAGCGGGAGCCGTTTGTCGGTGACGAGCGATCGGATTTCCACGACCGGTCTGGTGGCCAGGGGGATGCGCTCCCATCGGCAGAGCCGACGACGCTGGTGAAGCCGGTCCACTCGGTCCAGCCGGGGGACGGCACGTCTGGTTCATCTGAGGAGTCGGGCCTGGCCTGGGTCAACGGCGACGGCACCTGGAAGCTCAAGTGGGTTGGCGACCCGAAGGACGCCCCGCTACTGGACAACGGCCCGTACGAGGCCCGCATCGGAAAGAACGGCGACGTCCAAACCCTCTACAACGGGCACGACGAGGGCGACCCGACCAAGGTTTTCGCGTCCGGCAAGCCGGGGTCGGGCAATCCAGACGACGGAACCGCCGGACTGATCGTGATGCCCAACGGCGACCTGCGCTGGGTTGGTCCGCGGGACAAGGCGCCCTTGCTCGACGACGGCAAAGTCGCTCTCGGCAAAGATGGCAAGGTCGAGTTCGACGGACCGAAATGCGCGCCGGACGGAACGAGTCGCACCGAAGGCACTCAGCATCCCCTGGTGATCCAGGATCCGAACTCGGACGGGCCGCCGCCAGGATTCCACGGCCTCCCGACCTACGGTTCGCTCCCCGGCGAAGGCCGACAGGGCGTCAAGCCTCACACGCCGCGCGAGGAAAGGACTGGGGATGGCGGCGGTTCCGGTGGTTCTTCTGGTGGTCAGGGGAGTCACGGCAGGGGCGGTTCTGGGGGCCGGGAAGGTGACGGCAAGGGCGATGGTGGCGGTTCCGGTTCGTCTGGTGGTCAGGGGGATGGGCAGCTTGGCCGAGGCGTGGCTGTGCAAGCGCCGATGGCCAAGGTGGGTGACGGCAAGGGCAGCGGTGGTGGTTCTGGTGGTTCGTCTGGTGGTCAGGGGGGTGTGTCGCCGGAGCCGGTGACGTCGGTGAAGCCGGTCGCCAAGGTGGGCGATGGCAAGGGCGGCGATGGTGGTTCTGGTGGTTCGTCTGGTGGTCAGGGGGATGGGCCGCTTGCCCGAGGCGCGCGTGTGCAAGCGCCGATGGCCAAGGTGGGTGACGGCAAAGGCGGCGGTGGTGGTTCTGGTGGTTCGTCTGG
>NZ_FNOK01000101.1:6626-12165 GCF_900106995.1 Saccharopolyspora shandongensis
GGCAAAGGCGGCGGTGGTGGTTCTGGTGGTTCGTCTGGTGGTCAGGGGGGTGTGTCGCCGGAGCCGACGACGTCGGTGAAGCCGGTCGCCAAGGAGGGCGATGGCAAGGGCGGCGATGGCAAGGACGGTAAGGGCGGCGATGGCAAGGACGGTAAGGGCGGCGATGGCAAGGAGGGCGATGGTAAGGGCGGCGATGGCAAGGACGGTAAGGGCGGCGATGGCAAGGAGGGCGATGGTAAGGGCGGCGATGGCAAGGACGGTAAGGGCGGCGACGGCAAAGACGGTAAGGGCGGCGACGGCAAAGACGGTAAGGGCGGCGACGGCAAAGATGGAAAACCGAAGCCGTTGCCAGCCGTCAAGTCCGCCGATGGCAAAGGTAACCTCCGGTTCAACAAGGACGACTGGCTCAAGTTGCTGGGGGCGTTACACGATGTTGAGAACGGTCTGATCGACTACGCCACGATTTCCAGGTATGGCGAGCTGAATGGTACTTTCAGGGCTCAGCCGCGGGATACGCGGTGGGAACCTGCCAAAGATTTGAATGCCCGGGCGTCGGGATTCGGTGGCTCAGTGGAAACTGTCAATGAGGCGCTTCGGCAGCGGCTGAGCACAGTTGTCAACGCGATGCGGTGGGCTATCGAAGTATTTGAAAACACCGACGATCTGGCGAACTACAGTCTGAATGACTTTGTCACGGAATTCCCGGACCTTAATTCTGGTGGCGGGAAGATGAGTGGCGGCCAAGGTTCTGGAGGGGCGTAGTCGTGGCGGACGACGAGAACGACGGTTCGAACAGCAGCAACGACGAGTCGAAAGACGGGTCGGGCGGCGGCAACGACGAGTCGAAAGACGGGTCGGGCGGCGGCAACGACGAATCGAAAGACGGGTCGGACGGCGAGGGCGGGTCAGGTGGCGACGACAGCAACGTCGTCGACCCGGACGTCACCAGTGGCCGGACTAACCTCTCCCGTGCGACCTACGAGGAGATTCTGTTCACGATTGCCGGCGTGGGCAAGGACCTGAACAAGATCCTGGACACCGGCAGCGGGACGAAGGGCTGGCTCCAGTTCGACACCGGGGACGGGGGGCGTGTTGCCACCTCCTACACAACCCAAAACTGGGCCGACAAGCCGTGGTTCAGGGTGGTTTACAACGACGCTTTGCTGGCGGACTGGCGCACGGCCGTCGGAGAGATCGACAGCTACATGCCACAGGTCACGGCTGCTCGGGTCGGCACTATCGACTGGGTGCAAGCCGCTGACGGCGTGGGGATGATCAGGCATTACGTGAACTGGCTGGACGGAGCGCGCGAGAAGACTGCGGGATGGATCAGCAGACTCGACAGCCCGGACGCGGAGTTCAAAGGCCGCGCGGCTTATGCGATCCAAGGTCATGTCCGTCAGATCAACTTCCTGTTGGATGACCTGTACAAGCAGATTACTCACCGGAACCCGTCGCCGGCAGAAGGGCTCGTCGACGTGACGTCCGGACTGCTCCTGTTCGGCAGCGAGATGGGGACGGCGTGGGACAGTGTGAGTGGCGGACTGGTCAACGCGATCGAGAACGCCCTCACCTTGGTGGTCAAGAACGTTTGGGCGTATGTAACGGGATCCGGCCTCGTCTCCGGTGACCCCAATTACCTCCTGCCCTATTTTAAAGATAAGTCTGAGGGTTTAGAGTACATCAACTATGTGCTGTCGTCGTATGATTCCAGGACCGCTTCGGCAGGTAAAGGTTTGTCCCTGCATACTCCGGACGGAGTAGGGCAGGGTCCTGCACCAGGTACCACTTGGACCCCTCCGCCGTTGCCGGAAGGTATTACGAGCCTCAAAGCCGACTTGCGATCCGAGCTGGGATGGTCCTGGATCAACAAGGCTGTCAGTGAGTCCGTGCGTGCCCAGTTGCAGCCGCTGAACGAAGCTGCCCGGAAAGCGGCCGCACGGTTGGAAGAGGTCTTTGTCATCGCCAACCCGCCGTTTAAGGACTTGTATGACAAGACGCCACCGACAATCGGCACCGCGGGCGGCGGTCCCGACGGCAAAGGTGGCGGTGACGGTCCTGATCTGAAATTCGATCCCGACGGCAAGGGTGGCGGTGACGGTCCTGATCTGAAATTCAATCCCGACGGCAAGGGTGGCGGTGACGGTCCTGATCTGAAATTCAATCCCGACGGCAAGGGTGGCGGTGACGGTCCCGAGCTGAAATTCAATCCCGACGGTAAAGGCGGCGGCGGGTCTGGCGCGAATGGTGGGGTGAATTTCCCTGGCGGCGGATCTGGTGCGAATGGTGGGTTGAATTTCGATCAGCCTGGTGGTGGGTCTGGTGGTCCTGGGGTTGGGTTGAATGCGCCTGGTGGCGGGTCTGGTGCGAATGGTGGGGTGAATTTCGATCAGCCTGGTGGTGGGTCTGGTGGTCCTGGGGTTGGGTTGAATGCGCCTGGTGGCGGGTCTGGTGCGAATGGTGGGGTGAATTTCCCTGGTGGCGGGTCTGATCCGAACGGGGTGAACTTCAATGCGCCTGGTGGCGGGTCTGATGCGAATGGTGGGTTGAATTTCGATCAGCCTGGTGGTGGGTCTGGTGGTCCTGGGGTTGGGTTGAATGCGCCTGGTGGCGGGTCTGATCCCTTCGTTTCGGACCCGAACGGTCGGGGATCCGGCGGACTGCCGCTGACACCGTTCGGCGGGGTCCCGGGCAGTGGCGGCAGTACGAACCCTGGATCGGGCCGGCGGCCGCCGGGCTTGGGATTCAACGCGCCATTCGGTGGTGGCCGTCCCGGCGACGGCGGCGTGAACCTGAATCGTAATCGTGGGGAAGGCTGGGAGCCGGAGGATCCGTCCGCGCAGTTCAATTCGCCGAAGTCCAACGTGCCGGAGTTCCCGGGTAGTCGCGATGGCGGCGGCTTGAACCTGGATCTGCCGAAGGGTGGCAACGGTGGCTCGGGCTTTACGCCGTCGCCGGGCGATGGGGGTGGCTCGAAGTTCACGTCGCCCGCGGACGGTGGGGGACATGCGGAGCTCAACCTCCCGTCCGGAGGCGGGGGTGGCTCCGGCCTGCCAGGCGCCGGTGGCGTTGGAGCTGGTCAGTCTTCCTTCGGCGAGGGCGCGAACTTCGCTGCCGCCGGCGGCTCGGGCTTTGGCGGCGAGGGGTGGTCGGACTGGTCCGGCGACCTCGGCGGCGGTTCCCGTGATGGGGCCGGCGGTGGCGGCTCTGACCAGCGCCAAGCCGGGAGCGGTATGCCCATGATGCCGCCGATGATGCCGCCGATGGGCGGTATGGGTGGCATGGGTGGCGCGGGCGGTGGTGGCGGCAACGGTGACCGCGAACGGGAACGCCAGACCTGGCTGTCTGAGGACGAAGAGGTCTGGGGCGCTCACCTGGCAGCGGGCGATGGGGTCATCGGTCGCCCCGATGGCGGTTACCGCGTCACGGACGACGCGCCGGTCCCGACCCACGTTCACGCCCCGGCCAAGGCGTCCAGCGGCAAGGGCAAGGCCGGCAAACCGGCCAAGCGAACCACCGGGGCCCCCGAAGCCGTGGAGTCAGCAGAGGGTTCCAACCCCGCCGAGCCCGCCAACCCGGCCAGGCGAACCACCGGGGCCCCCGAATTCGTGGAGTCAGCAGAGGGTTCGAACCCCGACTCCGCCAAGTCGACGGGGTAACGGCAGAAGGGAGCGTCCGATGGATCCGGTTTATGACGAGGAAGTGTCCAAGCTGCTCGCGGAGCTGAACGAGCAGCGCGAGAAGATCTCGGGCGCGGTCGAGGAGGTGCAGGCTGTCCGGGAGTCCGCGACCACCAAGAACAAGATGATCAAGGCCACTGTGGACGGGCAGGGCCGGCTCATCGAGGTGGTGCTGCGCGGCGATCGCTGGCGCGACCTGTCGCCGAAGGAGCTGGGCGCGGCGATCGTCGAGGCGGTCACCGGCGCGCAGGAGAAGGCGCATAAGAACGTCACCGAGCTGGCGGCCGCGATGGCGCCCGAAGGCATGAACATTCCGGAGCTGTTCTCCGGCAAGCCGGACATCGAAGCGTTGTTCCCGGACGTCGAAAAGATGTGGAAGTCGTTCAATGAGTGACCGTACCGCCGTAGATCCTTCCGCGCTGGCAGGCGGCGCGGTCAACATTTCGAGGGTTGCTGACGAAGCGCGGGACCTCATGAGCGATTTCGCCATCGCTCTCGGTGCGTACAGCAACGTCTTCGACGGCGCTGGGGATGGCTCCGGAGGCTATAGGGGAGCCAGCGGTAATGATTTCGTCAAGATTTGGCTGGAGACCGTGGTTCCCGGTCAGGAGTACGCGCTGAAATTCTTGGATCTGTTGGACCATGCGATAGGGGACGCCGGGGAGAGAGCGCGAGGCACCGCATACAAGCTGGACGAAGCCGATGGTGATGCCGACTCGGCTGCGTCGGTGTAGTTCGTACGAGTACTAGTTAGTGGTTAGGTAAGCTAAAGGGGCAGTTATGGCGATCATGTTCAGTGAGTTTGAGCGCCAGCTGTCCCTTTGGCTTACCGGCGATGAGCCGCCGCCTGTTAATGAGGATAAGGTGCGGGAGTTGGCGGCGGTGTGGCGGTCGCATGCGGCGCGTTTGCGGCAGTTGCGGGTGGATGCTCAGGCGGCGGTGGAGGGGATTCGGGCGTCGGATTTCGCGGGGGCGTCGGAGCGGGCGTTTGCGGCGCGGATGGCGCCGTTTGTGGATGGTCCGTCGAATTATTTGGATGCGGCGGCTGATCATTTTGAGATGATGGCTGATGCGTTGGATCAGATCGCGATGGAGGTGGAGTTTCTTAAGCTGGTGGTGTTGATTCAGTTGGCGTTGCTGGCGGTTGAGTTTGAGTTTTTTGTGCAGTGGTTTTGGGTTCCTGGGGTTCAGACGTGGTTTATGTCGCAGGCGTTCATGCACAAGGTGATTGTGGAGAAGGCTGTGACGTGGATGGCGCGGCGGATGGCGAGTGTGCCGCGTGTTCCGGTGCAGATTCTGGGCATGCTGGCGATGAGTTTCGGGCAGCAGTTGGGTGTGGTGTGGCTGGCTCAGCAGATCCAGATCGGGAAGGGCACCCGCGAGGAGCACGACGGGAAGCATTACGAGAGTGCCGCGGTGATCGCGACGGTGGGGTCGGTGTTGTCGTTCGGGGCGATGGGGGCGCTGCCGAAGTTGAAGGGTGCGATCAAGGATTGGGTGAAGCATGCGGGCGGGGATGCGGGTGCGGTGGATGGGTGGTTTGCCAGTCCGTGGGCGCGGATCGGTGGTGAGGGCCTGCATGAGGGCGTTACCGAGATGGTCGCGACCGGGATCTTGGGCGACTTCGCGTTCAACCCGGCGGCGTTTACCGCGGGTGCGGCTTCGGGGGTGGCGGAGATCGCGGGGGAGAAGGCGGGGGCGGGTCTGAGCGGGTTGGTGTTGGAACAGGAAGCCAACAAGCATGTCCCGGGCGATGAGGATGCTGACAGCGGCTACGGCAGCGACGAGGACGCAGACGCGGACGACGCGGGCAGCGAGTCCGGCGGCAGCAGCGGTGAGTCCGGCGGCGGTAGCGACAC
>NZ_FNOK01000101.1:12260-15086 GCF_900106995.1 Saccharopolyspora shandongensis
GCGGATGACGCGGGCAGTGAGTCCGGCGGCGGTAGCGACACGGACGCGGATGACGCGGGCAGTGAGTCCGGCTACGGCAGCGACACCGATGCGGACGACGCCAGCAGTGAGTCCGGCGGCAGCAGTGAGTCCGGCGGCAGCGGTGAGTCCGGCGGTGGCAGCGGCGATGGTGGGCCGGGGCTGGGGGCGTTCACCGGCGGAACTGCCGTCCCACCGGCTATTTCCGCCCACTCCTCCGGTCAGGGCGGTTCTGGTGGTGGTCGGGATGCCGTGCTGCCGGGCAAGGGCCAGCACCAACCCGGCGACGAGCACAGCCCCGCCTCGGTGGGCGAGCCCCGGCACATCAGTGTTGCCGGGGGTTCTGGTGCTGTGTCTGGGGCTGGGGAAACCTCTGGTGGCCGGGGTGTGCCGGGTGAGCGGGTCGGTGCCGGGGGCGGGTCGGGCACCAAGTCCATTGTGGATCCGGTGAGTGTTGTTGCGTCGCGGCCGGGGCAGCCGGGTGACCAGGTCCCGGCCACACCGGGTGATCCGGGACGGTCCGAGGCCGTCCGGGAAGAATCCGGTGGCGGGCAGCAGCGGGTGCCGGAAGGTCATCGGCAGGTCCCGTCGGGGCCGGATGTCCCGCAGTCAGGCGCCACCGGTGAGCGCAGCCCGGGCGAGGTCGTCACGCATTCCGCCCGTACCCCCGGGAGCGAGGGGTTCGGGTTGGGTGGTTCCGCGCAGTCCGAGCCCCACGGGGCAGGTTCCGGGCCGGCACCCAACGCCGATGAGGTTGTCGCCCACAATCAGGCCAACCCGAGCTCTGACCCCACCGGTCAGCCCAATGGTGTGCGGGAGCCCGGGTCCGAATCCGCCGGTCGGTCCGCGGGTCAGTCCGATGGTGCGCGGGAGCCCGGGTCCGAATCCACCAGCGTGCCCAGCGGCGAACGCGGTGATGTGTCTGGCGGTGCGCGGGTCGGTGAGTCGACCGGCACGCCTGGCGGTGGTCGGGAGTCGGCTGGTGAGTCTGGTGATCGCGGGTTCACCGGTGAGCCTGGCGGCGAGCGGGTCGGTGGGTCGACCAGCGTGCCCGGCGGCGAGCGCGGCGATGAGCCTAGAGGCGAGAGCGGCGGCGAGTCTGGCGGTAATCGCGAGTTCACCGGCGAGTCTGGTGGTAGCCGCGAACGCGGTGGTGAGTCGACCAGCGTGCCTGGCGGCGAGCGGGTCGATGAGTCGACCAGCGTGCCTGGCAGTGAACGCGGTGATAAGCCCAGCGGCGAACGGGTCGACGAGTCGACCGGTACGCCTGGCGGTGGTCGGGAGTCGGCTGGTGAGTCTGGTGGCGAGTCGACGTCGGCGCGGACACCTTCTGGTTCTGGTGTCCCGGTCGCCAAGGACACCGGCGCGCCGGTGTCGGTTGATGCTCCGGTCGTTTCCCATGCCGCGGTCGATTCCGGCACCGATGGTGGCCGCGACGCCGCGACCTCGACACCGATCCAGGTCCCGGCTGCGGCGGCCGGCACAGGTTCGGGTTCTGGTTCGGGGACGGGGCAGGGTTCCGGTCAGGCGCCGGTTACCGTCCCGGCTTCGCAGACTCCCGCGGCGGCTACCTCGGGTGCCCCCGCGGCCGGTACGGCCGGTACCGCCGGGGGCACTTCAGCGGCGGGTACCTCGGGTTCTGCGCCGGTGGGGTCGGGTGCGGGCACGGCTGGTGGGACGACGGCCGGTTCGGGTGGGGTGCCGTCGTTGAGGGCTGGGACGGTGGGTCCGGGGATGCCGGGCCGGGTCAGTGATGCGGGTTCTGGTGGGGTGCGGGAGGTGACGGCGGCTGCGGGTGTCGGTGACGGTGCTGACTCGTCGCGGGTGGAGTCGTCGTCGGTGGTGGGGAAGGTTGGTGGTGGTCGCACGCCGGGTCCGGGTGTGGGTTCGGGTTCGGGGCCGGGGTCGCGGCGTGAGTTGTTGGCGATGTTGGTGGCTGCTGATCCGGATTTGCGGGTGTATGCGGGGTTGTTGGGGGATCCGGGGGCGTTGCCGGGGAAGTTGCGGGCGTATGCGGGGAAGCCGAAGAAGGATCTGCGGTTGGCCAACGCCGGGGTCACGTCGTTCATGTGGTTGAACACGGTCTTGGGTGGCCGGGTTGATCAGTTGGCGTTGACGGGTAGGTACGGGCCGGAAGTGTTGCTGGGTTTGTATGAGTTGCTGCTTCGTCAGCCTCGGCGGGGTGACCGGGCGCCCAGGATCGCGTTGTTGGTGGCCGAGTTGCTGGGTGTGCGGCCTGATCAGGGTTCGTCGAACTCGTGGAATCCGGGGGTCTGGTTTGCTGGTTCGTGGAATCCGGGGGACTGGTTTGGTCGTTCGTGGAACCCGCGGGACTGGTTTGGTCGCTGGGGTGGGAAGGGTCTGCCGGCGACTGGCGGCGAGAAGACCGCGCCGGAGGTCGTTGAGGAAAAAGAGGAGAAGACCGCGGCGGAGGTCGTTGACGAGAAAACCGCGACGGAGACCCGCGGCGAGAAGACCGCGGCGGAGGTCGTTGACGAGAAGACCCGCTCGAACGATCCCGACGACCGGGACGGTCTGGACTCCGACGAGCGGGCCCTGCTCGCCGAGGAGTCCGATGCGGCTTCGATCGTCTCGGCCCTCTCCGATGGGTCCGACCGGACCGACACGACCTCCCTCGCCGAGGGCGAGGACAACGACACGGGCCGGGTACGGGAGACCCGCTTCGAATTCGCCGATCCCATGCTCGGCATGGGCGGTTCCCGCGACGCCTTGTGGTCCGATGGCGCCGACCCGCAGGTCGAAACCTTCGTCAAGACGTTGGGTACGGCGGTGGCGGATACGCCGACG
>NZ_FNOK01000100.1 GCF_900106995.1 Saccharopolyspora shandongensis
GAGTGGCTGCGGGCCCATCCCGGGGTCGAGGTCGTCTGCCGGGACGGATCGACCACCTACGCGCAGGCCGTGCGCGACGCACTGCCCGGCGCGGTGCAGGTAGCCGACCGGTGGCATCTCTGGCACGGGCGGGCCGGATCCAGCGCGTCCCGAAATACCGGCCCACCCTGGTCGACCCCTACCGCGACCACCTCCGCACCCGCCGAGCCGAGGACCCGGGCGTCTGCCCTGCAACCGCGGCGCGCCGATGTTTGGCACCACCCGGTCCAGGCTCTGCCGGTTCAGGTCGACGATCCACACGACCTCGCCCAGTTCGGCCACCATCGGGTCCATGAGCGCTTCCCAGACCTCGCCCTCGTCCAGTTCCGCATCGCCGACCAAGGAGTACTGCCGCCCGGCTCGCGGTCTGCTCCCCCAGCGTCGTGACGCAACGCCGTGCCACCGCACCCCAGATCGGTGCTGTCGCGCCGATGCCGACCGAGCCGGTCGAGTAGTCCACCGGGTCCGGGTCCTTCGAGCGCGACGGGTAGCTCTGCAACCCGCCGAACTCCCGCAACGTGGTCAGGTACGACTCGTCGAGCTCTCCCAGCCGGTAGTTGATCGCGTGCAGCACCGGTGAGGCGTGGGGCTTGACCGAAACCCGGTCCCCCGAGCGCAGATGCTCGAACCAGAGCGCGGTCATCAGCGTGGTCATCGACGCCGACGACGCCTGGTGACCGCCGACCTTCAGCCCGGTCGGGTTGGGCCGGACCCGGTTGGCATGGTCGATGATCGCGGTGGCCAGCCACCGCACCCGCTGCTCGATCTCCGCGAGCACCATCAACCGATCCTCGCATGTGTCGAGCATGGCAGGGGGAACGATGAGCGCGGACATTGAAGAACTCCTTCATAGAGCACAAACCGCTTACCGCAGTGGAACTTCCACATCGTTGCCCGTTTCCATCCCGTCGCACAACGCTCCGACCGCCCAGGATTGTTGCCGATGTCGCAAGAATCCCGGCTCCGGAGAAACAATCGACTACGTTCACCGTATGAACGACACCACGAAAATCGAGCCGGTAAAATTGGGAAATGTGCTGCACCCGGTGGAGGATGTGGACGCGGCCGTGCAGTTCTACGCCACAACTCTCGTCCTGGCAACGAAATTCGTCGACGGCGACCGCTACGCCGCCCTCGACGCGGGCGGCACCACGCTCGCCCTCGCCGGCCCTTCGGAAGACATCACCGGTGGCGCGCCTGCGGCGTCGTTCAAGGTGTCCGACGTCGCCGCGGCACTGGCCACACTGGTGGAAAGCGGCGGATCCGTTGTCCGGCAACCGGAGCGGGGCCCGCACGAGGTGCGAGCCGTCGCGCGCGACCCCTGGGGAAACACCTTCGTCGTGTACGGACCGCAGTAGCGGGCCACTCACTCAAGGCGCCCCCAACACGAAACCGTCCCTTTCAGACAGTCACATCGGGTGCGCGGCCGGCCACGTCGGCCGCTTCGCCGAGAACGCGAGACACCCTCGCGGGGGATCGATCTCAGCCGCACGCACGAAGTCCAGAAATCCAGCCGCGGCCGGCGAGAGGTCTTGACCGCCGCGGTACACCACACCGGTGACTCTCGTCGCATTCGGCGATTTCACGGGTACCACCACGAGATCATCCAGGCCGAAGCCCTGCAACTCCAACGCGGGCAACGCCGCCACACCCACGCCCGCCCGCAGGAGCCCGCCGATCGCCGCCACGCTCGGCGCGTTGAAATGCCGGCTCACCGGGATCGAGTGCTCGCCGAACACTGCGTCGGTCATCGCTCGGATACTGGTCCCGGGCGGCGTCGCGACCACCGTCTCGCCCCCGAAGTCCGACCACGAGAGGGAACCCTGCATCGACCAACGATGGCTGTGGTGCGCGACGCCGTAGAACTGTTCCCGCAGCAACGGCATGAAGCAAAAATCGTGCGGCAGGTCCCCGTTGGCGCTCAAGCCGAGTTCGGCAGTTCCCGATCCGAGGTGCCCGAGCACCTCGGCGGCGTCCCCGTCCCTGATCTCAAACGTCACCTCGGAGTGGTCCGGCATGAAACCACGGATCATGTCCGGCAGCACCACAGCGGCCAGCGACGGAAGTGCCGCCAGGGCAACGGTTCCGGACTGGGCCGCCACGTAGGACATGAAACGTTGCAACTGCGTGTCGAGGTCGTCCAGGACCGTGCCCGTCATGAGCAGAAAGGCTTGGCCCGCTGCGGTGGTGTCGAGCTGCCGAGTGGTGCGATCGAACAACCGCACCCGCAGGAGACGCTCGACCTCCTTGATCCTCCGGCTGAGAACCGACTGTGAGATGTGTTCGACCGCGGCCGCTTTGGTGAAGCTTCCGGATGCGGCGACGGCCTGGACCGCTCGAAGCTGCTGCAGTGTCAAGTCAGGAATCGGCATGGCTCCACCTCCTGTCGCGCACGCTCGGATGGACGGGGCGGTGAGGGGGCCGACCGCGGCCCGGAGGGGCACCGCCGCGGCTGGCCCGGCCCTTCCCCTAGTTCGGCTTCGAACGCACGTGGTCCGCGATCGCAGCGTCGTCGTTCACGCCGTACATGTCGTCGATCAGCGCCGCGAACGAACTTACGACGGCCGTGCGTTTGATCTTGCCGTTCGCGGTCCGCTCGCCGCGCTCGACCTCCAGGGACCGCGGCAGCACACGAAAGTCCTTCAACTGCTCCACACGCGCAAGGTCCGCGTTGACCCTGGCGACCTCTGCTCGCAGGCTTTCGGCCAGGGCCTCAGCAGACGGGGCGTCCGCGCTCGCGCTCGGCTCGAGCAGGACGGTGAGGTACTTGCGCGCATCGCCGACCACGATCGCCTCGTCGATCAGCAAGCTCTCCTTCAACCGGGTTTCGATGGGCTGAGGATTGATCGTCTTGCCGCCGCGGGTGATGATCACGTCCTTCTTCCGGCCGATGAGCCGGATGTCGCCGCGGGGTGCCCGCTCCATCAGGTCACCGGTGCGGAACCAGCCGTCCTGCAGAACAGCCTCGGTTTCCGCCGGGTTGCCCCAGTATTCGGTGAACAGCAAGGGCGCGCTGATCAGCATTTCGCCGTCGTCCGCGACTTTCACCTGGAAACGCGGGTCCGGGAACTCCCTGCCAATGAAGCCCGGACGAGGGAACGGCTGGTCGAAGTGCGCGATGGGACATCCCCCGGTCTCGGTGAGACCGTAGTTCTCGCGAAGATCGAGGCCCCAGATCTGCCAGATCGCGAGGACGCTCTCGGGCATCGCGGCGGATGCGGTGTAGGCGACGCGCATGCGATCCATACCGACGGTCGCCCGCAATGGCAGGAAGACCCCGCGGAGTGCCGCGGCGTAGGCGATCCGCAGCAGCGCCGACGGCCGGCGGTGGGACCAGCGGTTCTCGGCCAGCCTGCGGCCGACCCACATGGCGGCGTCGTAGGCGCGGCGCCGGAACCAGGGCCAGGACTTGGTTCGTGCGATCAGTTCACCGGCGATCTTCTCGTAGAACCGTGGCGGCCAGAGCACTGACGTCGGCCGCACGGAGCGCAAAACCTCTTCGTAGACGTCCATGCGGCAGTAGGTGACCATCAGCTTGGTGAGCAGCGGGGCGAAGACCACCACCAGCGCCGGCGCCACGTGCGCCAGCGGCAGGAAGCCCACCACGTCGTATCGGCGGCGGGTGATGTCCGGGTACAACCCGGAGAAGGTCTGGACCGAATGTTGGAGGGTCCGGTGCGAGTGCGTGACGCCCTTCGGAGCTCCCGTGGACCCCGACGTGTAAAAGAGCACGGCGGCGTCGTCGAGGGATCCGGCGGCGACCAACTCGGACAGTCGATCCGGTTTGTCGCCGGCGTGCCACGCTCCTTCGTCGCGCAGCGCGTCCCACGTCATTCCGGTGACCGGCTCGGGCAGCGCCGGCGGAGCGTCGTCGATGCCGAGCACGAGTCGCAGAGACGGGGTGCGTGCGGCGACGTTCGCGACCTTGGTGAGCTCCGTCGCCGTCTCGCCGATGAACGCGAGCGCCTCGCTGTGCGCGAGGAGTTGCTCGATCTCGGCGACCGAGTTGGTCGGGTACACGCCGATCACGACGCCGCCCACGCTCTGCACGGCCAGCGCGGCGAACACCCACTCCGGGCGAGCGCTGCACATCACCGCGACACGGTCACCGTGCTTGACCCCGTGCGCGACGAGTCCGAGCGCGAGATCACGGACATGATCCGCATAGGACCGCCAGGTGATCTCCTGCACGACCCCGTCACGCCAGTGACGCATCGCGACGGCGTCGGGTTCTCTACGCGCGCGATCGAGCAGCAGCCCCGGAAAGGTCCGGGTCGGTTCGAAATTGGTCAGGTCCATGACACGGCCTCTCTTCCGGAGCTGACACGCCCCCGCGCGGTGATGTTCATGCAGCGCTCTCTCCGAGATGAAGGAAGTCACCTCGGTACCACATCACCGGCTCGTCGCTGCCTGCCCGCGCGTCGTGCACCCGGCCGATGAGGATCACGTGATCTCCGCCTGGTACGACCTGCTCGAGTTCGCACCGGATGACCGCCGCCGCGTCGGGCAGGAGCGGATGCCCCTCTTCGTCGAACTCGAAGTTCCCCTCGGCGAACTTGTTCTCCCCCTTCGTCGCGAACTTGATCGCGAGGTCCGCGTGCGCGGGCGTCGCGATGTTCACGACGAACCGCTCAGCCGCCTGGAAGACGGGGAAACAGTTGGCTCGCCGGTCCAGGCACACCAGGATCAGTGGCGGGTCGAGCGACAGCGACGCGAACGAGCTCGCGGTGAACCCGTGCAGCGTGCCGGACTCACTTCGCGTCGTCACGATCGTCACGCCTGAAGGAAAGCGGCCTAGCACGGAACGGAAGGTGGCCGGGTCCAGCTCGTGCATTCGATCAGTCATTCCATGCCTCGCGAGCGGCTCGAGCGGCCGGGTCGGTGAATATCGTGCGCGCGTCAGCGGCCGTGACGCGCAACTGTTCCTCGGCAGGCAATCCGGCGATGTCCGCGCACAACGCCCGTTTGAGCGCCGCGAACACGGCCGGCGGTTTCGCCGCTGCCGTGCGCGCGTACGCCACAGCCGCTGTGAGCAGGTCGCCCTGCTCGTCCACGTGGTCGACGAGCCCCATGGTCTGCGCCTCGAACGCGTCGACAGGCTCGCCGCCCAGCAGGAGGCGCCGGGCCGCGCGATCGCCCAGGACGGCGCGCACCCGCGCGATTCCCTTCACCGCGGGCAGCATCCCGTGATTCACCTCGGGGAAGACGAACCGCGCCACGGCCGAGGCGTACACGACATCGGCGAACAGCGCCATTTCGATGCCGCCACCGACGCACCAGCCGTTGACCGCGCACACCAACGGCCGGGGAAAGTCTTCCAGCGCGCGCAACAGCGCGTGGAACGCCGTCATCCGCTCGACCATCGACTCGGCTTGGTAGCCGTTGGCTTCCTTGAGATCGCCGCCTGCGCAGAAGAAGCGCTCACCGGCTCCCGTGAGGACCACCGCGGGGGCGTCGGGCCGCCCGGCGAGAATATCCAGTGTGGTCGTCAGCTCGCTGACGAGCGCGTTGCTCAGCGCGTTGGCCGGCGGGTGGTTCAGCGTCAGGACGATCACGCCATCCACCTCGGCCGACATGTGCACGGCGCCGAGCGCTGTGTGGTGTGAGGCTGCGGTCATGCTCGTCTCCGGTCAGTTCGCCGGGGCGCCGGCGGTGCGGGCGGAGGGGAAGTCGACAGCGCGCTTCTCGCGGAATGCCTGGCGTGCTTCGGCGTAGTCGGCGCCGGCGAAGTCGAGGATCTCCAGCGCAGCGGACAGCTCGTGCTGGGGCACCGCGTTGGTGAGCCAGGCGTTGAGTGCGCGTTTGGTGAACCGGATCGCCTGCTGGGAACCGCGTGCCAGCTGGGACGCGACCTCCAGGGCGCGCGGCAATACCTGCTCGCGCGGGACGGACAGGCTCACGAGCCCGATCCGCTCGGCCTCGGTACCGGTCAGCTTCTCCGAAGTGAGCACGTAGTACTTGGTCTTGGCCATACCCACCAGCAGCGGCCAGATCAGCGCCGCGTGGTCCCCGGCGGTCACCCCGACCCGGGTGTGGCCCTCGATCAGCACCGCGTCGTCCGCCGCGATGCTGATGTCGGCCAGCAGCGCGGTCGAGAGTCCGTAGCCCACCGCGGGGCCGTTGATCGCCGAGATGATCGGTTTCTCGATCCGCAGGACCGTCGAGACCCGCTGACGTTCCGACTCCAGCATCGCCAGCGCCTGCTCGGACGTGGGGTCGGGCTGGGCGACGTCCATGCCCGTGCAGAAAGCCTTGCCGGCTCCGGTGATGACGACGACCTTGGTCTGTTCGTCGCGCTCGACATCGGCCCAGATCCGATTCATCTCCTCGAACATCGGCAGGGTGAGCGAGTTGTACCGGTCGGGGCGGTTGAGCGTGATCAGCAGAACGCCGTCGTCGCGGCGCTCGATGAGGACATCGCCGGTACCGTGGTTGTAGAGGTCGCTCATTGCACGGACTCCTTCTCGTTCAGGAGGTTCTGCTCGGTCTGGAACTTGCGCAGCGCCTGTTCGTGCGCGGGGCGCGCAGCCCGGATGTCGGCGAGCACGTCGTCGGCTGGGCGCACCACGTTGCGCGGGTGCTTGAAGCGCGGGATCACGTATTTGCCGAACAGTTCGATCGAGCGCAGGAGCTGGTCGTGGGGCAGGCTGTCGACGCGCAGCACGAGCGCGTCGACACCCATGTCCACGTACCGCTGCACGTGCTCGATGCAGTGGTCCGGGTCGCCGACGAGGAAGCCTTGCGAGCGCTCGAACATGTACTCCTCATCATCGAAGTCGACGTCCTTGACCGCGCCCATGTACGCGTAGTCCTTCGACAGCGTGGAGAGCCGCTCGTAGGCACCGGTCGAGAGCTTGGCCATGTCGAACAAGGGCTTCGCCTGCTCACGCGCCAGCACCGTGGTCTCCGCACAGTGCATGCCACCGCTGATCGTGACCATCTTGCGCGGCGTGATCGGGTACGGGTGGCTGGTGGCGGCCAGGGTCTCGTCGTAGAGCTTCAGCAGGTTCTCCACGAGGTCGAACCCGAGGTAGAACCCGCCCATGATGGCTCCGATGCCCAGTTCGGCGGCGGTCTCGACCGAGCTCGGGCTGCCGGTTGCGGCGGAGATCGGTGGATAGGGCCACTGCAGGGGCTTGGGCACCAGGCTGCGCGGCGGGATCTTGTAGTGCTCGCCCACGAAGGAGAACGGGTCCTCGAGGAACGCGCGGCGGATCAGGTCGATGCCTTCGCGCCACTGCGCCTTGTTCTCGGTCGGGTCGACCTCGAACGCGCGCAACGCGAGCGTTGTGTTGCCACGTCCGGTACCCAGCTCGACTCGGCCGTGGGACAGGATGTCCTCGGTCGCGATGCGTTCCGCGACGCGCAGCGCGTGGTTCATCCGCGTCGGCAGCAGCGTCACCAGGTGGATGAAGCGGATCCGGTTCGTCAGAGCCATCAGGTACGGGTAGAGCACCTCCGGAGCGGACACCGTCGCGGTGCCGATCGCGACGTGCTGCTCGGAGCTGCCGAAGGCGTCGAAACCGACTCGCTCGGCGAGTAGCACCTCGTCGATCAGCTCCCGGTAGCGGTGCTCGTGCGTGAGCCCTACCGGGGTGTCCCCCTCGGTCATGAGGATGAAGTCCATGCCAGCCCTTCCATCAAATGTTACTGACGACTAACGTAGAGCGTGGCTCGAAGCTGGTCAAGCGTCGATTGAGAGGCGCCAAGTGTTATCAGCGAGTAATTTTGTCGGTCAGCGAGGACGCAAGATGGAACGAGGCCGCCCATGAGCGAACTGAGGATCGAGTACCTGACCTCGCCCGAGATCGCGGACGCCATCGCGAGCGGCATGCGCACCGCTGTCCTGCCGTTGGGGGCCACGGAACAGCACGGCGCGCACCTCCCGCTGTCGGTCGACAGCGAGCACGCCGATCGCCTGGGCGTCCTTGTCGCCGAGCGGCTCGGCGACGCGCTCGTGCTTCCGACGGTGCGGATCGGCTGCTCGGCGCACCACCTCGGTTTCGCCGGGACACTCTCCGTGCAGGCCGAGACCCTCGAAACGATCTGTTTCGACTGCTGCGCGAGCCTCGCCGCGCACGGCTTCCAGCGTGTGCTGATCTTCTCCGCCCACATCGGCAACTACCCGTTGCTCGGCGAGATCGAGCCGAAGCTCGCGGCGCGGCTCCCCGACGGTCCCGACGTCATCGCCTTCGCGGACTCGGCCGCGATCCTCGACGTCTGGCGAGACGCGGCCGGCCACATCGCCGCCCTCGCCGAACGGGTCGGAGGTCACGCCGACATCGCCGAAAGTTCGATCATGCTGGCAGTGCGGCCGGACCTCGTCCGCAGCGACCGCGCCGACGCGGGCTTCACCGGGACGATGGACGAGGACATGCTGGCCCAGGTGTTGACCGGCGGCGTCAAGGCCGTCGCCCCCAACGGGGTTCTCGGCGACCCCCGGGGCATGTCGTCCGAGCTGGGGTTCGCCTGTCTCAACGCCGTGGCGGACCTGCTCTCGGAGTACGCGCAATCACGTTATCGGCCCGTCACTTAAACTGGACCTGTGTCGAGCTCATCCTCTCCTCGTACCGCTTCGCCGCGCGGCACCCGCCGGCAGGAGCTGATCAGGGTCGCTGGCGAACTGTTCCACGAACGCGCCTTCGACGCGGTCACCAACGAGATGATCGGTGCACGAGCCGGGGTGTCCGGTCCCGCGCTCTACCGGCACTTTCCGAGCAAGCAGGCATTGCTCGTCGCCGTGCTCGAGGACCCGCTGAACGACCTGCTCGCCCACGCGCGCGAGATCGCGGCCAAGGTGACGGACCCGCGCAAGGCTCTCGAAGAGATGATCGACTACCACGTCACACGCAGTCTGCAGAACGTGCCGTCCACACTCGTCTTCCTGAAGAACGAGCACAACGTCCCCGAGGACGAACGCCATCGCATGCGGCGGTTGATGCGCCTCTACGCCGAGGAGTGGAGCGGCCTGGTCGAGCGGCTGCGGCCCGATCTGTCGGACGCGCAGACCCGCATCCTCACCCACGCCGTCTTCTCGATGATCAACTCCGTTCCGCAGTTCAACAGCGGACTGGATCCCGAGAGTGTCGGGAAGACCATCCAGACCGCGGCGATCAACGCGCTGCTCGTCCCGCCGGACGCGGTCTGACGCGACGCACTCATCGCCGTTTTCCCTGTCCGCCAGAGGAATCGGCGAGCACGCACCGGCGACTCGTCGACCGATCGACAGCGACAGGGCGCATTCCCGTTCCGCAGATTGTCCACAATAGATACATTGCGTCGTCAGCAATTCCGCTTCCACATCCATCCGTGCGGAATTCGCAATAGTCCTTGCAAGCCACCGCATTGCGCGTCCGCACGCGACGAGTCAGAGTCGATAGGTGCGAAGCGCGGCGAATGTTCGCGCACACAGCTCGTGCCGATCCACGCGGTGTAGCACGCGATCGACGGCGCCGTACCGGTGCGCCCCGACATCTGACGGAAATCCCCGCTGCCGACCACCGACCTGACAAGGGTGCCTCGCAAACCGCCCCGGCGGAAGCGTCCAGTGATGGGAACCACCCGACTGTCGCGCTTCCTCGGGAATGACAAGGAGAGTCAATGACGACCGCACAGCATTCCGAGAAGGTGATCAGCTCGAGATCCGCCCGGCGCGCCTCGCTCGCGGGTGGCGTCGGGACGCTGATCGAGTACTACGATTTCAGCGTCTACGGACTCCTGACGTTGACCATCGGACCGTTGTTCTTCCCCAGCCACAATCCGACGGTCTCGACGCTGTCCACGCTCGCGGTGTTCGCGTCGTCCTACCTCATCCGCCCGCTGGGCGGCTGGTTCTTCAGCCGCCTCGGTGATCGGCGGGGCCGACGGACCGCTCTCGTCGCGACGATCGTGTCGATGGGCGTCGCGTCCGGCGTGATCGGCCTGCTGCCCACCTACGGGCAGGTCGGAGTCGCCGCGACGATCGCCATCATCCTCGCGCGACTCGCCCAGGGACTCGCGGCAGGCGGTGAGATCGGCGGCGCGGCGACCTACATCGCCGAGCTGGCGCCGCCGGGCAAGCGGGGTTACTACGGGTCGACGATCTCCATCGGGTCCACGCTCGGGTTCGCGGTGGCCGCGGCCGTGGTCGGGGTGGTCCGGTTACTGGTCCCGGCCGACCAGATGCCGGTGTGGGGCTGGCGGCTCCCGTTCCTGCTCTCGCTGCTGCTCACCGTGGTGTGCCTGTGGGCTCGCCTGCGGGTGGAGGAGTCGCCCCAGTTCCAGGAGCTCAAGGAGAAGGCCGCGATCGTGCGCGGCCCGATGCTGGCCGCGCTGCGGAGCCACCCGCTGTCAGTGGCCCGCGTCGCGGGCCTGGCCATCGCCTTCAACGGCACGGGCTACTTCGGCGTCGCCTACTTCGCGATCTTCCTGCAGCAGGAAGGGTTTTCCGCGACCGGTGTCGCCTGGACGTCGGCGCTGTCCATCGCACTGGCCACGATGACCTATCCCTGGGCAGGCAGGTTGACGGATCGCTTCGACCGGAAGCCGATCCTGCTCGCGTCCTACATCGCCTACGCCGTCATAGCCTGGCCGGTCTTCGCGCTGCTCATCGCCACTACCAGCCTCTGGGTGGTCGGGGTGGTCTACGTGGTCTGCCTGTTCTTCAGCGGCTGGGCGCAGGTTCCGGCCTGGCCGCTGGCCACCGAAATGTTCCCGGCGAACGTGCGCTACTCGGGCATCGCGCTCGGGTACAACATCGGTGCGATCATCGGCGGCATCACGCCGCTGGTCGCCGCGGCCCTCGTGGCCGGCACCGGAAGCAGGACCAGCCCCGTCTACTGGATCGTCGCGGTGGCGCTGGTCGGCGTGATCACCGTGGCGCGGCTGCCGAAGACCGCGTCGCAGCCGCTACCCAGCTGACTGCACGGCCGGGCCGGTCTCCAGCCCGGCCATCGTAGCCGGTGATGCGAACGCATGGCCCATGCGGTCTCGTTTGGTGCGCAGGTAGCGTAGGTTCTGCGGGGTCTCGACGGCTGGCAGCGCGACCCGTTCCACGATCTCGAGCGCGTCCCCATTCAGATCGTCGTACTTTTCGGGGTTGTTGGTGATCAGGCGCAGCCTGCGGACTCCCAGGTGAGCGAGAATCTGGGCCCCGGCACCATAACTGCGGGAGTCGACGGGAAGGCCCTGCGCGGTGTTCGCGTCGACGGTGTCCAGACCGAGCTCCTGCAACGCGTAGGCGCGGATCTTGTGAGCCAGTCCTATGCCGCGCCCTTCGTGCCCGCGCAGGTAGACGATGACACCACAGCCCTCCTCAGCCACGGCGCGCATCGCTTGCTCGAGCTGCGTTCCGCAGTCACAGCGCAACGAGCCGAGGATGTCGCCCGTGAGGCACTCGCTGTGCACGCGGGCCAGGACGCCCCGCTCGGAGCGCGTGGCCGCTGCGATGTCGCCCATGACGAGAGCCAGGTGCTCGGCACCGTCCACATGCCACCGGTACGCGATCGCCTCGAAGTCGCCGAAGACGGTCGGCATCGTCGAGTTCGCCACGGGTTCGACGAGCTCTTCCGTGGCGCGCCGGTAGCGGATCAGGTCGGCGATCGCGAGCACCGGCAGGTCGTGGTCCTGCGCGAACGCGGTCAGCGCCGCACCACGCAGCATCTCGCCGTCGTCACCGATCAGCTCACTGATGATGCCGACCGGCCGGCGACCGGCAAACCGCAGCAGATCGACAGTGGCCTCGGTGTGCCCAGCACGGACCAGGACGCCGCCCTCGCGCGCCCTCAACGGGAAGATGTGGCCCGGGCGGCGGAGCATGTCAGGCGTCGTGGCCGGGTCCGCCAGTACACGGCACGTCTGCGCCCGCGCGGTCGCCGAGACACCGGTACCGGTGTCCACGTGGTCCACGGTCACGGTGAACGCCGTGCCGTGCGCGTCCTGGTTGTCGGCCACCATCGGCGGAAGCCCGAGCGCGTCGGCCCGCTCGGAGGTCATCGGCGTGCAGACGATGCCGGTCGTGTGCGCGACGAGAAAGGCCATCTGCTCAGGCGTCACGCTCTCGGCGGCCAGAATCAGGTCGCCCTCGTTCTCGCGGTCGTGGTCGTCCACGACCACTACCATGCGCCCCGCGGCCAGCGCGTCCACTGCGGCCCGCACGCTCTCCGCCGAGGTCGCCGCACGGTTCCTCAGTCCTGTCGCGGTGGTCATGCCGAATCTCCCTGTTCCCGAATCACCCAGCTATGCTACTTACCGATAACATTTTCAGGGCTCACGTGATGCCTTGACGTCGTGGTTGACGCGGCTTACGTTACTCGTCAATAACATTTAAGGGAAGGGTGGACATGTACTTCTTCCTCATGACCGGCAACCCGGCCCGTGGAGGCGTGCGATGACTCCCGACGTGGACTCCTTGTCCTTCGAGCCGCTGACCCCGACGTCGTACCTGGATCGAGCCGCAGCGGCGCACGGAGATCGGGTCGCGGTGGTGGATGGGCGGTCCCAGTGGACCTACGCGGAGCTGCACGACCGGTGCCAGCGGCTCGCGGGCGGACTCACGCCGCTGGCCGGAGGTCGTCCAGTGGCGGTGCTGGCACCGAACACCCACGTGGCGCTGGAGGCGCACTACGGGGTGCCGTGGACAGGAGTGCCACTGGTCGCGGTGAACACCCGGCTGGCCGCGGACGAGGTCGCCTACATCCTGGCGCACTCCCGCGCCGCCGTGCTGATCCACGACCCGTCGTTCGACGCGCTGGCGGATGAGGTGCTCGCCCGGATGGACGCCCCGCCACGCCGGATCCGGTCGGGACAGGAGTACGAGGACCTGCTGGCCGCGGCGCAGCCGCTGCACCGGACCCCGGCCGACGAGCGGTCGCTGCTGTCGATCAACTACACGTCGGGGACCACTGGCCGCCCGAAGGGCGTGATGTACCACCACCGGGGCGCGTTCCTGCAGGCCTTGGCGATGGTGGGGCATACCGGGCTGACGCCGTCGAGTGTGCACCTGTGGACGCTGCCGATGTTCCACTGCAACGGATGGACGTTCCCGTGGGCGGTGACCGCAGCGGCCGCTACGCACATCTGTCTGTCCAAAGTAGACCCTACGGAGATCTGGCGGCTGCTGCGGGAGGAGGGCGTCACGCACCTCAACGGGGCACCGACCGTGCTGTCGATGATCGCGTACGCCCGCGAGGCCGAGCCGCTTGAGCACACGGTGCGGATCGCCACCGGTGGTGCGCCGCCGTCGCCGTCGATTCTGCGGCGAACGACGGAGCTGGGGTTCGATGTCACGCACCTGTACGGACTGACCGAGACCTACGGACCCGCCATGCTGTGCGACTGGCGCCCGGAATGGAACGACCGTGACGCCGAAGCGCGGGCGCGGCTCAAGGCGCGCCAGGGCGTCGGGAACATGATCGCCTGCGTTCCGCGGGTCATCGCGGAGGACGGTACGGACGTCCCGGCGGACGGGATCACCACAGGGCAGATCGCGTTGCGCGGCAACAACCTCATGCTCGGCTACCTCGACGACCCGGAGGCCACCCTGGCGGCGGTGCCGGACGGCTGGTTCCGGACCGGGGACATCGGCGTCATGCACCCCGACGGGTACGTGGAGCTGCGCGACCGCTCGAAGGACGTGATCATCTCCGGTGGAGAGAACATCGCGTCGGTCGAGGTGGAGCAGGCGATCATGGACCATCCGGCGGTGCTGGAGGTCGCGGTGATCGCGGTGCCGGACGAGCGCTGGGGTGAGGTCCCCGCCGCCTACGTGACGCTGCACGACGGGGCCACCGCTACTGAGGCGGAGCTCATCGAGCACGTGAAGGGCAGGCTGGCCCGGTTCAAGGCGCCGAAAACGGTCGTGTTCGCCGAGCTGCCGAAGACCTCCACCGGGAAGATCCAGAAGTTCGTGTTGCGGGACAAGGCCTGGACCGGGAGCGAAAAACGCATCAGGTGAACGAGGAAACGCGCGGCGGCACGATCGAGCCGCCCCCGCGTTGGGGAGTCCCCTTATTACGGCTCCTTCCGTGGTTCCGGGATGGTGTCGTCCGGCGACCGCGGAGGTGGCGGCGGGCAGACACCGGCCATCGTGTAACCCACCGAGGCCAGGCACTCCACGAACTCCGCGAGGTACCAGCGCAGTTTCCGGCGCCAAGGCGGCACGGATGCGGAACGTCGTTCGAGCAACATGGTGCTATTCCTTCCTCGTGCGCTGAAGATCGCCGACGAAGTAGCCGAGCAGGTCTGCGAACGGCCACGAGCTTCGGGAGGCCAGCCAGCGAGGGCGTCGATGTATTGGGCGGCCCTGCGACGCCGCTCGGCGTCGAGCATTCGGCAGTCGGTGGCGGTCGCGGCGAGCAGACTGGCACGACCATCGTCGGGATCGGCCCGGCGCTCGATGAGCCCGGACCCGACCAGCATGGCGACCTGCCGGCTGATCGTCGACGGGCTCATGCACAGCGCTGCGGCGATCTCCCCCGCGCGCTGCAGGCCCTCCTCGGCGAGCTTCATGAGCAGCGGTAACCACGCGGACTCGAGCTCCACCTCGGAACGGCCCGGCTTCGCTCGCCTGACCAGCGACTCCAGCATCACCAGCTGGCGCGTCAACCGAGCAGCGATCTCGATGTCGCCAGCGGCGGCAGCGCGCCCGGCATCCCTGTCAAGCATTTCTGTACGCATTGCGGCTCCTCTGGTTCCGGCGCAGGTTCAGTCACGGGCCCGGACGTGGCGGTCGCGGCCGGCGCCGTAGCCAGCAGCGGCCAGGGCAGGCGGTTGCAGGCGGATGTCGCGCACGGTCAGGTCAGCGAATTCGGAAACCCTGGCGGCGGTGTCGTAGAGGGTGGCCAGCAGGGTCGCGTCACGGCGGCCTCGCCGGGTGGACCGGTCGGGCTGGGCGAGCAGACGGCGGGTCTGCTCGACGGTGAGGTGATTGACGCTCGGCTGGGCTTTGCGTTTGGCGGGGATGGCGAGGATGTCCTGACAGCCGGCCATCCTGGCCGGCTCCTGGGATTGCAGCCACCGGAAGAACGAGCTGACCACGGCCAGGCGCTGGTTGCGGGTCGAGATGCCGTTGTGCCGTTCGGCTTCCAGCCAGTCGAGGAACGCGGTGATCGCGTCGGCGTCGATGCGATCGAGGGTGAGCTTGTCGGGCGGGATGGATCTGCTGTCGGTCGACGTCCCAGTCCGTGGTGCGCAGCAACCGCTGCATCCCGTCCGGCGAGACCGCCCCGCCATTCTCAGCCAGCGTCCAGCCGTTCTTCCGCTCCCGCCCTGCCAGCAGCCTCCGCAGGTAGGTACCGACCCGCTGGCGCGGCTCGGACCTGGCGAAACGGCTGAAGATCAGCTCCACCACGGCATCCAACGACGCCACTCACCTTGCAAGATCCACCACGCGGTGATCATCACCGCCGACAGCCCTCAGCATCCCACGTCACACCGTCGTTGCAGTACTCCCTGCTCAAGGCCCCGGATGTGTCCGTGGAACGGATTGGCCCTTGCTCATGCGCAGGATCAAGGCGACCGCGTCCTCCGAGTGGACTGCCGGAGTCAGAACCTCCTGGAGGAGCAGGCCACGAATCGCGGCGATGGTG
>NZ_FNOK01000099.1 GCF_900106995.1 Saccharopolyspora shandongensis
CAAGGCTACGAAGGCCCTCTGACCGGCCGCGACACCAAAACCATCCTCGGCCTGACGGTGGAGATCGTCTACCGCCAACCCGGCCAGAAAGGCTTCCAAGTCCTGCCCCGACGCTGGGTCATCGAACGCACCCTCGCCTGGATCAGCCGACGCCGACGCTGCGCCCGCGACTACGAACGCCTCCCCCAACACCACGCCACCATGGTCCACTGGGCCGCCATCATCCACATGACCCGCCGCCTCGCACGCCTACCACAACACCAACCACAAGATCCAAAACAGCCTCTATAGGCGATCCCCTTTCCAGGATGGGACTGCCGTGCCAGGTACAGGGCTTCGAGGTTGGCCATCGTGCCGCTGGTGGCCAGGTGGCCCACATGGCGGCGCAGGCCGAACATCTCGGCGAGCGCCGCGATGCACTCCCACTCCATCTCGACGAAGCATCGCCGTCAAGTAGCCGACCACGGCGGCCGGGTGCGGCGGCTTGACCATCTGCCCGGCGTACCGCGGATGAAAGAACAGGTGATTGTTCTCCAGCCGCTTGGCGAACCGTCAGAACTCCTCGGCGAACGCGTCGCCATCGACCGGGTGCATGGGTCGGCATCCGGAGCCACCACTACCTCGGTTGGTGTCGTGCTCTCTTCAGGCGGCGCCTGACCCGCGGGCTCAGAAGATCGGTCGGGGCAGCTGCGGGCTGTCGGCCCGCCCTACCACTAGGGCTGTAGTTGGCAGCCTCTCTTCGATGGTCCAATCCGGGCCGAGGTAAACGATCATCAGTCCGTTCGTGCGGAGGTAGTCGACCAGTGCCGTGTCGTCGCCGGTGATGTCGGCCAGGCGGGCCCGGAGACTCGCGAGCAGGCGGGCTTCCCTGACGTAGGTGTTCTTCATGACCGTTGTTGCCTGGGTGCGTGCGCTGATATGGCCGTAGCCGCAGCGGTAGCCGGCCCAGTTGTTCACCCTCTGCGAATCGAACCTCCGACCACATCGGCCACACACAATCACGTTGGCAGGACGGGGGTCCTGCTGGGGCCAGGTGCTTGCATATCACGGAACGCCTCGGCGACCGCCTTGCCGTCGTCGTACTCCTGCGGGGCGCAGACCCGGCACAGGAACCTCGATCTGCGGGGGTCGACTAGCTGCTCGGACAGCCACTGCGTCCGCCGCGAGCCGTCGGACTCCGGGCCGGGTGACCATCGCGGCGCCCAGGACGGTCACCAGGTCGCTGTGGTAGATCTTCTGCTTGGAGAAGGCATTGCGAGCGTAACCGCACCTGGTTGCGCTGCGGCGACCGCATGGTGCTCAGGATCGACTCGTAGTCTTGCAGTGCGTTGTCGTCGCCCTCGGTGCCTTCCATGATGCGGTCGAACTGGTTCGACGGCAGTGGCTGCGTTTCGGCCCCGGCTACCACGAGGCGCTCACCGCACTTTCGCACCAGTGTCCATGGGGACGTCCGCTTGACTCGAACGGCCGAACTTCACGCGAACTAGTTGAGGACCGTCCTTCGTGATCTCCATGCTGGGCTGCTGTCAGCTTATGCCTTGGCAGTGCGGAAGGGGACGTGTGGCAGATCGTCGAATCGGTGGCGCGGGCGGAGGCTCGGATCCAGCTCCGCGCAAGGGAAATACCGGAAGCGTCGTCGTTGCCGGCACGCTCGCCTTCGCACTCGCGTCGGGCAGCGGTGCGATGAGTGCAGGCTCGTCCGTCACAGCGGGGTCTGTAGCAGGTGAATCGGCAGTGAGTGGATCCGCGAATACGATGGCGCGAAATGCCGCGTCACGAAATCTCAAGGAGCACAAGACAGATGCCAAGCGGTCGGTTCGGCAGGGACGGGCAGACGACGCCTGGCAGCGGATGGGATTGCGCAGGTTGCGGCAGTCCGGCAAGATGCCAGCCGTCGATTGCGTTGCGCATTCGTTCGGGGAAGTCCGTGAGTTCCTGGTCCGCACTCCGTGCAAGTCGCTGGACAGGATCGTCTTCGTCGTCGGAGACGATCAAGGCAACGCGGCTGTCATTTCTGTGGCATGGGTCGAGTTCCGCAACCGCAGTACTGTCTGGAAGTTCCAGCGTCTGGAGGACCGCCACGGCACCGGCGACATCAGGCCGTTGGGCAGTTCTCTTCTCGACATGCACGATATCGAGTTCACCGGCCACTATTACTACGCAGAGCCGAGGGGAACCACGCTCACGATCGCGGAAGCGGAAACGATCTCCGGCACCTACAGTGAGGTGATCTCAGTGATTGCGCGGTGGTATCGAGTTGTCCAGCAATCCACCGAACTGGCTGTCGTGGTACTTGATGGTGCCGACAGCAGGTCCGGTGTCGAGTGCGGAACCGCCCCGATCAGCGGTGCGCCGATGTGGTCGAGAAGACGTCGGCGACCCAGCCGGCGATGAAATTGGTCGTCGGGGTGCTGTTGTCCGCAGCGACGAGCTCGACGCCGCCGTCGCGTTCGGCCATGATCTTCAGGTCGCGTCGCACGTTGTTCACCGCGGCGTCGTACTGCCGGTGCGCCATCTCGACCGGGACCTGGCGGTCGTTGCCGCCATGCAGCACGATGAACGGCATGCGTATGTTCGGGCTGGCTTCCACCAGGTTCATCCAGGACACGAACCGGGAGAGGTCGTCCAGCGTCGGCTGGCCGAAGGCCCAGAGCACGTGTTCCCAGAAGTGTGGCACCGACTTCTCGGCGGCGAGTTCGGCACTCTGTTGCAGTCGTCGCTGTCAGCAGCGCGAACGTCACCCAGAACCCGACGAGACCGGGAGGCTTCTTGCCCGGCTCGTGCGGCGGCATCCCAGTATCAGCTCGAGAACTATCATTCACTGGACAACTCGTTCCCGACGGTTGGTTCCACGCGGGCCACGATCTCGTCCTGGAAGGCGAGATAGAGGTTAGCGACGATCTTCGCCGCGGCGATTGGCCCGCCGACCAGCTGTTCGACATTGCGCAAGCGGTACCTGACCGTGTTCGGGTGCACAAAGAGTTTCTGTGCGGTCGCCTTCACGTCTTGATCAGTCGCCAGGTAGACCACGACGGTCTCAACCAGATCCGGCGCAGCGATCAACGACCCGAAGTGATGGTCCAGTCGGGCCGATACCCGGGCATCGTCGCGCCGGGTCAGCAGCCAGGTCGCGAAATCGACCTCGTCGAGACGCACGATGGTCTCGGCACTCCCCCGGTCCCGACGCCGGCTGACCACCTGCCAGGCGGTGTCAGCCTCTTCGAAGTACCGCGGCGTCACCGCGAGATCCGTCAACGGTCCGCTGGCCCCAGTCACATGCGTGCGGGCGAGAACATCCGTCCATGATCTCGCGGCCGGGCTGTCGGCGAGTACGGCGACCAAGCGAGTGGCCGGGTCTTCCTGGCGATACTCGTCGGACAGCACAACGGGCAGTCCCTCGGCGTGCGCTGCTTCGAGGAGCGATTCGGTCGTCCGTGCGGTGTCGATTTCGACTGGCGATCCGATCGGTCTGGCGATGACCACCCGGATCGGATCACCCACGCGGAACCCGAAGGCACGGAGCCGGTCCCAGGTCTGGCGGATTTGGGACGTCGTCACACCGGCCCGCAGTGCGGAGATGATTCGCACGGCCTCCGCCTGTGCCTGACTGATCACGAGGGAGCGTGCGGCGTTCGCGGCCGCGAGGACCCGCTCAGCGGTTTCCAACACGTCCGGACCGAGGTCGTTGATCACGGAGCTGGTGCGTGAGGCGATCGCGAGCCGAAACAACGACCCGCGCAGCGCGAAGGGACGCGTCGCGACCTCCCACTGCCCCACCGCGAAGCGCTGCGGTTCCGGCTCCCGGGCGGCGATCTCCTCCCAGATCAGCCGCAACGGTCCATGGCCGGTGGAGGCGACGATGTGTCCGGTTCCCTCATAAAGCACGGCCGCTCCTCGGGATAGCGTGCCCAACCGAATGACCAGTGCGTTGACCGGATCGCTCGCCGACAGGGCATGGAGCAGCTCGTTCTGTAGCCACACGGTACGTTGGAGCAGATACGTTTCCGTCGAGAGCACGCCACGGTTGACGAAGTCTTCGATGGCCAGGAACGGTGTACTGGCGGCGACCGTGAGCAGCGGGAAGTTTCGCTGTCGGGCGGCCTCGCGAAGCCCTCGAGGCACCTCCAGAAACTTCACGCCGATGCCGAACAGGAGGGCAGCGACATCCGCTGCGATCAGTTCGTCGATCAGTCGTGCCTGGGCTTTCCGATCAGTGGGGCGGTCCACAAAGCGCAGGCCGGTGGTCAACATGATCGACTGCGGCGGCAGCCACCGCGCGGGGTTCTCGATCTCGATTGAGTGCGCCGAGCGGATCACGGTCGACGGGTCACCAGGCTCGATCGCGGACAGCTGCAGGCTCGGCTCGTCGATGAGCTGCTGGAGGGTCAGCCGAGGATTCTGCTGACGAGTGTCGGACGCCATCACATCTCTCTGTGCTGTTGCGGTCACGGAGCGGGTCAATTTGTCAGGTAGAACAGATCGAACCACGAGAATCTGGAGTTCTTACAGTGACCGATGGCACAGCCGCAGGCAAGCTTCTTCGTACCAATCCGCAGCCGGCAGCGGGTGACCACCGTCCAACTCACGACTCCGAGGAGGTACACACATGTCGAAGCAACGTGTGGCCGTTGATGTCGGCGGCACATTCACCGACGTGTGCGTCTTTGACGAGGACAGCAGAACCACACGGGTCACCAAGGTTCCGTCGACTCCCGACGACCCGATGCGCGCCGTGCTCCACGGTGTCCAGCGCAGCGGCATCGACCTGGACAACGTGTCCCTGTTCTCGCACGGCACGACGGTGGCGACCAACGCGCTGATCACCCGGAACTTCCGGCCGGCGGCGATGGTGACCACCACAGGATTCCGCGACGTCATCGAGATTCGCGACGGGACCAAGGACGATCTCTGGGATGCCTATCGTGACGTGGCGCCCCCGCATATCCGTCGTCGAGATCGATTCGAGGTCACCGAACGCATCGACTATGCCGGTCGCGTGGTGACGCCACTCGACGAGGACGAGGCCCGCCGGCTCGCCGCGCTGCTGCGCAAACGCGGCACCGAGTCGGTCGCGGTCTGCTTCGTGAACTCCTATGTGAACCCGGCGCATGAGATTCGGATGCGGGAGATCCTCGAAGAGGAGCTGCCCGGTGTCACCATCTCCACCAGCGCGGAAATCCTTCCGGAGATCTTCGAACACGATCGCTTCAACACGACCGTCGCCAACGCGCTGCTCGGACCGCTGGTGAACGGTTACGTGCAACGCCTGGCCGACGAGCTACAGGCCGCCGGCTACTCGGGAGACCTCCTACTGTTGCACTCCGGTGGCGGGTCGATGCATCCAGGGATGGTCACGCGCTATCCCGTTCGTCTGGCGGCTTCGGGCATCGCGGCCGGTGCGATCGCGGCCCGGCATGTGGCGTCCCAGTGCGGTTACCCCAACGCCATCGGTCTGGACATGGGTGGCACCAGCACGGACATCTCACTCGTGCACGACGGCGAACTCCGCGTGACGAAGGAATGGTCCGTCGAGTACGGGTACCCGATCATCTTCCCGTCCATCGAGGTGCTGACCATCGGCGCGGGTGGCGGCTCGATCGCCCACCTCGACGCGGCCGGTTCGCTGCGTAACGGTCCGCAGTCGGCGGGTGCCGCGCCGGGGCCGGCGTGCTACGGCAGCGGCGGCACGGAGCCGACCAACTCGGACGCGAACCTCGTGCTGAACCGCCTGGGCAAGTCGCTGGCCGGTGGCGCGAAGGTACTCTCGCCCGAACTCGCGGAAAAGGCTGTCCAGGAAGCCGTCGCACGGCCGCTCGGTCTCCCGCTGGACCAGGCCGCCAGTTCGGTCCTGAAGGTCGCCAACGCAAACATGGCCGACGCCGTCCGGCTGATCTCCATCCGGCGCGGCTACGATCCACGCGACTTCACCCTGGTGGCATTCGGCGGAGCGGGCGCACTGCACGGCGCGGAGGTGGCCAGGGAACTCGGCCTCCCGACGGTCGTCGTTCCGCCGAACCCCGGGGTCACCTCGGCGCTCGGCTGTCTGCTGGTCGACATCCGGCACGACCTGTCGGCGATGTTCGACGCGGTCAGTGACTCCGCCGACCTCGACGAGTTCGAAAACGCCTTCGCCAGTTTGGAGGCCGAAGCCTCGGCACGGCTACGGCATGAACGAGTCAGCCCGGAAGACGCCGTACTGCAGCGGACGGTCTCCATGCGCTACCTCGGCCAGTGGCGCTCGCTGACCATCAAATGTGGGCAGGGTCCGGACGCTCTGGCAAAGGCCGTCGAGTTGTTCCATGAACAACACGAACGCGAGTATTCCTTCCGACGGGACGAAACACCGGTGCAGATCTACCAGCTCGGTCTGACCGCCATCGGCGTCACACCCAAACCGACGTTCGCGGCGCACGACGCGTCGCCCCGGCCGGCACCCACTCCCCCGACGACACGCGAGGTGTACTTCGAAGGCCCAGGTTGGGTCGAAACCCCGGTCTACGAACGAACCGCGTTGCCGGCGGGAAGCCGGATGACCGGACCCGCGATCATCGACCAGCTGGACTCCACCACCGTCGTGCCGCCGGACACCACCGCGGAGATCGACGAGTGGCTGAACATCCGCATCCACCTGACGGAGGCGTGAGGCGATGACCACCACCATGCCGCAACAACAGAAATCCACGCCACCGGTGACGCCGGCCGGCCTCGACCCGGTGACCTTTGAGGTACTGAAAAATGCGTTCGTCACCGCCGTAGACCTGATGAGCGAGCAGATCATGCGCACCTGCTACTCGTTCGTCATCTACGCTCGCGACTTCTCCTCCGCGCTGTGTGACGCGGAAGGCAACGTCGTGATGCAGGGCAGCGCCGATATCGCAGTCCACGTCGGCACCCTGCACTTCCAGTGCAAAGCGGTGCTGGAGGAGTTCGGCGACGACATCGGTCCCGGTGACGTCTTCGCGGTGAACGACCCATACCGAGGCGGTACGCACTTCAACGACGTCAGCTTTATCCGGCCGATCTTCGTCGGTTCGGAGATCATCGGCTTCGCGCAGAACAAGGGCCACTGGGCCGACATCGGCGGCAACGTCCCCGGCTCATTCGACGTCAACGCCAAGGAACACTTCAGCGAGGGACTACGGATCACCCCGGTCCGGGTCTGGCGACGTGGACATGCGCTGCACGATGTGGCGCAGCTGTTGGTGTCCAACACCCGGGCGCCCTATAGCTGCATGGGTGATCTGAACGCACAGGCCGAGGCGACGGCCGTTTGTGAACGCGACATTCTTCGGCTGGTCGACCGCTACGGCAAGGACACCGTGGTGGCCGCGATGACCGGAGCCCAGGACTACGTCGAGCGGATCGTCCGGCACAAGCTGGCCGAACTACCGCACGGTGAGTGGGAAACGGTCGACTACCTCGACGCCGACCCGGCCAGGCCCGAGGGACTGGTCCCGATCGCGGTGAAGATGCGGATCGACGACGACGGCATTCACTACGATCTGTCCGGAAGCGCGCCGGCCGTATCGACCTTCCTCAACTCGGGGTATGGGACGACATATTCGGCGCTGTACGCCGGGACGAAAACGTTCTTCCCGGACGTGCCGCTCAACTCCGGGTTGTATCGGGTGGTGCACGCCGACATCGGTCCTGCCGGCACCGTGGTCAATGCCAGCTGGCCGACCGCCGTGACCGGATTCTGTTCCGGACCCTACGAAAAACTGATGAACGCGCTGTTCGAGATCTGGTCGAAGGTCATGCCCGAACGAGCGATGGGATGTGCCTTCAACCTCGAATATCTGCTGGTCGGCGGCAAGGACGGGCGAACCAACGATCGGCCCTATTTCATGTGGTACGACTGGATGGCCGGCGGCTGGGGTGGCCGGGCCACCAAGGACGGGTCTGGCGCGACCGCGCCCGTGTTCGGGGCGGGGCTCGCCGTTCAGCCGGTCGAAGGGCAGGAACGGCTCTCGCCGGTGTTGACCACAGGCCACGCCATCGTGACGGATTCCGGTGGCCCGGGACGGTTCCGGGGTGGCTGCGGTTTGGAAAAGGGCGGTGTGCTCACCGACTGCGAAAACACGGTGATGTCGTACTGCTGCGACCGTGCCCGGTCTATCACCTGGGGCATCAGTGGTGGTCTGCCGTCACTACCGCACGGGGTGTGGCTGAACAAAGGCACCGAACACGAACGGTTCCTCGGCGCGACGTTCTCCAACGTGCCGATCGAACCCGGCGACACCTTCACCCGCCCCTCCGCGGGCGGTGGCGGCTACGGCGACCCACTCACCCGGGATCCAGCGGACGTTGCCGAGGACGTCATCGACGGCTATGTGTCCATCGAGCGCGCGGCCAAGGACTACGGCGTTGTCGTCGTGCCCATCGATCCTGAGCTGGACCAGTACGAAGTGGACAGTGCAGCGACCGAACGGCTGCGCGCATGCATCGCCACGGAACGCCGGAGTTGGCTGCAGGCGGATCCGCACGACATCGCCGCCAAGTACCGCGCAGGCGAACTGGACATGCTCGACCTCATCCGGCGATACGGCGTGATCGTCGACTGGGGTACTGGCGAACTCTTCGAAACCACGACTCGTCAGTACCGCGATCTGCTGCACAAACGCGCCGAATCCTACTGGGCCTGACCTGTAGCCCATCCCACACAAGGCGTCTGCCCCGCCGGGTCCACCGGCTCGGCGGGGCAGACCTCGGTCTCTACAGCGCCTCGTTGTATCGCGTCCTACGCTGCCGCGTCGAACGCGACGTGCCTTCGGGAGCCTTCATGACCACCACCCACGAGCCAACGGCTCTGCGTATGAGAAGTACCGACGATCCGCGCGTCCTCGCCGCCGCCGCGAGTGAGGACTACTCACTGCACGTCGTACCGAGGGGGGACTGTGCAGCGAACGGTGTTTCCGGTCCGATACGCCGGGCGGAGGTCCGGCGGGATGGGCACTGTGAGTGATTCCCAATGATGTTGTCAAGCGGCGATCACGGCGGGTCCGGCTTGGTATTCCGTGTTGTCGCGCAGCATGGCCCGTAGGACGTTGAGTCGTCGGCGGGCCAGTGCGATGACGGCCTGGGTGTGGCGTTTTCCTTCGGTTCTCTTGCGGTCGTAGTAGGTCTTGGATGCGGCGCACCAGCGGATGCTGGCTAGCGCGGAGAGGTAGAAGGCGCGTAGCAGGCGACGGTCATAGCGGCGTGGCCGGTGTAGGTTTCCGCTGACGCGTCCGGAATCACGGGGTGCGGGTGCGAGCCCGGCGACGCCGGCGAGACGGTCTGCGGTGCCGAATACGGTCATGTCCCCGCCGGTGGAGGCGAGGAATTCGGCGCCCAGCAAGGGGCCGAAGCCGGGAAGACTCAGGATGATCTTGGCGTGTTGGTGTTGGCGGAATCGGCTCTCGATGAGGGTGTCGACTTCGGCGATTTCTTCGTTGAGAGCGATCACCCCTTTCGCCAGCCGGGAGACCATGTCTGCGGCGAGTCGTTGGCCAGGCAGCGTGGTGTGTTGTGCAGTGGCGGCTTCGATCGCGGTGGCTGCGACGGCGGTGGCGTTGCGGATCTTTCGGTTGCGCAGCCAGGATTCCAGCCGGGACTGTCCGAGCCGGCGCAACGTGTCGGGGGTTGGTAGCCGGTCAGCAGGATGAGCGCGGCTTTGCTGGCGCTGTAGTCGAAAGATCGTTCCAGTGCGGGAAAGTATTCCAGCAGCTGAGCGCGCAGTCGGTTGATGGTGCGGGGGCGATCGCAGATCAGATCAGTGCGGCGCGCGGTCAGGATCCTCAGGTCCACGCTGATCTCATCACCTGGCCGCAACGGTTGCAGGTCGCGGCGCATGCGGGCTTGGTCGGCGATGACCGCCGCGTCCTTGGCGACGCTCCTATAGGTCAAGTTGGTCAGACCTGGATGTCACGCTGCTGGCTGGCCCGATGGTGGGATGGCTGCTGTCGTAGCGAGGTTGTCGCTGGTGAGCGCTTTGAAGATCTCGCGTGCGAGATAACGCTTGAGGCAGCGGAGGATCTCGGGCTTGGTCTTGCCTTCGGCAGTTCGTCGGGCTGCGTAGGCGCGGGCGCGAGGGGCGTAGCTAAAGCGATTTTCCGCGTCGGGATCGCCGCCGACCGTCGCTGGAGGCCCTGGGCGGGTTCACGCCGCTGATCTTCGACGAGCCGTGAGCGTCCGCGCACTTGGATCAGGTGCGCGCAGGTCGCGCCAACCCGGCCTGCGCGCACTTGCGCAGCGCGCCATAGCCGGCGTCGACCAGGTAGGTGCGGTCCCCGACGACCACTGCGGTTGCGGCGCCCTGGCGCTGGGTACGGCCCAGCGGCCGTGCCCAGCAGGACCACTCGAAGTGGTCCGTCGCCCATCTCCCCTGTGAGCCGAACCGCGTCGGCGGGCACAGCTTCAGAGGGACTCCCCAGCCCGAACGGGTCAGCGCACAAAGATTCGTTCACGGTGACAGCTCCTCCAAGGTGCGTCCCTTCGTCTCCTCCGCGAACAGCATGGCCACCATCGCACCGACCAGCGTGATGCCGCCGGTCGCGAAGAACACGGCCGACAAGTTCGAGCCACCTGCGTACAGCAGACCCACGAGTACCGGGCCAGTGATCAGACCGAGGCGGTTCATCATGCCCCCATGCTGCAACCGAGCGCGCGGCTGCGAGTGGGGTACAGCTCCGGGGATGCTCCTATAGATGTCAAGCTGCGGGAGGGAGGTTGGTTTGTGTGCTTCGGAGCGCATGCGTTCGGGGTTGTCCCCGGCCGAGGCCAGCAGCTGCCCCGCGGTTTCGGGGCCGACGCCGAACAGGTCCAGCAGCTGGGGGCGGCCTGGCGGGTTAGTAGACCGAGTTGCGCATCCAGCTCGGCGATCTCGTCATCCATCGTCTGGTGACGGTGTGACAGGCGTCGTAATGCCTCTCGGGTCGCTGTCAGTGGGTGCGAGAGGTCCTTGCCCGGCTGTAGTCGGGCGAGGGTGCGGATCAATGTGGTCCGATCCAGTCCCGCAACTTGTTCGCGCAGCATCGCCGGGGCGGACACCAGCAGGCCACGGATCTGGTTCATCGCCTGGGTGCGGGCCTTGACCGCGCTGCGGCGCGCGACCCGCAACACCCGGACCGCTTCGACCACGCCGTCCCGACTTTTCGGGATGCCGCCGGCCCGCCCGGACAGTACTGCTGTCGCAGCCGCGTAGGCGTCAATCGGGTCGGACTTGCCGTTCATGCGGCGGGTCTTGCGGTCTGGGCGGTCCACGTCGACGACGGTGACCCCGGCCGCGGTCAGAACCCGGACAAGCTCGGCCCCGTAAGCACCAGTGCCCTCCACCTCGACCATGATCAGCGTGCCGTGGACACGCATCCACTCCAGCAGGTGCCGGTACCCGTCGATCGTGGCCGGGAACTCCTGATCGACCAGATGCCGACCGACGGAATCGATCGGGGCGCTCATTTTAGTCCACAAGGGACGCTTATCGGAGAATGTCCTGAAACCCCTGGACATCCCATCACCACGACCTGAACGCGGCACCGAAACGATCGGATGCCACTCCCCTCTCCTCGCAGAGACCCGCCCGGTTTCACACCAGCGGGTGAAAATTGTTCACGTTTTCCCTGATAACGCGAATTGGATTCAGATTGGTGATTGTCGCCTTGCTGTCGCGAGGTGACCATGGGGAACATGACCTCCCCTCTGTCTCGCAGGCGGTTCCTCGGTTTCGCGGCCCTGAACTCCGCTGCCCTGCTCGGCCTCAACACGATCTCCACGACGACGGCGTCGGCCGCAACGCGCCCCGGCGGCCCCGTGCCCGCCGTGATCATCGGCACGGGCTATGGCGCCGCCGTCACTGCGCTGCGCCTCGGCGAGGCAGGCATTCCCACGGTGATGCTCGAGATGGGCAGGCTCTGGGACACACCTGCGACCGACGGCAACGTCTTCTGCAACATGCTCCGCCCGGACGGGCGCGCGATGTGGCTGAAGGACCGCACTTTGGCGCCGCTGGCGTCTTTTCTGTGGATGGACGTCATCAACCACGACATCAAGCGCTACCCGGGTGTGCTCGACCGCGTCGACCACGGCGACATGTCGGTCTACCTCGGTCGCGGTGTCGGTGGCGGTTCGCTGGTCAACGGCGCGATGGCCGTGGTGCCCAAGCGGAACTACTTCGAGGAGATCCTGCCTGCCGTCGACGCCGCGGAGATGTACGGCAAGTACTTCCCGCGCGCCACCTCGACGCTCGGGGTCAACCACGTCGATCCCGACTGGTTCGAGACTTGTGACTCCTACCAGTTCGCCCGGCTGTCCCGCGAGCACGCCCACCGGGCGGGTCTGAAAACGACATTCGTGCCCAGCGTCTACGACTTCGATTACCTGCGGCGGGAGGAGGCCGGTGAGGTTCCCTGCTCGGCGCTCGCCGGCGAGGTGATCTACGGCAACAACCACGGCAAGCGCTCGCTGGACAAGACCTACCTCGCCGATGCGCTCGGCACGGGCAACGTGACCATCCGTGCGATGCACGAGGTGCGGGCGATCCGCCGTGACGAAGCCCGCGGCTACGTGCTCACGGTGCACCGGCGCGACGATTCCGGGGAAATCGTCGAGAGAACGGAGATCGCGACGGAGCGCCTGTTCCTGGGAGCGGGCAGCCTCGGCTCGACCGAACTGCTGCTGCGCGCGCGGGACACCGGAACTCTGCCGGGACTCGGTGCGGAGATCGGGCAGGGCTGGGGCCCGAACGGCAACGTCATGCTCGGCCGGGCGAACCACGTCTGGGACACCACGGGACGCACGCAGTCCGGGATGCCCGCACTCGGCATCGACTCGTGGGACGACCCCGAACACCCGGTTTTCGCCGAGATCGCGCCGGTTCCGGCCGGTGTCGAGCTGTGGGTCAGCCTCTACCTGGCAATCACGAAGAACCCCGAACGCGGCCACTTCAGCTACGACCCCGCCACCGACTCCGCGCGCCTGCACTGGAACGCCGAGCAGGGGCAGCTCTCGATCCAGCAGGCGAAGGCGCTGTTCGACAAGATCAACCGCACGAACGGAACCATCTACCGCACAGACCTCTTCGGCGACACCCGACCGTTCGAGAACCGCTTCACCTACCACCCGCTCGGCGGGCTCCTGCTCGGCGAAGCCACCGACGACTACGGCCGGGTGCGCGGCTACCCGGGCCTCTACGTCACCGACGGCTCGCTGATCCCTGGCAGCACCGGCGTGAACCCGTTCGTCACGATCACCGCCCTCGCCGAACGCAACATCGAACGCGTCCTCGCCGAAGACCGGCTGACCCCGGTCGGCAGCTGAGGCGCGGTGGTTGGTCAGCTCTGGCGACGGGCGAGGGCGATGGCGCGGGCGGCCAGTACCACTGCGAAGACGGCGACGCCGGCCAGAGCCGACTGCCAGGGCAGGGTGGCGACCAGGACCAGGCAGCCGAGCAGACCGGCGATGTTGAGCCAGCGCGGCCATCGGCGCTAGCTCAGCGGGTTGCGTCCAGGCCGAGGCGTTGGCGATGGCGATGGCGATGGCGATGGCGATGGCGTAGCAGACGAGCACTCCGACCACGGCGAGGACGAGTTCGGCGTGGTGCGGCACCCGGTACCGCGGGTGCACTGCGGCCAACCAGCCCGGCAGGTCGCGGTTGCGCGCCATGGCCAGGGGTGCGGCCGATCCCGGCGATCAGCGTCAGCAACGCCCCGAGGCCCGCCACCACACCACCGATGCGCACGACCGTGGCGAGCGAACCGGCACCGGCGGCTTGCAGTGCTTCGGTGAGCGGAGCAGTCGCGGCGGCAAGGCGGTCGGGTCCGAACGCGGTGAGCACGGCCAGGCCCACGACGGCGTAGACGATCACGGTGATGCTCAGAGCGAGCGGGATGGCGCGCGGGATCGTCCGATGTGGATCGCGGACCTCCTCCCCCAGCGTCGCGATGCGCGCGTAGCCCGCGAAGGCGAAGAACAGCAGCCCTGCCGCCTGCAGGATGCCGTAGGGACCACCGGAGACCATCGCTGCCCAGCCGAGGTGATCGACGTGGACGCCGTTCGCGAAGATGCCGATCACCACCACGGTCAGCGCGATCAAGCTGAGCGCGACCAGCACGCGGGTCAGCGCTGCGGTCTTGGTGACGCCGCGGTAGTTCAGCGCGGTCAGGGCTAGCACTGCGGCGACCGCGACGATCTTCTGCAGCCACCCCAGACCCGGAACCGCGTAGGTGGCAATGGTCAACGCCATGGCCGCGCAGGAGGCCGTTTTGCCGATCACGAAGCCCCAACCGGCGGCGAAGCCCCACCACGGGCCGAGCCGTTCCCGGCCGTAGACGTAGGATCCGCCCGAGATCGGATGCGCTGCGGCCAGTTGAGCGGAGGCCACGGCGTTGCAATAGGCGATGGCCGCAGCCAAGCACCAAGCCGATCATCAGTCCGCTGCCAGCAGCTTTCGCCACCGAGCCGAACGCGGCGAACACACCGGCACCGATCATCGAGCGCTTCCGCGTCGCCACCTGATCGAGCACCGCGCAGTAGTCCTCGCGCTCAGTCTTCGAGGTAGGTCGAGATGTGCTTCTCGATCTCGGCTTGCGCCCGTTCCGGGTCGCCGGAACGCAGCGCCTGCAGGAGTTCTCGGTGCTGGGCCAGGACCGCGGTGGGGTCGTCGTGGTGCGGTGCGTCGCGGAGGAAGTAGGCGCGCACTCGTGGCTGGATCAGGCGCCAGATCTGCAGCGACTGGGTGTGGCTCGATGCCGCGATCACCGCTTCGTGGAACGCGACGTCCAGATCGGCGAGTCGGCTCGGATCGAGCGCCGCAGTCGCGCTGTCCATCGCGGCAACGATCTGGTCGAGGTGGTCCACGAATTCCGGGTCCTGCCGCGACGCCGCAGCGCGGAATGCTGTCGGGTTCCAAAAGTCGGCTGCGGCCGTGACCTGTACTGATCGACACACCGCGGCGATCCAGGAATGATCGTGCGCCGTGTCGTTGCGCATGCTCTACCTGATCTTCATCCGACTTGCGGACTGGCTGGTATTGCTCGGCCGTTCGTCGGCGGCCAAGGATGCGGAGTTGCTGGTCCTACGCCACGAGGTCGCCGTGCTGCGCAGAACGACCCCCAAACCGCGCCTGGACTGGGCGGACCGGGCAATCCTTGCAGCGCTCATCACCGACGGCCGGCCGCGCACCCTGGACGAGATCGGCCACGTATACGGCGTGACCCGGGAGCGCATCCGGCAGATCGAGTCCAAGACCATGTCCAAGCTGCGTCACCCGTCCCGCGCTCAGGCGCTGCGCGACTACCTCGACTGAACTCCCGCTGACCTGGGCACCAGGACGGTGGCCCGGCGGTCGGCGTCACCGACATCGAGATCATCCGGACCCACAAGGTGGCCAACGGGATGCACTCCGCGATCATCCGCGCGATCCAGCGTTGCCGTACCCCACAGGTGCACAGGGCCTGTCGGCACTGACGATCAAGCATTGACCCGTTGGAGTAACGATTCGTTGGCCCGGTGACTGCCGACTAGCAAGGTCAACCTCGAACCACCGCCAGGGGCCGTATGCGTTCCAGCGACTGAACGACGCGCCCGCACCGCGAGGAACGGGCGCGTCGGCGTTCAGTCCTCAGATAACACGCACACCCTGAGCCTGCGGACCCTTCTGACCCTGTCCGATCTCGAACTCAACGCGCTGGCCTTCATCGAGAGACTTAAAGCCGCTGCCCTGGATCTCCGAGAAGTGCACGAAGACGTCAGGACCACCGCCATCCTGCGCGATGAACCCGAAGCCCTTCTCACCGTTGAACCACTTCACACTGCCTTGCGCCATGCCTACATCTCCCTGCGGCGCCGCCTTGTCCCCACAGTGAGGCCAGCCGACTACCGGATACGAAACCACAAGCATTGCAGCCTCCCCCTCAGCCAGCTGGAGCGGGTACTGAACCCGGCCAGCAACGCAGACCTGCCCCCCACCCACTGCCCACAACTCGATCATTACAGGGCACGGCGATCAGTCCCGCGTAGCCACACCCGATGCCAACCCCTCATCAGCGCACAGCAGCCAAACGGCCATTACACCGATCTACGGCACGCACCGACACCCTCGCAGACACGCTCGCCACGACCATCGCGACCCCCAGCTATAGATGACGGCTGCGGCACAAGCTGCCCAGCCATGGCCGCCGCTCCGCCGCGCAACCATGTTTCTTGCTGAATTGACATGCCGCTGTACTTTCCGTGCCAACATGACCAAGTCTGACCGCATGGACTGGTGTTTCCGCGCGATGTGATCGCTCGGCAGGTGCCTGGTGTCCGCTCTACTTGATCGCTCGCAGCCCGGCAACCGCGACCGCTCAGCGGCATGAGCGTGCACTGATCCAAGATCGCCGCGGCGAGACAAGCTGTCGCCCCCCGTTACCTTTTTCGTAGCTCCTGATCTAGGAGTTGTGGTCGCCAGGTCCGGCATGACTGACGCCCCCAGTCGTAGGCATGATCCGGGGGGTGGTGTCACCGGGCCTGGTGGCATCGACCGACCGCTGATAGGGACACGGCCGCCTGCTGGGCAGGTCTCGTCGTAACGTGGGTGCCGGCGCTCGATGCTCGACCGGCGACCACCCGAGACAAACGAACGGCACGGTGGATGAGCAGCGATTTCGGTGTGTTCCTCGGCCTGGACGTAGGGAAAGGCGAGCATCACGCAGTGGGCGTGGCTCCGGAC
>NZ_FNOK01000098.1 GCF_900106995.1 Saccharopolyspora shandongensis
GCTCTCGTCGTCGCCGAGCCGGTCGAACCCCAGTCCTCGCCAGGTGGTGTCCTGGCATTCGACGATGAAGGTGCTGATCCCGGCGCTGGAGGGGTAGGCGTGGAACCAGATCCAGCCCTCGGGTGTTTCTTCGAAGTCGAAGGTGAACATGTCGAACACCCGGTCCGTGCCCAGCCAGATGTAGGGGTTGCGGCCGTGGCCGACCTGGGTGCCGAATTCCTCGGCGTAGCGTTGCCGGGTGCGGCTGTTCGCGCCGTCGGCGACGACGATCAGGTCGGCGTCGGCGAACTCCGACAGGTCTTCCGCGGCGTGCTCGTACCGGACGTCCACGTTGAGGTCGGTGGCGCGCTGGGCGAGTATCTCCAGCAGCGGCGCGCGGTTCACGCTGTACCCATATCCCCCCACATAGGCACGGTCCCGGCCGCGCAGCGAGACGACCTGCTCCAGCCACAGCGTCGAGGCCGCGCGGATCCGCTCCGCGCTCTCCCGGTCATTGCAGTACAACATGTCCAGCAGGTCCTCCCAGTACACGACGCCCCAGCCGTAGGTGGCTCCCGGTGGGTCCCGTTCGATGACGGTGATGTCGTGCCCGGCGTCCCTGAGCTTCGCCGAGATGGCGAAGTAAAGCCCGGCGGGGCCGGCTCCGATGCACACAATTCTCACAGCACGACCTCCTGATAACAGGCGGGCAGCTGCGCAGGCGCACCGGGAGGCACGCCGTTGTCCGCGTGACGCACTCGTTGTACACCGCCGCCGGGTTGTGCGCACCCGCACGCGATGCCGGGGCATCGACGATGCCGCTACTCCCCCAGGCCCGTGCGCACGGCGGACGAGACCTCCTCCAGCTCGCCGTCCTCGCTCAGCACCAGTGCTCCAGTGATCAGCCCCACCACCTGGCTCATGCTGTGCTCGCGGGGCGTCACCACGCCGACCCGGCGGCCGAGCCGGTGCACGTGGATCCGGTCCGCGATCTCGAAGACGTGCGGCATGTTGTGGCTGATCAGGACCACCGGCAGGCCGCGCTGCCGGATCCGGTCGATCAGCGCCAGCACCTTCCCCGACTCCGCCACGCCGAGCGCCGCCGTCGGCTCGTCCATGATCACCGCCTTGGTGCCGAAGGCGGCCGCCCGGGCCACCGCGACGCCCTGCCGCTGCCCGCCCGACAGCGTCTCCACCGGCTGCGCGATCGACTTCACCGCGATGCCAAGCTCGTCCAGCACCCGCTGCGCCTCGGCCCGCATCCAGCCCTGGTCGACCTTCCGGAACAGCTTCCCGAGCAGCCCCGGGTGCCGCTTCTCCCGCGCCAGGAACATGTTGGACGCGATGTCCTGCGCCGGGGCCAGCGCCAGGTCCTGGTACACCGTCTCGATGCCGTAGCGGCGGGCGTCCAGCGGCCCGCGGAAGTGCACCACCTCGCCGTCCACCCGGATCTCGCCCGCATCCGGGATCAGCGCCCCCGACAGCGCCTTGATCAGGCTCGATTTGCCCGCGCCGTTGTCGCCGACGACGGCCAGCACCTCACCGGGCCGGACCTCGAAGTCCGCGCCGTCGATGGCGGTCACCCGGCCGTAGCGCTTGACCAGGCCGCGGGCGGAGAGCGTGGGCACCATCAGCCGTTCCTCCTCGTCACCCGGTCCACCACGACCGCCGCGATCACCAGGGCCCCGGTGGCGACGTCCTGGTAGAGCGCGTCGACGCCCAGCTGCGTCAGCCCGGAGCGCAGGACCGCGACGATCAGCGCGCCCATCAGCGTGCCCAGCACCGATCCCCGGCCGCCGAACAGGCTCGTGCCGCCGAGCACCACCGCGGTGATCGAGTCGAGGTTGCCCAGCTGGTAGGCGTTCGGGTCGGCGTTGGGCACCCGGCCGAGCGCCTGCCAGGCGGCCAGCCCGAAGATCACCCCAGCCACCACGTACACCGACAGCAGCGTGCGGTTGACCTTGATCCCGGCGAGCCGGGCCGATTCTGGCGCGTTGCCGACGGCGTAGACGTGCTTGCCCCAGGCGGTCCTGGTCAGCGCGTACCAGACCCCCAGGTACAGCAGCAGCGCCAGCGTCATGCCGTAGGTGATCTCGATGCCGCCGAAGAGGTAGCGGCGGGTGCCGAGCCAGGTCAGCAGCGCGTCGCCGGTCGGCACCGCCTCGCCGTCGGCGACCAGCTTCGCCACCGCGGTGAGCATCGTGAGCATGCCCAGGGTGACGATGAACGGCGGCAGCCGCACCTGCGTCACCAGCGTTCCGACCACGGCGCCGATGGCCGCGGTGGCCGCGATTCCCAGCAGCAGTGCGAGGAATCCGGGCGCGCCGCCCAGCGCCAGCTTGGCCATGATCAGGGTGGCCAGCACCGCGGCCGAGGCGTTGGCCAGGTCGATGCCGCCGGTGAGGATGATCAGCGTCTGGCCGAGCGCGAGAGTGGCGATCACCAGCGACTGCTGCACCACCAGCGACAGGTTGTCCGGGTTCAGGAAGGTGTCGGTGAACACCGAGAACACCGCGATGGCGACGAGCAGCGCCAGCGCGGGCCCGACCGCGGGCGCGCGCAGGAGGAACTCCCGCGCGCCCGGCCGCTCGCCGGTGTCCGGCGCGCGGAGCGTCGTCACTTGTCGCCCCAGCAGTTCTGCTCGCCCCAGGCGACCGCCTCGCTGCGCACGCCCGGCATCGGGTGGTCGGTGATCACCACGGAGCCGGTGTCGTGGAAGCCGCTGGGCTTCTGCTTCGTCTTGGCGTACTCCACCCCGGCGTCGACGCCCAGTTCCGCCATCTTGCCCGGGAACTGCATCACGGTCGCCCGGATCTGCCCTGCGGCCACGTTCGCCACGCCCTCGCAGCCGCCGTCGATCGACGCCATCACCACCGGCCCCGCCAGCCCGCGCGCCTGCAGCGCCGCATGCGCGCCGCGCGCGGTCGGCTCGTTCATCGTGTAGACGACGTTGATGTCGCTGGCGCGGGCCAACAGGTTCTCCGCGCCCTGCTGGGCGAGGTTCTGGTCGCCGTTGGCGTTCTGGGTGCCGCGGATCTCCGGCGCGCCTTCGGCCAGGCCGATCCCCGCCAGGAATCCGTCGTGGCGGAGGGTGTTGACCGACGATCCGGCGGTGCCGTCGATCATCAGCAGCTTCGGCGGCGTCGCGCCGAGCGCGGCCTTGGCGTAGGCGCCTTGCTGCCGACCGGCCTCGAAGTTGTCGGTGGCGAAGGTCGCGTCGACGGCGTCGGCCGGTTCCGTCGCGGTGTCCAGGGCGATGACCAGGATGCCCGCCTGGCGGGCGCGCGCGATGGCGTCCAGCACGCCGGTCGAGGAGTTCGGCGTGATCAGGATCGTGTTCACGCCCTGCTGCACGAAGTTTTCGATCGCCCGCACCTGGCCGTCGTTGTCGCCGTCGAACTGCCCTGCCAGCGCGATGAATTCGGCGCCCCGCGCCTGCGCGGCGGCCTTCGCGGACTCGCGGAGCTGAACGAAGTACGGGTTGGTGTCGGTCTTGGTGATCAGGCCGATCTTGGCCGTGCCCGCCGGGCTCGCCGATCCGCCGCCCCATTCGCGTTCGGCCGAACATCCTGCTGCGGTCAGCGCCAGCAGTGCGGCCGCGATCGTCAGGCCCCGTTTGAACATGATGCCTCCACGTCGAGGGCGTGCGTTCAAAGCTCTTTCCGACCGATCAACAACGGCATCGTAGGAACGCGACCATGGCCGGACAAGTCTTTCGCCGGTGGCCACCGGATCGGCCCATTGAGGACGGAGGCGGCGCCGGATTCCTTACGGGTCATTTCGAAATGCGGCGTCAGCCGCATGCGGTGGGGGACTCAGCTCGCACCGCCGCGGGTTCTCAGACTGTGCCCGCCCGAAGGACTCCCGGCGAGGCCAGTCCCCGATGCCGCGTATTGGACATACACAAGTCGGGGATCCCACAGCGAGGCGGCGTCTGTAATTCCCGCAGGGGGGCCGCCACCCGCACCGCCACGCAAGCCCATTGAAGAAATCACCTCCTACACTGGCGGCATGGCTGCCCCACCGCGCGGCGTGTTCGTCGGCCTGACCACCCTGGACGTCGTGCACCACGTCGACGCGCGCCCGGCCGCCGACCAGAAGGCCACTGCGACCGCGCAGTTCGTCGCGGCCGGTGGGCCGGCGGCGAACGCGGCGGTGACGTTCGCCGGGTTGGGTGGCGAGGCGGTGCTGGTCACCGCGATCGGCCGCAGCCCGGTCGCGGCGGTCATCCGGGCCGATCTGGCGGCCTGCTCGGTCACCGTCGTCGACGCGGCCGAGGACCGGACCGCGGACGCCCCGGTGTCCGCCGTCGCGGTCACCCGCGACACCGGCGAGCGCTCGGTCGTCGGCATCGACACCGCCGCGCTGCAGGTGCACCGGGCGCCGGACCTGGCCGAACTCGTCGGCTCGGCCGGCATCGTCCTGCTCGACGGCCACCACGCGGTGCTCGCCGAAGCAGCCGCCGACGCGGCGTCGGCGCCGATCGTGGTGGACGCCGGGCGCTGGAAACCGGCCATGCGGCCGCTGCTGCCGCGTGCGGAGGCGATCATCGCCTCGGCCGACTTCCGGGTGCCGGGCGCCCCGACCACCGATGCGACGGCGCGAGCCCTCGTCGACCGGGGCGTGCCGACCGTGATCACCACCCATGGCGGCGGCCCGGTGCGCTGGTGGCACGACGGCGACCACGGCGCGGTGCCGCCGCCGCGCATCCAGGCGGTCGACACGCTCGGCGCAGGCGATGTCTTCCACGGCGCCTACTGCTTCTTCGCCTGCGAACCCGGATCCGGCATCCCGGCCAGGATCGAACGCGCCGCGGCGGTCGCCGCGCTGAAGTGCGAGACTCCCGGGCCTCGGGCGTGGCTGCAGCGCCTCCCCGAGCTCTCGCTACGTCGGGGGGAGTAGGCGGAGGTGCGCTCCTGGGACGACCCGCGAGGCTCGGACATCGCGGAAACTGCGAGCATGCGCGGGATGAAATCGCTGATCGGGGACGCGGTCCTCGCCGCCCTGGTCACGTTGGTCGGCATCTTCGGCACGTTCGGCGCCGACCGCTGGACCGCGACCGCGCACCGGCCGGTCGACGCCATCGGCGTGGGCCTGGTGGTCGCCACCGGGCTGGTCCTGGTGCTGCGGCGGCGCCGGCCGGTCGCGACGCTGCTCGTTGCCGCCGCGCTCACCGCGACGTACCTGGTGCTGGGCTACACCTACGGCCCGATCCTGCTGGCGCTGCTGATCGCCGTCTACTCGGTCGCCAGGCATCGCCCGCCGGCGACCTCGGTGCCGACCGCGCTCGCCGCCCTGCTCATGCTGCTCGTCCACATCTTCACCAGCGGCGCGACGCTGCCCGGCGTGTTCGGCGTGATCCCGGGTTCGGCGTGGGTCGTGGTGCCGTTCGCGGTGGGGCTCGCCATCCGGCTGCAGCGCGAGGCGGCGGCCCGGGCCAGGGCCGAGACGCTGCGCCAACGCGTCGACGACGAGCGGCTGCGGATCGCGCAGGAGGTGCACGACGTCGTAGGCCACGGGCTGGCCGCGATCAAGATGCAGGCCGATGTCGCGCTGCACGTGCTGCCGAAGAAGCCGGAGCAGGCCGAAGTCGCGCTGGAGGCGATCAGCCGCACGAGCAGCGATGCGCTGGAGGAGCTGCGCGCGACCCTGGCCGTGGTGCGCCGAACCGCCTCGCAGGGCCCGGCGCCGGGCCTGGCCAGGCTCGACGACCTGCGGAAGCGGATGGGCGAGGCCGGTGTCCAGGTGCAGCTCACCACCACCGGCGAGCCGCGCGAGCTGCCCGCCCCGGTCGACCTGACCGGCTACCGGATCCTGCAGGAGTCGCTGACCAACGTGCTGCGCCACAGCGACGACAAGCGCGCTTCGGTCACGCTCGACTACGCCCCCGACGCGCTGGTCATCACCGTCGCCAACCCGCTCGCCGGCTCGCCGGGCGACGGCGGCGGGCTCGGCGTTCCCGGCATGCGGCAGCGGGTCGCTGCGCTGGGCGGCGAGTTCACCGCAGGTCCCACCGGCGACGGCCGGTTCGAAGTGCACGCCCGCCTGCCCACCGAAGGACATCCATGATCACCGTGCTGATCGTCGACGACCAGGACCTGGTCCGCATCGGACTGCGCACCCTCCTCGACAACGAGGACGACCTGACCTGCGTAGGCGAGGCCGCGGACGGGCTGGCGGCGGTGGCCGCGGCGCGCGAGCACCGGCCGGACGTGGTCCTGATGGACGTGCGGATGGCCGGCGTCGACGGGCTGGAGGCGACCCGGCGGATCACCGCGGACCCGGAGCTGCCGGACACCAAGGTGATCGTGCTGACCACCTTCGAGGTCGACGAGTACGTCTTCGCCGCGCTGCGCGGCGGGGCCAGCGGTTTCCTGCTGAAGGACACCAAGCCGGTGGACCTGCTCCGGGCGATCCGGCTGGTGGCCGGCGGTGAGGCGCTGCTCGCGCCGTCGGCGACGCGGCAGCTGGTCCGCGAGTTCGTGTCGATGGCACCGCGGTCGCGCCGCCCGCACCCGCAGCTGCACACGCTCACCGATCGGGAGCGCGAGGTGCTCGGGCTGGTCGCGGAGGGCCTGAACAACGAGGAGATCGCGGAGCGCCTGGTGGTCAGCCCGGCGACGGCCCGAACCCACGTCAGCCGGGCGATGATCAAGCTGGGCGCCCGTGACCGCGCCCAGCTCGTCGTCTTCGCCTACCAGTCCGGCCTCGCCGACTAGCGCGCCTCCACCCCGCGCCGCACCGGCGGTCGCGCCGCGGCCTTCCGCGTCTTGCCCCACGGCTTGTAGACGGACAGCACCGTCGCCGCCACCAGCATGATCAGGTGGACGACCGGCAAGGCGAGGAGGAGCCCGGCCGACCACGGCTGGGCGTCGAAGAACGTGCCCCCGTCCCGCCATTCCAGGGCCGGTACCGCGCGACGCACGTACCGGTCTTCGAGCTGCACCGCGGTCACGATCACCGCGACGGTCAGCACCAGCTTCGTCACCACCCAGTAGTGCCTCAGCAGGCCCCACCTGGTGCCCATCGAGAGCACCACGCCGGACAGCAGCGTGGCGATTGCCAGCGGTGGAAACGTCACGTCGACCGCGTCCACCGCCAGGTACAGGCTCTGCGCGCGGGGCGGAGCACCGGTCAGCACGGCGGCCAGGCCGAGCACCAGCTTGGCCGCCGTGACCCCCAGCCACGCGGACGCGACGACGAGGTGCACCGTGCTCCACAACTTGTAGGCGCGCGGCGAAAGTCGGCGCGCGCCGCGCTTGGTCGATGCCGGCCGGTCCGACACGATCGCCTCCCGTTGGTCCCGCGATGCCCGGGCGGTCCGGGCGCCGCGGGACCAACTCTGGCCGGGCTCCCCCGCCGGCACATCGGGCGGCAATCGACTCCTGCCGTACGTCCGGCTGCGTACCCGGTCTGCCACCTGAAAAAGGAGGTTCGCCAGTGCCGGCGTTGGGGCACACTGTGGCCGTGCTCGTCACCCTCACCACCACGCACCGACCCGCCACCGATCTCGGCTTCCTGCTGCACAAGCATCCGCAGAAGGCACAAGCCTTCCCAGTGGCCGGCGGATCGGCGCACGTCTTCTACCCGGTCGCCGCCGAGGACGAGTGCACCGCCGCGCTGCTGCTGGACGTCGATCCGGTGAACCTGGTGCGCGGCAGGAAGAACGACGCCTTCGCGCTGGCCCAGTACGTCAACGACCGGCCCTACGCCGCGGGCTCGCTGCTCGCCGTGGCGCTGGGTTCGGTGTTCCGGACGGCGCTGAGCGGGCGTTGCGACGCGCGGCCGGAGCTGGCGGAGACACCGATTCCGCTGCAGATCAGGATTCCCGCGGTGCCGTGCCGGGGCGGCGCGGAGCTGGCCGCGCGGCTGTTCGAGCCGCTGGGCTGGCGGGTCGACGCCGCGCCGGTGCCGCTGGATCCGCAGATCCCGGGCTGGGGCGACTCCAGTTACGTGGACCTGCGGCTGTCCGGCGAGCTCCGCGTTTCCGCCGCTCTCAAGCACCTCTACGTGCTGATTCCGGTGCTGGACAACAGCAAGCACTACTGGGTCGGCTCGGACGAGGTGGACAAGCTGCTGCGGGCCGGTGACGGCTGGCTGGCCGACCACCCCGAGCGGGAGCTGATCAGCAGCCGGTATCTGGCGCACCGCAAGTCCTACGTGCGCTCGGCCCTGGCGCAGCTGGCCGAGTCCGGCGACGACGAGCTGGACGACGCGATGGCCGAACCGGCGGTGACCACGACGTCCGAACAGGACGTTCCGCTCGCCGTGCAGCGTCGTGGAAGCGTGCTGGCCGCGCTCAAGGCGAGTGGGGCACGACGCGTGCTCGACCTCGGCTGCGGTGCCGGGGCCCTGCTGAACGACCTGATCCAGGAGCCGTCGTTCACCGAAATCGTCGGCGTGGACGTGTCGGCCCGCGCGCTGGAGGTCGCCGCGCGCCGCTTCGAGCGGCTTCCGGAGCGCCAGCGCGAGCGGCTCGCACTGCGCCAGTCCGCGCTGACCTACGTGGACACCTCTCTCGCCGGATTCGACGCGGCAGTGCTGATGGAGGTCGTCGAGCACGTCGACCCGTCCCGGCTGACCGCGCTGGAGCACGCGGTGTTCGCCGCCGCCCGGCCCGGCACGGTCGTCGTCACCACCCCGAACGTGGAGTACAACGTGCGTTTCGAAAACCTGCCCGCCGGCGCGTTCCGGCATGCCGACCACCGCTTCGAGTGGACGCGGTCGCAGTTCCGGGAGTGGGCCGGCGGCGTGGCCGACCGGCACGGCTATGCGGTCGAGCACCTGCCCGTCGGGCCGGAGGATCCCGAGGTCGGGGCGCCGACCCAGCTGGCGGTGTTCACCAGGACGGCGGTGGCGTGATGCGGTTGTCCATTCCGGACATGGCGCTGGTGGTGCTGATCGGCGCCTCCGGCTCGGGGAAGTCCACCTTCGCGCGCACCCACTTCGCGCCGACGCAGGTGCTCTCCAGCGACTACTTCCGCGGTCTCGTCGCCGACGACGAATCCGACCAGTCGGCCAGCGCGGACGCCTTCGACGCGCTGCACTACGTCGCGGGCAAGCGGCTGGCGGCCGGGCGGATCACGGTCATCGACGCCACCAACGTCCAGCGCAGCTCCCGGTCCACATTGGTCGAGCTGGCGCGGAAGCACCACGTGCTGCCGGTCGCCATCGTGCTCGACCTGCCCGAGTCGGTGTGCCTGGAGCGCAACGCGGCCCGCCCCGACCGGGATTTCGGCGCGCCGGTCGTCCGGCGGCACCGCGCCGAGCTCCGCCGGTCGCTGAAGACGGTGCAGCGCGAGGGTTTCCGGCGCGTGCACGTGCTGCGCAGCGTCGAGGAGGTGGCGGCGGCCACCGTCGAGGTCGAGCCGCTGCTCAACGACAAGCGCGCCGAAACCGGGCCGTTCGACGTGATCGGCGACGTGCACGGCTGCCGGGCCGAGCTGGAGGAACTGCTCGAATCCCTCGGCTACGCCATCGAACGCGACGACGAGCAGCGCGCCATCGGCGCCACGCACCCGGAAGGCCGGCGCGCGGTGTTCGTCGGCGACCTGGTCGACCGCGGCCCGGACACCCCCGGTGTGCTCCGGCTGGTGATGGGCATGGCCGAGGCCGGGACCGCGCTGGTGGTGTGCGGCAACCACGAGCAGAAGTTCGTCCGCGCGTTGCGCGGCCGCAACGTCAAGATCGCGCACGGCCTGGCCGAGTCGCTGGCGCAGCTCTCGGCCGAGCCCGCGGAGTTCCGCAAGCGGGCGGAGGAGTTCTGCGACGGCCTGGTCGCGCATTACGTGCTCGACGGCGGCAAGCTCGTGGTGGCGCACGCCGGGCTGCCCGAGCACTTCCACGGCCGCGCGTCGGGAACCGTGCGCAGCTTCGCGCTGTTCGGCGAGACCACCGGCGAGATCGACGAGTTCGGGCTGCCGGTGCGCTACCCGTGGGCCAACGACTACCGGGGCAAGGCGATGGTGCTCTACGGCCACACGCCGATGCCCGAGGCGGAGTGGGTGAACGGCACGATGTGCCTGGACACCGGCTGCGTCTTCGGCGGCAAGCTCACGGCGCTGCGCTATCCGGAGCGCGAAGTCGTCTCGGTCCGGGCGCACCACGTCTGGTACGAGCCGAAGCGCCCGCTGCTGCCGCCCGAGGAGCTGCCCCCGGCGGCGGATTCGGTGTCGCGGCGGGAACCGCACGTGCTCAACCTCGACGACGTCGCGGGCCGTCGTTCGGTGGAAACCCGGCACCACGGGCGGATCGCCGTCCAGCCCGAGCGGGCGGCCGCGGCACTGGAGGTGATGAGCCGCTTCGCGATCGACCCGAGGTGGCTGCTGTACCTGCCGCCGACCATGGCGCCGGTGGCCACCTCGAACCGCCCCGACGTGCTGGAGCACCCCGAAGAAGCCTTCGCGGGCTACCGCGCGGCGGGTGTGCAGGACGTGCTGTGCGAGGAGAAGCACATGGGCTCGCGAGCGATCGTGCTGGTGTGCCGGGATTCCTCGACGGGCGCGACCAGGTTCGGCATCGACGGTCCGGGCGCGGTGCACACCCGCACCGGACGGCCGTTCCTCGCGCCGGATCAGACCGAGGAGCTGCTCGGCCGCGTGCGCGCAGCCGTGGATTCGGCCGGGTTGTGGGAGGAGCTGTCGACGGACTGGCTGCTCCTGGACGCCGAGCTGATGCCCTGGAGCGCGAAGGCGCGCGGCCTGATCATGGACCAGTACGCCGCGGTCGGCGCTGCGGCGTCGGCGGCGTTGCCCAGCGCCGTGGAGATCCTGGCCGCGGCGTCGCAGCGCGGCGTGGACGTCGCCGAGCTGCACGCCAAAACCGTTGCGCGGGCGGCGAATGCCGACGCGTACCGCGAGGCGTACCGCCGGTACTGCTGGCCGACGGAGGGGCTGAGGGGTGTGCGGCTCGCGCCGTTCCAGGTGCTGGCCACCGAGGGCCGGACCTACCACGACCATGAGCACGGCTGGCACCTCTCGGTGGCGGACCGGCTCGTCGGCGCCGACCCCGAGCTGTTCGCCACGACCCGCAGGCTCGCCGTGGACACCACCGACCCGGGCTCGACGGCGTCGGGCGTCGCGTGGTGGGAGGAGCTGACCGGCGACGGCGGCGAAGGCATGGTGGTCAAGCCGGCGGCGAACCTGACCAGGGGGCAGCGCGGCCTGGCGCAGCCGGGCGTGAAGGTGCGCGGGCGCGAGTACCTGCGGATCATCTACGGGCCCGACTACACCGAGGCGCCGAACCTGGAGCGCCTCCGCCAGCGAGCCCTCGGCCGCAAGCGCGGCCTCGCCACCCGCGAGTACGCGCTCGGCCTGGAGGGCCTGGAACGGGTCGCGCGGGGCGAGCCGCTGTGGCGGGTGCACGAGTGCGTTTTCGCCGTGCTGGCCCTGGAATCCGAGCCCGTCGACCCACGGCTGTGAGCCGGTCACATCCCGAGTGACCACCCGGCGTGCTTCGCCGCGGCCGCCAGCAGCGGCGCCCAGGTGCCGCTGCTGGTGGCGAGCGCGAGCCGTTCGCGCGGCGGGTCGGTGACGAGCGCCGCGATCACTGACCGATCGGGACGAACTTCGACCAGGCGGACTCGGTGACCTTGGTCTTGCCGTCCCAGAGCTCGACCTTGATGCGGACCTTGCCCTTCTCGCTCAGGTCCAGGTTGCAATCGACCGGCGGGCCTTCCGCGCTGTTGTCGTCCTTGCACTCGTCCTTGCGGCCGTAGTCGGTCTCCGACACCGTCTTGACCCACATGCCGTCTTTGTTGGTGTCTTGCGCGAAGAGGTGGTCGCCGACCGCCTCGAAGCAGCCGGTGCCGCGTTCCTCGCCCTGGTAGCTGACCGACTGGCACCACTTCGTCTGCGCCGGCCTCGCCGGCGGCGTTTCCGGATCCACCGCCGGTTCCTCGGTGTCCGGCGCCTGCGTCGCGGGGTCCTGCACCGGCGGCGGGGCGGACGCGGAGGACGGCGGCGGGGGCGGGGGCGGCGTCGTGCTGGACGGCGGCGGCACCGAGGTCGGCGCCCCGCTCATCTGTGTCAGCAACGGCGACGGGTCGTCGACCGGAATCGCCTGCCCCGGCTCGTTGTTCATCGTGGTGGCGAAAGCCGCCACCCCGGCCACGGCCGCGATCACGCCGACCCCGGCCAGCACGTACACCCAGCGCGCGCCGCCCTTGCGCTTCGGCGCCGCAGGCGGCGCGGCGAACTGCGGCGGGATCGCGGTGACGCTGGTCAGCGCCTGCCGGGCCGCCCGCGCCAGCTCGCCCGCGCTGTCGAAGCGGTCGGCCGGGTTCTTCGCCATGCCGCGCGCGACGATCTGGTCGAACTCGCGCGGGATGTCGCTGCGGGCGCCGGTCGGCACCGGCGGCGTGTGGTTGAGGTGCGCGTTGATCAGCGACGCCGCGGTGTCCCCGGCGAACGGCTTCGCGCCGGTCAGGCACTGGTACAGCACGCAGGCCAGCGAGTACACGTCCACGCGGTGGTCGACCGGGCCGTCGTCGAACCGCTCCGGCGCCATGTAGGCGAGCGTGCCGACGGTGTAGCCGGTGGAGGTCAGCGTCGCGGAGGCGCGCAGCGACGCGGCGACGCCGAAGTCGACGAGGTAGGCGAACCCGCTGTGGCTGACCAGGATGTTGGACGGCTTGACGTCGCGGTGCACCAGGCCTTCCTGGTGCGCGGCGTCCAGCGCCTCCGCGACCTGCTCCAGCACCGCGACCGCGTCCGCCGGGCGCATCGGGCCGTGCGCGGCGAGCAGCGACCCGACGTCGCTGCCCTCCACCAGGCGCATGTCGAGGTAGAGCCGGCCGTCGATCTCGCCGTAGGCGTGGATCGGGATAACGTGCGGCTCCCGCAGCCGACCGGCCGCGTGCGCCTCCCGCTTGAACCGCTCGCGGAACTCCTCGTCGGCGGCGAGGTTCTCGGCCAGGAGCTTGAGCGCGACTACGCGGTCGTGGCGGGTGTCGTACGCGCGGAGGATCTCGCCCATCCCACCCCGCGCGATCAAGCCATCCACCCGGTAAGGGCCGAACTGCCACTTCACGGTGCGTAACTCCTCAAGACCGACATCGGCCGTCATCCTATTGGGTGAGTCACAACTGCCCCGAACACCCCGGGTGCCGCACCCTACCGCCCGCCGGCCGCGACCGACGGCGACCGCCCGGTCGCCCAGTGCCGCCGGTGAAGTTTCCGCTACGAACCGATGCCCACCGGTGCGCCGGGCGACCCGGGACTGCTACAAGAAGTGGATCATGTTCGACCACCCGGCTGCGGAAAGGACCGGTCCACCGATGGCGACCGACGGGACGAACGCACGCAAGATCGATCGGGGCGAGCCCGAGGACGGCTGCCCGGTCAGCCGCGGTTCGGACGGCGTCTGGACGATCCGGGGCCACGCCGCGGCACGCGCCGCGTTGCGCAGCACCGACACCGTCCAAGCCGGCCTCGGGGTGGAGACGGTCGAGAAGATGCCCGCCAAGATCCGGCGCCCGGTGCTGTACCGGGACGGCCCGGAGCACCGCGAGCACCGGCGCCAGACCGCCAAGTACTTCACGCCGCGCCGGGTGGACGAGAGCTACCGCGAGCTGATGGAGCGGGTGGCGGACGCGCAGCTCGACAAGCTCCGCGGCGCGGGGCAGGCGCAGCTGTCGGATCTGAGCTTCAACCTCGCCATCGACGTGGCGTGCGCGGTGATCGGGCTGACCGAGAGCCGCCCCGGCCTCCAGCACCGGCTGGAGCGGTTCTTCCCGGAGGAGTTCGGCGAACCCGGCTTCACCAGCCTCAACGGGCTCTACTGGGTGTGGCGGCAGGCCGTCAACTGGTCCGGGATCTTCTTCGGCGACGTGCGGCCCGCCGTCCGCGCGCGCCGCAAGCAGCGCCGCGACGACCTGATCTCGCACCTGCTGGACGAGGGCTGCTCGGCGGCCGAGATCCTCGGCGAGTGCATCACCTTCGCCGCCGCGGGCATGGTCACCACCCGCGAGTTCGTCAACCTCGCCGCGTGGCACCTGTTCACCGACGAGCCGCTGCTGGACCGCTACCGCGCCGCCGATGAGCCCGAGCGGCTCGCGATCCTGCACGAGCTGCTGCGCCTGGAACCGGTCGTCGGCCACCTCAGGCGGCGCACCACGGCACCGGTCGAGCTGCCGGCGGAGAACGACGAGACGGTCACCGTGCCGACCGGCGAGGTGATCGACATCCACGTCGGCGCGACGAACACCGACCCGAGCGCGATGGGCGAGCAGCCGCTCGCGGTGTGCCCCGCCCGCACCCTCAACGACGCCTCCGCGCCGGGACTGTCCTTCGGGGACGGTGCGCACAAGTGCCCCGGCGCGAACATCGCGATCATGGAGACCGACGTCTTCCTCAAGAAGCTGTTCGCCGTCCCCGGCGTGCACATGAAGAAGGAGCCGCGCGTCTCGTTCAACGACGCGATCGGCGGCTACGAACTACGCGGCATGGTCGTGGCGATCCCCAGCTCGTGAAGCCGCTGTGCGGGGCATCCGTGATCCGGGCGCCCCGCACGGCGCGCCCGTGCCACCTCACGATGCTTGCGTCAGCGCCTGCATCCCGTCGATGAGCATCCGCAATCCCTGCTCGAACGCCTCGGAGCCTTCTGGTGGGCCGCCCTCGCGGATCGCGGCCTCCAGGACGGGCAACCGTTCCCGAGGAGCGGCCTCTTCTTCGCGACCGCGTCGCCCCCGGCGCTCGTCCGCGCCCGATTCCACCCGGTTCCGCCGCTCCTGCGCGGCCTGCTCCTCCAGGACGAACCCAGTGATGTAGTGCCCGATGGCGATGACCGCGCGCATCGCCTGGACCGGGGTGAACCCGAATCCGGTGAGCACTCCCAGTTCGCCGCCGTCGACGGGAAGCCCCTTGCCACGTCGGTCAAACGCGCCGTTCACGACGACGAGGGGCGCCACCGGCCGGTGGCGCCCCTCGTCTGTCCCAGATCAGGCTTCTGGTGCGTCGCTCCCGGCGGGAACGGCGATCGGCCGCAGCCGGGCCCACACCACGAGGGCGGCGGCGAAGACGAGCATGCCGATGCCCGAGTAGAGGTTGATGTTGATGTCGGCGGACTTGGTGATCTCGTCCGCGCCGTCGGTCGCGCCGACGACGACCAGCACCGCGCCGAAGATGCCGAACAGCAGCGCGATCACGGTGCGGATGTCGAAGGCACCCGCGGTGCCCGAGGTCTTGGCCATGTCGGTTCCTCCTCAGCCGAAGATGATGTTGAGGGCGATGATCAGGACCAGCGCGATCCCCGCCAGCAGACCCGGACGGCGATACCAGCCGGCATCCTCACCACTGGTCGACGCCTGCAAGCTCGCCCGCGGCGTCAACCCGTACACCAACCCCACCAGCTCCGCCGCCGGCTTCGGCCGCGTCACCAGCGACACCACCACACTCACCACGATGTCCACCACGAACGCCACACCCGCACCCACGAAACTCGCACCCTGCCCCGGCAGATCCAGCACCCCGGTCTCCGACAACCCGAACACCACCACCGCCGACACCGTCCCCAACACCAGACCCGCCCACCCCGCATGCGGCGTCATCCGCTTCCAGAACATCCCCAGGATGAACGTCGCGAACAACGGCGCGTTGAAGAACGAGAACAACTGCTGCAGGTAATCCATCAAGTTCGAATACCCCGCCGCGATGAACGCCGTGCCCACCGCCGCCAGCGTCGCCCCCACCGTCACCCAACGCCCCATGCTCAGGTAATAACCATCCGCCCGGTCCCGCACCACATAGGACTGCCAGATGTCATAGGTGAACACCGTGTTGAACGACGACAAGTTCGCCGCCATCCCCGCCATGAACGACGCCAGCAACCCCGCCAGCGCGACCCCCAGAATCCCGTTCGGCAGCAGATCCCGCATCAACAACAAGATCGCATCGTTGTAATCCACACCCCCACCACCGGACCCACCGGCCTGCTTGAACGCCGCCAACTCCGGGATCAGCACCGCCGCGATCATCCCCGGAATGATCACGATGAACGGAATGAACATCTTCGGGAACGCCCCGATGATCGGCGTCCGCTGCGCCGCCGACATGCTCTTGGACGCCATCGCCCGCTGCACCTCGACGAAGTTCGTCGTCCAATACCCGAAACTGAGCACGAAACCCAGCCCGAACACCAACCCCACCACCGACAACACACTGTTGTCGAACCCGGTCAACTGATTACCCGGCCACGCCGACAACTGCTCCGCACCACCCGGCCCCGCCGACACCTTCTCGACCAGACCCTGCACCCCACCGACCTTCACCAACCCGATGATCGTCAACGGCAACAACGCCGCCACGATCACGAAGAACTGCAACACCTCGTTGTAGATCGCCGCCGACAACCCACCCAACGCCGTGTACGACAACACGATCGCCGCCGCCAGCAACACCGACAACCACAACGGCCACCCCAGCAACGCATTCACGATGCTGGCCAGCAAATACAGATTCACCCCCGCGATCAACACCTGCGCCACCGCGAAACTGATCCCGTTCACCAGATGCGCCGCCCGCCCGAACCGGCGCAACATGAACTCCGGAACACTACGCACCTTCGAGCCGTAGTAGAACGGCATCATCACCACGCCCAAGAACAGCATGGCCGGCACCGCACCGATCCAGAAATAATGCATCGTCGGCATCCCGTACTCGGCACCATTCGCCGACATACCGATGATCTCGATCGCACCCAGATTCGCCGAGATGAACGCCAACCCCGTCACCCACGCCGGCAACGCCCGACCCGACAGGAAAAAATCCAAACTGGTGGAAACCGCACGCCGCGCCAGATAACCGATACCCAGCACAAAAACGAAGTACAACGCCAACAACGCAAAATCCACCGCGTTGGCGTCCAGCAGCTGACC
>NZ_FNOK01000043.1:0-23404 GCF_900106995.1 Saccharopolyspora shandongensis
AGGTCGCCCTGGCCCGCTTCGTCCACAACGACCGGCTCATCGACGCCCTCACCACGCAAGCGTTCAACGCACTGCTGCGCTCGCCGGGCGCACGCGCCTACTACGACCGGCAACGCGCCCGCGGCGCCGGCCACAACGCCGCCCTGCGCCAACTCGCCAACCGACTCGTCGGCATCCTCCACGGATGCCTCAAAACCGGCACCCCCTACGACGAAACCACCGCCTGGGCCCACCACATCCACTCCGCTGCGGCTTGACATTCAAGCTCCTGGGATGTCTTTTTCAACCTGGTCAACCCGCAGCCGCGGGCTGCAAAGCTGCACGTCGATGGGGTGCCGCATGCGCCGCAGGCGCATAACCCACCTACGACACCTGCACCGCCGCGGGTTCTCAGAGGCTTCCTGGCGAGGACGGCCCCTCCGCCGTGTATTGGACATACATCAGGAGGGGCACCCACAGACCAGGGAGCCTCTGAGGTTCCGCCACCCGCACCGCCACGCAAATCGAGGTTGGAAAAACCTCATTGAAACTGCGGAACCACTCACCACGTCGGGCGATCACTCCAAAGAGATCACCTGAGGCATCGCCCGAGGGATCGGTTCGAGGACATCGCCCGAGGGTCAGTTCGAGAAGCTGGCGGCGAGGGCGACGAGGCTTCGGGCCGCGAAGCCCGTGCCTCCCGGCACCACCTCCGCGTAGTCCTTGTCCGCTCGGGCCGGGCCCGCGATGTCCAGGTGCGCCCACGGCAGACCGCCCGTGAACTCGCGCAGGAACAACGCCGCCGTGATGCCACCGGGTCCCGGCGGCGTCTGCTTCACGTCCGCGAGCTGGCCCTTCACGTCTTCCGCGTGGTCCTCCAGCAGCGGCATCCGCCACCATGCCTCGCCGACCTGCTGCCCGGCCTCCCGGACGCGGTCGGCGAGCTCGCTGTCGGTGGCGAACAAACCGCCGGTGCGCAGGCCCAGGGCGACCTTCATCGCGCCGGTCAGCGTCGCGACGTCCACCAGCAGGTCCGGCTCCAGCTTGTCCACCGCGTAGGCGAGGGCGTCGGCGAGCACCATGCGGCCCTCGGCGTCGGTGTTGCCGACCTCCGTCGTGGTGCCGCCGTAGTGCCGGACGATGTCGCCGGGCCGGTAGGCGCTGCCGGACACGTGGTTCTCCGCCGACGGCACCAGGCCGGTCACCCGGACCGGCAGCTCCAGCCGGGCGATGGTCAGCAGCGCGCCGATCACCGCCGCGCCGCCGGACATGTCGGTGCGCATCAGGTGCATGCCCTCGGCGGGCTTGATCGAGATGCCGCCGGTGTCGAAGGTGATGCCCTTGCCGACCAGCACCAGGTGCGGGCCCTCGACGTCCTTCGGCCGGTAGGTCAGCTCCAGCAGCCGGGGCGGCCGCGACGAACCGCCGCCGACCGCGAGGATCCCGCCGAAACCGTTGTCGGCCAGCCACTTCTCGTCCCGCACCACGGCGGTCAGGTCCGGCACGTCGGCGGCCAACTCAGCGGCGACGCCGGTGAACCAGGCCGGGTCCTTGATGTTCGAGGGAGCGTTGGCGAGATCGCGGGCCAGCGCGGTGGCCGCCGACAGCTCGCGGGTGCGCCGGACCTGCTCGCCCAGCGCCGCCACGTCGGCGCCTTCCGGCGCCACCAGCAAGACCTTCCGCAGGCGCGGCGGGGTCGGCTTGGCCGTCACCCGGAACCGGTAGCCGCCCAGCGCGAGCCCCAGCGTCAGCGCCGAAACCGCTTCGCCGTCGACGTCGTCGGGCAGCCGGATCTGGAGGTAGTCCGCGTCCGAGGCGTCCCCGAGGTCGCCGACCTCGTCGTCGGACTCCGCCGCCTGGTCCAGCCTCGCGCGCAACGCGCGTGCGAGCGCCGCCCCGGCGCTGCGCCACTTCACCGGCTCGCCCGAGCCGACACCCACGACCCAGCCGACGCCGCCCGACGGCAGGGGCACCGCGCGAACGTCACCGGCCGTCGAGGAAGCGCCCACAGCCTGCAACACCGCGATGTCCACATCGAACGGTTCGGCGGCCGCCGCCAGGTCCGGGCCCGACTCGCCGTCGAAGACCGCGACCGCGCCCGGCACGCCATCCCGCCACTGCCGCACGACGTCCACTTCGACCAGTGACGTCGGGATCGCGGGCAACGCCGGGTCCGCGTCGCGGACCGGCTGGGCGGAGCGGAACACTGAAGAACCGGACACGAGAAGACCTTCCTGCACGGCTGGCCGCGCGCATTCGACTGCCTGCCCTCGAAACGGCGGAGCCGGAACGAGTTCAACGACAGCTGTAGAAGTTACCGTCCTCGCACGCCCGGTCACGATGCGTGCCGAACGAAGACCCCCGGACGATCACGGGGGCGGGGCGAGGACTTGCCTGCCATCGACGACGGCCCCGGTGCCACCCATGACACCGGGGCCCGACCGCGGCGAAGAAGCTCGCCACTCGTCGTCGACTCGATTGCGTTGTCGCCTCGAGCGTTGGGGGCAGCGGCGCTACCCCGTCCGCCGGCCGGCGGCCTCAGCCGGTGGCCGACTCCAGGGCGTCGCCCAGGTTCTTGGCCTCCTCGACCGACATCTCGACGACGAGCCGCCCACCACCCTCAAGCGGGACGCGCATCACGATGCCGCGTCCCTCCTTAGTCACCTCGAGGGGACCGTCACCGGTCCGGGGCTTCATGGCCGCCATAGCGTGCTCCCTCCGTGAACTCTTCCCCCGCTGGTCGCCACAACCAGCTCGGGTCCGCCCCCATTCTCCCCCATCCCGAGGCGGGGACGAAACCGAACCGATCAACTCGTGTCGCCCGTGCGCTGGTCGAATGCCCACGGGGGCTGGCAGACTCACGTCTCGTGCGGGCTGTTCCGGGGCATTCCGGCGCGACCGTCGGCGCCTCGGGGTCGACGGTCCGCGCACGGCACCGGACCGGTCCCCGAGGCGCTCGACCACTACCCGGGCGACCAGCCACAACACTGTCTACTCGGGACTTCGCGCGACCCTCGGAGTCCACTTTGGAAAGTCGAGCGGCGATCTCGCGACCCGCCACAACGGACCGCAGGAAGAGGAGTGCGAAGTGACCGACGTGCTGCTGACCGAGGACACCGCAGGTGTGCGCCTGCTCACGCTGAACCGGCCCGAGTCGTTCAACTCGCTCGACGTCGAGCTCAAGCAGGCCCTGATCACCGCGCTGCGGGAGGCCGCCGCCGACGACTCGGTGCGCGCGCTGGTGATCACCGGCGCGGGGAAGGCGTTCTGCGCGGGCCAGGACCTCAAGGAGCACGTCGGGCTGCTGAACTCCGGTGACCCGGCGCCGCTGAACACGGTCGAGGAGCACTACAACCCGATCATCCGGGCCGTGACGAGCATGCCGAAGCCGGTGATCGCCGCGGTCAACGGCACCGCCGCCGGGGCGGGCGCGTCGCTGGCCTACGCGTGCGATCTGCGGGTGGCCGCGTCGAACGCGAAGTTCCTGATGGCCTTCGCCAACGTCGGGCTGTCGACGGACTCCGGCGCGTCGTGGACGCTGCCGAGGCTGATCGGCTACGGCCGGGCGATGGAACTGGTGCTGCTGGCAGAGCCGGTGGCCGCCGAGGAGGCGCTGCGGATCGGCATGGTGAACCGGGTCGTCGACGCCGGTGAAGCCGTCGCGGCGGCCACCGAGCTGGCCAAGCGGATGGCGGCCGGGCCGACCAGCGCCTACGCCCGGATCAAGGAGGCGATGCTGGCGGCGGCCGCCGAAGGCCTGGCCGAGGCGCTCGCCGTGGAGGCGGGAGCGCAGGCGGAGGCCGGGGCGACGGCCGATCACCGGGAGGCCGTCGCGGCGTTCGTCGAGAAGCGAACCCCCCACTTCACCGGCCACTGAGCCACCGCAGTCACGAGGGCCGTGCACACGGCCCTCGTGACCAGCGAAGACATCCGAACCAGCGCGGGTTCAGCCGCCGCCCGAATAGCCGCGGCAGAACGCCGCGAAAGCGGTCAGCGACCGGCGCATGCCCCAGACGAACGCCGGCCGCACCACCGGCCAGACCAGCGCGCCACCGGGCGGCAGCACCAGCCGTTCCCACCACAGGAACGTCGACGCCGCATTGCCGCACCGGACCACGTCGAACCCGCCGTCGCCGACGATCAGCCGCCCGTGGTGGCGCACGCGGCAGGTCTGCGGCGGCCGCCACTCGACGATCTCCATCCGGTCCACGACGCCGAGCCCGCGGAATCCGGTGACCGCCACCAGCTGCGTACCCGGCCCGTCAGGGCCGCCGAGCGCGTGCACCTCGGTGCCCAGCATCCACTCGCCCTGCCGCGCCCAGTCCGTCGCCGCCGCCCACACCACCTCGGGCGGCGCCTCGACCGGCACGTTCAGCCGCAGCTCGATCGGGCGCACCGGTCAGTCCTCCGGCTCGTCGGGACGCCCGGCCCGGGCCGCCTGCAACTGCTCGCCCGCGGCGTCGAGCTGCCGCTCCAGGACCGCGATCCGGCCGTGCAGTTCGTCGAGTTCCCCGGCGAGGCGCTCCAGCGCCCAGTCCACCTCCGACGCCTTGTAGCCGCGGAGGACCTGCTGGAACCGCAAGGCGCGCACGTCGGCGCCTTCGATGTCGGCCGGGGGCAGCCGGGTCGGGGTCGAGCCAGGCGGCAGCGGCGCGAGCTGCTCGCCGCGGCCGAAGACCAGCGAAGCCAGCAGGTAGACCACCGCAGCGACCGCGAGCACCACGAACAGGTAGATGAGCGCACTAGCCACGGTCGTCAATCGTGGCACGAACGGCGAACCGCCGCGGCTGCGGTCAGGTCTTGGCGGGCGCGGCCTCGAGCACGCCCTCGATGGCGGAGGTGAACTCGCGCCAGGCGCGCCGCTCGTTCTGCAGCGTCTGCACGCCGGTCTGAGTCAGGCGGTAGGTGCGGCGCTGCCGCCCGCCGACGGTGCTCCAAGTGCTCTGCACGTAGCCGGCGCGCTCCAGTCTGCGCAGCGCCGGATACACGGTGCCGGTGGGCAGATCAAGGGCGCCACCGCTGCGTTCCTGCAGCGCCTCGATGATCGCGTAACCATGCAAGGCCCTGCCGTCGAGCGTGGCCAGCAGAAGGGCGTCCAAGTGGCCGCGGAGCGCATCAGCCTTCACAAGTAGCGACTCTACGGTCATTTGCGACCACTGTCACCGGCCTTCCGCAAGAGGACCTAGGTCCTTTCGCGATCACGACTCCGAATGACGTCCATCACAGTGCGCCGTTCGGGTGGCGTAAACGCGAAAATCCGTTGACAGCATCCTATTCCCGCCACACTTCGGAGTCGGACGTACCGGGCGAGCGATCAGGAGCCGATTGCCGTGTCCAACGACAGCGCCCAGGAAACCACCGGTGCTTCGCGACTCGACGCCGAGACGACCTTCGCCCCGCGGCAGCAGGTCCTCGACCAACTCCGCTCGTACCTCGCGATGCTCGTCGACGTGATCGACCAGCACCCGGAGGCGAGCATGGAGCGCGACGAGGCGCAGTGGCGGCTGGAGGAGCTCGTCGAGGAGCTGGCCAGGACGCCGCCGAGCCCGCCGCGCGTCCAGTCGCGGTGGCTGCGGCTGGTCCCGGTGCTCCGGGAGGTGCGCCCGGACGTGCCGATCGCGATCCTCACCCAACTGCTCAAGCGGGCCATCGGCGACCTCTGAGCTCAGGCGAGGGCGCGGAGCACCTGATCCGGTGGGTGGGTGCCCGCGATGGCCGCGACCATCTCGACCGTCCGGCGCGTTTCCAGCACGTGGTGCGCGCGGAAGATCCGGGCGCCGCCCCAGGCCGCGATCGCGGTGGCCGCCAGCGTGCCCTCCAGGCGCTCCGTCACCTCCGCGCCCAGCGTCTCGCCGATGAAGTCCTTGTTGGACAACGCCATCAGCACCGGCCAACCGGTGGCCACCAGCTCGCCGACCCGCCGCAGCAGCGCCAGGCCGTGCCAGGTGTTCTTGCCGAAGTCGTGGGTCGGGTCGATCAGCACGCCGTGCGCGGGCACCCCGAGCCGCACCATCCGCTCGGCCCGCTCGACGAGCTCGGCCGTCACCTCGGCGACCACGTCGGCGTAGCGAGGCCTGTACGGGTCGGTGCGCGGCGCCAGGCCACCGGTGTGCGAGCACACCACGCCGACGCCGAACTCGGCCGCGACCTCGGCGAGCCGCGGATCGGCGCCCGCCCAGGTGTCGTTGAGCAGGTCGGCCCCGGCCTCGCACACCCGCCGGGCCACGTCGTGCCGCCAGGTGTCGACGCTGATCACCAGGTCCGGGTGGCGTTCCCGGACCGCGGCGACGAACGGCACCACCCGCTCGATCTCCTCGGCGGCGTCCACCGTCTCGCCCTGCGCCCCGGCGCGGACCCCGCCGATGTCGACGATGTCCGCTCCGTCGGCGACGGCCCGGTCCACGGCGGCGGTGGCCGCATCGGCCGCGAAGGTCCGCCCCCGGTCGAAGAACGAGTCGCGGGTGCGGTTGACGATCGCCATCACCAGCGGTCGGTCCTGGGGCATGTCCTTGTCGCGGAACCGGAGAGCCTGCACAACTTCAGATCCTGGCACGGCACCGGCCGTTGGAGGTACACGGCTCGGCTTGCGCAGTGGATCCTCAGGCGCCCGGTTCCCGGCTCGCGGCGCAGGCGTCGAGGGCCTCGTCGACGTCGGTGGCCACGGTGAGCGTGTCCAGCGAGTGCCGGGTGGCGAACCCGGTGTCCACCAGGCCGTGCAGCCAGTCCAGCAGGCCGCGGTAGTGGCCGTCCGGGTCGAGCAGCACGACCGGCTTGGCGTGCATGCCGATGTAGCGGGCGGTCCAGATCTCGAACAGCTCCTCGCAGGTGCCGATGCCGCCTGGCAGCGCGAGGAACGCCGTCGCGTGCGCGTCCATCAGGCCCTTGCGCTCCCGCATCGTGTCCACGACCAGCAGCTCGTCGGCCTCGGTGTCGGCCACCTCGAGATCCACCAGGGCGCGCGGGATGACGCCGATGGTCCGGCCGCCGCCGGCCCGCGTCGCCCGGGCGACCTCGCCCATCATCGACACGCGCCCGCCACCGGAGACCAGCGACCAGCCGCGCTTGGCGATCTTGGTGCCCACCTCCGCCGCCAGGTCCAGGTGTTGTTGCGGCACCGGGCGCGACGCGCAGTAGACGCAGACGGCGATGTCCACAGTGGTCTCCTCGGGCTCAACGGTGCTCAATGGGTGGCCTCCCACGCCTCGTACGCCTCCTGCACGATGCTGACCGCGTCGTCGATGTCGTCGGTGAGGTGCAGCAGCCCGAGGTCCTTGTCGCCGATCTTGCCCGAGGCGTGCATGCTGTCGCGGATCCAGTCGTACAGGCCCTGCCAGTAGGACTTGCCGAACAGCACCACCGGGAACTTGGTGACCTTCTTGGTCTGCACCAGGGTCAGCGACTCGAACAGCTCGTCCATGGTGCCGAAGCCACCGGGCAGGCAGACGAACGCCTGCGCGTACTTGATGAACATCGTCTTGCGGACGAAGAAGTAGCGGAAGTTGACGCCGAGGTCCACCCACGGGTTGAGGCCCTGCTCGAACGGCAGCTCGATGCCCAGCCCGATGGACAGCCCGCCCGCCTCCGACGCGCCGCGGTTGATGGCCTCCATCGCGCCCGGGCCGCCGCCGGTGATCACCGCGCAACCGATCTTGGCCAGCGCCGCGCCGAGCTCGACCCCGATGGCGTACTCGGGGTGCTCCCGCGGCGTCCGCGCCGAACCGAACACGGTCACCGCGCGCGGCACCTCGGCGAGTGCCCCGAAGCCCTCCACGAACTCGGACTGGATGCGCATCACCCGCCACGGGTCGGTGTGCACCCAGTCCGACGGGCCGCGCGAGTCCAGCAGCCGCTGGTCGGTGGTGGTGTGTTCGCGCAACCTCGAACGGCGCAGCACCACGGGTCCGCGTTGCCTCTCCTGGGGGCGCTCCGCGCCGTTCGGCTCACCCCACTGGCCTTCGATCGTCATGTGGTCGAGAGTACGCACGGGCCCTCGGCCGCCAACGCCTGCCCGGCAGCCGCGCACACCGGGGAAATGCCTGTTCACGAGGGATTCACACGAGCGTGCGGCGGCGTACGATACGAAGAAAAGATCTAGTGGTGCCGGCGATGCCGGCCGCGCACACCACGCAGATCACCCGATCTACGCAGGCGCCGGAGACGGGTCGCCGGGCAAGGCCAGAAGTCGAGCCCGGGAGCCAGTCATGCTCATCGAACTGCTGATCCTCATCATCGCCCTGGGTGTTGTCTACGTCGCCGCGAGCGTCAAGGTCGTCAAGCAGTACGAACGCGGCGTGGTGTTCCGCTTCGGCCGCCTGCAGGAGCTGACCCGCGGGCCCGGGCTGACCACGATCGTCCCGGTGGTGGACCGGATGCGGAAGGTCAACCTGCAGATCGTCACCATGCCGGTGCCCGCCCAGGAGGGCATCACCCGCGACAACGTGACCGTCCGGGTGGACGCGGTCGTGTACTTCAAGGTCGAGGACCCGGCGCGCGCGATCGTCAACGTCGAGGACTACCTGTTCGCCATGGGGCAGGTCGCGCAGACCTCGCTACGTTCGATCATCGGCAAGAGCGACCTGGACGACCTGCTGTCCAACCGCGAACGGCTCAACCAGGGCCTGGAGCTGATGATCGACAGCCCGGCGCTGGGCTGGGGCGTGCACATCGACCGGGTGGAGATCAAGGACGTCTCGCTGCCGGAGTCCATGAAGCGCTCGATCGCCCGCCAGGCCGAAGCGGAACGCGAGCGGCGTTCGCGAGTCATCGCGGCGGACGGCGAGTTCCAGGCGTCCCGCAAGCTCGCCGACGCGGCCCACGTCATGGCCGACACCCCGGCCGCGCTCCAGCTCCGCCTGCTGGAAACGGTCGTCGAGGTGGCGGCGGAGAAGAACTCGACCCTGGTGCTGCCGTTCCCGGTCGAACTCCTCCAGTTCGTCGACACCGCGAAGCGCATCGGCGCGACGGGCGCAGCCCCGAGCGCGGAACCGGCGGAGCGCGTCGACGCGGGCGCAGCCCCGAGTGCCGAGTCGGCGGAGCTCACCGGCGCGGAGCGCGAAGCAGCGGAACTCCCCGCAGCGGAGCCGGCGGCGGCGGAGCTGCCGCGGCAACGCGAGGGCACGGCCGCCGACGGCAGGAGGCCGCACGACGCGGAGCGCTCGGAGAGCGACGACGAGTCGATGCTCGGCATCGCCTGACCGCGCGCAGCGCGGGTATCAGGCGAAGAAGCGGCGGAGGACGTCGGCGCAGTGGCGGATCTCCTCGGTCGCCACGTGCTCCTGCTTCGTGTGGGCGAGGGTTGGCGAGCCCGGGCCGAAGTTCACCGCCGGGAGGCCCCGGGCCGCGAACCGCGCCACGTCGGTCCAGCCCAGCTTCGCGACCGGCTCCGATCCCGACGCCTCGACCAGCTGCGCCGCCGCCGGCGCGGTCAGGCCGGGCAGGGCTCCCGAGGCGCCGTCGGTCACCGTGACCTCGAAGCCGTCGAAGATCTCGCGCAGGTGCGCTTCGGCCTCCGCCAGCGACTTGTCCGGGGCGAACCGGTGGTTCACCGTCACCACGCACGAGTCCGGCACCACGTTGCCCGCGACGCCGCCCTCGATGCGCACCGCCTGCAGCCCCTCGCGGAACTGCAGGCCGTCGATCACCGGGTTGCGCGGCGCGTACTCGACCAGCCGCTGCAGCACCGGCTGCGCGGCGTGGATCGCGTTGACACCCATCCACGCGCGGGCCGTGTGCGCGCGGGCGCCGGTGGTGCGCACCTCCACCCGCATCGTGCCCTGGCAGCCCGCCTCGATCGCGGCGTTCGACGGCTCGCACACCACCGCCAGATCGCCGGCCAGCCACTCCGGCAGCTCCCGCTCGATCCGGTTCAGGCCGTTGCGCTCGGCCTCCACCTCTTCGCAGTCGTAGAACACGAACGTCAAGTCGTGCCGCGGTGCCGGGAGCGTCGCGGCGAGGTGCAGCATGACCGCGTCGCCGCCCTTCATGTCGACCGTGCCGCAGCCGTGCAGGACCTCCTCGGCACCCGAACCGGTGCGCCGCAGCGGGAGGTTGTCGTTGATCGGCACGGTGTCCAGGTGCCCGGCGAGCACCACTCGCGAGTCCCGCCCGAGGCTCGTGCGCGCCAGCACTGCGTCGCCGTTGCGCACCACTTCGAGGTGCGGCGCCTGCTCGCGCAGCGCCTGCTCCACCGCATCGGCGATGGCCTTCTCCCCGCCCGAGACGCTGGGGATGTCCACCAGCGCGGCGGTGAGTTCAACGGGGTCAGCGGTGAGATCCAACGACGCAGTCACGCCCCGGAGGCTACCCGGGCGCCCGGATAGCGGCGGGACCAGCGGTTCGGGCTTGTGAACAGGTGGGAACCGGATCCGCGCAACCACCGTCCAAGCCGTGATCATCACGCTAGGCTTCCGCCGCTGGAGGTGGGCATGGATTACACGGTCAATCCCGATGCGCTCAGGAAGGCCGGCGCGAGCGCGAAGTCAGCGGGCGAGCAGGCCGGTCAGGTGAAGCTGGGGCCGCCGGCCGAGGACATCGCCGAGGCGATGCCCGGCGGCAAGTCCGAGGGGGCCTCGAAGCAGGTCGCGCAGAGCTGGGACAAGGCGATCAAGTCCTGGAGCCAGGCCGCCGCACAGCATGGCGAATCGCTGAACGCGAGCGCCGACGGGTACCAGCAGTCCGACGAGTCGAGCGCGGCGGACATCGACCGCGTCGGCGCGCAGACCGGGAGGTAGGTAGCGACATGGTGTCCTTCGCCGACGTGCGCCGCTGGAAGCCGGAGGGCCTCGACGCCGTCCACAACGACCTCGGAAAACGCCGCGACGACCTCGTCAACCTGCAGGACGAGCTGGACGGCGCGAAGAATCCGGAGGGCTGGAGCGGAGAAGCCGCCGACGGCTCCGCGAAGCAGCACGAGAAGCTGGTGTCGGACATGCGCTCGCTGGTGGCCGAGGTCGCCACCGTGCGGGTCGCGGTGGCCGCGGCGGCCGACGACGTCGCCAGGATCAAGCAGCAGATCGAGCAGGCCGACCACGAGGCGCAGGCCAACGGCTTCGAGATCACCGAGGAAGGCGGCGTCCGCGACGTCAAGCCGCCCCAGGACGTGCCGGAAGACCAGCTGGAGCAGGTCAAGCAGCAGCGCATCCAGGTCCGCGACAAGCTCGTCGAGACGATCGAGAAGATCCTCGACGACGCCGAGCAGACCGACGCCGAACTCGCCAAGGCGCTGACCTCCGCCGAGCAGGACAAGATCGAGCCCGGCAAGGGCGCTTCGCTGGCCGACGCCGCGAACACCGACGACATCCAGGCCCTCGCCGCCTCCGCCGGGAAACCGCAGGACGATTCGCCGAAGGCGGCGGCGGAATGGTGGAAGTCGCTGTCCGACGAGCAGCGCGCGGCGCTGCGGGAGAACCCGCCCGAATGGCTGGGCAACCGCGACGGCATCCCCGCCGAGGTCCGCGACGAGGCCAACCGCGGCCGCATCGACGACGTGCGCAACGACCTCGAACAGCAGAAGCGGCAGCTGGAGCAGGGCGGCGTTTCCGAGGACGAGAAGGAAAAGCTCCAGCAGGTCAACGACAAGATCAAGTCGCTGGACGAGGTCGAGAAGACCATCGCCAAGGAGGACCCGCCGCGACAGCTGCTGGTGCTCGACAGCAGCGGCGAGCGGATGAAGGCCGCCGTCGGGGTGGGCAACGTCGACACCGCCGACCACGTCTCGGTGTTCACGCCCGGCTACACGACCACGGTCCAGGACAGCCTCGGCGACTACGACTCGAAGATGGCGGACCTGGTCCGGGAATCCGAGGACGAGCTGGACCGAAACGGCAAGGACGACAGCGTCGCCGCGGTGGCCTGGCTCGGCTACGAAGCCCCGCAGAAGTCCGAGGACACGGACGTGTTCGGCGACTCGGTGGTCAGCTCCAGCTCCGCCCAGGAGGGCGGCGAGAAGCTGAACAACTTCTACAAGGGCATCAACGAGTCCCGGGACACCGACCCGCACCTGACCGCGATCGGCCACTCCTACGGCTCCACCACCACCGGCTACGCCCTGCAGGGCGGCGGCCACGGGGTCGACGACGCGATCATCTTCGGCTCCCCCGGCGTCGGCACCAACGACATCGAGGACCTGCACGTCCCCGAGGGCCACGCCTACCGGCTGGAGGCCAAGGACGACCCGGTCGCGGACTTCGCCCGGTTCGGCGGCGACCCGTCCCACATGGACGGCTTCAAGGACCTGTCCACCGAGAAGTCGGACGAGGGCAAGGGCGTCGAGGGCCACAGCGACTACCTGGACACCGAAACCACCAGCCAGCACAACATGGCCTCGGTGGTCGCGGGCCTCCCGGACAACACCGTGGAGGGCAAGACCAACGGCGTCGGGGATGTGATCTCCTACGTTCCGCACCAGGCCCAGGAAGCCGGCTCCGCGATCTACGACTTCGGCGAGAAGACGGTGTCCGGCGCCAAGGACCTGGGTGAGAAAACGGTGTCCGGCATCAAGGACTTCTTCTCATGAGAAAGCTCGTCCTGTTCGTCCTCTGCGGTCTGCTCGCCGCCGGTTGCGCGAGCGGACCCGAACCGTCCGACGGGGGAAACGTGGCAGACCCACTCAGCACGTTGCGGCAGCGACCGTCCATGGAGGAGATCACCGCCCGCTACGAGGAGATGCAGCAGAAGCTGCGGGACCGGCTGTCCGCCGACCTCGGCCTGGCGACGCCGTGGATCAACAAGGGCGATTTCGGTCAGGCGGCATGTGAGGGCAAGGAGCTCTCGCACGTCGACGGCGCCGAACAGCACAGCCTGGAGCGCTGGACCTACGAGGGCAACATCCCCGACGACCAGTGGGAGCGGGCCCAGCAGATCGGGATCGACGTGACCAAGGAGTACGGCTTCAAGGAGCTGGAGATCGTGGTCAACCGGCCCGGCGACCACAAGGTCGAGATGCGCGACGAGTTCGGCGGGCAGCTGCAGTTCGGCACCAAGGTGCACACGGTCCTGAGCCTGCGCACCGGCTGCCACCTCCTCCAGTCCGCCAAGGGCTGATCCCGCCCGCGGCCGCCGGCCGCGAGTCCACCGGGCTCGCGGCCGGCACCGCATGATCGCTCGCTTCGAAAGGCAAAGACCGCTCCATGGTGTCGTTCGCCGACGTGCGTCGCTGGAAACCCGATGCGCTGGAGGAGGTTTTCCGCACCCTCGGGAAGCGCCGGGACGAGCTGGTCGGACTCGACGACGAGCTCCACGCCGCGCGCAACCCGGCGGGCTGGACGGGCGAGGCGGCGGAGAACTCCGCCAAGCGGCACGCCGAACTCGGTAAGGACCTGCACCGGCTGGGCGCCGAGGTCGACGGCGTCCGCGATGCCGTCGGCAAGGCCGCCGAAGAGGTCGAGCAGATCAAGAAGCGGCTCGACGCGACGGAACACCAGGCGCGCGCCAACGGCTTCGAGATCACCGAGGATGGCGGCATCCGCGACGCCGCCCCACCGCAGGACGTGCCCGCCGAAGATGTCGAGCGGGTCAAGCAGCAGCGGCTGCGCGCCCGCGACGAGCTGGCCGCCGCGGTCGAGTCGATCCTCGACGACGCCGAGCGCACCGACGCCGACCTGGCCAAGACGCTGACCGCGGCGGAACAGGACGAGATCCAGCCCGGCGCCGCCCCGGCGCAGACCATGGCCGCCATGGCGCCCAAGGACGGCGGCCCGGCGGAGAACGCCAAGTGGTGGAAGTCGTTGTCGGACGCCGAACGCGAGGCGTACACCAAGAATCCGCCCGCCTGGCTCGGCAACCGCGACGGCATCCCGGCCGAAGTCCGGGACAAGGCCAACCGCGCCCGCATCGCCGACGAGCGATCCACGCTGCAGGCCCGCAAGGACGAGCTGCGCGCGGGCGGCGTTTCCGGCGGCGAGGAGGACGAGCTCGCGAAGGTCGACGCCAAGCTCAAGTCCATCGACGCGGTGGAGCAGATGCTGGCGCGCGGCGACCGCCAGCTGCTGCTGCTCGACACCGGCGGCGAACGCGCCAAGGCGGCGGTCGCGGTGGGCAATGTGGACACCGCCGACCACGTCTCGGTGTACACGCCGGGCATGAACACCACCGTCGACGGCTCGCTCAACGCCGACAAGCAGATGGACCAGCTGCGCAGGCAGGCCCAGTTCGAGAGCGACCGGCACGGCGACGGCGGCAAGGTCGCCGCGGTCACCTGGGTGGGCACCGAGTTCCCGCAGCGGAGCGAGGTCACCGACCCGGACCGCTCGGTGGCCACCGCCAAGCTGGCGGAGGACGGCGGCAAGAAGCTCGCCTCCTTCTGCGAGGGCATCAACGCCTCGCGGGACGACGATCCGCACCTGACCGCGATCGGCCACTCCTACGGCTCCACGATCACCGGCTACGCGATGCAGGAGCAGGGTCACGGCGTCGACGACGCGGTGTTCTCCGGCTCGCCGGGCGTGGGCACCGACGACGTCGAGGACCTCAACGTGCCTGCCGGGCACTCGTACCGGATCGAGGCGAAGAATGACTGGGTGGCCGACCTGGGCCGCTTCGGCGGCGACCCCAGCCACCTGGACGGGATGACCGGCCTGTCCGCGAAGGAATCCGAGCACGGCAAGGGCGTCGAGGGCCACAGCAGCTACTTCGCGCCGGACAGCACGAGCCAGTACAACATGAGCACGGTGGTCGCCGGAGTGCCGGATCGGGCGGTCAAGGACGACGGCCGCGGGATCGGCGACGTGATCTCCGGCATGATCTCCTGAGGTGACCGCCGCCAACACCGGACCGTACGGGGGAATCGTGAACGACCCGCGCAACCTGCTCCGCCAGCGCCCCAGCATCGAGGAGATCAGCGAGCGCTACGAACAGATGCAGCAGCGGCTGCTGGACCGGCTCAACATGGAGGTCGGGCCGCTGGAGTGGGCGGTGTCGGACCCGGTCAGCCGGGCCGGCTGCACCGAGTTCCCGGACGTCCGCGAGGCGGAGAGCCGGGTCCTGGAGTCGTGGCGGGCGCCGGGCAACCTGCCGGACTCGGAGTGGTCGCTCGCGGTGGAGATCGTCCAGGAGATCACCGGCGAGTACGGCTTCGACGAGCCCGAGATCATCGTGAACCGCAGCGGCGACCACGAGATCATCGGCAACGACCAGTACGGCGCGGTCTACCAGTTCGGCACCGCCGCCAACACGGTCCTGATGATCACCACCGGCTGCCACCTGCTGGCCGCCGCCAAGGACTGACGGCGCTTTCGCGCGAAAACGCCACCGCGCACGCGCGCTAGCGGCGCTTTCGCGCGAAAGCGGCCCGGCACCGGGCGGCGCCACCCGTGGCGGCCACCCCTGCGGGCCGCCGCCACCTGCGCCGATTACCGTTTCGGGTATGAGTGCACAGTCTCCCGACCCGCAGACCACGGGCGCCCACGGCGTCGGCCTGGCCACCGTGACCGACGACGGCACGGTGCTGGACACCTGGTTCCCGACCGTCAAGCTCGGCGAGCCGGGCCGGTCCGGCAGCACGCGGCTGTCCGCTGCGGAGGCTGCCGAGTCCCTCGGCGAGGCCGGGGCCGCCCTGCTCGGGCGGGACGACGCCCGCGGCGTCGAGGTCGTCGCGGTGCGCAGCGAGATCGGCCGCCTCTCCGACGAGCCGGTCGACGCGCACGACATCTACCTGCGCCTGCACCTGCTGTCGCACCGCCTGGTCCGCCCGCACGGCCAGAACCTGGACGGCATGTTCGGCCTGCTCGCCAACGTCGTGTGGACCAACCACGGCCCGTGCCCGGTGGAGGGCTTCGAGGCGACCCGGCTGCGGCTGCGGGCGCGCGGCCCGGTCACCGTCTACAGCGTCGACAAGTTCCCGCGCATGGTCGACTACGTCGTACCGTCCGGGGTCCGCGTCGGCGACGCCGACCGGGTCCGGCTGGGCGCGCACCTCGCCAGCGGCACCACGGTGATGCACGAGGGCTTCGTCAACTTCAACGCCGGCACGCTCGGCGCGTCGATGGTCGAGGGCCGGATCTCGGCGGGCGTCGTCGTCGGCGACGGCTCGGACGTCGGGGGTGGCGGCTCGATCATGGGCACCCTCTCCGGCGGCGGCAAGGAGGTCATCTCCATCGGCGAGCGCTGCCTGATCGGCGCCAACGGCGGCGTGGGCATCTCGCTGGGCGACGACTGCGTCGTGGAGGCGGGCCTGTACATCACGGCGGGCACGAAGGTGACGCTGCCGGACGGCACCATCACCAAGGCGCTGGAGCTGTCCGGTTCGGACGGCCTGCTGTACCGCCGCAACTCCACCACCGGCACGATCGAGGTCACCGCCCGGACCGGTGGCAAGGTCGAGCTGAACGCGGCGCTGCACGCCAACGACTGACCCGCTTCGAGGCCAGGCGAAGGGCACCTCCGGCCGGGGGTGCCCTTCGCACGTCCGGGGGTGGGATCCGCCGGATGGACGAGGCAGCGGCCGGGGCGGCCGGTTTTATCATGGGCAATGGCCATCAGCTGGCAACGACGCGACCTCACCGGCGTGGTCGACCTGCCCGCCGAGCCCCGCACGGCTGACCGGCGGGCTCCGCTCGCCGAGCACATCAGGGCCGGGCTGGACGCCCGGCTGCGCGCCCTGATCTCGCACGACCCCGGCACCCGGCAGGGCGAAGATCCCGAGGAACTGCACCAGATGCGCGTCTCGGTGCGCCGGATGCGCGCGATGCTGCTGTCGGGTCGGCGGTTCCTGGACCGGGACTGGTCGGAGCCGTTGCGCGCGGAGCTGGGCTGGCTGGGCAGGGCCCTCGGCCCGGTTCGCGATCTCGACGTGCTGCTGGAGCGGCTGCGCGCGGAGAGCGCCGACCTCCCGGCCGACGAACGCGCCGCGGCGGCCCGGCTGATCTCCGGGCTGGAGGCCGAGCACGGCCTGGCCAGGGTGGAGATGCTCGCGGCGCTGGACAGCGACCGCTACCTCGCCCTGCTCCGCTCGATCGCTGACTCGCTCCGCGCCGGGCTGCCGACGCCGGAGTCCGATGTGGACACCGAACGCGAGTTGCGCCGACTGGTCCTCGGCCAGTTCCACAAGCTCCGAAAATCCGTTGCACGACTACCGGAAGCGCCCGCCGACGACGAGCTGCACGCGCTGCGCATTCGGGGCAAGCGAGTGCGCTACACGGCGGAACTGGCACAACCGGCGTTCGGCAGGCCGATGCAGCAGCTGATCAAGGCGGCGAAGCAGTTCCAGGACGTGCTCGGAGAGCACCAGGACGCCTGCGTGGCGGAAGAACGCGTCCGCGGCCTCCTGCGGGACTTCGGCGAAGACGTCGACGCCGCGGTCGCATTCGTGGCGGGCCGCTTGGTGGAGCGGGAGCAGACGCGCAAAGCGGAGCGCCGCACCCAGTGGTGGGCGACGTGGGAAGCGGTCGACGCCGCAGCCGCAGCGATCTGACGCCCGGGCATTCGTGAGCACTTTGGACCGCGATAGCAATCCAAAGTACTCACGACGACCAGCGGATCACTCGCTCAGGCGCTTGGCGGCCGCGGCGATGCGCTCGTCCGACGCGGTCAGGGCGATGCGAACGTGACGCTCACCCGCCGGCCCGTAGAAGGTGCCCGGCGCCACGAGAATTCCCCGCTGCGCCAACCAATCCACCGTCTGCCACGCATCGTCGCCGCGGGTCGCCCACAGGTACAGGCCGGCCTGCGAGTGCTCGATGCGGAACCCCGCCGCCTCCAGCGCGGGCCGCAACACCGCCCGCCGCGCCGCGTAGAGCTCGCGTTGCACGCCCACGTGCGCGTCGTCGCTCAGCGCGGCGGTGATCGCCTCCTGCACCGGCCGCGGGACGATCATCCCCGCGTGCTTGCGCAGTTCCAGCAGGCGCCGCACCAGATCCGGATCACCGGTGACGAACCCGGCGCGATACCCCGCCAGGTTCGACGACTTCGAAAGCGAGTGCACTGCGAGCACGCCGCGGAAGTCGGAGCTCACCGAGGGGTGCAGCACCGAAACCGGTTCGGCGTCCCACCCGAGCGCGAGGTAGCACTCGTCCGAGGCGACGACCGCGCCGAGCTCCTGAGCCGCCCGCACCGAGTCGGCGAGCTGCTGGGCCTCCAGCACCCGCCCGGTCGGGTTGGACGGGGAGTTCAGCCACAGCAGCCGGGTACCGGCCGGCGGCAGTTCGCCGGGCGCGAGCCGGACCACCTCGGCGCCGGCGATCTTCGCGCCGACCTCGTAGGTCGGGTACGCCAGCTCCGGGATCGCGACGAGATCGCCGGGCCGGACGCCGAGCAGCGTCGGCAACCAGGCCACCAGTTCCTTAGAACCGATGGTCGGCACCACCGCGTCCGGCTCCAGGCCGGAAACGCCGTAGCGCCGTTCCATCGAGGCGACGGCGGCCTCCCGGAGCTCCGGGGTTCCGTGCGTGGCCGGGTAGCCCGGCTGGTCGGCCACCGCCGACAGGGCCCGCCGGAGGTTCTCCGGCACCGGGTCGACGGGCGTGCCGACCGACAGGTTGACGATGCCGTCCGGGTGCGACCGGGCCGTCGCGGTCTGGGACGCCAGCGAATCCCACGGGAAGTCCGGCAGCTGCGGGCCGCGGAGCCCGGGCGCCGCAGCACCCGGGCCGGTCGTGGAACTCATTCGCCCTGCGGGGGCAGGCTGGTGACGGGCTCGACGTCCTTGTTGACCTTGCCCACCTTCGCCGCACCACCCGGCGAGCCGAGCTCGTCGAAGAAGTCCACGTTCGCCTTGGTGTAGGCGGCCCACTCCTCCGGCACGTCGTCCTCGTAGTAGATGGCCTCCACCGGGCAGACCGGTTCGCAGGCACCGCAGTCGACGCACTCATCGGGGTGGATGTAGAGCATCCGCCCGCCCTCGTAGATGCAATCGACAGGGCATTCCTCGATGCATGCCTTGTCGAGCACGTCGACGCAGGGCTCGGCGATCACGTAGGTCACGGTTGCTCTCCTGCTCGAAGCGTTGTCCTAATCGCGCTCAGGAACCTCCTGAGGCGACTGCTGACAGTATCTCTCGTACCCACCTTGGACGCGTAACTGGTCCCACAGCGCGAGAGCAGGACCGACTCTACGACGCCGGGGTTAACGCCGTAAACCATTGCGCCGCAACCATTGCGCACCGAGCCGCCCCACCTTGCGCAGGGCGGATCTTTCTCCCAGGTAACCGCCCACGACGCCGACGACCGGGATGTTGCCGAGCAACTCGTGGTGCAAGCGGCCCTGCGGCCGCTTGTCGAGCTCCGAATCGATCTCCCACAGCGCACGTGCCATTCGCCACACCGTGCGCACGACGGCCTTCGGCGTCGCCCGGCCGTGCTCGCGCCGCGCGGCGTCGAGGTCCTCGGTGAGCTCCGAGACCCGCTCGTCGTCCTCAGCGCGCCCGGCCGCCAGCTCGTCCGACAACTCGCGGCCGAGCAGCACCTCGGCGATCAGCTGCACCTTGACGGCCTGGTCGGTCACGCCGTGCTCGGCGGCGATGGCGCACAACACCAGGCCCTGGCCGGTGATGCCCAGCGCGTTGCGGATCGGCAGCCGCGAGGTGATGACGCCGCCGAACCGGGGCAGCCCGGCGACCAGCGCGAGGAACCGCCCGACCCGGGAGGCCCACCAGTCGCAGCGCTGCTCGACGGACATCGCGTCCCACGCGGAACTTCCCGGCACCTGCATCCCGTCCAGCTGCCGCAGGACCTTCCGCAACGCGCCGTCCGCGTCGAGATCGCCGGACCGGCCGCGCAGCCGCAGCGGATCGGACTCCCGCAGCGCGTCCAGCACCGGCGCGGTCGCCCGCACGAACGGCCGCAGCACCGCCGCGATCCGCTCGTCGGTCAGCACCTCAGCCATCACGCTTCACGTTCTTGCCCAGCACGATTCCAAGCATCATCGCGCTGGGCAGGGCGCCGCCACCGATCAGCAGCAGGGCGCGCCAGTCGTTGAGCAGCACGATGTCGCCACCCGGCCCGAACACACCGAACACGAACACCGTCGCGAACCACACCAGCAACGGGGCCCCGGCGACCCGGCGCCGCGGCGAGATCCGCGCGGCCTCGGCAACCAGCAGCGGCGTGATCACCGCCGCCAGCGCGGCGGTGACCGGGAACTGCACGGAGCCGATGTAGGACGGCAGGAACAACAGCTCGACCAACGCCAGCAGGACGGCATCGAGCAGCAGGAAACCGAACAGCACGCGGTCGCGAGCGGTCAACGGTCGCCCACCGGCTCGGTTCCGCTCACCCCGAGCCCGCCGAAGAGATCGGCCTGGCAGCCCTGCGGATCACCCGTCGCCAGCACGTAGTGCTCGGTCGTCACGATCGGCTGCGCGACGCCGTTGGACAGCGCGTACGCCGCCACGCCCTCGCCGTTGTGCCACTGCTCCAGCCACACCTTCACCTGCGTGCCGTGCGAGCGCAGGGCGCTGATCTTCGCCGGCAGGTGCTCGGAGACGTCGACGACCGTGGTGATCGATTCGTCCTCGACGCTGGCCAGCTCGTGCGGTTCGGGCAGCTCGAAGGGCATGTCCGGGGCCTCCGCCAGCCTGGCGAGCCCCTTCGCGAGCTCGTCGCGGGACGGGACCGCGTAGAACACCCGCTGGACGTCGGGAACCTTCGCGGCCGCCGCGACGGTCACCTCGTGGGCGCGGACGTGGTCCGGATGGCCGTAGCCGCCGTCGGCCGCGTAGCTCACGACGACCTGCGGCTTCACCTCCCGCAGCACGGCTTCCAGCGCATCGGTCTGCTCCTGCAGATCACCGACGGCGAAGGCGCGCGGATGCGCGTCGGGCAGCGCGCCCGCCTGACCGGGCTGCTCCCAGAGCATCCCCGAGTCGCGCCAGCGGCCGATGCCGCCGAGGAACCGGTGATCGGCCACCCGCAGCGCGGAGCAGGCGGAGCGCAGCTCGCCGACGCGGTAGCCGCCGAGCTGGTCGGCCTGGTCCGAAGCCAGGCCGCGCAGGCTCTCGGGGATGACCTCGCCCTCCTCGCCGAGGGTGCAGGTCACCACCACCACCTGCACGCCGCGGGCGGCGTAGCGGGCGATCGTCCCGCCGGTCCAGAGGGTTTCGTCGTCTGGGTGCGCGTGTACCAGCAGCAACCTCGGTGGGGCCGTCAGCGTCACCGGTCCAGACTAATCTGCGGCGCACACCACACTGCGCACGGTAGCCGCGTTACCCCGAATGCCCGAATCCACGCGCCGCGAACGGCGCACCCGATCGCGTCGACTACCCGGTTCCGATCCGCCCGCGAGCCGAACGAATCGACGTCCTCGCAGCTCATCAACGGCATGTCCGCTGGGTGGCCGCACCGCGGGAATTAATAGCCGTCGTTATCGGCCGGCGTTCCGATCCACTTGGCAGCGGTCGAGAACGGCCCGGCCAGGCCGTTACCGGCCTCGACCCCGGTGGCTTCCCGGCGCAGCGCCATCACCTGGGCCTGCTGGTACAGCGGGAGCGCGACCGCGTCGCGCCACAGCACCTGCTCGACGACCGCCGAGGCCTCCGGGAACGGCACCTGGCCGGTCAGCGACGCGTCGATCGTCGGCTGCAGCAGCTCGTCGCAGAAACCGGCGTCGTTGTACGGGAACGGCGTCTCGCTGTCCGCGGCCACGCCCGGGCAGCCGTACGAGGAAGCCATCATCGCCGCCGGATCACCGCCGGCCGGACGAGGAGCGATCGCCATGTCCACCGAACCCGCCCCGCCGGATTCCCCGGACCGCGGATTGGCCGACAGCATCTCGCCGAACAGCTGATCACCGGTCGGCGTCACCACGGTCGCCTGGATGCCCTGCTCCCGCAGCTGCTGCGCGACCGCCTCGGCGATCCGGATGTAGGACTCGTGCTCGAACGGCGCCGCGATCACGAGGTTCAGCGGTCGCCCGTCCCGCAGCCACGCCCCGCCGCTGCGGTGGTAGCCGGCCTCCCCGAGCAGCCGCTCGACCTGCGCGGGATCGGGCTTGTTCGGCAACCCCTGTTCAGTCGGCGTGTAACCGCGCTCGGACGGGGCGAGCACCTGTGCGTGCGCCTGCAGCTGATCCGCCGGCCCGCCACCGGTGCCCGCCTCGACCAGCGCGGGCCGGTCGAGGGCCGCGAGGACCGCCCGCCGCACCTTGACGTCCGCCAGCTCACGGCTGTCGTGCCGCAGCAGCACCTCCATGGTGGCCGGGCGTGGCACGGTGATCAGCTGCACCGCGTCGCCGAGGTCCCGCAGCGACTGCATGGTGCTCCGGTCCGCGCCGAACACGGCGAGGTGGCTGTCCCCGCTGCGCAACGCCTCGACCTGGCGCGCCCTGTCGAGCGCGCGCAGCACGATCCGGTCCGACTGCGCGGGCGGACCCCAGTAGCGGTCGTTGCGCTCCAGGATGATCTCGCCGCGGTCCAGATCGATCTGCCGGATCGCGAACGGGCCGCCGGAGGCCGGGTACCCGTCATCGAGCACCGTGGCCCAGCCGCGCGGCGCGTCCCGCAGCAGGTGCGCGGGAAGCAGGTTGTTGAACAGCGTCTGCCAGCCGGGGAACGGCTTGGCGAAGGTCACGTCGACCGTCTTGCCGCCCTGCCGCGACGCGACGTCATCGATCAGCTGGTAGCCGGCCGGATCGGACACGCCGGGCTGGGAACGCAGCTGCTCCCACAGGTAGACGAAGTCCTCGGCAGCGATCGGCGCGCCATCGGACCAGTTGGCCTCCCGCCGGATCCGGTAGCGGACGGTGAACTTCTCCGCATCCGGCACCAACTCGGCGGATTCCATCAGGGTGCCGTCCAGCTGCAGGTTCCCGTCGGCCCCCGGACGGAACACCGACGGCAGCATCAGGCTGGCCAGCGCCGAACTCGTCGGCGACAGGTCGGCGAGGGTGTGCGGGTTGAACCCGCCCTCGAGCTCGTCGACACCGACGACGACCTCCACGGGCATCGGCTGCGCCGGCGGCGCGCTGGTCGTCGGCGCGCTGGTCGTCGGGGTTTGCGGTGGCGGCACCAGCGGTGGCGGGGGCGCGTTCGTGCAGGCAGCCACCACGCTGACGGTCGTCAGCAGCAGGGAGACCACTGCCAGTGGGCGGCGTCGACCCTGGGACACGCCGAACCTCCCTCACGTCTGCTCCCCCGACACCCCGGCCCACCCGGGGCGGCTCGCACGTGCGGAAGACGCGCGAGAGCCCTCCATGGTTCCTGCCGTCGCCGAAATGATCGACACCGGGGTCACGGCTCAGTGTGCTAGCCGACCGCCCGCGCTGCGCGCGATTCGGCGAAATCCCCGGTCACGCCGGGAAAGAGCGCGGGCGAGCCCGGCGACGGCCGATGTTCGGCCGCCGCCGAGACCACCGCACGATGTCAGAAATCCCACAGCGAGTCCGGGACCGAAGATTCAGTCGTCCTTGAAGCGGCGCAGCCGCTTAGCCCACCCTCGCAACTCGCACCGCCGCGGGTTCTCAGGGGTCTTCTCGCGAGGACAGCCCCGACGTGGTGAAT
>NZ_FNOK01000043.1:23414-81664 GCF_900106995.1 Saccharopolyspora shandongensis
GCCCCGACGTGGTGAATTGGTCATTCATGATGTCGGGGATCCCACAGCGAGAAGACTCCTGAGGTTCCGCCACCCGCACCGCCACGCAAAACGAGCTAGGAACACTCTGACCTCAGTTGACGCCGTTGTCGCGGGCCTTGGCGCGGGAGCGCTCGCGGGCGCGGGTCGTGCTGTCCAGGACCATCTTGCGCACCCGGATCGCCGACGGGCCGACCTCGACGCACTCGTCACCGGAGCAGAACTCCAGCGCCTCCTCCAGCGCGAGCGTGCGCGGCTTGGCCAGCCGCTCCAGCTCGTCCGCGGTGGAGGACCGCATGTTGGTGAGCTTCTTCTCCTTGGTGATGTTCACGTCGAGGTCCTCGGCGCGCGGGTTCTCCCCGACCACCATGCCCTCGTAGACCTCGTTGCCCGGCTCCACGAAGAAGCTGCCGCGGTCGGCCAGCTGGATCAGCGCGTAGGTGGTCGCCGAGCCCGCCCGGTCGGCCACCAGCGAGCCGGTGTGCCGGGTGCGCAGCTCGCCCACCCACGGGAAGTAGCCCTCGAAGACGTGGTTGGCGATGCCGGTGCCGCGGGTCTCGGTGAGGAACTCGGTGCGGAACCCGATCAGGCCGCGGGCCGGGACCACGTACTCCAGCTTGATGCGGCCGGTGCCGTGCCCGTCCATGGTCTCCATCCGGCCCTTGCGCCCGGCCAGCAGCTGGGTGACCGCGCCGAGGTGCTCCTCGGGGGAGTCGATGGTCAGCCGCTCGAACGGCTCGCACAGCTGGCCGTCGATGGTCCGGGTGACCACCTGCGGCTTGCCGACGGTGAGCTCGAAGCCCTCCCGGCGCATGGTCTCCACCAGGATCGCCAGCGCCAGCTCGCCGCGGCCCTGCACCTCCCAGGCGTCCGGCCGCTCGGTGGGCAGCACCTTCATGCTGACGTTGCCGATCAGCTCGGCGTCCAGCCGGTTCTTGACCTGCCGCGCGGTGACCTTGGTGCCGCCGTTGCGGCCGGTCAGCGGCGAGGTGTTGACGCCGATGGTCATCGAGATCGCCGGGTCGTCGACGGTGATCCGGGGTAGCGGCGCCGGGGCGTCGGGGTCGGCGAGGGTGTCGCCGATGGTGATGTCCGGGATACCGGCGATGGCGACCAGGTCGCCCGCGGACGCCTCGTTGCACGGCACCCGGTCGAGGTTCTCGGTGATCAGCAGCTCGGTCAGCCGGACCTTCTCGACGGTGCCGTCGGCGCGACACCAGCCGACGGTCTGGCCCTTGCGCAAGGTGCCGGAGTGGATCCGGCACAGCGCGATCCGGCCGAGGAAGGAGGACGCGTCGAGGTTCGTCACCAACGCGCGCAACGGGGACTCGGCGTCCGCGATCGGCGCGGGCACGTGCTTGAGCAGCACCTCGAACAGCGCGGTGAGGTCTTCCTCGTCGGGCAGCTCGCCGTCCACCGGCTGGGCCAGCGACGCCCGGCCGGCGCGCGCGGAGGCGTACACGACCGGCAGGTCCAGGATCGCCTCCATGTCGAGCTCGACCTCGCCGTCGAGCTCGCTGGCCAGTTCCAGCAGCAGGTCGTGGGCCTCCTCGACGACCTCGGCGCAGCGGGCGTCCGGGCGGTCGACCTTGTTCACGACCAAGACCACCGGCAGCCCGGCGGCCAGCGTCTTGCGCAGCACGAACCGGGTCTGCGGCAGCGGGCCCTCGCTGGCGTCCACCAGCAGCAGCACCCCGTCCACCATCGACAGGGCGCGCTCGACCTCGCCGCCGAAGTCGGCGTGGCCGGGGGTGTCCACCACGTTGATGGTCACCGGGCCGGCGTCGGTCTCCCGGCGGACCGCGGTGTTCTTCGCGAGGATCGTGATGCCCTTCTCGCGCTCCAGGTCGTTGGAGTCCATCACGCGGTCGACGAGCTCGGCGCGCTCGGAGAAGGCGCCGGACTGCCGCAGCATGGCATCAACCAGGGTGGTCTTGCCGTGGTCGACGTGGGCAACGATGGCGACGTTGCGCAGATCACTGCGAATGGGGGCGGCGACGCTGGTGGCGGACACGCGGGTACTCCTGGATCGGCGCAGATGGGCGCGGCGGGGTTCGTCGACTTGGTCCGGGTGCGGGACGATCCGCAAGGCACCGTGCCGCGGCTCCACTGCGCCGCAGCTGCGGAGCTGATCGGGCGCCACCACCCCAGGGCGGAGGCGCGCACGTCGACGCGCGGCTCGTCCCAGGGTAGTGCAACCTCATGCGGGACCGGGCGTCGCGTGCTCAGCGCAACACCCGGGACCGGTTCCCAACATCAAGTTCGCAATCCGAGGTTAGGTTCGCCTAGCCTGTGCCCATCCCTGTCTCGGCACCGAAAGAACAAACCGTGGGCAAAGGCACCATCAAGGTCAAGAAGAAATGCTGTCGGTCGCGACCGCCGTGCAAGAGCTGCCCAATCGTGGTACTGCGCGACCTGCTGCGCGAGACCAAGGCCGCAGAGGTCAAGAAAGCGCAAAAGAAGGTCAAGAAAGCGGCAAAGAAGAAATAGCGCGAATTGATCTGGCCGCGGCACCCGCCGCGGTTGCGAGGTGGTCCCGGGGCTACTTGTGGGCGGTCGTGGACAGCGGGTCGGCGTACTTCGCCAACTCGGGGATCGTCCGCAGCGCAGTGAACTCGATGACCTCGTAGCGAACCAGTTTGTGCAGCGCGAACGGGTCCGTCGCGAGGATCGCGTCGAGCCTGCCGCGGGACATCGCCCTGGCGATGATCACCCCGCCACTGCGCGGGTGGCGGTGGCCGGCGGCGATGAAGTCACCGGCATCGTAATGCTGGGTTACCCATTCGTAGTGATCTACCAGTTGGCCGTCGATATCCGATTCTGGCGCGGTGTATTGCAGCAGCACTACAAACATTCTTTCACGGTAGCCCTTCCACTTGACCGCTGCCGATCACCAAGCGGTAACATTGCGGCGTGCGCGCAATGTTGAACATGTGGTGGGCCGTCCGAGGGCGGCCCAGCATCGTCGTGCACTGACACGCAGACCATCGGCCGCCCCTCCGGGCGGCCGAGCGGTGCGAGGTCGATCCCGGTGGCAGCGGCCCAGGACCACAGGAGAGACCAATGACCCGCTTGTCCGGGATCACCCCGTCCGGCCACGTCCAGCTGGGCAACTACCTCGGCGCCGTGCGGCGGTGGGCCGCCGAGCGCGAACCCGCGGACCTGTTCTTCGTCTCCGACCTGCACGCCATGACCACGTCGCACCGGCCGCAGCGGCTGCGCGCGCTCACCCGCGAGCAGTTCGCGGTGCTGCTCGCGGCGGGCATCGACCCGGATTCGCTGTTCGTGCAGTCGGATCTGGCCGGCGAGCTGGGGACGCTGAACTGGATCCTGGAATGCACCTGCTCCTACGGCGAAGCCGCCCGGATGGTCCAGTTCAAGGAGCGGGGCGCCGGGCAGGAGTCGGCGCGGGTGGGCCTGCTGACCTACCCGGTGCTGATGGCCGCCGACATCCTGCTGCAGGGCGCCACCGAGGTGCCGGTCGGCAGCGACCAGGACCAGCACGTCGAGCTGGCGCGCACGCTCGCCCGCCGGTTCAACGCCAACTACGGCGACGTGTTCGCCGTCCCGGAGGCCGTGGTGCCCAAGACTGCGGCGCGGATCCGGGACCTCGCCGACCCGGCGCGCAAGATGGAGAAGTCCAACCAGCAGTCCCCCGGCGTCGTCTTCGTGCTCGACGAGCCCGACGCGATCCGCCGCAAGTTCCGCCGCGCGGTCACCGACGGCCTCGACGAGGTGCGGTACGACCCGGACGGCCGGCCCGGGGTGGCGAACCTCCTGGAGATCCTCGCCGCCTGCAACGACACGAGCCCTTACACCGCAACGGAATCGGCGAGCACCTACGCGGAGCTCAAGGAGGCGGTGGCCGACGCCGTGATCGAGGAGCTGCGACCGGTGCGCGAACGCGCCCGGGAGCTGCTGGACGACGCGGCGGAGCTGGACCGCATCCGAGCGCACGGGGCGAAGCGGGCGAGCGAGCGGGCGCAGCCGCGGCTGCAGGCCGCGTTGCGCGTGACCGGCCTGCGCTGACCCGCCAGAGCACGGGTGCCCGCGACCTGGCCGCGGGCACCCGTGCCACCTGCGCATTCGTTCACCAGTTCGAGTGGATCACCTGGCGAACAGCCGATCAGTATCGGCAGCCTGGACCCATGGGTACTGTGATGGAAGGCAACACCGCTTTCTTGGTCGAGAGGAGCGCCGCCGTGGCTGCACCATCGTTCGACCCGCTCGTCGACCTGGACGGCCTGTGGACGCCCGAGCTCGCCGAAAGGTACCTACCGATCCCGGGAATGCCCCCGGTCAAGTACGAGTGCCTGGACGGGAAGCTGATCATGAGCCCGCGCGAGGGAACGGCCAACATGTTCGCCGTGTGGACACTGGGGAAATACCTGGAGCCCACAGCAGCCAAGAGCGGGAACCGCTTCTACCTGACGGTCAACGTCCTGCTCGACGTGAAGAAGTGGATCGAACCGGACTTCGTCGTGCTGAAGCAGTCCGGCCAGGGGCGTGTCTGGATCCCTCACGAGGACGTGCTGCTCGCCGGCGAATGCGTGTCGCCTTCAAGCAAGGAGAACGACCGCGTCAACAAGCCCGCCAGGTGCGCCGAGGTCGGCATCCCCTACTTCATGCGTGTTGAAGTGAATTACTCGGACGGCCGTGTGAATGTTGAACTGCTGCGGCTGCAGGACGGCAAGTACCGACCACAGGCCAGAGGGTCCGAAGTCGAGATCTTCGAAACGGAGCTGCCGTTCCCGCTGTCGTTCGACCCAGCCGAGCTGCTGGAGCCCTGACTAGGTTCCGGTCAGCAGGTTTCGGAGGGAGTGGACGAGGACCCGGTCGGCGTCGAGCCAGTCGAGCGCGGCCAGTTCGTCCGCCTCCACCCAGCGGACTTCGCTGTGCTCCACGGCTTTCGGGGTCGCCGTCGGGTCGGCGAGTTCGGCCGCGTGGATGCGCAGGAGCATGCCGTTGCTGAGCGGGACGTCCGTGCCGACGCGGCCGGTCGGGCGGACTTCGACGGCGAGCTCTTCCTGGCATTCCCGGACGACCGCGGCGGATTCGTCCTCGCCCGGCTCGACCCGGCCGCCGGGCAGCTCCCAGCGGCCCGCGTCCGGGGCGGGGTAGCTGCGCTGCTGCGCCAGCAATCGTCCCTTGTGGACGATTGCGGTGCCGACGACGATCGGCCGGGTCGCCCAGGATTCGGCGAGCTCCCGTACGGCGGCGATGCGCGTGGCCAGCACGTCCAGCACGAACCGGCGCACGACGGCGACGTCGACGAGCCGCCCCAGCGGGCCGAACGGCGTCGTCCAGTGCACCGAGTCGGTGAGCAGCGTCCGGGGGCCGACCTCGGCGAGCACCGTCTCGTGGCGCAACTCCGGCAGCGGGCCGGAGATCAGCACGGAACTCATCGCGTCGGCATCGGCGCGCACGACTCGAGTGGTCAGATCGACGGGAAGGCGGGCGATCTTGGTGTGGAAGACGATCTCATCGCCGGGCACGAGCAACGCGGCCGGACGGGTGGCGGCGCGGCCGCTGACGCCCAGGGCCGCGAGGCCGACCTCGGCGGTCCGGGTGTGCCGCAGGGCGGCCCCCACCGTGGCCACCGGCGCCTCGATCAGTCCCGTGCTCCGCAAAACCGACACGTGCAGACATCTTGCCCCACCCGGTCGGGTCAACCACCACCGCCTGGCCGGAGGCCGTGCAGTCCCGGAGCACTACGGGCTCGACCGCTTCGCAGCGGTATCCAGGTCTCCCCGATCGGCACCGTCGCGCGGGGCGTCCGCCCAGCTGTCGGCCGCGTACCGCGGCCAGCGCGCCACGACGCGAGCGCCGCCGTCCGGCGACTCCGCGGCGCGGACCGTTCCGCCGCGACGGCGCACCGCCTCGGCCGCGAGGGCGAGGCCGAGCCCGGCTCCGCCAGTGCTGCGCGCCCGGTCCGATTCGACCCGGTGGAACCGGTCGAACACCCGCTCGCGGTGCTCGACCGGGATCCCGGGGCCGTCGTCGTCCACCACCAACCGCACCCAGCCCACCCCGGAGGAGCCCATGCCATCAGCGAAAACGGAGACCCGCACCAAGGTGCGCGTGTAGCGCAGCGCGTTGCCGACGATGTTGTCGAGCACCGTCGACAGCTCCGCCGGATCGGCGAGGACCAGCACCGGCCGGGCCGGGACCTCGACCTCGATCCGCGGCCCGAGGCCGGGCGAGCCCGGCAGCTCTAGCCGGTTGGCGGCGGCCCGCACCGCCGTGCCGATGTCGACCGGCTGTCCCGGGGCGACCGCGCCGCGCTCGGCCCTCGCCAACGAGAGCAGGCTCTCCACCAGCACCGACAGGCGCTGCGCCTCGTGCGCGATGTCCTGCAGGGTCTCATGGGCCAGCTCCGGGTCCGGGTGCATCACGGCGACCTCGGCCTGAGCTCGGATCGACGCGACCGGGTTGCGCAGCTCGTGCGCGGCGTCGCCGGTGAACCGCCGCAGCCGTTCCGTGTCGGCGTCGCGGCGGGCGAGCATCGTGTTGAGCTCCTCGGCGAGGGCGCGGATCTCGTCGACGGCCTCGGGCACCGGCAGCCGCTCACCCTCGGGGAGCCCGGCGGCGGCGATCCGCATCCGTTCGACCGGGCGCAGCGAGCGGCGCACCACGAGCCAGGTGGCGAGCCCGACGAGCGCGGCGGCGAAGATCGAGCCGAAGCCGAGCAGTCGGCCGGTCTTGCCCGCGGTGTCGGTGAACCCGACCAGTCGCGCCCCTGTCGCGACGAGCAGCGGACGGCCGGCCGGATCGGGGACGACGACGCCGCGCCACCGGTGCAGTTCGGCAGGCGGCTCGAAGTCGATCACGCCGTCGCCGGCGCGCAGCTCGTCGATCTGCCAGCCCTGCAGGCCCGACTCGGGCAGTCCGTCCAGCGGCATGCCCGAGGTGTCCAGCACCCGGATGTCGGGAGCGCCGACGGCGGTAGGCGAGGCGCCGGCGGCGAGCCGGTTCGCGGTCGCGGTGGCGGTGCGCTGCAGGTCGGCGTCGACCGAGTCCATCAGCAGCCAGCTGACGACACCGGTGCTCACGTGCGCGACCACGCCGAGCCCGATCACAGCCACGACGGCGGCCACCACGCTGGTGCGGAACTGGATGGTGCGGCGGTGCCACCACCTGCGCAGGCGCAGCATCATGCGGGCTCGGCGCAGACCCGGTAGCCCTGGCCGCGCACGGTCTGCACCAGCTCCCCGGCGCCGGCCGCGGCGAGCTTGCGGCGCAGGTAACCGACGTAGACCTCGACGACGTTGCGGGTGACGAACTGCTCCTCGCCCCAGACCATGCGCAGCAGGTCGTCCTTGGGCACCACGGCCTCCGGGTGGCTGGCCAGCGCGACCAGCAGGCCGTACTCCCTCGGCGACAGGGCGATCGACTCGCCCGCCCAGCGCACCTCGCGGGCGGCGCGGTCGATCTCCAGATCGCCGACCCGCAGGCTCACCTGCCGCCCGGCGGTTTCGCGCCGCCGCAGCAACGCGCGCACCTGCGCGACCAGCACCAGGAAGGAGAAGGGTTTGACCAGGTAACCGTCCGCGCCGAGATCGAGCCCGTCGGCCTGGTCGACCTCGCCGTTCTTCGCGGAGATCAACAGCACCGGGGTGGTCACGTCGTCGGCGCGCATCCGCTCCAGCACCCGGTAACCGGACAGCCCGGGCAGCATCACGTCCAGCACGACGACGTCGAAGGCACCGGTCAGGCCCAGGCGGAGGGCATCGATGCCGTCGGCCGCGACGGTCACGTCCATGCCCTCGGCGGAAAGCCCGCGGCGCAGCGCGGCACGAACTCCCGGCTCGTCGTCCACCACCAACACCCGCGGCACCATGGCCCAAGCATGCCGATCCGCCGGCCGCGGCGGCAGGGAAATCTCAGTCCGTTCTCAGCTGCGAGCTTCTTTCTCAGGTGGATCTCAGCCTCGGACCGACTCCGGGCGCCGCTGCCGGTCTCCCGAGCGGTCGCGGCCGACTGCACGCCGAAGCCGACAAAACGAACCGATCGCGGAAGCCAAATCGGCCGGAATGGCTGGAAAGACCGGTTCCCGCGATCACCGCTCGGATGCGATCGGACGCACCGGGTGACGGGCCGGGCCCGGCGCATTGTGATGCTGGTCGCCATCCGGCCGGACGGCTAACGCCAGGATGACTGCCTGCGAAAAACGTCGCCCCCAGCGTCCCGGAGGCGCGTTCCGGGACTGCCCGACACCGGCGAAACCCATGGCCAAGCGCGGTTCAACGACATGATCAAGCGTTGCGAAAGTAGCAAGAGACAGCAACGTTTGGACCGTCACCGATGACCCGGGCCTTGACATATCGACCCAGTACATGGCGGCTTGACAGCCTCCACCGCGTCGGCAAAGGTCGATGCGATCGATTGACTGATCAATCAGTCATAGGTCGAAACGCAACGCCAGCGGGGCGCTGTCGAGAGGCTCCAGCGCCGCCCCAGCGGCCGCATCACCGGCGCCCGTACGCGCCGACGGGTGCCGCGCCCCGCGAGACACAGGAGGTTCCGCCGGATGCCGAGCAGAGGACGGTCGAACGCCGGCCCCAGTCGTCGCGACTTCCTCCGGTACGTCGCGGTGGGTGCCGGCGCAGTGGGCGCGGGCGCCGTCGTCAGCGGGTGCGCCGGTGGCGCGGTCCGGAAGGCCCCGATCCCGTCCGGGCCGCCGCAGTACGGCGGACGGCTGCGGGTCGGCATCGTCGGCGGGTCCAGCAAGGACACCCTGGACGCGCACGCCACCGTGACCCACCCGGACCAGGCACGCATCTTCCAGCTCTACGACACGCTGCTCAGGTTCGACTCCGACTACCAGATCCAGCCGGCGCTGGCCGAGTCCGTCGAGTCCGATCCGCAGGCGCTGACCTGGACCATCCGGCTGCGCGAGGGCGTCGAGTTCCACAACGGCAAGACCCTCGCCGCCGAGGACGTGATCCACACCCTCCGCCGGATCGCCGACCCGGCGGACCCGAAGAACGGCGCCGTGGGGCTGAGCTCGCTGGACCTCAACGCCATGCAGGCGCTGGACCAGCGCACCGTCCGGCTGACGCTGTCCCGCCCGGACGTCACGCTGCCCGACCAGTTCGCCGAGTACGCCAACGGCATCGTCCCGGTCGGCTACGACCCGAACCGGCCGGTCGGCTGCGGCCCGTTCGCCTACGACTCCTTCGAGCCCGGCCAGCAGAGCCTGTTCACCAAGAACCGCAACTACTGGCGCGACGGCGAGCCGTACGTGGACGAGGTCGTGATCATCGACTTCCCGGACGACACGGCCCGGATCAACGCGCTGCTCGGCGGCCAGGTCGACGCCATCGACCAGGTGCCGCTGGGGCTGCTGCGGGTGCTCGACGCCGACCCGAACCTCCGGCTGCTGGAATCGCAGACCGGCTCGTGGGTGCCGTTCACCATGCGGGTGGACCGGCCGCCGTTCGACGACGTCCGGGTGCGGCAGGCGTTCCGGCTCGTCGTGGACCGCGAGCAGATGATCAAGCAGGTGCTCGGCGGCCACGGCACGATCGGCAACGACATCTACTCACCGGCGGATCCGCTGTACAACTCGGCGTTGCCGCAACGCGGCCGCGATGTGGCCAAGGCCCGCCAGCTGCTGCGCGAGGCGGGCCGGGAGAACCTGACCGTGGAGCTGGTGACGTCGCCGGTCGCGGCCGGTGTGGTGGAGGCCGCTCAGGTGTTCGCCCAGCAGGCCGCCGACGCCGGGATCACCGTCAACATCCGCCGGGTCGATTCCGGCGAGTTCTTCGGCGACATGTACCTGTCCTGGGACTTCGCGCAGGACTACTGGTTCACCCGGAACTTCCTGGCCCAGGCGGGTTCCGGCAGCCTCCCCGACTCGCCGTACAACGAGACCCACTGGAACCACCCGGAGTTCAACGATCTGGTGTACCAGGCGCGGGCCACCACCGATCCGGCGCGCCGCAAGGAGCTCGTCGCGCGCGCCCAGCAGATCGAGTGGGAGAGCGGCGGATACATCGTCTGGGGCTTCCCGAACCAGCTGGACGCGCACAGCGTCCGGGTCGTCGGGCTCGAACCGGACAAGAGCGGCGCACCGTTGAACTCCTACGGTTTCCGCCACGCGTGGCTGGCGAAGTGAGGGCGGACCGATGACTCGAATGCTGGTCAAGCGAATCCTGCTGGGCGTGGTGATCCTGTGGGCCGTGTCGGTGGTGGTCTTCCTCGCCACCCAGGCACTGCCCGGGGACGCCGCCCGCGCCATCCTCGGCCGCGAGGCGACTCCGGAGCGGCTGGCCGCCCTGCGCGCGCAGCTGCACCTCGACGAGCCGATGTGGGTGCAGTACTTCTCGTGGCTGGGCAACATCTTCCGGCTCGACCTCGGCACGTCCTACGCCAACGGCATGCCGGTGGCCGAGCTGCTGGGCTCGCGGCTGAACAACTCGCTGGCGCTGATGCTGTGCGCCACGGTGATCAGCGTGCCGCTGTCCATCCTGGTCGGCACCTACAGCGCGCTGCGCCGCGACAAGGCGTTCGACCACGCGACCTCAGTGGTCAGCCTGGTGCTGGCCTCGTTGCCGGAGTTCGTGGTCGGCATCGTGCTGGTGCTGGTCTTCTCCACCGGGCTGCTCAACCTGCTGCCCGCGGTGTACGTCATGACCGGCACGGGTTCGGCCTGGAGCGATCCGACGCAGCTGGTGCTGCCGACGCTGACGATGGTGCTCGCGGTTTCGCCGTACATCGTGCGCATCATGCGGGCGACCATGATCGAGGTGCTCGAGAGCGAGTTCGTGCAGCAGGCCCGGTTGAAGGGGCTCCCGGAGCGCACCGTGATCCTGCGGCACGCGCTGCCGAACTCGATCGGCCCGGTGGCGCAGGTGATCGCGCTGCAGCTGGCGTGGCTGGCCGGTGGCGTGGTCATCGTCGAGTTCCTATTCCGCTTCCCCGGTATCGGGTTCGCGCTGGTGGACGCGGTGAACAACCGCGACCTGCCGGTGGTGCAGACGCTGACCCTGGCCATCGCCGCCGTGTACATCGTCGTGAACCTGCTGGCCGATGTGGTGAGTCTGGCCGCCAATCCGAAGGTGAGGTCCGCCGCGCGATGACCACGACTGCGCAGACCGAGGAAACCCGAGCGACTCCCGCCCCGCCCGTGCCGCGCGCGGTCGGCGTGTGGCGAGCGGCGCTGCGCCTGCCGCGCGCCAAGATCGGCTTGACGCTGTCGATCCTGGTGGTGCTGACCGCGATCGTCGGGCCGCTGCTCGCGCCGCACGGTGCCACCGAGTTCGTGGACACGCCGTTCTCCGATCCGACGGCGAGCTCGTGGTTCGGCACCGACAACCTGGGCCGCGACGTGCTCACCCGGTTCCTCCACGGTGGACAGACGCTGGCGGTGCTGGCGGTGCTGGCCACGCTGCTCGGCGTCGGGCTCGGCTCGCTGCTGGGCATGTACGCCGGCTACCGGCGCGGCTGGCTGGACGAGGTGCTGATGCGCTTCGGCGACATCGCGCTGGCCTTCCCGCAGGTGGTGCTGGCGCTGCTGTTCGTCAGCGTCGTCGGCCCGGAGCTGTGGTTGCTGGTGCTGGTCGTCGGCGGCAGCCACCTGCCGCGGGTGATGCGCGTGGTGCGGGCGGCGACGCTTTCGGTCGCCGAGCGCGACTTCGTCAAGTCGGCGGAGGCGATCGGGCTGTCCCGGGTTCGCATCCTGCTCGGCGAGATCCTGCCGAACGTCACCGGCACCGTGCTGGTGGAGCTCGGGCTGCGGCTGAACTACTCGATCGGCCTGGTCGCCGGGCTGAGCTTCCTCGGCCTGGGACTGCAACCGCCGACGGCCGACTGGGGCCTGATGATCAACGAGAACCGGATCGCGCTGACGGTGCAGCCGTGGGCGGTGGCGCTGCCGGTGATCGCCATCGCGGTGCTGACGATCGGCACCAACCTGGTGGCGGACGGCCTGGCGCGCTCGGTCGCGGGCGTCGACCGGGGAATCGAGAAGGCCCGCTGATGCCACCGCAGACCAGTGATCCGAAATTTCCATTGAAATCGAAGGTCCAATTTCCCTTGAAGTTGCGGGAGATCCCGGACCTCGACCTGCCGATGACCCGTTGGGGGTGCCGATGACCGCCGCTGCTCTGGACGCCGCCGGACTGGAGATCCGGGGTGTGCCCTCGGAAGCCGCCATCGTCGCCGACGTCACCTTCACCCTGGCGCCGGGCGAGATCCTCGGCCTGATCGGTGAATCCGGTTCCGGGAAGACCACGCTCGGCCTGGCGATGCTGCGCTACTGCAAGCGCGGCACCCGAATCGCCAACGGCCGCATCCGCCTCGGCGACACCGACCTCACCGCGCTGCCGCCGAAGCGAGCGGCCGCGCTGCGCGGCCGCCGGGTCGCGTACATCCCGCAGTCGCCGGGCTCGGCGCTGAACCCCGCGCTGCGCCTGCACACGCAGCTCGCGGAGGGCGTGCACGACGTCTCTGGCGAGGCGGCGAAGCGCCGGATCAAGCAGGTGCTGACCGAGGTCGCGCTGCCCGATGACGACGAGTTCCTGAGCCGCTACCCGCACCAGCTCTCCGGCGGTCAGCAGCAGCGCATCGCGATCGCGATGGCCTTCGTCGGCCGCCCGGAGGTCGTGGTGCTGGACGAGCCGACCACGGGCCTGGACGTGACCACCCAGAAGCGGGTGCTGACCACGATCCGCGAGATGTGCGAGCGGCACGGGACGGCGGGCGTGTACATCTCGCACGACATGGCGGTGGTCGCCGAGCTGGCCGATCGCATCGCGGTGATGTACTCGGGCCGGATCGTGGAGACCGGCGCGACGGCCGAGGTGCTGAACGAGCCGCGCCACCACTACACGGCGGGCCTGGTGCTCGCGGTGCCGGACCTGGACGGCGAGCGGGCGATGCAGGCCATCGACGGCCAGGCGCCGTCGCCGCTGAACCGCCCGGGCGGCTGCGCGTTCGCGCCGCGCTGCGCCGCCGCGACCGACGAGTGCCGCGCCGAGGTTCCGCCGGTGCAGGAGGTCTCCCCCGGACACGAAATCCGCTGCCTGCAGCCGCGTTCCGGGCGTCTCATGGCGCCGGCTCGCAAGTCGGAATCCGTCCCGGCCGAGGCGGAACCGGTTCTCGAGGTCCGCAACATCCGGGCCTGGTACACCGATTCCCCGGTGTTGCAAGACGTTTCGCTGAGCGTGTCGCCGGGTTCCTGCCTCGCGCTGCTGGGTGAGTCGGGCAGCGGCAAGACCACGCTCTCGCGCTGCCTGGCCGGCCTGCACCCGAAGCACGAAGGTTCGGTGCTGCTGCAGGGCAAGGAGCTGGCGGCCGGCAGCGGCAAGCGCACCCGCGAGCAGCGACGACAGGTGCAGTACGTGTTCCAGAACCCGTACGAGTCGCTGAACCCGCGACGCCGGGTTCGCGACCTGGTGGCGCAGCCGATCTCGGTGCTCGGCGGGGATTCCGGCGGCAAGAGCACGTCGGAGCGGGTCATCGAGGCGCTGGAGCTCGCCGCGCTGCGGCCGGACATCGCCGAGCGCTACCCCGACCAGCTCAGCGGCGGCGAGCGGCAGCGGGTGGCGATCGCCCGTGCCCTGGTCACCCGGCCCGAGGTGCTGATCTGCGACGAGATCACCTCCGCGCTGGACGTCTCGGTGCAGTCGGCGATCGTCGACCTGCTCCGGGACCTGCGGGAGAAGATGGGGCTGGCGCTGGTGTTCGTCACGCACAACATCGCGCTGGTGCGCAACATCGCGCAGCGGGTCGCGATCCTGCAGGACGGGCGCATCGTCGAGCAGGCGCCGGCGGAGGAGCTGTTCACCGCGCCGCAGCACGACTACACCCGGTCGCTGCTGAGCGACGCGCCCAACTTCCAGCTGGAGGCGAAGAACTGATGTCCGTGGCAGCGGGTTTCGAGCGGGTTGCCGAGGAGTTCGCCGAGGTGGTGGCGGCCGATGCGGCGGGCGCGGCGTTCGCCGTCTTCCGCGGCGGCGAGCAGATCCTCGATCTGCAGGCCGGGCACCGCGACCAGGCGGCCACCGAGCCGATGACGACCGACACCCTGATGCCGGTGTTCTCCGGCACCAAGGGCATCGTCGCCACCGGCGTCGCCCTGATGGTCGACGGCGGCGCGCTCGACCCGGACGCGCCGGTGGTCCGGTACTGGCCGGAGTTCGGCGCGGCGGGCAAGCAGGACGTCCTGGTCCGGCAGCTGCTCTCGCACTCGGCGGGGTTGCCGTACCCGGCGAAGCCGGTCACCCGCGAGGCGGCGATGGACAACCGGGCGATGGCCGAGCTGCTGGCCGCGCAGGCTCCACTGTGGCCGGTCGGGACGACCACCGCCTACCACGCGCTGACCTTCGGCTGGCTGGCGGCGGAGCTGATCCGGCGGGTCGACGGGCGGGAGGTCGGCGAGTACCTGCGCGCCGAGGTCGCGGAGCGGGTTCCGGCCGACTTCTGGCTGGGGCTGCCCGAGTCCGAGTGGCCGCGCGCCGGGCGGCGCTGGCGGGCGGCCGACTACCAGGTGGCGAACCGGCTGAACACGCCGGAGGCCCTGGCCTACCGCGACAAGGTCTACGGGAATCCGCCCACGCTGTTGGGCGACGACGCGCCCTGGAACACCCCGGCGTGGTGGGTCGGCGGCAGCCCGGGCGGCGGCGCGATGGCGTCCGCTCGCGGCATGGCCGCGGTGTACTCGGCGCTGGTGACCGGCGAGCTCGTCGGCGACCGGACGCTCGACCGGATCCGCCGGGAGGAGAGCCGGGGCACCGACCCGGGCACCGGCCGGCCGCTGGCCTTCGGCCTGGGCTACGAGCTGCAGGACTCGATCGAGACCTACGGCCCGGAGGCCACCGGGTTCGGCCACAGCGGGGCGGGCGGTTCGCTGTTCGGCTGCTGGCCGCGGCTGGGCGTGGCGTTCGCCTTCAGCCCGTGCCTGATGCGAACGGAAGGCTTCGACAACCGTTCGCACCGCCTCCTGACCGCGCTGCACTCCTGCCTGTAGGGGCAGCAGGCGGCATCGCCACTTTCGAGGACAGTTCCGCAGCAGCCGTTCCCACAGCTCGACCGGCTAAATCGGTTGGCCGGGCCGATACGCTCGGGGCATGGAGTTCGAGGTGGACGATTCACGGGCCAGGGTCGATCGCGACGCGGTGTGGGAATTCCTTTCCACTCAGGCGTATTGGGGCCAGTGGCGCAAGCGGGAGGATCTCGACAAGCAGATCGACCTGGCCTGGCGCGTCGTCGGCGCCTACCGGAAGCCGGACGGCGGCCTGATCGGTTTCGCACGAGCGTTCTCCGACGGGGTGGGCATGGCGTACCTGGCCGACGTGTTCGTCCTCCCGGAGGCGCGCGGTCACGGCATCGGCAAGGCCCTGGTGCAGGGCATGATCGAGGACGGCCCGGGCCGCGACTTCCGCTGGATGCTGCACACCGACGACGCGCACGGCCTCTACCGCGGCTACGGCTTCACCGATCCGGACAGCACCTACTTGGAGCGTCCGCGACGCGTCCCGTGAGCGGCGCCGGGTGGAGGTCGGCGCGCCGAACCTCCACCATGTCGGTATGACGGAACTGCTCACCGATAACCAGGTCTCCGAAGCGCTCCAGCACCTGCCGGAGTGGACCCAGTCCGGCGTCAAGCTGACCCGCACCGTCGAGTTCGGCAACTTCCCGCAGGCGATCCAGGCGGTGAACCGGATCGCCGAGATCGCCGAGAGCGAGAACCACCACCCGGACATGGACATCCGCTGGCGCACCGTGACGTTCTACTGCACCACGCACTCGAAGGGCGGCATCACGGCCAACGACACCTCACTCGCCCAGGAGATCGACAACGTCGTGGAGCAGCTCAGGTCCTGAGCGGCTCAGCCGAGCTCCTCGGCGAGGTCGGCAGCCTCGAAGGCGCATCCCCAGGACAGCGTGACGCCGCAGCCGCCGTGGCCGTAGTTGTGGATGATCCGCGCGCCTTCGTAGTGCTCGACCTCGACCCGCACCGATTCCCGGCCGGGCCGCAGCCCGACCAGTTCCGCGAGCACTTCGGCGTCGGCCAGCCGCGGCTCCACCTCGGCGCACCGGCGCCGGATGCCCTCGCTGTCCTTGCGGCGGGGCGTGCGGCTCCAGTCCTGCTCGGCCGCGACGCCGCCGAGCACGACGCGGTCGCCGTGCGGCATGTACGAGGTGAACTCGCCGGAGTCGCTGAGCTCGATGAAGTACTCGTCGATCCCCGGGTTGCGCACCACCACGTGCTGGCCGCGCACCGGGTGGACGCCGGGGTCGCCGACGAGTTCCCGCGCGCCGACGCCGGTGCAGTTGACCACCGTCGCGGATTCGGCGACCGCCTCGGCCAGCGTCGGCACGGGGCTGAGCCGCAGGTCACCGCCGGCGTCGCGGAACCGGGCGACCAGGTGGTCGAGGTAGCGCGGCATATCGATCAGCGGCACGGTCGCGCGGTAGCCGCTGACGAACCCGTCCGGCAGTTCCTCGGGTGTGCAGCGGCGCAGGTCGGGGATCAGCCGCACCTCGGGCGGGACCGAGTCGCCGAGGTCGAACCGCGCCGCCATCCGTCCGGCGGTCAGGTGCACGCCGGAGTCCTCATCGCGGGCGAGCGCGGTGAACTCGGCGTGGGACCGGGTCACCCAGTACAACACCCGGTCGGCGGGCCGCAGCATCGCCGGGCCCCACATCGCGCCCGCGACCGCGGAAGTGGTGTCCTGCGGCCGGTCGGCGGTGCGGATGCGCACGCGCCGGCCCGCCTCGGCGAGGACGACCCCGGTGGTCAAGCCCTGCACGCCCGCGCCGATCACCAGCACCGGATCTGCGGTCATCTTCGACACGCTAGCAGTCAACCGGCGAACTCGACGGCCTCGAACGCGCCCCTCGGCAGGCGGAGCACGACCGAGCCGCAAAGGTCCAGCCGCTCGAACCGGCCTCGCTCCACAGAGGACTGCCTGAGACCTGGCCACTGGTGCGGCGATCCCGTTGGCCGGTCGGCGCCGGCCGCGCCGACTCACCGGCGAAGCCAGGTTCGCGCTGGTCAACGGGGCTGTTCAGCGGTGGTCGTAGGCGGTGCGGGCCACGTGGATCTCGTCGATGTGGGATTCCGCCCAGGCCTTGGCCGCCTGCACCACCGGCAGCAGGCTCTCCCCCAGTCCCGTGAGCGCGTAGTCGACGCGAACCGGGACAGAGGGAGTCACGGCACGGGACACGAGTCCGTCCCGTTCGAGGTTTCGCAGGGTCTGGGTGAGCATCTTCTGGCTGACACCGGCGATCACGCGCGACAGATCGCTGTAGCGCTGCGGGCCGCCCGCGAGCGCGTTGAGCACGAGGCTCACCCACTTGTCGCTGATGCGGTCGAGCAACTGCCGGGCCGGGCACTCGGCGAGGTACGCGTCGTACGCGATTCGGGCTTCTTCGCGCCGCTGCGCGGCGGTCTGCGTGGCCACAGCACTCCCGTCTGCGTGCGCTACGCACCTTGAAGTGCGCACTTCCCGATGGAGAGTAGCTCTTCCTAGGTTCGTCATCAAGACGCGAAGGAACTAGGAGAACCCCATGCGAGCAGTCGTCATCCGCGCGTTCGGCGGAACCGAAGTGCTGGAGATCGCCGATGCGGCCGTGCCCGAGGTCGGGCCGCGGCAGGTCCTGATCCGGGTGGCGGCCGCCACGGTCAACCCGGTCGACCTGGCCACCCGGGCCGGCGCGCTCACCGATGCGGGCCTGCTCCCGGCGCGCGAGGTCATCGGGATCGGCTGGGATGCCGCCGGGGTCGTCGAGGCCACCGGCGACGAGGTCACCGGATTCCGGCCAGGCGACCGCGTGATCGGCATGTCGGACCGGCTGGACGTGCCGCTGGGCACCCAGGCCGACCACGTCGTCCTCGATGCGGACGCGCTCGCGCACGTGCCCCCGAGCATCGGCCTGGTGGAAGCAGCAGCGTTGCCGCTCAGCGGGCTCACCGCCGCCCAGGCACTCGACGCGCTCGCCCTGGATCCGGGCCGGACCCTGCTGGTCACCGGGGCCGCCGGGGCGGTCGGCGGCTTCGCCGTGGAGCTCGCGGCGGCTCGCGGCCTGCGAGTGGTCGCAACGGCCTCGGCACAGGACGAAACACTGGTCCGGAAGCTGGGCGCGGAGGTGTTCGTGCCGCGTGGCGCCCGCCTCGGCGAGGCCGTTCGCCAGCTGGTGCCCGGCGGCGCGGACGCGGCGATCGATGCCGCCGCCCTTGGCGCGGAAGCCCTCGACGCCGTCTGCTCGGGCGGAGCGTTCGCGGCTCTCGTCGGCGGCGCGGAGCCGCGCCCGCTGCGCGGCACCCGCGTCTTCAACCACTGGATCCGGGCCGATGGGAAGCGGCTCGCGGAGCTGGTCGCGCTGGTGGAGTCCGGCACGATCACCTTGCGGGTCGCCGAGGCCATGCCGTTGGACCGGGTCGCCGAAGCCCACGAGCGGCTCGCGCGAGGTGGTCTCCGAGGCCGCCTCGTGCTGGTGCCGTGAGCAGCAGAGCATTCCCAAGAGGGGGAAGAAGCGATGAAGACTCTGATCGTCCCCGGCGAACAGGAATTCCTCGATCAGTTCGGCGAAGCGCCCGAAGTCCTGGCAGAGCCTTGGATCCGAGGGGCCGAGTTCGAGCCCGAGAACGGAACCCTCGGGCTCAGCTTCGATCAGCTCGAGAACTCCATCCGGTTCGAGTGGCGTCAAGGCGATGACGTTGTGCGGCACTTCTTCCGCGAAGGAGCAACCGCTCTGCGCATCCGAACGGAGAAGAAGGAAACACACCTCGTTGCGGAGTTCGAGTCCGGGGAGCTGTCCGGAGAAGTGGACGTCAGGGTTTACCCGAGGATCGCGATCAAAGATTCCTTGCTCCGCAAGTGAAAGAGGAGTCCCCCGGCCATCCGATCTGCCCCTCTGACTCTTGGTGGCTCCGACGGCGCGCACGAGAATACCTGGCGGTACCACGCACGAAGCCAGGAAACGAGGTCACATGCCAACGCCCGGATTCTCGCCGGACATGCTCGATGGCGAGGGAGTACCCATCTGGATCACCGAGTTGGCCAGCGACGACCCGAACCACGCCGTGCACGTGGTCCGCGACCTCGAACCTGCGGACGCGCTGGAAGCGCTCGGCGCCAAACCCCGGTTGTTCCGGCCGTGCGAGCTGCCCCGAAGCAAGCCGGACGAGTGGACCTCCCTCCCGGCCGCGGCCCTCGCCGCCGAACCCGGGGCCGGTGCGACGCTGCTGGCAGGACGCATCGGCGCGTGGACATTCGTGTACGACGACGCGGGGTACACCGTCGGCGACGATGACACAACCGCCCTGTCCGCCAACGGTCGCGTAGCGGCCACGAGCATGTTCTCCATCAACGCCGACGCCAGCCTCACCTACGCCGTCGACGGGGAGGAGCTTGCCTGGATCAACGTCGACGACCTCGACCTGGCGGAGGATCTGCCCGGCATGCCGGCCGAACTGCGCGCAGCGTTCGAAGCGGCCGGCATCGTCGAACACGACTACCTCGATCCCGGCGAACCCGACTACGACATCTGCATGCGCGCGGTCTGCGCTTCTGCCGGCCTGTACTGCACTGTCGAAGACCTGCGTCGAATCCCGCTACTGGTCACACCGTTCGGCTGACCCCGCGCAAGTGTCGCCGAACCGCGGTCAGGCAGGGACCCGAGCGAGGCTCAGCCCAGGAAGTCCTGGATCGCCGCGAGCCACGGTTTCGGGTTCTCGGCACCGATGAGGTGCCCGGAGTCGACCTCGACCAGCCGCGCGCCGGGGATCTTCGCGGCGAGCTCGCCGGAGTTGTGCGGCGACACCAGGGTGTCCCGGGTGGTCGCGACGACCAGCGTCGGCACGGAGATCTTCGGCAGGTCGGCGCGGACCTCGACGGTGCGCAGCAGGTCGAGGTGGTCGCCGGTGCCGACCGGCACACCCTCGGCGGTGCTGCGGAACACCTCGTCCCAGTCGTCGATGGAGTTCAGCGCCGCCGGGCTGAAGCAGTTCAGCAGCACGAATCGCGCGAGCGCGTCCCGGTCCGGGCCGTCGAGCAGCTGCTGCCAGAGATCCAGGTTGAGCCGGAAGTGCCGGTCGGCGGCGGCGAATCCGGCGGTGAGCACCAGCGACGTGACGCGCTCCGGGTATCGCACGGCGGCCCGGACGGCGACCGGCGTGCCCATCGAATAGCCCAGCACGCCAAAGGTTTCCACGCCCGCGTCGACCGCCGACGCGACGACCTCGTCGACGAGCCGGTCCAGTTCGAGCGGCTGCTCGGCCTTCGGCGTGCCGCCCGAGCCCGGGTAGTCCGGCGCGACGATCGTGCGCTTCTCGGCGAGCTCGTCGATGAACGGGAAGTTCGCCGCGGCCGACCCACCCGCGCCGTGGGCCAGCAACAGCCCGGGTCCGGAACCACGCACCTCAACGGACAGAGACATCGACTTTTCCTTTCACATCAACATTTCGCCGAGCACCAGTGGCCGACAACGCGGCCAGCGCGGCGAGAATTCCGATACCGATGAGCCAGTGCGGTCCAGCACCGCCGTCGAGCGCCCGCCCTCCGATCCACGCACCGCCGGCGTTGCCGAGGTTGAACGCCGAGGTGTTCACGGCGACCGTCAGGGTCGGCGCGCCTGCTGCCGCCGCGAACGCCCGGGCCTGCAGCGCCGGGATCAGCGCACAGCTCACCGCCCCGAGCACGAACACCCCCACCGCCGCGGCCACCGGATTCCGCACGACCAGGCCGAAAACCGCGAGCACGACGGCCATTCCGGCGAGCAGCCCGCGAACCGAACCCCACGGCCGCAGGTCCGCCAACCGGCCGCCCACCAGGTTCCCCAGCAGCCCGCCCACGCCGAACGCCATCAGCAGCCAGGCCACCGCCCCGGCCCCGAAACCGGAGACGCCGGTGAGGATCGTGGCGATGTAGGTGTACGGCGTGAAGAGGGCGATCTGCGCGAGCACGGTGACCACCACGACCACGAGCACCTCCCGGCTGCCCAATGCCCTGATCTCCGCCCGCACCGAAGAGGTCCCGGTAGCCCGCGACGGCGGCACGGCGACCGCGACGACCACCGTGGCGACCAGGCTCAACGCGGCGATGGCCCAGAACGTGGTGCGCCAACCGAGCTCGTGACCGATGAACGTGCCCAGCGGCGCGCCGAGCACGGTCGCCAGGTTGAGCCCGGCGCTCACCACCGCGATCGCCCAACCGCGACGCTCCTCACCCACCACCGACACGGCCTGCACCAGGCCGACGGCGAAGAAGGTCGAGTGCACGAGCGCCGCGAGCACCCGCGCGATCATCACCAGCCCGAAGGCGCCGGCGACCGCAGCCAGCACGTTGCCCGCCGTGAAGACCGCGATCAGGCCGATGAGCAGCGCTTTCCGCGGCAGCCGCGTGGTCGCGGCGGTGACCACCGGCCCGGCCAGCGCGACCGTCAGCGCGTAGCCGGTGACGAGCAGGCCCGTCGTGCCGACCGACACCTGCAGGTCCGCGGCGATGTCCGGCAGGACGCCGATCACCGCGTACTCGGCGGATCCCACGGCGAACACGCAGGCCATCAGCGTCACCAGGGCCCAACCACTCCGCTGACTTCGCATGCCAACGACGCTAGAGTTTGACAGTGATGTCAGAGTCAACGACGCGTGAGCCGGATCTCATGAAGATCGGCGAGCTGTCCCGCCGCAGCGGCGTCAGCCAGCGCCGGCTGCGCTACTACGAACAGCAGGGCCTGCTCACCTCGGAACGAGCGCCGAGTGGCTACCGCTATTACCGAGAGGAAGCGCTGACGGTCGTCGCGCAGATCAGGAACCTGCTGGCAGCGGGCCTGAACACGGAGATGATCCGCACGGTCCTGCCCTGCGCGAGGGGCGAGCTACCGGTCCTCGAACCGTGCCCCGACCTCGTGGCGACCCTCCGAACCCAACTGGCGGCGATAGACGACCGCCTGACCTGCCTCCAACAAACCAGAACAGCCCTCGCCACCTATCTCGTAGCCACCGACCGGTAGCTGGGCGCCGGTCCCTACCGATGCAGCTCGTGGGCTCGGCCGCGCCGACTCGCTACGGTTGTGACGTATGACCACGCTGCCCGGCTGGATGCGCCCGCCGCGCGCTGAAGGCTGGTTCGCGGAGGATCTGGACCGCCTCCCCGAGGCACCTCGGCACACCGAGCTGATCGACGGAGCCCTCGTCTTCAGGACGACCCCGCAGCGGTCCTGGCACGGCCGTCTCGTCACCGGCCTGACCGTAGAGCTCGCCCGCCAAGCCCCAGTCGGCATCGAGGTCGAGCGGGAGATGACGATCCGGCTCGACGCGCGCAACAGGCCTGAGCCCGACCTGCTGGTCACCACGGCTCCGTTCGACCCGGACCGGACCTGGTACGAACCGCAGGACGTGCTGCTCGTGGCGGAAGTCGTCTCGCCGGAGTCCACACACCGCGACCGGACGGTCAAACTCCGCAAGTACGCCGACGCGGGCATCCAGCACTACTGGTACGTCGAGGACGAAGATTCATCCGCGGTCGTGCACGTCTACGAGTTGGACGGGCCCACCGGTGTTTACGCCCCCGCAGGCATCTTCCGCGGCACTCTCCAGCGGCCGGTGCCGTTCGAAATCAGCGTCGACCTCGACCGCCTCACTCCGCGCCGCTCCCGCTAGCGCGCGGCTCGCCGTGGTTCGAGGAAATCGAGCCGCTCGGATGCCTGGAGGCGTGCCCGGTCAGGCCTTCGGTCGGCGTTCGTTGCCGCGCTTGTAGTTGCCGGTCGCCTTCGCGAGGAGCAGTTGGTCGGACTCCTCGCTGACGCCGAGCGACGCGATCAAGCGCTGCGCACGGGCACCGGAGACCGTCACCACGACGCGGCCTCCTCGGCTCACCCGCACGCTCCCGGACTTCGTCACCGCGTACGCGAAGGGGTCGTCTTCCAGGCCCACTCTTCCCCCCGAGATCAGACGTCGAAGCAAAACCAGTGCTAGAGATCCACGATCAGGGCAGATCTTGGCAGAACTGCCGTCGGCCCACTAGAACGCGTTCGTCATCTCTCGTCCTCGCCGATGAGGTCGCGAATGGCGGCGGTGACCTCATCGGGCCTTTCCTCGGGGAGGAAGTGCCCGCAGGGCAGGACGTGCGTGCGCAAGTCGGGCGCCCAGTCGGCCCACACGCGCTGGGGGTCGAACGGCAGCACGGCGTCGCAGGGGTCCTGCCACATCGCCAGGACCGGCATCGTCAGCCGGCGGCCGGCGTCGCGGTCGATTCGGTCGTGCTCGGCGTCGACGAACGCCGACGATCTGCTCGACGATGTCCTCGCCGAAGTCGAGGCGCCGGCGACCGACATCGAAAAGCCGGCCGCCGGCCTGCACCGGCTCATGACATCGACCTACAACGTGCTCCTCGGCCACACCGACCTCGTGCCGCTCTACCTGAGCCGTCAGGGCGCCCGCGGCCCCAACGCACAGCGACTCGGGGCGATCACGACCGAACTCCTGCGCCGAGCCGACGTTCCCGAACCGGCGGCATCCGAGGCACTGCGGGTGCTGATCGTCTACACGATCGGATTCGCCGCGTTCACGAGTCACCTGCCCTCGGAGACCAGCACCGAGCACCAGCCGACCGCCGAGAAGATGCTCGACAACTTCAACCACGGATTGGGCTGGCTCCTCAACGGAATCCAGCAAAGCGGCCCCGGCCTCGCACACGACGCGCCTTCGGCCTGATCCTCGGCAAGCACGAAGGGCCGGGCCCGGGGCTCCTGCGCAGGAGCCCCAAGCCCAGCCCTTCGTGGGTTCGCGAGTCGGCGTTCGCCGACCTGCAGTGAGTCAACTACCAGCGGAAACGTCGCTGATCAGACGTTGAAGCGGAACTCCACGACGTCGCCGTCGGTCATGATGTAGTCCTTGCCCTCCATGCGGACCTTGCCCGCCGACTTGGCCTCCGCCATCGTGCCCGCCGCGATCAGGTCGGCGAAGGAGACGATCTCCGCCTTGATGAAGCCGCGCTCGAAGTCGGTGTGGATCACCCCGGCCGCCTGCGGCGCCGTCCAGCCCTGGCGGATCGTCCAGGCGCGCGCCTCCTTCGGCCCGGCCGTCAGGTAAGTCTGCAGGCCCAGCGTGTGGAAGCCGGCGCGGGCCAGCGCGTTCAGGCCCGGCTCCGCCTGGCCGATCGACTCCAGCAGCTCGCGCTGGGACTCCTCGTCCAGCTCCTTGAGCTCCGCCTCGACCTTGGCGTCCAGGAACACCGCGTCGCCGGGCGCGACCAGGTCGCGCAGTTCCTTCTGCTTCGCCTCGTCGGCCAGCACGCCCTCGTCCGCGTTGAACACGTAGAGGAACGGCTTGGTGGTCAGCAGGTTGAGCTCGCGCAGGTCCGGCGTGTCCTTGCCCAGGCCCGCGGCGAACAGGGTCTGACCGGAGTCGAGGATCTCCTTGGCCTGCTGCGCGATCTCCAGGGCCGGCCGCTTTTCCTTGTGGGTGCGGGCTTCCTTCTCCAGCCGCGGCAGCGCCTTGTCCAGGGTCTGCAGGTCCGCCAGGATCAGCTCGGTGTTGATCGTCTCGATGTCGCTGGACGGGTCCACCCGGCCGTCGACGTGCACCACGTCGGGGTCGTCGAAGACGCGGATGACCTGGCAGATCGCGTCGGCCTCGCGGATGTTGGCGAGGAACTTGTTGCCCAGCCCCTGCCCCTCGGAGGCACCCTTGACCAGGCCCGCGATGTCGACGAACGACACCGTCGCGGGCACCGTCTTCGCCGAGCCGAAGACCTCGGCGAGCTTGTCCAGCCGCTCGTCCGGCAGCGGCACCACACCGACGTTCGGCTCGATGGTGGCGAACGGGTAGTTCGCCGCGAGGGCGTCGTTGCTGGTCAACGCATTGAACAGGGTGGACTTGCCGACGTTGGGCAGCCCGACGATTCCGAGGGTGAGACTCACACCCCGGAGTCTAGGTGCTCGCTCGCGGCGGCATCGGGGCCGGTCGCGCGGGGGTGCGCGGATGCACAGCCGGGGTGGCACCCGCGCCCCGCGTCGTCAGTCGTCGTCCTGCTCGCCACCCTGCTGGTCGTCGCCGTCCTGCTGGTCGCCACCCTGCTGATCGTCGCCGTCCTGCTGCTCCTGCTGCTGCTCAGGGGCGGGCGCCGGTTCGTTGCACCCGGCCGCGACCACCAGCGTGAACGCGGCGCCCGCAGCGGCGCCGAGGACCTTGAAGCCACGCCTGGTGCTGATCTTCGTTTGAGCCATGCCGTGACAATAGGGATGAAACGTGCAAAATGCACCCGTCTCGATCGAAATCCCCCGCGCGGGGGAGGCGGTCCCAGCCCGAGCGGGAGGTTCGCGGGCCTCTGGATCACGAGCATTGCCGGTGAGTTCAGCCGATCCCACCAGGAGCCCGAGATGCTCAAGCCGAGCGGGGCGGCGCTGATCGCGTCGGCCTTGACCTTCCTCTCCTTCGAATCGCGGCACTTCTTGCCGCGCGGTTTCGTCATCATCGATCTCCCGGCCTGGGCGACGCCGCTGGCCGCAGCAGGCGGCGTGCTCGGCGCGGCGCTGCTGCTTTCGCCGCTGCGAGCCCGCCGCACGCTCGTCGCGATCAACAGCGCTGCCGCATTGCTGCTGCTCTGGGCGGCCGGCGGCATCCTGTTCGACCTGTTGAGGCTGTTCGGCCTGATGGCTCTGCCGCCGGACTGGCCGATGTTCGCCACTCGCGCCTTCGCGTTGACCAGCGCGATCCTGCTGTTCCGGGCGACGGTCCTGCGAGTTCGAGAGCTCGTCGGGACTTGCGGTCGCTGCGGCGGCCCCGCCTCGCCACCACCGCGCCTGCTCGGCTACCTCGGCGTCCTGTTCGCCCTGCCCTACCCGGTGCTCAAGACCAACTGGGCGCTGGGCGGCACGATCGGGCTGGACTACCCGGACCCGGCCCGGGACGGGTTCACCAGCGGCTGGTTGGTCGTGCCCGCCGCGCTGATCGGCATCGTGCTTTCGCTGGCGCTCGTGCACCGGTGGGGTCGGATCTGGCCACGCTGGGTCCCCGGCCTCGCCGGACGCCCGACGCCGCGAGGGCTGCTGCTCTTCGGCGGCTGGTTCGGCACCGGGCTGCTCTTCACGATGGGGCCGGCCGGTTTCGCCACCGCCGTCGCCGACCTGATCTCCGGCCCGTCGGCGAACGCGATCCCCGGGATGCACTACTGGCCCGGGGCGCTGTTCTACGTGAGCTGGGCGTTCTGGGCGCTGGTGCTCGGGCCGTCCGTCTACCTGTACCAGCGGGCGACCCGGCGGAAGCCGTGCGAAACCTGCGATCGCGTGCCCGTCCTGCAGGGATGATGTCGCCATGCCGTCCCGACTGATCAGACCGTTCACCGCGCGAACCACGTACCGCCGGTGGGTGCACCTGATCCTCGGGGCCGTCCTGGCCGTCCCGTCCCTGGCGGTGGCCTGGACGGTGCTCGGGCCGCTGCTGGGCCCGGGCATCGGGCTCGGGCTCCCGCCCGTCGTGGTCGGTCTCGCGCAGGGCGCCTTCGTCGTGCTCGCCGTGGTGGCCACCGGGTTGCTGCCTGCGACGCGGTCGCTGTCGGGAGCCGCGGCGAAGGCGCTGCTCGGGCTGCCGGAAACGGGCACCGCCGACACCTGGCCGGACCGGTGGCGGACCGTTTGCTGGCTGGCCGTCCACCTGGTGCTCGGCTCCGGTGTCGGCCTGCTGACTCTGATCGTGCCGCCGTTCATCCTGATCCTGTTCGCCGACCCGCTGCTGCACCTGCCGCCCGAGCTCACCGGCATCCCGCTGTACCGGGCGCTCGGCATCGGGCACTGGTGGGCACCGCTGGTCGGCGCTGGCCTGATCGTCGCGGGCTTCCACCTGGTCGCGGCGGTCGGCGCGGCGCTGGCCCGGCTCGCTCCGGCATTGCTGGGCCCGTCCGAGCACGAGCGGCTGCGGCGCCAGGTCGAGGAGCTGTCCGAGCGGAACCGGATCGCCTCCGAGCTGCACGACTCGGTCGGACACGTGCTGAACGTCGTTGCGCTGCAAGCGAGTGCGGCGAACCGGGTGCTGGACAGCGACCCCGCCTTCGCCCGGGAGGCGCTCGCGGTGATCGCGGATTCGACGCGAACCGCCCTCGCCGACCTGGATCGCGCGCTGGGCAGCCTGCGATCCTCCACTTCGGACTACCCGGGCTTGGCAGACCTCGACGACCTGGTCCGCTCCACCGAGCTGGCCGGCCTGGCGGTGCGCCTCGAAGTCCAGGGCGACCCGAGCCCGGTCCCGCCGCAGGTAGGCCGCGAGACCTACCGCGCGATGCGCGAGGGTCTCTCCAACGCCTTGCGCCACGCGGGCCGGGCGGAGGCCGCGGTGCGGATCACCATCGACACCGGTGCACTGGAGCTGGAGATCATCAACCTCCTGGGCTCGTCGGCTCCCGGTCACGGCTTGGGTCTGAGCGGCATCAAACGCCGAGCGAAGGCTCTCGGCGGCCACGCCGAAGGCGCCGCGCACGGCGACGACTGGCGGCTCCACGTCCATCTTCCCTGGTGAACCACTGTCCGCGCCGGGATGCGCCCGTGGCACAGCGCGGCGCAATACGCTCGGTGGCGTGAGCGAAGCCACGACCGTGCTGGTCGTCGACGACGAGCCGCTGATCCGTTCCGGGCTGCGGGCCCTCATCGATGCCGAACCCGACCTGACCGTCGTCGGGGAGGCCGCCGACGGCGCCGAGGTCGTCCCGCTGGTGCGGCGGCTGCGGCCGGACGTCGTGCTGATGGACGTCCGGATGCCCGGCGTCGACGGAATCCAGGCCACCACCGCGATCCTGGATTCGGTGCCGGAGCCGCCGCGCATCGTCGTGATCACCACCTTCGAGCACGACGACCACGTCTACGGTGCGCTGCGCGCCGGCGCGACCGGGTTCCTGCTCAAGCGCTGCCAGCCCGAGGAGCTCGCGCAGGCCATCCGGATCGCGGCGCGCGGCGAATCGCTGCTGTTCCCGGTCGCGATCCGCCGACTGGCCGCGCCGCACCGCGCGAGCCGCCCGCAGGTCGAGCTCACCGAGCGGGAAGCCGAGGTCCTCCGCCTGGTGGCGCGCGGGATGTCCAACGGCGAGATCGCCGCCGAGCTGTTCATCGGCGTGCAAACCGTCAAGACCCACGTCGGCAACGTGCTGGCCAAGCTCGGCGCCCGGGACCGCACGCAAGCAGTCGTGTTCGCCTACGAGTCGGGCTTCATCAGCGTGTCCGATTCCCGCTAGTACCGGTGTCGGTCCGCTGGCACCATCGAAGACATGCTGGTGGGAACAGAAGAAGCACTCCGGGCCGTAGCCTCGCGCGATGCGCGCTTCGACGGCTGCTTCATCCACGCCGTGCGCACCACGGGCATCTACTGCCGCCCGTCGTGCCCGGCACGCACGCCGAAGCCCGACAACAGCCTGTTCTACCCGACGGCCGCCGCCGCGCAAGCCGCCGGCTTCCGCGCCTGCCGCCGATGCCTGCCGGACGCCGTGCCGGGGTCGCCGGAGTGGAACCTGCGCGCCGATCTCGCCGGCCGCGCAATGCGGCTGATCAGCGACGGCGTCGTGGATCGCTGCGGGGTGCGCGGGCTCGCCGACCAGCTCGGCTACTCGGAACGGCACCTGACCAGGGTGCTCACCGCCGAGCTCGGCGCCGGGCCGCTCGGGCTCGCGCGGGCGCACCGCGCGCACTCGGCGCGGATCCTGATCGAGACCACCACGATCCCGTTCGGCGACGTGGCGTTCGCTGCCGGATTCTCCAGCCTGCGCCAGTTCAACGACACGCTGCGCGAGGTCTTCGGCGTGACCCCGACGGCGATGCGCGGGCGCGCGCAGCGGCGCAGCGAGGCCCGCGGCAGCGCCGGTGCCGTCCAGCTGCGCCTGCCGTTCCGGGCTCCCTGCGATGTGCCAGGCGTGCTGCGGTTCCTCGGCGAACGAGCGCTGACCGGCCTGGAAGATGCCGGGCCGGACCACTACACGCGCGCGCTGCGCCTGCCGTACGGCACCGGAATCGCCACGCTCCGACCGCACGAGAAGTACGTCGCCTGCACGCTGCGGCTCACGGACCTGCGCGATCTCGGCAGCGCGGTGTCCCGGCTGCGGCGCCTGCTCGACCTCGACGCCGATCCGGCCGCGATCGGCGAAGCGCTCGGCGCCGACCCGGCGCTGCGGTCGGCCATCGCGCGGACGCCCGGGGTTCGGGTGCCGGGCAGCGTCGACGGGCTGGAGGTCCTGGTCCGCGCCGTGATCGGCCAGCAGATCTCGGTGGCGGCGGCGCGCAAGACGACGGAGCGGCTGGTTACCGCGCTGGGCGAGCCGCTGGCCCACCCGGAAGGTGCGGTGACGACGCTCTTCCCGACGCCGGAGGTCCTCGCGGAGCGGGCGCTGGAAGTCCTGCCCGGTCCGCGGCGGCGGGCGGAGACCGTCCGCGCAGTCGCGGCGGCCGTCGCCGACGGAAGCCTCGCGCTGCACACCGGACGAGACGAAGCCGAGCTGCGGGAAGATCTGGAGAGCATCCGCGGCATCGGCCCGTGGACGTCGAGCTACGTCGCCATGCGCGTGCTGGGCTCCCCAGATGTGCTGTTGACCGGTGATCTCGCGCTGCGACGGGGCGCAGGGGCCCTCGGGCTGTCCGAAGACCCGGCGGCGATCCAAGCGCATGCGCGGCGCTGGAGCCCGTGGCGCTCCTACGCCGGCGTGCTCCTGTGGGAGGCGGCCGCCGACGCCACGTCGCAGTTGCAGCTCGCTTCCTGACCCGGCCGCAGAACCATTGGAGAGAAGAATGATCAGCTGGTCCACTGAGGACACTCCGGCCGGCCCGTTCACCGCCGTGGTCGACGCCGACGGTGCCGTCCTCGCCTCCGGCTGGACGGCCCGCCTGGACGAGCTCGTACCGCTGGTGTCCCGCGAGCTCCTGCCCGGACCACCGCGCGAAGTAGCGGATCTCGGCGCGGTCACCCGCGCGATCCGCGACTACCACGCAGGTGACCTGCGCGCGGTCGACGAGATTCCGGTGCGGCAGCGCTCCGGGGAGTTCCTCGAACACGCCTGGCAGGTGCTGCGGAAGGTCCCGGCCGGTGAGCCCGTGAGCTACGCGGAACTAGCCGCGCTGGCGGGGCGCCCTCAGGCGTTCCGCGCAGCGGCAGCGGCCTGCGCCCGCAACGCGGCGGCGCTGTTCGTGCCGTGCCACCGGGTGCTGCGCAGCGACGGCTCCCTGGGCGGCTTCCGCTGGGGCCTCCCGGCCAAGCGCTGGCTCCTCGACCACGAGACCACCACCTGACCGGCCCGACGGGTTCCCCGATCTTGCCTGAAATCGGGAACCCCCATCGGAAGGGCACCGGAAGAACGAGGCTCAGATTTCGCCTGAAGTCGGAGCCTCTCCCGGAGTGCCCGGCGGGGCGCACGGTTCCCAAAGGGGTGCGTTTCAGGTGGTCGCGTGTAGCACGTGACCGCCTGGAGCACAGGGCGTCGAAATCGCCACCGGCACCACGCGACTTCGGGTGAGCCGCGGCGGAGCCGTTCTGAAACGACTTCCGAGAGCTGTGCGGAAGTGGGGTGCCCGAGGCGGTCAGGTCTGGAGTTCCAGGGTGGAGCCGTCGCGGGACTTGCGGACCCGGAGCCGCACCGAGATCCGTTGGCGCATCTCCTCGACGTGGGACACGAGGCCGACGACCCGGCCGCCGGCCCGCAGGTCGTCGAGGGTGTCCATCACCAGGTCGAGGGTGTCGGCGTCGAGCGTTCCGAACCCCTCGTCGATGAACAACGTGTCCAGCAGCGCGCCGCCGGTCTCGGCGGCGACCACATCGGCCAGCCCGAGTGCCAGCGAAAGCGACGCGAGGAACGACTCGCCGCCGGAGAGCGTCTTCGCGGGCCGGACCTTCCCGGAGTAGTCGTCGAGCACGTCCAGCCCGAGCCCGCCACGGGTGCCCCGCGCCCCGGCCGCATCGGAATGCACGAACGAGTACCGGCCGCCGCTCATCCGCTGCAGCCGCCGGGTGGCCGCGATGGCCACCTCCTCCAACCGCGCGGCCAGCACGTACGCGCGCAGCGACATCTTCCGCGCGTTCTGCCCGCGGCCGTTGACCACGTCCGCCAACGCCTCCAGCTCGGCGTGCTCCGCCAACGCCGGCCCGAGCTCCGCCCACGCTCCGCGCAGTCGCTCCGCGAGCTGCGCGATGTCGCGCTGCCGCTGCTCGGCGCGATGCGCCAACGCAGCCGAGCGCTCCGCCGCTTCGCGGGCTACGACGGCGGCCTCGGTGGCCTCTTCGAGGCCCACCTCGGCGTCGGCGTCCACGCCGAACAGCTCCGCGCTGGCCAGCGCTGCGCGGGCGCCTGCGGCGCGTTCTTCGACCTCGGCGATCGCCTCGGCGAGCTGGGCGATCCGGTCGTCACCGCGTTCGGCGGCCAGCGCGGCTGCCGCGTCGTCGAAGCCCGCCGCGGTGGCGGCTTCGGCCAGGGCGGTTTCCTGTTCGGCCAGGCGGTGTTCGGCGTCGTCCCTGCTCGTCCGGGCTGCTGCGAGTTGTTCGAGGCGGGCGGCGATGTCCAGCAGGTGCGCTCGCCGGTCGGCGATGCTCGGGAAGTCGGCGCGCCCTTCGCGCAGCCTGGCCTCGCGTTCGTCCACTGTGGCCGAAAGCGAGGCCTGTTCGCTGCGGGCTGCCACGACTCGGGTTCGCACCTTCGACAGCTGCTCGCTCAGGCGCTCAGTGGATTCTTCGAGCTCAGCGAGGTTCTTGGTGCGTTGCGGTAGCTCCGCGGCGGTCTTCTGGAGCGCGTCGCGCTCGGCTCTGAGCTCGGCGATTTCAGCGGCGAGGTCCGCCTCGGTGTGATCGCCGAGGCGTTCTGCCAGGTTGTCGACGTGCTGTTGGGCTCGTTGCGCTTCTGCCGTGGCCTTTTCCCGCCGGGTGGCGGCGCGCTGCTCCTCGGTTTGGGCGTTGTCCTCGTCCTCGGCTCGCACCGGGGCGTCGATCTGTTCGCCGGGCGCCGGGTGTTCCGCGGAGCCGCAGACCGGGCACGGTTCGCCGGGCGAGAGCCGGGCCGCGAGTTCGGCGGCCATCCCGGCGAGCCTGCGGGCCCGGAGATCTTGCAGCAGGTCGCGAGCCTGCTGGTGGACGTCGATGGCCTGCTGCGCTCGGGCCGTCGCCGACGCGAGTTCCTTCTGCGCGCCGGGCAGTTCTCGCGCGGTCCGCAGCAACGCGGCGACCTCGGTGCCGCGCGCTTGCACGGTTTCCAGCCGCAGTTCCGCGTGCTTCGCCTCTTCGACCTGCTGCCGCGCGGTGCTGATGCGCTCGGGCAGGGTTGCCTGCTGCCCGACGAGCGCGGTTTCCAGGGTCTCGTCCGATGCCAGCCGCTCGGCCAGGGATGCGAGCTTCTGGCGATCGGTTTCCTGTTGCTGCGCCTCGGGAATCAGGTGCGCGAGGCCACCCGCTTCCTCACGCCTGGTGCCCGCGAGCGAACGCAGTTCGGGCAGCGGTGTTTCGGCGTCCAGCTCGCAGCTCGCGGCCGCAGCGGATACCGCGGCCCGTGCTTTGTCGCGTTCCTGCTCCGCTCGCAGCACGGCATTCCGGGCCGCGAGCACCGGAACAGCGCGTTGCGCCGCTTCCCACTCCGCGCGCCAGGCGCCGTGCTGGTCCTGCTGTTCACCGATCTCGGCAAGGGTCGCGTTGGCCTGCCGCACCCGGCGGATCTTCGCGGCCAGCTCGCGGCGCTCGGTCAGCTTCGCGTCGGCCGCTTCCCGCTCGCGCCGCAGGCGCGAGTGCTCGGCCTGCGTGCCCTCCATATCGCGAACGGATCGCTTTTCGATGTCCTCCAACCAGGTCTGCTCGTCCGCGCCGGCATCCGGCTCCGCGCCCGAGACCTGCGAGACGCGCGCGAGCAGCTCGCGGACCCGCAGCGTCTGCTCCTCGACGCCGCGCCCGCGCTCCCGGCGGCGTTCGACGAACCAGCGCTCGACCTCGCCGAACCGCTGGGTGCCGAACAGCTTCTCCAGCAACTTCTCGCGCTCGGCGGTGTCCGAGCGCAGGAACTTGGCGAACTCGCCCTGCGGCAGCATCACGACCTGGAAGAACTGGTCGACCGTCATGCCCAGCAGGCGCTGCACCGTGCGCCCGACCTCGTCGATGCGCGTCAGGCCCTCCGGCGGCTGCTCAGTGGGCGCGCCGTCGACCCAGGTCAGCGAGGCCTTCGCCTGCTGCGTGGTGTAGCCGTCGCCGCGCTTCTTCGGCCGCTGGTACTCCGGGCTGCGCTCCAGCCGCAGCCGCTGCCCCTGCACCGTCAGCTCCAGCACGACCTTGGTGATGGTGTCGGGTTTCGCGGTGTCGCAGCGCAGCCGCTTGACCTCGCCGCGCGCGCCCGGCACCGAACCGTAGAGCGCGAAGGCGACCGCATCCAGCAGCGTCGTCTTGCCCGCGCCGGTGTCGCCGTGCAGCAGGAACAGGCCGTCGCCGCCGAGCCGGTCGAAGTCCACCTCCTGGCGGTCGCGGTACGGGCCGAACGCGGTGACTTCCAGGCTGTGCAGTCTCATTTCGCCCCCTCCGCCGCGGCGACCGCGCGCAGGGCCTCGTTGAGCAGCGCGCGTTCGGAATCGTTGGGGTCGCTGCCTCTGCAATCGGCCACGAACCTGGCGGCGAGCTCGTGGTCGTCGCGGCCGCGCACGATCTCGGCGTAGTGCAACGGCGCCGTCGCGCGGCCGGTCGCCGGCTTCCACTCCAGGTGCACGGCGTGCGGAAAGCGCTGCTGCAGCCGCCGCATCGCCTCCAGCGGGCGCACCTCGTCGGTGAGCGTCGCCGAGAGGTAGCACTCCTCCAACGCCTCGTGCTCCGGCTCGGCGAGCAAGTCCTCCAGCAGCCCCTGGACCGTCGCCAGCCGCCGGGGTACCGGCAGTTCGCGCCGCTCCACGCCGGCCAGGCCGTCCGCGTCCAGATCGACCAGCCACACCGACTTGCGGTGCGCCGCTTCGGAGAACGAGTAGGCCAGCGGGCTGCCCGAATAGCGCAGGTGCTCGGCGAGCCGCTGCGGGCCGTGCAGGTGCCCCAGCGCGACGTAGTCGACGCCGTCGAACACCGAGCCCGGCACCTGCTCCACGCCGCCGACCGCGATGGTGCGCTCGGAATCGCTGCTGTCGCCGCCGGTGACGAAGGCGTGCGCCAGCACCACCGAACGAGTCCTTTGTGGACGTTCGGCCAGTTCGGCGCGCACCCGGTTCATCGCTTCGGCGAGCACCGCCGTGTGGCCGCGCGACTCGATCTCGGCGCTGGCCCCGGGCACGTCGGCGCAGGTCTGCAGGGCGTGGCGCGCCGGGTCCGGTTCGAGGTACGGGATGCCGTAGAAGGCGACCGGGCCGTGCCGGTCGTCGATCACCACCGGCTCGTGCAGCCGGGCGATCTGGGTGCGCAGGTGCAGGCCGCCGGCCGCGGCGAACTCGGCGAACGCGCCCACCCGGGCCGCCGAGTCGTGGTTGCCCGAGGTGACCACCAGCTGGGCGCCCGCTTCGCGGATCTTGCCGAGCACCCGGACGCAGGTCTGCACCGCCTCGCCCGACGGCACCGCGCGGTCGTAGAGATCGCCCGCGACCACCACGACGTCGACCTGCTCGTCGACGACCAGGTCGGCCAGCCCGCCCAGGACGGCCTCCTGATCTCCGAGCAGGTCTCGGCCGTGGAACGTCCGTCCCACGTGCCAGTCGGAGGTGTGCAGCACTCGCATGAGCCCCAAGCTATCGACGCCCCCGCCGGACGGCGCAGACCCCCCACGCCGCTTCGGCGTGTCGTGCACCCCACGTCCTCCGAGTGACACGGCGATCACCTCACGTGATCGCCGGGAGGCGCCGCAGACGATTTCACGAGGAACCGACGTTCGCCCAGGTGACGGTCGACTCCTCGCGAACTCGCGGCGCACCGGCGGCGTGGCTGTGCGTGATGTTGTCGGGTGGGTCCGCCATCATTTGAGCTGCCACGGCCACTACCGGACGGAGCTCATGTGGGTACCGGCGTCCTGATCACCATCGTCGTCGTGCTGACGCTGTTGGTCGCGGCAGCGCTGATGCTGGTCTGGCGGCTGTACACGGACAGTGCACGCCGAGCCGACGAAGCGCTGCGTATGGTCGAGGCCGAGCGCGCCCGCACCGCCGAGCAGCAGGCCGCCCTCCGGCGCTACGAAGTCGCGTTCGCGTCCATCACCGGCCGCGGCGAGCTCGGCGAGCAGGTTCTCGTGGAGACCGCGCGGTCGCTGGGGCTGCGCGAAGGAATCCACTTCACGCTGCAGACCGACCTCGCCGGCGGCGGCTCCGCACGCCCCGACATGGTGCTGTCCGTGGGCGGCGGGCGCCAGGTCCCCGTGGACGCCAAGGCGAGCCTCGCGGTGTGGGCCGAGGCGATGGAGACCGACGACCCCGAGGAACGCACCGACGCCCTGCGGGTGCACGTCCGCAACATCCGCTCCCGCGCCAATGAGCTCGCGGGCAAGGGCTACCAGAAGTGGGCCGACGCGATCTACGGCTCGATCATGTTCGTGCCATCCGACGCCGCCGTGATCGCCGCCCTCGACACCGACCCGCAGCTGCTCACCTGGCTGCTGGGCAAGCGGGTCTTCCTCTGCGGGCCAACTGGTTTCGCGGTGCTGGCGTCGGCGTCGATGTTCGCCGCGACGGAACGCACGATCGCCGAGGACATCGAGCAGGTGCGCGCCCACTCGGTCCGCGCCCAGCGCGCGGCGTCCAACGCGGTGGAAGCGGTGAACCTCTCCAGCACGCACCTGCAGCGCTTCGTCTCGGCCCGCCGCCGCGAGCTCGACGCGCTGGAGTCGTTCCGCAGCACGGTCCAGCCGCTGGCCGAAGCAGCGGGCTCCGGCGACATCGGAACCATCCGCCACGACGAGGACGGCCTGGTCAACGGCTCGCTCCCGGCGCGGGAAGGGCTCGATGCGGCCCAGCCGCTCGTCCGGGACCGGGAGACCGAGCGGTTCTGAGCGCCCCTCGGCGCATCTTCGACCTGGAGCCGGGTCGAACTTCCGCAGACCCGGGCTCGCCGGAACGGGAGCTCCGCAGCGCGGAAGGTCAGACGTGGGTCTCGACGAAGGCCGCGACCGTGTCGACGATCAGCGTGTTGTGCGGCCCCCGGCCGAAGCCGTGGTCCAGACCCTCGTACGGGTGCATCTCCACCGTGACGCCCAGCTTCCGCAGGTCCCGCGCGAAGTCGAGGCTCTGGTCGAGCGGGACCAGCGAATCCGCCGTGCCCTGCTGGATCAGGAACGGCGGCTCGTCCCCGGAGATGTTCTTGATGGGGCTCGCCGACTCGGCCCGCGCCGGGCACTCCACCGGCATGCAGCCGAGCAGCTGCTTGATCACCCGCCGCGCGTACTCCTGCATCCGCGGATGCGCGGCCTCGGCCTCGGCGCTCATGTCGGCCGGCCCGAACCAGTCCACCACCGCCCGGACGCCGGTCAGCCCGCCGCCCGGCTTGTCCGGGTTCCCCGTCAGCGCGCCCAGCTGCGACACCAGGTGGCCGCCGGCCGAGGCCCCCCACAGCCCGACCCGGTCGGCGTCCAGCTGCCACTCCCCGGCCCGCCCCTGCAGCCAGCGCACGGCATCCGCCACGTCGACCACCTGCGCCGGGTACTGCGCCGCTCCGGTCAACCTGTAGTCCACTGTGGCCACTGCATAGCCGTGTTCCAGCAGGCGCTGCGCCGTCAGCGCCTCCGGCGCGGCGGGATCGGCGTCCAGCGCGCGAACCCCGGCGTCCCAGCCGCCGCCGTGCACGTACACGATCAGCGGGGTCGGCGTCGCGCGCTTCGCGGGCAGGAACAGGTCCAGCTTCAGGGCGCCGGTGCCGCGCTGCGCGTACACCTGGTCGCGCTGCACGCTGGCCGCGCCGAGGTCGCGGGCGGCGGTGTCGATCGGTGGCGCTTCGTCGGCGTCCGACTCCCGGGAGCAACCGGCCGCGACCAACGCCACCAGGGCGAAACAGGCCGCCAGGACACGCCGAGTCACCGCCATCCGCCCCGCGCCTCCCCGATCTCGTGACAGCTCACCCGAATGCCTGAGCTTAACAAGATCAGTGGCGCGTCAATCGGCGATCAGCCACGCTCGTCGGCGGCACGCTGCTCACCTGCCAGGAAGTGCGCGATCCGCACCGTGGAGTCGTAGAGATCCCGGTAGTGGCCGAAGTACGCGTCGTAGCGCTCGGTGTGCTCCGGGTTCGGCCGGACGGTGCGCGTCACCGGGTTCCAGTCGTCCGGGTCGACGGCGGTGCCGGTGCCGACGCCCGCGAGCAGCGCGTCGCCGTACGCCGCGCCGACCGTCTCGGCCGGGATCTGCTGCTCCTGGCCGGTGATGTCGGAAACGATCTGCGTCCACAACCCGCCCTGGGTTCCGCCGCCCACGGCGACCAGCCGCCGGGCCGTGCCGCCCGCCTCGCCCATCGCCGCCAGGTTGTGGCGGACCCCGAAACCGATGCCCTCCAGCGCGGCCCGGTACAGCTCGGCGCGGCCGTGGCTGGTGGTCAGCCCGGCCAGGATGCCGCGCGCGTCCGGGTCGAAGATCGGCGTCCGCTCACCGGCGAAGTACGGCAGCAGCAACAACCCGCGGCTGCCCGCGGGCACCTCGCTCGCCTCCTCCACGAGCTGGGCGAAATCGCCGTCGACGAGGCCGCGCAGCCATTGCGTCACCGCGCCCGACGTCGCCATCCCGGCGGCCAGCGTGTACGTGTCGGGGAACGCCCCGCAGGTGCCCCAAAGCGCCTGGTGCGGCTGCAGGTCGGTGAGCACCTGGACGAAGAACATCGTGGTGCCGTACATCAGCATCACGTCGCCCGGCTCCCGCACGCCGACGCTGGTGGCCTCGGCCCAGGCGTCCACGGTGCCCGCGGTGACCGGCAGCCCTTCCGGCAGCCCGGTCTCGGCCGCCGCCTGCGCGGAGACCCGCCCGACGACCTCGGTCGGCCACGCCAGCTCCGGCAGCGGCAGCCCCGGCGCGACCCGCTGCGCCCAGTCCGCCGACCAGTCGCGGGCCCGCAGGTCGTAGAGCGGATCGCACTGGCTCGCCGAGTGGTGGTCGAGCACATACCGGCCGGTCAGCCGGTGCACCAGGTAGGAGCTGCACATCAGCAGCATCTCGGTGCGCTGGTAGATCTCCGGCTCGTGCTTGGCGAGCCAGCGGATCTTCGGCCCGACGGCCTGGCTGGACAGCGCCGAGCCGCCCCGGCGCAGGATCTCGTCCGCCCCGAACTCCTCGGTGAGCTCCGCGATCTCCTCGGTCGCGCGGGTGTCCACGCCGTAGAGGATGGCCGGCCGCAGGGGTTTCCCGTCGCCGTCGGCGGGCAGCAGGACGGGGCCGATGCCGCTGACGCCGAGACCGGCGATCTCCCGGCCTTCGGCGGCGGGCACCAGCTCCCGGGCCAGTTCCAGGAAGTCCGCCCACCACACCGATTCCGGGTCGTGCTCCACCCAGCCCGGATGCGGGTAGGAGGTCTCGTGCGGCCGGCTGGCGCGGGCGATGATGCGCCCGTCGGTGGCGACCAGCACCCCCTTGGAACTCGCCGTGCCGATGTCGATCCCGAGCAACACCTTCTCGGCCACCTGCGCGATCCTCCTCGTCGACTCGGAAACCCGGAACCCTCGCCGCATGCGGTGAGGTACGCGATTCCCGTGGAGATCGACGGCCCGATCTCCACGGGAATCGCACGGAAGAGGATGCTGTCAGCCCCGGGTCCACTCGTCGAGGCGGACGTCCAGCTGATCCGCCACGGCGCGCAGGGCCGCCCGGTGGTCGCCGGGGACCGCGTGGATGTGGTTCGCGCCGAACTTCGACAGGAACAGCTCGCCCGGCGCGTCCAGCCGCGCGAACGCGTGCGGCCATTCCGGCGTCGACTGGTTCACCAGCACCTGGTTGGTCTCGTCGTCGTACGCCTCGAATTCGCCGAGCATCAGCTGCAGGCGGTACTCGCCGTTCTCGCGGGTCAACCGGCCCAGCGTCATCTGCCCCGGGGCCGCGATGTGCTGCACCGACGCGCCACCGGCCGGGAAGAAGAAGACCTCCGGGTAGAAGTTGACCTTCGCCAGGTTCTCCGCCGGGTCGTCGCTGCGGGCGGCGTACCAGGTGGCGTGCTGGCCGGAGTTGCAGAGGTCCCAGATGTCCCGGTCGGCGTGGTAGTGCCGCACATCGGCGAACAGCACCGGGGTGCCGGCCACCGCCTTGAACAGCTGCATGGTCAGCGCGCCGTCCATGTCCGCCTCGGTGGCGCACACGTGCGTTTCCTTCGGCCCGTTCCAGTCGTACGGGTCGTTCAGGAACGCCTCGGTGACGTCCATGGTCGCGAAGTTCTCGGTCAGCTCCGGCTGCGCCTTGATGCCGGAGAAGTCCAGGTTGCGCTCCGCGATGATGTCCCGGATCGCCTGGTAGGAGCGGATCTGCCGCTCCAGCAGCTCCGGCGTCAGCTTCTTGCCGTCGTAGTGCACGCCCGCCGCGTGCTGCTCGATCCACTCGCGCGCCTTCTTCGTCTCGGCGGCGTCCGCCTTGTCGGCGCGCAGGACCAGCTCGTACTGGTCGATCTCCTCCACGTCGATGCCGAACTTGCGCATCCACTGGTCGGTGTTGGCCACCGCGGTGTTCATGCCCATCGGGCGCCCGCCGAACCGGCCGAACGTCGACCCGCGCAGCGACCGCACCGCCGCGGACGCCTTGGCGTGCACGCCGATCTTCTCGACCAGCTCGGCGTCGTCCGGCGCGCCCCAGGCGCGGGTGTGGCGGCGGCCGATCTGGTCCAGCGCGCCGCCCGCGGCGAGCATGCCGACGAGGCCCGGTTCGGTCGGATCGGTGCTGGCCACCAGCACCAGCGGACTGCGGGTGGCGTCCGCGGCGAGCATGGTGAAGTGCGGGAACGCCCACACCGCGTAGTAGAAGACGGTGACGTCGACGTCGGCCGCGGCGACCTTGCGGGCCACCGAGGTGGCCAGCACGTTGGTTGCGACCAGGTCGTCGCCCACCACCACGTCGTGCCCGGCGGCCTGCAGCGACCGGACCAGGGAATCCTGTTTGGACCGGATGAAATCCGCGATGCGGGCGTGGACGTGGTCACGACCGTCGGAAATGCTGACGACGCCGATGCGGGCCACAGTTCCTCCCAAGTTCACTGACAGGCGGCGTTGACTGCTGGAGAACCGGCGGCGAGGGCCACGTCGGTGGCGCCACCGGTGAACTCCCTGCGGATCGCCTGACCGGGAAGCCCGCCGCTGAAACTGCCGAGAAGACCGGCGAGCAATCGTTTTCTCGGACGCTATTCTTGCATGACACGGGCTGTCAAGGCAGGTAGCCCGCCATCACTCGGCTAGCGGGCACATTAGGAGGAGCCGTGGCGACGATCAGTGACGTGGCAACCCGCGCCGGGGTGTCCACTGCGACCGTTTCACGTGCGCTCAACGGCAAGAGCACCGTCGATCCGGCGCTGGCCGAGCGGGTGCTCGCGGCCGCCGCGGAGCTGGGCTACCGGCCCAACGGCCCGGCCCGCAACCTGCGCAAGCAGGAGACCGCGGTGCTGGCCCTGATCATCTCCGACGTGGAGAACCCGTTCTTCACCGCGATCGCGCGCGGCGTCGAGGACGTGGCGCACGCCGCGGGCTACTCGGTGGTGCTGTGCAACTCCGACGACGAGCCGGACAAGGAACGCGAGTACGTCGACGTCGCCCTGCAGGAGCGGGTGGCCGGGGTGCTGCTGTCCCCGACCGGTCGCGGCGACAGCGCCGAGCTGCTCAGCCGCAACAACACGCCGGTGGTGGCGGTGGACCGGCCGCTGCCGAACTCGGCGGGCGACACGGTACTGGTCGACACCAGGCTCGCCGCCAAGGAGGCGACCTTGCACCTGGCGGAGCAGGGCTACCGGCGGATCGCCTGCCTCACCGGCCCCAGTGGCGTGCTGACCGCGGACGACCGGCTCGCCGGCTACCGGGACGGCCTGCGCGCGGCGAAGCTGCCGGCCTCGGCGGCGCTGGTGCGGCGCTCGGAGTTCAAGGCGCCCGGCGCGAAGCAGGCGGCGCGGTCGCTGCTGACCCAGGACGATCTACCGGACGCGGTCCTCGTGGCGAACAGCATGATGGCGGTCGGCGTGCTGGAGACCTGTGCGGAACTGGGCCTGCGGCCCGGCCGGGACATCGGCGTGGTCGCCTTCGACGACGCGCCGTGGACGACGCTGCTCGACCCGCCGCTGACGGTCGTCGCCCAGCCCGCCTACGACATGGGCGTGGTCGCCGCCCAGCTGCTGCTGGACCGGATCAGCGGGGAACACACCGACATGACCACCACCACCCTGTCGGCGCACCTGGTCACCCGGGGCAGCAGCACCCGGCCGTGACGCGAAGCGAACGGACCGTTCACCCCGCTTGGCGGCGTGAACGGTCCGTTCGCTCGGTCCCGCTGCTCGGTCCGGGGTTCAGCCGTTGCGCTGGTGCTGGCGGATGACCACGTCCACCACCTGCTGGACGCCCGACGGCCGTTCGCCGTCGTTCTGGCCGGTGGTCTCCGGGTTACCCACCTCCGGCGTCCCGGGCTCCGGCGGGGCGGTCGACGACGGCCGGGTGCTGGTCTCCGGCGGCGACGACGGGGCGGCCGGCTGCGACTCCGGCGGCCGGGCGGGTGCCGGCGGCGCGATCGGCAGCTGGCGACCCGGCACGCGGCCGCCGTACCAGTACGTCGTCGAGCTGTAGTCGCCCGGCTCGTCGTTGACCGGCCCGTGCTCGATCCCCGCCCGCAGGCCGGTGCGGAACGGCACCGCGTCGTTGATCATGATCCGGTAGGCGCCGGTGCAGTCGAACCGGCAGCCGTCGGCGCCGATCTCGTGCGACGGGTTGCCGACCTGCGGCATCGAGAACGTGGTGCCGTCCCGGAAGTACCAGCCGGACTCGTAGAAGTCCTCGGTACCGGTGCCGTGCCACGCCGGCTCGGCGGAGCCGTCGACGTAGAACCGCTCGTCGCCCTCCAGGTAGTTGCGCTGGTTCACGGCGGCGAGCGTGCCGAAGGAGTGCGGTTGGTTGCTGCGCACCGCCGCGCCCGGCGGGATCAGCCCGCGCATGGTGTGCGTGACGCCGTAGAAGGTGCCCGCTCCGCTGGTGTTCAGGAACGTCCAGTCCTGGCCGGGCACGGTGTTCCCCCGCAGGTGGGTGGCGTGGAAGTACCCGGTGTTGCCGTCCACCTGCGCCGGGGCGCTGGTGACCTCGGCGGTCGCGCCGGTGATCGGGATCCCGCCACCGTTGACCACCTCGACCACCGCGTTCTGCGCGAACGGCATCGGCCACCAGGACGTGTACCAGCCGTCCAGGCCCGGGTCGACCGAGGTCATCAGGCTGCGCACGTCGTACTCGCCGAGCCCGGTGCCGAAGAACTCGCCGATCGGTGCGTCCACAGTGGTCTGCCCGTCGACGGTGATGCGGATCCGGGCGGTGGACAGCACCTCGTCGGAGGCCGCGACCTGGCCGGGATCGTTGGGGTAGCGGGCGATGAGCTTGGACCGGGCGAAGACCTCGTTGTCGATGCGGTAGCCGTGCGCGCCCTGCTCGCCGGGGTGGTCCGGCCCGAGGTCGAGCACGTCGGTGCGCACCCACTCGCCGCCCACCTTGCTCTGCACGTCGTAGCGGAACTCGTTGACGTCCAGGGCGGACGACACGAAGCGGCTGGAGACCTGCACCTCGGACTTGCCCGCGGTCAGCTCGGCGGGCACCTCGAGGAACTCCAGGCCCCACTGGCCGGGCCGCGCCGGGCCGCCGCGCCACTGCCCGACCGGCCGACCGTCCACGAACACGTCGGCGACCTGGTCTGCGATCTGCGCGTCGTACCGCCGGATCAGCCGGATACCCTGGTTGTTCGGGTCCACGCGCATGGTGAACCGGGTGCCGCCGGCCTGCCCGAAGGCGTAGCCGTCGTCGACCACCTGCGGGCTGCCCACCACCTGCGGCAGCCGCACGCGGAGCTGGGAGATCTGCTGCGGCCCGGTGAGCCGGGCGATCGTGGCGGAGGAACCCGGCGTCAGGTCGAAGTCCTTGCGGGTCGGGGTGGCGCCGGAGGCGGCGGGCTTCGGGTCGGCGACGCCGAAGCGGCGCAACCGGTCGAGCACATCCCCGGCGGAATCGTTCGGGTTGAAGGTCTTCACGCCGTCCGCGTTGGGGAACGCCCGGTAGGAGACGTGGTAGAAGTACGGGTTGCGCTGCACCGTCACCCGCATCGACTTGCGGTACGGCATCGGCACCTTGATGGAGACGCCGCCGGCGGCGTCTCCGGCGCCGGCCACCAGCGGCCACGAGAACGGCGCGCCCACCCGCCCGTTGACCACGTCGACCAGCGGCGCGTTCAGGATCACCCGGCCGTCGAGTTCGATCACTATGTTGCCGGTCCCCGTGACGTCGCCCCAGGGTTCGCGGGTGGACCAGATGGAGGTGATCTCCCCCGCGCCGCCGTGTTCGGCGATCACGCATCCGCGGTCGGTGATCCGCAGGCAGGAGTAGGTCCCGCGGAATCCGTCGTTGTTCCCACCGGTGCGGTCGAAGCTGGAGGCCTGGAACGACTTCTCGTCGCCGCGCAGCTGGGCCGTCGCACCGAGGTTCCGGTACGTGTCCCAGCCGACCGGTCCCCGCGCCGGGGCCGCCGGCTGCGCGTCCGCGCGGACCGGGTTGAATCCGGCGTCCGCGACCACGGCGGCCGCGGCCAGCGAAGCGATTCCGAGGTAGGCACCGAGCCGGCGGGCGCGCCGACGACCATTTCCCGGCGGCGTTGCTGAGCGGTCTCTCATCGTGCTCGCCCCTCCCCGCGCGCCACTATCTTCGGACGGTGGCGGACGCTGTTTGCGATGGTGGTGCGCGACTGAATGGATTTTCTTCCGGCTCCGAGGGTGAAAGATCACTCGCGCATTGAGCGCAGCGTAAGAAGGAGATCTCCACGAAGCCAACCAATACGGGCGGGTGTCGAAGAATCCGCGAAGCGAATTCACTCAATAAGATGGTTGCCGGACCCGCAGGCTCCGACAACCACCATCCAGGTGTATTGGGATTTTCACGAGAAAAGTCTTACCGGCAACGGAATTATTCAGAGATCGCGATCATTCGTAATAGCGCCTGGCTTTGCCTCGAGCGCGCAGTGGCGAGTGGTCGTGGCCACCGGGGCGGCCACGACCACTCACGACTGCGGGTGCGTCAGCCCTGGTTCAGCCGGGCGTAGACCTCGGCGGCGTTCTCCTTGGTGACCAGCGCGGTCTGCAGGGTCTGCGCCTTGTCCACCGGCTGGCAGTCGATCAGCAGCTTCTTGGCCGCTTCCACGGCTTCCGCGCCGCCGGTCGGGTACAGGTTGGTGGCCTGCAGCCGGCCGTCCTCCACCGCCTTGATGCCGCCGGACGGAATGGGCAGCCCGTCGATGCCGACGAACTTCAGGTCGTTGCGGCCCGCGGCCTGGGCCGCCAGGTACGCGCCCTCGGCCATCGGGTCGTTCTGCGCGTAGACCGCCTTGATGTCGGGATTCGCCTTGAGCAGCGCGTCCATCTTCTGCTGCCCGATCGATCGCTCCCATTCGCCGTCGGCGGTGGCCACGATCTCGATCTGCGAGCCCTGGATGCCTTCCTTGAAACCCTTTTCCCGCTCCGCGGCCGGGGTCGACCCGGACAGGCCCTTGATCTGCACGATCTTGCCGCCTTCCGGCAGCAGCGTGCTCTTGAAGTACTCGCCCGCCTGCCGGCCGATCTGGACGTTGTCCGCGCCGATGTAGGTGGTGTAGGCGTCGCCGTCAACCTTCCGGTCCAGCACCACGACCGGAATTCCCTTGTTGTAGGCCTTCTTCACCACGTCGGTCAGCGGCGCGGCCTCGTTCGGCGAGATCATCAGCAGGTCGACCTGCTTGGTGAGGAAGTTCTCCACGTCGCTGATCTGCTTGGAGTTGTCCTTGGCCGCGTCGGAGAACTGCACCTCGAACTGCGGCACCTTCTCGGCCGCCTTGCGGATGTCGTCGTCCATCCGGACCCGGTACGGCTCGGCGAGGTTGGCCTGGCTCATGCCGATGGTGTACTTGCCGTCCGGCCCCTTGCAGTGCTGGGTCGGATCCTGCGCCTGCACCTTCCCGGTGTTCTCGCTGGTCGTCCCGCAACCGGCGGCGGCGAGCGCGGCCGCAGCGCACGTGACTGCGATCAAGGACTTCGTTGTCTTGCGCATCGTGCTTCCTCCCGGACGAGGGGTTTCAGGACGTCGGTCGCAGGCGCTGCAACGCCGCCGCCGCGACGATCACCAGGCCCTTGATCAGCAGTTGGAGGTCGGTGTTGACGCTGTTCAGGCTGAGGATGTTGTTCAGGATGCCGAGCAGCAGCGCACCGGCGATGGTGCCGATCACCGAGCCCCGGCCACCGGCCAGGCTCGTCCCGCCGACCACCACGGCGGCGATTCCGTCGAGCTCGTAGGCGATTCCGTCGTTCGGGCTGCCCGCGTTGAGCTGGCCGGCGTGCACGATCCCGGCGAGCGCGGCGCAGAACCCGGCGATGCCGAAGGCGATGATCTTGACCCGGTTCACCGGCACGCCGGAGAGCCGGGCGGCCTTCTCGTTGCCGCCGATGGCGTAGAGGTGGCGGGAGTAGGCGCTGCCGCGCAGGAACAGGATCGCGACGACGGCGACCACCGCGAAGATCAGCGCCGGAATCGGCACCACGCCGCCGAAGGTGCGCTCCCCGAGCAAGGAGAACAGCATCGGCGCCTGGCCCGGCCCGTCGCCGTAGGAGATCTGCACCGTTTCGCCGCCGGACCACATCCGCGCCAGGCCGCGCGCGATCTGCAGGCCCGCCAGCGTGACGATGAAGGCCTGCACGCCGAGCAACGCGACGGCCGTGCCCTGCAACAGGCCGAAGACGATGCCCGCGAGCAGCACCAGCGCGACGGTGGCCCAGACGCCGTAGCCGTCCTCGACCATCAGCACGGCCGAGCCCACCGCCGCCAACCCGAGCACCGAGCCGACCGACAGGTCGATGCCGCCGGTCAGGATCACGAAGGTCAGCCCGATCGCGATGATCCCGATCTCGGACACCGCGCGCACGATGTTGAACAGGTTTTCGCTGGTCAGGAACAGGATCTGCCCGTCGTTGCGGGGCGAGAAGACCACCGCCGCCAGGAACACCGCGACCAGGCCGAAGAAGCTCTGGAACCGGAACAGCGTCGCCACGACGTTCGTCCGCCTCCGCGCGGCCACCGCGCCGGATTCCGCGGGCCGTTCCTCCGTCTGGTTGCTCACCGCGCTCCTCCCCCAGTGCTCTGCCGCCCGGTGCCGACGACCGGCCCGGCCTCGCCTGCCGCCACGCCCTCGCCCATGGCGGCCGCCAGCAATTCCGCTTCGCCGACCTCGGCGGTGTCGAACTCGGCCACGCTGCGGCCGGCGCGCAGCACCACCACCCGGTGGCACACGCCGACCAGTTCCGGCAGCTCCGAGGACGCCAGCAGCACCCCGATGCCGCGTCCCGCGATCTCGCCGAGCAGCTGGTAGATCTCCGACTTCGCGCCGATGTCCACGCCGCGGGTCGGATCGTCCAGCAGCAGCAACCGCGGTTCGGTCTGCAACATCCGGCCGAAGACGACCTTCTGCTGATTTCCACCGGAAAGGGTGCCGACCGGGTCGAGGATGCGGCCGAGCTTGATCTTGAGCTGCTGCACGCTGCGCTCGGTGGCGGACACCTCGGCGCGGCGGCGCACCAGCCCGGCCACGCCGAGCCGGTCCAGCACCGAGAGGACCGTGTTGGCCAGCACCGAATGCTCCAGCACCAGCCCGGAACTCCTGCGGTCCTCCGGCACGAAGGCGATGCCCTCGCGCAACGCGCGGTGCGGACCCCTCGGCCGCACCGGGCGTCCGTCGAGGGACACCTCCCCCTCCCACGTGCCGGAGGACCCCGCCCCGAACAGCGATTCCAGCAGTTCGGTGCGACCTGAGCCGAGCAACCCGCACAGCCCGACGATCTCCCCGCGACGCACGGTCAGATCGATGCCGTCGGGTTCCCGGCGACCCACCCGCGGCCGGCGCGGGCGGACGGCGAACCCGGACACCGACAGCAGCTCCTCACCGACGGCGCCGCTCTCGGCGCGGAACATCGTCTGCACCGAGCGGCCCACCATCGCCTCGGCGGCCTGTTCCGCGGTCAGCTTCCGGGCGTCGAACTCCGCGACCTTGCGGCCGTTGCGCAACACGGTGGCGCGATCGGCGACCCGGCCGATTTCATCCATCCGATGCGAGATGTAGACGATGCCGGTGCCGCCGCGGCGCAGCTCGGCGATCACCGCGAACAGCCGCTCGACCTCCGTGCTGGACAGCGCCGACGTCGGCTCGTCCATGATCAGCACCTTCGCGTCCAGCGACAGGGCGCGGGCGATGGTCACCAGCTGCTGCTCGCCGACGCGCAGCTCGCCGACCGGCCGCAGCGGATCCAGGTCGATGCCGGTGCGCTGCAGCAGCTCGCGGGTGCGCACGGCCATCTTCCGGCGGTCCACCACGCCGAAGCGGTTGCGCAGCTCGCGGCCGAGGTAGAGGTTCTCGGCGACGCTCAGCCCGGGCACCAGGTCCAGCTCCTGGTGGATCATCGCGACCCCGGCGTGCTGCGCGTCGGCCGGCTTTCCGAACTGGACCGCCCGGCCTTCGATCGAGATCGACCCAGCGTGATCGACGACGTCGCCGGAGAGCACCTTCATCAGCGTGCTCTTGCCCGCACCGTTCTCGCCCAGCAGCGCGTGCACCTCGCCGGCGCGGACTTCCAGGTCCACGCCGTCACACGCGAGCACACCCCCATAACGCTTGGTGATGCCGGTCATCTCGACCAGCGGTGGCGCCGCGCCCATAGCACCCCTCACGCCGCTCGCGAATCGTGAGAAAACGATTGCCCGGACGCTAAAATGGTCACGCTACTTGTGTCAAGGTTCACACACCCGCCCAAGTGACAGGGCATCCATTCGGCTGCACCGACATCACATGGCGGTCACGTCATCGGGGGTCGCAGGTAACCCAACGTGCATTAACGCGCAAGTTCCGGAAGAGGGCTCTCGGCCCGGGGTACTGGACCGTTACCGTTGGGACTCGTGACCGCGATCCGCGATAGCCAGAGCGCCCCACCCCCCAGCAGCGGCGCCTCCCAGTTGTCGACGCGCTCCGCATTCGGGGCGAAGGGCGTGCCGCTCTGGGGAGCCGTGCTGCTGGCTGCCATCCCGACCGCGGTCGGAACGATCGTCGACATCCTGCTCTGGTCGCAGCCCGACATCCTGTTCAAGGCGTGCTTCTTCGTCGGCTGCGTGCTGGCCGTGCTGCTGGTCAAACGCCGGAGCGTGTTCGGACCGATGGTCCAACCGCCACTCGTGCTCACCATCGTCATGCCGCTGCTGGTGCTGGTGACCGGCAACGGGGTCACCGCGGGCGCCGGCATCACCGCCAAGGCGCTCGCCATCGCGCGACCGCTGATCAGCAGCTTCCCGATCATGGCGGGCGCCACGATCGTCTCCCTTGGCATCGGCCTCATCCGCATGTTCGTTACCCAGCGAACCCGGTCCCGCCCCGAGATCGCGGACAGCGACGCGGCGACCAAGAAGCGCCGCCCCGTCGCGCCGCCGCGCAAGAAACCGGCCGAAGACGCCAAGAAGCGGCGGCCCGAAGAGCGCGAACGCACCAGGAAGCCCCGTTCCGACGACGCAGAGCGCCCGCAGCGAGCCCAAGCGGAGCGCGGGCGTGCCCAGGCCCCCGGGCGGCCGCGCAGCGGCGATGCGCCCGGCCGGGCACGAGGCGACGCGCCCGGCAGGGCGCGCGGAGCCGAGCCGCGGCCGGAGCGGGACGGCCGCGCGGTGCCGCCGCGGCGGGGCGCAGCCCCGCGGCAGGCGCCCGGGCGACCGCGAGCGGCGGAGCCGCCGCAGGGGGAGCCGCCCCGGCGACCCCGTCGGCCGCGGCGGGACGAGCAGTTCGGGTGAACCGGGACTGAAAAAGGGGCATCCGCGCAGTGCGGATGCCCCTTTTCGCTACTCGGTCAGCGGACGCCCTTGGGCTTGTCCGGGTTCTCGTCGAGGTCCTTGCGGAGCTCCCGCGGCAGCGCGAAGGTGATCTTCTCGTTGGCCGTGGTGACCTCGTCGACCTGGTTCCAGCCGCGCTCGGCCAGGTGGTCCAGCACCTGCAGCACCAGCACGTCCGGCACCGACGCACCGCTGGTCACGCCGACCGTGGTGACGCCGTCCAGCCAGGCCTCGTCGATCTGGTTCGCGAAGTCCACGAGGTGCGCGTCAGACGCGCCCGCCTGCAACGCCACCTCGACCAGGCGCTTGGAGTTCGAGGAGTTCTGCGAGCCGACGACGATCACCAGGTCGCACTCCGGCGCCATCGCCTTCACCGCGTACTGCCGGTTGGAGGTCGCGTAGCAGATGTCGTCGCTCGGCGGCGCCTGCAGATCCGGGAACCGCTCCTTGAGCTGGTCCACCCGCTCCATCGTCTCGTCCACGCTGAGCGTGGTCTGCGACAGCCACACGACCTTGCTCGGGTCGCGGACCTCGACCTTGTCGACGTCCTCCGGCTTGTCGACCAGCTGCACGCGGTCCGGGGCCTCGCCCGCGGTGCCCTCGACCTCCTCGTGCCCCTCGTGGCCGATCAGCAGGATGTCGTAGTCCTCGCGGGCGAACCGGTTGACTTCCTTGTGCACCTTGGTGACCAGCGGGCACGTCGCGTCGATGGTGCGCAGGTTGCGCTGCGCGGCCTCCGCGTGCACCGCTGGGGACACGCCGTGCGCGGAGAACACCACGAGCGCGCCCTCCGGCACCTCGTCGGTCTCGTCCACGAAGATCACGCCGCGCTCGGACAGCGTTTCCACCACGTGCCGGTTGTGCACGATCTCCTTGCGCACGTAGATCGGCGCGCCGTAGGTCTCCAGTGCCTTCTCGACGGTGATCACCGCGCGATCGACACCTGCGCAGTACCCGCGCGGTTTGGCCAGCAGGACCCGCTTGGCCGGCCGGGCGTCCTGGTCAACGAGGCCAGTGGCCTCGGGCGAGGTCGTCATACCGCCAAGGGTACGGACCGCACCCGAGGCGCTCAGAACCTGTCGTCGGACTCACTTTGCGTTGCGGTGCGGGTGGCGGAACCTCAGACGCCGTCTGGACTCCGGGATCCCCGACTTGAGTATGACCAATACGCGGTGCTGGGGCTGTCCTCGCCAGACGACGCCTGAGAACCCGCGGCGGCGCAAGCTGCGAGAGTGGGCTAAGCGGCTACGCCGCTTCAAGAGCAGAAGATCACATGGCCCCGCAGTCGCCCGGCTGCTCCAGATCACAGTCGTGCGACGAGGCGATGGCTTCGCGGGCCCGAGTGCGGCAGGCTGGGCGCATGTCATCGTTCCCCCTGCCGGTGCGGATCGCCGCCGGGCTCGCCGCCACCGCCGTCGAGCAGGCCCGCCAGCTGCCGACCACCCTGCTCGGCCTGCCGGTCACCGTGGCCAGCCAGGCGTTGCAGGCGTCGATGCGGATCCAGCAGCAGATCACCGAGCTGGCGATCAAGGGCGACGAGGCTCTCGCCGGGCTGCGCACCCCGGAGGAGCAGCCGGCCTGGGCGACCTTCGACGAGGACGAACCGGCGGAACCGGCGGTGCTGTCCGAGGACCTGTCGGTGCTGCCCGACTACGATCACCTGACGCTGCCGCAGCTGCGGGGCCGGCTGCGCTCGTTCTCCGAGCCGGAGCTGGCGGAACTGCTGTCCTACGAGCAGCGGCACGGTCAGCGGCCGGAGTTCGTCCGCATGCTCCAGAACCGGCTCGAACGCCTGCGCAACCAGTGACCCGAGAAGACCCCGGCAGTCTCGCCTGAGACTGCGGCCCCGGCCTCGCGGCCGGGAAGCACCGAGGAGTGACCCTGAGTTCCCCGACCAGTCCCGAGGAGCCCTGGCCGGTACGGACCGTGGCGCGCAAGATCGCCGACTGGATCAACCGGCTCGGCACGATCTGGGTGGAAGGGCAGATCACCCAGATCTCGCTGCGCCCCGGCGCGGCCACCGCGTTCCTGACGCTGCGCGACCCGTCCGCCGACGTCTCGCTGACGCTCACCTGCGCCGCCGCGATGCTGCGCAAGATGGAGCCGCCGCTGACCGACGGCAGCCGGGTCGTGGTGCACGGCAAGCCGACGTTCTTCGTCGGCCGGGGCACGCTGAGCCTGCGGGTCGACGAGATCCGCGCGGTCGGCATCGGCGAACTGCTGGCGCGCATCGAGCGGCTCCGCCAGCTGCTGAAGGCCGAGGGCCTGTTCGATCCGGCGCGCAAGCGGCCACTGCCGTTCCTGCCGAATCGGGTAGGGCTGATCACCGGCCGTGCCTCGGCCGCCGAGCACGACGTGCTGACCAACGCGCAGCTGCGCTGGCCCGCGGTGCAGTTCGAGGTCCGCAACGTCGCCGTGCAGGGTTCGACCGCGGTGCCGCAGATCCTGACGGCGCTGCAGGAGCTGGACCGGATGCCGGAGGTCGACGTGATCGTGCTGGCGCGCGGTGGCGGCAGCGTCGAAGACCTGCTGCCGTTCTCCGACGAGGCGCTGTGCCGCGCGGTGTCCGCCTGCCGCACGCCGGTGGTCAGCGCCATCGGGCACGAGCCGGACTCGCCGCTGGTGGACCACGTCGCCGACGTGCGCTGCTCGACGCCGACCGGCGCGGGCAAGCGGGTGGTACCGGACGTCGCCGAGGAGACGCAGCGGATCCACCAGCTGCGCGACCGCGCCCGCCGCGCGCTGCACGGATGGGTGGACCGGGAGCGCCGGCTGCTCGACGCGCTGCGCAGCCGCCCGGTGCTGGCCGACCCGTTCGGGCCGCTGGAACGGCGCGCCGAGCAGGTCGAGCTGTTGCACGACCGCGCCCGCCGCGCGATGACGACCGCGCTCAACAACGAGCGACACGCGCTGACCGCGACTCGATCTCGCTTGACGACCTTGGGTCCGGCGGCCACGCTGGCTCGTGGATACGCAATCGTGCAGCGCGTCGAGGACGGCGTGGACGGCGTCCTCCGGTCGGTCGAGGAGGCGCCGCCGGGAACTCGACTGCGGGTACGGGTCGTTGACGGAGCGATCCAGGCAGTCGTACCGGACCGAGCAGGTTGAACAGGACTGAGAACGTGCACCCGAAGCAGGAACCATCGTTCCTCCCACTGACCATCGGCGTCGCGAGGTCGGCGACCGAGGGCTCAGCGCTGCTGCGGGACGGGGCCGGCGAGGTGCGCCGTTGCGCCGAGGCGGCGGACGTCGCGGCGGTCGGCTGCTGGGCCGCGCTGCTGGGCGGCTGCCAGTCCGCCGAGCGCAAGGACCTGCCGTCGCGCCTGCGCGCGCTCGCCGAGGCCACCTCCGGGTACGTGGGGGCCGGGTGGTGGGCCGCGTCGGCGCACCGACGTAGGGTCGCGGAGGCGCAGTTGCGCATCAACGATGCGGTGCGCGAGGGCGACGGTGCCGAGTTCGCGGAGGCGTTCGTCGGCTACGACCAGGCGATCGCCACCGCGGTGGTGTCCGTGCAGAACTACGTGGAGAGTCCGACCCCGTGACGGCGAACGATCAGCAGGACGAGCACTTCGACCCGGTGGCCGAGCACCCCGAGGTCGCCGAGCTCGGCTACGAGCAGGCCCGCGACCAGCTGGCCGAGGTGGTCAAGCAGCTGGAGGCCGGCGGCCTCTCGCTGGAGGACTCGCTGGCGCTGTGGGAGCGGGGCGAAGCCCTTGCGACGGTCTGCGAACGCCACCTGGCGGGAGCCCGCGAGCGCGTGGAGCGCGCCCTGGCGGCCGTCGAACAGGACTGACCAAGGCCTTCGCCGCACCCCCCGCGGTTTCAATTGAAACTGCGCACTTCAGAGCACTTTCCGCCGGTGGATACCACCACAGGGTGCAACAGTTTCAATGAGGTTTTTCCAACCTCGTTCTGCGTGGCGGTGCGGGTGGCGCCCCCCCCTGCGGGAGTTACAGCGCCCGCCTGGCTGTGGGTGCCCTGACTTATGTATGCCAATACACGGCGTCAGGGCCGTCCTCGCCGGAGGAACCCCAGAGGGGTGGGCTCCGTGAACCCGCGGCGGTGCCAGTTGCGAAGGGGGCCCGAAAGCGCCTGACGGCGCTTGGCGACCGCACGCACTCAGACGCAGGTCAGACACCGCAGCTGCGGTACCCGACCAGGATGAAAAACCCTCAATTGAAACTGAAGTCGGTCAGGCTCCGGGCGGGGCGTTGATGGCCGCCTCGGCGAGGGCTCGGAACTCCGCTTCGTCGGCGTTGCCGGTGATCAGCAGCCGGACTCCGTCCCGCTCCGTCACCCAGGCCTGCTCGCCGCGCACGCTGTCGTAGACCACCCACTGCCGCCCCGCGGCGTCGACCGCGCCCCTGGCGTGCGGCGCCTGCCGCGTCTCGCTCTCGACCAGCTCGTCCTCGGCGGCCGTCGACTGCGCCAGGCGCAGGTACCGGCCGCCGCCGGTCAGCCACCCGACCCGCACGACCTGCGCGTGGGAGGCGAGCGTGGTCACGTTCGCCGCGTTGGCCCGCCAGTTCGCGGGCAGGTTCGGCTCGAGGACCGGGAAGTCCACCCGCCCCGCCGCGCGCCGCAGTTCGGCAGGCACGTCGACCGTCGGCACCGGACCGCCCTGGATCGACGGGCCACCCGGGTTGAACGAGCACTGCCCCGTCATCCCGGCGATCCCGAAGGCCACCAGCACCATCGGCAGCAGAGCGAACACCATCGCCGACACGGTCCGGGGCGGACGGGACGCGGGCTGTTGCTGGTTGCGGGGTTCGGCCACGTCGCCCATGCTCTCACCGGCCGACCAGCGGCCCGCCAGGCGGCCGAGCAGGAGTGGGCTGCCCCACGAGGGAGCTCCGAGGGGCCTGCCGATCTGCGAAGATCGGGGGCAACGAGCCTGAGCGCGGGCCTGGATCCCGCCGTTCTCGGGCAGTGAACCTGAAAACCGCTCACCACCGGGAGGCGCGATGAGCACCGAACGACACCGCGAAGCACCGGACCGCAACCTGGCGATGGAACTGGTCCGCGTGACCGAGGCCGCGGCGATGGCCGCGGGTCGCTGGGTCGGCCGCGGCGACAAGAACGCCGGCGACGGAGCCGCGGTGGACGCGATGCGCAAGCTCATCGGAACCGTGTCCATGCGGGGCGTCGTGGTCATCGGCGAGGGCGAGAAGGACGAAGCCCCGATGCTCTACAACGGCGAGCAGGTCGGCAACGGCGAAGGCCCGGACTGCGACGTCGCGGTCGACCCGATCGACGGGACGACGCTGCTCAGCAAGGGCATGCCGAATGCGCTGGCGGTGCTCGCGGTGTCCGAGCGCGGCACCATGTTCGACCCGTCCGCCGTGTTCTACATGGAGAAGATGGCGGTCGGGCCGGAGGCCGCCGGGGTCGTGGACCTGACCGCCCCGATCGCGGAGAACATCCGCCGGGTCGCCAAGGCCAAGCACATCGACGTCTCCGACGTCACGGTGTGCATCCTGGACCGCCCGCGGCACGAGCAGATCGTCAAGGACGTCCGCGAGGCCGGCGCGCGCATCCAGTTCATCTCCGACGGCGACGTGGCGGGCGCGATCGCGGCCGCGCGTCCGGGCAGCGGCGTCGACATGCTGCTGGGCATCGGCGGCACCCCGGAGGGCATCATCGCGGCCTGCGCGCTGAAGTGCCTCGGCGGCGAGATCCAGACGCGGCTGTGGCCGCGGGACGACGCCGAGCGGGCGAAGCTCCGCGACGCCGGGCACGACGTGAACCAGGTGCTGACCACCTCGGACCTGGTGCGCGGCGACAACATGTTCTTCTGCGCCACCGGCATCACCGACGGCGCGCTGCTCAAGGGCGTGCACTACCGCGCCAACCGGTGCACGACGCAGTCGATCGTGATGCGCTCCAAGTCCGGCACGGTCCGGGTGATCGAGGGCCAGCACAAGCTGTCCAAGCTGCGCGAGTACGCCGACGTCGACCTCGGCGAAAGCGACACCGCACTGCACGGGCTGCTGCCCTGAGCGGGTGACACCTTCGGGAAATTGGCAAAAACTCGCTGATTGACCGGAACGACGTCGTTTTCCGAGCGGTGACCTGCGGTTTCGACCGCAGGTCACCGCTTTCGACGTTGTCGACCTCATTCCTTCGTGGGTACGCCGATGGGATGTATCCGCTTACCGTCTGTGCCCAGCCCGGCCAGTGGTGCCGGACACACGGGAGGATTCGACGGACATGCGGAAGCGTTCGGTTCTGATCGGAGCCATCGCCGCGGTCGGCGCGATCGGTGCACTCGGCCTGCCCGCGGTCGCGGCACCCAGCGACGTCAACCCGTACATCGTCGGCGGCCACGACGCCACCGAGGAGTACTCGTTCATGGTGTCGCTGCAGCAGCAGGGCCAGCACGGCTGCGGCGGCTCGCTGATCAAGCCCGACTGGGTGGTCACCGCCGCGCACTGCGTGCAGGGCGGCGGCCAGTTCAGCGTCCGGGTCGGCAGCAACGACCACACCAGCGGTGGCGAGGAGGCCAACGTCACCAACGTGCAGACGCACCCCTCCGGCGACATCGCGGTGTTGCAGCTCGACCGCCAGCTGCAGGCCACCCCGATCAAGATCGCCGCCGACTCGGGCGCGGCGGGCACCGCGACCCGGATCATCGGCTGGGGCCAGACCTGCGCCGAGCCCGGCTGCGGCCCGGCCCCGCAGGTGCTGCAGGAGCTGGACACCCAGGTCGTCGAAGACTCCGGCTGCCAGGGCATCGACGGGCAGGGCGAGATCTGCACCGACAACCCGAACGGCGACTCGGGCGCCTGCTACGGCGACTCGGGCGGCCCGCAGATCAAGGGCACGCCGGGCAACTGGGAGCTGATCGGCGCGACCAGCCGGTCCGGCAACGGTGACTCGACCTGCGCCACCGGCCCGTCGATCTACACCGACGTCGTCGCCTACGCGGACTGGGTCAGCCAGAACACCGGCGGCTGAGCCGGCTTCGGGTGGCGCCCCACCCGAGAACTCACCAGGGCACGGCGCGATTCCGCGCCGTGCCCTGGTGTTCGTCAGCCCATGTTCGAGGAGTGGCCGGGGAACAGGTGGGCGTCCGGGTTGAGCTCTACGGCGATGTTGTTGACCGCCGTGGCCGCCTCGCCGAAGCCGGTGGCGATCAGCTTGACCTTGCCCGGGTACGCCGCGACGTCGCCCGCCGCGTACACCCGCGACCGGCTGGTCCGCATCGCGCTGTCGACCAGGATCGCGCGCTTCTCCAGCGCCAGGCCCCACTCCTCGATCGGCCCCAGGTCGGCGGTGAAGCCCAGCGCGGCCACCACCGTCTGCGCAGGCAGCACCCGGCGCTGCCCTTCGCCGAGCTCGATCTCCACCTCGCGCACGCCGGTGTCGTCGCCGCGGATCTCCGCGACCTCCGCCGGGGTGATCAGCGGGACGCCCAGGTCCTCGACCTTGCCGATCAGGCCCGGATGCGCACGGAACCGGGTGCGGCGGTGCACCAGGGTCACGCTGCGGGCCACCGGGTGCAGGGCCAGCGCCCAGTCGAACGCGGAATCGCCGCCGCCGACCACCACCACGTCGTGTCCACTGTGCACGGACAGCTCCGGGATGAAGTGCACGACGCCGCGACCGACCCAGTCGCCGCCGGCGGGCAACGGGCGCGGGGTGAACTCGCCGATCCCGGCGGTGACCAGCACCGCGCCGGCGCGCACCGCCTCTCCCCCGCCGACCTCGACGAGCAGCCCGCCATCCACATCGGACATCCCGGTCGCGGGCCTGCCGAGCAGGTAGCCCGGGTCGTACTGGCCGGCCTGCTTCACCAGCGCGGCAACCAGATCGCGGCCGCGCACCTCGGGAAACCCGGCCACGTCGAAGATCATCTTCTCCGGGTACATCGCGGTCACCTGGCCGCCGGGCTCGGGCAGCGCGTCGACCACCGCCACCGACAGCCCGCGGAATCCCGCGTAGTAGGCGGCGAACAAACCGGTCGGACCCGCGCCCACGATCAGCAGATCGACCTCATGCGACACCGCGGTCATGCCCACCACCTCGTCGTCGACCGTGTGGACACACCCAGGCTAGCCGGATCTCCGGCGCGATGTCCGCATCTCCGGCGGCGCTGCACCAGAACGCCGAACTCGCTTCCGCAGTTGGCGGTACCCGGTCGGCGAACCCGCCCTTACGTTCACCGAAAAAGGGGCTCACGTCGGGGAGGACTGCCCGTGAAGAGGAAATCCATGCTGCTCGCCGGCCTCGCGGCCGTCGCGCTGAGCTGCGGGCTGCTGCCCGCCACCGCGAGCGCCGCGGACGATCCGGGCGCGCTGATCGTCGGCGGGCACGACGCCACCGAGCAGTACGACTGGATGGCGTCGCTGCAGCGCGCCGGGAACCACAGCTGCGGGGCTTCCCTGATCGACCAGCAGTGGGTGGTCACCGCGGCGCACTGCGTGCAGGACGTCACCCCCGCCGACCTCGGTCTGCGGATCGGCAGCCCGGACCACACCACCGGCGGCACCGAGGCCGGCGTCGCCGAGATCGTGGTGCACCCGGACTACGCCACCAAGAACCCCAACGGCGATATCGCACTGCTGAAGCTCGACCGCGCGGTGTCGCAGACGCCCGTCGAGATCGCCGACGCCTCCGGTCCGGAGGGCACCGCGTCGCGCATCATCGGCTGGGGCGTGACCTGCCCGGTCCGCGGCTGCGGCCAGCCGCCCGCGCAGCTGCAGCAGCTGGACACCGAGGTCGTCCCCGACGGCCAGTGCTCGCTGAGCGGGATCGACGGCGCGACCGAGATCTGCACCGGCAGCAACGAGCTGCTGGCCAACGCCTGCTTCGGCGACTCCGGCGGCCCGCAGTTGGAGGGGCAGCCCGGCGACTGGAAGCTGACCGGCGTCACCAGCCGCCTCGGCAGCCTGATCCCGGTCTGCGGCACGGCCCCGTCGATCTACACCGACGCGACGGCCTACAAGGACTGGATCGCCGCCACCATCGGCTGATCTTCTCCGACGCGAAGGGCACCTTCCTCGTGAACTGGTCCCCGGGAGTTGGACTCGTTAAGTAAGAGTCTAGGCAGCGAGGGTCTGGGCCCGGTATTGCACCGGGCTCAGGCCCTCGCAGTGTGTGTGGCCCCGGTCGGTGTTGAACCACGTGATGTAGTCATCCAGCGCGGTCGTGAACGCCTCAACGCTGAGATAGCGGGTGTGGTGGAACATCTCTTCCTTGAGGTGGCCGAAGAAGCTCTCGATGACGGCGTTGTCGTGGCAGTTGCCTGTGCGGGACATCGACTGGGTCGCGCCCACTCCGGCCAGCAGGTGCCGCCAGGAACGATGCTGATACTGAAATCCCTGG
>NZ_FNOK01000102.1 GCF_900106995.1 Saccharopolyspora shandongensis
TTCGTGATCCTGCGCGGCGGCATCGACGACTCCGCCAGCGGCGAGGCCGCACTCAAGGAGCTGCGCGAGCACGTCTCCCACGAGATCGGCCCGATCGCCAAGCCCCGCCAGATCATGGTCGTGCCCGAGCTGCCCAAGACCCGCTCCGGCAAGATCATGCGGCGGTTGCTGCGCGACGTCGCGGAGAACCGCGAGGTCGGCGACGTCACCACGCTCGCCGACTCGTCCGTCATGTCGCTGATCTCCAAGGGCCTGAACAAGTCCAGCGACGACTGATCAGGCCTGACCAGACCACCGCCCGGCAGGCTGACGCCCCGTCCCTGTCCCCGGCCTGCCGGGTGGTACCCATGTGCCGCGCTGTGCGCCGGGTTTTGTTGGTGCAACAGCGGATTTCTCCCGCCTCCACATTCCCTCCAGCAACTCCAGTCGCACCGCGGAACTGACCGTTCGGAGAGCTCCCCCCGACATTGTCGGCGGTTACAAAGGACTTCTGGTTACGCAGCGCCGAACCACGTCGTAGCAAAAACGGCCACCAGATCGCGAGCCGATTCCCAGCCAGGATCAACAAGCACCGCCCGAGGAGTTGTCATGAAAGCAGCAGTCGTCCACAGCTTCGCGAACGAGCTGACCATCGACGAGGTTCCCAAGCCTGAGCCGGGGCCGGGAGAGGTCGTCGTGAAAATCGAAACCTCCGGCCTGTGCCACACCGACATCCACGCGGCGCACGGGGACTGGCCGGTCAAGCCCAAGCTCCCGCTCATCCCCGGGCACGAGGGCGTCGGCATCGTCGAGAGCGTCGGTCCGGATGTCACCGAAGTGGCCGAAGGCGACCGAGTGGCGATTCCCTGGCTGGGGATCGCCTGCGGTGTCTGCGACTACTGCACCAGCGGCTGGGAAACCCTGTGCGAGAAGCAACTCAACACCGGGTACTTCATCGACGGCGGGTACGCCGAGTACGCCAAGGCGTCGGCGAAGTACGTCGCCAAGGTCCCGGACGGGGTGGATCCGCTGGACGCGGCGCCGCTGACCTGCGCCGGGGTCACGACCTACAAGGCGGTGAAGCTCTCCGGAGCCCGTCCCGCGTCCACGGTCGCCGTGTTCGGCATCGGCGGACTCGGACACCTCGCCGTGCAGTACGCCAAGATCTTCGGTGCGCAGGTAGTGGCGGTGGACGTGGTCGACGAGAAGCTCGAACTCGCTCGGGAACTCGGGGCCGACCACACCGTCAACGCGCTCACCGAGGATCCCGTGCAGGCGATCAAGGACCTCGGCGGCGCCGACGCCGCGATCTCGGTCGCAGTGGCGCCGACGGCATTCGAGCAGGCGTACAGCTCGCTGCGCCGGGGCGGCAAGCTGGTTTTCGTCGCGCTGCCGGCGGACAACTACGTGCAGCTGCCGATCTTCGAAACCGTGCTAAACGGCATCACCATCGTCGGCTCGATCGTGGGCACCCGCGGTGACCTGGACGAGGTGTTCCGCCTCCACCAGCAGGGCCGCACCAAGGTGATCCGGGAGGCCCGCCGCCTCGACGAGGTCAACACCTGCTTCGAGGAGGTTGAGAAAGGCCAGGTCAAGGCCCGGCTGGTGTTCGACCTCCGCAGCTGAACTGAGGCCCCGTGAGTCTGTTGGTGACTATTGCACGCTCAACAGACTCACGGGCATTGAGCGGACATCCTCGTGCCGACCCGGTTCATCCGATGATGGAATGATCGCGTCGGTTCCGACGACCACGATGCGATCGGCCCCGAGGTCCAGTGCCGGTTTGATGGGGGTGTTCAGCCGGGTTCCACCGTCGACGTACCAACCGTGCGCCTCGGCTAGGAACTCGATGCGGACTGGTGGGAACAGCACGGGCAGTGCGGCGGAGGCCCGCAGGTGCACGTGATCGATTGTCGCGGGCACGTAGTCGAGGATGTGGGAGCAGTGCAGCACGGGCTGCACCGCGCTCTCAACGAACACGACCGTGCGGCCACTGCGTACGGCGGTGGCGAGAAGCCCTCCAACATCATCTATCCTCAATCGAAACAAACGATGTTGCCACGACCGATTGAATCCGCCCAGTACACCTCGGCCGAGTTCCGTGCCACGCTCGCCGGTCTGGGCGTGCGACCGTCGGTAGGCAGGACCGGGTCGTGCTACGACAACGCGGTCGCGGAGTCGTTCTTCTCCACGCTCAAAGCCGAAATCGGCACCACCGTGTGGGCCACCCGAGAAGACGCCCGGCGGGACGTCTTCTCCTACCTCGGCTACCACAACTACGACCGTCTACATTCGACACTCGCCCACCGAACACCCCGCGAAACCCGCGTCAGCTATCGTCAAAGCCTCGCCCTCGTGGCATGAAACCCTGGTGTCCGGTCTTCTTCAGGGACAACCTCGCATTCCCCCTGACCCTCACCTTCGAACGGGCACCGGGAGATCCCCAGCACCCTGCACGTCACCGCGGCCGGCACCCGGATCGGGGGCGCCGGCCGCGGCCAGGTCACGCCACGAGCGGGAACACTATTTTCCCGGCAAATTGCCCTGCGACAAGTACGCCGCCGCCTTGCGCAGGACCTCGTTCTCCCAACCGAGGTCGAGCAGCAGTGGCCAACGCAGCTCATCCACTGCCGCAACGCGGAACTACCGGAACTTCTCGCCTACCACTAGTTCCGCCAACGGCTGTGCATTCACGCGGAGCAGGCGGAGACGCTGGATGAGCAGCCTCGATCAACGAGTACACCCGAGCCCCTGACACCGATCAACAAAACACCAAGTCAACCCGTGCACCGAGTTTTGGCACCGTACAGGCTGGACCTGCACAGCGACAGTACGGCTATCCTCGTCCGCGTCACCGGCCAGGACCTACCGGCCCTGGACCCCGACGTGCGGCTCACCATCCGCGGTCGCGCCGTCGCCCACCACACCAACGGGACCCGTTTAGATGGGTGTTCCGGCGGCCCTGTTCAGCTGGCGCCACCCGACTGCGGATTAGCGCCGGACGGGTCTGCGGTGGATCGACTTGTACGTGAGGTACGCGGAGAGACCTTCGGTCCCGTACTCCACGCCGAGACCGGAATCGTGTCGACCTCCGAAGGGGGCGCTGTGGTTGGAGGCGAAGAAGTTGATACCGACCGACCCGGTGTCCATCCGCCTGGCCACCTCCAGCGCCGCGTTCTGGTGGGTTGAGAACACCAGGCCGCCGAGCCCGAAGTCGGTACCGTTGGCAATTTCCACGGCTTCGTCGACGGTCTCGTAACGCATGATCGTGATGACCGGCCCGAAGATCTCCTCCCGGGCGACCCGCATCTGCGGTGTGACGTCTGCCAGCACGGTCGGTTCGATGAAATAGCCGCGGTCGACGTCGGCCGCGTCACCTCCGGTGACGATGCGCGCCCCTTCCGCGCGCGCGGATTCCAGGAAGCCCAGCACCGTTTCGTACTGTGTTTTCGTCGCGACCGGGCCGAAAACCGTGTCCTCGTCGAACGGGTCGCCCTGCTTGGCCGCACTGATCGTGCGGGCCACGAGGTCCACCACCTCGTCGTAGCGCTCGGCCGGTGCCAGGATTCGCGTCGAGATGTAGCAGGTCTGGCCGGTGTTGCGCAGGCACGACCGGATCAGCACCTTCGACATCGCCGCCAGATCCGCATCCGGCAGGACGATCGCCGATGACTTGCCACCCAGTTCCAGGGTCACCGGCCGCAGCAGCTCACCGCAAGCGGCAGCGATCTTGCGGCCCACTGGGGTCGATCCGGTGAACGCCACCTTGGCCGTGAGCGGATGCCGGACCAGCGCGTCACCAACCGAACCCGAACCGGTGACCAGGTTGACCACCCCGGCCGGAACCCCGGCGGCCGCCACCGCTTCGATGACGAACCGGATGGACAGCGGGGTCGGCGACGCCGGTTTGAGCACCGCCGTGCAGCCGGCCAGCAGCGCGGGCGCGAGCTTGATCACCATCAGGTTGATCGGGAAGTTCCACGGCGCGATCAGCGCGCAAACGCCGACCGGGTCGCGATCCACCACCGACTCCGCTCCCCCGGCCGGGAACTCTCGAACGTCCTCGGATTCCAGGTACGGAGCAAGACTGGCGAAGTAGCGGAAGATTCCCGCCGCGTTGGCCGCCGCCCCCAGGGTTTCGGCGACCGGCGTGCCGTTCTCCCGTGAGTTCGTCCACGCCATCAGCTGACCGCGCTTGTCCAACTCGTCGGCGATGCGCAGCAGGTGCTCGGCTCGCTGGCCGGGCCGCATCCGCGGCCACGGGCCTTCCCGGAACGCGCGCTCCGCCGCGGCCATCGCCGCCGCCACGTCCTGGTCCGTGGCATCTGGGACCGACCCCCAAACCTCCTCGGTCACCGGGTCCACGACATCGTTGCGCGCGCTGCCCGTCGACGCCGTCCAGGCGCCGTCGACGTAGTGGTCGTCGACGTGGGTCCACGGCAGCTCGAGCCCGGTGCGGGCACCGACCGTGATCGTCATCGCAGGACTCCTGTCTTGAGCAGCCGATTCGAGCGCTCCAGCTCGACGGTCGCCAACGTGACCGCGGCCTCGGTCAGCAGTTCCGGCACGATCTCGGCGGCGAGCCGGTCGCAGTAGCTGGCTGGGTCCATCCTGAACCAGCTGGAAGCCAGTGCGATTCCGGCGTGGTCGAACCGCCACAGCCGGTCGGCGTCGCGCACCAGGGCGTCCTCCAACGACTTGGCTTCCGGGCGGGTGTCGTGGCCATCGATGATGGCTACCACTCGCGCCACGAAGTCGTCGTCGTAGCCCAGCGGTGGCAGCACTTCCCGCGCGATCAGACAGCCCTGCTTCTCGTGCTCGTAGCGGATGGCCGCCCGTCGCCAGTCACCGGAGAACCCCTCGGACAGGATGCGTTCCTCGTCCACCCGGCCCCATCCGGTGTCGTGCAGCAGGATCGCGACGCGCACCAGCAGCGCGTCGGCCATCGGGTAGGCGGCGCAGAGTCGTTCGGCGTAGGCCAACGAGATCGGCAGATGGATGTCGTTGCTGCGAGCTCTCGTCTCCGGGATCACCGCCGCCCAGATGGGGTCGAGGTCGGTTCCGGTCGCCGGCGTCAACGAGATGGGCGACGTGTCCACGGTGCGATCGGTGGCGATCGGGGTAGGTGGCAGTGCAGTCGTCATTGGGGCTCGTTTCTGGTCGTGGTCGACAGCTCAGGCACGCGAGTGATGGCTTTGAGCGCAACCGCGGGATCAGCGGCCTGGTCGTGGGGAATGGCGGCTCGATTGGCGAGTGCGGACTTGACTGCCATGAAGTCCAGCGGGTTGTTGATGCAGTCCGCCGCGATCACGCGATCGCCCCGGTAGTAGAGGACGGAGAACTTCCCCTTGGTCTCGTCATGCCGGACGACGGTTCGGTCGTGACCTGCGGACAGGCCCGCGATCTGCAGCTTCAGTTCGCCCTGGTTCGACCAGAACCACGGGATGCCCGCGTACTCCTCCTTGCGACCGGTGATCATGTAGGCCGCGACCTTGGCCTGTTCGATGGCGTTGTTGACGCTCTCGAAGCGGACCCGGTCACCCGGCGGTGCGTCCGGCACCGGGTTCGGCAGGTTCGCGCAGTCGCCGACGGCGATCGTCACTCCGTCGGAGGCCACCGCGAACTCGTCCACCCGGACGCCGTTGTCGCACTCCAAGCCGATCGACTCGGCCAGCTCGGTGTTGGGGATGACCCCCACGCCGACCAGCACGAGGTCGGCCGGGATGACGCGGCCATCGACTTCGACCCCACCGACCGAATCGCCCTTGGCCACGATCCGATCCGCCTGCGCGGCCAGCAGGATCTCGATTCCCCGCTCGCTGTGGTGCTCGAACAGGTACTCCGACGTCCGCTGTCCCACCGCACGGCCGACCAGTCGCGGACCCTCCTCCAACAGCGTGACCCGCTTACCCATCTTGTGCAGGCTCGCGGCGGCCTCCAGCCCGATGAACCCACCACCGATCACGACCACATCCGACACCGCGGGTACCCGGGCCTTGAGCTCCAGCGCGTCGTCCGCATTGCGCAGCGACAGGACTCCGGGCAGGTCGCTGCCTTCGACTCGCAACCTGCGGGCCCGCGCCCCCACGGTCAGTGCTAGGCGGCCGAACGGGAACGTCGCGCCGGAGCGGGCGTGCGCGACTCCGGAACCGTCCTCGCCCTTGTCGACGCGCACGATCCGCTCGTTCTTGACCAGGTCGATGTCGTGGGAGTCCCAGTACTCCTGGGTCCGGTAGATCAACGATTCCTTGGTGACCGAACCCTGCAAGAACTCCTTCGACAGCGCGGGACGCTGGTAGGGACGGTGGTTCTCCTCGCCCAGCAGCGTGATCGGCTCCTGATAGCCCAGTGCGCGCAGGGAAACCGCGAGCTGCACGCCCGCCTGCGATGCGCCGATGATGACAAGACCGTGCTCAGCCATGGCTAGACCTGCGTCTCCGGAGTGGTCACGTGCAGGTCCATCCCCTCGGTGACCTTGATCTGGCAGCACAGCCGGGAGTTGTCCTCGCGGTCAACGGCCGCGCCGTAGAGCATCTCGTCTTCCATCTCGTCCATCGCGGGCAGTCCGGCGAGGTCGGCTTCGTCGACGAAGACGTGGCAGGTGGCGCAGGACAACGATCCTCCGCACTCCGCGACGATTCCGGGAATGCCGTTGCGCACCGCGGTCTCCATCACGGAATCACCCGCGTTCGCTTCGATCGCGCGGCTTTCCCCGGCGTGATCGGTGTACGTGACCTTGGGCATTGTCGTGCTCCCCTGTGTGCGGTTCAGATGAACTGGCGGCCGCCGTCGACGACGATCGTCTGGCCGGTGATGTAAGCGCTGTCGGGACCGGCGAGAAACAGCGCGGCCCCGACTATGTCTCCGGGCCGGCCCGCCCGCCGCAGGGCGCCGCGGTCCACGCCGTACTGCTCGGCGTTCTCCATGAGCCCGTAGCTGGCCTCGGTCAGGGTGAACCCCGGTGCGATCGCATTGACCGTGATCGACCTGCGCCCCAGCTCCTTGGCCATCACCCGGGTCAGGGCGATGACCCCGCTCTTGGAAGCGACGTAGTGCAACCAGTTTTCCGATCCGCTGTAGACGGTTGCGGAGGAAAGGTTGATCACACGTGCGTCTTCGGGCAAGTGCGGGCTGCAAGCGCGCACCACCAGCCACGGACCTTTGAGGTTCACCCCCATCACGAGATCCCACTCGGCTGGATCGACTTCCTCCAGCGGTGCGCGGGTCACGGCACCGTAGATCGCGGCGTTGTTGACCACCACGTCGATCCGGCCGCCGCCGAAATCGGCGACCGACTCGGCGAGCTGGCGAGTCGACTCGACCGAGGTCACGTCGACCTCGCCGTGCCATGCCTCGGCGCCGAGCTCGGCGACCTGCTTGGCCGTGGCCGCGCAACCCTCGGCGTTGATGTCGGCGACAGCGATGCGGTAACCGCGCTCGGCGAAACCGAGGGCGAAACCACGGCCGAGGCCACCGGCCGCGCCCGTGACGAGCACGGTGCGACCGGCGCCTTCGTCGTTGCGGATCAACATCTGCTCAGTCCTCGATGATCTCGACCCGGCCGGCACCGCCGTCGACGCGGATGCGCTGGCCGGTCTTGATGGTGGTCGAGCCGGTTCCGGTGCCGGTGACTGCGGGCAGGCCGTACTCGCGGCACACGATGGCGGCGTGGCTCATCATGCCGCCGATGTCGGTGACCGCCGCCTTGATCTTGCCGAAGATCGGGCCCCATGAAGGCGCCGTGATGGTGGCGACCAGGATCTCGCCTTCCCGCACCTGCCCCAGCTCGTCGGCGTGCTGGACGACTCGCGCGGGCCCCTCGACCACGCCAGGCGAAGCAGCCATGCCGGTGATCGTGGAATCCTCGGCGGCGGCGTCGTCACCGAGCCACTGCCGCACCTGCTCGGTGGTGATGCCGTAGAGCATCATCGTGAAGGGTTCGGTGATCTCGACGGGCGGCGTGTTCAGCGCCGGCTGCGGGCGCTGGGTGGCCAGCGCGTCGATGATGCCCCGGCGGCGTTCGATCTCGGCAGGCCAGTAGTGCGGGCCGGTGGGTTCGGCGCCGACCGCCCAGGCCGTCACCAGGTCGAAGATGGCATCGCGCACCTCGCCCCGGGTCAGGTAGAGCAGATCATCGCGCTGCGCCCAGAAACCCGCGTCGGCGAACATCGAGCCGAGCTCGCGGACCTTGCGCCAGAAAACGCCCATAGTCCAGTGCTCGATGTAGAAGTTGTGGTTCTCCACGTACGGGTAGGCGGTGGCCGCGAGTGCCCGCTTGGCGTCGAAGGCGGCCAGCTCGTCACCGTCGATGAGTTCGCGGTACTCGGCCACGACCCGGTCCCGCTCGGCGGTCAGCTCCTCGACCGGCCGCCTGATCTCGTGGCCCTTGTCGAGCCTGCGGATGTAGTCGGCGATGAACCCGAGCGGGATTTCCTGGTACTCGATCCAGTACTTGTCGTGGCCGTAGAAACCGTTGCCCACGGTGAAGTTGAACCACGGGTCCTGAGCCGCGGTGTAGGCCTCAACCCACTTCTCACCACCGGGTAGCTCACGCACCCGCCGCAGCGTGCCCGCCACGTCATCGGTGTCGGAAAAAGCGCTCTGCAGACCCAGTTCCACCGCGAGGGCAGCGAGCTTCTTCAGCTCGTCATCCGGACGGAACAGCTCCATGTCCACGCCCTGCACCATCTTGGCCACGGACTGGTCGGGGATATCCGGGAAGAGTTGCTTGCAGAAGCCGAAGAAGTCCAGGTAGGCGAGGTAGCCGAGGTTGAGGAACTCGAAGTGGTACTGCCAGTTCTGGTAGCAGAGCTGGATCAGCCGGTCGTAGTTCTCCATCAGGACTTCGGAGCCGTCCTTGGCCTTGCCGCTCTCGATGTCGGCGAACGGCACCACCTCGGGCAGCGGCTCAAAGATCAGCGCCTCCATCTCGTCGATGGTGGCGCGCACCTTCCGGTGCCAGGACGCCAGCAGCTCGTCCCAGTTCTGGAAGTAGTGCGAAACGCGCCGCTCGAACTCCGGAACGCGCTGCGGGATCTCGTCCTCCGGCACCGGTACCGGGCTCATGTACAGGTATCCCAAGTGGACCTTGAACTCGATGCCGTTGGCCGACGGGATCCGCAGGTGGCGGGTGTTGTACTGCCCCAGGCACTTCACCGCGAACTCGCCGCCGATCGTCTCGAACGGCTTGAACACGGTCGGCCAGTGCTGGCTGTCGCAGAACCAGAACTTCTCGTCCTCGGCACCGCTGAGGTTCTGGAAAACCAGGTTGTACGGGTAAAGCCGTTCCCAACCCTCGGCGCCTTCGGGCACGGGCAGCTGCGACGGCTTCGGGAAGGACTTCATCGTCACTTGAGCAGTCATGCGGAGTTCCTGTCGTGGTCGGATATCGAACGGGCGCGGTCGCGGCGGGGTCAGGGCCTGCGCAGACCGCTGGTGAGACTGGAGGTGAGGCTGGCGACGTCAAAGCCGCCCCGAGCGGGAATCTCGGGGGCCTGCGGCACCGCCACGGCCTTGCTGGAGTGGACGGTCTCCGGACGCGACTGGAGCAGCAGCACGTTCTACCCGTCGGGCAGGTCGCGGTCGATGGCCCACTCGACGTCCTGCGGGCACCCGTAGTGCCGTTCGGCCTGCTTGGCCATGGCGGCGACCGCCACCACCTCATCGGTGCTCAAGCAGCACCGATCGCGGCGGTCGTCCTCGACCGGCCGCTCGACGAGCGTTCCTGCGGCGAAGTCCGGCACCAGCTCGGCGTGCTTGTCGCCGAGCGTCTGGGAGACCACCGAAAGCATCACCTTGTCCAGCACGATGTTGTCCGGGGTGACCTGACCGGAGACCACCATCTCGCCGACCCCGTAGGACGCGTCGATGGTGATCTTGGAACGGTCACCGGTCGACGGGTTCATCGTGATCGCCACGCCCGCCGCCCTGGCGTTGACCATCTTCTGCACCGCCACCGCCATCGACAGTCCCTCGTCGGGGATCTCGTTCTTGAGGCGGTAGAGGATCGCTCTGCTCGTGTAGAGCGAAGCCCAGCAACGCCGGATGTGGTCGAGCACCGCTTCGGCGCCGACCAGCCACAGGTAGGTGTCCTGCTGCCCGGCGAAGCTGGCACCCGGCAGGTCCTCCGCAGTGGCCGAGGACCGCACCGCGACGGGCGTTTCCTCGTCGAAGCGCGACTGCAGCTCGGCGAAGGCGGCCAACACCTGCTCGCACAGGTCGGCCGGGACCTTGCGGGAGCAGATCGCCGTGCGGATGTGCTGCGAGACCGCGTCGACGCTATCGAGATCGTCCAGATCGAGGGTCGCCAGCAGCCCGTCGATCTCGGCGTGGATCCCACTGTGCGCGATGAACGCGTCGTAGAGCGCGGTGGTGACGGCGAAGCCGGGCGGGACCCGCATGCCAGCGGCGGTCATCGTCACCAGGGATGCGCATTTGCCGCCGAGAAGTTCGTGGCGCGGCTCGGTGCCGCCGTCGAAGAACTGGATGAACTCCGCGCTGTGCATGATCAGTCCTCCCAGGTGACGGGAACGGAAACCGGCGCCCGGAAGGACAAGTTGTCGCCGAACTCGATGGCCTCGCCGTCGACGAGCCGCAGTCCGGGTGCGATCCGGCAGACCTCCTCGACGGCGACCTTGGCCTGCAGCTTCGCAAGCATGTTGCCCAGGCAGTAGTGGATCCCGAACCCGAAGGCCAGGTGTTCGCGCGCGTTCGGGCGGGCGATGTCGAAGGTGTCGGGGTCGTCGAACTTGGTCTCGTCGCGGTTGGCCGAGCCCATCACCAGCAGCAGGCCCGCGCCGGCCGGGATGTCCACCCCGCCGACGGTGGTGTCTTCGAGGGCCTTGCGACGCCAGGCGACGATCGACGGACTGAAGCGCAGCACCTCGTCGATGGCACCGGCGATCTTCTTAGGGTCCTCGATGACCTGCTGCCACTGCTGCGGGTGGGCCAGCAACACGCGCAGCACGTTGGAGATCAGCGTGGTGGTCGTCTCGTGGCCGGCGAACAGCAGGCTGTAGCAGACCGAGGCGATCTCGTGGTCGCTGATCGGGTCACCGTCCTGCTGCGCCCGGACCAGATCACCGACGAGGCTGTCGCGCTCGACCTGGTGCGCCTCGGCAACCAGGCGCAGGCACTCCTGCCAGTACTCGACCAGGTTGTGCGCGTGCGGGACCTGCTCCTCGTCGCTGAGGTCGCCCCAGGTCATCGCCGCGCGCGAGTCGGACCACCGCTTGTAGGTGTCGACCTGCGAGGTGTCAGCGCCGATGAGCGTCAGGATGGTGACGGTCGGGACCTGGTAAGCGAGCTCCTTGACCAGGTCAGCGGTGTTGACGCCCTTGTTCAGCAGCTGTTGGAGCTGGTCGGTGACGTTCGCGCGGATGGCCGGTTCGAGCGCTTTGTACCGCCGCGGGGTGAACGCCTTGGCCACGACCTTGCGAATGCGGGTGTGCTCGGGCGGGGTCCGCGCGGACAGACCCGAGTAAGCAGTGAAACCCCCTTCGGCCATGATCCGCTTGGCTTCCGGGCCTCGTTCGCGGACCGGAGCCTGGGCGTTCTCGCTGCTGAAGATCTCCCAGTCCTCGAACACCGCCTTGACGTCATCAAAGCGGGTCACGACCCAGTACCCAATGCGCTCGTCGTACATCACCGGTTCCTCGGCCCGCAGCGCCGCGTACGCCGGGAACGGATCGCCCTGCCGGAAAGGCTCGTAGCCGTGGTGCACCGGGCACGCCGGTTCACCAGCGGATCGGACGTCGGTGGACGCTGACATCGGCACTCCCTCGTGTCGTCGTGATGGGGCTCTCACCGGTGGGAGCAGTCTGCGTTCACCCCGCTGCCCCGACAATGCGCGACTTTCATTCAATGAAAGCGACTTGTCGGCTCAACGACTCGATCGAGCCACCTCAACTGCGAAAACATCGGTCATGGGAAGTCTCGCAAAGGCTCGTTCGATTCGCCGGGAGATCCCCTGCAAGACCTGCAGGTACCGGGTCACCTGCGGCGCTTGGGTCGAGAGCATGACCAGCCCGATGGCGGCAACGGCCCGGCCGGAGTCGCCGAACACCGGCACTGCGATCGAGCACGAACCGGGACGCATCTCCTCGAACGTCGTCGCGTAGCCCTGTTCCCGGGCGTGCTTGAGCTCCTCCCGCAACCGAGCCGGGTTGGCGTGCGTGCTCTTGGTCGGCACCTCCAGGTCTCGCGCGAGGTATGCCTCCCGAAGCCAGTCGTCCTCGTAGGCCAGCAGCACCTTGCCGACCGCGGTGGCGTGCAGCGGGAGGCGCCCGCCCACCCGCGAGGCGCGCGGCACCCGCTTCGAGCTGTAGATGCGGTCGACGTAGAGGGCCTCGTGGCCTTCCCGGACAGCCAGATGCGCCGTCTCCTGGGTGAGCGAGAACAGGTCCTGCAGGTACGGACGTGCGGCATCCCGGAGCTGCCGACCGCCGTTCTGCGCCACCTCCCAAAGCCGCAGGCCCACGCTGTAGCGGCCGTTGTCGTCCCGGTGCAGCGCGCCCCATTCGACGAGCTCGCGGACGAGCCGGTAGGCGGTCGGCAGCGGCAGGTCCGCGACCTCGGCGATCCTGGTCAGCGACAACGACGCCGAGCCGGACTCGAACGCCTCCAGGATGCCGAGCACCTTCGATGTCACCGATCGGCCCCGGGTGGATTCACCGGACACGCCGCCCCCCCTTCCAATCGGAGCTCGACGGACGGTTCCCACGGTCAGCCGAGTGCCACGCGCTGCGGGCTGGAGTCGACCCACGCGACGGCTGCCAGTATGCGCGCCATCGTGCGCGCGGTGTCGGTGAACAGGTGGTCTTGGACCCTGCTTCCGATCAGCCGCAGCGCAGCACGGCGGTCGAGCCCGAACCAGTTCATGATCGTGTCGACGCCGTGCGGGGTGAGCCGCCACAGCTTGTCCGCATCCTTGACCAACGCATCGTCGAGGGACAGGGCTTGCTTCCTCGAATCGTGCCCGTCGATGATGTCGATGATCGACGCGGCTCGCGCCGCATCGTGCTGGACCTGCCGGAGCACCTGCCCGGCGATCTCCGCCCCCTCCTTCTCGTGTAGCAGCACCAGGTCAGGTCGCCCCCTGCCAGGCGCGATCGCCGTAAGCACCTCGTCGGCAGGGACCTTGGACCAGCCGGTGTCGTGGAGCAGGATCGCCGGCAGCACCACCTCGGGATCGGCGTCCGGATGCGCATCAGCCAAGGCCCGCGCGATGCCGTAGGCATAGATCGTGTGCTCGTCGTTGTTGCGGACCGCGAGATGCGGCGCGGCCAGCTGCCAAATCGCATCATGATGCGCAGAGAGTTCGGCCAGGCCGGGCACCTCCACGGCTGAGGGGATGCAGTCGGTGACATCGCGGCCGTACTGGTTCTCGCCAGCGTACTGAAGGGGGAGCATCACCCCATCTCAGCAACCCCCGGCCGCCAAGACACCCCACCACTTTCATTGAATGAAAACGCCCCCTGCCGGTGAAGCCTTCGAGCTGTCATCAGCGTTTTCGGCTCCGGCCACAGCCTGGAGGTGCAGCGGTCATCCTGCCCTCGAAACCGTGAGCCACCCTACGATGCGGTTGCCTCAGGACGGTGCGCCTGCCGATCACCTCATCCGCTCTGCCCGGAGCCGCGTGCGGGGTGTGGGATGTCAAGCGTGGTCGGTCAAGTCTGCGCCGTCGCGCGGCTGTCGATCAACGCGACATGATGATCACAGCTCAAGTTCGACCTCGCCGAGCACCAATGCCTGTTCATGCCGACAGTGCCCGCGTGGCGAGGCGGCCGACAAGCTGAGCGCGTACCCGGGCCGGGATGGTCGGCGCGAAGCGGCGCAGGTACTGGTGCACGTGGTTTTCCGCGCCGAGGAGGAAGAGCAGGTCGAAGACGAGCAGCTGGCGGATCGCCAGCAGCGGCACGGGAGAACGCAGCGGCCAGAACGACAGGTTCCACAGTCCTGGCTCGTTGCACCCGGGTGGAACTGCCCGATCATGAGCCCATCGGCGACGAAGTCGTCCTTGGCCTTGCGCTGCAGTTCGTCCATCTCCGTCGAATCGGTGTGGTCCAGGCCGGCCAACACGATCAGCAGCGCCAGCAGTTCCCTGTCCTCCTCGGTGAGGTCGGCCGGGAGAGCCTCGTGCCAGGCTCCAGCCGGCCGATCATGGCGGGAAGGCCTGAGCCGTCGGCCACGTCCGCCTGTGTCGCCAGGCAGAACAGGTCCTTGCACAACGACGGCTGGGTAATCAGCTGCAGTCTCAGCCAGAGCGTCGCGGCTGCGGCACCGGCTCGGGAGCATTCCAAGCTGATCTCACCGAGGTGCAGATCCGGCTTGGCGAAGTACGTGTAGGGCGAGTCGTGGGCGAAGAATCGCCCGGCGTCTGGATCGGGAAACAGCACTGCCCGCATCCGTATGGCTGCAACCCGTGCTTGTGCGGATCGACCACAACGGAGTCGCACTCGGTAATCGCCCGCCACGGCTGCGGATCGAGCGATTCGGGGCATCGGGATGGGCGAGCAGGGCGAAGAACCCCCCCCGACCGGCCGCGTCGACGGGCAGCTTGTGCCCTCGGACACCGAACTCGTGACACATGCGCTCGAGCGTGTAGTGGGACTCCGAGCTATAGAGGCTGTTTTGGAAGGGGTTGTGGGTGGTTGTGATATGTGGCTGATGATCACGTGTGGGGGCGTGTCGTAGCCGCAGACAAGGGCGGGTTCTTGTTATCGCAGTGGTTGTCTAAGCCAGCGATCACAAGAACCCGCGATGTCATTGAACCCCGTACCGGCCGATGCCGACCAGGAGGGGTGCGGCTGCGGCTGCACAACCCGCCGACCCCGCTACCCCTCGGATCTCACCGACGCCCAATGGGCGGTCCTTCGACCCCTGCTACCAGCGCCTTTGACCAAGACCCCGCT
>NZ_FNOK01000042.1 GCF_900106995.1 Saccharopolyspora shandongensis
TCCATGATGCCGCCCATCATCTGCGCTTCGAGCCCGAAACGGCTGGCCGCGTTCTGCGCCAAGCAGGGCTACTCCGGCAAGAAGCCCGCCGCCGTCCTGCTGGCCCGGCTGCGCTCGGCGCCGGCCGGCACGACCGATCCCGACCTGTCCGAGGGTGCGCGCGTGGCAGTGCTGGCCCAGGTTGGCGTGATCACCGCGCTCAACACCGCGATCAAGGACCTCGACCGCGCCATCGCCGAGAAGATCGACACCCACCCCGACGGGGAGATCTTCCGGTCCTTCCCCCGTGCAGGCACCGTCAACGCCGCCCAGATCCTGGCCGAATGGGGCGACGCCCGCGAGGCGTTCGGCCACCCCGACGCCATCGCCGCGCTGGCCGGGATCACCCCGGTCACCAAGGCATCCGGCAAACAACGCGGCGTGTCGTTCCGCTGGGCCTGCAACAAACGCCTGCGCCAGGCGATCACGACCTTCGCCGACAACAGCCGCCACGCCAGCCCCTGGGCCGCCGGTATCTACAACCGGGCACGAGCCTCCGGCAAAGACCACCCCCACGCCACCCGCATCCTCGCCCGAGCCTGGATCCGCATCATGTGGCGCTGCTGGCAGAACAGCACACCCTACGACCCCGCCCTGCACCGCGGCGCCCGACCGGACCGAACAACAGGTCGCGGCCTGATTTTGATCTAGAGGTTGACACAGGGGGTGTCATCGGCGATCCCCTCCGCCGGGCACCCCGTTGGGCCCGGCAACCGAACGAGAGCCGAGCAGACGGCGCAACGCCGTTCGGCCAGCGGAACTGTAACGACGATCATTGTCGAGGTCAAAGCCGCTGGAAGGATGCACCTGCCACCCGTGCGTACTTCGTGCTGCTATGGCAACACGAAGTACGCACGGGTCGGTCAGGCGTCCGGAACCCGCACGGCGGAGAAGTACAGCCGGTACCGGAGCCGGAAGCCCATCGATTCGTAGAGCCGGATGGCGCCTGTGTTGGACGCGACCGTGTGCAGCAACGGCTTCTCGCCCCGGGCCCGGATGCCGGCGACGACGGCCCGCATGAGCCGGGTGGCCAGGCCCTGCCCGCGGAACGCCGGATCGGTGCAGACGGCGCTGATCTCCGTCCAGCCGGGCGGGTGCAGCCGCTCACCGGCCATCGCGACGAGCTCGCCACCGCGCCGGAACCCCAGGTACGTGCCGAGTTCGACGACGCGCGGCAGGAACGGCCCGGGCTGGGTGCGCTTGACGAGGTCGAGCATCTCCGGCACGTCCGCCGCGGTGAGCCGCACCGCCTCGTCGTCCTCGGCCCCGACGACGCCGTCGTCGACCAGCTGCACGCCGGGGAGCCGCTCCACGACCTCCCAGCCGGGAGGTGGCGTTCGCGCCCGCCCGGAGAAGGCGACCACCGCGCCCGGCCCGGCAAGCGCCGCGACATCCCGCCAGCCGTCATCGCCGAACTCGTCCGGAATGGCAAGGAACGGCGCCATGTCGACGGGGTAGCGCAGCACCTGCCCGTGCTTCTCGGCGAAACCGGCGTGCGGGCCGGTGAGCGAAGCCCACGCGGGATTGTCCAGCGGCGACGTGGTCATCGACCACTCCTTCCGGCGAAGTGTTCGGTGCCGCCCCATTTTCGCGCAGCGGCGCGTGGTTCGAGCATCCCCGGTCCTGCCGTACCAACACGTGAGAACCCAGCTGCGGGACGGATGCGGATGATCGGCCCGCACCTGGCTGTGACCCGGGGCAAGTGCGCTTGACGCGCCGGAAGCCGTCGTGATCTGATCCGGTCAGCGTCGCGTGTCGGTGGCAGGCTGTGCCAGGCATGGAGGCGCGGGTTCGAAGGGTCTTCATGACCACTCTTTTCAATCACACGATCGTCGCCGCGCGCGACAAGCAGGAATCGGCGTCCTTCTTCACGGAGATGTTCGACCTCCCGCCGGCGGAACCGGGCGGCCCCTTCCTCACGGTCCACCTGGACGCCGGAGTGACGCTCCAGTTCGCGGAGCCGGGCATCGAATTCCCGCCGCAGCACTACGCATTCCTCGTCACCGAGGAAGATTTCGACGGCATCTACGCCAGGATCCAGGCGGCGTCCCTCGACCACTGGGCGGACCCGCAGGGGAAGATCCCGCGGCAGTACAACACGAACCACGGCGGCCGCGGCGTCTACTTCTGCGACCCGTCGGGCCACTACCTGGAGGCGATCACCCAACCGTACGGCGCGGATCTGGACTGATCTAAGTGGACGGTCGGATGCGGCCCGTGCGATCCTCACGCCGGGCGGGCCGCGCGGCTGGTAGCGTCGGGTGAGCTCCGGCCGAAGGGACTGGTTCGCGATGACCGCCGAGCATCCCGAGGTTCCGCCTGACGGGGAACGCGATCACAGCCTGCTGATCAGCGAGGAGCGGCAGCGGGATCTGCTCTCCCAGCTCGTCGAGATCGAGCACGAGGTCCGCCGGGTCACCCTCGACGCGGCCGGGAACGGCCCGGCCAACCGCGCCGCCGCCGAAGCCCACCTCGCCGAGTTCACCGAGCTGACGAAGCGGGCCTGCCGGGCCGTCCGCAACGCGGTCACCGTCGAAGAGCGGATCGCCCACCTCGACTTCGACGTCGACGAACGGCCCTGAAGCACCGGAACGAACCCGGCCGTTGCGCCGGGACTGTCGGCGCCGGGTGCTAGAACCCGTCGGAAACGATCACCGATCTGAACGGGCGCATTCCCATGGGACGTCATCGGCGGGAAGCCGACACCAACGAACTGCTCAGCGGCATGGCCGCTCGTGTCGCGGAGAACGCTCCCGAGGGATGGCGGCGCGCGTGGGCGAGCGTTCACCGGTCCAGGAGCGGGGCCCGCAGCAGTGTCATGCAGTACGAGCTGGCCGACGGTGAGCTCCGCGACGGTGGCGTGGATCTGTTCAAGGAAGCGGGAGCCCTGTTCTTCGCGACCGAGCCGTGGCCGGAACACCTGACCGTTGAGCTGGCCGTCGAGCCTTCGGGCGAGCTCGGGGCGATCACCAGCCGGTCGCTGATCCGCACGCAGTGCCAACCGGATCGCCTGCTGCTCGTGCTCAAGCCGGATGCCCTGCCCGCCGAGCCGGGAGACGAGCAGGAGGGCCCTGCGGATCCGACGTTCGCGGGTGATCCGGACGAGGCCGTGCGGCTGCTCCGGGAGTACCTCCGGCTGCGCGCGGAGATCTTCGAAGAGGAGGAGGAAGAGGAACTGCCTCCTCCGCTGGACGAAGCGACGCGCGCCGAGCTCATGGCGAGCCTGGACGTCGCGCTGCCTCCCGATCTGGTCGCCTTGTACGGCGTGGCCAACGGCGACGACGGCGAGGACTTCAACATCTTCGACACGCACTCGTGGATCGACCTGGAATTCGCGGCCGAACACCCCCACCACCGACACGACGGTGACTGGACCGACGACCCGCTGACGGGTGCGGTCTTCGAGGCGACGCCGCCGGGGAAGGTGCGGCGGTCGATGAGCCGCGACGGGTGGATCGTGATCGGGGTCAACGAGGACGGGGACTTCCTCGCCGTCGACATGGACCCGGGCCCCGCGGGCCGCCCGGGACAGGTGATCATCATCGGCGGCGAGTACGAAGGAGCTCCCGTCTACGTCGCCGACTCGGTGACGACGCTGCTGCGCCGCCAGGTGGAGGCGCTCGAACGCGGCGACTACGAGTTCGACCACGGCCGCCTGTTCGTCGACGCCGACACCCCGCGCACGGTGATGCACCTGGAGTCGCGCTGGTGGGATGCCGACGACCACGGCGGTGCCCTGACCGGAATGCCTGGGGAAGTCCAACGCGTCACAGCCTGGAAGGCCGACGGGATCGACCTGGAGCCGGCGCGCCACGCGCCCCTCCTGCGGGACGTGGTGCTGCGCGGCCAGGGCGCACTCGACCTGAGCCCGCTCCGCGACGCGCCCCTGGAGAGCCTGACCCTGGAATTCGGCTCGATCGACCCGACTCCGCTGACTGGCCACCCGACGCTGCGCAACCTGACGCTCCGCTCGCAGAGCCCGGTGGAAGTCGCCGTGCTACCAACCCTTCCGCGACTCCAGGGCCTCGACCTCTCCCGCGCCGAGGTAACCGACATGGCGCCGGTCGTGAAGCTGGAAGGACTGCTGTTCCTCGCCCTGACCTACGAGCAGTGGGTGCGGCTCTGGGAACTCGGCGCGGCGCTGCCGTCGCTCGCAGCGGTCGCGCTGGGCGGAAACCCCACGCCGAACCAGATCAACGAGTGGACGGAGCACTTCACGGGAACGCTCCCAGGCCACGAAAAGCACACCGGCCGCTACGAAATGCGACCGTGACCGGCCGGAGAACGACGTGAAGGCGAGCCACGCCTGGCCGGTCCATCAGGCCGGGCGCAGCACGCATCAGTCGCTGAACCTGTCGGCCTTGATCGCTTCTAAGAAGCTGGCGAAGTGCGCTGGCGTCACGACGAGCGTGCCGTACGCCCGGTCCTTGGTGTCGCGGATTCCGATGGCGCCAGGTGCGACGCCGACCTCGACGCACTGGTTGCCCCCACCGCTGTAGCTCGACTTGCGCCATGCGGCGCGAGAGAGATGCATAGCCTCGCCCTTCACTCGGGTACGAGCTTCGAGATCATGCGAGCGCTGTCCCGTTCGCTCAGCGATCGCTCCTGAAGCTCGCCGAAGAGACGGTGCCCGCTCGGCCCCAGGCCTGGGCAGGCGCCGCATCCGTCAGCTGCTGAACCTGTCGGCTTTGATCGCGTCGAGGAACACTGCCCACTGGTCGGCCGTAGCGGTTAAGTACCCAGCAGAGCGGTTCTTCGTGTCCCGGACACCAGCTCCACCCGCAACGCGTCCGACCTCGACGCACTGCTGGGCCCCACCGCTGTAGCTCGACTCGCGCGGGAGATGTTGTTGTCGCGGGCGAGTGCGGGGATGGCGGTGCGATCGCGGAACCACCGCAGCCCCATCACCGCCTGCTTCAACGGCGACAACGCCCGCCGCCCGAGCGGGGTCCCACGACGTCGGCGTTCCTCGGTCAGCAGCCTGCCGAGGTCGTGGGCGAGTTCGTCTGCGACATCAAGCGTGGCACGATAAGTGATCACGTGGGGTCCTGGCCTTACAGAAGACGATCTTGTGGTGAGACCTCTTCTACCAGGACCCCACGCCCACACCTCTCAAGAACCCCAGCCCCATCCCACTGAGATCACCTCAATGAAATTCTGAAGTCCGAGTGGCGAGACCATCGTTCGATGGCTGCCGGATCGTAGCTGCTCCATGGTGGAGCGATTACAAGATCGGAAAGAATCTCGCCTCAGCTGAAAGGATCAGGTGATGGTGTTCGGTTCCTGGATTTCCTTGTGCTGCTTGGTGGTTCTTTCGGCGTCATGGGGCTCGGTCTGGGTCCGCGCGCAGCGGCCTCAGCATGCGGGAGCTGGGGAAGGTGTGACCACGGTGTGGCAGTTGAAGGCACAGATCGAGGCGGAGAACGCGCAGCGGGAACGAGTCGGGTGACATCGGCTCCGCGAGCCTGCCTCGGAGTCCATATCGGACAGTCAAGCCGCCGGCGAGCGCGGTGAAGCCTGGTCGGCGCCACCGCTGGAGTTGCAGCGGCGCGTCCTGGAAGGCCTCCGGCGCATCTGAGACCCGGCTCGACGCCGTGCGCCCCTCCCCGATTCGGCGTCGAGCCTGCGGGCCGGGAGGTGCTCTGCCCCCGAAGCACCTCCCGGCCACCCCGAAACACGCCCCGTTCGGGCCTGCCTCTCGATGGCGGCGCGCAGAGCCGCCGTGAACCACGCGAACACCGATGTCAGGCTCGGCGGAACCGGCGATCCATTGATGATCGACAGGAGTTGCCCAGCCAGGCGGTCACGGCGTCGTGCAGTGGGCCATCCAGCCCTGTGCTGTGAGGTGAACGGGCCGTTCGCTCCGGTAGGCGGGACGAACGGCCCGTTCACCTCGGCCCCCTAGAGCGGCCGTGGTGCGTCGAACTTCTGGCGGACTTCCTCGGCCACGCCGGGATTCCCGGCGGCTTCGATCAGCTTCGCGAAGCGGTGGGCCGTCAGGGCGCGCACCGGGTTGTCCCCGTACAGGCCGATCCTGTCCAGGACCACGCCGACGTGGTCGCTGGTGGTCCTGTTCCCGTGCATGAGCTTCTGGTAGACCCCGTACAGAGTCGCGCCGAACAGCGGCACCGTGACCCACGCCGGCCATCCCAGCAGCAGCCCCAGCAGGAGCGGGACGGCGGCCGCCAGCGTCATGCCGCCGTACAGGATCCGGTTTTCCTTGCTCATCGAACGGCCTCCTCGGGCACGTGGTCGAACGTGTAGTCGGTGGAGTGCAGGCCCTGCGCCATGTCGATCAGCTGGGACAACCGGACGAAGACATCGGCGCGGCCGCTCGCGGTCCGGCTCCAATCGCGCGCGAGGACGTGCAACGAACCGAGCAGGTGGAGGTGCTGGCTCGCCGCGTCCACCAGGATGCCGAGCAGCAGGTCGTGCGGCGTGGTCCGGCCGGCGGCGTCGAACCAGTGGCAGACGCGCTGCACGACGAGGTCCGGGCGGGCGAGCATGGTCTCGCGCCAGCAGGAACCCAGTTGGGGACGGATCGTGTGGTCTGCCGCGAGCGGCTGCGAACGCATGCTGGGGTCGGCCAGCCGCAGCGGATCCGCGATGGCGAGAAACAGGAAGTGGTCGACGGGCCAATGCTGTTGCTGATTCGCCAGGGCCGTCGTGAGCCTGTCGAGCAGCAGCCGCAGCAGTATCGGATCGCGCGAGGTCAGCTCGACGAGCGCCTGGTACGCAGTCGGGTTGCCAGTGCCGTTTTCGCGGCGGGCCCGGTGGTGCAGCCGGACCAGAGCTTGTTCCGGGTAGGTCGGTGCGATCACCTCGGTGCACACGTCCACCAGGATCTGCCCGACGTCATGGGGGAGGTCGTTGTTACGCGACCACTCGTACACCAGGCGCCGGAAGAAGTAACCGTGGCGCTCGTTCCTCAGGCCCGTCAGGAGAGCTAGCACCCCGTAGTCACGCAGTGGGTTCGACGCTCCGTTCCGCCTGGGAAAGACCCACCGGTCGATCAGCCATTTCACGTGCCCCGGCGAGTTGGTGCGCAACGCCTGGACCACGAACCGGTCCACCAGGTTCTCCCGGTCCCGCCGGGTGAACTGCTCGATGCGGATGATGTCGTCCACCCACCGGCAGAACGGCTCCCGGAGATCCGGGTAGTTGTCCCAGAAGTGCTCGCGCAGCGCCCGGTCGTAGCTGCGTAAGCTGAACTCGATCCGGTTGTTCGGCGCGACGTCGATGCTCAGGTCGCTGAGCTGGGTTCGGTAGCCCTCCTGCTCCATCCGGGGCTCCTCGCGCCCGTCGAGGCTCAACGCGCTCACCAGGCGGTGGGAGGCGAAGAACACTGCGTCGCTCGACGCTCCGCGGCACATCGCAGCGGCGAGCAGCACCGTGCGTTGCCGCCCGCCGGGCACCTTGCTGAGCTGCTGCGCCACCTCGTTGCTGCGGTCGATCCGGGCGGAAACCGCTTCGCTGAGCCATGTCGAGACGTCGCCGCCGCGGTTCGTGTCCCGGGCGAGCACGACCAGCTGCGCGAGGTTGGCGATCTCCGACATCGGTGCGGACAGGCTGCGTGCGAGTTCTTCCGAGGCCAGTTGCCGGTCGGAGGGGAAGATCGACTCCTGTTCCAGATGCCATCGAAGCACCGAGGCACCGCGCGGCCGGTCGATCCTGGCCTCGAACTGCGCCAGGTCCGAATCCAGTTGGTGCTTGCGGGAATCGGGCACGACGACGGCGATGTAGCCGTTGCACTGTTGGAGGATCGTGCGGAACGAGAGGAGATCTCGTTGCCGGGCGTGGAACACGTCCTCGCCGGTTTCCGAGAGGTCGAGTACGAACAGGTGGCCCGGCTGGACCTTCAACTTGTCCAGGCCCGGGTTCTGCGTGCGCGCCTCGTCGTCGAGCACGGTGACGGGGGTGTGGTCGTCGGAGAGCTCGTTCAGGAGCATCTTCGCCGCCGTGCGCCGACCGCTTCCCGGCGGCCCGGTGAGCACGACGGTGCGGGACTGCCGCAACATGTCCCGCGCAGCGCCGAAGTTCTGCGGCGGCTCGAACCGGCTCTTGAGCCAATGCAGGTCGCCCTTCAGCGTCAGTCGCGGCCCGCGAGCCTGCTGTTGGACGCTCTCGTGGATCGTGTAATAGACGGGGTTGACGTTCAGGTCGCCGGAACCGGTGTGGATCTGGCTGTCCTGCGTTTCGTGGAATTCGTTGCTGGTTTCGGTCACCGGTCTTCACCTCGGTCCCGCTTCGAGCCGAAGTTCTGGCGGATTCGGCCGGAATTCTTGTGGTGGGCCCCGTCGCCGAAGGAGACGTGCAGGTCGCCAGTGCCGGTGTGGATCTGGCTGTCCCGTGTGTCGTGGAACGTCGTGCCGGTGATCGACCCGACGCTCACGTTGCCGGCCTGGATGAGGTTTCCGGCCTGGCCGGTGTTGGAGTTGTGCACGCCGCCGCTCGAAGGCGCTTTCGCCCACCGGTCCGTGAGATCCGGCACCAGGTCGAGGAGCTCGGCGGCGATCCGATCGAGGTCGTCCCCGGCGCTTCCGGTGTCGTAGGTGAGGGACTGGAGGTCGGCGAGCGATGTCAGAGCACGTGGCAGGTCGGCGGCCACCAGCCGAGGCAGCTTCCGTCCACACAGGATCGGGATGATCCGGGCGCCGCTGCGCTTGGCGTTCAGGATTTCCCTGCGGGTCCAGTCATCCTTGTTCTCAAGTGCGGGATTTCCGTCCCGATCACGAGCATCGAGCCACTTCGGCCCGATCAGCGCAAGCAGCACACGTGCGCTGGAGGACGCCGTCGACAGCTCGGTGCGGAAGTTCTCGCCGGCGCGGATGGACTTGCTGGCGCGGAACACCCGCTCGCGGCCGAACCGCCCCGACAGGTACTGCTCGATCGCGACCGCGGCATGTTCGCAATCCCCGGTGCGGTAGTTGATGAAGATTTCAGGCATAGGAATACCTCACTTCTGTGGAAATGGCGGATTCTCAGGCGGTCTGGTTGTGCAGCGCGGCGACCAGCCGGGGTTGGAGCTCACGAACCGAGGGCGCGGTGTGGAACCGCGAGAGCACGCGGGCCACGCGCCGGAGATCGGTGCCGATGGTGGCGGAACTGACGGTGTCGACCATCCCGAGGACCTGCCCGAGCAAGGCGCAGGCGTGGTCGACGTCGCCCGCCGTGGCGTGCGCAAGGGCGCGGCGGACGCCGTAGCGCGCTTGGGAACGAAGGGCGTGCGGCGGAACTCGTTCGACTTCGCGGTCGAGGATCAGCACCGCGTCCCGTGGACGCCCCAGGTCGTGAAGACACCACCCCGAGACCATCGCGACGGGATCGGTCAGGTTCGACGTGCCGAGTACCGGTCCTGCTTCGGGTTGGGCCGCGCTGAGCAGGTCGCGAGCTCGGTCGAGGCTCCGCATGCAGGCGTCGTAGTCTCCGGCCAGCGCGTGGCCTTGTGCCTCGCGCTGCGCGGCGAGTCCGCGAATTCGGGCCGACGTCGCGGTCCGCTGGGCTTGCTGAGCGAGGCCGATCGTCTCCCGTGCGTCTTCTTGGTACAGCGTGACCAGTGCCCGGCGGACCAGGGAGTATGCGGCCAGCGACCGGTCCTGTCCCGCGTCCGCGAGCTCCACGGCGCGGTCGGTCCACCACAGGGCGGCCGCGTTGTCACCCGACTCCTGAGCCATCCAGCCTGCGAACTCGGCGTACCGCGCGCCGAGCACCAGAAGTTCCGCGCTCGCTGCGGGTTTGGCGCGGGCGGCGAGTTCGCGCAGGGTGTGGGTTTGCGCGATGAGCGCGGGCAGCACCACCGATGGGCTCGCCGTCTGCCCCAGCCTGCGGAACTGGTCGAACATTTCGCGGAACGTCGAGACCGTGCCGTCCTCGGCGATCGCGTGACCGCCGCCCATGCCGAAGGCGAGTACCGAAGCCGCGCCGGCCGCCAGCACCTGCCGCCGGTCCATCGGCCGGAACCAGCTCTTCCCGCCTGAATCGAGACCCATCAACCACACCTCACCGTCGCCGTTCACCTCGGGCAGCGGTGCTTCGGAGGACTGCGCGGGAACCAGGCTCGCGAGTTCGCCACCGGCTTGGAGGACGGAATCGCAACGCCGGGCGAAATCCGGTGTCGGCCGTTTCCCGCCGGTTTCGATCTTGCTGACGTAGCCCTTGCTGTAATGCAGCAGCGCGGCCATTCGAGTGAGCGAAAGACCGGCCGCGGTGCGCAGTCTTCGAAGCTCTGCCCCGAACAGTGTGGGCTGTTCAGTCACATCGTCCTCCGGGTTTCCCGTTGCCCGGTTCAGCGGGCGACGGGAAACGGCTGTTGGTCCCGACCGGTTTTCGCGCACGGTGAAACGTGCCGGTCCGGCGACTGGGAGGCCGGACCAACGGCAGACCTTAGGAGAAGAGATGATCAAGGACGAGCTCGTCCGAGAATCGATACCCGAACAGCGCAATCCGTCCCTGGCGAGGTCGCTCGGACGGGTGATGTTCGCATTCGTGTTCACCGCCGCGCTGCTGTGGGCGACGATCGTGCTCGCCGGCATCGCCCTTTCCGGTGTTGAGTTGTTCGCGCTGGTGCTGGTGCTCTCCGCCGCTTTCATCGCAGTCCTCGACGCCTGGAGAGAAATCCGGTTCGGCGCGGCCGCGCGCCGTTCGTCGGAGGATTGTGGCGGAGATTCGGTTTCCGACGCCGGGAAATAGAGCCGTTTCCCGTTTCCCGTTGGAGGTGGCAACGGGAAACGGTGCGCCACCGGACAGTTTCGGATGTGCGCGCCATCCCGCCGGCGGGGCTCGTGAGCGTTTTGGATCGCTATAGCGGACCAAAGCACTCACGAGCCTCGCTAGGCGGCGACGTGCGGTTTCGCGATGAGGACGGTTGCGTTGCCCGCCCAGCCCACTGCCGTGTACAGGCCCTGGCCTCGGTGCTGGCGATCAGGACGCCCGCCTTCGCTTCTAGCGGCCAGACGACCGGTGGTGTTGCTCGACGATGGCGCAGTGGCCTCGCTCCTGCACTCGGAGCGAGGCCACTGCGCCATCGAGCGATCGGATCGGCCGGACAGGCCGTCGGGACGGGCGCTAGCCGTTCTCCTTGGCGATCGCTTCGCGTACGGCCGGGGCGATTTCGGTGGCCCAGCGGCCGAGGGAGCCGACGTCCTGCGTTCCGCCGCCCGGCGAGAACAGCGTGAAGCCCGACGCGCCGTGTTCGAGCACGGCACCGGTCAGCTCCTCCACCCACTGGTCGGCGGAGCCGCCGATCCAGCGGCCGTCACGATCGCGCGTGGCGGGCAGGGGCCGGTCGGTGATGCGTCCGGGGAGGTTGAAGACCGTGCGGATCTCCCGCGGATCGCGACCCGCGGCCGCCGCCGCTTCGTCGATGACCGGCCGCGACGTGCGGTAGCGCTCGCTGAGCCAATCCGCCGCGTGGCCCGGGATCCAGCCGTCGGCCACCCGCCCGGTGGCGGCCAGGGACTTCGGGCCGACCGATCCGGTCCACACCGGGGGCGCGGCCACCGGAGACGGCTCGATCTCGTTCACCTCGTAGTGGCGGCCGCGGTAGGTGACCGGCGGGCCGCCGCCCGAAAGCTTCTTGACCAGGACGATCGCCTCCTCGAAGGCCTCCACGGCAGCGGCCGGTGACAGCCGCGGCACTCCCATGTCGGAGATCCGGTCCCACAGCCCGCCCGCGCCCATGCCGAGCACGACGCGGCCGCCGGAGAGCGCCGACAGCGACGTCACCGTCCGAGCCAGCATGGGGGCGGGCCGGGTCGGCAGGTTGGTGACGTTGGCGAAGCCCGAGATGCGCTGCGTGCGCCCGAGGAGGAATCCGAGGGAGGCGTAGGCATCCAGGCGCTCGCCGAGGTAGGGGTGGTCCGACAGGGAGAAGATGTCGAGCCCGTCGCGGTCGGCCTGGTGAACCAGATGCAGCAATTCCGGTCCGTCGTCGATACCGCTGTGCGCGCCGAAACCGAAGACGACTTCTTGTGCGGACAATGCTCTTCCTTTCATTCGATGGTCGCCAGTCGGTCCGCTATGGACGGTGCATCCGCGAGAACGCCGTGGCATGGAGACGTCGGCAACGCCTGACGTGACTACCTACCTGTGTTCACCAGGCGTACTCCTCGGGCGCAGGCGTGGCCCCGTTCGGGATGCCATCGCCCGTCCTCGCGCCGTAAACGTTGGCCGTGTCGAAGAAGTTGATGCCGTGCTCGTGCGTCCGGTCCGTGATCGCGTGACTGTCCTCTTCGGACGTTTCCGGATCACGAGCCGGGACGCCGAAAGGCCGCTGCGGCCGAGGTGGGTGTACTCCACGTGTTCCAGCTTTTCAGGCGGTGGGGCCGAACTGCTCGATGAAGCGGCCGGTGAACAGGTCCGCACCCTTGTACTCGGCGACCATCGCGGCCGACGCGGCGGTCGGGCCCTCGGGGGAGGGCAGCTGCCCGACGCCGCCGTTGCGACCGAGCGGGAGCAGGATCGAGGGGACCGGTTGTGGGGCGTAGGTGGCCGTGGGGCGTTCTCCGCTCAGCTGGGCGGAGATGTTCTTGACGACCACCTCGGCGTGCCGCATCGCGTGGCCCGCCATCTTGGCCTCCGCGACGTCGGTGATGTCGCCGACCGCGTAGACGTGGTCGTGCCCCACGACGTTGAGGTACTCGGTCACGGGAACCTGGCCCTGCGGCGTGCGGGTCGTGAGCTTGCCGTCGGCGAGGTAGTCGCTGTTGGTGCTCGTCCCGTAGGCGCGGAACCAGATGTCGGCGGTGATCTCGTCGCCGCCGGTGGTGGTGGCGGTGAAGGCGCCGGCCAGGCCGGCCTCGGTGCTCGGCGTCGTCGCCAGGCCGGTGCCGAGGCGCACGTCGATGCCGAGCGCGTCGAGCTGGCCGCGCAGGTCTTCGACCACCTCCGGCTCGAAGCCGGGGAGCAGCTCCTGGCGCGGGTCGACGATGGTCACGTGCTTGTCCGGCCAGGCGTCCTTGATCTCGCCGGCCAGTTCCAGGCCGACCGGCCCGGCGCCGAGGATCAGCACCTTGCCGGACTGGCGGAGTTCCTTGTTCGTCCGGCGGAGGTCGTCCAGCGCCTCGGCGACCGAGTCGGAGCCGGGCTTGGCCGGGTAGGCGTAGCTGGAGCCGGTGGCCAGGACCACGTAGTCCGCCGGGACGTGTTCGCCCGAGGCGAGGGTGACGCCGCCGGGGTCCACCGAGACCGCGCGGTCGCGTTTCACCTCGCCTGCGTGAGCAGCGTTTCGAAGGGGAAGAACATGTTGCCGGCCCAGTCGGGCTGGGTGAGCGCTCGCAGCGATGCGGCCGCGTTGACGAACGCGTCCCGCGGGTCGATGAGGACGACGTCGGCTTGGGCTTGCAGCGCCTTGGCGACCGCGGCGCCCCCGTAACCTCCGCCGATGACCGCGACAGTACGACTCATGATTTCAGGCTCCCGCGTAGAAATAATTCAAGTTCGTAGTACGAACTATATTAGTTCGTACTACGAACTCAAACCTATTGTGTCGCGGGACACATCGTCGGGTCTTAGTGCTTGCGGGCGCCGGGAGATCTCTCGTCCGACTCCATGAAGACCACCGGAACCTCGTTGGCCAGCACCACGCGGCCCAGCAGGTCGGCGAGCGCGTCGCGATCGGCCGGGCTGAGGCTCGCCGGCAGCTCCTCGATCCGCCTGCAGGTCTCGGCGTAGAACTCCGCTGCCAGCTTGCTGCCTTGTGCGGTGAGGGCGACCCGCACCGCGCGCGTGTCCTGCGGATCCGGTTCACGCTGAACAAGGCCGTTTCGCACGGTGCGGTCCACCAGGCCGGTGAGGCTCGACTTGGCCAGTCCGAGCATCGCGCCCAGCTCGCTCATGCCGTGCGGGCGCGGCATCAGCACGCACAGCAACTGCCCCTGCTGCGGCGTCAGCCCGTACTCGCGGCCTGACTTGGCGTACACGGCATTCACCAAGAACGAGGACCGCACCAGTGCGGCCACCACTCCGATCTGGCCATCATCATGCTTGTCCACGCGGCCAGGATAACACCGGAAGGCCTTATAATTCGTGCCGCGAACTATGCTCGAAAGGGGATTGCGGGGCTCACTCGGGCGGGCGCTGGGCGGCCAGTTCCAGGATCCGCTCGGCCGCCGTCGCGTCGGTGATGAGCGTCGTGACGATGCCGGAGCGCAGGACCGCGTCGATCGCTTCCGCCTTCGGTTCGGTGTAGCCGAGAGCGATCACCTCCGGGACCTGGCGCAGCTGTTCGTGGGTGATCGCCAGGACGTGGTGGGCCAGACCTGTCGACAGGGCGTTGCCGTTCTCGTCGAACAGGCGGGCCGCGATCTCCGCCGTTGCGCCCCGCCGGCCGATCGAGTCCCGTTCGCTCGGGGACAGCGCGTCGTACACCGTCGATTCGCCCTGCCGCCAGGCGCCGATGCTCACCACCGCCTTGGTCAGGTGCTGGAACTGGTCGAAGGTCTCCGCGATGCCCGGCTGCTTGCGCAGGATGTCCGTGGTCCGGCGGTCCGGGAGCACGAGTGGGCCGTAGATCGGGTAGGCATAGCCGCCGCCGACCGCCGCGACCCGGCCCACCGTCTCCACCGACCGGTCGCGCATGTCCATGCCCGCCTGCACCCCGCACAGCTGCACGATCGGGCACTTCGGGAGCGATTCGACGGCTTCGGCCATCGCGTTCACCGAACGCGCCCAGGCCAGCCCGATCACGTCGTCCGGCGTGGCGAGCTCGGCCAGCAGCTGCGCCGCCAACGAGCCGATCCGGCGGCGCAGTTCCGGCCGGTCGGCCTTGGATTCCGCTCGATTGAGCACCAGGACCCTGCGGAGCCCGTAGGCGGCGCGGACCTCGTCCGACATCGGCAGGTCCACCGGCACCGGCAGGTCGAACTCGATCCGGACCAGGCCGGTTTCCTGCGCTGCGGCGAGGATGCGCGCCGCTTTGAAGCGGCTGATCCCGAACTCCTCGGCGATCTCCAGCTTGGATCGGCCCTGGACGTAGAACCGGTGCGCGATCGACGCCGCGGTGATGGTGTCGGTCATCCGGATCTTCTTGGCGCTCATATGAGCACGATAGCTTGAAATCCGGCCCAAAGGTTGACGTATATCGGCATGAAGTCCTTGAATGCTCCGCATATTGCGGGACGACCGCGATGAGATGCGCTCATATGAGCAGACCGGAATGGAGTGTCATGCGCGCCGCGATCATCGACCGGCCCGGTTCGATCAGGGTTGGCGACGTGCCGGATCCGAAGCCGGGGGACGGGCAGCTGGTGATCAAGGTCGGAGCGTGCGGGATCTGCGGCACGGACCTGCACATCGCCGACGGCCACTTCCCGCCCACGCCTTACCCGATCGTCCCGGGCCACGAGTTCGCCGGCGAGGTCGTCGAGATCGGCGCGGAGGTGCCGGGGGACTGGAAGGCCGGCGACCGGGTCGCGGTGGATCCCTCGCTGTTCTGCGGGTATTGCACGCCCTGCCGCTCCGGCCACGGCAACCTGTGCGCGAACTGGAACGCCACCGGGGACACCGTGGACGGCGCGTTCGCCGAGTACGTCGCCGTCCCGGCGGCCACCTGCTACCGGATGCCGGACGAGATGACCTGGCAGCAGGGCGCGCTGGTCGAGCCGGTGTCGTGCGCGGTGCACGGCGTCCGGCAGATCGGCGTCGAAGCGGGCGAGCGGTTCCTCGTGGTGGGCGCGGGCACGATGGGGTTGCTGATGCAGCAGCTGCTCCAGCGCGGCGGCGCGCACGTCACGGTGGTCGACCGCAACGAGGCGCGGCTGGGCCGGGCGAGCAAGCTCGGCGCGGTGGCGGTCGGCACCGACGTCGCCGAGCTCGACGAGCGGTTCGACGCCGCCGTCGACTGCACCGGTGCCGCGCCCGCGATCGAGGCGGCCTTCGACTCGCTGCGCCGCGGTGGCCGGCTGCTGGTGTTCGGGGTGGCCCCGGAAGCGGCCCGCGTGTCGCTCTCGCCGTTCCGGATCTACAACGACGAGATCAAGATCGTCGGCTCCATGGCGGTGCTCAACAGCTTCGGCGCCGCGCTGAACCTGGTGGCCTCCGGTGCGATCGACACCGCGGCGCTGCTCACCGACACCCTGCCGCTGGAGGAGTTCCCCGCGGCGCTCGACCTGATGCGCAGCGGTGCCGGGCTGAAGGTCCAGGTGCTGCCGGGAGGCGTTGATGCATAGCCGAACGAAGAAGCTCGCGCTGCTCGCGTGCGCCGCGCTGCTCACGCTCACCGGCTGCGCCGGCGCCGGTGCGCTGGGCTCCGGCGGGCGGACGCTGGTGGTCGCGATCGTGTCGAACCCGCAGATGGAGGACGCGATCGCGCTGTCGGACCAGTTCGAGCGGGACAACCCCGGCATCAAGCTGAAGTTCGTGCAGCTGCCCGAGAACCAGGCGCGCGCCAAGATCACCGCCTCGACCGCCACCGAGGGCGGCGAGTTCGACGTGGTGATGATCAGCAACTACGAGACGCCGCAGTGGGCGGCCAACGGCTGGCTGGAGAATCTGCAGCCCTACGTCGACGCCAGCGAGGGCTACGACCCGGGCGACTTCATCCCGAGCATCAGGGACTCGCTGTCCTACCAGGGCTCGATGTACGCGGTGCCGTTCTACGGCGAGTCGTCCTTCCTCGCCTACCGCAAGGACCTGTTCGAGCAGGCCGGGCTGACCATGCCGGAACGCCCGACCTGGCAGCAGATCGCCGACTTCGCGGCCAGGCTCGACGACAAGGCGGCGGGCGTGTCCGGCATCTGCCTGCGCGGCAAGCCGGGCTGGGGCGAGAGCCTCGCGCCGTTCACCACGGTCGCGAACACCTTCGGGGCGCGCTGGTTCGACGAGAACTGGAACGCTCAGCTGACCTCGCCGGAATTCCGCTCCGCCGCCGAGTTCTACGTGAACCTGGTGCGCGAGCACGGCGAGGTCGGCGCGTCGAGCGCGGGCTTCTCCGAATGCGGCACGCGCTACGGGCAGGGCCAGGCGGCGATGTGGTACGACGCCACGGTCATGGCCGGCACCAACGAGGACCCGGAGAGCAGCGAGGTCGTCGGCAAGTCCGGCTACGTCGCGGCCCCGGTCGAGCGCACCGATAGCAGCGGCTGGCTCTACACCTGGTCGCTGGCCATGCCGAAGGTCGCCGAGGACAAGGACGCCGCCTGGCGGTTCATGCGCTGGATGACCGACAAGGAGTTCGTGCGCAACGTCGGCACCACCTTCGGCTGGAACCGGGTGCCGCCAGGCTGCCGCCTGTCGACGTACCAGATCCCCGAGTACCAGCAGGCCGCCCAGGCCTACGCACCGGCCACTTTGGACGGAATCGACCGCGCCAAGCAGAGCAACTCGATGCTGCGCCCGGTGCCGTACCCGGGAATCCAGTTCGTCGGCATCCCGGAGTTCCAGGACCTCGGCACGCGGGTCAGCCAGCAGCTGTCCGCCGCCATCGCGGGCCAGATCACGGTCGACGAGGCGCTCCAGCAGTCCCAGGAGTACGCCGAATCGGTCGGCGCGGCATACCGGGAGACCAGATGACCCAGACCGCCACGACACGAGTCACGCCGCCCGTCCAGGTGCGCAAGCCGGTCGGAAAGTGGTCCGGCACCGCCTGGCTGCGCCGGGCCCCGCTCATGCCCGCCCTGCTGTTCACGATCGTGGTCACGCAGATCCCGTTCGTGCTCACCGTGTTCTACTCGTTCCAGTCCTGGAACCTGGTGCGGCCGGGCTCCCGCCACTTCGTCGGACTGCGCAACTACGTCGACGTGTTCGCCGACAGCCAGTTCCGCGGCGCGATGCTGAACACGGTGCTGCTGACCGTGGTCTGCGTGCTGGTGGCGATGCTGCTCGGCCTCGGGCTGGCGCTGCTGCTGGACCGGCGGTTCATCGGCCGCGGAGTGGTCCGCACGCTGCTCATCACGCCGTTCCTGATCCTCCCGGCGGCCGGCGCGCTGCTGTGGAAGACGACGATGTTCGACCCGAGCTACGGACTGCTGAACTTCGTCTTCGGCGGCGACACCGACTGGCTGTCGGAGTTCCCGCTGGCGTCGGTCATGGCGCAGATCGTCTGGCAGTGGACGCCGTTCATGATGCTGCTGATCCTCGCGGGCCTGCAGGGGCAGTCCAAGGAGGTGCTCGAGGCCGCGGCGGTCGACGGCGCGGGCCGGTGGCGCATCTTCGCGTCGATCACCCTGCCGCAGCTGACCCGCTACCTGCAGCTGGCGATCCTGCTCGGCGCGATCTACATCGTGAACAGCTTCGATGCGATCTTCCTGATGACCCAGGGCGGCCCGGGCACCGCCAGCACGAACCTGCCCTACTACATCTACCAGCGCGCCTTCGAGGGCTTCGACATCGGGCAGTCTTCGGCGATGGGCGTCATCGTCGTCGTGCTGACCCTGATCGTGGCGACCTTTGCGCTGCGCTTGATGTTCCGGACCTTCGGCGTGAGCGAGGTGCGATGATGCGTGCCGGAAATCCGGCCGGCAGGTGGGCGCTGACCGCGTTCACCTGGCTGGTCGCCATCCTGTTCGTCTTCCCGTTGCTGTGGATGGTGCTCACGGCGTTCAAGCAGGAGGCCGACGCCTACACGGACCCGCCGCGGCTGGTGTTCACCCCGACGCTGGACCAGTTCGCCGGCGTCGTGGAACGCGGTTTCCTGCCGTACCTGGGCAATTCGGCGTTCGTCACGGTGGTGTCGACGCTGCTGGTGCTGCTGATGGCGGTCCCGGCGGCCTACGCGCTGTCGATCGCGGCGGTGCCGGGCACCCGGGACGCGCTCGGGTTCTTCCTGTCCACCAAGATGCTGCCGATCGTCGCGGCGATCATCCCGATGTACGTGATCTCGCAGAACCTGAAGCTGCTGGACAACGTCTGGGCGCTGGTCATCCTCTACACGGCGATGAACCTGCCGCTGGCGATCTGGATGATGCGCTCGTTCTTCCTGGAAGTGCCGAAGGAGATGGTGGAGGCGGGCCGCGTGGACGGCGCGAAGCTGCCGACCCTGCTGTTCAAGATCATCCTGCCGGTGGTCGCGCCCGGCATCGCGGCGACGGCGCTGATCTGCGTGATCTTCTCCTGGACGGAGTTCTTCTACGCGGTGAACCTGACGGCGGCCCAGGCGGGCACGGTGCCGGTGTTCCTGGTCGGCTTCATCACCAGCGAGGGCCTGTACTGGGCCCAGCTGTCGGCGGCGGCCCTCCTGGCATCGCTACCGGTGATGATCATCGGCTGGATAGCCCAGAACCACCTGGTCCGAGGCCTCTCCATGGGAGCGGTGAAGTAACCCCCCCAGAACGCTCCCCCCTGCCGCCCACCCCCCGCGGCAGGGGGAGTTCCCTTTTCGCGAGACGTCGTCGGCCACCTGACCTGGTGCCGTAGGCAAGCGGCCGGGGGCGCGGTACGGCCGCGGGCGGTCTTGTCTCTGTCCGGGCCGCCGGCGGCCCGGCGCCGGGTTTCGAAAGTGAGGACGAAGGTCCTGGCGAGCGGCGGCCGGATCCGGGCATGCTGGCTTTGGTCGCCGCACCCGGACAACGTCGCCCGCCGCGGCGTTTTCGCTTGCTCGCGAGGAGGTTGATGATGAACGACATTCGGATCGACGAGCCGACGCGGTTTTGGTCGGTCCCCGCCGCGGCGGGGCAGCAGGTTCCGGCGCCGCGCGCGCCCGAGGCGAGCAGCGGTCGTGCCCGGCTCGTGATCAGTCGCGGGCCCGACTCGGGCACCGGGATCACCATCGGCATGCCGCGCACCACGATCGGGCGCGGACGTGACTGCGACATCGTGGTCGACGACGTCACCGTCTCGCACGTGCACGCCGAACTGCGCGAGGAGGGCGGCCGGTGGGTGCTCGTCGACGGCGGCTCGCTCAACGGCACCTACCTCAACCGGCTGCCGGTGGACGCCGCCGTGCTGGCCGACGGTGACGAGATCTGGGTCGGCAAGGTCCGCTTCACCTTCCGCACCGAGGCCTGAGGCCGGCGAAGAGCACCGGGCAGAGGCCCGTGTGCGCTCGTAGCCTGGAAGGGTGGATGACACCCGGTCCGGCAAGACGACGGTGTTCCTGGTCGACGATCACGAGGTGGTGCGGGTCGGGCTGGCCGACCTGCTCAGCGCCGAGCCCGACCTCGAAGTCGTGGGCCAGGCCGCCACGGTCGGTGAGGCGGAGGCCCGCATTCCCGCCCTGCGGCCGGACGTGGCCGTGCTCGACGTGCGACTCCCGGACGGTAGCGGCATCGAGCTCTGCCGGGAGCTGCGGTCCCGGCTGCCCGGGCTGAACTGCCTGATGCTGACCTCGTTCCCGGACGAGCAGGCCATGCTGGACGCGATGCTGGCCGGCGCCGCCGGCTTCGTGATCAAGAACATCAAGGGGATGGAGCTGGCGTCGGCGGTGCGCACGGTCGGATCGGGCCGGTCGCTGCTCGGCACGCAGGGCACCGCGGAGCTGGTGAACAAGCTGCGCGCCAAGCTGGACAGCGCCGCGGGGCTGCCTGACCTGACGCCCCAGGAGCGCGTCCTGCTCGACCTGATCCGCCAGGGCCTGACCAACCGGCAGATCGCCGATCGGATGTACCTGGCGGAGAAGACGGTCAAGAACTACGTGTCCCGGCTGCTGGCCAAGCTGGGCCTGCAGCGCCGGACCCAGGCGGCGGTCCTGGCCACCCAGCTGCACCATCGGCCGAAGCGGGTCTGACGACCGTCAGTTGCGGGCGACCACGTCGTCCAGGGAACGCCGCGGCGTCGCGGGCACCGGCGATCCGTAGCCGATGCGCAGCACGGCCTGCGGCCACAGACCGCCGCCGATGAGTTCGCGCAGCTCCTTGCGGGTGGTGGGCACCTCGACGATCTGGGAGATGAACGAGCTCGACAACCCGGCGGCGGTGGCGGCCAGCAGCACGCGCTGCATCGCCATCCCGGCGTGCAGCTGCGCGGACACCCCGTCCTGGAACGAACCGAGCACGCAGATCAGCGGCTCCGGCTCGAAGTCCTTGCCCGCCACCCGGGTGTTCGCCTGCCCGCGGCTGTAGTCGCGCAGCACCCATTCGTCCTGCGGTTCCGGCAGCGGCCCGCTGCTGCTCACGAGCACCCCATCGGGCGAGCCCGAGTTGCGGCCCGTCCAGAACCGCAGCTCCGCCGTGAACTCCGCATCCGAGAGCTGTGCGTCGTGCGCCTGCTGGGCCAGCGCCTGCAGCTTCGGCAGCTGTTCGCGCTCCGGGATCGCCAGCCACGCGCGCTCGGCCTCCGCCGCCTGCCGCAGCTGGCTGTGCAGCGACCCCGGGACCGCAGTGGGCAGGAACGGCTTGCGATTGGTGCGGCGTCGCGGGATCGCGGCCGCGAGTTCGACATCCGTGGGCGTCGCCGGGCGCCGCCTGGCGGGGCGCACCATCGCGAGCAGATCCGGTGTGCAGCGGTGCGGCAGCACGTTCACGTCCGGCTGCACCCCGGCCGCCCGCACCGCCAGCCGCAGGTTCAACAGCGCCGCGCCGCAGGCGAGCACCAGTTCGCGGTGCTCCGGGTCGGCCACCGGCACGGCGCGGGACCGGTCCGCGTGCAGCGCGATGGTGTCGTCCGTGCAGTGGAATCGCCAGGGCTGGCTGTTGTACAGCGAGGGTGCGGAAGTGGCCTTGAGCAGAACATCCCGGACCTGGTCGGCCGTCAGGCACCCCACTGCGCCGATCGGCGTGTTCATCGGGCCTCCCTCCGGTCGCTTGCTGCCAGCCTGCCGGTGGCGGCCGCGGCGAACCAGAGTCGATCGTCACCACTCGGCACCCGGTGCGAATCGGCCGGGCGTGCCACAGTAGACGCGTGAGCAGGGCGGACGCGTCGAAACCCGGCGAGCCGCAGGGCCCGTCGAGGTCGGTCGCGGACACGTTCTCCCGGTTGCGGCTGAGGGAGCTGCTGAACCAGGTCCAGGTGCGCATCGAGGAGATCATCGGGCTGCGCGACCGGATGGACGGCCTGCTGTCGGCCGTGCTCGCGATCTCGTCGGAACTCGAACTCGACGCGGCGCTGCGGCGCATCGTGCACACCGCCATGGAGCTCGTCGATGCCCGCTACGGCGCCATCGGCGTGCTGGGCCCCGGCGGGGAGCTGTCGCAGTTCGTGTACGAGGGCATCGACGAGCCGATGCGGGAGCGCATCGGCTCGCTGCCCACCGGGCACGGCGTGCTCGGCGTGGTCATCGAGGCGGACAAGCCGCTGCGGCTGACCGACATCTCCGCCCACCCGGCCTCGGTCGGTTTCCCGCCGCATCACCCGCCGATGCGCGGCTTCCTCGGCGTGCCGATCCGCGCGCGGCAGGAGACGTTCGGGCGGCTGTACCTGACGGAGAAGCGCGGCGGTGGGGAGTTCACCGAGGACGACGAGGTCGTCATGCAGGCGCTGGCCGGCGCGGCGGGCATCGCGGTGGACAACGCCCGGCTGTTCGAGGAGGTCCGCCGCCGGGAGCGCTGGCTGGACGCCACCGGCGAGATCACCGCGGGACTGCTGGCGGGCACCGATCCCATCGACGCGTTGCAGATGATCGCCGAGCGGGCCGCGGAGCTCACCGCCGCCGACTACGCCCTGGTCGCGGTGCCCGCGGCCGATGAAGACGCGGCGGAGGTGACCGACCTCGTCATCACCGTGTCCGTCGGCCTGGACATCGAGGACCTGGCGCACCGGACGATCCCGGTCGGCAGCTCCACCGCCGGGCAGGTGTTCCGGGAGCGGCTGCCGCGCAACGTCTCGAACCTCGCCTTCGACATCACCGAGGGCAACGTCGTGCAGTTCGGCGCCGCGCTCGCGGTTCCGATGCGGGCCGACGAGACCACGTCCGGCGTGCTGCTCACCGCGCGCGAGGTCGGGGCGCCGGGGTTCGACGAGAACCAGCTGCAGGTGGTGTCCTCGTTCGCCGACCAGGCGGCGCTGGCCCTGCAGCGCGCCGAAGCGCAGGCCGCCCGCCGGGAGCTCGACGTGCTGGCCGACCGCGACCGCATCGCGCGCGACCTGCACGACCACGTCATCCAGCGGTTGTTCGCCATCGGCATGGCGATGCAGGGCACGCAGCGGCGCGCGAAGGTGCCGATCGTGGCCGCCCGGCTGACCGAGCACATCGACCAGCTGCACGAGGTGATCCAGGACCTCCGGGCCAGCATCTTCGACCTGCAGGCCACCGGCGCGAGCGCGGTGCGGTTCCGGGCACGGGTGCAGCGCGTCATCACCGACGTGGTCGGCGACAGCCCGATCCGCATCACCGTGCGGATGGCGGGACCGCTCGACGTGCTGCCGCCGAAGCTGGCTGAGAACGCCGAAGCGGTCGTGCTGGAGGCGGTGAGCAACACGATCCGGCATTCGCGGGCATCGGAGCTGTCGGTCGCGATCGTCCTGGACGACACGCTGTCGATCGAGGTGACCGACAACGGCATCGGCATCCCGGACGACGTCACGCCCAGCGGCCTGCACAACCTCGCGGAGCGCGCGGACCAGCTGGGCGGGCAGTGCACCGTTCAGCCGCTGCCGATGGGCGGGACCTGCGTGCGCTGGAGCGCACCCATGCGCTGATCGCATCCGCGCCGCGGTGCCATCGTGTGCCATGACGGGCGACGGTGGCGCACATCGTGCCCTTGGATTCCTGCACGGTGGTCGGCGCCTCGGAGTCCCGATCCGGGGGTCGCGTTTCAGCGGGGCGCGCGGGCACGTAGGGGACGCCGCCGTCTGGGGCGCAGGGCGCCGTTTCGCGTGAAAACGGCGCCCTGCATGAGGACGGGGTGGCGTTTTCGCGCGAAAACGCCACCGGTGTCCGGCGTCGGGACGCCTTCGGGATGAGCCGGGCGCAGCCATTCTGAGGCGACATCTTGGGCGAATTCGGGACCGTTGTGGCTCCTTTTCGGGCGGGCCGAACGGCGCGTTCAGCTGGCCTCATGTGCCGTCGACGCGTTCTTCCGGCGCGGAGCGCGCCAAAATGGCTTGTATTAGTGCCATGACGATGCCATAGTGACGCCATCGATCCGGCGGGGTGACCCCGGTGATCGAGATCGACGCGTTGCTACGACGAAAGGAGGGGGCATGGCTGGGCGATCCGCCATCTCGGTCCGCGGGCTGCGGAAGTCGTTCGGGGACAAGGTCGTGCTCGACGGCATCGACCTGGACATCCCGCAGGGCAGCATCTACTCGCTGCTGGGCCCCAACGGCGCGGGCAAGACCACCACCGTGCAGATCCTGTCCACGCTCATCCGCGCCGACGCCGGGAACATCCGGGTCGCCGGGCACGACCTGGCCGCCGAGCCCGACGCGGTGCGCGCCGCGATAGGCGTCACCGGCCAGTTCTCGGCGGTCGACAACCTGCTCACCGCCGAGGAGAACCTGCTCCTGATGGCCGACCTGTGTCACCTGCGCCGGCCCGTCGGCCGGCGGCGGGCCGCGGAGCTGCTGGAGCGGTTCGACCTGGTCGAGGCGGGCCGGGAAGCCGGTCGCGGCCTACTCCGGCGGCATGCGGCGGCGGCTCGACCTCGCGATGACCCTGGTCGGCGATCCGCGGGTCATCTTCCTCGACGAGCCGACCACCGGGCTGGACCCGCGCAGCCGCCGCACCACGTGGCAGATCATCCGCGACCTGGTGGCCGGCGGCGTCACGATCTTCCTGACCACGCAGTACCTGGAGGAGGCGGACCAGCTCGCCGACCGGATCGCCGTCCTGGACCACGGGCGGCTGGTCGCCGAAGGCACCGCCGCCGAACTCAAGCGCCGGATCCCGGGCGGCCACGTCAGCCTGCGGTTCGCCGGTGCCGCCGAGCTCGCCGCAGCCGCCCGGAACTTCCGCGACGTCGCCCGCGACGACGAAGCGCTCACCCTGCAGATCCCCAACGACGGCAGCATTCCGGCGCTGCGCGGCCTGCTCGACCGCCTCGACGCCGAGTCGATCAAGCCCGACGCGCTGTCCGTGCACACCCCCGACCTCGACGACGTCTTCCTCGCCCTCACCGGCCGCCCCGACAACGAGAAGGAGCCGCTTCGATGAGCACCCTTTCCCGCGCCGCGGGCGATTCGATGACGATGCTGCGCCGGAACCTGCTGCGCGCACTGCGCTATCCGGGCATGTCGTTGTCGGTGATCGGCATGCCGATCGTGATGATGCTGCTGTTCGTCTACGTCCTCGGCGGCGTGCTGGGCGCCGGGCTCGGGGTCGGGGCAGGAGGCGCCGGGTACATCGACTACGTCGCGCCGGGGATCATCCTGATGGCCGCGACGTCCGGCTCCGTGGCGGCGTCGGTGTCGGTCTGCGTGGACATGACCGAGGGCATCATCAACCGGTTCCGGACCATGGCGATCTCCCGGTCGTCGGTGCTGACCGGGCACGTGGTCGGCAGCGTGATCCAGACGATGGTCAGCGTCGTGCTGGTCGTGCTCGTCGCGCTGCTGCTGGGTTTCCGGCCCAGCGGCGGACCGCTGGCGTGGCTCGGTGCCGTCGCCCTGCTCGCGCTGCTGGCCTTCGCGCTCACCTGGGTGTCGGTCGCGATGGGTCTGGTCGCCAGGAGCGCCGAGACGGCGAGCAACGTCGGCCTGCCGTTGCTGTTCCTGCCTTTCCTCGGTAGCGCGTTCGTGCCCACCGATTCGATGCCGGCCGGGTTGCGCTGGTTCGCCGAGTACCAGCCCTTCACGCCGATCATCGAGACGGTGCGCGGACTGCTGATGGGCACCCCGGTCGGCGCCGACGCGGTGCTCGCCGTCGCCTGGTCGGTCGCGATCGCGCTCGCCGGCTACCTGTGGGCGCGGGCGGCGTTCCGGCGCGAGCCCACCCGCTGATCAGGATTTTTGATCTTTGTCTTTGAAGCGGCGCAGCCGCTTAGCCCACCTACGACGCTTGCACCGCCGCGGGTTCTCAGACGGTGCCCGCCCTTCTGGGCTACTGGGCGAGGCCAGTCCCCGATGCCGCGTATTGGTCATACGTAAGTCGGGGCTCCCACAGTCCAGGCGGCGTCTGTAACTCCCGCAGGGGGCCGCTACCCGCGCCGCCACGTGGAACGAGCCTGGAAGTGGGCCTCGATCAGGCCGGGACCAAGCCGCGGACGTCGGCGAGGAGTTCGAGCGAGCGGCGCCAGGCCCCGCGGTCGGGCGCCGCGGACACGACGATCAGCTCGTCAGCCTGGGAGCGGTCGACGAACCGGTCCAGGTAGTCGTCGACCTCGGCCGGCGCGCCGACCGCCGTGTACTTGGTCATCTGCAGGACCTGTTGCCCGGCGGGGGAAGCGAGGATGGCGTCCGCTTCCTCCGGGGTGAATTCCTTGCCCTGGCCGAGCATTCGGGTCACCCGGTAGCGCTTCGCCGCGAGGAAGTGCTCCTCGGCTTCGTCGGTGGTGTCCGCCGCGATCACGTTGACCCCGGCGATCACGTACGGCTCGGCGAGCTGCGCGGACGGCTGGAACTCCTGCCGGTACAGCGAAACGGCGGCCTCCAGCGCGTCGGGCGCGAAGTGCGAGGCGAACGAGTAGGGCAGGCCGAGCAGCGCCGCGAGCCTGGCGCCGAACAGGGAGGAACCGAGGATGTACAGCGGCACGTCGGTCCCCGCGCCCGGCGTCGCGTTGACCCCGGGGATCCGGGTCTCGCCGGACAGGTATCCCTGCAGTTCCAGCACGTCCTGCGGGAACGTCTCGGCCGAGGACGGGTCGCGGCGCAGCGCCCGCATCGTCTTCTGGTCGCTGCCCGGGGCGCGGCCGAGGCCGAGGTCGATCCGCCCCGGGAACAGCGTTTCGAGGGTGCCGAACTGCTCGGCGATGGTCAGCGGCGCGTGGTTGGGCAGCATGATGCCGCCGGCGCCGAGCCGAATGGTCTTGGTGTGCGCGGCCACGTGGCCGATCAGCACGCTGGTGGCCGACGACGCGATGGACGACATGTTGTGGTGCTCGGCGTACCAGATCCGCCGGTAGCCCAGCGATTCGGCGCGCTGAGCCAGATCGACGCTGCCGGCGAAGCTGTCGGCGGCCGTCTCGCCCGGGCCGATGTGTGCCAGATCGAGAATGGAGAGGGCAACGGCCACGGCGGCATCAGCCTTTCATCGCGTGCGACGGGCGCGAGGCAGCCGCCCCGCGCGGCAGAGATAACGGAACAGCCGCCCCGGTTATTCCGAGATCGCCGAGCAGTGAGACTCGTCACGCCTTGCGCGGTGGCGCATCCTCGTCGGCGGTGTGGGGTGAACGGCCCGTTCGCCTCGATGGGCGAGGTGAACGGGCCGTTCGCGCCAACCGCCTGGAGATCCACACCGGAGGTCAGCGGGTGAGGCCGGCCTTCTTCGAGCACACCGGCCAGGCCTTCGGCCCCTGCTTCGCGAGGACCTTCTCGGCGATCGCGATCTGCTGTTCGCGGGTTGCCTGGGAGGCCTTGGGGGCGTAGGTCTTGCCGCCGAACGCGGCCCAGGTGGACTGGGTGAACTGCAGGCCGCCGTAGTAGCCGTTGCCGGTGTTGGCCTTCCAGTTGCCGGAGCTCTCGCACTTCGCCACGGCGTCCCAAGTGGACGCCGAGGCGGCGTTGGCGGGGATGGCCATCGCCAGGGGAGCGGCGGCGATCAGGCCGGCGAGCGCCACTCGGGCGGCGATGCGGGCGGCGGTGTGCTTCGGGGTACGCGTCATGGCGGTCTCCTGCTGCGCCTGCGAGCGGGCACGTTCGTGCCCCGGGTGGGCGTGCGGGGGCGCCGCCGGTACCCGGTTCGGGGTGCTCGCCCCTGCCCAGTCGTTCGTTCGGGGTGGGAAGCCGCGCGGGGCAGGGTTCGGCGCTGCGAGCTTCCGCGTCGGCTCGGGGATCCGACTGGCGGACACGCTACGTAGTCGACGCTGGCGGACCAACCCCTGGAATTCCGCATCCATCGCCGGGGAAGTGCTGCAAGATCCCGATGATCTGGCGTTCGCGCTGGTGGATGACGAAATTGCTGTCGACTACATTTAGTGATGTTCAGTCTGATATTCACTCGTGTGGGTTATGCACGGCGTGGACGTCCGGCGGTTCGGGTGACGCCCCTGGACGCCGGGCCCCGGCATCCGGTAGATCTGACCTTCCGCCGCCGGAAGGGAACGATCATGGTCGGGAGATTTCCCGCCGTGGCCCTGTTGGCGGCGGTGCTCGTCGTGGCTTCCGCGCCCTCAGCAGCAGCCGCGGCCATCTGGGACGGCGACGCCGCGAACGGCAAAGGCGTGTTCGCCCACATCGGCTCGGAATGCGCCGCGCCGGGCAGCGTCACGGCCGTCGACGATCCGGAGCACGGCGCGGTGTGGCGCTACGACAAGCCTGCCGAGAGCAGGCGGTGCGAGAGCCGCGGCATCGCCATCGACGGCAAGGAGCACGACTTCGAGAACGGCTCCACCTACTACCTCGGCTGGCGCAGCAAGCTCTCCAGCACCGTCGACAACAACGCCACCTTCCAGTGGAAGTCCTACGGCAGCCACATCCAGAACTACCCGGTCGTCCTCAAGGTGATCGACGGAAAGCTCTCGCTGCTGCAACGCCAACCGGACGAGACGCGCATCGTCTGGGAGCACCCGATCGCGGCGGGGGAGTGGCACAGCATCGTCCTGGGCCTGCACCTGTCCGACGAGACCACCGGCGGCTGGGTCGAGTTCTGGTTCAACGGCGAGCAGCAGACCTTCAGCGACGGCTCGAAGCGCTGGGCGTGCCGCACCTTCGACAGCGAGAACCACCCGAAGTGGGGCGTCTACGGAGCCGAGGGCGACGACGTGGTCAACGAGATCGATGCGCTCAAGGTCGGCACCGACTACGCCGACGTCGCGCCCTGACTGCTGCTTTCGTCGGTATCTACCGGTCGCACGGCTGGCTAGGTTCTTCGCATGAAAATGCGTTGGTTCGCCGGGGTGCTCGGCATCATGCTCACCGCGGTCACGATGGGAGCTGCGGAGGCCCAGCCGCAGCAGTGGTCGAGTCCGCGCACGATGTGCGAGTACATCCCGACGCCGGAGAACCCGGCCGCGCGACCGGTCCGGCCGCCGCATCCAGCGGCCAAGAACGAGGGCACCGCCCGCGCCACGATCCAGACCAACCACGGCAACGTGGTCGTCGAGCTCGACCGCGCGAACGCGCCGTGCGCGGTGCACAACCTCGTGCACCTGGCCCGCAAGGACTTCTACGACGACTCCCGCTGCTGGCGCCTGACCAACTCGGCGCGGCTCGGCGTGCTGCAGTGCGGCGACATCTACTCGGTGGAGAAGGGCGGCCCGGGCTACCGCTTCGCCGACGAGGTCACCGGCGCCGAGACCTACCCGCGCGGCACCGTCGCGATGGGCAACCAGGGGCCGGACACCAACGGCAGCCAGTTCTTCATCGTGCACTCCCACGCCAACATCAAGCCCGGGTACACGGTGCTGGGCCGGGTCGTGGAGGGCATGGACGTGCTCGACGAGATCGTCGCCGGCGGCATCATCCCGGGCGAAGGCGGCGACCAGGACGGCGAACCGGCCCTGCCGGTGGAGATCGAGAACATCAAGATCCGCCGCTGACTAGGAGATTTTGTTCAGAATGGGGTTTGCATAGCGGTGCGGGTAGCGGAACCTCAGACGCCGACCAATACGCGGCGCTGGGGCTGTCCTCGCCAAGAACCCCAGTGGGGTGGGCACCGTCTGAGAACCCGCGGCGGTGCGAGCTGAGTCCCACACCGAATGCGGCTCACGCCGCATTCTGAACCCCTAAGGTGAGCCGGGGCCGAACCACGTGGTCAGGGCCTCGCGGAGGCTGCGTCGCTCCTGGGCGTCCGGTCGCGCCGAGTTCGACGCCCAGGCGACGTAGCCGTCCGGCCGCAGCAGCATCGCGGTCGGCGAAGTCCCGGCGCGACCGCTGACCACCTCCACCCGGCCGCTCCAGTCGGCGAGGTCTTCGGACAGCGCGGCGCCTTCGGTCATGTCCAGCAGGAGCGGCCGCGCGTCCGCGGTCAGCTCGGCGAGCCGCACGCTGCCGGTTCCGGTGTCGATCAGCAGGTCGGGCGCCCACCGGCCGATCAGCGGGTGCGTGGCGGTGGTTCCCATCCCGTACCGGACGTCCGCGCCCGCCATCATGTCCGCGATGTGCTTGATGTTGCGCGGCTCGTGGAGGAGCTCGCCGAAGAGCTCCCGCAGCGCGGTGGTCTCGCTGCCGGGCGCGAGCAGCGCCGACTGGGCCTGGGTGTGCATGACCACTCGCCGGGCCACCGGACGCCGCTCGGTCTCGTAGCTGTCCAGCAAGCCGGGCGGCGCCCAGCCCCGCAGCTCTGCGGCGAGTTTCCAGCCCAGGTTCACGGTGTCCTGCAGGCCCAGGTTCAGGCCGGGGCCACCGATCGCCGAATGCACGTGGGCGGCATCGCCGACCAGCAGCACCCGCCGGTCCCGGTACCGGTCCGCCAGCCGGGTGTTGCCGCCCGTCAACCGACGCGTGAGGTGCGGGCCGTCGCCGGCCGGCGGCTCCAGCGGCAGGTCCACCCCGAGCACCCGGCGGGCGCTCGCGCGCAGTTCGTCCAGCGTCAGCGCGGTTCCGTCCGGGGCGGCCGAGCCCCACTCCATTGTGGACACCGCCGTTCGGCCGTCGAGGAACGGCGCGTACGCCAGCACTCCTCGCTCGGTTCGGTGGTGCAGGAACGGCGGGATGACGCCGTAGCCGGGGACGTCCAGGCCGCCCGTCGCCGGATCGACCAGCGAGCTCGGGATGCTGACGTGCGCCAGGCGAGAAACGACGTTCTCCTTGGTGACACCGGAGAATCCGATACCGGAGAGCTTGCGGGTCGGGCTGTGCCCACCGTCTGCGCCGACCAGGTAGCGGGCGCGCAGCGGGTAGTGGCCGTCCGGCCCGGCGACGTCGATGGCGACCGCGTCGTCGTCCTGGGCCAGACCGACGAGTTCGTGCCCCCAGCGGATCTCCACGCCGAGCTCGACGGCGCGTTCTTCCAGGGCCTGCTCGATGCGGCGTTGCGGCACCTGCATCAGGTACATCGGGTTGTCCTCGACGGCGCTCAGGTCCAGCGGCATCGCGCCGAACACGAACACCGGAGCGGGCTGCGGCGGCTCGGAGCTCCCGCTGAAGCGCTGGTGCAGGCCCCGGCGGTCGAGCATTCGCACCACCTGCCCGACCAGGCCGTTGGCCCGCTGCGCGGTTCCGCGCTCCGGGAGGCGTTCGAGCACCAGCGGTTTCGTTCCGGCCAGGCTCAGCTCGCAGGCCAGCATCAGCCCGTTCGGGCCGGCGCCCGCGATCACGACATCGGCGATCACGACTTTCCTCCTTGCTGTGGCGGAAAAAGGCATGGTCGATCGACCCGGCGGCGCCGGGTTGTCCGGTTACGGAGTTGTCAGGGGACGGGCAGTCCGTTGGCGAGCTGCTGGAACGCGTCGCGCAGCACCGGAGCCATCGGGGTGGGCTCTTCGGCGTTCAGCCAGTGCTCGATGGACGTGGCGATCGCGACTCCGACCGCGCCGGCCACCAACCGCGGGTACAGGTCGCGCGCCGGGTCGGTGCCGGTGCGCTCGGCGATGGCGGCGGCGAGTTCGGCCTCGGCGGTGGCGTTGGCCCTGACGAACTCGCCCTGCAGCGCCGGTTCGGAAACCATCAGCCGGACGCCGTCGACCCACTGCCGGTCCGGTTTGTCCTCGCCGGTGCCCTGGCCCAGCGCGAAGCGGGCCATCGCGGCGTTGGTGATGGCCTCCCACAGCGGCTCGGATTCCGGCCGCGCGCGCAGCTCCACCGAGATCTGACGGGCCCGTTCCAGGTGCCGCGCGGCGATGGCCTCGCCCTTGCCGGCGAAGTAGTTGTTGAAGGTGCGCGGCGATACGCCGACCTCGGCGGCGATGTCCTCGACGCGCACGTTGTCGAAACCCCGCTCCACGGCGAGGCGGATGGCCGCCCAGCTCAGGGCGAGGCGGGTCTCCTGCTTCTTGCGCTCCCGCAAGCCCGACCGCTCCCGATCTTCGGCACCCATGACGACCACGCTACTCGGATTTTGCGGACCACGCAAAAATGCGTGATCAGAAAAATTGACCAGCCGCGTTCGCGAGGCGACGCGGCCAGGCAAGCCCGGCAGAGGGCGATTTCGCGCGAAAACGCCGCCCGCGAGGTGCCGGGCGGCGGAACGGCCTGGGACTGCGGATCGGGTCCGCAGTCCCAGGACGGTCAGGATCGGACGGCTTCCTCGGCGGGCGCGGGCTCGGCCGCCTCCGCCCTCTTCGTCTGGTCGAACAGCGCGCCCACGCCGATGAACAGCGCCCCGGCGACGAACAGCAGCGAGACGCCCCAGGTGGCGTGCGTGGGAGACGCCGTCACCAGCGCCAGCGCCGCGAGCGGGGCGAGGCCGCCGGAGAAGGCTCCGCCGACCTCCCGGCCGGTGCCGAGGCCGGACACCCGCACCTTGGTCGGGAACTGCTGGGAGAGGAACGCGCCCTGCGCGGCCAGCATCGCGGGCACCACCACGCCGGTGGCGAGGATCAGCGCGATCCAGATGTAGAGGCGCTGCCCCGAGTCGAGCAGCCAGAAGAACGGGAACGCCAGCGCCGCCGTGGCGATCGCGCCGGTGATGATCACCTTCTTCGCGCCCACCGAGTCGCAGATGCGGCCCGCGATGGGGACGGTGAGGATCGCGCACGCGCTGGCCAGCGAGATGCCGAATGCGCCGACGTTGGCCGCGACGTCGCGGAATTCGCTGAGGTAGGACAGCGAGAACGTCTTGAAGATGTAGCTGACGCCGTTGTACCCGATGGTGATCGCCATGACCACGGCCAGGCCGCGCCAGTCCGACTTGATCAGCGAGCGCAGCGGCTTGGCCTTCTTGCGCGCCGAGGTGTCGCGCGCGATCTTCTCGAACTCCGGCGTCTCGGGCATCTGGCGGCGCACCCAGAAACCGAGCGCGACGAGCAGGAAGCTGGCGATGAACGGGATGCGCCAGCCCCAGTCGTAGAGGAACTCGTTGCCGAAGCTCGTCAGCACCGTCACGGTGAGCGACGAGACGAACAGCCCGATGTTGACGCCCAGCGCCGGCCACGAGCCCAGCCGGCCGCGCGACTTCTCGTCGGCGTGCTCGTAGGCCACCGCGATCGCGCTGCCCAGCTCGGCGCCCGCGCCGAGGCCCTGCAGCAGGCGCAGGATCACCAGCAGGATCGGCGCGACGATGCCCGCCGAGGAATAGGTCGGCAGCAGGCCGATCAGCCCGGACGAGATGCCCATCAGCAGGAACGTCGCCGACAGCACGATCTTGCGCCCGTACTTGTCGCCGAGGATCCCGAAGACGATGCCGCCGAACGGGCGGGCGAGGAAGCCGACCGCGAAGGTCGCCATCGCCGCCAGGGTGGCGGTGGTGGGGTTGCTCGCCGGGAAGAACAGGCGCCCGAACACCAGGGCGGCCATCGAGGCGTAGAGGTAGAAGTCGAACCACTCGAGGGCGGATCCGATCACTACGGCGGGTCCGACGGCCTTGCGGGTGGACGGCTCGGGGCGTGCCGTCGCGCCATTGTGCAGCGTCATTGCTTGAGTCCCTCTTGACGGGTGGTCGTCGATGCGTGGGCGATCGCGATGGGTGGTCGTTCGGATATAGGAACTTCGGCGAATCTAGGAAGTGAACCGGGTCACTGTCAAGCGGTTCGCCGCGGGTAGTCGTCCGACTCCTGATTCATGCGGGTTTTCATCGATCTTCGTGCTCTTCGAGGCCGCGGCCCGACGGTTGACAGACCGGGTGCCGGTCGATCATCGTGTCCCGATAGCAGGATTAGTTGTTCGTATTTAGGAACAGATCGATCGCGTGGCCGGTCCGCGGCCCGGGTCGGTCGACGTGTCGCCGCTGGTACGGGCGCCAGGCACGCCGGAGAGGAAAGCGCCATGCACTTCGAACTGACCCCGGACCAGCAGTCCCTGCGGGCGGGCGCGCGCGAACTGGCGCGCAGCTTCCCCGACGAGTACTGGGCCGAGCGCGACGCGAACAACGAGTTCCCGTGGGACTTCTACAACGCCTTCGCCGAGGGCGGCTGGCTGGGCATCGCCATCCCCGAGGAGTACGGCGGCGGCGGGCTCGGCATCCTCGAAGCGGCGCTGCTGCTGGAAGAGGTGGCCGCCTCGGGCGCCGGGATGAACGGCTGCAGCACCATGCACCTGACGATCTTCGGCCTCAACACCATCGTCAAGCACGGCAGCGAGGAACTGCGCAAGGAGGTCCTCCCGGCGGCGGCCGACGGTTCGCTGCACGTCTGCTTCGGCGTCACCGAGCCCGACGCGGGCACCGACACGACCCGGATCTCCACGTTCGCCAAGCCGGTGCCCGGTGGCTACGTCATCAACGGCCGCAAGGTGTGGATCACCAAGGCGGGCGACTCGCAGAAGATGGTGCTGATCGCCCGCACCACCCGGCGCGAGGAGGTCGACCGCCCGACCGACGGGATGTCGCTGTTCCTCATCGACATCGACCCCGAGCACGTGCACCTGAGCCCGATCCCGAAGCTGGGCCGCAACGCGGTCTCCTCCTACGAGGTCGTCATCGACGACCTGTTCGTGCCCGAGAGCGCCCGCGTCGGCGCCGAGGGCCAGGGCTTCAAGTACCTGCTCGACGGCCTCAACCCGGAGCGGATCCTGCTGGCCCACGAGGCGCTGGGCATCGGCCGGGCTGCGCTCGACCGCGCGGTGCGCTACGCGAAGGAACGCGTCGTCTTCGACCGGCCCATCGGCCAGAACCAGGGCATCGCGTTCCCGCTGGCCGAGGCGGCGACCCGGCTCGACGCGGCTGAGCTGATGGCCCGCAACGCGGCGTGGCGCTACGACCAGGGCCTGTCCTGCGGGCGGGAGGCGAACATGGCCAAGTGGCTGTGCGCCGACGCCGGTTTCCAGGCGGCCGACCAGGCGATCCAGACCCACGGCGGCATGGGCTACGCCCGCGAGTACCACGTGGAGCGGTACTTCCGGGAGTCGCGCATCCTCCGCCTCGCCCCGGTCAGCCAGGAAATGGTGCTGAACTACGTGTCCAACCACGTCCTCGGCCTGCCCAAGTCCTACTGAGAACGGGTCGCCTTGCGCAGCGGTGCGGTGAACCCGAACCGGCCCATCCCGCAACCACCGATCGAAACGGGGATCTCCGCCATGACCGCACCGAACGGCAGCCTCCGCGGCGTTCGCGTCCTCGACCTGTCGCGCATCCTCGCCGGTCCGCTGTGCAGCCAGATGCTCGCCGACCACGGCGCCGAGGTGATCAAGGTCGAGCCGCCCGCCGGTGACGACACGCGCACCTGGGGGCCGCCGTTCGTCAGCGAGACGATGAGCGCCTACCACACGGGGATCAACCGCAACAAGAACAACATCTGCCTGGACTTCGCCTCGCCGGGCGGGCAGCAGGTGCTCGACGAGCTGCTGAGGGACGCGGACGTCGTGGTGGAGAACTTCAAGGCGGGCACGCTGGCCAAGTGGGGCTTCTCCGACGCGTCGATCGCGGAGCGCTACCCCCGCCTGATCCACTGCCGCATCACCGGTTTCGGCATCGACGGGCCGATGGGCGGCATGCCCGGCTACGACGCGATCCTGCAGGCCTACGGCGGGTTGATGAGCATCAACGGCGAGCCGTCCGGGCCGCCGCTGCGCGTCGGAGTGCCCATTGTGGACATGGTGACCGGGATCTACGCGTTCTCCGGCGTGCTGCTCGCGTTGCACGACCGGCACGCCACCGGGCGCGGCCAGCTGGTGGACTGCACGCTGCTCGACACGGCGATTTCGTTGCTGCACCCGCATTCCCCGGGCTGGCTGGTCTCCGGGAAGCTCCCGCGGCGCACCGGATCGGCGCACCCCTCCATCGCCCCGTACGACACCTTCGAGGCCGAGGACGGCCAGATCTTCATCGGCGTCGGCAACGACCGCCAGTTCCGCCACTTCGCGGAGCTGCTCGGCATCCCGGCAATCGCCGACGAAGCGCGGTTCGCGACGAACTCCGACCGCGTCCGCAACGTCGCGGAGCTGCGCCCGCTGATCATCGAACGGATCGCCGCCCACCGCCGCCACGACCTGGCCCGCAAGCTGCTGGACCGCGGCGTGCCGGCGACGCCGGTGCACGACGTGGGCGAAGCGCTGACCGATCCGCAGGTGCTGCACCGGAACATGGTGGTGGAGCGGGACGGCTACCAGGGCACGGGAATTCCGATCAAACTCAGCAGAACGCCCGGCGAGGTCCGCACGGCGCCGCGCGAGAAGGGCGCGGACACCCGCCGAATCCTCGCGTCCCTGGGCTACTCGGAAGGCCGGATCGAGGAGCTGATCGCCGCCGACATCGCCCGAAGCACCGACACCTGACCCCAACCCGATCCGTGATTGCTCACGGTGCGGCGACGGGAAGTGGCCAGGAGGCCTCGCCGGGTTCGTCCAGCCACGCCGAATGATCGCCGTTCTCCGCAACGGTGAGCCCGAAGCGATCAGGCGCCGGACGACCTGAGTCGAGCCACCACCCGTACGCTGCATCGACTTCTTCCCACAAGCGGCGAGGGCCGATCTGGTGCACCTCGAAGATCTCGTTGCGGCGCAACAGGTCGACCCTCGCCCAGGATCGCGACGAAACGTCGTGCAGCTCGATCCGCCGGTGGTCCGGGGCGAGCTCTTCGACTGTCAGGTAGCAGCGCGGAACCCGCAGACCGATCGCGAAAGCGGCGCGCGAATAGGCGATCATCTCGAAGAACTCCGGGATGCTGCGCGCGGTGGTCGTCCGGTCGGCCCCGCGCAGCTCGTCATCGCCGGGTTCCAAGTAGTCCCGGCGCTGACCGCGGACCCGCATGAAGGCCAGGTTCGTGCCGCAGCGGCCGGAGGCGGAGCCGTCGTCGTGGACGTCCAGGCGAAGAAGGGTGCCGTTGCAGTAGTCGGTACCCCACGGGGTGACGATCACGCCCCGCGGGTGGGCCTGGTCGATCCACGCGCGCGGAATCGCGCGGACGGCCGCGGTCCCGATCACGCGGTCGTACGGCGCTTCCCGGGCATGACCTGCCAGACCGTCGGCGGTGATGACCACGACGTCGTAACCGCCGGTGCGCAAGGCCTGTCGTTCTGCCGCGGCGACATCGGGATCGACCTCGATCGACACGATCTGCCCGCGCGGGCCCACGCGCGTCGCGAGTTCGGCGGCGTTCCAACCGGTGCCGCCACCGATCTCCAGGACCCGGTGTCCCAGGCGGACGTCCAGCGCGTCGAGCATGTCCGCGACCAGCGACGGCTTGCTGCACGAGCTGGAAGGCCGCAGCCCCGTCGCACCTGGCGGAGTCCGCCCGTCGTCGACCTGCGTGATGATCGGTTCGTCGGCTTCGACGAGCTCGTGCCAGCGCACGTGGTCGTCGTCCCTCGACACGGCGGAGAACCCACCTGTGGCCGCGTCGTCGACCCACACCACGGGCGGGATGAACGGCGCGCGTGGCACGGTGATTCGTTCGCGCCAGTCGGTCACGATGCTGCGCCGTCCTACTCGCCGTCGTCGCCTTCGTGCTTGCTGGCGTCGTCCTTGCTCACCCAGTTCTCCCACTTGTCCGGCTGCGGGTCGCCTTGGCCGTCGCGGTCGACGTCGCGCTTGCCCATCCTGGTCTTCTTTCTCGGCGGCGGTTGATCGCGGATCGACTGTACCGATTTCGGCGACCGGCGGAAGAATGTTCACCTGCCGGGAGGAACTCGTTTCAACCCGGTGAACCAATCACGGGAATTCGTGCGGGATCGCGTTCGGGCTCTGGCGGGGATAGCCTGGCGCTTGACTTCGTTCTGCCGTTCGTGATCGATTTTCGCCCGGTGTGGGCGGAAATTCGGGGGGATGATTCGAAAATGGCCAGGAAGAACAGGATTCTCATCGTCGTCACGAATGTTCCGGAGTACCGGAAGGTCGGCATGCGGACCGGTTTGTGGCTCGGGGAGTTGACGCATTTCTGGGACGTCGCCGAGCGGGCCGGTTTCGAGATGGACATCGCCAGCCCGGCGGGCGGGACGGTCCCGCTGGATCCGGAAAGCCTGTCGCACGAGGTCCTCGCCGAACTCGGCACCGAGCAGCGCTACCGGGACCGGGAGTTCATGGATCTGCTGGCGGACACCAAGCGGATTTCCGAGGTCGGCCTCGACGACTACGACGCGATCTACCTGACCGGCGGGCACGGCGTCATGTTCGACTTCCCGCAGAGCGCCGACCTGGAGGAACTGATGGCCCGGTTCTACGAGGCGGGCAAGGTGGTCTCCACCGTCTGCCACGGCGCGACGGGCCTGCTCAACGTCCAGCTCTCCAGCGGCGAACCGCTGATCAGGGGCAAGCGCGTCACCGGCTTCTCGTGGCCGGAAGAGGAATTGGCGAACCGCGCCGACGCCGTGCCGTACAACCTCCAGGAAGAACTCGCGAAGCTCGGCGCCGAATACCGCACCGCCGACGAACCGTTCGATGCTTACGTCGTCGAGGACGGCCGGCTGATCACCGGCCAGAATCCGGGCAGCGCCAAAGCCGTCGGCGAGGCGGTGGTCCGGCAACTCGCCGCGGTGTGAAGCCGAGCCGATTCGACTTCCTCTTCCTCGGTGACGCTGGTCACCGGCACTTCCGGGCCGAATATCACGATTTGACCCGTCATTCGGCTTCCGGAAATGATGTGCGTCGTGCCCAGCGCTTATCTGCTGCCGATCAAAACCGCGGTGATCGTCTTCCCGCTGCTCGCCCTGCTGTTGTTCGTGCCCGCGGCGGTGGTGACCTACCGCCGGCACGGCGTCATGACCAGCTGGCGGACGCTGTCCTTCTACAGCTTCCTGTTCTACTCGCTGACCGCGTTCTTCATGACCGTCGTGCCGCTGCCCGGCCCGTCGGTGGACGTGTGCGCGAAGTACCCCAAGGTCGCGCATCCGCAGCTGGTGCCCGGCAACACCTTCGCCGACATCTGGAAGGAGGCGGAGGGGCAGGTCACCCTGAGCGCGCTGGTGATCCACAACCCGGCGGTGCTGGAAACCCTGCTGAACCTGCTCCTGCTGCTCCCGCTGGGCGTCTACCTGCGCTTCCACTTCCGGCTGAACTTCCTCGCCGCCGCGGCGATCGGCCTCGGCACCTCGCTGTTCTTCGAGTTCACCCAGCTTTCCGGCCTGTGGGGCGTCTACGAGTGCCCGTACCGGCTGTTCGATGTGGACGATCTCATCGCCAACACCGGCGGGGCCATGATCGGCTGGGCCATCGCGGGGCCGCTGACCCGCTGGCTGCCGACCCTGGACAACATCGACGACGCGGCGCTGGCACGACGTCCGGTGCCGCTGGGCAGGCGGTTCCTGGCGCTGCTGATCGACCTGTGCGCGCTGCCGTTCGTCATGCTGTTCACGACCCTGCTCTGCGTGGTGGTCTTCGACTCGTCCAGCTGGCTGCTCGGCATGGTGCTGGCCGTGGCGCTCTGGTTCGTGCTGCTGCCCTGGTGGCTCGGCGGCACGCCGGGCAAGAAGCTGCTGCTGCTCAAGGTGGTCGGCCCGGATGGGAAGCGGCCCGAGCTGTGGCGGCTGGTGCTGCGGGCCGCGGTGCTGGCAATCCCGCTGCTGCCGATCCCGGTGATCACGGGCATGGCGGTGCTGGCGACCGCGGCGGCGTTGTTCCGCGCGGTGGGGGCCGGTCTGGACCGCTTGTCCGAGGTGCCCGGGCTGGCGCTGGACCTGATCAGCGGGGATCACGTGGTGGTACTGCTGATGGCCGCCGCGATGTTCGGGCTGGTCTGCCTGCTGCCCGTGGTGTTCTTCATCGCCCTGTGGCGCAACCCCGAGCACCACGGCCCGCACGAGCGGTTCTCCGGGGTGAGCAACGTCGCCCTGCCGCACAAGCGCGCACGCATCCCGCAGCCCGCCTCCGACACCAGCACCGACACCGAGGTCGACACCAGCGCCGACACCAGCACCGACACCGATGCCAGCACCGATGCTGACGCCGGGGCCGACTCCGACAAGACCACGGCGAGCGAACGCTGACGCTCGGCGCCAGTGGCTGCCGTTGGATGAGCACGCCGATCAGCGCGATGGCCCGGTGGCGGCGGAGATCATCGCCGGGCGGCCCTCCGCGATCGAGATCACCGCGGGGCGAACAGCTCGTTCTCGGGCCGACGCCAGCGGTGATCGGCGGCCCGTCCGGCGAGGATCTCGGCGCGGGCGCCCGGGCGGCAGAAACGACGCGCGCACGACTCCGCGAGGGCTTCGGCGGGCGGTTTGGTGCCGCCGCGATGGCGGGTAGGCGGAGGTCGGAACGCACGTGTTGTGGGGAGGGATCGGCATGGCTGAGCGGATGCCCGTCCGGCGTGGCGAACGCCGGGAGTGGGGCGGGGCGCCGGATGCGTGGCAGGAGCCGTTCCGCGAGCTGGAGGAGCTGTGGGATCGCATGGGGCAGCTCTTCGACCCCGGGTGGGCCATGACGCGGACCGGCGTCGCGTGGCAGCCGATGGTCGACGTGGAGGAGACCGAGAACGCCTTCCTGTTCGACGTGGACCTGCCCGGCGTGGCGCGGGACGACATCACCGTCGAGGTCCGCGGCCAGGAGTTGTGGATCACGGGCGAATTGAAGGAGAAGGAGCGCACCGGGGTGCTGCGGCGCAAGATGCGGCGCACCGGGAGCTTCTCGTTCCGAGGCAGCCTGCCCGGCGAGGTCGACGCGGACGAGATCGAGGCCAACCTCATGGACGGCGTGCTCTCGGTGAAGGTGCCCAAGAGCCAGCAGAGCACTTCGCGCCGCATCGAGATCAAGTGAGGAAGCGTCTACATTGGACTGACTACTCGTGCTGGCTTCACGAGGAAGCAGCAGTCCTGTGTGGACAGCGGAGTCATGCCTCCATGCGTTGCGGGTCGGCCTGCGCGGACGTGGCGGGAGGCGTCGACCGGCGGGGCATCAGCAGCAGCGCGATCAGCGAGATGACCGCGCAGAGCACGACGTACCAGCTGATCCCGGTGCTGGAGCCGGTGGATTGCAGGATGGCCGCGGCGATCAGCGGCGCGGGGCCGCCGGCGATGACCGAGGCGAGCTGGTAGCCGAGACCGGCGCCGCTGTAGCGGATGTTGGTGCCGAAGCTCTCCGCGATCAGCGCCGCCTGCGGGCCGTACATCACGTCGTGCACGATCAGCGACACGACGATGGCCAGCAGCACCAGGCCCGAGGAGCGCGTGTCCAGCAGCGCGAAGTACGGGAAGGCGTACAGGCCGGTGCAGACGATGCCGATGCCGTAGACGAGCCGACGGCCGAAGAGGTCCGACAGGTGGCCGAAAAGCGGAACGCTGATCAGGCCGACCGCGGCGGCGACCAGCGTGGCGTTGAGCAGCTCGCCGCGCGGCATCTCCAGGTGCTTCGTGCCGTAGGTCAGCACGAACGTGATGAACAGGTAGAACGGCGCCTGCTCGGCCAGCCGCACGAACGCGGAGGTGAGGATCTCCCTCGGGTGGTTGCGGATCGCGGCCCACACCGGCTGCCGCTCGACCGCCTGCTGCCGCTTCACCGCGGCGAAGTCGGGGCTCTCCATCACCCGCATCCGCACCCACAGGCCGATCGCGATCAGGACGACGCTGAGCAGGAACGGCACCCGCCAGCCCCAGGTCTCGAACGCGTCGCCGCTCGCCGCGCTGGCCGCTCCCACCGCGGCGGTGGACAGCAGCAGGCCGAGCGGCACGCCGAGGTGCGGCAGGCTCGCCATCAGGCCGCGGCGGGACGCGGAGCCCCATTCCATGGCCATCAGCACCGAACCGCCCCACTCGCCGCCGACGCCGATGCCCTGGCCGATGCGCAGCACGACCAGCAGCACGGGTGCGGCGAAGCCGAGCGTGGCGTACCCGGGAAGCACGCCGATGAGCACCGTTGCGATGCCCATGAGCAGCAGCGTGGTGACCAGGGTGGCCTTGCGGCCGATCCGGTCGCCGTAGTGCCCGAAGATCGCGGCGCCGACCGGGCGCGCGGCGAAGCCCACGAACAAGGTGCTGAACGATTCGAGCACGCCGGCGCTCGGAGAGCTGCCCGGGAAGAAGATCTTGGGGAAGACCAGGGCGGCCACGGTCCCGTAGAGGAAGAAGTCGTACCACTCGATCGTCGTGCCGACCGTGCTGGCGATGACGGCGCGGCGGCGGTGCGTCCGATGGGAATCGGTGCCGTTCGACATGGCGAGCCTCCATTGGCCGAGCCACTCAACCAACTTTGGATCGAAAGCCTGCAATCCCGTACCCGGGCTGTCAAGTATGCCGAAGACCCGTATCCGACTCGTTGCGATCGGGACACCGCCGCCGCGCCGGCGACTATGTCCTCAGTGGATGGTTGAGGCGTCAGCTCCCGGCCAGGCGTTCGCGGAGCTCGGCCAGCTGCTCACGGAGGGTGCCGGGGAGCTTGTCGCCGATGGTGCCGAACCACTCTTCGATCAGCGGGAGTTCGGCCCGCCACTCCGCCTCGTCGACCGCGAGCGCCGCGGCCACGTCGGCCGGGTCGGTGGAGAGGCCGGCCAGGTCGAGATCGGTCGCCGCGGGAACCAGGCCGATCGGGGTCTCCGCGCCGTTCGCGGTGCCCTCGACGCGGCCGACGATCCACGCCAGGACGCGCGAGTTCTCCCGGAACCCCGGCCACAGGAAGCGGCGGTCCTCGCCGCGGCGGAACCAGTTGACGTGGAAGATCCGGGGCAACTTCGCCGGTTCGGCCTTTGCGCCGGTGTTCAGCCAGTGCCCGAAGTAGTCGCCGGCGTGGTAGCCCATGAACGGCAGCATCGCCATCGGGTCGCGGCGGACGACGCCGACCTTGCCGGTGGCGGCCGCTGTGGTCTCGGAGGACAGCGTGGCGCCCATGAACACGCCGTGCGCCCAGTCGCGCGACTCGGTGACCAGCGGAATCGTGGTGGCCCGGCGGCCGCCGAAGAGGATCGCCGAGATCGGCACACCGTCGGGGTCGTCCCACTCCGGGGCGACGATCGGGCACTGCTCGATGGGTGTGCAGAACCGGGAGTTGGGGTGGGCGGCCGGCTCGCCGCTGTCCGGCGTCCAGTCGCGGCGCCGCCAGTCGGTCAGGTGCGCCGGCGGCCGCTCGGTCATGCCCTCCCACCAGACGTCGCCGTCGTCGGTGAGCGCGACGTTGGTGAATATGGTGTTGCCCTGCTCGATGGTCTTCATGGCGACCGGGTTGGTGTGGTAGCCGGTGCCCGGGGCGACGCCGAAGAACCCGAACTCGGGGTTGACCGCGCGGAGCCGGCCGTCGTCGTCGAAGCGCATCCAGGCGATGTCGTCGCCGAGCGTTTCGGCCGTCCAGCCGGGCACGGTGGGTTGCAGCATCGCCAGGTTCGTCTTGCCGCACGCGCTGGGGAACGCCGCGGCGATGTAGTGGACGGTGCCGTGCGGCGAGGTCAGCTTGAGGATGAGCATGTGCTCAGCCAGCCAGCCCTCGTCGCGGGCCATCGCCGAGGCGATGCGCAGCGAGTAGCACTTCTTGCCCAGCAGCGAGTTCCCGCCGTAGCCGGAGCCGTAGCTCCAGATCATCCGCTCCTCGGGGAAGTGGCTGATGTACTTCGTCGGGTTGCAGGGCCACGGCACGTCGGCCCGGCCCTGGTCCAGCGGCGCCCCGACGGAGTGCAGGGCCTTGACGAACTCGCGTTCGCCGCCGTCGCGGCCGATGAACTTCTCCACCGCCCCGGAGCCCATCCGGGTCATCACGCGCATCGAGAGCACCACGTAGGCGGAGTCGGTGATCTCCACGCCCAGCTTGGGGTTCTCGGCGTCCAGCGGGCCCATGCAGAACGGGATCACGTACATCGTGCGACCGCGCATGCAGCCCTGGTAGAGCTCCGTCATGGTCGCCTTCATCGCCGCCGGGTCCATCCAGTTGTTGGTGGGCCCGGCGTCCTCCTCGCGCCGGGAGCAGATGAAGGTGCGGTCCTCCACGCGCGCGACGTCGCCGGGGTCGGAGGCCGCCCAGAACGAGTTCGGCTTCGCCGCCAGCCGCACGAGCGTGCCCGCCGCGACGAGCTCGGTGGTCAGCCGGCGCCACTCCGCGTCGCTGCCGTCGCACCACACCACCTGCTGCGGGGTCGTCAGTTCGGCCACTTCCCGCACCCACGCCACGAGGGCCCGGTGGGTGGTCGGTGCCTGGTCCAGGCCAGGGATCGCGGTGGTGGTCATGATGTTTCTCCTTGCGGCGGCGCGATTGTGCACTGTGGACGATGGCGCCGGTCGTCGGTGCCCAGGTCGTCCAGCGGTCGGCGCCACCGGTTCCGGGCCCTCGCGGTCATGGTCCCCACAGCTCGTCGAAGCTCCGCGGAACGGCGCTTTCATCATCTGCGCGCGCGGCGAACATCGCAAATGCGCCGGTCGCACCCGCGTTCGCCTCGCCCGCCGCACCCGTCACGGTCGTGCTGCTGATCGTTTCCCCTTGCACCGCAATGCGTTTCCACGACTCGGATCGACTTACGAAAGCCGCTGCGGCAGAGCTATCCTGCACCTGCAATGGGATCCACGCGACGGGGAGGTGTCGGGTGGCCCAGGCAGGCTGGTGCATGCCGGTTGCGCGAGGCAACCGGTGTCGAAGCCCCTGTGGCATTTCCCGCCCGCCCGTTCGTCCGGCGCGCCTCCGCGCCCACCGGGAACTTCTCGACGGCGGTCGGTCCTGCGCTGGAGATCCGCCGAACCGGGTGCGCGGACATCGCTTCGGGGGCTAGGAGGTGAATGCGATGGCGACCACCACGAGGGAGCTGTCGGCACTGGTGAGCGAACTCGGGCTGGACAAGCAGAACGGGGCGTCCCTGGGACGGCTGGTCGCCCACGGCGGCCTCGGGCACGCCGAGGAGGACGCCGACGGCCGGATGCACGCGCGGGTCCGGATCCCGGTCGACGAACTGATCTGGGATCCGTCGATCCTCGTCCTGCCGCACGGCGGTGACCTCGAACTGGAGCTCGTCAACGACGACCAGAACACGCACTGCGCGCTGCTGCCGAGCAACGGCGACCGGCAGTTCATCTGGTTGCCGGTCCAGTCGCGCGGCACGGCGAGCCTCAACCTCGACGGCCCGGGCTACTACTGGTACACGTCCCCCATCGGCAACGACGAGGGCCGCGGCCTGGTCGGCGTGATCGCCGTCCTCGGCGACGTCCCGGAGCACGCCCGCCTCGACCGCCCGGCCCAGCCGCGACCCTAGCGCTTCGTTTGAAAAGCGGCGGTAGCCGCTTGCGGTGTGGGGCTTGGCTTGCGCCGCGGGTTCGCGGTGCCCACCCCTCAGGGGTTCTCCGAGCGAGGCCACAGCGAGAAGGCGCTTGAGGTTCCGCCACCCGCACCGCCACGCGAACCACTCTCGAAACACGATCCAGGAAGGAGCGGGTGATGGCGGAATACGTGCAGGCAGGGCATGCCGTGAGCCAGGCGTCGCTGAGCGGCCTGGCCGGGACTGCGCCGCCGGTGGTCCAGAACGTCACGTACGAACGCATTCTCGAGGCCCGCTCGGAGCCGCAGAACTGGCTCACCTACTACGGCGCCTACGACGGCCAGCGGTACAGCCCGCTGGACCAGATCAACGCGGAGAACGTCCGGCGCCTCGTCCCGGCCTGGGTGTTCCAGTCCGGCTCGGCCGGGATGCACGCGGGTGCGTCGACCTATTCCTTCGAGGCCGCTCCGGTCGTCGTGGACGGCGTCATGTTCGTCTCCGGCTGGGACGGCTGGGCCTGGGCGCTGGACGCCCGGACGGGGCGGGAGGTGTGGCGGTACAAGCACGAGGTCCCGTACGACACGTCGCTGTGCTGCGGCAACGTGAACCGCGGGGTCGCGGTGGCGAAGGGGAAGGTCTTCTTCGTGACCCCGAACGCCCACCTGCTCGCGCTCGACGCCACCAACGGCAGGTGCGTCTGGGACGCGATCTACGGCGACGTGCGGGCGGGGGAGAGCGCGACGCTCGCTCCGCTGGTGGTGAAGGACCTGGTCATCGTCGGCAGCTCCGGCGGCGAGTTCGGCGTGCGCGGCCACATCGACGCCTTCGACCTGGAGACCGGGCGGCACGTCTGGCGGACCTACACGGTGCCGAAGCCGGGCGAGCCGGGCTCCGAGACCTGGCCGGACGGCCCGGCGTGGACGCGCGGCGGCGGGAACTGCTGGGTCACCGGCACCTACGACCCGGAGCTGAACCTCATGTACTGGGGGACCGGCAACCCGGCACCGGACTTCGACGGTGCCGTCCGGGAGGGCGACAACCTCTACACCGACAGCGTCATCGCGGTGAACCCGGACAACGGCGAGATCCGCTGGCACTACCAGTACAACCCGCACGACCTGTGGGACTACGACAGCACGATGGAGCACATCCTGTTCGAGCTGGACGGCCGGAAGCTGCTGGCCCACTTCGACAAGAACGGGTACTTCTTCGTCCTCGACCGCACGAACGGCGAACTGGTCCGGGTGGCGCCGTTCGTGGACCGGATCACCTGGGGCGAGATCGACCCCAGCGGCAAGGTGACCCCGAAGGTGTACCCGGACGAGGAGGGAGTGGAGGTCCGCTTCTGGCCGGGACCGGCCGGCGGCAAGGAATGGACGCACGCGGCCTACAGCCCGCGGACGGAGTTGTTCTACGTGCCGGTGCAGGACGTCGGAGCCCTGGTCACGCGGCGGCGCAGGGAGTTCAAGGAGAGCATCCCCTACTGGGGCGCGAGCGTCACGGTGGATTCCGGTGACATGGCGGGCTCGGTGTCGGCCTTCGACCCGGCCACCGGCCGGGAGGCGTGGCGCTGGCGCAACGACGTGCCGATGTGCGCGTCCGTGCTGGCCACCGGCGGCGACGTGGTGTTCGCCGGGGAACCGACCGGGGAGTTCGACGCGTTCGACGCGCGCAGCGGCGAGCTGCTGTGGCAGTTCCAGACGGGCAGCGGCCACCACAGCAACCCGACGACCTACAGCGTCGACGGCAGGCAGTTCGTCGCGGTGCCGGTCGGCTGGGGCGCCTGGGTCGAGGGATTCCTGCCGGGGATGCTGGGAGCTCCGCATGGCGACGCCCTCTTCGCCTTCGCGCTGCCGCAGGACTAAAGAGAGCGTTTCCACACCGCAAGCGGCTACCGCCGCTTGTAAGACACGACCAAGCCGCCCGGAGTGGTAGTGCTGTGACCGCGGACGCCGACGACTTCACCGCCGCGCTGCGCGCCCAGGCGCAGCGCTACCACGACCAGCACCCGTTCCACATCAGGATGAACGCGGGCCTGCTGGGGCGGCGGCAGATCCGGGGATGGGTGGCGAACCGCTTCTACTACCAGGAGAACATCCCCCGCAAGGACGCCGCCATCCTCGCCAACTGCCCGGACCGCGAGGTCCGGCGCCGCTGGGTCCGGCGCATCCTCGACCACGACGGCACGGCGGGCGGGGAAGGCGGCATCGAGGCGTGGCTGCGGCTGGCCGAGGCGGTGGGGCTGAGCCGTGCGGAGGTGCGATCCGGGCGCCACCTCGTCCCCGGCGTGCGGTTCGCCGTGGACGCGTACGTCACCTTCGCCCGCACGCGGCCGTGGACCGAGGCGGTGGCGTCCTCGTTGACCGAACTCTTCGCGCCCGATCTGATGTCCGAGCGCCTCGCCGCGTTCGAGCGCTCCTACCCCTGGATCGACCGCGACGGCCTCGGCTACTTCCGCAACCGCCTGACCCAGGCCCCGCGCGACGCCGAACACGCCCTGCAGGTGGTCATCGACCGCTGCCAGTCCGCCGACGAGCAGGCGCGCGCCGTGGCGGCGCTCTCGTTCAAGTGCGACGTGCTCTGGAGCATCCTCGACGCCATCGACCACGCCTACCCGGACTGACTCACGACTCGACCGGAACGCCGTCGAACACGGCGAAGCTGACGACCCAGTAGGCGACGTAGCAACCGAGCAGCGCGAAGCCGTGCCACCGCTTCAACCGGCCGGTGTGCAGGAAGAACGCGGCGAGGACGGTCATGGCGACGAGCACCGGCAGGTGCCACCGGAGCACGTCCGGGCCGATGGCGATGCTGCCGCCCGAGAGCACGATGACGCCGAGCTTCGCCGTGACCGAGAAGACGAGGCTCCCGATGACGTTCCCGATCCCGATCGCCGGCACGCCCTTGCGGATCGGCTCGACGGTGAGGAAGACGTCCTCGATGGTCAGCACGAGGGTGACGATGGTCGCGCCGAACACGGTGCCCGCGATCCCGTAGTCCTGGAGGATGTCCTTGGTGCCGGTGCTCATCGCGGCGGCGCCGACGACGAGCCCGGCGAGCGCGAGCACCGCCAACCCGAGGTTGGCCCAGCCGGGCCTCTTGCGCGCTGCGGCGAACGGGATCTCGGCGGAGAAGGATTCCCCGCCCGGCCGGGCGTTTCCTTCCACCATTTCGCCGCACACCTCCGCGCTGCGGAACGTCGGTGTCTCCCGGCGGAATTCCTGCACGAGGATGTAGCCGAGGAACAGTGCGAAGAACCCGAGCAACAGCATCCCTTGGACGGCGGTGAGCGGCGCGGTCAGCGCGAACGCGGCCAGCACCAGCGGCGCGGCCGCGAAGATGGCGAGGTAGTCGCGCGGGACGCGCACCGCGGCGGGGGTGATGATCGCGGCGAGCGCGAGCACGATTCCGGTGAACGAGATCGCGGTCCCGAGCACGAGCCCGAGCGACACCTCTTCGAGGTCTTCGAGGTTCAGCGCGACGCCGAGCACGATGTCGTCGAACTCGATGCCGGTGAAGACGACGGCGAGGAAGAACACCGAGATGCTGAGCCGGGAGGCGGCGCCGGCGAGGTATCCGATGAGCTTCTCGGCGCTGCCGATCAGCAACACCGCCCCGGCGACGAAGAGGAATGTCGAGGCCATGACGGAAAGCGCCCCCTGCCACCGCTGCACGTCACCCGCCGAACCCAGTCCAGCACGTCCGATGCCACCCCGAAAGTCGACCGGACTCGAACTGCCGGTCGAGGAGTGCACCTTTTCCGCGAGCAGGAGGTCGTGAGCGTTTTGGAGCGCTATGGCACACCAAAGTACTCACGACCCCGGGATCAGGCCGTACCGGGCTTCGGCGGCTCGAACCCCGCCAGGCCCCAAGTGGACGATCTTCGCCCATGCGCGCGGCTCCCGGTCGGCTGAATTGTCCACTGTGGAGGATGAAATGTGCCGATCCGGTGCCGCGTAGATCTCCCGCTGCGGGGAGGCGATAGGGCGCAGGGATCCGGGTACTCCCCAGGGCGATGGGTTGTCGACGACAGGGAGTATCCGATGGGCACCGCACACCGCATTCCCGGCTACACGTACGGCGAGCCGCAGCTCGAGCACTCGCCGGTCACGATCGCCGAGCTGGACGCGCTGAAGGAGACGCTGCTGTGGGCCGACTCGGACGATCAGGCGCTGCGCATGGCCGGTGACGCCCTCGCCGACCAGGTCGGCGACGTCGTGGCCACCTGGTACGACTACGTCGCCGCGCATCCGCACCTGGTCGCCTACTTCGGGCCTCCCGGCGGCGCGCCGGACTCGGAGTACCTGGAGCGGGTCCGCGCGCGGTTCGAGCAATGGATCCTCGACACCTGCAGACGCCCGTACGACGACGTCTGGCTCGACTACCAGCAAGAGATCGCGCTGCGCCACACTCGGGCGAAGAAGGACCAGACCGACCACGTCGATGCGGTCGACCGGGTGCCGCTTCGCCACATCATCGCCTTCATCTACCCGATCACGGCAACGATCCGGCCGTTCTTGAGCGCGAAGGGGCACGGCGAAGAAGACGTCGAACGCATGTACCAGGCCTGGTTCAAGGCAGTGACGCTGCAGGTGGCGTTGTGGAGCCGCCCGTACGTGCGCGAAGGCGACTGGTGAACGTCCGGACCTTGCTGGGCCTGCACGTGCTGGATCGGCCGCCGCCGAGTAGGTCCGACCACCACCCGCGGCGGAACGGCTCGCGCAACGCGGTATGACGTGCCATTGGGCCGGATGGGCGTGGTGGTTCGGACCTCGTCCCGACAGGTGCTGCAGGCCTACATCTTCGCGGTGCTGACGGCCAATTTCATCGGCGCGGCCCTCGCCGAAGGGCACTGACCGCCGACCGGGCGCGGTGCCGGTGCGTCATTGGGCGGGCGGCAGCGGGTGGCCGGGCGGGGCGATGATGTAGGCGATGCCGCCTGGGGCGTCGGCGACCTTGCCCGCGGCGTCGCGGCGTTTCGTGCGTTGCCAGACGTTCTCGAACTGCGCGCGGGGGTAGATCGTGCGGACCGCCGCGTTGTCGGAGGAGGCTGGGTCGTTGGCGATGACGTCCCCGTCGGCGGTGAATCCGACGATGACCATGATGTGGCCGTCGGTGTCGTAGCCGGCGCCGTCGAGCTCGTCGGCGCGGAAGGATTGCGACGTGATCACGGGAATGCCGTTGCGGATGTACCGTTCCGCGTCGGCCAGCGAGGGCAGCCGGGTGATGTGCGCTGCCAGTCCGTAGGTGGCCGCGTACGCGGTGTTGAACGGCCAGTTCCCGGTGCCGTCGTAGGCGTAGTCGTACGTCTGGCGCGCGGCGTGCTCGACGGCCGGATCGGGGTGCTGCGGATCGACCCAGGCCAGCTCCTGCGCGGACGGCCGCTTTCCCCAGTGCTCGATGACCATTTCCGTCGACGTGGGGCTGCACCACGCCTCGCCGCCACCGCCGTACTGCGGATAGTGTCCACTGTGGATGTTCTGGGAATAGCGCGGCACGGGGAGTTCGACGCCCCAGGCGCCGCCGGGGCCGGAGGTGGGCACCTCGAACCGGTCCGGGATCCTCGACGCCATCGCGCCGACCATCGACAATTCCGGCGAGGCCGGAGTCCCGGCGGCTCGGTAGAGCGTGGCGCGGAGCTGGTACTCGGACAGCGTCGTGCCGGGGCTGGCGGTGAAGGTGTCGACGTTGACGGTTCCGCCGGCGTCGGACTGGCCGTCGATGCTCGTGCGGTGGACGTCGGCATCGCCGGACGCCCACCGTCCCATCACGTACCAGCCGGTTTGCGCGCCGGTGCTGGTCCGGCCCCGCATCTCCACCTGCAGCCAGGTCCCGGGCGGGGTGGCCGCGTTCCAGGACGCGACCAGTTGGGTAGCCGCGAAACCGATGCGGTGCGGTGGGGACGTCCACCGCGCGTACTCGTACTCGCGCGTCGTGCCGCCCTCTGCAGCGGGAAGTCCGACGCTGCCGATCGGGTGATCGATGCGGATGCCCGCCCCGTCGCCGCGGATGCCTTCGGCGTCGCCGGACCGGAAGTCCGCCGCGGAACGCCACTGGTGGAAGTCGATCGCGGACAGTTCGTCGAGAGCCGCGGGTTGCGAGCAGGACACCGCGGTCGACGCCAGCACGCCGACGAACCAGATCTTTCCCGGATTTCGCATCGGACACCTCGATCGGCACCGCCCCGATCCTTCGGAGTGTAGGTTTCCGGCGCGGTGCCGACCATGAGACGTTCGGTGGTAGGGCGGATGCGGAGCGTGATCGAGGTTTGCTAGGGTGCGGACCGCCGGTGAGGGCGGGATAGGCCGGAAAGTGCACCTGGGGATTCTCGAGCCCGCTAGTCCGGGCCCCGGCCGAATCCGACTGCTGTCGTCAACGGTGCTCAACCGTGTCGGTGCGGGGTCGCGGCGACATGGCCTGGAAAGTGCTGGGGAGAGCGACGCGCGCCGTTCGCGGAACTGACCAGCGGAATCATCGCCACCACCGGTCGAGCGGAACGTCCTTGTGCTGCCCGGAAATCAAGGGCGGCGGGCACTCGCGCGCGATGCGGCCGAGGCGAGATCGCCAGGCCCCGCCACGACGCGGAATTCCGGAATCGAAGAGATGGAGCTGCCGGCCTGGCCGGGCGACGGCGCAGGCGCGGCTGCGGAGGTGGGTTCGATGGACGCGATGGATTACGACGTTGTGGTGATCGGGGGCGGCGCGGCCGGTTTGACCGGCGGGATGGTGCTCGCGCGGTCCCGTCGGCGGGTGCTCGTCGTCGATGGCGGCGAGCCGCGCAATGCACCGGCCGATCACCTGCACGGATTCCTGTCGCGGGACGGCATGTCCCCGGCGGAGCTGTACTCGGTCGGCCGGGATGAGGTGGCGCGCTACGGGGGAGAAGTCGTCGGCAACCGGGTGCAGGGCGTCGAACGCGGTGCGGAGCGCGGATTCGTGGTGCGCACCGCCGACGGGCGAGAACTGACGACCCGGTCGGTCCTGATGGCCACCGGCCTGCGGGACGAATTGCCCGACATCCCGGGGCTTCGCGAGCGGTGGGGCCACGACGTGCTGCATTGTCCGTACTGCCACGGCTACGAGGCGAGGGATCTGCCGCTGGGAGTCGTCGGCGGTGAGAACCGGCCGTTCACCGTGCACCAGGCGCAATTGGTGCGGCAGTGGTCGTCCGACGTGGTCTTCTTCCCGAACCGGATCGTCCTGGACGACGAGGAGCGCGAGCGGTTGGCCGCCCGTGGCGTGCGGATCGTGGCGGGCGAAGTGGCGGGAGTCCTCGCCGACGACAACGGCGTGTGGGGCGTGGAGCTGGCCGATGGCGAGGTCGTGCCGCGGGCGGTGGTGTTCGTCGGTCCCCGGTTCGTGCCGCAGGACGGGTTGCTGAAGGGCTTGGGTTGCGAGCTCGGGGAGAACGGCTGGGTCTCCGTTGATCCCTCCGGGCGCACGAGCGTCCCGGGGGTGTGGGCGGCGGGCAACGTCGTCGACAACCCGGCCCAACTGCTCACCGCCGCCGGTGCGGGCACGACCGCCGCCATCGCGCTGAACCACTACCTGCTGGCGGAGGACGTCGAGCAGGCCGTCGTGGAGCACCGTTCGAACCGTCCGTGATGAGCCGGTTCTGGGCCGGTCCCGGCCGTCGGCGGGTGTGATCGAGGATTGCCGGGTCGCGTGCCGGAAATCGGTGCGCCGGCCCGCAATTCCGCCGCGAGGCGGAGATCTCGTCGCCGGGAACCGGCAAATATGAGTCGGTTTTGCGATTGTGGGTGGCCTGTCGGGTGCTACTCGATGGAGGTTTGTTCGGCGAATCAGGTTGCTGCTCGATTACCGCCTGGATACACATGGATTCGGCGGAATTCGAGAAAAGGGCAGCATGGACGACTTCCTGTCAGCTACCGAAGAACTCCTGGCCGGCGGCGTCGAACCCGCTGGAGTGGCCGCGCTCTTCTCCGGTGCGCCCCCGGACATCACCGTGCTGCGAGAGCGGGTGGCCGAGCGCTGGGGCCCGTTCTCCCGGCTGCGCTGGGTGCTTCCGGCCCAGGAGAGCCACCTGCGGCGCCGGCGCTGGACGGCGCTCGACCGGTTCGACCCGCGGCTCCAGGTCGTCGAAGGCGGCGACCTGGAACTCGAAGCCCTCCTCGGCTCCCTCGCGATCCAGCCGCTGGCGCGGGACATCCCGCCCTGGCGGTTGCACCTGGTGCGTCAGCCGTCGCGCGACGGATTCGCCCTGGTCCTGATCGCGCACCACGCGGTGCTCGACATGGAATCCTGCAAGATCCTGTTCTGCCACCTGCTGGACGGCCCTGAGCCCCGCGCCCGGACCAGAACCGGCGCCGCGCCCGAATCGACACCCTTCCGGCGAACCGCGATGAGCACCTTGCGAAACGTGCTGGTCGGCGGGCGAAGCCTGCCCGCCGCGGATCCCGAACCGGAGCTGGCCTGCGCATCGGTGGACTCGGGACGACTGCGCGCCGTTCGCAGCGCACTGCCCGGCGAGGGCGCGACTCCGACGGAAGTCCTGCTCGCCACCGCGACCGGCGCCGTCCGCAGCGTGTTCGGCCGCCCGCACAACTGGCCGGGGAAGCCGGGCGAGCTGTACGCCGTGGTGCCCAAGAACCGTCGAACAGGGCAGAACGCGCAGGAACTCGGCAACATCCTCACGGGCGTGCGCGTTCCGCTGCCCGTCGCGGCGGACCGCCCGGAGGATCGTCTGGCGGCGTGCCGGGGAGTGCTCACATCCGGTCGCGCGGACTCCGTGGACGGGGCCGCGCGGCTGCTCGACGCCGCGCTGACCCTCGGGCCCTGGGCGCTTCGCGCCGCCACCGCGCTCCTCACCTCGGCCAACTTCGCGTCGGTGCAATGCACCACGCTCCGGTGGACACCTGGCGCTTGGGCGCTCGACGGCGCGCCCCTGCGACGCGTGGTCGCGATGCCGGACATTCCCGCGCCGGGGGCGATCAGCGTCTCCCTCGTCGGCTTCGCCGATGCTCTGAGCCTCAGCGTGCTCAGCAACACCCGATCCGGCGACGCCCGGTCGCTGGCGGACGCCGTCGAGCGGGAGCTCGCGCTGCTGGCCGACCTCGCGGCGCAGCTCGAACCGGACAAGTGAGCGGAAACCCCTCGGAACAGGAGTTGGACATGCGGAACGAGACTGCCCTGCACGAGATCTTCCGGGGCCTCGGCGTGGCGGACGAGGAGATCCAGGCGGACACGCGGCTGCAAGCCGACCTGGGCCTCGACTCCACCGAGATCACCGCGCTCGAACTGGAGCTGGAGCGCCGGTTCGGCGTGCGGATCGACCTGTGGAGCGCGGCGGACTTCTCCGTGGCCGACCTCGACGTCCTCATCGAAGGGCGTTGAAGTGCCCGGCATCCCTGAAGAACGCGCACGGAGCTATCGCGAGGCCGGGTGGTGGCGGCCCGAGACGTTGCACGAACTCGTTCTGCGCCACGGGAAAGGCCTTCCGGACAAGTGCGCGCTGGTGTCCGGTGACCGGCGGATGACCTACGAGGAGCTGGCCGCCGCCGTCGAACGCGCGGCCGGAGGGCTCTCGGCACGAGGCGTGCGGCGTGGCGACACGATCACGGTGCAGTTGCCCAACGACATCGAGTTCGTCGTACTCCTGCTCGCCCTGCTGCGGATCGGCGCGCTGCCGATGCTCCTCCTCCCGACGCTGCGGTCGTACGAGGTCGAGCGCATCCTGAAGCTGACCGGCAGCCGCGCGATGGCGCTGCCGCACCGGACGCGTCGGTTCGACCACCTCGCGATGGTCCGCGAACTCCGCCCCCGGCACCCGAACCTCGAGATGCTGCTGCTCGCGGGCGACGAACCGCCGTCCGGAAGCGACATCGTCGACCTGACCGAACTGTGCAGGCCAAGCGCTTCCGGCTGCGACGCGGCGCCCATCGATCGGCCACGGCCGCAGGACGCGGCTGTGCTGTTGCTCTCCAGCGGAACTTCCGGGCCGCCCAAGGTGATCGCCCGCACCCACGAGTCCCTCGGCCACATCATCCGGACCACCTCGGTGGTGAACCGGACCGACGTGAGCACCGTGTACCTCGCGGTCATGCCCGTCGCGCACGGTTTCGCCTTGTCTTGCCCGGGAATTCTGGGTGCGCTAGTCGCCGGCGGGACGGTCGTGCTCGGCAGCGCGGAGGACCCGCGTCGTGCGCTGCGCCTGATCGAGCAGGAACGGGTGACTCATTCCGCTGCGGTGCCGGGGCTGCTAGGCCAGTGGTTGGCGGTGCTCGACGGGGAGCGTTTCGACACGTCCAGCCTCGTCGCGGTCCAGATCGGGGGCGCCAAGCTCGAACCCGCCGCGGCGGAGCGGGCGCGTTCAGTGCTGGGGCCGGTCGTGCAGCAGGTCTACGGCATGACGGAAGGCTTGATCAACGCGACCAGTCTCGACGATCCGGCGAAGGTGGTGTCGTCCTCGCAGGGGCGCCCGGTCTCGGCCGCAGAGGAGGTGCTGATCGTCGACGACGGCGGCGAACCCGTTCCGCCCGGGCAGCCAGGGCAGCTGCTGACGCGAGGCCCGGCGACGATCGGCGGCTACTACCGGGACGCGGCGGCCACCGAAAACGCCTTCACCGCAGAAGGTTTCTACCGGACCGGCGACCTCGTCCGGCAGCTGCCGAGCGGTGATCTCCAGGTCGTCGGGCGGCTCAAGAACGTGATCAATCGCGGCGGCGAGAAGATCTGCGCCGAGGAGCTGGAACAGCTCGTCCGGGAGCTGGCCAACATCGCCGAGGTGGCGGCCGTCGCCGGCCCGCACCCGATGCACGGCGAGATCGTGTGCCTCTACGTGGTGCCGGCCGGCGACGTCGTCCCGGAACTGCGGGAAGTGCGCCTGCACCTGGAATCCCGCGGGGTGGCCCGGTACAAGATGCCCGAGCGGCTGGAGCTCCTCGACGCGATGCCGCTGATCGGGATGGGCAAGCTCGACCGCGCCGCCCTGCGCGAAGCCGCGGCGGCGGCGCGGTCATAGCCGGTTCGTGGCGGTGATCTCCAGGAGCTGGAAGGTGACCGGGGCGTTCCCGGTCCGGTGCGTCGCCCGCTGCATCTCGGTGGCGCGCAGTCCCATCCGCGCCGCGAGCGCTCGCAGCCGCGCGATGTCGCCGAGGCTGTTGAAGCCGAGGAACAGCCGCCCGTTCTCGGTCAGCCGCGCTATCCCTTCCCGGAGATAGCGTTTGTGCGCGGCGTAGCCGGGGTCGAAGATCGCGCGCTGCGTGGGAATGGTGCAGTCGAAGTCCGCCGGTGCCGGGACCACGTTGGAGTTCCAGAACACCACGTCGAAGCGCTCGTCAGGGTCCAAGGCGTCGAAGATGTCGCTGCCGAGCACCCGAACTCGGTCCGCCACCCCGTGCCGGGCGGCGTTCAGCTCGGTATTGCGCACCGCCGCCGGGACGATGTCCACTGCGGACACCGAGGCGCAGCCGTGCAACGCCGCGTTTACCGCGATCACCCCTGCGCCGCAACCGATTTCGAGGAACTTGCCACCGCTCGGATACGGCAACCACCGGGCGAACAGCTCGGTGGACGCCGTGTGGATCGGTGCGAACACCTCCGGCAGCAAATCCCACCGGAGCCCGAGCAGGTCGAACTCCGCCGGCCGGCCCTCGAGTTCGCCATGCCGCTGCGCCAGCCGCATGCCCACGTCGAACGACGATTGCTGAACTACTCCGGGCACCCGGGACAATTCTCCCGTGGACATCTGGGAATTCTCCTAACGCACTACGGCGATCGCGATTGTTTTTTGCGTTCTTGCCCGCATCGGGCAGGAGAGGCTTCGTGGTACTCATCCTTGAGGACCACTCGGCACGCTTCAATCATCCGAGAGCATGAAAATCGTTCCCAGCAGGCGGATTCGGGCAGGCACGCGTCGAGATCAGGAGGTGTGCGCGAGGATCGCCCGGGCGAGCGGTTCGTGCACCTGCGGCGGCAGTGTGTGGCCCATGCCCTCGACCACCAGCAGCTCGGCGCCCGCGATCTCCTCGGCGATCAGCGCTCCGTGGCCCGGCTTCGCCGGTTCGTGCGTGCCCTCGATGACCAGCGTCGGCGCCTCGATCCGGGCGAGCGCGCCGACCGGCTCGAAGGTGGAGTCGGACATCGCGGCGAGCCGGTGGTTGGCGACCGTCGCGGGATCGCGGTCCCGGTCGAAGATGTGCTCCTCCAACCGCCGCTGCTCGTCCTCGTCGAACGGGATCGCCGGGCCGTGCAGCACCCGCGCGGTCTCGATCGCGAAGTCGATCTGGGACCGCCGGTCGGGCGCGGGCGGGCTCACCGCGGCCCTGCCGAAGTGCTCGATGAACTCCCGGTTGGGGCGGGGGAGCTCACCTGGCCGCGGCTCCTCGCCCATCAGCGCGCGCATCAGCGTGACGCCTTCCCCGCGGCCGAGCGGCGAAGACCCGATCACGGTGAGGGACAGCACCCGCTCCGGCTGCTCGGCCGCGATCCACTGGCCGAGCAGCCCGCCGGCGGAGTGGCCGACGATGTGCGCCCGGTCGATGCCGTACGCGTCGAGCACCGCCAGGACGTCGTCCTTGATGTCGGCCCAGGTGTAGGGATCGGCCTCGAAGTCGATCGCGCTGGACCTCCCGGTGTCCCGGTGGTCGTACCGGATGACCCGGCGGCCCGCGGCGGCGAGCCGGCCGACGAGGCCGTCCGGCCAGAGCACGCCCTGCGACATCGAGCCCATCACCAGCAGCACCGGCGGGTGGGCCGGGTCGCCGAACTCCTCGGTCCACAGCTCGACGTTCCCGTTGGTGATCATGCGTTCGGTCATGCGTTGCTCCTTCGCGTTCTCGGTGAGGAGAAGCTTGGTCCAGTGCGCGGCCGGTGCCATCCGTAGGACCACTGGGCACGTGCCGGCCAGTACCGGGATCGGCTCACCGGGCGGCGTTGACCAGGCGGGACAGCTCCGTGCGGGAGGCGACGCCGAGCTTCGGGTAGACCTTGTAGAGGTGGTACTCGACGGTTCGGGGGCTCAGGAAGAGGCGGGCCGCCACCTCCTTGTTGGACACACCGTCCGCGACCAACCGCGCGATGCGCAGCTCCTGCGGGGTGAGCGTGCTCAGGGCGTCGACCTCGTGCCGCGTCGCGGACTCGCCGGCGGCGCGCAGCTCGTCGTGCGCGCGAACCGCCCACGGCTCGGCGCCTAGTCGCTGGAAGGTCTCCAACGCGGTGCGCAGCGGCAGGCGCGCGTCGCCTCCCCGATGCGCGCGACGGAGGCGTTCCCCGTAGAGGAGCGAGGTTCGGGCCTCCTCGAACGGCGAACCGCCGTCTCCCGCGTGCAGGCGCAGCGCCTCCTCGTACAGCGGGAGCGCCTCCTCGCCGTCCTCGGTGACAAGTGCACGGCAGCGGGCGAGCAGCGCCTGTGACTCCGCAGTGCGCGCGTTCGCCATCCAGCGCTCGTACGCCGCTAGCGCGGTGCGTGCGGCGGCCGGCTCGCCACAACCGATTGCGGCCTCGACGCGGTCGGGAGTGGAGCGCAGGGTCGTGACCGGGTGCCCCGCCCCGGGGCCGGCGCCCGCCAGCGACTCGAAACGGCCGTGCGCCGCCGCGAAACGCCCCAGGCCGAGGTCGAGGATTCCCAGGGCGTAGCTCGCGACGCTCGCCTGCAGCCCGATGCGGTGCGGGATGGCGATGGCCAGGGCCTCCCGCGCGTAGCGCTCGCAGTCGGCTTCCCGGCCCCGGGCGGCCGCGACCACCGCGAGGTTGGCCAGGTGACCGGCGGTGGAGTTGGTGTACCCGGCGTCGCGCGCTAGCGCGAGCCCTTCCTCGGAGATCGCGGCGCCGAGGGCGAGGCGGCCGCTGATGCGCTCGGCCCGGGCCACGATCTCCAGGACCATCGGCAGCTGCCCGGTCATGCCGGAGACGCGGGCCACCTGGCCGGCGCGGATGATGTACTCGGCCGCGCTGTCGATCTCACCCAGCTCACCGGCCGCGACCGACGCCCACAGCAGCCGGTCGGCACGGTCGAGCCCATCGGTGCGCGCGAGCGCGCCGCGCAGCAACGGCACGCCCCGCTCAGCATCGCCGGTGTGCAGCGCCGCCACGCCGACGAGGATGTCCCGCAAGAACGGATCGGTGTCCTCGTAGGTCTCCGCGAACCGGCCGATCTGCACGGTCGCGGCGACGTCACCGACGTTGGCGGCGGCCTCGGCGGCGTCGCCCAGCATCTGAAGAGCGCGGGCGGGATCGGCTTCTCTGGCACGCTGCGCGCCTTCGGTGAACACGCGCTGAGCTGCGGCGGCGTCGCCCGAGGTGAGCTCGAAGCGGCCGTGCAGCTGCGCGAGTTCGGCGAGCAGGCGCGGGTCGTCGGTCAGCTCCCGTGCCTCGGCCAGGCAGCTCTCCGCCCGCCCCGGCAGCCCGCCCAGCCAGGCCGCCGTCGCCGCATCGGTGAGCCGCCGGGCCCGCACCGGCGGTTCGGGCGTGAGCTCCGCCGACCGAGCCAGCGCGGCGGCCGCGTCGGCGAAACCACCTCGCGCCCGGGCCCTTTCGCCTGCCTCGGCGAGCTGGTCGGCGACTTGCGCGTCCCGCCCGGCCGTCGCGGTGGCCCGGTGCCAGGCCCGCCGATCGAGCTCTCCGGCCTCCGCCAACGCCTCCGCCAGCGCCGCGTGCACGGCCTGCCGCTGTGCGAAGGTCGCCGCCGCGTACACCGCGGACCGGACCAGCGGATGCCGGAACCGGACCGACGAGCCCTCGACGATGATCAGCCCGACGGTCTCGGCCGCCTCCAGCGCGGCCGTCGAATCGTCGCCGAGCCGGGCCGCCGCACCGAGCACCAAGCCGAGCTCGCCGGAACCTTCGGCGGCCGCGACCAGGAGCACGAGCCGAGTCGACTCGGGCAGTTCCGCCACCTGGCGGCCGAACAGCTCGACCCCGGCGCCGACCGGCAGCGGATCGGGGAGCGGCACCCGCCCGGCGAGCTGGTCGGGCGTCAGCGCCCCGGCGACCTCCCGCAGCGCCAGCGGATTGCCGCCGGTCAACGCGGCCAGGCGCTCGTTCACGGCAGCCGAGGGAACAGCGGTGGAACACCCGGCGAGCAGCTCGCCCGAGCTCTTCTCGTCGAGGCCACCGACGCGCAGCTCCGGGATGTCGCGCACGACCAGTCCAGCGCTGTCGCGGACGGCGATCAGCACCGCCACGCCGTGGGTGTGCAGCCGCCGGACCGCGAAGAGGATCGCGTCGGCCGACGCCCGGTCGAACCACTGGAAGTCGTCGACGAGGCAGAGCAGACCGCCGTCGGCGGCGGCCTCGGCCAGCAGCGAGAGAACTCCGGCGGAGACGAGGAACCGCGCGTCCTCGGCCGGCGGAGCCGCCAGGCCCAGCGCGCCGCGGACGGCGTCGCGCTGCGGCTCGGGCAGGGCGTCCAGCAGATCGGTCACCGGAAGCAGGAGCTGGTGCAGGGCGGCGAAGGCCAGGTCCGCCTCCGGCTCGGCCCCGGTGGCCCGGAGCACGCGCATCGGCGCAGCGGCGGCGTAGTCCAGCAAGGCCGACTTCCCGGCACCGGCCTCGCCACGCAGAACCAGAGCCCGGCCGGTGCCGCCCCGAGCCGCGCCGGTCAACTCATCGATAGCGGCCTGCTCCACCGCGCGCCCGTACAACACGAGGCGATTCTCCAGCAGGTGATGGACCCGACGAGCCGGAGGTACCGGGGTGCCGGACCGGGCGGATCCTTTCGGCCGCGTCGGAACCGGCGACGCCGCTGATCGAAATCGGCTCCAGCCCGGCACGAGCAAGATCGCTATCGTTTGTCCAGGCGGCCGCCCGTGCATCCGGCGGTCGAGCGGGGAGACGTCCGATCCGAGGAGGAGCATGGCTGGGAGTTCCGAGGCGCGCAGCCGCCTCACCGCCTTCGGCAACCAGTTGATCGAAGTGCACGTCTGGCTGCGCGAGCAACTGGAAGACCTCCGGGACGACGTCGACGACTACTTCGACGGCAAGGGCCTCCCGTCGCGTGATCTGCGCGCCCACTGCCTGTCCTTCTGCTCGGCCCTCACGCGCCACCACACCGGCGAGGACCGCGGCGCGTTCCCGGTGATCGCCGACGAGCACCCCGAACTCCGCAAGGTGATCTCGGAGCTGAAGACGGACCACAACCGGATCGACTGGATCCTGGGGAACCTGGAGAAGCTGCTCGGAAACCTCCCGGAGACCCCGGACCCGGCGACGGCGGCGAACGTGCGCGCGGAGCTGGAGGGCCTGTCGGCGATCATGGAAACGCACTTCATCTACGAGGAGAAGAAGCTGATCTCCGTCCTGAACTCGATGAACGTCCCAGGATGGCGAGAAGACAAGCCGGACTTCCTCCTGACCGAAGACGACGACGAGTAGCGGCCGAGGGCGCAGCCACCGATCCGCTTCCATCGAGTGGCCGGTCACCGTGCTTGAGTTCAGGGACCGATCAACTGACGCGGATGAAGTCATCACGCGGTTGGTCCTGTTCGCGGGCGAGACGGCTGGGCTGGAGAGCGCACGGCTCCCGGATGTTGCTGATCTTCCACTTGCCGTCGTGAGCAGGGATGCGACGCGGCCACTTGGCGGGGGTGTGGGGCCGGTGATCAGGGCTCAGTGGCGGATCGACGTGATCCGGCGCTGCTGCCAGGCTTGGCGGGACGTCGCGGTCCAGGGAGTGGTTCCTATGCGCCGGGCACCCGGATGGTCGGTCGTGTTGTGCGCTGCCGTGGTTCTCGGCAGCACGGCGAGCGCCACGGCCAGCGAGGACGTGGGTGTCGGCCGCGGCGACTGGCCGAGCTGGCAGGGCGATCTCGCCGGGTCGCGGTTCAACGAAGCTGAGCACCGGATCACGCCGGACACCGTCGGCGGGCTGAAGCTCAAGTGGGCGTTCGCGTATCCGAAGACCGGGGCGTGGGTGAAGAGCCAGCCCGCCGTGGTCGGCGACGACGTGTTCTTCGGCGGACCGGACCAGCAGTTCTACGCGGTCGATGCGCGCAGCGGAAAGCTGAAGTGGCGGTTCGACCTGACCTCGGTGGCCCCGGGCCCGATGGACGACGTCGCGTTCAACGGGGCGACGGGACCGACCGTCGCCGAGGGCAAGGTCTTCTTCGGCGACAACCGGGGTTACGCGTACGCGCTGGATCAGCACACCGGGAAGCTGATCTGGGCGGTGGACACCGAAGACCACCCGCGCGGTTGGCACACCGGTTCGCCCCTGTACTACCAGGGCCGGATCTACCTTGGTGCCTCCAGCGCAGAGCACGGCGGCGGTCCGGACTACCCGTGCTGCACCTTCCGAGGCCACATCGACTCGCTCGACGCCGCGACCGGGGCGCTGATGTGGCGCTACTACACCGTTCCCGAACCGCAGGCCGTCGGAACCTGGCCCAGCGGCGCGACCCGCTACGAGCCCTCCGGAGCGGGCGTGTGGGGTTCGCCGGTCATCGACGAAGCGACCGGCACGCTGTACGTGGGCACAGGGCAGAACTACTCGGGGAACGGCGGGGACTTCGACACCCTGCTCGCATTGGACGCACTCGACGGCACGCTGCGGTGGAAGCAGCAGGTCACCGACGCCGACAGCTGGCGGGATCTGTGCAACGTCCCCGATTCGGAGGGCTACTGCCCAGGCCTGAAGGACAACACGGCGCTGGATTTCGACCTGGGGGCGGCGCCGAACCTCTTCCCGGTGCAGGGTCGAATGCTGGTGGGCGTCGGCCAGAAGAGCGGCGTTTACCACGCCTTCGACGCGCAGACCGGCGAGGTGCGCTGGCGCCGGCAGCTGTCGGTCCCCGCGCCGCTCGGCGGTGCCACCGGCATTCAGTGGGGAAGCAGCTACGACGGCCAGAACCTCTACGTGGCAACGTACTTCGCCGAACCCGGCACGCTGAACGCGCTGGATCCGGCCACCGGAGAGGTGGTGTGGACAACGCCCAACCCGGCCAACGGCTGCGATTGGGGTGGCGCGGCGGCGTATCCCGACCAGTGCGTGCTGGCGCACACGCCGGCCGTCACGTCCAGCCCGGGACTCGTCTACGAAGGCAGCACCGACGGCAAGATGCGGGTGTACGCGGCATCCACGGGCGAAGTGCTGTGGGAGTACGACACCGTCCGGGACTTCGCCGGCACCAACGGGTTGATCGGGCGAGGGGGCTCGGTTTCCGGCAATGGTGGCGCGGTCGTCGCGAACGGAACGCTCTACGTCCAGGCCGGGTACTTCCCGATGTATCCCAGCGGCCGCGGCAACGTGCTACTGGCATTCGACGTGTCCTAGAGATCCTGTCCGCCGATAGTCCACTGTATACTCTTGATTTGTACTCAACATGGCGTTTTGCAAGGAAAACAGCCGATTAGAGCTGCAATGCAGTGGTCGCTGGGCAGAGCTCGTCCGCGTTCGGTCTTTGTCGTTGGCACGTCCAGGTCGCTTCCGTTCGGTGCACGTGGCACAGTCTTGACCATGTCGCTGGGTGATTTGCCGTCCTGGTTGCCGGGCTGGTGCGTGGACCAGTTGGGCGACGAGCCGGTCGGTGTTCTGTTCGAGGTGCGGTCGATTTCGGCGGTGCTCGGACTGCGATTGGCCGACGGGCGTGACGTCGTGGTGAAGGCGAGGGAGGACGACGGCCGCGCCGCGTCGTGCGTTGTTGCGCAGGCCCGGTTGGCGGAGCGGGGATTTCCGTGCCCCCTGCCGCTCACGCCCGCGCTCGGCGTCGGTGCGCTGACTGTTCACGCCGAGGAATCCCGGCCCGGCGGTGAACTGCTGCGCGGAGATTCGCAGGATGTCGCCGTGAGCTGCGCGGCGGTGTTCGCCCGGCTGATGGCCGAACTGGCCGACGTGACCGTCGCACCGCCGCTGCCGAATCCGCGCTGGGCGCGTTGGGACCACGCGGATGCCGGGCTGTGGCCGGCGATCGAGTTCCTCGACGAGCGAGATCAGAACGCCGTGCCCGCGTACGTCGTCGACACGGCCGACCGGGCCCGCAAGCGGTTGCTGGCCGCCGACCTGCCGTGCGTGCTGGGCCACGCCGACTTCGAAGCGCAGAACCTCCGCTGGCGCGACGGCCAGGTGTGGGCCGTGCACGACTGGGACAGCCTGGCGTGGCAGCCGGAGGCGGCGCTGGCGGGCGCGGCGTGCGGGGCGTTCGCCAGCGCATCGCCACCGACCCTGGCTCCGATCGAGAGCTCCGCCGCGTTCTTGGCGGCTTACCAAGACTTTCGGGGGCGCCGGTTCACCGCGGAGGAGCAGGAGATCGTGTGGGCGGCCAGCCTGTGGCCGGCCGTGCACAACGCCCGCTGGGAGGCCCTGCACGGCGATCCTCCGGTGGCTTGTGACGCCGTCCGCGCCCAGTCAGCCGAACGCCTCCGCCGAGCGAACGCCTGATCACCACCGCCTGACTAAGCCGAGCTCGTGATGGACTGCGGCGCACTCGCGGAAAGCGTGTCGCTCAGCAGCGGTGTGCTGTGATGTTGCTGCCAGTGGCCGATGAGGGGAGCGGGAATGCGCTGGGGCGAGTCCGACGTCAACGGCAGGCGGGTGTGCGACGAGTGCGGGCACGCGCGCAGCGAGCACAGCACGCAGGGCTGCATGGCGGACGTGCAGTACACGAGAGTCGACGGTGTGGGCCGGGTGGACTGCCCGTGCGGGCTGTACTGGACGAACGACTACACCAGCGTGGTGGAGTGGCCCTGCAGCTGCGGGCACCCCAAGCACAACGGCGAGTGCCGCTACCCGGGCTGCTGGTGCGGCCACGAGCAGCCATCGTGGCAAATCGACCCGAGCCAAGGGATATGACTGCGGCATAACGGGAAACATCATGGGGCGTTCGGATGATCAAGCCGAATTTTCGCGGCCGTAGCGCGTTTCGACCAGGACGGCCGTGGCGTCGTCGCGCGCTTTGTTCCGCGGCACCCGAGCACCGAGCGGATCATCGTCCTCGGCGGCTCGGACTTGCCCGACCAACCCATCGGGCCCGGCCTCTCGCAGCACGCGCAGAACGCCAGCGGTCGTATCGATCGGAGTGAGGTCGAGCGCGCGCATGGCGCCGTCGCTGCACACCGCGACACTCTCGACCTGGCCGACCGGCGCCGAGCCGGTGAGGGAGTGCGCGGCGGCGCCGGGGTTGCTCGATGCGATCCAGTAGCCGCCCTCCCGGTTCCGGGAAGCCAGCTCGATCTCCTTCATCGCCAGGATCGCCGCCATCTTCTCGTCGGTGCCGATCAGGAACCTGTCGCACGCCCGGCGTTCCTCCCAGCCGGTGCGGCTGACGCGGTCGTCGCAGGTCACTACGGCATCGTCGGTGGTCTCGACGATGACGGTGATGTCCCCGAGGACGATCCACTCCACGGCCTCGGACGTCCAGCGCACCAGACCGACCGCCGCGGACGGGGTTCCGCGGTGCTCCAGGTCGCAGGAACCGGAGTGCGCCGCGGTGACCTGCCGGATCGAATCGGCCAGCACGTCCCGCAAGCCCCTGGCGTGGTCGGCGGCGTTCGCGACCAAGCCCGCACCGAGTGTGCGGACGTACCACGGAAGTCCGTGGATGCAGCCGGTATCGGTGCGGATGGTCGCCCCGTCGAGAACGACGACGAGACCGTCCGAGGCGGCGAACCAATCCTCGTTCGGCTTGTCCCCGCTGGGCTGGGTGTGCGCGGTGATGTGCACCGTTGTCCTCCCTGAAACGAGCAGCTCGCAGCCCAGTCCACGTCGAACGCGCCACGCCCACCGGCGCCCGGACGGATCAACACAGCCCAGCCTGACGACCACCATCGGTGTCCACGGCGCCGGAAGGCCGCCGCTCAGCCCGCCTGGAAGTCCGGCAGGGTCGCGATGTTCGCCACGTGCAGGTGCTTGATGACGTTGCGGGGCTTCGGCTTGGCGTAAGCCTCCGCGCCGGATTCGTACAGCAGCACGGCGTACCCGCCGAAGGTGGTCATTCCTTCGGACATGCTCGGGGCGCTGAAGCACTTGGCGGACGGCTCGATCTTCTTCGCGAAGGCGTCGACGACGTATATGTTGCTGAGTTTCTTGCGCTCGTACGAGGTGCTGAAGATGAAGTGGTCGCGGGTGATCATGACGCCTTGCGTCTTGCGCGGTACCTCGTACGACTCGATCATGGTCAGATTGCCGTCGGCGGCGACGTAGTAGGACTGCATCGAGCTCTTCTTCTTCTCGTCGAAGGTGCCCGCGAAGAGCATGCCGTCGTAGCTGGTGAGGAAGGAGGATCCGTCGACCGAACGCGCTTTGCCGTTCTGCGGGAGCAGTTTGCCGTCGTTGCGCTTGAGCGCGGCGACCAGGTCGGAAGCTTTGTACTTGCGGATCGTGTGCATCTTGCCATCGGCGCGACCGGAGACGAACACCCAGCCCCTCGCCACCGCGATACCGCCGACGTGCGACCCGGCGATCTGCACGTAGCCGATCTCCCGGCCGGCGGTGTCCAGGCCGTAGATGCGCGCGCTCTTCCCTCCGTTGGCGTATTCGCTGATCAGGAAGATCGGCCTGCCGGAGCCGTCCCAGTTCTCCAGGACCGCGATGCCCTGCGGGACGTAGGCGCCTAGTCCTGGGATCGGCGCGCCGGCCCGGAACTTGGTGTCGTAGACCAGGCCGGCGGATTTCCCGCGGTAGAACTTCGTCGCATCGCTGCCGGGCTGGTGGTTACAGGTGATCGCCTCGGCTTCCTGCCCGACGGCGGTCGCTGGTGCTACCACGAGGGCGCCCAGCGAAAAGGCGGCGCAGGTCAGCACGGTCGTGGTTCTGTGGAGCACTGATCGCATCGCATTCCCCTAACGCTCGCGTCGAGTGCGGCAACCAATCTTCCTGAGCGGTGGGGAGACATCGGCGTCGAACGCGCCGAGAACACCCGAACAGCGCAGCGGTCGCCGGGCTGTTCGCCTTCACGATTGTCGAGCGCGATCATGCTCATACCATCCGCCCTCGTGGTGGCGATCGTGGCGATCGTGTGGTTCGCCACCCGACGCAACGGCCCCGCGGTCACCCCGAAGACCGTCTAGAACAACCCGGAAACGCGCATCCCGTCGATCCATTGAGGACATTCATTGGTGCCGACCGGCCGTCCACCTCGATCTTCTTGGTCCCGGTGAAAGATCCTTCGCTGCCCAGCAGGTCGGGACCGACCTCGGTGTTACAGCTGGCGGATGTCCTCTCCGCGTCGGCCGGTCACGTGCTTGACGTACCGGTGGCACGGGACGTGGATCGGCCCGTCCGGGCCTTCCGCGGGGTAGTCGAACGGGCCTTCGTCGGCCCAGCCCTGGCGCTGGTAGAAGTGGCGCGCGCGGGCGTTGCCGGTAGCGACGGCGAGCCAGGCTCGGTCGTGCCCTTGCTCGCCGACGAGGCGTTCCGCCTCGGTGAGGAGCAGAGACGCCACGCCGGTACCGCGGTAGGCCGCGGCCACGTAGACCTGCTCGACCTCGTCGGCGACCACCATGACGAACCCTGCCACCGTGCCGTCGAAGACCGCGACCACGGTGTCTTCGACCCGTTGCGCCGCGCGGGACGCGAACGACTCGGCCGTGCGGACCGCGGTCAGATCGTCGGGTACATGTCCCAGGTGGCCGTCGCGCCATCCGCCCCACCAGATGTCCGCTACTGCCTTTGCATCGGCAGGGTCGGCGGGCCGCAGCGCGATCGGCTTGTCGTGTCCAGGCATGCGGCCAAGTTACCGAGGTGGTCCGACATCGGTCGCGGTCCCGGGCTGGATCTCGATTTGCTCGGGATGTCACCGGGTTCGCGGTAGTCCGGTGTCGGTGGAGCGGCTCATGCTGGTCGGGTGACCGCGATCGAGCGCCGCCGGGATCCGACCTCACTGCTGCTGAAGGGCTTGTCCGAGCGCGAATGCGCTCGATTCCGCAACCGCAACCTGCGCCAGCCCGGGCATGGGCGCCGGGTGCACGCGGTCGAGCTGCGCGACTGGATCGGCGGCCTGAAACTCCCCGTGCCCGCCTGCCACCAGCCGCTGGCCACCCTCGCGCTCGCCGGTGATTCCGAAGCCGTCACAGCCGCCGTCGACTGCGCCCGCTGCCTCGCCGGAAACCCCGACCCGTTCACGCCGCTGACCGTGATCGACGGCGGCCAGCTCACCCTCGACCTCCGGCCGGACGCCGAGTAGACCGGGACGAGCAGAGCCGCGGCCGGTCGCTGGCCGGCATCGCCGCTTGATCAGCCGGGCCCGGCGGTTCCGGTGATCAGCACGAACAGCGGCAGGCCCATGTTGTCGACGACGTGGACGGCCACCGCGGGCCAGATCGATCCGCTGCGGCGCATGATCTCGGCGGCGATGATGCCCACCACCAGCGCCTGGACGTGCCTGCTCAGCTGGTGTGGGCGGCCACGGTGTCGATGAGTTGGGGCCAGAGCTCGCGGGGGCGGTCGTGGCCCATGTCGGGGAGCAGCAGGAGTTCGGCGCCGGGCACCAGGTCCGCGGTGCGTTTCCCGCCGCTGGGGTCGATCAGCGTGTCGTCCAGGCCGTGGATCACCAGCGTCGGCACCTTGAGTTCGCGGAGTGCGTCCGCGCGTGAGCCGCTGAGGATCATCGCGCCGAGCTGCCGGCCGATCCCGGCGGGGGAGTAGGCGCGGTCGTAGCTGTCGGCGGCCAGCTCGCGCAGGGCCGCGGGGTCGCCGTAGCGCTTGGAGGCCCACACCAGCTCGTTCTCCGCTGCCGCGAGATATCCCTGGCGGTCGGCGGGCTTCGGGCTGAAGAGCACAGTCTGGGCCTCGGGGCTGGGCTGGCCGTAGTCGCTCTCGCCGGTCGAGGACATCATCGACGTCAGCGCAAGCACCCGTTCCGGGTGGGAGATGGCCATCGTCTGGGCGATCATTCCGCCCATCGAGGCACCGACCACGTGGGCGCGTTCGATGCCGAGCGCGGTGAGCAAGCCGAGGCCGTCGTCGGCCATGTCCTGCAACCGGTACGGAACCATCGCGAGTGCGGCGGGAATGTCTCCCGAGCGCACGGCGGCGATGAACCGCCCCATGTCGACGGGATGATCGTCGAACTTGGTGGACAGCCCGCAGTCGCGGTTGTCGTACCGGATCACATAACGGCCGCGGTCGGCCAGCGCCCGGCAGAAGTCCTCGTGCCAAGCGATCATCTGCGCGCCAAAGCCCATCACGAGCAGGACGGGGGCGTCAGCAGGATCGCCAAAGCTTTCGTACGCGATCGACACCCCGGGCGACACGTCAACGATCGGCATGCGCGGAGCCTTCCATGACCAGCCGTGGAGCGCACCCAGATTGTCAGCGCGTGACCTGCGCATCCTCCATGCAGGTTCGCAGCACATGGAGCAGTCTCGAGGCCACGGTGGTCTCGAGACTGCCCCCGCTTCTGCCCAAGATCCGCCGGACAGACCCTAGCTACCTGGGCGGAGCCGGTCGCGCCTGATCGCGAGTACGCGTTCGTAGAAGGCATTCGCCGAGACTGGGACGCCTGGCTCACGACATGTCCGGACTCCTGAGCGAAAAGTGCACCCACGATTACGTCAGCCACGGCACCACGAACCTCTCGCCGCGCTCAACGTGGGCACCGGCGAGGTCTACGGCGATTGCAAGTCAACCCGAAACGGCCGCGCTCGTTTAGAGTCAGGAAACCTGATAGCGATCAAGCGCTGTCACCATCCTTTTCAGGGGGCAGTCTTGCGAAAATCCACCGCCATGGCAGTCCTCACCGCTTTAGCCCTCACCGGTCTGCCCGCGGTCGCGAATGCGGCCGCCGAGCCCGCCGTGGACTGGGCGAACAGCGTCACGGGCGATCTGGGCACGCTCCAGGTCGCCGCTCGCGCCGACGCGGGCATCGACTCGCTGCGTGCCTACATCGTCTCCTACGCAACCGGTCAGGATGTAGCGGTCATTGACGACCTCACGCTCCATTCCGGCACGACCACCAACGGCGTATGGCGCACACCGCAGCCGCTCCAGCTCGACCAGTTGGGCAGTTACCGCGTCGACGTCGAGGCCACCGACACAGTCGGCGGGTTCGCGCCGCGCCGCCAGGCCGGCAGGCTCACCTACCTGGTCGACACCGAGCTGACGCTGACCGCGGACACCACCACGGTCACCTACTCGCGCCGCACGATCCGCGCCTCAGGCGTGCTCACCGGCAGGTGGCCCGATACCCGCGAGGTGAAGCCGGTCGTAGGCGGCACGATTTCGGTGAGCAACGGGTGGGGTGGCTGGTCCACGAACGCGACCACCTCGGCCGACGGTTCGTACAGGACAGCCGTCGAGGCCGACAACAGCGCCTTCTACGAGGGCATGGCGTTCGTGGACGCCACCTACGCCAGCGAGGGTCCTTACCTGCGCGCGACCGCCGACCCCCTCCAGGTCACCGCGACACCCGTGAAGTCCCGGATCACCGCGCAAGTCAGCGAGCGGCGCATCGACCGGGGCGCGTCGGTGGTGCTGTCCGGCAAGCTCACCTGGCGGTCGCCGGAACTGGGTTGGCAGCCCTTGGCAGACACCGGTCTCGGCGTTGGGTTCTGCGTTACCGAGGACTACTGCACAACCAGCGTCGGCTACCCGACCACCGACGCCGAGGGCCGGTTCGAGCTGACCGTCACCCCGTGGGAGACCGGCTTCTACCGGATCGGCTACGGCTCGCCCGACGTGTTCGTCTCGGACGCTGTGGGCCAGGCTGACATCGTGGTGTACCAGCCGGTCGAGTTCACCGACTTCACCGCGGCGCGGGACCCCTCCGGCGCGGTCAACGCCTCCGGCCACCTCCAGTTCGATGGCCACACCCCGTGGCCGATCCCGGTGCAGGTGCAGTTCCGCGCCTCTGGCACCAAGGCGTGGACCACCGTGGCCACCGCGCCGAACGCCGAGTGGGACGGCACCGGCTACTTCTTCTCCGCGACCGTCGCCGACCGGCCGGCGGGCGAGTGGCGAGCCTTCTACGAAGGCCAGGAGAAGCAGTTCCGGCCGACCTACAGCACGACGGTCCTCGTGAGCTAGCCGGGCCGCCCCGCCTCGCCCGCGGCAGGGCGAGGCGGGGCACCGGGCTGATTTCGTTCGTGGTCGAGGGCAGTCGCCGACATCGCGGGCGTGCACACGTCATTGCGGTCCGCCGCGCGGTACTGGTCGCGGTACTCGGTGAGCCGAACGTCTCGGAGCGGACGGACCTCGCGACACGAGAGGAAGAGGGCCTGGACTGCTCGCTGAGCTGAGCACGAGTGGGCCTACCCCGGGGCTGGGTCATCGTCGATGTTGGTGGACTGGCGGGCAATGCAGGCCGTCACCTTCACCGCCTTCCGGTCATGCGGGCAGGTCCGGCTACCGTCGCTTGCGGCTGCCCTCGGTATGCAGGGCAGAAAGTCCTTGGTCCGAGGCCGCGTCGACGTCGCACTCTGTCGGCCATGAGGGCGCTGTGGAACGGCGTGATCAGTTTCGTTGGCTGGAGGTCGGTGCAGCCCTCAGGCATATGGGCACTTTGGGAATCCTGTCGTGTGCCTGACGAGCATCCAAGGGCTGTGAGGCACAGCCATACGCACGACCGCAAGCGACCCGACGGGAGCGACACACTCCGTTGAGGCGAAACCACACAGGAGGCAGGAACGATGAGCACCAACGACCTTCCCGCACCCGAGACCGGTCTGCTGTTGACGCATTTCCTGACGGTGTCCGACGTGGCCCGTTCGCGGGCTTTCTATGCCGATATCTTCGGCGGGCAGATCGTGCTGGCCGAGAACCCGTGCATCGTCAAGGTCGCCAATAGCTGGATCATCATGAATCCCGGCGGTGGCCCGACCCCCGACAAGCCCGGTATCACCCTGCGCCCGCCGGAGGCCACCGACACCGTCTCAGCGTTTCTCAACGTGCGCGTAGCCGACATCGCCGCCTTCTACACCGACGCACGCAACAAGGGCGCCGAGTTCCTCACCGAGCCCCTCGACCGCAAGGCCGAAATTCGCTGCTACTTGTCCGACCCGGACGGCTACCTCATCGAGATCGGCCAAGCCACCGGCATGCTGGAAGGCATCTTCGCCGACCCGCCCGCCGAGCCCTCCTAACCCAGGCACGTCCGAGACGAATCCCAACCAATGCCGGGTACGCCTCACCGTCCGGAAACCCTGCAAAGGTAGCCACGCCTCCAGATGACGAAGGTCAGCACCCCGCCCCATACGGCGTGTGCCACCACTACCACGTCCCTTCACCGTGAGGTGTCGTGGTTGAAGTCCAGCACCGAGCTCAGCGTCGCCTGCAGAGGTCATCGCCACGGCAGGTTGAGCGCCCTGGTGTCGAAGCAGGGGGCTGGAGACTTTCGGCCCACACCGCTCGTACCAGGCCTTCGACGTGCTGCGGCACCTCGGCGGTGACGAGCGTACGTGTCGCTCACCGCGTGCGAGCTCAACTGGCACGCCCACGTCCAAGAAGTCAACTTGCACCTTCAGGCAACATTCACGGTCGCGCACGCCCTATCGCCTCGGATGGCCTGGTCACGAGTGATGCCGCTGCTTAGGTTTACCGGCAATGCGTCGAATTTCCCCTTTTCGACGTCACCTCCGTATCGATGCGAATGGAGCGCGATGATGAGGATTCGCAAGCTGGCCGCGGCCGCCCTGCTCACGCTGGGGTTCGCCGCCGCCACCCAGGGTGTGGCGTCCGCAGCCACGTTCGTCCCGGCCGGGGTCTACCCGTCGAGCAACGCCTGCGCCAACGCGGGCAACGCGGGCTTCCCGCAGGGCCGCTGGGTCGGCTGGCGCTGCGAGGACCTGCACAACGGCCAGTACCTGCTGTGGGTGCAGCCGAGCTACTGACCCAGTGCGTGGTGCGGGGGTGTGTCCGTTGTGGACGCACCCCCGTTTTGCTTCGGTTTCCAGGGTTCTGAAGGAATTTTGGGCGGCCGTATGGGGGGTCCGTCTTCTATCGGGCGGATTCTGGTGCTCTCCGAGGAGGATCCCGCCGAGCTATCGCTGCCGAGCTCGCACACGATCGAGGTGGCGGAGTTCCTTCCCGCTGGCGCGGTGGATCCGGTCCTGCTCGACTGCTCCTACGTTCTGCAGCCCCAGCAAGTCGGGCTGCGGGCGTACTGCCTGCTGCGCGACGCGATGACCGACACCGGCCGGATCGGTCTTGGGAGGGTCACTATCCGCATCCGCGAACGACTGGCGCTCCTGCGCCCCTACGGGCAGGGGATCGGCCTGGCAACACTGCTGTGGCCCCGGCGGCTACCGGGACCGCTCGCGAGAGGCGCTGCAGGCACTGATCGACGCGAAACTCGCCGACCGGCATGGCGCCGTGCCGGCGTCGCGCACCGAGGAGACGGCAGATCTTGAGGAAGCCCTGCGCACGAGCCTGGCCCGAGGCAGCCGTACCACCGAGCGGCAGTTACCGCGGACCGCGGCGCCCGGACCCTGCGGTGGCGATCATCGAACTGATGTTCTATTGTTGGGATGTTGGCGCGTCGGGGAAGGGCGCGCGAACCGAGCGGGCCGGCCACTGCACCCCAGGGCGCGGCCCGCACCTGGCTTCGGGGATCGGGTCGCGGTGGACGAGGACGCAGACGGCTGGTGGAAAACGCGGCGCCTGTCCAAGGGTGGACCGCTGCCGGTCTGGGTGTACCTGCCTGGGGTGTTCCCCTGGCGCGGCATCGGCGGTGGTCGGGATGTGCCACTGCGCGTGCGGGCGGCGGGGCTGGACATCAGCGTCTCCGTGCCGGGCGAGGTGCTGCTGTGGCATCAGGCGTTCAACGGCGAATGGTTGGGGCTCACCAGCTTCGAGGTCGGCAACCGGTCCGGCCGAGCCCGCATGGCACTGATCCAACTGGTCTCCGAACGAGCCCTACGTCCGCGCTGAGCTAGCACGGGATGGGCGTCGGGCGGGCGAGATGTCGGATGGTTGCGGTGAATTCTGCCGGGTCGCTGCCGCGGGTCCGGGTGATGGGCGGCTGCCCGTCGAGGGCTGAGTGCGGGCGCTGGTGGTTGTAGAAGTTCAGGAAGTCCGCCAGCACCTCCAGCCGCTCGGTTTCGCTGGTGTAATTGCGGGCGTAGGGCCATTCGCGGGCGAGGGTGCCGTGCCAGCGCTCGACTTTTCCGTTGGTGTGTGACGTGGTCCGCTTGTGCTTGGTCCCGGTGTTGTGGACGGCGGTGGCCCAGGCCGCGTAAGCGGTAGCAGGAGCCGTTGTCGGTGAGCACGCGGTGGATCGGCGTGATGCCGTGCTTGGCGAAGAACGCGACGGCGCGGAGCCAGAACCTGGCGGCGGTGTCGGCTTTCTCGTCGTCGAGGGCTTCGCTGTAGGCCGGCCGGGAGTGGTCGTCGACGGCTGTCGTCCGGGCACGCGCGGCGCGGATAGGGTATTCGCGTGAAGCAGGACGAACGGCTCCTTCACGCCTCGTCGTTCGGGGCGGCGGCGACCGCATACGCCGCGCACCGCCCGGATTATGCGCAGGCCGCGGTGCGCTGGGCGCTCGACGAGCCGGTGCCCGGCCTGCGGGTGCTCGATCTTGGTGCCGGAACCGGCAAGCTCACCGCCACGCTGGTCGCGGTGGGTGCCGACGTCACCGCGGTCGAGCCTGACCCGGCGATGCTGACCGAGCTGCGCCGCGCACTGCCGGATGTCCGTGCACTGCCGGGTAGTGCCGAGGCGATCCCGTTGCCGGATGCATCCGTCGATGCTGTGGTGGCCGGCAACGCCATGCACTGGTTCGACATGGCCGTCGCGGGGCCCGAGATCGCCAGGGTCTTGGTGCCGGGCGGCATCCTGGCCGGCCTGTGGAACGTCATGGACGACCGGGTCGACTGGGTTGCCGGGCTGGCGCGGGTCAGCGGGAGCGCGGCCATTGGCCCGCGTGACACGCCCGCCAGTTGGCGCGCCGAGACGGCCGACGCACACCTGCCCAAGACGGGCGGGGCCGCCCGGTTCGGCTCGCCGGAGCAGGCCGAGTTCCCGCACGGGCAGCGCCGCACCGCCGACTCCCTCGTCGCGACGCTGGCAACGCGGGCGGGGATGCTGGTCATGCCGGAACAGGAACACGAGATTGCGCTCGCCCGGATCCGCACTTTCCTTGCGAGTAAACCGGAGACTGCGGACGGCGAGTTCACCCTCCCGATGCTGACCTGCGTGCTGCGCGTCCGGCGGTTGTGAAAGGTTCGCGGCGGGGAGCCCCGCAACGCCGACACACATGCACTCGGATTCCACCGCTGCCGCCGCACTTGCCGAGCGCCTGGTCAAACCGCTCGGCCGTCGATGGCTGCACGTGCAGGCCGTTGCAGCCCGAGCGAACGAGCTCCGACATGCCGTAGCCCCTGCGGACGAGGGCACCCTGGTAGCGGCCGCGTCGTGGTCGCCTCCAGGAAGCGCCCAGAGGTCGTTGTCCACCTTGTGAATCAAGAGGATGTCGCCGGCGTCGTTGCGGATCGCTGCTGTCACCGAGGGCACCACGGAGTTCGCGGGCGGGGCGGTGGGGTCGTTGAAGTAGTCGATGCGGGCCACAGGCGGCCTCCTCAGAACGATTCTGGCCGGGCTTGTTCCCGGACGCGGTCGAATGAGCGCATGTAGTTGTCCCACGTGAGGAGCGGTACTTCGAAGGATCGAGCGAGCGCTGGACGAGTACGGCCAGATTCAGGCGGTCGATCGCGTCCTCGAGCGGATCTCGGCGGTGTGCACGCTCCATCCTGGTGATCTGATCTTCACCGGAACCCCGGCCGGGGTGGGTATGGGGCGCACGCCACCCCGGTACCTCGCCGCCGGCGATGTCGTTCGCACCAGCATCGACGGCATCGGGGAAATGAGGCACGTCTTCGTGTCGAACGACGCGCGGTAGTCGTGCTTCCGGGGCTCGGCGCGGGTGCGCCTGAGCCCCGCCGGGCTCGTGCCGCTCACCGAAATTTGCAGCGCCTACGCCTACGCCGGCCACACGGTCACGCTCGATGACGACGACCTCGAACACCTCCCGCTGACCGGTGCCCGCCGACTGGAGGTCCAACAGTTCGTGCCGATCAAGGACATCGCCCCCGCTGCCGTGGGCCGCGCCTACTACGTCCACCTCGAACAGCTCGCCGACCGCTTATCCGCGAACTCTTCGGCGCTCTCATCACGCCGGCGCTCAGGGAAGACGGGACTCTTTTTGGGGCGGGTGTCAACGCACGGCTTTCACGACCTCCGCATTATCCGTCACCGTTACCGCCACGGTGCTTCGAGTGCCCGTGCGGCTTCGGTGGCGGACCGGGCGCGGGGGGTGGTGGCGGAGGAGCGACTGGCGGGGGTGGCGGAGGAGCGACTGGCGGGGGCGGTGGCGGTGGGTAGAACTGTCCGATCGGTTCGGCGCTGGTGAAGGGCTGGACGGGCTTGCCGGTGAGGTAGGCGTTCATGAATTGTTGCCAGATGTGTCCGGGAAGACCACCGCCGAAGACGGGGCTGCCGTCGGCGTCCCGCACCGGTAGCACCGGGTTCTGCGCGTCGCCCGCGCTCATCGACACAGCGGTGGAGATCTGCGGGGTGTAGCCCACCGTCCAGGCCTTCTCGTTGTCGGCGCTGTCACCGTTGCCGTACTGGTGAGTCCCGGTCTTCGCGGCCACCGGCCTTCCGTCGAGCGGCAGATGGGAGTGGTCGGCGACCTGGAGCAAGGACTCCGTCACGTTCGCGGCCAGGTTGCGGTTGCGGTGCGGATCGTTCGGATCGAACGCGGGCCGCGGTTGCGGGACGAAATCCTGCACGGTCTCGCCGGTGCTGTTGTCCACGATCTTTTGGACGAACCTGGGCTGGTTGCGCATCCCGTCGTTGGCGAAGGTCGCGTAAGCGCTGGCCATGTCGGTGGTGCGCACCGGGTACATGCCCAGTGCGATGCCGGCGCTGGTCGTGCCGTCGGCGTTCTCCAGGGTCGGCTTGCCGTTGATCTCGCGAGGAATGCCCGCCTGGTGGGCGGCGTCGGCGACCTTGGCCGTCCCGAACTGCACGCCCATGTCCACGAACACCGTGTTGACCGATTTGGTCATCGCCTCGCGGACGCTGCAGTGCGGTGGGTCGTCGCAGCTGACACCCGGGTTGTTGGCGAACGTCGTCCCCGCGATCTCGCGTGGCGACGAGCCGTCGTAGAGCTCGCCCAGACCTCGGTTCTGCTCCAGCCCTGCCAGCGCCACGAACGGTTTGAACGCGGAACCGGCCTGCTGCTGCGCGTTGGCGTAGTCGAACCCGCCCGCGTCCGTGCCGCCACCGCCGTAATAGGCACGGATCGCGCCCGTGTTCGGTTCCACGGCGACCAACGCCGGGTGCAGGTTGCTCGGCTGGCCCTGCATCACCGCGCTGATCGCGTCCCCGGCAGCCTCCTGTGCCCGACGATCGATGTTGGTGACGACGGTGTAGCCATGCTGCTCCAGGCTCTGCTCGCTGTAGCCCTCCTGATCCAGCTCGGCCAGCACCTGCTCACGGATCTGGTACTGCGTGCCCGTGGCGTTCTGGTTCGCCCGGTCCGCACCGTTCTGCGTCGTCGGGAACCGCATCGCCGCGCGCTGCTCCGCCGTGACGAACTCGTGGCGCTCCATCTGGTCGGCGACATAGGTCCACCGACGCTGGGCCTGCGCGGGGTTGATGCGCGGGTCGTTGTTGGACGGCTGTTGCACCATCCCCGCCAGCACCGCCGCCTCAGAGGCGTCCAGGTCCTTCGGTTCCTTGTGGAAGTACACGTCCGCGGCGGCACGGATGCCGTACGCACCCCGGCCGTAGTACGCGGTGTTCAAGTACGCCTTGAGGATCTCGTTCTTGGGCTGCTGCTGGCTCATCTTGAACGCCAGCACGATTTCCTTGAACTTCCGCATGTAGGTGTGCTCGTCGTTCCCGGTGGACAGCTTGATGTACTGCTGGGTCAACGTCGAACCGCCACCGCTGTCATCACCGGTGAGCTGACCCCACACCGCCCGGAAGATTCCGACCACGTCGAAACCGGGGTTCTGGTAGAAGGTCGGATCCTCCGCCGCCAGCGTGGCATCCCGCATCGGACGGGACACCTCGCGGGTCACATCCACGATCATCGTCCGATTGCCCGAGGTGGGGACGATCCGGGTCAGCTCCGAATTGTCCGCATACTCGATCACGACCGTCTGCGCGGTGGCCCGGGCGAGCGACTCCGGGCTCTCCACGTCCCACGCCATGTACCCGATGCCGAACGCGATCAGGAACGTGCCGACGGACATCGTGATCAACCCGATGACCGCCGAAGACGTACCCAGCAACCACCGCCGGGCATTCCGGCGTCCTCCCCGCGGGTCGCCAGGCCCCGTCCTGCCCGGCGGAGGCGCGTGACCACCAGTCCGACCATGGGCGGGTCGGCCTAACCGCCGTGTGGGCGCGTCTGCTGGACCGGGCCTCCTGTGCCGCCCGGTCGGGCCGCCGTGCGGTCCAGTCCGATCGTCGCGCTTGTTGTTCACGAAGGGGCCTCCAGACGTGGCGCGGCGGGGCGCCACTGCAATGCGTTCGAAGCACTCTGCCATCCAAGGCGGGAAATGTGGTGTGGGTGTGATGTGCGAGACCGACCGCCCGGCAACGAGCTCGACGAGTTCGACCGGTTGCGATCAGCCCCCTACTGCGAGTGGTTGGGAGTTCTTCGAGGACTACTGGCCAGAGTTGCATCGTCACTGGGAGAAACCAACGTGCACTAGTTCGTCCACAGTGCACTAATTGGTGGAGGTCGCCGCTGCGGTCGAGCCCAGATCGGCAGATCTGGCCTAGTGCGAGGTTGCGGACTAGGTTGGTGGCTCGGTCGCGGTGTTCGCGGAGGAGGGCGACGGTTTCGGAGTCGATTGCGATGCGTCGGTTTTGGTGGGTTTTGGTGTCATTTTCTTTGCCGTGGACCCAGTTTCGGCGTAGGTCGATGACTTCCTCGTCGAGGTCGATGCGGGAGAAGTGGAGGCCGACGAGTTCGCTTCGGCGCATGCTGGTGGTCATGGCGACCCATGCCAAGGTGCCCCAGTCGTCGTCCATGCGGAACGCTTCCTCGGGCAAGCACGCGGCCTCGGCCGGTGTGGATGGATCTGGCTCGGGGCGCTTCTGGCGGGGTCTGCGTGCGACGCATGCGGGGTTGGAGCTGAGTCCTGCCGCGAATCGTGGGCTGACCAGCACGTAGACCATCTAGATCTTGGACTTGTCCGCGTATTGGCCGGATGGGACTCGAACCGGCGCGGAGAGAACTCCGCGCCGGTGGCTACGAGGTCCGCGACGAAGACGCCGCCCGGCTCTCGCCGTTCGTGCGCCACCACGTCAACATTTATCTGGACACTTTTCTGCGCGAATCGGGCGTCAGCAGTGATCGTCAGGCTCTGGTTCGATGCTCTCGCCGAGTTCGGTCAACAGAGCGCGGATGCGGTCGGCGACCGCGTTGTGCCGCTCGACTTCACGGGGCCAACCCCGTTCGATGGCGTCCTGCGCCAGCTGCTGTTCGCGGACGAGTCGGGCCCGTAGGCGGGGTGCGTACTCGCTGGTGGTGAAGAACTTTGTGCAGCGGAGGTAAAGATCGCACTCGCAGGGGCCCTCTGCCGGGGTGCGCAGGCAGTGGCCGAGCTCCAGCTCGGTCTTGAAGAAGTTGGTTTTCAGCCAGTTGACCGTGTCCGCGTCGAGCCGGTCAGCCAGCAGGGCCTCGGCGGCTGGGCCGGCCAGGCGACCGCCAGCGGCGATGACCTTCTCGTACTGCTCCTTGAGCACCGGGTCACTGATGTGCGAATACGTCGCCGACATCTGCGCGTTGCGGTGCCCCAGGATCGCCATGATGGTCTGGATCTGCGCACCGCCTTCGGCGAGCTGAGTGCCGACAGTGTGCCGGAACCGGTGCGCTGACACGGTCTGTCGCCCCTCGCCGTCGAGGAGTCCGGCAGCATGGCAAGCGATCTTCAACGGTTCGTCGAACAGGTAGTTCTTACTCATCGGGCGGCCTCGGTGCATGAACACCCACCGGACTGGCTGCTGGGCCCAGGTGTCATATCGCGCTGCTGCGCCGTCCGTCTTCGCCTTGGCGATCAGTTCACGGAGCGCGTCGGCGGCCTGCGGATGCAGCGGGATCATGCGCTCGGCGTAGGTTTTGCCCACCGGAATCCGCAGCCGCGGGTAACCATCCGGGTAGGCGTCCAGGCAATCCACGGTGAGCCGGCGGATCTCTCCCCGGCGTGCTCCGCTCCAGCGCACCAGCAGGAGTGCCGTGCGCTGGTAGGGGTTCTCCAGTTCCTCGACGGCCGTCATCAGCCGGTCCAGCTCGTCGCGCGGAATGAACCTCGGCAGCCGCGAGGGCAGTTTCGGCAGGTCGGACCGGCCGAGCAGAGGCCGGGCAGGCACATCGTCCCAGCCCCATTGGCTGGCTTCCTGGAAAAACTGCAACAGCGGACTGATGTAGGTATAGCGGGTGCGCGCGGCCAACGGCTTGCCATTGCGTGGGTTGATGCGCTCGTGCAGGTAAGTGAGGTAGCGCTCGATGTGGTCGCGGGTCAGCGCAGTCAGGCTGGTGATCTCGGGATGTTCCTCGGCTAGCCAACGAAGCAGGTAACGGAACGCATCGCGGGCCCCGCGAACCGACTCGGCCCGGTCGGTGGTCTGCAACCTACCATTTAGCCAGCGGTCGACTGGGGCGGCGATCACGGGAGGGGTGCCCGGCGGCACCAGTTGCTGTTTCCAGATCACGTCCGAGCGCAGTCCGTGCCTCGGTTCACGGGAGATCTGTCCGGTGTTGAACAACAACACGTGCAGCACGTGCAGCCGGGTGAGGCACTGCTGCTCGAACTGCACTGGCAGGACGGCGGGATCGTGGTTGCGGCGGGTGCGATGCACGTGACCGGCCCGGATGAGTCGGGCCTCGGGTCGGGCGCACCAGCGGCGGATTTCCTCGCCGAAGGCCGTCAGGTCGTCGTAGTCGATGCTGGTGATGTCCGAGTCGCCTCGCCAAAGCAGCAGCCGGGCGACGGCCCAGGTCAACAGGGCACGGCCGTAGCGGTAGCCAAGTTGACGCTGGCGCTGGTCAAGGGCGTTGAACAAGTCGAGGTCGACTCCCAGAGCCGGGGCGACGCGAGGGTTGAACAGGCTGTCGAAGTTGCGGCTGAGCACCCAGTCGGCGTCCATCGGCATCCGGTGAACCATCGACAGATAGGTGAGGTAAGACCCTGCGTCATAGGAAGGACCGGTCCGCTTGCCGCTGGCCGCGAGCGTGGGGGCGCCGTCCTGGTCGAGGTCGAGCCGGGCCAGCAGCGGCGCGGTGAACCACTCCTCCAGGTCGGGCCAGTGCTTGACGAACCGGTTGTAGAAGTAGCGGCGGGACCTAATCGGCGCGGCCAGATCGTGCCCGTGGGCCCGCGGCTCGTCACCGAAAACGGCGTCCAGCCAACCGAAATACTCCTCACGCGGCGCGTGGCGTCGCCGCGGTGACGGCTCTGGGACCGCGGCCAGAGACAAGGCGGTCACCGGTTGTTCTCCAGCGCCTGGGTGTAGTCGGCCAGCACAGCCTCGTCGGAGACTCGGGTGTAAACCTTGGTCGACTCGGGTGAGGCGTGACCGAGCCGTTTCTGCAGGGACAGCTCCCGCATTCCGCCTTCCCACATCGCGGTGGCATGCGTGTGACGCAGTGCGTGCGGGGTCCGCTCAGGGGCGCGTAGGCCCAGCTTGTCCATGCGCCGGGAGAACAGACGCACCAAGGCGTCGTAGCCCAGCGGCTCCAGGCGTCGAGCGCCGTTTCCGCCGATGAGGAACACGAATGGGCTGTCCGCATCCAGTGGCCGCTCGTGCATCACATACCGGCTGACCGCATCCAAAGTTCGCGGTTCGTGCAGGTCAACGATCCGCTCGGTGCGAGACTTCCCACGGACACCGTGGGGATGATCATCTCTCTTACGCACCGTCACCCGGCGACGTCCATAGGACACGTCGGCCAGGTGCAGGGAGAGCACCTCGCCGGGCCGCAGCCCGCCGTCCAGCATGAGCAGGAACATCGCCAAGTCACGTAGCCGTTTCAGGCTGCCGATGAAGTCCTCCAGCACGCTGTCGTCCATGGGGCGCGGCAGCCGCCTCGGTTGCTTGACCGTCACCGTGCGCCGCACGGGCTTCTGACGACTGGCCCGGCCCATGAACGGCTGACGCCGATCCGGAACCCTGGCCAAAGCTGGATCAGATCGCATCTGCATCGGCGAGGCATCACCGTCGTACTCCTCCGCCACGATCGCCCAGTCGTAGAAACTCGCCACCGCGGCGAGAATCCGGTTCACCGTCGAAGGAGCCAGCAGCTTGCCCGGCGTATCCGCGCCGCCGACCACGACTGTCAGCCCCAGCCGCTGCGCCGACCGCCGGGACGGCGTGCGCCGCAGAAAAGCCAGCAACCGCAACGCATCCGGCGCACGGAACTCCTGCCAGTCCATGCCCTCTTCACGCAAGAACGTGAACAGGTACTTCAGGTCATAGGCGTACGCGCACAACGTGTGCGGAGAGAACCCCCGGTCGACCAAGTGGTTGAGGAACCGGCAAGCTGAACCGATCGGCTCCCCGGGCTCGTCGACGAGTTCGACCCGCCGAACGATGCCGCCGTCACGATGCTTGATCACTCGCACCGCGGCATCGTGGACCCCCCACACACCCAGCACCAGGAAGGCTCGACGACCAACCTGCTCACCGCACCCGAAAGTGTCCAGATAAGAGGATGCTCGGCCGCTACTCGTTCCTGATCTGAGCACGAGTGGGCCTACCCCGGGCCGGGTCATCGTCGATGTTGGTGGATCGGCGGGCAGTGCAGGCCGTCGCTTCCACCGCCCTTCCGGCCACGCGGGCAGGCCGGGTTGCTGTCGCTCGCGGCTGTTCTCGGTATGCAGGGCAGAAAGTCCTTGGTCGGAGGCTGCGTCGACGTCGCACTCTGTCGGGCATGAGGGCGCTGTGGAACGGCGTGATCGGTTTCGTTGTCCGGGGGTCCGTTCTGGCCTCAGGCACATGAGCGATCTTGGCGTCTCGGTCGTGTGCCTGACGAGTATCCGGGGGTTCTTGGACACTGGTCGCTGTGGACCTTCGTCGTGATCTTCCCGGCGGGTGAGCAGTGTCCGGCGAGAGCTCGTGGGTCGCACTTCGATGAGGACCAAAGCCCCAGGTTGATACCCCACCGCCGACGGCATTCTGGCCTTGACGGCGGTGCTCGCATGGCCGGCCATGTGCGCTTCACCGTCACCATGCTCTGCGAACCAGGCCAACCGATGCTCACCCTCGTGGACGAGGACGAGCTCGTTCGGCGTCAGGACCGTTGGACCCCGGCCACAGACCGACGGCGAGGCCAGCCGCACCCGTCGTCCTCGTAGACACCCTCCCCGGAGGTCGGTATGACGAACGTTCAACAGGGTGGCAGGGTCGCCCTCGTCACGGGCGCGAGCAGGGGGATCGGCGCGGCCGTGGTCCGGTTGCTGGCATCCCGGGGCATGCGGGTCGTCGTCAACTACCGCAGCAGCCGAGATGAGGCGGACGACGTGGTCGCCTCGATCAGGTCCACCGGTGGCCAGGCGATGGCTGTGCAGGCCGACGTGACAGACGGGGCCGCCGTGCTCGGCATGGTCGAGCAGGTCCGGGCCGCCATGGGCGAGGTGGAAGTCCTGGTCCACAACGCCCTGATCCCGTACGCCATCAAGTCGTTCGACGAGATCTCGTGGGACGAACTGGGTGGCAAGCTGGAACAGGAGATGCGAGCGGCCTTCCTGATGACGAAGGCCGTTGTCCCCGGCATGACCGAGGGCGGCTACGGACGGATCGTCTACCTCGGCACGGTGTTGAGCCGGCGGCCGCGTGCGGGCATGATCGCGCTCGGGACCGCTAAGGCGGCCCTGAGCCAGTTCGCCCGCTTCGTCGCGCAGGAGCTGGGGGCTCGCGGGATTACGGTCAACGTGGTGGCCCCGGGGCCGGTGGGCGAGACCACCATCGCCGATGCTGCCTTGGATCAGGAACACCAGCAGCGCCAGGCGGCCCAGACGGCACTGGGCCGCATCGCTTCCCCCGACGACGTGGCTCGGGCCGTCGCCTTCTACGCCGGTGACGACAGCGGTTTCATCACGGGCACTACCGCACCGGTCAATGGCGGACTGGCCATGGATTGACGCATCCCGGAAAGGAGGCCTCGCAGGTGCATACCATCGACCTGACCTACGTCGGGCGGGGAATCCACGAGGAACTGGTCGCCTATGTCGCCGACCAGCAGGACTACTACGAGCAGGAGGCAGTCCATGTCGCCCTACGCGATGGATGCGCCTGGGACGGCGAACGGGTCCGGCGGACCGCCACGATCGGGCTAGGCCGGGCGGTGCTATCGCGCGTGACCGACGGCATCCCGTGGACGGTTCTCTGCGTCAACACCCAGCGGCCGCTGTTCTGGCTGCTCGCCCGCGAGGCCTACGCGTCGGTCGAGGAGCTGAAGGGCCGCAGGATCGGCACCCACGCGCCGCGGACCGCGCCCGGGTGCTTCTCCCGCATAGTGCTCAGGAAGCACGGGCTCGATCCGGACCATGACGTCCGGTCGGTCGTCATGACACCGGGCGACTACGGCCACCACCTCCGCCGGCTCGCCGAGGGCTCCCTGGACGCGGCGTTCGTCGGCAGCACCCTGGCGCCCGAGGTCACCGCCCAGGAGAACGGCCTGCGGCTGCTGGCCTTCGTCGGGGACCACTTCAGAATCCCCACAGTGGGCATCGCCGTGGACCCCACCCACATAGCGCCGAACGATCCGGCGGTACTGGCCCTCGTGCGAGCCAACCGCCGAGCCCTGCGCACGATCCGCGACGACCCTGACCTCGCCGTCCGGTACGTCAACGCCCTCATCCCGAGCCTCAGCGAGACGGAGGCCAGTCGGCACTACCAACGCTACATCGCACGGTATTTCACCGCCGACGGCCGCCACGATCCGTCCGTCGCGGCCCAGGCGGTGTCGAGCGTGGCGCAGGAACTGGGCGTGTCCACAGTGCCCGACGCGGCCGACATCTACCGCACGGAACCAGCCGAGGGCTCGGGGGCGAACCGTCTCCCGGGGTCTTGAGGAGCGGATCGTCTTCGATGACGTCCCGGGCGCTGGTCGTCCCTTGGCCAGCGCGTCCGGCGAGGCGGATCCTGTGAGGGCGATCTGGAACGGCTCGATCAGCTTCGTTACCTGGAGGTCGGATCTGGCCTCAGCCACATGAGCGGTCTCGGTGTTCCGCTGGTGTGGCTGGGCGATAGATATCCCATGGGCTCACTGCGTGTGCTGTAGCCACGGGAGGCGGTGACTCGGGATGAGAGTCGGATCCAGTCGAGGCTGGTTTTGGGTGTGGTGAACACGGGTGTCGTGTTGTTCACATTGGACAGTGTCTGGCGGACTTACAGCACCGGGTCGTCGAGGTGGACGTCGTTCCAGTGCAGGGCGAGGGCTTCGCCTTCGCCCTGCCGGTGCCGATGAGGACTTCGCCGCTGCTCTTGGGCTTCTCGCGGCCGTGACTGCCCGGTCTCGAGGATGCGTTGCTCCGCGGGGCTTCGCGGGTCAGTCTTCCTGCCAGCTGCTGATCGTGGCCTCGCCGCCGCACAGGTCGAAGACTCCGCTGTTGGTGGGCTCAATGGTCTTCGGCTCGCCGTTGTTCATCTTCAGGCTCACGGCCCAGACCCGGTTGCAGGCCGGCCCGTCGGGACCGCCCTGGTCGGCGGGCCACTCGACGTCCGCAGCGGCCGACTGGCCGGGCTCGAGGATGACGGGGCCGCCCGTGCCGGGCTGGCCGTGGTTGATCTGGAGACCGTCGGACGGGTTCCCTTCCCGGTCCATGAACGTGATGTCCGGGAAGTCGTCGGTCAGGGTGCAGCTGGCCTCGCCGGCGTTCGTGACCTTCAGGTGGGCGTTCACGTGGCCGGTCGAAGAGAGCTCGAAAGACGGCTCGATGTTGCCG
>NZ_FNOK01000104.1 GCF_900106995.1 Saccharopolyspora shandongensis
ACTGGACCGCAGCGTCCGCTACCAACGACTCACACCAAAACTGTCCACGACGTCATGAGACAAAACTGTCCGTGAGGTCCTGAGACATGACAGGCTGCTATGGCACTCCAAAGTGCTCACGAGCGCTGATCAGGCCGGACATCGATCTCGGGTGTTTTCCCGGTGTTCGGCGGTGGGTGGGCGGTGACCGAGCGAACGGTCCGTTCGCGCTGCCTACCGGGGTGAACGGTCCGTTCGCGCCATCGCCCGGTAGGCGGGGCGCAGGAGTTCGACGGCGGATTCGCCCCCGATCTGCACCGGCAGCGGGTCGAGCTCGTCGAGCAGCGCGTCCGGTGCGGTCGGCTCCGTGCCGGGAGTCGCCGGCGCCGCCGGGGATTCCGGTGCGCTCCAGAAGGTTTCCGGGCATTCCGACAGCGGCGCCACTTGATCGGGCTCCTCCGCAGCCGGGGCCGACGCGCTGCCGCGCAACGCCCGAAGCCGGTCCAGCAGCTCCTCGCGGCCCCGGCCGCGCCAGGCGAGGATCTGGAACGGGTCCTCGTCGAACGACTCGGCCACCAGGTAGCAGGCCGCCGCCAGGTGCTTGCACGGGATTTCCCAGTCCGGGCAGGAACAATCCATCGTCAGTTCCCGCATCGTCGTCGGGAACAGCTGCAGCCCGAGCTCGTCGAAGACCTGCTCGACGTCCGCGGGCATCTCCCCGGCCAGCAGCTTCGCCGCGTACAGCGCCTGCCCGGCCAGCGCCCGCTCGATCCGCTCCCATTCCTCCGCGGTGAACGCCTTGATCGCGATCCGCGCCCGGTAGGGCTCCGGGCGGGAACCCTGCACCAGCGCGACCACCAGGCTGGTCGACAGCGTCAGGCTGAGCACCTGCCCGGCGCGCGCGTACCGCTTGCCGCGCTGCAGCCGCCCGCCCATGCCGAACGACTCCAGCACCTCGATGAACCGCCGCGACCACCAGGTCTGCGCGATCTCACCGCGCTTGCTGCGCGCCTTGATGCCGCCCTCGACGCGGATCGGCTTCGCGCCAGGCGGGAACCGGCGCCACTCATTCACCGATGGCCTCCGCCTCCAGCGCGACCAGGTCGCGCAGCTCGCGGGTGGACAGCTCGGTCAGCCAGTTCTCGCCGGAGCCGACGACCAGCTGCGCCAGCGCCTTCTTGTCCTCGATCATCTGGTCGATCTTCTCCTCCAGGGTGCCGATGCAGGTCAGCTTGCGGACCTGCACGTCCCGGCGCTGGCCGATGCGGAACGCCCGGTCGGTGGCCTGGTCCTCGACGGCCGGGTTCCACCACCGGTCCAGGTGGATGACGTGGTTGGCGGCGGTGAGCGTCAGCCCGGTGCCGCCGGCCTTCAGCGACAGCAGGAAGATCGACGGCCCGTCGGACTCCTGGAACCGCCGGACCATCTCGTCGCGGGCCTTCTTCGGCGTGCCGCCGTGCAGGAACAGCACCTCGGTGTCGAACCGCGCCGACAGGTGCGGCACCAGCATCCCGCCGAACCCCGCGAACTGCGTGAAGCACAGCGCCTTGTCGCCGTCGGCCAGCACCGATTCGAGGATTTCTTCCAGCCGCAACAACTTCCCCGACCGGCCGGGCAGCGGCGAGCCGTCGCCGAGCAGCTGCGCTGGGTGGTTGCACACCTGCTTGAGCTTGGACATCGTCGCCAGCACCAGCCCGCGGCGCTCCATGCCTTCGCTGTCGTCGATGCGCGCCAGCATGTCGTCGACCACCGCCTGGTACAGCGACGCCTGCTCGGCGGTGAGGTTGCACAGCTGCTTCATCTCGATCTTGTCCGGCAGGTCGCCGATGATCGCCGGATCGGTCTTCAGCCGCCGCAGCACGAAAGGCCCGGTCATGCGCCGCAACCGGGCCGCGGCATCGGTGTCGCCGTCGCGTTCCACCGGCACCGCGAACCGGGCCCGGAACGTGCTCAGCGAGCCCAGCACGCCGGGATTCGCGAAGTCCATGATGGACCAGAGCTCGGCGAGCCGGTTCTCCACCGGCGTGCCGGTCAGCGCGATCCGCTGCCGGGCCGACAGGCCGCGCACCGCCTTGGCCTGCCGGGCGGCGCTGTTCTTGATGTTCTGCGCCTCGTCGAGCACCACCCGCTCCCAGCGGATCTCCCGCAGCACGGCCGAATCCCGCGCGGCCAGCGGATACGTCGTGATGACGAGGTCCTGCCCGCCGACCTCCTCCATCAGGTCCTCGCCGCCGAGCCGCCCGCCGCCGTGGTGGACGTGCACCTTCAGCGCGGGCGCGAACTTGGCCGCCTCCCGCTGCCAGTTGCCGACCACCGACATGGGGCAGACCAGCAGCGTCGGGCCGCGCGAGCCCTCCGAACGAGTCAGCGCTTCCAGCGCCAGCAGCTGCACGGTCTTGCCGAGGCCCATGTCGTCGGCGAGGCAGGCGCCCAAGCCCAGCCGGTCCAGGAACGCCAGCCAGGCCAGGCCGCGGCGTTGGTACGGGCGCAGCGTCGCGGTGAAACCTGCTGGCGGCTCAACGGGTTCCAGGTACTGCTCGGCCTGGCCGGACAGCAGGTCTCCGAGCCACCCGTGCCCGCTCACCTCGATCACCGGCATCGGCAGGTCGCCGTCCTCGGCGTGCATCCCGGCCTGCAGCAGCACCTCGCCGGCGGTCATCTGTCCGGTGCCGGAGCGGCTCAAGAACGCCAGCCCGGCGGCCAGCCGCTTGCGGTCGACCTGGACCCACCTGCCGCGCACCCGCACCAGCGGGACCTTCGCGGCGGCCAGCTCCGCCAGCTCGGCCTCGGTCAGCCGCTCGTTGCCCAGCGCCAGGTCCCAGCGGTAGTCGACCACGGCGTCCATGCCGAGCCCGGACTCCTTCGACACCGTCCCGGCGGTGCCGGAACTGGTCGCGGTCAGCTTCAGCCCGAGCTGCTGCGTGCGGCCCCACCAGGACGGCAGCAGCACGCCGAAACCGGCCTGGTCCAGCAGCGCGGCGCTGGTGAGGAACTCGTACGCCCCGTCGGCGTCCAGGAACAACTCGGTGGGGTGCGGGACGACCAGCGCCGCGTCGAGCCCGGGGAAGACCCGGCTCGCCTTGCCGAGGTCGGCGAGCAGCAATTCCTGCGGCTGCGCGACCCAGCGCTGCAGGACCCGGCTCTCCTCCCGCCACACCTCGTTCGCGGACACCAGGACGCTCGGGTCGTCGACGGCCTGGAGCAGGAATTCCAGCCGCCACTGCTCGTCGTCATCCGGGGCGTGCAACCGGAAGCAGGTCCGCACCGGGCTTTCCCGGGCACCGCTGGCGCGCCAGGTCTCCAGCCGGCGGGCGAGTTTCCGCACCTTCGCTGGATCGCCGTCGAACCGCGGCTCGTGGGCCAGCGCGTTCAGCCAAGCCGCGGCAACGGTCCGGCCGCCGGGCATCCCGACGTCGGCGACCCGGGCGCGGGCGATGCCGTCGACCAGCGAATCGAGAGCCGTGCGCAGGACGTCGGCGGGTGGATCGCCGTGCTCGCTGCGGAAGGCCTGCGGCATGGAATCGCGCAGCGCCACGAACCGCGCCGAATCCGTGCCGGACAACGCCGCGCGCCAGCGCGCAGCGGGCCGCTCGGCCTCGAAGACCAGCGAGGGCAGCACCCGACCCTGCGACACCACTTGCTCGGCGAATCCGGCGACGCTGTGCAGGAAGTGCGCGGACGCGCCCAACCGGCAGCCGGGCACGCCTTCGTCGAGCAGTGCGAGCACCGCTGCGGGGCTGCACGACACGGCGGGAACCAGCCATTCCCGCAACCGCAGCTTGCCGCGCGGCTGCGGCCCAGCCGTCAGCGGATCCCGCACCAATTCGGGAGACGCGACCGGCGCGGAGGCATAAGAAGGCAACTGGAGGCGAACGGAGTCCACCTTGAGCTGCTCACCGGGCAGCGCGTCCCGCAGCGCCTCGCCGGGCACGGCGAAGGGATGCGCCACCGTGCCGCGCGGCACGCGCCCGGCGACTCGTGCGGGGAGCTCGGAATCCTCCGCCCACAGCACGAGTCGTCCGTCCACGGTGGACAATCCGTGCACGGCCCACACGGTCATACCTCCTTCTCACGCCGAGGGCTCGTGAGCGTTTTGGATCGCTATGGCAGTCCAAACCGCTCACGATCGGTGACCTGCCGCAAAGCGCGCCTCGCGGCTGAGCCGCAGGCCGACTCGCGCCTCCTGCGCGGGGCACACCGTCACCTCACGGCGCGACCTCCCGCCAGCGGTTGGTCAGCGGCAGCCGCCGGTCCCGGCCGAACGCCTTGAACGTGATCTTGGTGCCCGGCGGGTACTGCCGGCGCTTGTACTCCGCCCGGTCCACCATCTGCAGCACCCGCTCGACCAGCTCGGCGTCGAACCCGTCCGCGATCAGGTCCGCGTAACCGCGGTCGCCCTCCACGTAGCCGTCCAGCACCACGTCCAGCACGTCGTACTCCGGCAGCGAATCCTGGTCCAGCTGGTCCGGCCGCAGCTCCGCGGACGGCGCCTTGCTGATCGAGTTCTCCGGGATCGGCGGCACCTCGCCGCGCTTCTCCGCGTCGGCGTTGCGCCACCTCGCCAGCTTCCACACCAGCGTCTTCGGCACGTCCTTGATCGGCGCGAACGCGCCCACCGCGTCGCCGTAGATCGTCGAGTAGCCCACTGCCAGCTCGGTCTTGTTCCCGGTGGCCAGCACCAGGTGGCCGCGCTGGTTCGACAGCGCCATCAGCAGCACGCCCCGGGCGCGGGCCTGCACGTTCTCCTCAGCGAGCCCGGTCAGCTCCAGCTGCCGCACGTACACGTCGACCATGTCGGCGATCGGGTGCACCTCGAAGTGGCATCCGATCCGCTTCGCCAGCTCGGCGGCGTCCGACCGCGAGTGCTCCGACGAGTAGTTCGACGGCATCGACACCCCGTGCACGGAGTCCGCGCCGAGCGCGTCGGCGGCCAGCGCGGCGACCACCGCGGAGTCGATCCCGCCGGAGAAGCCGAAGGTCACCGACCGGAACCCGTTCTTGTGCACGTAGTCGCGCAGCCCGGTGACCAGCGCCGACCACACCTCGCCCACGTCGTCGAGCCGCTCGGCGGGCGGCAGCGCGGGCACCGGCTCGTAGGGCGCCAGCGGCTCCGGCTGCAGCACGATCCGCCGGACGTCGAAGGCGGGCATCCGCATCGGGCCCGGCTCGGCGGGCACGGTGGTCGAGGTGTGCCCGCCCGCGGTCAGCTCCAGGTCCAGCAGTGTCAGGTGCTCGGCGAACTGCGGCGCCCGCGCGAGGATCTCGCCGTCCGGCGTGGCGACCATGGAATCGCCGTCGAACACCAGCTCGTCCTGCGCGCCGACCAGGTTCACGTACGCCATCGGCGCCCCGGCCTCGGCGGCCCGCCGGACGACCAGCGGGGTGCGCACGTCGTCCTTGGCGCGCTCGTACGGCGAACCGTTGATGCACACCACGAGGTCCACGCCGACCTTGCCCAGCGCGGCCACCGGCCCGCCGTTCTGCCAGATGTCCTCGCAGATGACCACGCCGACGTCCAGGCCGTGCAGCCGCACGATCGGCAGGTCGAAGCCGGGCGCGAAGTAGCGGGCCTCGTCGAACACGCCGTAGTTCGGCAGGTGGTGCTTGTGGTAGGTCGTGACGACCTCGCCGCCGTAGAGCAGCGACGCCGAGTTGCGCGGCCCTTCGTCGTCGCGGCCGAGGTGTCCGACGACGACCAGCGCGTCGCCGCAGCCGGCGTCCTGCAAGCGCCGGGCCAGCACCTCCAGCTCGGAGAGGTTCGCGGCGGCGAACGACTTGCGCAGTGCCAGATCCTCGACCGGATAGCCGGAGAGCACCATCTCGGGGAAGGCCACGAGGTGGGCGCCGTCCTGCACGGCGCGGCGGGTCCAGTCCAAGACCATCGAACTGTTGCCGGCGATGTCGCCGACGCATGCGTTGACCTGTGCGAGTGCGATGCGCAGCTGGGGCATGCATCCATCTTCGCGCACGCCGCACGCCTGCGTCGTGCTGCCCACTGTGAGCCGCGCCGCGCGATGCGTGTCACGATTCGTGAGTGAACCGCCTACTGACCGTGCTGTCCGCGGTGGCGCTGCTGGGCGCGGCCGCGTGCAGCCCGCCCACGCGAGAACCAGCACCGCTGCAGCCGCACACCGAGCACAAGGGCCCGGCCGGACCGGTGCCGGCGGGCCTGGAGCGGTACTACGGACAGACGTTGTCATGGGGGCCCTGCGCCCCGTTCGCGACGTCCGACAGCGACCGGACCGCCTTCGACGACACCGGCCTGGAGTGCGCGCGGCTGGAAGTCCCGATTGACTACGCCGAACCCCAGGGACAGGTGATCACGCTCGGCGTCCTGCGCAAGCCGGCCACCGACCCGGAGCACCGGACCGGCTCGCTGCTGATGAACCCGGGCGGCCCGGGTGCGTCCGGGATGAGCGCGGCCGCGAGCGTCGCCTCGTCGATCGGGCAGAGCGACCTGGGCCAGCGATTCGACCTGATCGGGTTCGACCCGCGCGGCATCGGCGCCTCCGAACCCGCGGTGAACTGCCTGACCGGCCCGGAGCGCGACGCCGAGCGGCTCGACTCCGACGTGGACACCTCGCCCGCCGGGATCGCCGCGACCGAGCAGGAGGAGCGCGACTACGTCGGCAAGTGCGCGGAGCGCACCGGCACCAAGATGCTGGCCAACGTCGGCAGCCGCGAGGTCGCTAAGGACATGGACGTGCTGCGTTCGGCGCTCGGCGACGCGAAGCTGACCTACCTCGGCTACTCCTACGGCACCCGGATCGGCGCGGAGTACGCGGAGACCTTCCCCGGCAACGTGCGGGCGATGGTGCTCGACGGCGCGATCGACCCCGGGCAGTCCACGGTCGACCAGCTGGTCGCCCAGGGCGCCGGTTTCCAGCGCGCCTTCAACGACTTCGCGGCCTGGTGCGCCAAGCGCCAGCGGTGCTCCCTGGGCTCCGACCCGGCGCAGGCCGTCGCGGTGTTCCAGCAGCTCACCCGTCCCCTGGAGGACCACCCGGCCCCGGCCGGTGACGGCCGCGAGCTGTCCTACAAGGACGCCACCATGGCGGCGATCCAGGCGTTGTACGCGCCGAGCCTCTGGGACCAGCTGGACAACGGGATCAACGAGCTCCGGCAGGGCAGTGGCCGGCGGCTGCTGTCCCTCGCGGACAACTACTTCAGCCGCGAGAGCAACGGGCAGTACACCAACACCACCGACGCGTTCGACGCCGTGCACTGCGTTGACGACCAGCGCATCGAGGACCCGGCGATCCTCCGCGAGGCGGACCGCCGCTACCGCGAGGTGGCGCCGTTCCTGGACAACGGGAACCCGCCCAGCGCGGCGCGCGACAAATGCGCGTTCTGGCCGGTCCCGGTCACCGGCGAGGCCGCCGAGCCGGAGGTGGGGGCGCTGCCGCCGACGCTGGTGATCTCCACCACCGGCGACCCCGCCACGCCCTACCAGGCGGGGGTGAAGCTCGCGGAAGCCCTGCACGGCCGCCTGCTGACCTTCGAGGGCACCCAGCACACCGTCTTCATGCAGGGCGTCACCTGCGTGGACGACGCGACCACGAAGTACCTGGTCGACCTGACACTCCCGGCCGAAGGAACCCGCTGCACCTCGAACGGATGACCTAGGCGGCGAAGGGCATCTCCGGGCGGCCAAGTCGCCCCGGGATGCCCTTCGTCCCAGCGGACCGCGGACGGCCCGAAGCGGGTAGCGCCGCGTTCATGGACCAGTTACGCAATTCGCAGTCGGAACTCTTAGGCTGCGTGCATGAACCGCCAGCAGGAGTTCGTGCTCCGCACCTTGGAGGAACGTGACATCCGCTTCGTGCGGCTGTGGTTCACCGACGTCCTGGGCATGCTCAAGTCGGTGGCGATCTCGCCCGCCGAGCTTGAGGGCGCCTTCGCCGAGGGCATCGGGTTCGACGGCTCGGCCATCGAGGGCTTCGCCCGGGTCTACGAATCGGACATGGTCGCCAAGCCGGACCCCGCCACCTTCCAGGTGCTGCCGTGGGAGACCCCGGACGGCGAGCACTACTCGGCGCGAATGTTCTGCGACATCCACATGCCAGACGGCTCGCCCTGCTGGGCCGACCCGCGGCACGTGCTGCGCCGCACCCTGGCCAAGGCCACCGAGTCCGGCTTCACCTGCTACGTGCACCCGGAGATCGAGTTCTTCCTGCTGAAGAACCTGCCGGACGACGGCACCGAACCGGTGCCCGCCGACTCCGGCGGCTACTTCGACCAGTCCAGCCACGACGCGGCACCGCACTTCCGGCGCAACGCCATCGAGACCCTGGAGGCGATGGGGATCTCGGTGGAGTTCAGCCACCACGAGGGCGCGCCCGGCCAGCAGGAGATCGACCTGCGCTACGCCGACGCGCTGACCATGGCCGACAACGTGATGACGTTCCGGTATGTGGTCAAGGAGGTCGCGATCACCCAGGGCGTGCGCGCCTCGTTCATGCCGAAGCCGTTCAGCGGGCAGCCCGGCTCGGGCATGCACACCCACTTCAGCCTCTTCGAGGGCGACCAGAACGCCTTCTACCACCCGGAGAGCCCGTTCGAGCTGTCCGACATCGGCCGGGCGTTCGTGGCCGGGATCCTGCACCACGCCCGCGAGATCAGCGCCGTGACCAACCAGTGGGTGAACTCCTATAAGCGGCTGGTCGTCGGCGGCGAGGCGCCGACCGCGGTCTGCTGGGGCCACGCGAACCGGTCCGCGCTGGTCCGGGTGCCGATGTACTCGCCGGGCAAGGCGTCCTCGCGCCGCGTCGAGGTCCGAAACCTGGACTCGGCCTGCAACCCGTACCTGGCCTACGCGGTGATCCTCGCGGCCGGGCTGCGCGGCGTGCAGAAGGGCTACGAGCTGCCGCCCGCCACCGAGGACGACGTGTGGGGCCTGACCGAACGGGAGCGGAAGGCGGCCGGCTACGCGAACCTGCCGCAGAACCTCACCGAGGCGCTGACCGAGATGGAGTCCTCCGAGCTGGTCGCGGAAACCCTCGGCGAGCACGTGTTCGACTTCTTCCTGCGCAACAAGCGCGAGGAGTGGAACGCCTACCGCAGCCACGTCACGCCGTACGAGCTCCGCACCTTGATGCCGATGCTCTGAGCGGGTCGTGAGCACTGTGGCGCAGCACCGTGCTCACGACCGCTGAACTGCGGAAACTCCCAGCTGGCACGCACCCGTCGGCGAGCTGCGGCCCGCTGGCGCGTGCGCGCCCGCCGAAGACCGCGCATACCGGCCGAGCACACATGGGGTTGGGCGTGTTGCTGTGGCGCGAGGAGCGATAGGTTGCGCCCGTGACTGATTCGCAGGCGCAGCCCGACCCAGTGACTGCGGGGAGCCCCGACAGCGATTCCGCTGTGGAAGCCACCCTGCAATCCGGTGTGCTGGAGCAACCGGCCGAGCTGTTCGGCGAGCCGGAGTGGCCGGCCGAAACGTCGGAGGACCGCGGTGCCCGCACCGTGCTCGGCTGCACCGTCGCGTGCCGCGACCAGCTCCCGGCCGCGCGGGTGCTCCGCGAGACGTTCCGCCGCCACCACCCGAACGCGCAGTTCGCGCTGCTGGTGGTCGACCTGCCGGGCGCGGACCGGGCGGAGCCGGACGGCCTGACCTTCGCCGACATCGGCCTCGACGCGACGGAGTACGCCCGGCTGGCGATGGGCTGCACCGCGGAGCAGCTGCGCAACGTGCTGCGCCCGATGTTCCTGCAGCACCTGCTGAAGTCCGGCGCGACGGTGCTGTACTTCGAACCGTCCGTCCAGCTCTTCGGCCGCTTCGACGATCTCGTCGCGGGCCTGACCCACGAGCGGCCGGTCGCCCTGGTGCCGCGAGTGCTGCGCCCGCTGGCGGTGGACGGCCTGCGCCCGAACCCCGCCGACCTCGCCGAATCGGGCACCTTCGACCCCAGCGCCTTCGCCGTCCGGCCGGGGGCGGAGCAGCTCCTCGCGACGTGGGTGGAGCAGCTGCGGTCCGATCCCAGCGCGGCGGCGTCGATGCTGGACGGCGCGCCCGCGCTGGTCGACCACCAGGTGATCCGCGATCCCGGCGTCGGCCTGTCCGTGTGGAACGCGGCCCAGCGCGAGCTGGTGGTGGCGGGCGACGGCCGGCACACCGTGGACGGCACCGTGCTGCGGAGCGTCCACTTCGACGGCTTCCAACCCCAGCGGCCCTGGCTGCTGTCCACTGCCTACGCCGACCGCCCGCGGATCCTGCTCTCCGAGAACCCGGTGCTCGCCGGGCTCTGCGCGGGCTACCGGAACGCGCTGGTCGGGGCCGGGTACACCCGCGAGCAGCCGCACCCGTTCGACGTCATGCCGGACGGCGTCGTGCTGCCCGCGACGCTGCGCCGCGAGTACCTCGACGCCTGGCTGGCGGACGGCGAACCGCCGCCGAGCCCCTTCGAACCGGACGGCCCGCTGGCGGAGTTCCGGGAGTGGTCGTGCGCCCCGGCCGACGACCGGCAGCGCGCGGCCGGCGGTTCCCGCTGGACCGCGGCGGTGTGGGCGGACGACCCGATCCTGCGGCGCGACTACCCGGACCCGTTCGGCACCAACGCCGAGGCCTTCCACGAGTGGTGCGTCGGCGTCGGCGTGGCCAGCGGCCGGGTCCCGGCCGAGGCGGTGCACCGCAGGATCGACAACCGGGCGGCCCTGGTCGACCAGCTCGGTGTCGCGGTGCTGGGCGACGGGCAACTCGCGGAGCTGATGCGCACCGCGGTCCGCGCGTCCGGGCTGCCCTCGGCGGACACGGCCTACTACCCGGTCGTCCTGCGCTGCGGACCGGGCCTGCCGGTGCCCGCGGGCAGGTACGTGATCGACGTCCACAACGGCGCCGCCGACACCGCCGACGTGGCGGAAACCTGGGTGCTGTCGGAGAGCGGCCGCGCCGCGGCCCGCCGCAACGGCACGAAGACCAGGGTCGTCGTACTACCGGCACCGGAGCGCGATCGGATCGATTTACCGACGCGGAAGGGCGCCCGAGCCAAGTTCGGGCTGTCCGACGAGTTCGTGTTCGGTGCCTTCGTGGATCACGCGGCCGAGCGCGCGGACAACGCGCTCGGCGTGGTCAGCGCCTTCCTCGCGGCGTTCCCGGAGCGCGACGAGGTGCGCCTGCTCATCGGCGTCGTCGGGGCGGTCGAGCACCCGGAGGCGGCCGAGCGCCTGCGCCTGGCGACCGCGACGGATTCCCGGATCCTGCTGGTGGAAGAGGACCTCGACCTCCACCCGCTGCTGTCCGCGTCGGACAGCTTCGTGTCGTTGCACCGCGGCGAGGCCGGTGACGACCACGTGCTGAGACTGCTGGAGGTCGCCGCGCACGGAGTGCCGGTGATCGCGGGGGAGCACGGCGCGGTGGCTGAGCTCTTCGGAGCCGAATCCGCGCGCCTAGTGCCCTGCGCGGGCCCCGGAGAACCGGACATCGAAGCAGCTGCAGAGCTCCTGCGCGCTGCCGCCGACGACCCGGAAGCCAGCGCGGCATTCGGCGCGGCAGCAAAGGAAAACCTGCTCGCAGTGCACACCGTCGCGCGCGCCGGCGCGCGCCTGCGCGAGCGCGTCGAGCAGGCGTACCGGAACTGGCGCACGAAGTGGTCGCGGGACAGCCACGGCCAGTTCGACGATCCGTTGCGCCCGCTGCTGGTGGCGCGGCACGCGCTGCACCGGGCACCGGAGGTGGGCGCCAGCAGCCGGAACTCGATGGCGCCGGCGTTGCGCAAGGCTGTGCTCAAGGCGCTGAGCCACTACGACGAGCACATCCGCGACGTGATGCGCTCCCTCGTCGACGGAGTCGAGCAAACCGCCGCCGAACTGCTCCGCCGCCAGTACGAGGCGGACGGCGAAGGCGACATGGAGGCGGTGCGAGCGGAACTGGCCCAGCTCATCAGGCGCCACGACCAGCTCGGCGCCCAGCTGCTCGGCACCGACGACGGCATGGTCCGAGCCCGGGCCGACCTGGCCGAACAGCACCGCAGGCTGCGGAAGCTCGAAGCGGGCGAGGGCGGTGATCAGCGCGTGGACGCCCTGGCGGAACGCCTGGACAGCCTGACCGGAGCGGTCGAGCGGATCCTCGACCGGATGGATGCGCTGGAACAGCGCCAAGCGGGCGACCAGAACGCGGCGGCGAACCTGCGCAGCGCCTCGCACGATGCGGCGAACGCCTTGCAACGCACCGACGTCCTGCAACGCATCCTGCTGAGGGAGCACGAGCGCAACATCGGAGGCGGCGACGGCACCACGACGCCCGTCCTCTGCGACGCGGGACTGCTGAGGCTGCCGGCCGACGACAGCTTCATGCTGCCGTGGCTGTCGTCGCATTCGAGCTGGGACGCCGACGTGTCCGCGCTGATCGATTCCCTGCTCGAACCCGACGGCGTCTTCATGGACGTCGGCGCGTACGTGGGTTACCAGACCGTGCGAGTGCTGAGCAGGCTCGGCAACAGCGGTGCGGTCGTCGCGGTCGAACCGTGCCCGCGAAGCGGCGCACTGCTCAAGCACAACGTGGAAGTCAACGTGCCTGCGGCATGGGGACACCGGCTGGTGCTGGTGGAAGGCGCGGCATGGGACGGCTCGTGCCAGCTGGCGGCGGAATCGTCGCTCGCCGGCGGCCTGTCGGTCAGCCCGCCGGAAGGCGACACGCCGCCGTCGGTGCGCGGCGTCCGGCTCGACCGGGAGCTGGAGAACCACGAGGCTCTGCAGAACCTGAAGCTCTCGGTCGTGCACGTCGACGTGGGCGGGCGGGTGCACCGGGTGCTCGGCGGCCTGGTCCGCCTACTGCGTCGCGACCGTCCTTCGATCGTGTGCTCCTTCACACCGGATGCGATCCGGCAATTGGGTGACGACCCCGGAGCGGCCCTGCGCGAGTTCGGCACCTGGGGCTACGACCTGGTCCCAGTGGGTCGCAATCGGCCGGTCTCCGCCGCTGACCTGCTGGAAGCGATCAGCGCGACGGGTTCGGTGAGCACCGTGAAGCTCTGGCTGCGCCCGAAGCAGAAGTGAACCCGAAATCGCCCGAAGGAGTGACGTCAAGAGTCTGACCAGGCGATTTGACTTTCACGCAGGGTGTGCGTAACTTTCTCTTTGCCGCACGGACGGCCGAACGGAACGGGATGCAAGAACCTGTCGAGGACGGCTGCGGGAGCGCCCTGGAGATCGGAGACGAACTCCGCGGAGCGCACACCGACCGGGGCGCGCGGTTTGACACCGCGAAGCGCACCGGGTAACGTAAGGCGGTCGCCAAGTAGACGACAAGACTACGAGGCACGTTGACAACTCAAGCAACGAGCTCGATCTTCGGAGCGATCAGCGCGGGGTTGACCCCCCTGAAAACGCCGAAATGAGGGCCTGCTAGAGTTACCGACACAAGAAAGCGAAAGAAAATGCTCCCCGGAGCTGAGGTCCCGATAGGGATTGAAGTGATGGTGTGGGTGTGTTCTTTGAGAACTCAACAGCGGACTGTTTTGGTTAGTGTTCTTTTATGCCCCCGACCATGCAGATTGTGTGTGGTTGGTGGTTTCTTTGAGTATGACGCTCGCCCGGTTGGGTTTGAGTGTCTGCTGGGATTGTTCAACAGCATTGTTGGAGAGTTTGATCCTGGCTCAGGACGAACGCTGGCGGCGTGCTTAACACATGCAAGTCGAACGCTGAAGCACTTTCGGGTGTGGATGAGTGGCGAACGGGTGAGTAACACGTGGGTAATCTGCCCTGCACTCTGGGATAAGCCTTGGAAACGGGGTCTAATAC
>NZ_FNOK01000010.1 GCF_900106995.1 Saccharopolyspora shandongensis
GGCCGGTCCCGCAATGCCCGGTCGGCGGCCAGCAGCGCGTCCACCACGGCGTCCGCGACACCGTCGCCGGGCCGCCAGGCGACGTACTCCGACATCGCCGCCAACCCGAAGGTCCACAGCGGAGCTTGTTCGCCACCGGGATCACCGGCCAGCAAGCGGGCGCACTCCAACACCAGCGAGTCCGTCTCGGCGCTATCGGAGTTCGCGTGGACGGAGCGCCAGGAGCCGATGCGTTCGGCCAGCTTGTTGATCACGCCAGGTGCGACGCAGGGCGAGGCGGGCAGGTTCCCGCCCAACGCCAGGCAGCTCCGTACGACTCCGATCAGCCGGAGCACCTGAGCAAAACTCCTGCTCGACCAGCTATGACCGCCGCCGAACACCAACCTGGGGCGTCCGCTCCGCGCACGGAGGGCCACGCTGACCTGCTCACCGGACAGGATCGGCGACTGCGGGGAAGTGAACGGCACGGGCGCCAGGGGCAAGAGTGCGAATCTGGTGTGCGTGGCAAGAGAAGTGACCGGATGAAGGCAGCGTTCAGCGCCGTACCTGCTGTGGCGCTGAACGCTGCATGGGAAAGGTCAGAGGTCGAGCACCAGCACGCGGCCCCGTGACCGGGACACGCACGGCAGCATGATCTCGCCGCGTTCCCGCTCCTCGTCGGTCAGCACGTCGTCGCGGTGGTCCGGCTCTCCCGAGACCACCCCGACGGCGCAGGTGCCGCAGATCCCCGCCCGGCACGAGTTGTCGAGCTCGATGCCCGAGGCCTCGAGAACGTCGAGCAACGGCTCGTGCTCGGGGACCGCCAGCCGTAGGCCACTGCGCTTGAGCACCACCTCGAACGACCCGGAATCCGCGTCGGGCTGAGGAACCTCCGCCGAGAAGCGCTCGCGGTGCAGTGTCCCCGGCGGCCACGCTCCGCAGGCCTCTTCCACAGCTGACAGCATGGGCCCGGGGCCACAGCAGTAGACCACCGTTCCGTCCGCGGGCACCGCCAGGTAGCGGTCGAGATCGGGAAGGCCGAACTCGTCCTGCGGCACGACGATCAGCTCGCCTCCCGGAAGGGCGGTCAGCTCGTCGAGGAACGCCATCGAGGATCGCGTCCGCCCGCCGTAGAGCAAGGTCCACGGCCGGCCGAGCGCGGCCACCTTCGTCGCCATAGCCAGGATCGGGGTGATCCCGATTCCGCCGGCGACGAGGAAGTACCTCTCGGCGTCGGCGAGCGGGAACCGGTTGCGCGGCCCGCGGACCCGGAGCCGGTCGCCCACGCGGACGTGGTCGTGGATCCGGGCGGATCCACCGCGCCCGCGTGGTTCCCGCAGGACGGCGATCCGCCACCGGTCGGCGGTCCGCGGATCGCCGCACAGCGAATACTGCCGGATCAGCCCCGGGCCGAGATCCACGTCGATGTGCGCTCCCGGCTCCCAGGCCGGAAGGTGCTGCCCCTCGGGGTCGCGCAGGGTCAGCGCCACCACGTCATCGGCGCGGCTGTCCGTGGCCTCGACCACGACAGTGCGCCAGACGTCGATTTCCTGAGCGATCATCTCCGGCGGCCGATCAGGTGTCGCGGCCGGCCGCGACGGACTCGGGGCTGAACGTGCGCCAGGCGATGTCGCGCATGCCGCGCATGGCCCGCAGGATCTCGTCGCGGTCCTCGTCGGTGTGCACGTAGGTCGCCATCATCTGCAGGCCCAGGCCGACGTGGAACTTCTCGTCCTTCTCGATCTGCTTGTAGATCCGGGTGACCTCGTCGAGGCCGTGTCGTTCCGCGCCGCGGAAGGTCGGCTCGAAGCTTCCCGACGCCGACGTCTCCGACAGATTCCACGCCGCGACCGCGGACAGCGGGTGGCGGTCGAGGCATTCCCAGAGGAACCGGCTCCACGGCTCGGCTTCGGCGGGAACGGTCGTGGGCACCTCGCCGCCGAGGGACTCGATCGCCTTGCCGACCATGTCGTAGTGCTCGGCCTCCTGGAAGGACTGCTTGGCCAGCAACGTGATGTGCCGCCGTTCGAACTGCATCCCGTAACGCCGGATCTCCTCGTTGAGGAGGTAGACGTAGTCGATCTCGCGCCAGCAGCGGGGGATCAGCCACGAGGCCAGCCGGGCCGGGTCGGGGTCCTCGTCGTAGCTGGCGAAGAAGGCTTCGGTCGCCTGGGCCGTGGCCACCTGGACCGAGTCGAGCAACTCGTCGAGTTCGGCCCTGATCGGATCGAGGCCACTGCCGCCCCTGACGTTGCGCACGTCGACCATGTCGCCCTCCGTATTCGTGTATCCAATGTTCGTGTATCCATGGATACAATCTGAGTGCGCAGTGGTTGTCAAGACCGAGGTAGCCGAACCGGAGCCGCCCCGGCTGTCCTAGAATTTCCGGTGTGAGGACGAAATGAGCGAGGCCGCGGACACGCTGCGGGCGCCGAGCAGCTACGCCGACCAGATCGCGCACATCCTGGAACGCGAGATCCTCGACGGGCGGTACCCCCGCGGGGGACACCTGCAGCAGGACGAGATCTGCGGGCGTTTCGGGGTCAGCCGCACGCCGGCGCGCGAGGCGCTGCGCAAGCTGCAGGCGATGAACCTGGTCGAACTGGTGCCGAACCGGGGCGCCATGGTCAAGGTGCCGACCCTGCGCGAGCTCAACGACGTCTACCAGGTGCGGGCGGAGCTCGAAGGGTTCGCCGCCGAACTGGCGGCCCGTTCACGCGACCCCGAGATGCTCGCGAAGCTGGAAAAGGCGCACGAGGCGCTGGCCGAGGTCGTGCCGCTCGCCGTCGTGCAACTCGGCGACCCCGAGGAGACCGAGGCGGGCGAGCGGCTGCGCCGGTTCAACGACACCTTCCACGGCATCGTCCACGACGCCGGGGGGAACCAGCGGCTCGGCGGGATGATCCAGGACCTGCACCGCTACTTCCCGAAGGACACCGTGCGGCTTGCCGTCCGGTCGCCGGAGACCTTGCGGGCGCTCTACGTCGAGGAGCACGCGGTCGTCCTGGAGCACATCACCCGCGGACGGGCCGCGCGGGCGCGCACGGCGATGCGCGACCACATCCGCGGGTCGCAGGCGATGCTGGTGGATTACCTGCGTGGCCGGGGTTTCGGCGACTGAACCGGCCACGCGGGCCGGTCCGTCAGTAGCCGCGGGCGATCCAGTCGGCCAGGTGCGGTGCTTCGGTGCCGATGGTGGTGCCGTCGCCGTGGCCGGTGTGCACGCGGGTGTCCTCGGGCAGGGCGAACACGCGTTCCCGGATCGAGCCGATGATGGTCGGGAAGTCGGAGAACGAGCGGCCGGTGGCGCCCGGACCGCCGGAGAAGAGGGTGTCCCCGGAGAACAGGGCCTTGGCTTCGGGCAGGTGCAGGCAGATCGAACCGGGCGAATGTCCCGGCGTGTGGAGCACCTCGAGTTCCGTTCCCGCGACGGCGATCCGTTCCTCGTCGCTCGCTTGCCGGAACGACTGGCCCGGGTGGGTCATCTCCCACAGCTCGCGGTCGCCGGGGTGTAGCAGGACCGGAGCGTGCAGCTGCTCGCCCAACTGCGGGGCGACGGTGACGTGGTCGTTGTGCCCGTGCGTGCAGACGATGGCGACGACATTGCGACCGCCCACAGCCTCGATGATCGGCTTGCTGTCGTGGGCCGCGTCGATGACGACGACGTCGGTGTCGTCGCCGACGAGCCAGATGTTGTTGTCCACCTCCCAGGTCCCGCCGTCGAGTTCGAAGACGCCGGTGGTGACGACGTGGTCGATCCGCAGGTTCACAGGATCACCACCGAGCGCAGGACTTCGCCGGAGTGCATGGTGTGGAAGGCTTTCTCGACCTCGTCGAGGCCGATGCGTTCGGTCACGAACTTCTCCAGCGGCAGCCTGCCCTGCAGGTACAGGTCGATCAGCATCGGGAAGTCGCGCTCGGGCAGGCAGTCGCCGTACCACGACGACTTCAGGGCGCCGCCGCGGGCGAAGAAGTCCAGCAAAGGCATTTCCAGCCGCATGTCCGGCGTGGGCACGCCGACGAGCACGACGGTGCCGGCGAGATCACGTGCGTAGAAGGCCTGCTTCCAGGTCTCGGGGCGGCCCACCGCGTCGATCACGACGTCGGCGCCGAACCCGCCGGTCAGTTCCGCGATCGCTTCGACCGCGTCGATGTCGGAGGCGTTGATCACGTGGGTGGCGCCCAGTTCGCGGGCCCAGTCGAGTTTCTTCTCGTCCCGGTCGACCGCGATGATCGTGCCCGCGCCGGCCAAGCGGGCACCGGCGATGGCGGCGTCGCCGACACCGCCGCAGCCGATGACCGCGACCGAGTCGCCGCGGCCGACCATGCCGGTGTTGACCGCCGCGCCCAGTCCGGCCATGACCCCGCAGCCGAGCAGCCCCGCGACGGCCGGATCGGCGGCGGAGTCGACCTTGGTGCATTGCCCGGCGTGCACGAGCGTCTTGTCGGCGAACGCGCCGATCCCGAGCGCCGGGGTGAGCTCGGTGCCGTCGGTGAGCGTCATCGGCTGTTCGGCGTTGTAGGTGTCGAAGCAGTACTGCGGTCGCCCGCGTTTGCAGGCACGGCACTGGCCGCAGACCGCCCGCCAGTTCAGGATCACGAAGTCGCCCGGCCGCACGGATTCGACGCCTTCGCCGACCATTTCGACGGTGCCCGCGGCCTCGTGCCCGAGCAGGAACGGGAACTCGTCGTTGATCCCGCCCTCGCGGTAGGTCAGGTCCGTGTGGCACACGCCGCACGCCGCGATGTCGACCACGACCTCGCCGGGACCGGGGTCGGGGATCACGATATCGGTCAGCTCGACCGGGGCCTGCTTCGAACGGGCGATCACCCCGCGCACCTGCTGTGGCATGTGGGCTTTCTTCCTTGTCTGTCGGCGGAAAAGCATGCGCATCAGCGCATGCCGTTCGCGACCCTAACCGCGCGACGCCGTTGGACGACCTGGTCGAAAGGCGGGTAAAACCTCGACTTCCGGCTAGCGGACGGACAGCCTAGACTCGCTGGAATGGTCGACCCGAAGTCCCCGCGCCCGGACCGCCTGCGCGGTTTGCGAGAGGTCGTCGACGGCCCGCTGCACGGGATCGCCGGCCGGTTCTCCCGTTTCCTGTCCACCCGGTGGCCGCACAGCGCCCTCGTCATCTTCACCCGGGAATGCACGGGCCGTCCACGCAAGGTCGCGGGGGACGCCGAGATGATCAACCGCGTCACCATCGACGAACTCGACCAGCTCAAGGCCCGTGCCGACCCCGGCACCCCCGTCGCGGCGAACGCCATGATCGGCGGCGTGACGCGTGCGGTGTGGGTGGTGCTGGATCCGGTTGACACGCTGCTCGTGCTGGTGCCCCGCACGCCACGGAAGCGATTGCCGGAAGCAGACGAGCTGGCGGGGTTCTTCGGCATCGTCGCGACCTCGATCAGGCAGCAGGTAGCTCAGGCCAGCCCGGATTACCTCGCCGAATCACGGGCCGCCTCAAGCGAGCGGGCGCGCACGATCACGGAAATGGTCGCCGCGCACGAAAGCACGCTGTTGTCCATTCTGACCGCACTGCGCTCCGCCGGACTCGATGACCGGCGTGCTCGGCTCACCGCGACCGAGACGGCCTCGGCAGCGCTGGTCGCCTTGCGGTCCGCGCAAGAATCGGATCTGTCGTTGTCGGAAGAACCCGCTTCGGCCGCGTTCACCAAGCTGCGCAAGAACATCCGGCAGCTGCTGAAGCACCATGAGGTGTGCCTGGAGTTCATCGCGCCCGGCAAGACTGCGCGACCGTTGCCGGGGGAAGTCGCCTATGCGGCGCGCGCGATGACGAGGACGGTCGTGCTGGCCTTCGCCGCGCAGCCCCGGTTGGCCCGGCTGCGTATCGCGTGGAGTTGCGACGGTGGCTCGCTGCTGATCGACGTGCGTGATCAGGAAGCCGGAGAGCTGGACGTGAGCACGTTGTCGCGCGAGCTGGCAGGCCGGGCACGGACGCTGGGCGCCGCTGTCGACCTCGACGCCGTCCCGGGCTGGGGCAGCCGGGCCAACATCGCTCTCCCGCTCGACTCGCCCGCCACGCACTCCGGCGAGCCGCGACTGACCAGCCTCAACACCAGGGAGCACGAAGTCCTGCGCCTGCTCGCCCAGGGCAAGCGCAACAAAGCCATCGCCGACGAGCTCGGCGTCGCGGAAAGCACCGTCAAATTCCACGTCACCGGTGTGCTCCGCAAGCTCGACGTCGCCTCGCGGGGCGAGGCGGCCGCACTGGCCCGCAACGCCGAACGCACCCCGCCGGCACCGGCACGGTGACCGAGAATCCTCGACCGGCGACCTATGGCCCGCTCGCGTTGGCATACTCGGGGCAGTCGATCAGGAGGTGCCGATGGAGCTGGGACTGACCAACACCACGCTGCCCGGTGGAATCACCTTGATCGAGGTGACCGGTGAGCTCGACGTCTACACCGCGCCACTTCTGCGGAACCGGCTGACCGACGCCGTCAACGACGGCGAGCACCGGCTGATCGTGGATCTGACCGGGGTGGAGTTCCTGGACAGCACGGGGCTCAGCGTGCTGGTCGGCGGCCTGAAGCGGGTGCGAGCCCACGACGGCGCCCTGGTCCTGGTGTGCAGCGCCGAGCGGATCCTCAAGATCTTCCGGGTAACGGGCTTGACCAGGGTCTTCCAGATCGAGCCGGACGTGGCCTCGGCCCGGGCCCGGTGCGCCGACCGCACAGCCTCTCTCGCCCGGCCGGAACCCGACGTCGAATCCGTCGGCTGGCACTGGGTTCCCGGCCGGATCTACCTGAGCGAAGAGCAAGGCCACCGGGACGTGCAGGCCGCGGCGGAACGGGTGCTCGAAGCCTTCGGCCTGGAATTCGGCCACGCTTTCACTCCCGAGGTCGGGTCGTGGTTCGGCGAGTTCCTGATCCGATTGAAGAACTCGGGCGCGCTGCCGACCAAGGAGGAGCAGTTCCTCAAGCTCAGCAGGGCGTTGGAACTGCGCGTGCTGGACCGGCAGCAGGCCGAGGTCGACGCCGCCCAGGGAGCGGCCGTGGCGGGCCTGATCCAGTCGCTGAAAGACACCCCGCGCGCCGTCGTGCAGATCGGCTCGGTGCTGCTGGTCAAGGTGGACGAGGTGATCGTGGTGCGCAACCTGACCCAGGTCGAACTGGCGCACTGGGAACGCAACCCCGCCCTGTTCCGCGATCCCGCCGCCGCCCTGCTGGAACTCCAGCAGGCGACGTCCGACGACGCAGCCCTGCAACCGGACAAGAGCCACGAACGAACGGCATCTCCCCACCGCACAGCCTGAGCCTCGCCACCCGATCCCTTCGCGCGGCCGCCCTGCGAGCCGAGGTCGAGCGCGCACCTCCGTCACGACGAGGCGTCACCTGCCGATCTCGAAGGAGCATGACCTGGACACGGGCAAGGAGATACAGGTGTCTAGCCGGCCGTCGGCTTCCGCAGCTTTGCCGCGTGGCGCACCGGCGGCATCCCGTAGAACCTCGTGTACTCCCGCGTGAACTGGGCGGATGTCGCGTAGCCGACTTTCTGGGCTACCTGCGTCGCCGTCTGATCTCCTGCGGCCAGGAGCACTCGCGCATGCTGCAGGCGTACCTGCTTCTGAAAGGTCAGCGGGCTGAGGCCGGTTGCGGCTGGTGCTGTTCGGCGTTGCCGATAGGCCCCTGCTCTTCGAGCGCACCCTTGATGACGGCGACCCGGAATCCTGGTCGGCGCTGGCTCACGATCTCACCTCGGAGCTGGAGCCGGTGGACCGGGCGGACTACAGACGCCGGCTGGCGGCCTACTGCATCACGAGTGCGGGTTCGGACGCCCGGCAACGCTTGAGCGGCGAGCAGGGAGGAGAGCGGCGTGTCTGAAACACCGATCGACGTCACCGTCAACGGTGTGCGTTACCAACGTTCGGTACCCGCTCGCACCTCCTTGGCGGACTTCGTGCGCGACTCCCTGGGACTCACCGGCACCCATCTGGGTTCGGTTGGTCCGGCGCTCATCGTCCGCGGAGGAGGGCCACGAGGAAGCTCGAGTCGTCGGCGAACGGACGCAGGTCCCAAGTGGACAGCAGCAGGTCGGGTTCGAGTTCTGCTGCCGCCGCGTCCTCGAAGAAGTCGGTGAACTCGTAGCCGCGGCCGGCGCCGAAGCCGATCGCGACCCGGCCGCCCGGCGCGAGGTGCGCACGGAGCCGTTTCAGCACAGCACCGCGCGTGGTCGGTGCGAGGAAGGTCATCACGTTCCCGGCGCAGACGATCGCGTCGAACGGTTCGGTGATGCCCCGGTTGGGAAGGTCGAGTTCGGCCAGGTCGCCAACCATCCAGAGCGGCCCCGGGTGGTCTTGCTCGGCGGCCTCGATCAGGACCGGGTCGACGTCGACGCCGACGACGTCGTGGCCGGCTTCGGCCAGCAGGCCGCCGACTCGGCCGGGGCCGCAGCCGGCGTCGAGGATGCGGGCGTGGCGCGGCACCATGGCGTCCACGAGGCGGGCTTCCCCGGCGAGGTCGTCGCCGGCGCGAGCCATGGAACGGAAGCGTTCGATGTACCAGGTGGAGTGCTCGGGGTCGGCGGTGACCTTCTGCATCCACATGCTCTGCTCAACCATGCCTGCATTCTCCCGGAGCCCAGTGGGTGCCCAGCGATCGCCGTCCGGATGACCGCTTCCCGCACGACGCCCTATTCGGGTGATGTCGCCCGCTCGTGGACGTTGCGGCGACAGCATTGAGCCGGCTCTCCCCGGTCACACGCTCGGGAAAGCCGCGGCGCTTATGCTGAACGGTATGATCGAGTTCCGGATCGACCGTCGCTCCGGGGTCTCCACGTACGTCCAGATCATCCAGCAGGTCAAACAGGCCATGCGGCTGGGCCTGCTGGGCCCTGGCGACCGGCTGCCCACCGCGCGTGAGGTGGTGGAGGCGACGGCGGTCAATCCGAACACGGTGCTCAAGGCCTACCGCGAACTGGAGCGAGACGGCCTGGTCGAGGCGCGGCGCGGGGTCGGCACCTTCGTGACGCGTTCGCTGGCGAGCGACCAAACCGCCGCCGAGGCCCCGCTGCGGCGCGAACTGGCAGACTGGATGAGCCGCGCCAAGAGCGGCGGCCTCGTGATCGACGAGGTCGACGCGCTGTACGCGGCCGTCCGCGATGAGCACTTTCACCCCGAAGGACCCCACGCATCATGAGCGCGCTGAGCACCATTGGACTGTCCAAGAACTACGGCGGCCGCCGGGCGCTCCAGGACTGCGCGGTCGATTTGCCCGAGGGCAAGGTGGTCGGGCTGGTCGGTTCGAACGGCGCAGGCAAGAGCACGTTCCTCGCGCTGGCCGCCGGGCTGGTGCGGCCCTCGGCCGGGACGGTCCGGGTGTTCGGGGACGAGGTGCGCGGCCGTTTGCACCCGGAGGCGGCGTATCTGCCGCAGCATCGCCCGCTGTACAAGGACTTCACCGTCGGGGAGATGATCCGGGCGGCCGGTGCCATGAACCAGCGGTGGTCGCGCGACCGCGTGGAGGAAGCGCTGGAGGCCACCGAACTGGACTGCGACGCCCGCGTCAGCTCGTTGTCCCAGGGAACGCGCACGCAGCTCGCGCTCGCGCTCAGCCTGGGACGGCTGCCGAAGCTGCTGCTGCTCGACGAGCCGCTGGCGGACCTCGACGTGCTGGCCCGCGAGGACGTCCTCCGGCTGGTGATGACGGACGTCGCCGATCGCGGGATGACGGTCGTGCTGTCCTCGCATCTGCTGGCGGACCTGCGGGACGTCTGCGATCACCTCTTGCTGCTGCACGAGGGGCGTGTACTGCTGGAGGGCGACATCGAGGAGATCCTCGATGAGCACAGCGACATCGTCGGCCCCGTCGACGACGGAACCTCGATCACCGGCACGGTGATCCGCACGAGCCGGGCCGGGCGGCAGCAGCGCATGCTGGTCCGGGCCCCTGGCTCGCTCGCGCCCGGCTGGGAGGCGCAGCCGCCCGATCTCGAAGGGCTCGTGACGAACTACCTCCGCGCCAGTCGCGAAACCGCCTGACACCGTTCCGAAGCTCCGTCGTCCCGAGATACCGGGTCGGCGGAGTTTTTTTGTGCTCTCAGGCCGAATCGTGCGCCCGCGGCGGGCCGTCGTCGGTGCGATGCAGATCAACTTTCTCGCGATCCGGTGCGTGGTGACCGGGCGTGGACCGTGCTAGCCTTGTGTCATTCCACTAGATAACTAGTGGAGTAGTTTTGTGGAGGTAGGGATCATGAACAAGACCGGGATCATCGCCGGACTGCTGGCTGCGGCGGCGCTCGTCGGATTCGGCGGTGCTGCGTCTGCTGCGCCCGCGGCGGACACTCCTGAGCTGCAGATTCACTCGGCTGGCTACCCGCTGGAGTACCGCGTGCTCAACGTCAACGGCGACGGTTTCTCGTCCACCATGGAGCCGAACTCGGTGCGCGACCTGGAAGCCGAGGGCTTCACGACCGTCGAGTTCTTCGTGAACGGCAAGCCGGTGATCGGCTACGCCCCGCTGGAGGCGGACCACACGCTGGTCTGCAACGCGGGTGGCACCGACGCGGCGCCGTCGGTCACCTGCGCCTTCGGCTGACGCGCGGGCCGGCGGCCGCGTCACCGCCGACCGCGGGATGAGGTTTCGCGGCGGAGCGCGGCCGGCCGGCCGAATGTCCGTCCACAATGGCCGACTCTCGTCGGCCGGTGTCGGATTGGGTGCCGGTCCTGCCTAGGGCCGGCACCCAGACGCGCCGTTCTCGGCGTCAATTTCCGATCGGCCGGCCAGGCCGATCGTTGGAGACCGTCGACGCGACGAGCATGATCGCCGTCGCCACGGCAGCCGCGACCGCATCCACGGCGACCGCACCCCATCGAGCGATCTTCACCGGGGCAGCTACGCGGCGCCGAGCGCATGGTGCAGTGCCTCGGCAACGTCGGTATCGACGCTCGCCACCAGGTAGTCCAGGATGGCGGCGAGTTCGTCTTCCAGCGTGTCTTCGGTGGCTGAGCTGGTCTTCGCGTGGTTGTCGCCGGTTGGATAGGATTGCGTGGGAAGTGCGATCGGCAAGGCGGCGGATGAGCGTGGAAGACAACCGAGGATCCTCGGTTTCGGGGGCCCAGACTCTCGACAGGGGAATCCGGGTCCTGTGGCACCTCGCCCGACGGCCGGATGGCGAGACGCTGACCGAAATGGCGCGCTCGTTGAGGCTCAACCGCAATGCGCTGCACCGGATGCTGGAGGCGCTTGCCGCGCACAACCTGGTCCGGCGGACCGAGGACAAGCGGTACCACCTGGCCTACGGTCTCGTGGAGTTGGCGTCCGCGGTGGACAGTGATCTGCGCGGCTTGGCCTACCCGATCATGGCGGGGCTCGCCGACGCCGTCGATGCGACGGCGCACCTGATGGTGCCGGTCAGCGATGCCGAGGTACAAGCGGTGCTGGTGGTCGAGCCGAGGCTTGCCGCGGCGCACATCGCCTTCCGGACAGGTCAGCGCCACTCGATAGACCGTGGCTCAGGCGGTATTGCGATCTTGGCGGGCCGCCCATCCCGCGATGACGACCCGGCCGAGGTGGTGGCGGCCCGCGAGCAGGGCTACGCCGTTTCCACCGGTCACGTGATCCCAGGAGTCATCGGGGTTTCGGTGCCGGTGGAAACACCGCCGACGATGTCGGAGGTCAGCATCGGTGTGTCGCTGGTCGATCCCGCTGCGATCGAGCAGGTGGCGCCGCGGGTGGTGGAGGCAGCCCGCGAGGTGAGCGCGCAGCTGTTCGCCTCACGCTCGCGGGTGCGCTGACGCTGCAGAATCACTGCCGGTAGACCGGATCAGTGCCGTCCCTCCTGGAGCGGACCCAGCCGGGGTTGAGGCTGTCGGTGATGGTTTGTGTGCGGAACTCGTCGAAGACGACGACCCGGTCGGCGATGCGCCACTGGCCGCTGCGCCGTTCGAACCGGTCTACGTAGCGGCATCGGATGGTGGCCAGTTCCTGCTCGGTCGTGCCGTCGACCGGAGCCTGTCTGAGGTAGCAGAGGCAGTACGACTCGACCTCGGCCGAGTCGTCGCCGGTGAAGTCGATGAGCACGTTGCTGATGAAGTGCTGGGACGAGTCGATCGTGGTGTGCCGCCGCCGGATGTCCTCGATCAGTCCGCTCACCGGCCCGTGGTAGCCGCCGTGGTCGTCGATGGCATCGGGGAAGTAGCAGTCCCGGATGCCGTCGTAGTCGAGCCGGTCCACCGCCCTCGCGTAGCGGTAGAGCACCTGCTCGATGGCGACCCGATCGTCCGATGTGGTCATGCGGCGCTCCCTGCGTCGTTGAGCCGTTGTGCTGCTTCCTGCCCGGCGAGCCGACCGAGCACTAGGGCGTGGGCCACGGAATTCCCGCCGCCCACGTAGCGTTCCCCGAGGATTCCCCCGGCCGCCTCGCCTGCCGCGTACAACCCCGGAACGACGCGGCCGCCGGTGTCGAGCACGCGGGCGCGGCTGTCGATGCGCAGGCCGGTGTGCGTGCACACCAGCTCCGCAGGGAGCATCCGGACCGCGTAGAACGGACCGGTTTCCACCGGTGGCAGCCGGGGGTCGACCTGCTTGGCGGCCAACGACTCGTGCCGGAGGAAGTCCTCGTCGTAGCCCCGTTCGAACAGCGCGTTGAACCGCTCGACGCTCCGGATGAGGTTGGCGGCCGGCACGCCGATCCGCTCGGCGAGCTCGGGCAGCGTGTCGGCGCGCCGGACGACGCCTTTGCCGACCTCTTCGAGGACCCGGTCCGCGGCCCAGTCGGCGTAACCGGGCGGTAGCCCGGTGCGGGCCGCTTCGTCGAAGACCGCCCAGACGAATCCGCCGTGGTCCTTGAGGATTCCGGGACTGACCGCATACGGGGCGTCCTCGTCCATGCACCGGTGGCCGTCGGCGTTGACGTGGATCCGGGACGCCGGCGGGAAACCGCTCTGCCAGTGGTGGAACCGCTGGAACTCGGCGGTGACCAGCAGCAGACCCCAGCCGTGTCCGAACAGCGACAGGTCGTGCCGCTCGGCCAGCGCGATGTGATCGCCCCGGCTGCCGGGGGCGGCGACGACGAACAGGCTGTCGCCGGCGATGCCGGCGTCCGGGAAGTACTCCCGCACCAGTTCGGGGTTCTGCGCCAGCCCACCGCAGGCCACGACGACGGAAGGCGCGGTGACCTCCGCGCCGTCGACGACCACCCCGCGCACCGCCGGCCCGTCGCGGAGCAGGTCGGTGGCGCGGCTGCCGAGCGCAAGATCGACCTTGAGCCGTCGGCGGGCGCGGTCCAGGGCCTGGACGAGCCCGTACCCCTGGTCCTTCGGCACGTGGCCGCGCCAGACGTCCTCGACGCCGGCGCGGGTCAACCCGGGCATGTGCGCGTTGCGGGACAGCTGGGCGGGGATCTCGACGCCGAGGTCGAGCAGCCAATCGATGAGCGTGCCCGACTGCTCGCAGAACATCCGCGTCGGGCCGGGCAGCACGCGCCACTGGTTGAGGTCCATGTAGTGCTGGAACATGCGTTCCGGCGAGTCCTCGACGCCCAGCGCCCGCTGCACGCCGGTGGCCGCGGCGGTCAGCATCCCGGCGGAGAGCTGCGTCGACCCGCCGATCTCGGCCTCGGATTCCAGCACCAGCACCCGCAGCCCGTGCTGCGCCGCCGATACCGCCGCCGCCAGCCCGGCGCCCCCGGCACCGATGACGACGAGGTCGTAGTCGTAACCCATGGATCTACCTCAGCGCCTGTCTTTGATCTTGGTTGTGATCTTCTGTTTTGATGCGCCGCAGGCGCATAGCCCACCCTCGGCGCTTGCACCGCCGCGGGTTCACGGTGCCCACCCCTCCGGGGTTCTCCCGGCGAGGACGGCCCAGCCGCCGTGCATTGGCTTGCACCGCCACGCAAAACGAGTTCGAAGACAGGCCCTCTCAGATGTGTTGGGAGCCGCCGTCGACCGGGATCACCGCGCCGGTGATGTACCGCGCGCTGTCGGACAGCAGGAAGTACAGGGCACCGAAGACCTCGATGGGCGCGCCGACCCGGTGCAGCGGCACGGTGCTGAGCGCGCGGTCGAGCGCCGCCGGGTCCTCCCGCACCCACCGCGTCATCTCGGTGTCGACGAAGCCGGGCGCGATCGCGTTGACCCGGATGTTGTCCGAGCCCAGTTCCACGGCCATGCAGCTGGTCAGGTGCCGCACGGCGGCCTTGGACGAGTTGTAGGCCGCGCGGGTGGCGCGCACCCGGACTCCGGCCACCGAGGCCATGTTGACGATCGCGCCGCCGCCGTGTTCGCGCATGTGCCTGGCGGCGGTCTGCGCGCCGTAGACGACGCCGTTGACGTTGACCTGGTAGGTGGAGGTGAGCTGCTCCGGAGGGATCTCGGTGAACTCGGCCTGCGGGAAGATCCCTGCGTTGTTGACCCAGAAGTCGACTCGACCGAACTCGTCGAGCCCGGCGCGCAGCAGGCCGTCGTGACCGGCGGGGTCGGTGACGTCGGCGCGGTGGCCGACGACCCGCCCGCCGTCGGTGATCTGCCCGTTGACCTGCTTGGCGACCTCGGGCGCGCCGGTGAGGTCACCGGCCACCACGTTGATGCCGCGCCGCGCGAGCTCGGTGGCGAAGACCGCGCCCATGCCGCGACCGGCACCGGTCACGACGGCGACCTTGCCGACGAGTTCGGGGTAGCTCGCGGAGATGGGGCTGTCGTCCGCGCGCGTCGGGTTGGCCTGGTCGTTCGGTGCCGTCATGGGGGATTCTCCAAGTGTTCGCAGGAAGAGGCGATTCAGTCGCGGGTGACTACCCGCTCGGCGATCCGCCAGAGCCCGCCGTGGCGGACGAAGCTGTCGTCGATGGTGGTGACCCGGTCGATGGCCACCGCGCCGGAGCTCGTGGTCCGCACGATGAGCAGGTTGGCCTTGACGTGGCACTCGTCCGCGCTGATCTCGCGGTCGATGCAGACGTTGGTGACGACGTGGTGGGCTCGGGGGTTGTTCGCGGCGAAGGCGGCGGCGAACTCGGTGAGCGCTTCCCGTCCGCGGACGGGCTCGGGATAGGTGGGGGAGCGGAACACGCCATCGGGGGTGAAGGTCTCGGCCCACTGCCGGGCCGCCCCGCCGTCGATGGCGTGGGCCTGTTTTCCCAGCAGGTTCAGGATTTCGAGCAGTGTGCCGGTCATGAGGCGCCCTCGGCGAGGGCGGTGGTGATGCGGTGGTAGGTGCCGCCGGACACCAGGCCGCCGTCGACGACGAGCTCGGTGCCGTTGATGTAGGACGCCTCGTCGGAGAGCAGGAAGGCGACCGCCTCGGCGATCTCCTCGGGCGCGGCCACCCGGCCGGCGGGCACGGATCGGAGGCTTTCGTCGACGAACCGGTGGTCACCGGAATGCAGCAGGGGAGTGTCGACCAGCCCCGGGTGGACGGAGTTCACCCGGACGCCCTTGGTCGCGAATTCCAGGGAGCCCACTTTGGACAGTCCACGCACGCCCCACTTGCTCGCCCCGTAGGAGGCGGAGAAGTAGCCGACCATCCCGGCGATCGAGGACACGTTGACCACCGACGCGCCCCCGGCTCGCGCCAGCGGGCCGGAGAGGAACTTCATGCCGAAGAAGACGCTGGACAGGTTGATGTCCATGACCCGGCGCCAGTCGTCGACCGACGTCTCGGCGATGCCCTTCCGGAAGCTCACACCGGCGTTGTTCACCAGGCCGTGCAACGGCTTCCCGTCGAGCGCCGTCGCGAGTCCTCGCCACGCGTCGGGGTCGGCTACGTCGAGGTGGTGAGCCCGGCCGGTGCCGCCCGCCGCGGTGATTTCGTCGGCGACGGCGCGGGCGGCAGCCAGATCGATGTCGGCGACCAGCACATCGGCGCCTTCCCGGGCGAGGCCGAGCGCCTCCGCCCGGCCCATGCCGCTTCCGGCGCCGGTCACCACGATCCGGCGATCGCGAAACCTGGCTGTCATAGTGCGAGTTCCCTTCCCTTGGTCTCCTTGAGGAAGAAGGAGGTGACGAGGCTGATCAGGGCGCAGGCGACGAAGTACCCGGCCGGGGCGAGCTTGTTGCCGGTCGAACTCACCAGCAGCGTCGCGAGGAACGGCGCGGTGCCGCCGAGCAGCATGTTGGTCACGTTGTTGCCCAACGCGATTCCGCTGTACCGGAAGCGGGCCCGCAGCATCTCGGCGTACGTGGCGAACGAGACGCCGTTGACCACCGAGACGCAGATGAACAGCACGGCCGGGCCCAGGATCGCCAGCGGCGCTGGGCCGTCGGCCATCAGCATGAACATCGGCACCCCGAGCAGCGCCCCGGCCGCGGAACCGGCGATGAACACCGGTTTGCGCCCGATCCGGTCACCGAGGTAGCCCGAGATCGGCAGGGTGATCACGCCCAGGACCATCGCGATGCAGGTCGCGGCGAAGGCGAACTGCGGTGAGCGCTGCCCGGCGGTCTGCAGGTAGGTCGCGGCGTAGACCGAGGCGATGTAGTAGCCGCCGGTGATCACCGCGCCGAGCAGGATGATGGTGAGGACTTGCCGCCACGCGGTCGAAAGCACCGCGAACAGCGGGACCTTCACGACCTCGCTCTGCTCCTGGACGTCCGCGAACTGCTCGGTCTCATCCAGCGAGTTGCGGATCCACAGCCCGACCACGCCGATGACCAGGCTCAGCAGGAACGGGATTCGCCAGCCCCAGGCCGCGATCTGCTCGGCCGACAGCCCCGTGGTCAGCACGAGCGCCATCAGGGATGCGCACAGCGATCCGATGTAGGTGCCGGAGTTGACCATCGATGTCTGGAAGGCGCGCCACTTGGGCGGGGCGTGCTCGGAGACGAACGAGTTGGCGCCGCCGAGCTCACCGCCGGCGGCGAAACCCTGCAAGCAGCGTGAGAGCGTCAGCAGCGCGGTCGCCCAGACGCCGAGCGTGGCGTAGGTGGGCAGCAGCCCCATCAGCGCGGTGGCCACCGCCATCAGCAGGATCGTCCAGGTCAGCGCCTTCTTGCGGCCGTACTTGTCGCCGATGTGGCCGAAGAAGATCCCGCCCGGCACGCGGAGGAAGAACGCCACGGCGAACGCGGCGAAGGTGCCGAGCAGCGCCGCGGTCGGATCGTCCTGGACGAAGAAGTGGGCGCTGACCATGGTCGCCATGTAGCCGTAGATGCCGAAGTCGTAGTACTCGACGACGGTGCCCAGGATGGCGGCGCGGATGACTTTGGCGTGCGACTGCGCGGGTCGCGCGCCCGCTTGGTCGGCGGCTGTGACGCTGTCGGTGGTGGAATTCGCCATTGAATGTCCTTCGGTGCGGCCCTCGTCCGGGACGAATGAGCACGGTATGCTCAAATAGTGAGCATTATGCTCACTAAATGGGAGTATATGGATCCGTCCCGTTGCTTGGCAACGGTCAACGGGGCACAACAGTGGGGCGGTACGAAGGTGGCCGCTCCAACTGCGCGCAGCGTCTCGGCGTCACGAGACAGGAGGTGACGTTGGCTCGTGGAAGACGCTCATCCACGCCAACAACCCCAACTGACCCCGGTCTGACGCTCGCCCGGCACATCCCCGTCCAGGCCGTGGGCCTGGGCGATTTCATATCCATCCGTCAGCCGGCGGCCGATACCGACGCCTTCGCGAAATCGCGGACGTCGCCGAGCGTTTCCACGCAGATCATGACCTGTTCCACTCGATCACGACGACCGGCCAAGCGATCATGGCAGCCTTCCGCCCCGATGGACGCCTAACAACGGGAGGTTGATATGCGTCTCCGACGGGCCCTCGCCTGCGCGGTAGCCGCGGCAGCGGCGATTACCTTGGCGGTCACCCCAACCCCGGCCATCGGGCACGGCTCCGCCGGCCCTCGCGCCGACCACGTCGTACTCGTCGTCTGGGACGGTTTCGATTCCGAGTACCGGCACCGGGTGGCGACGCCCAACCTGGACGCACTCGCCCGTCACGGTGCCATCACGGACAGCACCGGTGTCATGCAAACGATCACCAGCCCATCCATGGCGTCGCTGGCTACCGGCGCCTTCCCCGAACGCCACCTGAACACCGCGTACGTGTACGACGCCGCGACCAACGTGGCGACGGGCCAGAGCCGAGCCATGGCGGCGGAGACGCTGGCTCAGTCGCTGGGTGCGCAGGGTCGCACTGTTGCCTCGATCCAGTGGTTCATCCTGCAGAACTACGGCACGACGTACGGCGATCCGAAGGCGCTCTACACGCAGCCCGGCGGCACCTGCGACAAGCGGGTCGACCAGTTCACGGACCTGATGGCCGGACGGCCGGTGATCTCCAACGGCACGCCGGTGACGGTGCCTGAGATCCCGGACTTCACCGCCGTCTACTGCAATGACCTGGACGCGCTGGGTCACCAGGTGGGCGCTGACGACCCGCAGCTCGCCGTCCAGATGGCCGAGATGGATCGCCAGCTCGGCCGGATCGTGCAGGCGACCAAGGACGCCGGCACCTACGGCCGGACCGCATTCCTCATCGTCGGCGACCACGGCATGACGACGTTCGACAAGGCGTTCGGCAACGACGTACTGACCGCTATCGCCGAGGCCGGGTTCAAGGGCGAGTTCCTCGGCAGCGGCGCGTCGCCCGCGGCCGACACCGACGTGGCGATCGTGGTGGGTGGCAACGGCAGCCTGCACATGCGCGGTGCCGCCGCCGACCCGGGCGCCATCGCCCGCATCCGCGCCAACATCGAAAAGCTCCCGCAAGTACGGGCGGTGTTCGGCAAGCCCGAGCAACGCATGATGCGGATGAGCCCGGCCATTGGCGAGCTGCTCGTCGAGCCGAAGCCCGGCTGGACGGTCGATCCCAACCCGCCGGCCGCACCCGCCGGGCGACACGGGTCCACAACCGAACTGCAGACCACCTTCCTGATCGCTGGCGCCGGCGTACGTCCCAACGCCCGGGTTGTCCCCAGTCACGTGGACGTCGCACCCACGATCTCCGAGCTGCTCGGCGTACCGGCCCCAACCGGTGCGCAGGGCCGGGTGTTGAGGGAGGCGCTGCGCTGACCCGGCTCGGGGGCCTGCCAACGCGGGCCCCCGACCGGCTACCCCCCCGCCGAGCACCTGCGAAGGCGCGCAGACCAGACCACCACCGCTATCGATCCGCCCCCAGCCGCCCCATCGGCCAGGCCGCGGTCGCTGATCCACATGCCGTGTGTCTGGGTTTTTCGGTCCCGGTTGTCCCAGACCTGGTTGCCGCAGGTCGCCTGCACCACCGCTCACCGCGTTGCCCTTTCGGTGATCGTCGCGCTGGAGACCGGGCGCAGCTCAGGGACCGCGCCGCTGGACGCGGTGCGGCTGGCGCCCGGGGATGACGCCGCGACCGTCACCGCAGGGCAGGTCCGTGGGGTGGTGACCCGGCTGATCGCTGCAGGGCATTGGCAGCCAAGGGACCCGGACATCCTGTTGGTGGCCGACGCCAGCTACGACGGTCTCGCCTGGCGTTCCTGCTGGCCTACCTCGACGATGGAGCCGATCGCTTGCCTTGAGGCGAGGCGGGCATGGCCGTCCTCGAAGTTCTCGAGGGTGAACCTGGCGGTCGATCAACGCCGTGCGCACGCCACTGCAGGCGAAAGACGCGAACGACCGTGGTGATCGATCCGAAGTACGCTCACCACGGTCTCATGGGGTATATGTGTCCGAGGCGGACTTGCCCGCCGACTACACGCCTTCTGCTCTCCGGTATCGGCTGAGCCAGGGGCCTTTAGCTGTGCCACCTGTCCTGCCGGGGTTCCGGTTGGGGCGCCTCCGCGGGGTTCGTCGGGCTGCGCGCCGCGTCGGTCTGGTGCGGCGCGCCACGCAGGCCGGGGGCGTCGGCATCGGCACCGGCACCGGCCAGTCCGGTCGGATGCGACGTGTCGAACCTCCACGCAGCCGGACATCGGCACCCGCATCGGAGTAGGGGATTTCCTTATCCACCTCAGGAAATTCCCAACTCCCGGGAAGGGAAGCACTAGTTGTTGCCGAGGTCACGCGAAATTAGCGTTCCCGGCACGCCGATGTTCGCCGGCTCGGTCGTTCGCCGAGTCCGGCCGGCCTGACAACACCACTGAATTGCAGAGGGCGTTTGCCGATGACCGACGAATTGTTGCCCGAGGCGCGGAAATCGTACCGGTACCAGTGGTACGTGGTGGCGGTCTGCATGATCGCCTATGTCTTCTCCTTCGTCGACCGGCAGATCCTGTCGCTGATGATCGAACCGATCAAACGCGACCTGAACCTCACCGACACCCAGTTCAGCCTGCTCAACGGGCTGGCGTTCTCCCTGCTGTACTCGTTCATGGGGTTGCCGATCGCACTCCTCGCCGACAAGCGATCCCGACCGCTGATCATCTCCATCGGCATCGCGTTCTGGAGCGTGGCCACCGCTCTTTCCGGCCTCAGCAAGGGATTCGTGCACATGTTCCTGGCCCGGATCGGGGTGGGCGTCGGGGAAGCCGCGTTGTCGCCCGCGGCGTATTCGATGTTCAGCGACATGTTCCCGAAGAACAAGCTCGGACGGGCCTACGGCATCTACTCGCTGGGGTCGTTCATCGGCGGCGCCGCCGCGTTCATCATCGGCGGCTACGTCATCAACCTGCTCAAGTCGGTCGACACCGTCGCGCTGCCGCTGGTCGGCGAGGTGCGTGCCTGGCAGCTGACGTTCCTGATCGTCGGGCTGCCCGGACTGCTGCTGGCGTTGCTGGTGTTCCTGACAGTGCGCGACCCGGGCCGCAAGGGCCTCAAGCACACCGCCGACGGTGGTGTTCAGAAAGTCGCGCTGCGCAACGTGTTCGCGTTCCTGTGGAGCCACCGCAAGACCTTCGCGATGCACTACCTGGGATTCTCGCTCTACGCCCTCGTGCTGTTGGGGATGATGGCGTGGACCCCGGCGTTCTACATCCGCGCTTTCGGGCTGACTCCCACCGAGGCCGGCTATCTGCTGGGGGCCGTCGTACTGTTGGCCAACGGCAGCGGGGTGCTCTTCGGCGGCTGGTTGATCGACCTGCTGGCCAAGCGCGGGCACACGGATGCCGCGATGCGCGCCGGGGTGATCGGCGCGGTGGGCATGACGGTCCCGGTCATCGCGTTCACGCAGGTGGGGAACCTGTGGGCGTCGCTGGTGCTGCTGGCGGTGGCGATGTTCTTCGCCTCGTTCCCGATGCCCGCCTCCACCGCCGCCATGCAGGTGCTCAGCCCCAACCAGATGCGGGCCCAGGTGTCGGCGATGTTCCTGCTGATTTCGAACCTGATCGGCCTCGCGCTGGGCACGGCCCTGGTCGCGCTGGTCACCGACCGGGTCTTCGGGGACGAGAAGATGGTCGGCTCGTCGCTGTCCATTGTCTACGGCCTTGCGTCGGTGGTGACCGTCCTGCTCCTGTGGCGCGGTTGCAAGCACTTCCGGCACAGCCTCTCGCGTGAAAAGCTGCTAGCTGAGCAGCGCGAGACGGTGCCGGCCGGCTGAATTCCGACACGAGAAGGGTTCGACGAGTTGAGAATCGCAGTCCTTGGAGGCGGGCACGGTTGCTGGGCCGCAGTGGCGGAACTCGCCGAGCACGGGCACGACGTGCGGTGGTGGCGACGCGACGCTGAGGCGCACCAGGCCCTCAGCGAGGCAGGTGCCATCACCATCCGCGACCACGGCGGCACCCGGCAGGTGCCGGTGGGCGACGCCAGCGGCGCGATCCGGCCGGTCACCGACCTCGGTGAGGCGGTGCGCGACGCCGCGCTGATCGTCATCCCGCTACCCTCGACCACCCACCAGGACTTGGCCGAGCGGCTGGCCCCGCTGCTCGCTGATGGCCAGGTGGTCTTCCTGCCGCCGGGAACTCTCGGTTCCGTGTTGTTCGGCAAGGCGATGGTCGACGCGGGCAACTTCGCCGATGTCGCGTTCGCTGAAACGGGCACGCTGCCGTACCTGGCCCGCAAACACGGCAGCACCGAGGTGGTGATCAGCGGATACGCGACTCGCCTGCCGACGGGGGTGTTCCCGAGCCGGCTGGCGGACAAGGCGTTCGGCGTGCTGCGCGAGGCCTACCCGAGCGTCGAGATCGCGGAGGACGGGCTCAGCGGGGCCTTGATGAACGCAGGGCCGATCATCCACCCGCCGCTGATCATGATGAACGCCGGGCCGTTGGAGCACTTCGACGCCTGGGACATCCACAACGAAGGCACCCAGCAGTCGATCCGCCGGGTCACCGACGCGCTGGACGCCGAGCGCATCGCGCTGCGCGAGGCGCTCGGCTATCGCGCCCCGCACTTCCCGCTGGCCGACCACTACGCCACCGACGGCGAGGAGTGGATGTACGGTCGCGCCGCGCACGAGAAGCTGACCGACAGCGGTGACTGGCGGGAGAAGATCGACTTGCTCAGCCACCGCTACATGCTGGAGGACACCAGGCTGGGCCTGTCCCTGCTGGTGTCGGTCGGCCGCTGGGCGGGCGTGCCGACCCCGGTCGCGCACGGCCTGCTGAGCATCGCCTCGGCGGTGACCGGCCGCGACCTCTACGCCGAGGGACGCACGCTGGAGAGCCTGGGATTGGCGGAGCTGTCCAGGGACGATCTGGCGCAGCTGCTGGGGGAGGGGTTCAAGTCGTGACCGACGAGATCGCGGTGGTCGGTGCCGGCCGGATGGGCGAGGGCATCGCGCTGGCCTGCTTGGCGGCGGGCCTGCCGGTGGTGTTGGCCGATGTCAAGGATCGCACCGACGACGAGCGCCGCGCCTACTGCGAACGCGTCCGCGAGCGCTTGGCGGAGCAGTTGCGCGCCAAGCTCGGCGACGACGCGGCGCTGGCGGGATTGACGGTGTGCGGCCGGGAATCGGCGCGGCTTGCCGACGCGGCCGTGGTGTTCGAGGCGGTGCCGGAGGTCATCGAGGTGAAGCGGGACGTGCTGGCCTGGGTCTGCGCCCAGGTTGGCGAGTTCGCGGTGATCGCGTCGACTACCTCGACGTTCCTGGTCACCGAGATCGCCGAGCTGACCACCCGGCCGGGCCGGGTGGTCAACGCCCACTGGCTCAACCCCGCCGACGTGATGCCCTTGATCGAGGTCAGCCGCAGCGACGACACCGACCCGGACGCGGTGTCGACGCTGACCGGACTGCTCGAGCGCATCGGCAAGGTTCCGGTGGTGTGCGGGGTCTCGGCGGGCTACATCGTGCCGCGGTTGCAGGCGCTGGTGATGAACGAGGCCGCCCGCATGGTCGAGGAGGGCGTGGCCAGCGCCGCGGACATCGACCTGGCGGTTCGAGCCGGGCTCGGCCCGCGCTTCTCGGTGCTCGGCCCGCTGGAGTTCATCGACTGGGGCGGCGGCGACATCCTCTACTACGCGTCCCGCTACCTGGCGGCACAGCTCGGCGAGCGCTTCCAACCGCCGGACGTGATCGAGGAGAACATGTCGACCAACCGCCGAGGCCTGCAGGACGGCACCGGCTTCTACCACTACGACTCCGAAGGAGTCGCGGAGTACCGAGCAGCACGAATGCGCGAGTTCGAAGCGATCTTCCGCCTCCGAGAACCGGAACTGCGCAACGGCACCCCGGTACCGACGCGACAGGAGGATTGAAGAACAGCTGAGCCGAAGCAGCGCCTCCTGCACCCGCACACCGAACAGGCTGAAGCTGTGAGGAGGTGCGACCCCCTAGGCAGAGCTGCGCTGCGGTCCACCGTGGACCAATCCAGAAATGAGCACGCGGCCCTCAGCGCCTCCCAGCGGAAGCTCGCGCACGCAGCGCAAACAGACTCCGCCGCGGATGAACCGTTCATCCCGGACGAGCTGACCGCTGCTGGAGGTCTGGCTCCGTTGCCGCCACAGGCGCAGGCGATTTACAGCGGTGACGGCTGTGAGATCACCGAAACCTGGAGCAGCACCGACGGCTACAACCACAGCAGGAGTCTTCTCTACAACGGCTGCGGTGCAGCGGGCAACGGTGTGGACGTTCGTGCGGACCGTGATGTCACTAGCTCAAACGCTCTATCATCGAGCGTAGCTGCTCGGCAGGGTTCTGGGGGCGCCGCGGACATTGTCCAGATCTTCCGTAATGTGGACTCCGCCGAATTCGATTCCATTGCCAAGACCGGCAGGTTCGGGACCGGCGAGGGCCAGATGGAGCGAAAGTGGTTTGCGACGCAAGGCGAACACGCCGACCGGTGGGGCGAACTGCTCAACGGTGGTGACGGCCTGACTGTCACGACGCGGATACCCAGAGCGTTGGCCGATGGGTTGCACTTTCACGCGGGCAAGTTGGATGGGGTCGGCCCTGGCTACTACGCCGACGGCGGCCAACTTGCCCGGATCAACGAGCAGATGAGCGGAATCGAGTTGTGGCCATGATGGAGAAGATCGAGAAGCCGGTGGCTGAGGCCATGGTTGTTTGGCGCACGCCTGAGGAAGGAGGACGAAAGTCAGGCCCACCGACCGCGCCCGTCTATATGGCTACCGCGGTGTTCGTCCAAGGCGGCGACGACGAGGTCCAGCCGGGCTGGCCGGCTTCGGCGGACCAGGTGAGCATCCTGCTGCAAGAGACCGATCGAGTAGATGATGACAGTCGCCGCTGCCTGGTCGGATTCCTCGTGCCGGAGTTGGTACTGTCTCACGTACGCGCGGGAGCCGAGCTACTGGTGCTGGAGGGGCTGCGTACGGTCGCCTCTGTGCAGATCGAGACCGTGTTCGCTTGAAGGGTTCAGCGCTGCCACCCGGGGGCGGGGGGACTGGCTGGTCTTCTCCGCCAGTATCGGTCGAGGGCCATGGAAAAGGCCGGAACCATCTGCGAAGGTCTTGAATACAACTTCCATGGTTCAGGGTGCCTCTTTATTGAGGCTGACGGTGCCGAGGTTGACGTCGAGTTCCTGGAGGAGGTCCTGGAGGTTTTGACTCCTGGCGGGTGAAGCGCTTTTCGATGAGCGCTGAAAAGGGGCCGTCAAGGAGTCTTGAGGAGCTTGCCGAGGTCTGCCGATCCTTGGTTTCTCAGGGGCGATTGACAGAGCCGCGCAGCGGATGGTTTTCGATAGTCACTTAGCGCTCTGCTGGATTGCGGTTGGGGGAGGTCGCGCTCATATCCGATTCTTCGATGGTGGAATTAAGTCCATAGGCGACCGGTCGGGGCATTGCCAGTCGTCGGGTAGCAGTCCTCGCGAGGCCGCAGAAGAAGCATTCGGGCGAGCTGGCTTCGACATCGGGCCGCGTACGCACAAGGAACGATGGTAGCTAGGGGCGGGTACGGTATGGATAACCGCGAAGCAGAAAATTCTGAGTCTTGTCGGATATTTCGCCGGCTTCAAGATGTAGTTGAGGTTATCAAGGAGAGAAACTCGATCCTGGCCGCTGATTCGATACTGAATGAAGTGGCCAGGAAATATGATCAATATCCAGATCTGGACTCGATGAAGGCTGCGATCATCCGACTGCTTGATTCCGGCGAGCATTCTGGTGTGATTGAGTCATTGCAGTATCTCGGTTGGCGCTTCAGATGGCAGTGGCTGAGGGAAGAGTTTGAAAGTCGGCGGCTGGAGTGGTCTCGATCCGGCGATTTGAGGAAAGTGCGAGCGTACGAGCTGATCTTGGAGGCTTTCGACGGCGACTGGGAGGATCGTGACTGTTTTCCTTCGCTTTCTCTCTAGTGTCACCATTCGTACATCCGGGCTCGCTTGCACCATGGCCGTGATCGAAGTCCAAGGGCAGTAGAGCGCGCCGCGCCGCACAGCACTGTCCACCGGAGCTGGGGGGCGCTAGACGCGCTGGTGGTGCGGGGCGACGGATGGATTTGGGGGAGTGGACGGTGTCGGAGAAGCAGTCGGGTCATTACCAGCCGTCGAGCAGTAGTCCTCGTGAGGCTGCTGAAAACGGTCTGCCATTCCACCGCGTGCTGGGCGATCTGCGGTGTGAAGCCGGCTGCGGCGCACAGGCGGGTGATCTGGTCGTCCAGTCGCGGGCCGACCGCGCGGGGCAGGAGCACGAAGGGAAGGCCCGCCAACTGCGCAAGCTGCACGGTTGACGCCGTGGTCGTGGGTGAGTACGAGCGGGCTTTCTGCGGTGATCAGTTCCGGGCCGTGATGATTTTTGGCCGAGCAGGGCGTGCAGCTGTGGTTGCCGGAGGCGGGCGGGCCGGTTGATCTCGGTGATCCGGCGCATCAAGCGTTGATGTTGTTGCTGGGTTCGTGGCTTCTTTCATCTTGGGCTCATTGCCGTGGTGTGCGGCTGCTCTCGGCAGTCTGACGCCGCGGATGACGAAGTGGGCGCGGTGCGCAACGAAGTCACGCCGAGTCGAAGGTCCGCACGACTACGCGGTGTTTGCCGCCCCGAGTGCGTTCCAGCGGCTCGTCGGTCGTCAGGTCGATGTCGACTGCGCTGCCCACCAGGCGTCGAACTTCGCCGAGTATCATCGAGCGCTCATCCGCCTCGAAACCCGGTTCGACGTCGAGACGCACCAGGACACGACCGGGCTCCGGCTGGACGAACTGGTAGCGACGCACGTGACGGGCGTCGAAGAAGCATTTCCCGAGCGGGTGCATCGAAACGTGCTTGCCGTTCGGCAGGTGCAAACTGTCGCCCTGCCGACCGATCACCCGCTCCAGGAATGTGCCTTCCGTGCCACATGGACATGTCGCCGCGCCGAGCACGGCCCGGTCCCCGATCCGGTATCGCAGGAAGGGCAGCGCCCGGGCGTGCAGGTTCGTCACGACCACGTCACCCTCCTCGCCCGGTCGACACCGGCGGCCGGCGTCGTCGAGGATCTCGACGATCGATACGTTCTCGGCGAGGTGAAGCCGACCGAGCGAGCATTCTTGCGACATGATGCCGCCGTCGTTGCACCCGTACTGGTCGCGCAGTGGCGCCTCGAAGGCTTGCTCGATGCGTTCGCGCCAGGACGGGAGCAACAGCTCAGCCGTCGTGACGATCGCCTTAGGCGCCGGCACGCGCACGCCGGCTTCCAGTACGGCGTCGGCCATCGCTGCGACATGACTCGCGTATCCGTACCAGAGCACTCCCCCCGCGCGCCCGGCCGTGAGCGCGCGTTCCAGGCTCGTCTTCGGGTCGGTATGGCATCCCGCTGCGGAGACCACGCGCCCCTCCAGGAGAGCGCGCAAGCGGGACTTCACACCCTCGCTCGCGGACTGCAATGAGGGCGGCGAACCCACCATTACCAGGCGGTCTCCGTAGCGGTAGCCGGTGCTTTCCCAGAAGTACAGGTTCGCCGCGTAGATGTGCATCCAGGCGCGCCTGTCGAGCGGGTACTGGAATGGGTCGCCGGTACTACCACCGGTCTTCTTGGCGATGTGCGGGATGTCTCGCCAGCCCCGGCTCAAGAAATCGTCCATGCACGACCGCATCATCGCCTTGTCGATCACGGGGAGCTCGGCGAGGTCCACCCCATCCACGTCCCGCCCGGCCAGCACGTCGCGGTAGTACCGCACCTCTTGCTGGGCGTGCCGCAAGACAGCGCGCAACCGGTCCCGTTGCCAAGATCGCCGCTTTTGCTCAGGCCACGTGAAGAACTCCGGCAACCATCGGGCGGTGCTCAGATAAGGTGTCCGCAGAGCGGGCTCCACAACGCTGCGTGTAACGGCAGAGACCACTCGTGGGCGCAAGGCGGTGTGCAGGCGGAGCAGAGACATCATCCGGACTCCTGGGCTGTTCAATCAGCAAGTCTTCGTGACACGGGCAGATTCAGCTCTCCGGTTCTCGGACCGGACCGATCAGGGCTCCGTGGAGCGGTAGCTCGCTACGACCCTGGTGAAGTCCCAGTCGCGCTGGGGGATCCCGCTCCCCGCGTCATGACTCGGGTCGCCGGGACGGTCGCGGTTGACCGCCCAGAAGGTGAATCGGCCGAGACGTCGGTCGTTGGCGTAGTCCAGGAAATTGTGGAAGTCCGACAACCGCACGGTTTCCTCGAGCCCACCGTTCTTGGACGATATGCCGGCCTTGTGGTACGCCTCTTCGATCGGTACTGCGAAGGTGCGGGCGATCTCCGACGCGAGCCCTTCGGCGGCCGAGATCGTATCGCGGGTCATGTCGGTGCCCCCGAAGTTGAACGGCATGATCGTGAAGACGTCGACGTTGGCGCCGAGCTCGTGCGCTCGTCGGATGAGCCGCTTGCCGAAGTCGCTCGGGCCGGTACGTTCCGTGGGGAACACCAGGGTCGTCTTCAGTCCGGGGTTCCGCTGCTTGAGGATCCTCAGTGCGCCGAGTTCGCGGTCCTGCGCTTCAGGGGATTTGAATTCGCCCTTCTCGATGTCGATGTCGACCGCTTTGAGCTGGTAGGCGTCGATGACCTTCTGGTACGCGTTCGCCAGGGACTGCTCGTCCGGGCACACCTCGCCCAGCTTTCGCCCCTCCTGGGCGGCGCCCCCCATGGAGACGACGACGTCACCGCCCGCGTCGCGGATCCTCTTGATCTGAGCGGCATCGTCTCCGCCCAGCGGCCGTTCGCCGTCCCATGCGGGATCGCAGCCATTACCGGAGAGGATGAAAGCAAGGGTGAACGCCTTGACGCCAGTTTCCTTCATCACCGCAACCGGATCAGGAGGGTTGCCCCACCCGAAGAAAAGATAGGGCGATGAAGTCACCGTGGCCGTGCTCCGGGAAGGCTTGTGGCTGTGTGTTCCGCACGAGATGAACGCCCAACAGATCACGAGGGTCATGAAAAGCGCGCACATCTTCGGCATGATTCGATTCTCCCCTGCCGCCATGAGAGCCGCCTGTCGCGTCACCATATGGACGGTCCGGTAATCGGGGGTACTCATTCGGTGGTTCCGCCAACAGGCCGGCCAGCGGATGTGCCGCGCTAGCGTTCGCAGAAGTCGAACTCGATGTCGAACGAACGCGCTGCGCAGGCCGAGCACCAGCGTGCAGCCGCCCCGTCTCGCGATCGACTGCACGACCGAAGCCGGCCTGAGATCCGGGGAAACTTCGATCTTCCGCCGAAGATCTGCAGGATGTCCTGGCTCCCTCGCTGCCATCCATCCGCTCCGCATTCTGTCAGCCGCAGCTCGATGTAACTCGATCAGGCTGCGATTTTCAGTTTCCAGAAAGTGGATCTAGTTCGGCTGCACCGATTCCGCGAGGATTGCTCGTTTTCCGCCGTCGTGGTCACTTTGCGCGCCCGCAGTCAGGCGTGCAGGTGACGGCGCTGCGTCCCAATCAGAGGTTCGCCTGCTCGTGGGCAGACAGAACCGCGCTGACGCTGTGCGACAAATTCGGTGGAGCATCCACTTTGGTATTGCCAACCAAGCGGATCTCCGCATGAAGGTCAACGATGGCTCACCGGATCCCTGTTGCGTCCCAACCGGTTTCTGGAGGCTTGCGTGGATCGAACGGACAGCATGAGCGTTGCAGTAGTCGGTTACGGCTACTGGGGTTCCAAGCACGTACGCGTTCTCAGCACGTTGCCCGGCGTGGAGGTGGTGGTCGTCGACCGGGACCTCGGGCGGCTGGCCGAGGCTCACCGCAACTTCCCGGCGGCGGGCACGGCGTGCGAGCTGGACGAGGTTCTCCCCGACGTGCACGCGGTGGTGGTGGCAACTCCACCGTGCTCGCACGCGCAGATCGCGCTGCGCTCCGTGCTATCGGGAAAGCACACCCTCGTCGAGAAGCCGCTGGCGACCTCGATCGAGGACGCCCGAAGACTCGTCGATGTCGCCGATGAACGTGGCGTGCTGCTCATGGCCGGCCACACCTTCGAATACAACGCCGCCGTGTGGAAGCTCAAGGAGATCATCGATTCCGGTGAGCTGGGGCGGGTGCTCTACATCGACACCGCGCGGCTGAACCTCGGTCTCTACCAACGGGACGTGAACGTCATCTGGGACCTCGCACCGCACGACCTCTCGATCATCTCGTTCCTGATGGGCGAGACGCCGGCGTCGGTCACCACGTGGGCCCATCATCACGTCGACGGGCGACACGCGGACGTGGCGCACGTGCGGCTGGAGCTGGAGAAGTCCGGGACCTACGCCTTCGTGCACGTCAGCTGGCTCAATCCGCAGAAGGTCCGCCGCGTGACGGTCGTCGGCGACCGGAAGATGGCGGTCTACGACGACACTTCCGACGAGGACCGGATCCGCGTCTACGACATCGGCGTCGACTCGCACGGCCTCGACGATCCGGCGGACGCGCACGCGATGCCGATCACCTACCGCTCCGGCGACATCGTCTCGCCGCACGTGGCGTTCCGCGAGCCGCTGCTCGTGCAGGACACCCACTTCATCGACTGCGCACGCACCGGCCGAGTCCCCAACACCTCCGGTCGGCAAGGCCTGGAGATCGTCCGGGTGCTCAGCGCGTCGGACCTGGCACAGGTCACCGGTCGGCCGGTACGGGTTCTGGACGTTCCGGCCCAGCGCTCCGCCGATGACGTGGAACCCGCGCAGCTGCTCGCAGAGCCGGCTTACAGGGAGGCCGTGCAATGAGCGGGAACACCGGTGCGGTCCCCTTCCTGGACCTCGTGGACATCAACGCCGACCTGCAGACGGATCTGGAAGTGGCGTGGAAGGCGGTCCTCCAACACGGCCGGTTCGTCGGCGGGCCGGAAGTCGAGCGGTTCGAGACGCAGTTCGCCGCGTACTGCGAGTCGCGCAGTTGCGTCGGTGTCGCCAACGGCACCGACGCCATCGAACTGATCTTGACTGCGCTGGGCATCGGAGGCGGCGACGAGGTCATCGTTCCGGCGAACACCTTCGTCGCCACCGCGGAAGCGGTGCGTGCGGCCGGGGCGAGACCGGTATTCGTCGATGTCCGCCCCGACACGCTGCTGATGGATCCCGCGGCGGCAGCCGCAGCGGTGAACCGACGTACCGCTGCGATCATCGGGGTCCACCTGTTCGGCCAAATGGTCGCTGTGCCGGCGCTGAGCTCGCTCGCTGACCGCTGCGGTCTCGCGTTCATCGAGGACGCGGCACAGGCGCACGGGGCGCGCTACGGCGGGCAACCCGCCGGAAGTGTCGGCCGCGCCGCCGCTTTCAGCTTCTACCCCGGGAAGAACCTCGGCGCACTGGGCGACGGCGGCGCCGTCGTCACCAGCGACGTCGAGTTGGCCGACCGGGTGCGGCGCCTCGCGAACCACGGTCGAGCCGCGCACGACCGGCACCGCCACGAGCTGCCAGGCCGGAACAGCAGGCTCGACAGCATCCAGGCCGCAGCGCTGTCCTTGAAACTCCCGCGGCTGGACTCGGACAACGCGCGTCGGCGCGAACTCATGCGCCGGTACCGGGAATCGCTGCCGGTGTCCTTCGAGCCGGTCGCCGTGGACCCCGCAGCCGAGCACGTGCACCACCTCGCGGTGGTGCGGACGTTGCGGCGGGAACAGGCGGGGGCGGCGCTTTCCGCTGCCGATGTGGGGTGGGGCGTGCACTACCCGGTTCCCTGCCACCTGCAACCGGCTTTCGCCGGATGCGACGAACGGCTTCCCATCGCCGAGGAGGCGGCCACGCAGATCTTGTCCCTGCCCATCTCCCCGACGCTCGACGACGGCGACGTCGTACGGGTTTGCGACGCGTTGCGAGGTGTCTGACCTTGACCGAAACCCAACACTCCAACGGCGAACCGGTCAACGCTCAGCACTTGGACGCCGCACAGGTGAGAACCGGTGCCGCGCCCACCAGTCCGCTCCCCGGCGCCCGGGAAGACCGGCAGACCCCGCCGCCCGGGCCGGAAAGCCGGGCGTGGTCCGCACTGCTGGCCAACAAGCGGCGACTGCTGGGCGTATCTCTGCTGATCGTGCTGCTCGGCGCCGGCACCGCATTCATCGGGGCCTTGGTGTGGCCGCCGGTGTACGCGGCGCGCGCGCAGATCCTCTTCGAGATCGGGGAGGAGAAGTCGACCGGTTTCCTGCGCGAGGACCGGAGTCTGACGACCCAACTGGTGCTGCTGCGCAGCAGGCAGGTGCTGGGGCCGGTCGCCGACCAGGAGCGGCTTCCGGTGGAGGAATTGGAGAAGACGGTGACGATGTCGCTGCTGGACAGCAGCGAGGTCCTGCAGGTGGAGGCCAGGGCTGGTACCCCCGACGCCGCCGTGCGCCGGACCCGGGAGATCGTCGACCGCTACCGGGACGTGGCGCGAACCAACAGCGAGTCCGGAGTGGACGGTTACGTGCTCGAAAACCTCGCCGATGTCCGGGCGCAGCTCGCCGAGGCGAACGCGCAGGTCTCGCGAGAGCGCGCAGTACCCGGCTCTCCCTCGCTGGCCGCCGCCGAAGCTCTGGTGCACGGCCTGAAGCAACGTGAGCAGCAGTTGCAGTCGCAGCTCGACCAGCTCAGCATGACCCAACTCGCGCGGTCCGAACCCAAGGTCGTGGTGCCGGCCTACTCGGTGACCGACCCCGTCAGCCCCCGCCCCATGTTCGCCACGGCAGCCGGAGCGGTCGCCGGACTCCTGGTCGCAGCCGTCACAGCTGTGCTCCTGGTCCGCCGGTGGAGCATTCGGTGAGTGCTCGGTCCGTGCTGCGCGCCGGCCTGTCCCGGCCAGCCGCCAGGAGAACGGTGCGGCGTTCTGCCGTCGTCTCCGGCGGAATCCTCATCAGCCGACTGACCGGGTTGGTCCGGGTCGTCGTGGTTGGCGCGGTGCTCGGCCCGACCTACTTCGCGAACGCGTTCGTCGCCACGAACATGGTCCCCAACCTGACCTACAGCGTCATCGCGGGGCCCGCGCTCGCTCTCGTGATCGTCCCGACCGTGGTGCAGGTGCTCGCGCGCGGCGGACCAGACGCGGCAACCAGGCTGCTCGGCCGGGTCACCGGATTCCTGCTGATCGCTTCAGCAGTGCTAGCCGGCATCGTGGCGCTCTCCGCGCCAGTGCTCGGATGGTGCCTGACCCTCGGCATCCCGCAACCCTCGCTCCGGGAACAAGCCGAGCAGACGACAACAGTGCTCGTCCTGCTGGTCGCCCCGCAGGTCATGCTCTACACAGCGGCAGCGCTGGGAGCCGCTGCTCAGCAGGCCCGCGAACGCTTCGCGCTGGCGGCCGTGGCTCCCGCAGCGGAGAACGTGGTGCTCATCGCCGCCGTAGTCGTGGTAGGTGTGCACTGGGGGCCGGGGCTCGATGTCGCGGAGATCACGGCCGGCCCGTTGGTCGTTCTCGGGCTGGGCAGCACCCTTGCCGTGGCGGTGCACGCTTGCCTCCAGTTGTTCGGGGCGGCCCGGGCGGGGCTGCCGCTGCGCCCGTCATTGCGCTGGCGACCGGACCCGGAGGTGGCGTCCGTCCTGCGACGGCTGCGCAATTCGATCAGCCTGCCCCTCACGCGATCGGTCGCGCTGTACGTGCTTCTGGCCGCCGCGTCGACTGTGCCTGGCGGAGTCATCGTGGTGCAGAGCGCCTACACGGTCATGCAGGTCCCGACCGCGTTGGGGGCACGGGCAGTGTCGACCGTCGTCTTGCCCGGGATGTCAGCCGCAGTTGCACGCGACGACCACAGCGGTTTCGCCGCGTCGTGGCGACAAGCCCTGACGCTCGCATCGATCACCAGCCTGCCTCCGCTGCTCCTGCTCGCCGCGCTCGCACACCCGGTCGCGAGCATGCTGGCGAACGGGGAATTGCACTCGGACAAGCTGATCGACCAGCTCGCGGCCTGCCTCGCGGTGATCGCAGTCGCCCAGTTCGCGGCGAGCGTGCACATGGTCGGGCTCGATGCGCTGTTCGCGCAGCTGAACACCCGCTGCCCGCGGCTGGCCAGTTACGCACTCCTGGCCGCGTCGCTCACCGTCACCGTCGCCGCACTGCTCGTGCCGGACGACAAATCCCGCTTGGTGGTGCTGTGCGCGGGCCTGCTGGCGGGTGAGCTGGTCGGAGCGGTGACCGTGCTCTTCGGGCTGCGAGCCGCGTTGCGGCCCGAACGCTGGATCGACCACGCACAGATCGCGCGGGCTCTTCTCGCTTGCGTCTCGATGGTGCCGATCGTCGCTTTCGGCCGCTGGTTTCTGAGCACCGGCGAGATCAGCCGGGCTGGAGGTGTGATCGCCCTCGGCGCGTGCGGACTGGTGGCGATCGCGGTCTACGCCGGGGCGGTGCGCATCAGCTGGATCGGACGATGCCCATGAGCGCTCTGCTGCCCCGGCGCGACGAGGTCTCCGGCAGGATTCCGGACCGCGCGGAAACACGGCTCATAACCCGGGCCGCCTTGTGCGCATCGCTGGCGGGACTGGCCGTCGTCGTGGCCGGACCGGTGGTCGTCGGACCAATGGTGGGCGCAGCGCTCTTCGCCGCGGCCGCGTACCGTCCCGTGTTCGCGACCTATGCCTACCTGCTGACCTTGCCGTTTCTCGCGGGTATCGAACGGGGCGCGCTGGTGCCGGGAGCGCGGCCGAACGAGGCGTTGTTCGCCGTGCTGGTGGCCGGGGCGTGTCTCGGTGGCTGGCTGCGGCTGCTACGTGGTGACCCGATCCCGCTGCGCCTCCGGCCGCTGGACGTCCCGCTAGCCGGTTTCGTGGTGCTCAGCACGGTGTGGCCGATCGCGTCGATGATGCTGCGCGGCGCCGAACCACACGGCTCCGATCTAATGGCGCTGCTGCCGGTGTGCAAACTCGTGGCGCTGTTCCTGCTCGTCCGGTTGACCGTGCACACCGAGCAACAGCGGCTCCGCTGCATCCGCCTGGTGGTCTGGCCGACCGCTGGGTTGTCGATAGTGGCGATCTTGCAGACGCTGGGTGTCGAACCGGTGCTGACGTTGCTGAGCGGGTTCTGGCATGCGAGCACGAGCGAGGCCAGCGACCGCGGCACGGCGACACTGGGGTCCTCGATCGCGACCGGCGATTACATCACCGTCGGGCTGGTACTCCTGCTGTACTGCGGCATTCGCGGAATCCTCGGCAAGTGGGAGCGGATCGGGCTCGGTGTCCTGCTCGGTGCCGGCGTCCTCGCAAGCGGGCAGTTCTCGACCTGGATCTCCGCACTCGTGGCCGGGGTGCTGATCCTGCGCCGTTACCCGCAGGCCCGGCAGCAGGTGGCCAGGTTCCTGCCGATCGTGGGGATCGCCGCGCTCGTCGGCGCGCCCGCGTTCCTCGGCCGCATGGCGGATTTCACGCAGGGCTACACCGTGCCCCGCAGTTGGCTCGGCCGGTGGGACAACCTCACCACCTTCTACCTGCCCCAGCTGGCGGACGGGCACTTCGTCTTCGGGATCTCGCCTGACTCGGTGCTCACCGCCCCGGAGACCTGGCGGGACCACATCTACCTCGAATCCGGCTACCTGTATTTCCTTTGGGCCGGCGGGATTCCGTTGCTGATCGGGTTCGTCTGGCTGTCGGTCGCGGTGCTGCGCGGGGTCAGTCGGCTGGCCGCGAGTCCCGGCTCGGCAGGGGCGTGCGCGGCAACGCTCGAGGTCGCTTGGTGGATGGTCCTGGTTCTGTCGCTGATCGACATCCACCTGGCGGTCCGCGGGTTCGGCGATCTGCTGTTCGTTCTGCTGGCGATCATGTCTGGGAGGCTTGGTGATGACGAGAACAGCACTCAAGATCCTGCTCTCGATCGGTCTCGCACAACCTAGGAGACCGACACCGGCGGCGCGGGCGGAGCGCACACCGGAACCGTTGCCGCCGCGCGGTCGGCGACCTCGGTGGGAGCGGTCCGTGGTGCGCGGGATCGACGTGGTCGGTGCAGCCGTCGGGTTGGCCGTTCTCGCGCCGCCGATGCTCATCGTCGCCGGCATCATCCGCCTCGCCAGCCCGGGCCCGGCGCTGTTCCGGCAACGCCGGGTCGGGCAGGGCGGAAAGCCGTTCACGCTCTACAAGTTCCGCACCATGCGCCTGGGGTGCAGCGACGAACCGCTGCGCGACATGATCGCACGCGAGTTGCGCGGCGAGGACACTTCCGCCGACGGCAGCTTCAAGCTGGACCGCGATCCGCGCATCACCGCGGTGGGTTCTTGGCTGCGGCGTACCAGCCTCGACGAGTTGCCGCAGCTGCTCAACGTGCTGCGCGGTGACATGGCGCTGGTGGGCCCCCGCCCGTGCCTCGAGTGGGAGGCCGCGATGTTCCCACCGGAGTTCGCCGAACGGAGCGCGGTGAAACCCGGGCTGACCGGGCTGTGGCAGGTCAGCGGCCGCAGCACCATGGACACCTTGGGCATGCTCCGTCTGGACATGGTCTACGTGCGGTCCTGCAGCCTGCAGACCGACCTTCGGATCCTGGCCCGGACCCTGCCGTCGATGCTGCGCGGGGACGGTGCCCGATGACGACACTCTTCGTGGCGACCACGGGCGGTCACCTGGCCCAGCTGCACAGCCTGTCCGAGCGGATTCCCGCGGACGGTCCGGCGGTGTGGGTGACCAGCCGCAACGAGCAGAGCACGTCGATGCTGGCAGATCGGGACGTCGTATACGTTCCGCCGGTCGGATGCCGCAGCGTGCGGGGAGTTCTGCGGTGCCTGCCGATCGCGCACCGGCTGTGGCGTGCCCGGGGCATCACCCGGGCCATCTCCACCGGTTCCGGCATCGCACTCGGTTTCCTGCCATACCTGGCCGCGCGCGGCGTGGAGTGCCACTACATCGAAAGCGCCGCACGGGTGAACAGCCCGTCATTGACGGGAAAACTGCTCCGCTGGGTTCCCCGGGTCCGGGTGTACACCCAGTACCCGCACGCTGCCGACCGCGGCTGGCGCTACGGCGGCAGCCAGTTCGACGTCTACCGGGCAACGATCGCAGACCGCCCGCGGGGAGACCGGCTGCGCGTGGTGGTCACGGTCGGCGCATCGACGTACCCGTTCCGCCGGATGATCGAATCTCTGGTGCCGCTGCTCGAGCCGGACGGTGCGCTGCACCAGGCGACCGGTCTGCCGGTCGAAGTTCTCTGGCAGACCGGTCCGGCGCCGGTGGACGACCTGCCGATCCAGACCAAGCCGTACCTGCCGATCACCCAACTCGCGGAGGCGCTTTCGTCGGCCGACGTGGTGATCAGCCACTCCGGTACCGGGTCCGTGCTGCTGGCGTTCGATGCGGGGAAGGCGCCGGTGGTGGTCACCAGGGAGCGCCGGTTCGGCGAGGCGATCGACGACCACCAGCGCCAGCTCGCGACCGAACTCGATCGCCGCGGCCTGGTACTGCACCGGGAACTCGGCGACATCACCGTCGATGACCTGCTGGCAGCTCGGTCCACGGCGGTGGGAGCGCTGCGGGAGCCACCGTCGTTCCAGCTCTCCCGAACTCCTGCGAAGGCCCTGATGCGCAGCGCGACACCCGAAATCGTCACCGTCGACCCGCGGAAAGACCCGCGATGGGCGGAACTCGCCGCTGGTCCGCAGGGCAGCATGTTCACCTCCCAGCCGTGGCTGGAGGCACTGTGCCGGACGTACGGTTTCACCCCTGAAGCTCGCATCGCGGTGGACGCATCGGGAGCGGTAGTCGGCGGCTTCGCCTGGGTCCGCGTCCACGACATCCGCGGAGAACGGCTGTGCAGCCTGCCGTTCTCGGACTGGGCGGACCCGTTCGCACCCGACGAGACCGTCTGGCACCAGCTTACCGACGGGATCGTCGACCAGGGCCTCCCCATTGCGTTGCGGTGCTTGCACTCCGAAGCCCCCGTGCGGGATCCGCGGCTGCGGGAAGCAGGCCGGCTCGCCTGGCACGCGACGCGGTTGGACGCCCCCCTGCCCGAACTCCACCGGCGGATCTCCGCCAACGCCCGCCGCAACATCGCCGCAGCCGAGCGGAGCGGCGTCCGGATCAGTGCCGACACCGGGGTGGAAGCGCTGCGGAACTTTCACCGGATGCAGGTCCGGCTGCGCAAGCACAAGTACCGAATGCTGGCCCAGCCGATGGAGTTCTTCGAGAACATCTGGGAGCAGTTCCACTCCGACGACTCGGTCGTGACCATGACAGCGCGCGTGGGCGACGAACCCGTCGCCGCTGCGGTGTTCCTGCAGTGGAACGGTGTGCTGCACTTCAAGTTCGGTTCGTCATTGCAGGACCGGCTGCACCTGCGCCCCAACGACGCGATCTACTGGGCCGCGATCCGCTGGGCTGTGGATCGCGGGCTGCGGCTGGTCGACTGGGGTGTTAGCGACCTCGACCAGCCGGGGCTGCTGCGCTTCAAGCGGAAGTACGCCGACGACGAGAAGCAGGTCGTGATCTTGCGCTCACAACGCGGATCATCGACTGAGCGTTCCGAAGTGGACGATCTGCTCGGCAAGATCACCGGTTTGCTCACCGACGAATCCGTCTCCGATGACATCACCGGGAAGGCAGGCTCCCTGCTCTACCGGTACTTCTGCTAGGGGGCTTCATGCAGCGCGATGACCGATCAGCCGTGAACACGAAGCGTGCCGTTGCACCTGCACGGACGAACGCAGCCAGGAAAAGCCCGGAAGGGGTGATCGGAATGTCCGGTGCACGAGTTGCCATCGTGGGCCAGGGCTACGTGGGCCTTCCCGTCGCCATGCGCGCCTGCGAGGCCGGATTCGACGTCGTCGGTCTTGACGTCGACGAGGACCGCATCGATCTGCTCCAGCGCGGCAAGTCCTTCATCGACGACGTGGACGACGAGCGACTCGAGGCCGCTCTGGCGACGGGCCGGTACCTACCGACCACCGAGCGCGCGGAACTGCGCGGCTTCGACTTCGCTTCGGTCTGCGTTCCCACCCCACTGCACGACGGCGCACCGGATCTGCGTTACATAGAAGATGCCGCCCGTGCGTTGTCCACGCACATCTCGCCCGGCTGCTGCGTAGTGCTCGAGTCCACCACCTATCCCGGGACCACGGAGGAGATCTTCGTACCGATCCTGGAGTCCGGTTCAGGACTGCGCGCAGGAGCCGACTTCTACGTCGGTTACAGCCCAGAACGCATCGACCCGAGCAACCCGACCTGGAAGTTCCACAACACGCCCAAGATCGTGTCCGGTGTGGACCCGGGATCGCTGCGCGTCGTCCGCGACTTCTACGACCAGCTGGTGGAAGTGACCGTTCCGGTGCCAGGACCTCGGGAGGCGGAACTGGCAAAACTTCTGGAGAACACCTTCCGGCACATCAACATCGCGTTGGTCAACGAACTCGCGGTGTTCTCGCACGGACTCGGGGTGGACGTGTGGTCAGTCCTCGATGCGGCGGCCAGCAAACCGTTCGGGTTCATGCGCTTCTCGCCCGGACCCGGGGTCGGCGGGCACTGCCTGCCAATCGATGCCTCCTACTTGTCTTGGCAGGTGCGGCGTTCCCTGGGACAGGAGTTCCGATTGGTCGACGTCGCCAACGATGTCAACAAGCACATGCCGGACTATGTCGTCGCACGTGCCACGGAACACCTGAACCGGCGCCGCAAATCCGTGAACAGCAGCAACGTCCTGCTGATCGGGCTGACCTACAAGGCGAACTCCGGCGACGCACGCAACTCCCCGTCGATGGCCGTGGCCGAGCGCCTCGACCGGCTCGGCGCCGACCTGCGCGCGGTCGACCCCCTCATCGACCCGGACGAAGTTCCGCCCTACGTGCGGCTGGTGGGGTTCGATGCCGACCAGATCTCCCAGTCCGACCTGATCATCGTGCTAGCCGACCACGACATGCTCGACTGGGCGCTGCTGGAGCGCTACGCCGACCGCGTGCTGGACACCCGCAACCGGCTCCGCTCACCGCAGGTGGAACGGTTTTGACGAACTCCGCGACACGAACGGAACCCTCACATCCGACGCAGAGGCGGAGAAGACCGATGACATGCCGAGGAGAATGGCCGATCTTGCGGGTCTGAGCAGGGTTCCGGTGGACCGGCTTCCGGACCACACTGGAGGAGTGGTGAAGGTCCTCGAAGTCGACGGCATCGAGCTGGCGCTCGATCGCCGTGGACCCGACGGCGCCCCGGCACTGCTGCTGATCGCAGGTGGTGGCCAGTCGATGGATTGGTGGACACCCGAGTTTTGCGACCTTCTCGGCGCTGGTGAGCTGCAGGTCATTCGGTACGACCACCGCGACACCGGTCAATCGAGTACGTCCGCGCCAGGACAGCCCGATTACACCGGCGACGACCTTGCCGCCGATCCGCTACGCGTCCTCGATGCCCTCGGCATCGAGGACGCGCACCTGATGGGCATGTCGATGGGTGGCGGTATCGCGCAGAGCATCGCGGTGCGCGCACGCGAGCGGGTGCGGTCTCTGACGCTCGTCGAATCCAGCCCCGCGGGTGGCGACCGTGGTGATCTGCCGCCGCCAAGCCTCGCGGTCGCCGCAACCTGGGAGGAGCCCGAGCCAGAGATCGACTGGGCGGACGAGACCGCGGTCATCGACTATCGCGTCGACGTCGAGCGACCCTTCGCCGGCCCGCTCGGGTTCGACGAGGCGCGCGTGCGTGCCCTGGCGACGCTCGAGGTGCGCCGCAGTCGCAACATGGCATCGTCGATGGCGAACCACTTCATCGCCGAACCTGGGACTTCGGTGGACCCGGCCGAGATTCGCGTGCCGACCCTCGTCCTGCATAGCGCTGACGACCCGATGTTTCCTCTCCCGCACGGGGAAGCGCTCGCGCGAGTGATCCCAGGAGCCCGGCTCATGCGCCTAGGGGGAGTGGGGCATGAGATCCCGCCGCCTGCCGTGTGGGATGTGGTCGTGCCGGAGCTGCACAGGCACCTACTGCACACCTGACGGGATTGCGCGGCCCCAGTTGAGGCTGAGATCGCGGACTCCACTCCAGCAGACTTGAGGCAGGCGTTGTCGGGTCAAGGTCAGTCGTGGGTCGGCGAGTTGCTCTCTTGGTTGTGGCGGCGGTCTTGCCTGCTGGCCGTGCGGTAGTGGCTGGGCGGTATGCCGAAGGTTCGGGAGAATGCGCGGGAGAAGGCGAACTCGGAGGTGTAGCCGATGCGTTTGGCGATGGCGGTCAGCGGGTCGTCGCTTTCCCGTAGCCGGCGTGCGGCAAGTTCCATTCGCCGGCGCCGGAGGTAGCAGAGTGGTGGTTCGCCTATCGTGCTGGTGAACCGCCTGGTGAGTGTCGCCCGGGACAGGCCGCCCGATGTGGTGCGTGGGGTCGTGTCCCTGAGCACTCCCTTTCAGCCGCACGCGGACCGGCCTCATCTCGCCGGGCTGCGTGCCGGCGCCGGGGAGGACTACGAGAACTACTATTCCGTCTACCTCCAGCGGCCAGATCCCGGCACGAGAAACTGGTTCTGTTACGTGTCACGGGTTTTCGCGCGGACGCGCATGCGTCGGTCAGCTGCAATGCCGGAATCGCTGGGTGACTCGTACACGGGAAACCCGTTGGCTTGGTTGCCGGGGTCAGGCCTGGCGCGGGGTTCCCACCGGCCGCCCGGTCGCGCGGGACCCCCGAACGTGCCGCCAAGTCCCTCCCAGGAGGTCGCCGCTTCGACCGCTGCTTGATGCCCCTCTGCCTTGCCCACCGGCGAGCACAGGCACTTCTGCTGTGCCACGCTCGCGATGGCGGGCTCGTGGAGTCCGGGAACCGGGACGAACGTGTCGACGCTTCCCCGCGGCAGGTCGGGGTCGTGCATTGCCGCGAACACAGGTGTGGGGGACGTAATGGGTACCGAGATGCTGCGCGGAACCCGGGGCACCGTCGTGTGGCGCGGATCGGATGCCTACGAGCGGACGAGGCGCGCCATGCTGTGGAACGCGTGGAAGCCGGAGCGCTTTCCCGAGCTGATCGTCACTGTCGCATCGAGGGACGATGTCGTGCGCGCGGTGCGGTTTGCCCGCGCCCGTGGTCTCCGGGTCGCGGTTCGCGGTGGTGGGCACAACTGGTGGGGCTCCCCGCTGCGCGACGGGGGAATGCTCGTCGACCTGTCCGGGTTGCGGGACGTGGTAATCAACCCCGCCGCGCGCACCGCGCGGCTGTCGCCGGTGGTCTCCAACCGCAGGCTCGCTGCCGCACTCGCCGAGCACGGGCTTGCCTTTCCGGCCGGCCACTGTGGTCAGGTGGTCGTCAGCGGTTACCTGCTCGCCGGTGGCTTTGGCTGGAACACCCGCGTCTGGGGACCGGCGTGTCACAGCGTGCGAGAGATCGACGTGGTCACCGCAGACGGGGAGCTTGTGTACGCGAACGAGCGGGACAACGCCGAGCTGTTCTGGGCGGCGCGCGGCGCGGGCCCGGGCTTCTTCGGCGTCGTCACCAGTTACCTGGTGGACGTCTATCCCTTGCCGCGCGCGCTCACCACGAGCACCTACGTCTACTCGCTCGCCGACGCGGAGGAGGTTGCGGGCTGGGCGTCCGACCTGGGCGACCGGCTGCCCCCAATGGTCGAGCCGAGCTTCCTTCTTGCCGCCGCACCACCCGGGGTGACGGCGGAACAGCCGGGCAAGGTCGCCATCGTCACCGCCGCCGCCTTCGCGGACTCGACGGACGCCGCAGTCGAGGCACTGGCGCCGCTCGACCGCTGTCCCGCCGCCGGGCGGGCGCTTCAGGCCCAGGTCGCCGTGCCCTCCACCTTCGACGGGCTGTTCGACGCCGCCGCGACGTTCTGGCCCGAGGGCCGTCGCTACGCCGCCGACACGGCGTGGTCGAATGCCGAACTCGGTGACGTGGTGAGCCGCCTGCGGGAACCGATCCTGGCCGCTCCCGCGAGGGAGTCGGTCATCCTCGCCACCCTGTCGCCGGAACTCCGCGACGTCGACCCGGCGGCGGACACGGCGTTCTCCGTGGCCGGACGGACCCTGCTCGACTGCTATGCCGTGTGGCAGGAGCGGGCCGACGACGCCGCGAACCGTGCTTGGCTGCGCGAAACGATGGCGGCTCTGGAACCCGTCACGGTCGGCCACTACGTGGGTGAAGCGGACCTCACTGCGGAGCCGGAACGAGCCCGCCGGTGCTACACCGAACAGAACTGGCAGCGGTTGCAGGCGCTGCGCGCACGCTTCGACCCGGACGGACTTTTCCACACCTATCCCGACGGCGTCGCTCCGCGCTAGTACGGGTGCCGGTCGGGCTTGTTCATCCACGCCTGGTACGCCTTGTCCCCGATCTCGGGATAGATTTGTTGAATCGATATTCTCCGCTGGTCGAGTGGTTTCTTGAAGTCGTCGTACTGGAAGGCGTCGTCGAAACCGATCTCTCTGGTGTCTTTGAGATCTTTGGCGTAGTAGACCGCGTCGATTCGGGACCAGTAGATCGCGCTCATGCACATCGGGCACGGTGCACCGCTGATGTAGATGGAGCATCCCATGAGCATGCGGGCCCGCTCGGGCACCACGTCATCCGAATCTTTCTGCCGTGGCACGAACTCCAGTGTCGATTCGTTCTGGTGGTCTTCCGGAATGCTCGGCGCCTCGGAATTCAGTATCTGCGAGGCCTTCCGTATGGTCTCCACCTCCGCATGCGCGGTCGGGTCGCCGGTGAGCAGAACGCGGTTCTGCCCCCGTGCGATGATCTCTCCGTCGCGGGTGATCACCGCGCCGAACGGGCCGCCCCACCCGTTCTCAACGGATTCGGTCGCCAACCGCACGGCTTCGGCAATGAGTTCCTTGTTTTCCATCCCCAGAACCTCCGATCAAATCGCACTCAGCGCTTCTTAGTCGAGTTGTCCGACCTGCCGGAGCTAGTTATGGTTACCCGGTATGGAATGGGGGCCAAACCAGGAATTCGGGAGTCGCGGCGCGACCGTCCTGATCTCGTTGACGGTCCGTGAAGGCCGTGAGGACGACTACCAGCGATGGCAACAAAGGGTGGACCAGGCGGCCAGCGGCTTCACCGGGTTCGAGGCGGCGGAGCAGTATCCACCGACGTCAGGTGAGCAGAACGCGTGGTCGGTCGTCTTTCGCTTTTCGACGATCGACCAGTTGAGGGCCTGGTTGAACTCGACGGAACGGCAGGAACTGCTCGCCGAGGGCGAGGGCCTGTTCGAAGGGCCGACCACGCAGGAGGTTCTCGCTGGAGAGCCGCCGACCCGGGATGTCGTGACCGCGGTCGTCTCACACGACGTCAGGCCGGGTCGTGAACGCGAGTTCAGGCACTGGCAGAACAAGGTCCGCAAGGTGCAGGAGAAGTCTCCGGGATTCATGGGACTCGAACTTTTCGAGCCCGTACCAGGAGTTCAGGAAAAATGGGTCGCGGTGTTCCGATACGACAGTCGTGAGCACCTGGAGGAATGGTTGGACTCCGAGGCGCGAGCGAAACTTCTGGAGGAAGGAAGGGACTACTTCGCAGCCTATGACGTGCGGAAGATCAGATCGGCATTCGGCAGTTGGTTCCGCTTCGACGGCGAAGGGGAGGAAGGGATCCCACCCAACTGGAAGCAGGCCATGACCGTGTTGCTGGCCCTCTATCCCACCGTCATGGTCCTGAATCTGACAGTCGGTCACCAACTGGACGCGGCAGGGCTACCGGGGTATCTGTCCCTGTTCATCGGCAACATGTTGAGCGTGAGCGTCCTGACCTGGTTGCTGATGCCCCTGGTGAACAGGCTATTCGCGTTCTGGCTGGTGCCGGGGCCGGTCCGCGTGGTGGTGACGAACCTGGCGGGCACGGCCGCCATCGTAGCCTGCTACCTGCTGTTCCTGGTCATCTTCGCCTGGGTCACTGCCTAACCGCGAGCCCGGTAGGACGAACTTGAAGAAAATCGCAATACAGGGAATGGCGACGCGCGGCGATCGTAGCGAATGTCCTCTGCAGGCGATCACAAGGTGAATGCGACCAGGCGTCACCTGCGCCGCCGGCGCCACGGATCGGCGATCGCTGCGGTCAGCTCGTCGAGCTCGTCGAGCCGGTGCCCGCTGAGCACCACGTCGCAGTACGGCCACGCCGCTGCCATCCCGCCCGCCATCGGCCGGTAGCCGGGACGTGCCACTCGCGGGTTGACCCAGACGATCCGGAACGCCAGCCGCGCCAGCCGCGCCATCTGCCGTCCCAGCTCGCGCGGATCTCCGGTCTCCCACCCGTCGGAGACGATCACGACCACCGATCCCCTTGCCATGCCGCGCCGACCGTGGCGGTCCAGGAACTCTCCGACCGCGTCGGCGATCCGGGTTCCGCCGGACCAGTCCGGGGCCGCGTCGCCCGCACACGCCAACGCGGTGCAGGCTCGCGTGCGGGCGAACAGCCGGGTCAGCCGGGTCAGTCGGGTGGCGAAGGTGAACACCTCCGCGTGCGCTCCGCCGGCCGCGCAGTACAGGAATTGCAGCAATGCTCGGGCGAACGGTTCCATGGAGCCGGAAATGTCGCACAGGACGACGAGTTTCCTCGCTCGCAGCTTCGGGCTGCGCCTGCTCAACCGCACGGGGTGCCCGCCGGTTCGCCGAGCGGCGCACAACGTGTTGCGCAGGTCGATTCGGCGACCGTGCGCGGTGCGGCGGTCGCGTCGTGACCGCCGCACCGGTGGGACGAGTGCGAATCGGCGCATCAGAGCGGCCAATGACCGCAGTTCGTCGGCCGAGAGGTCGGTGAATTCGCGATGGCTCAGCTGTTCCGCGGCACTGGCCAACGCCGGAACCTCGAGGTCCGTGGTCGACCTGTTCGCACCACCGGAATTCGCGCTGTCCCGGTCTGGGCCACCGGGCCTGGTCGGTGGAATCGCCCGCTCCGCCGGCGGATGCTCCAGTTGTCCGCGCTGCTCAGACGGGTCCACGACGCGCTCGAACACCGCGCGGAACACCGCATCGAGCACCGGCATGTGGTCCGGATCGGAGATCAGGGTCGCTCGTGCGCACCAGCGCAGCTCCCGGGTGTTCGCCGGTCGAACCACTCCGATGGCGTCGGTGAAGCGCGCACAGCGATCCGGCCCGACCGGCAGTCCCTCGGCGCGCAACGCGGCGCCGAACGCTGCCACCAGGTCAGCCAGATCAGCCATCGTCGCACACCAGAACCGTCGTCCCCGCTTCGCGCACTGCCGTGACGTCTTCGGAGTACTTCAGCACGGCACCGAGCGTCCGTTCCGCGGCACTTTCATCCACTGTGGACAAGCCCAGGACCTGAAGCGCCATCGCCCAGTTGATCGCCTCGGCCACGCCGGGCGGTTTGGTCAGGTCCAGACGGCGCAGGCGACCGACCGATGCGGCCACGGCGGCAGCCAGCTGATTGGTCGCGTTCACCCGGCGCCGGATGATTGCGGCGACCCGGTCGGCATCGGGATAGGCGATCCAGTGGTACAGGCAGCGCCGCTTGAGGGCATCGTGCAGGTCGCGGGTGCGGTTGGACGTCAGCACCACGATCGGCGGCACCACGGCTCGCCGGGTGCCGAGCTCGGCGATGGTGATAGCGGCGTCGGCGAGCAGTTCGAGCAGGAACGCCTCGAACTCGTCGTCGGCTCGATCCACCTCGTCGATGAGCAGGACTGCGGGGCGCGGGCCGGGGTGGGAGATCGCGGCCAGCAGCGGCCGTTCCAGCAGGTATTCGTCGGTGAACAGGTCGGCGTCGCGCAGCACCGCACCGCGCGACTCGGCCAGCCGGATGGCGAGCAGCTGGCGCGGGTAGTTCCACTCGTAGAGCGCCTCCGCGGCGCTGAGACCTTCATAGCACTGCAACCTGATCAAGCGGGTGTCCAACACCGCCGCAAGCGCCTTGCCCGCCTCCGTCTTGCCGACACCGGGCTCGCCTTCCAGCAGGATCGGTTGCTGCATCCGCACCGCGAGCAGCAGCGCGGTGGTAAGCGCGTCGTCGGCGAGATATCCGACGCTGCCCAACTCCGCCTGCAGGGTGACGGCATCGCGGAACGGGCTGGACGGCTCGCTCATGTCGGGTATCTCGCCGGCTCGTCGATGAAAGCTTCGCGACACGCGGGTCCGCAGAAGTAGACGGATCGGCCGCCGCAGTGCGCGGACGGGGTACAGGCATTGATCGCAACCGCCATTCGGCACACCGGGTCCACGGCCATGGGCGTCTGCTTCCCCGGCCCTGCCCGGCGTGGCCGCTGCATGACCAGTTCGGCGTACACGGACAGCGCGATCTCCGGTGCGGTCTGAGCGCCGATGTCCAGTCCCGCCGGTGTGTGCACCCGCGCCCGCTTCTCAGCGGTCACGTCCAGCCGGTCGAGCACTGCGGCGCCCCTGCGGCGGCTGGCGACCAGCGCGACGTAGGGAACGCCGGCCCGCAGCGCCGAGGTCAACACCGGTTCCTCGGATCGGCCTTGCGAAGCAACGACCACGGCCCCGATATCGGCGGGAAGTCCGGCATCCGCATCGGTCGCGCTGTCCACTTCGTACCCGAGTTCCCCGCCGAGACGAACCAGTGCGCGCGCCACCGGCGTATCACCGAACACCCGCACCAGCACGGGCGGCAGCACCGGTTCCAGGAAGATGTCCAGGGATCCGCCGGACAAGCAAGGATTGCTCACCGTGACGAGCCCTTCAGCGCGCGTCTCGTCGGAGACTGCGGGAGTGATCCGCAGTATCACCGGAGCTCCGCCGTCCAGCAGTCGCAGTCCCTGCGCGCGCACGGTCGATTCCGCGCACGCACCGCCGACGAAGCCTTCCACGGTCCCGTCCGGCAGCACCAGCGCGGAATCGCCGGGCTTCGCGCTGGTGGGCCGCTGCACCCGGACGACGGTCGCGACCACGAACGGCGTGCGCCTGGAGCGCAGATCCGCTCTGCGCTCCACGAAATCGCTCACATCCCACCACCTCAGCCGATCGCCAAATCCGTCCTCAGTGGACGACCTTGCATGGCGCGCCACACGGTGGCCGGGGTCAACGGCATGTCCGCGTGGCGAACGCCGTACGGCTTGAGCGCGTCCAGCACCGCGTTCACCACCGCCGCCGGAGACCCGACGGTCGCCGACTCGCCGACCCCCTTGGCGCCGATCGGGTGGTGCGGCGAGGGCGTGACCGTGGCACCGAGCTCCCACGACGGGCATTCCACCGACGTCGGCAGCAGGTAGTCCATGAACGAACCGCCGAGGTTGTTGCCTTCCTCGTCGAACGCCATCACCTGCATCAGGGCCATGCCGACGCCCTCGGCGAGCCCGCCATGCACCTGCCCCTCGACGATCATGGGGTTGATCCGCACACCGCAGTCGTCGACCGCGACCAGCCGGCGCACCGCCACCTTCCCGGTCTCCCCGTCCACGTCGACGACGCAGATGTAGGCGCCGAATGGGAACGTCAGGTTGGGCGGGTTGTAAACGCAGCTGGCGTCCAGGTGGCCTTCGACGCCTTCCGGCAGTTCGAGGGTGGAGTGCGCGGCGAGGGCGATCTCGCTGATCGTCTTGCCCGCTTCAGGGTCGCCGCGGACGAACCAGCGCCCCCGCTCCCACTCCAGGTCGTCCGGGCTGACCTCCAGCATCGCCGAGGCCACGACCTTCGCCCGCTCGCGCACCCGCTGCGCCGCCACCGCGGCGGCTGCGCCGGAGACCGGTGTGGAGCGCGAACCGTACGTGCCGAGGCCGAATGGCGTCTGGTCCGTGTCGCCGTGCACCACCTCGATGTCATCGGGCGAAATGCCCAGTTGGTCGCTCACGATCTGCGCGAAGGTCGTCTCGTGGCCCTGGCCCTGGGTCTGCACGGAGATCCGCACCACCGCCTTGCCGGTCGGGTGCACCCGCACTTCAGCACCGTCCGCCATGCCGAGCCCGAGGATGTCCATGTGCTTGCGGGGTCCAGCACCGACCGCCTCGGTGAAGAAGCTGATGCCGATGCCCATCAACTCGCCCCGCTCCCGCCTCCGCTGCTGCTCCGCGCGCAGTTCTGGGTAGCCGGCGATGTCCATGGCCAGCTGCAACGCCGCTGGGTAGTCCCCGGAGTCGTATTCCCAGCCGGTGGCGCAGGTGTAGGGGAACTGCTCGGGGCGCAACAGGTTCTTCATCCGCAGCTCGCCTGGGTCGACGTCCAGCTCGCGGGCCAGCAAGTCGACCATCCGCTCGACGAGGTAGACGGCTTCGGTGACGCGGAACGAGCAGGCGTAGGCCACTCCGCCGGGCGCCTTGTTGGTGTAGACGCCGGTCACGTGGCAGTGCGCCGCCTGCAGGTCGTACGAGCCGGTGAACACGTGGAAGAACCCGGCCGGGAATTTCGTCGGCTGCGCGGTGCCGTTGAAGGCGCCGTGATCGGCGATCACCTCGACGCGGACTCCGACGATCTTCCCGTCCTTGGTGGACGCGATCCCGCCGCGCATGTGGTAGTCGCGGGCGAAGCTCGTGCTCATCAGGTTCTCGGCGCGATCCTCCACCCACTTCACCGGTTTGCCGGTGACCATCGAGCCGACGATCGCGCACACGTAACCCGGGTAGATGGGGACCTTGTTGCCGAACCCGCCGCCGATGTCCGGCGAGATCACCCGGATCTTCTGCTCCGGCAGACCGGCCACCATGGCGTAGACGGTGCGGTGGGCGTGCGGTGCCTGGCTGGTCTCCCAGACGGTGAGCTTGCCGGTGGCCGGGTTCATGTCCGCCACCGCGCCGCAGGTCTCCAGGGGCGCCGGATGCACTCGCGGGTACAGCAGGTCCTGTTCGACGACCACCTCGGCCCGGGCGAAGACCTCATCGGTGCGGGCCCTGTCACCGGCCTCCCAATCGAAGATGCGGTTGTCCGACTTGCCGTCCTTGTCGTCGCGGATGACCGGGGCGTCCGGGTCGAGCGCCTTGAGGGCGTCCACCACCGCCGGCAGCGGCTCGTACTCCACGTCGATGAGCGCCAAGGCGTCCCGCGCGGCGTACCGGTCCTCGGCGATCGCGAAAGCGACTTCCTGGCCCTGGAAACGCACCTTGTCCGTGGCGAGCACGGCCTGCGTGTCATAGGACAGGGTCGGCATCCAGGCGAGACCGAGCTCGTCGAGCGTCTGGCCGGTGATCACCGCCCGGACCTTCGGGTGGGCTTCGGCCGCCCTGGTGTCGATCGACACGATCTTCGCGTGCGCGACCGGGCTGCGCAGCACCGCGCCGTGCAGCATCCCCGGCAACTGCACGTCGTCGATGTAGGTCCCGCGTCCGCGGATGAACCGTGCGTCCTCTTTCCGGTGCATGGGGCCGAACCCCATCGGCGCCCCGTGTTCTTCCACTGCCGTCATGCCCGCACCTCCTCGGCGGCGGACCGCTGTCCGGGCACCGCGGATTCGTCGGCCTCCGCGACCGCAGTCGGCGCGCCAGATCCGTGCTCGGCAGCCCAGCGGATCGAGCGGACGATGTTCTCGTAGCCGGTGCATCTGCAGACCTGGCCCGAGATCGCTTCCCGGATGGTCTGCTCGGAAGGGTCCGGGTCGTGGTCGAGCAGCCAGCGGCCGGTCATCAGCATGGCGGGCGTGCAGAATCCGCACTGCAGTCCGTGGCATTCGACGAAGCCCTGCTGGATGGGATCGAGCCCGGATTCTGTCTCCAGCCCTTCCACTGTGCGGACTTCGCAACCGTCGGCCATCACCGCCAGGACCGTGCACGCCTTTACCGGCGTTCCGTCCAGCCACACGACGCAGGCACCGCAGTTGGACGTGTCGCAGCCCCAATGCGTGCCGGTGAGTCCGAGGTGGTCGCGGAGGAAATGCACCAATAGCAGCCGCGGTTCGACGTCCTGGGTGTACTCCCGGCCGTTCACGGTCGTGGTGATCTGCATGTCAGGCCTCCTCGCCGCGCGAGCGGGCGGTTGCCTTGCGCAACGCGCGCGTCACGAGGACGCCCGCGAGGTGCCGCTTGTAGTCCTCCGGCCCGCGTTGGTCGGAAACCGGATTGCAGTGCTGGGCGGCGATCCGCCCGGCCTCGGCGAACTGCTCTTCGTCAGCGGGCCTGCCGCGCAGGACGTCCTCGGCCTCCGCAGAGACGAATCCGGCGGCGCCGACCGCGGTCAGGCCGATCCCGGCCTCGCGAACCCGATCGCGATCGAGCTCCAGCACGGCACCGGCCGCGGCCACCGGCCAGTCCCCGACGCGGCGCTCCACCTTCTGGTAGGCGCTGGCGTGCGATCGGATCGGAACGCGGATCTCCACCAGCAGTTCGCCTGGCTCGACCACGGTCTCGTAGGGGCCGGTGAAGAACTGCCGGACCGCCACGTTCCGGCGTCCTCCGGCGCCTTCGACCACGAGTACGGCCCGCAGGGCGGCGAAGGCCGCCGACAGATCCTCCGAGGGATCGGCCTGGCACAGCGATCCGCCGACCGTGCCGCGGTTGCGCACGATCGGGTCAGCGATCAAGCGCTCCGCGTCGCGCAGGATCGGGAGGTGCTCGCCGACGACGGGCGAGGCGAGCAGTTCGGCGTGCCGGACGATCGCACCGATGGACAGCTCATCTCCGTCCACGCTGATCCTGGCGAGTTCGGTGAGTCCGTTGATGTCCACCAGGGCCGGTGGCTCGGCCATCCGCAGCTTCATCATCGGCAGCAGGCTCTGCCCGCCCGCCACCACCCTCGCCTCGGGCCCGTACCGGGCGAGCAGGGCAAGCGCGTCGGCCACGCTCGCGGCCTTCTCGTATTGGAACGTCGCTGGTACCTGCATGCGCCCCTCCCGTCGACGGGGCCGCGCGAATGTGACGCTCTGCCGACGGCCCGCCCGCCACAAGGGGCGTTAGTACCTACCTCGACATCGATCTCGGCCATTCTCGCCTGGCTGCGGTAACTCGTGGGGCAAATCGGACCGGTGTGGTCTCTCCCCCCGCCGTACCGTGACCGGATGTCTCGGTGCGGCGGGGGGAGGGTCAATCCGCGGCCGCTGCCAGGACGGCCGCGACTTCGGTCGGGGTGGGCATGGCGGCGATCTGCTCGGCCAAGGCGTTGGTGGTCTTGCGGATGAGCGGGTCCGTGAGGACCCTCAAGACCGCGGCAGCAGTGGCTTGCGGGGTGGCTTCGCCGGGTTCCAGAGCGATGCCTGCGCCCGTGGCGGCGACGCGTTCGGCCTGAATGAACTGATCGGCGCCCTGCGGAATGACCACGAGCGGGATCCCCTTGGCCAAGGCGGCGAGAGTGGTGCCCGCGCCGCCGTGGGTGAGGATCGCGTCGACGCCCTGCAGCAGATCGGCCAGCGGGGTGAAGGGGACGAAGCTGATCCGGCTGTGATCGACGTTGAACTGCGCAGGTGAAGCGAGCAAACCGAGTGTCACCACGAGGTCGATGTCCGAAGTGGTCAGGTCGGTCAGCAGCGGACTGATGACCTCCGGGGCGTCGAAGTAAGTGCCGAAGCTGACCAGCACTCGCTTCCGCTCCGACGCGACGGGGGCCGGTGCCGGGGTGCCGGGTGCACGGTGGGGCTCGGGACGCAACGGTTGCCAGCCCGCCGGGCGCTGCCAGTCGTCGGCCTGCAGCGACGGCGGGCAGGTGTCGAGCAGACACATGTCTGCTGGCAATGACAGACCTCGCGCAGCGAACCGGGGTTGGGCGGTCGCCTCGAAGGCCGCGACGAATGGGGTCGGTAGCGCCGGACCGAATGCGAGGCTGACCATCGGGACCGCGTGGGCCGCTGCGACAAGCGGACCGACGTAGTCGCAGACCTCGCGGACGACGAGGTCCGGCCGGAAGTTGTTCGCGGCGGCAAGCGCTTCGTCGGCGGTGAGGTCGATGCGGGCGCCGGCAAAGAACTCGCCGACGGCCTCAGGCGTCGGGTTGTGCGCCGCGTCCACCCCGGTGCGCGCGCTCACCTCGGCCATCAGCTCGGCTGCCGTCGGGCCGGCAGAGAGCAGGTGCAGCCCTTCGGGTTCCAGGACGGACTGCAGCGTGTCGGAGGTGAGTACCGCGACGTCGTCGCCCCGCTTCTGGAAGGCGCGGGCGAGGGGGAGCAGTGGCAGCAGGTGACCGTGCTGAGGGGTGGTGGAGAAGAGGACTCGCATGCGAAAAGGCTAGCCACGCTGCGCTGGACGAATGTCCAGAATGCGGGGCAGCACGAGGAATCATGCCCTTTTGGGCGCCCGCGAAGGTTTCCCGGCGTTGCTACTCGGACGGAACAGGGTTGGGTCGTTGATCAGCGGTTCGGTTCTGGTAGAGCATTTCGAGGGCGACGGGCGTCGAGCCTGATTTCTATGGTCGACGCCGTCGACGCAGCCCGATCCGCTGTGATCTGGGATTCCTATCCCTGCGTGGTGATCGCATACGTTTGCCGGTACACCAACGGGATTCCTGCTTCGGCAATCAACGGTCTCGTCAGCGAACTTACTGTTGACTGTGACGTTGCAGCGGAGCGCCACTCTGCGTACATCCTGTACGTGCACCGGGCAAGGCTGCACGCCGACCATCAGCGCGGAGCGGGAAATGATCCGCGTGGTGGAGCGAAGAAGGAGTCCCGGTGCGGCCTGGAAAATGGCTCACCCCACTGGGAAGCTCGCTCAGAGCCTACAAAACCAGACTGGAGCAGCTCTTCGCCGCCGGCCTGCCGAGCAGGTCCGTGCGCGAGGTGCTGCCGTGCGTGGATTCCGGCACAGTGCCCCCGGGGCTCCTGGACCACCCGGAGACCGAGCGCGCCCGCATCAGTCGGCGGATCATCGACCTGCTCGCGGCGCGTGACCGGCTCGACGATGTGATCGCCAACACGCGGAACCCTCCTCCTAGCTGCGATCACACGCAATGATGAGTCCAGCCGGGATGTCAGCCGAGCATGAAGTCGCTCACCGGGAGCGGGCGGGCGACTACGCGGACGTCTCCGATCCAGCCGTGGAAGCCTTGCTCTACCGTCCGGTCATAGGCGTATCCGCCGAGTAGCCAACTAGTGCCTGGATTGGCGAGGCCGGCCGCGGAAGTCCTCGGGTTCCGGACGACCGGGCACCCGTCCACGTACATGGTGGTGTGCGTGCCGTCGTTGACCACGGCGACGTGCCACCATTTGTCCAGCTGCAGTTCGTGGCTCCAGTTCGTGCTGATGCTGTTCGTGTTGAGCGGGAATGTCGCCCACTGGAATCCGGCGCCGTCTGAGAGGGACAACGTGACCGCCGGTTCGCTCGGGTCATCACCGGTCTTGCCTGCGTCTGCGCCGGTGCCCAATCGCGAGAAGACGCCGCACCAGGCGTGGTTGCCGTCCTTGAAGTCCGGTGGCAGCTTGACGAACGCCTCGATGGTGTATCCGCTGGCGAAGTCCATCCTGTTCAACGGCGCCGAGTCGACGGTCTGCAAGTACGAACCGCGGGGAGGGTTCTTGGACCCGGTGAACTGCAGGCTGGCATGGCTTGGTTGCCGCCTGTCGAAGTCTGTGGAGTACGTCAGCGAGCCACCGCCGAGTGTCATGAGCTTCAGGTCGTTGCCCTGACCGGAGAGATCTCGCACGGACTCGACCTTGGTCCCGGCGGCAGCGTTGTCGAAACGCCAGTACGCGATCGTTCCCGGCAGCAGCATGTCCCGCGCTGGTCGCGGTGGGGGCACAGGGACCGGTGCGAAGCCGGCGAAGCGCTGCTCGAAGTCGATCGGAACGCTGAAGTAGTCCACGTCGCCGGTGCGCTCGATCTCCTGGCGCTCCAGCTCGTTCAGGTCAGGAGCCTTCGCCAGCAGCCACGGAGAGACTGTGTGCACGTCGATCACACCGCGCGCCAGGTCGAACCGGTACAACCGGATCATCGCGCTGCCGCCGTAGTAGCGGTCCTGATAGTTGGTGATGTGCAGGTGCACGTCATTGCCGGCCTTGTTGCGGAGCACCGTGCGGCCGGGAGGCCAGAAATGACCGTTGAGGGTGAGGAAGATCTGGTCGTTGTCGGCAACCAGGTCGCGCCAGACGCGCTGGCCGAACTCGGACAGTTGCGCCTGCCCGTCGGCTTCGGCGTACACCATCTCGTGGATCGTCAGGATCACCGGCAGGTCCGGGTGCTGGTTGATCACCGAGTTGGCCCACGCGATGCCACTCGCCGACGGACGCCAGTCCAGCGCCAGCAACAGCCATTGCCGACCACCGCCCCGGAAGATGTGATAGCTGTTGTATCCGTCCTTGCTCGAGCCGCGGTAGGCCGGGGAGAGCGCAGCTCGCTTCGGACCGAAGGTGCTGAGGAAAGGTGTCGGTCCGCGTTGGTCGTCCGTGGACGAGTCGATGTCATGGTTCCCTGCGAGCACGCTGTATGGGAACCGGTGCCGGTCGAGATCTTCGAATGAGCGGCCGATCTGCGCGAGCTCGCCCGGCTGGCCGTGCTCGGTCAGGTCGCCGAGGTGTGCGAGGAACACGATGTTCTCGTCCGTCTTCAGCACGTACCGCAGGGAGGCGTCGAGAGGGGTGGAGTCGCCGCGATCGGCGTCGAACAGGTACTGGGTGTCCGGCATGACGGCCACGGTGAATCGCGGGTTCTCCGGATCGATCCGCCCGGCCTGGCTGGCGGTGCCTGATGCGCCGACCAAGCCTGAGCTGGCTAGCCCAGCGCCGAGCACACCGGTGCCGAGCAGGAAAGTACGCCGATTAGCGTTCATCATGGCGCGAACGCTAGATGGCTAATGTGGACGGTGTCGGAAACGGATGATGAACATTCGCCGCAGGTCAGGCCACTGGTTTTGCGAAGCCGAACAACGACGGCGCGAGAGGCGGCGAGCCACTGTGGACGCACGGATACCCTTCTGGTGGCCTGTACCGCCGCAAAAGCGCTCAACGCTCCTGGCACGCCCAGCAACCCACGGCTGTTGAAACGCCGGTATCCGACCCTGGACTGGGGAAGGCTCCAGCACAGCGCTACGCATCGCCACAGACTCCGAGCCGGCAACACTGAGCGAGGGTGTCGCTGAGAGCTCAGGTACCGGAGGCGTTTGAGGGGGCTCGGTTTGTGTGCGTTCGTGCCGGCTGCAGGATTCCCGCTTCAGGGGAATGGGCGTCTGCCGACGGTGCCACGTTCGTCGGACGTCTCATGCGCCGGTGGCCTGCGAACGTGCGCCAGTCCTGCGGATGATGCCGTTCGCGGCGGCGACGCTGACGAGGACCAGTACCGCGCCGAGCAGCTGGAGCGGGGTGGGGTGCTCGCCGAGGATCGCGGCGGACAACGCCAGGGCGAGGACGGGCTGGAGCAGGAGCATGGCCGCGGTCGTCGTGGGTGGGAGCCGGACACTGCCGTGGTGGATGAAGAGCCATGCGACGACCTGTCCGATCACGGCCAGCGCGACCAGGAGGACCCAGGAGTGCGCCGAGATGCCCGACAGGCGGATACCTCCGGACAGCGTTGCGATCGCTGCAGCGGTGAGTGCGGCGGCCGTGGTTGCCCAAGTGAGCGGCTGGATCGTGAGGCCGGGAACCCGCTGGGACGCTCGGCGGGTGATGAAGAGATAGGCCGCGTACCCGATCCCCGCGATCACGCCGAGCACGGTCCCGGTGATCGCGCCGTGCGCACCTGCGTCCCAGAGCCCGCCGACGAGGCTGATGCCGATGAGCATCAGCGGTAGCGCCATCACGAACCGCGCCGTGACCTTCTCCCGGTCGACGAGGAATGCCAGGGCGGGCAACACGACGACTTGCACGTTGACCAGAACGGTGCTGATCCCGGCGCCGACGTGGTAGATCGAAGCCGTCCAGGCCGCGTAGTCCGAACCCAGTGCGACCCCGGCTGCCACTGCCCAGCCGATCCCTGCGCTGGACAGCGGACCGCGGCGCGCACGCTCGTGCAGAGCTAGAGGGACGAGGACGAGCACGGCGATCGCGCAGCGCAGCACGGCCGTGGTCCCGGCATCGACATTCGCGAGCTTGACCAGGATCGCCGAGATCGACAGGCACAGCGCACCGGCCAGCACCGCCGCGGACGCGGATGTGCGATTCGGCGCATCGCGCGAGTCGGGGAAGCGATCCGGGGTCATGCGCCGACGATAGGCACGGCAGACTGTTAAGCACTACTTCTCGTTTCTACCTAGTAGTGATAAGCAAGGCGTATGAGTCTGGAGTGGGGACGGCTTCGCATCCTCGACGCGGTGGCGAGGTCGGGGTCCGTGACCCGGGCGGCGGCGATGCTGCACATGACCGGCCCGGCCGTCTCGCAGCAGTTGCGCCGGATCGAGGCCGAGGCCGGGGCGAAAGTGGTCGTGGCGGATGGACGCGGGGTGCGTCTCACTCCGCGCGGGAGAGTCCTCGCCGACTACGCGAATCGGGTCGCGGAGTTGATGCAGCAGGCCGAGAACGACCTCCACCGAGATGAGCCGCTCGCCGGTCACCTCCGCATCGCCGCGATCGCCTCGACCATCCGAACCCTGCTCGCGGCGAAGCTGCCCGCCTTCCAACGGGCGCATCCGCGTGTGCGGGTCAGCATCGAGGACGGGGAGACGATCGATCACCTCGCGATGCTCTCCGACGGACGACTCGAACTCGTGCTCGCCGAATCCTGGAACACCGCACCGCTGGAAATTCCCCGGGGCATCCGCGCACGGCAGATCGAAAGCGAAACCGTCTGCCTGGCACTTCCGGTCGGTCACCCGCTGGCCGACAGGGGGCAGATCGACGTCCGGGATCTGGCCGGCGAGCAGTGGGCCACCTGCGCGCACGGTTCAGACTCGCACACCGCTCTGGTTCAGATGGCCCGGGATCACGACGTCGAACCCGACGTGACTCACCACGTAGCCGACCACAGCACGCAACTCGCGCTCGTACGGGCAGGATTGGCCATCGCCTGCCTCCCCGCATCGGCCGAGATCCGGGAGGTGCCCGGGGTGATCTGCCGTCCACTGGCGGCCGAGATGCGCCGCGACGTCCTCCTCCTGGCCAGCAACAGGACCGCCCCACTCGCAGTGGAGGCCCTCGTTGAGCATCTCCGCTGAACATTGCCCAGGAGCGTGGCCGCATGACCGGGGTGTGCACGTGTACTGCGGGGTAAGCACCGCGCGGCTGGTTGTTCTGGCCGTCGTCTGCGGTGGGGCAAGTGGCTCGGAGCCTGGTCGAGTCGCCGTCCGACGGCTTGGCTCGGACGGCGTTGTACTGCGCTGAACGGCAGTGAGCTGCAACGTTTTGCCCTGTTTTTATTGAGTTTCCGAAGCTTAGGAGCAAAACCACGACGTGAAGGCAGAAGCGGGGAATGGCCAGGCGGGATGCGGGTTTCACCGGTGGCCAGATCAGCGGTCTGCCGTGCAGGCGTGCGGCTTCGGCCCGGCGTCCACTGTGGAGTGATAGCCCGTGCGATGCCGTAGGTGTCGGATCACGGCGCGCTGCAAGCGGAATTGCTCGCGGACGTGGCGAAGCGGCTGCGAGAAGCGTCGAAACCGATCCCAGGCGCGCTCGAAGCGGTCACGACGGCGGCTGCGAGCCCGGATCCTCAGCGGTCTGCCCGCTTATCGGACGGGGCCGAATGCCGTCGGCTGGTTGAAATGCTGCTTGACCGGCCATCCGGCCTTGTCCAACCTGCTGCCGGTGTGCTGGTCGGCGGGTGCTGTGCCCGGCTCAGTCCAGTTTTTCGAATGCTGCGACGGCTTCCCAGCGGGCGCCGAGTGCGTTGAGCAGTGTTGCGATGTTGGCGTCGCGGGCGATGTCGCTGCCGGTGAGCAGTGCCTCGTCCAGTTGCCGGGCTCGGTGGTGCACCTGGGTGAGCACCGCCTCGCCTTCCTCGGTGAGGGACAGCAGTTTGCGCCGGGCGTCGCGCGGGGATTCGATGCGCTGGATGAGGCCTCGTCGCTCGAGCCTGCGACACAAGTCGGCCATCGTCGAGGTGTCCAGCGCGGCGGCACCGGCCAGTGAGCTCTGGTCGTTGCCCGGATAGGCGCGGATGGCGGAGAGCACCGCGAACTGCGGACCGGTCAGCACCGAGTCGACGTGCCGGTTCCAAGCAGCGAGGTAGGCCTGGTACAGCCGGCGGGCGCCGTAGCCGGGGGCGGCGAGCAGGTCGGCGGGTGGTGCCGGAGCGACGGCAGACGTATCTGCAACACGTCGGTCCGTGCGCGCTGGCTCCCCCATTGTGTTCCTCCCATGCAGCTCGGCACCCGGGTTAGGTGCCCATTAATAATACGTACCCGGATGGTTGTACTGGTACGGGACTGGCTTGGCCGGGGTGGGTCCAGGTCGCTCCGGTGCGATCCGGGCCAGGTCGCGCTCGTCCGGGTGCGGGCTCGCCTGGACGGCGCAACTCGGGGCTGTATAAGGGAATCATCCTGCCCGCCATGTCATCTGGTTGGCCGGGCCTCCGCGGGTAGCAGGGGTTGTTCTCGCGCGTGACGTGTGCGAGCACCGTTGCCGGCATGTGGATCTTGCTCGCAGGTTCGGTGCACACAGGTTCCCCGAAAACAACTCTTGCGTGCTCGGATAATCCGTGCTCGGATTACATCAGGAGGTGGTCAACGGTGGACCAGAACCTGTTCAACGACATCTGCTTGCAACAACTGCGCCTGTCCGGCGTGCACGAGGGTGAGACGGTCGTCGTGCTCACCCGCGGCGGGGAGCGCGCGGAGTACGCGGACGCGTTCCTGTGGGCCGCTCAGCAGTTGGGAGCTGCGACGTTCCACATGCGGTTGCCCTCGCCGGCGAGCGCCTCGGGGGCGTGGGCCGTGGGCGACTCCGGCCTCGGGGACATCCCCAAGGCCGTGGATGCCCTCAAGGGCGTCGACATGGTCGTGGACTGCACCTTCTTGCTGTTCAGCAAGGAGCAGTTCGCCATCCAGGACGCCGGAGTCCGGATCCTGACCGCCGTCGAGCCGCCGGAGCTGCTCGCCCGGTTGATGCCGACCAAGGAACTGCGCGAGCGGGTGGAGATCGGCGCCGAGCTGCTGGCCAAGGCGAGCACGATGCGGATCACCAGCCCGGGCGGTACCGACGTCACCTACCAGCTCGGCGTGTACCCGACGTTGTCGGAGTACGGCTACACCGACACCCCGGGTCGATGGGACCACTGGCCGGCAGCGTTCGTGTTCACCGGCGGAGCCGACGACGGTGTCGACGGGAAGATCGTGCTCTCACCGGGAGACGTACTCCTGCCGTTCAACACCTACGTGCAGACCCCGGTGGAGATCACCATCGAGAAGGGTTTCATCCGGGACATCCGCGGCGGCGCCGGGTCGTCCGGGCTGGACGCGGACCTGCTGCGCTCGTACATCGAGAGCTTCGACGACCCGCGCGGCTACGGGATGAGCCACGTCGGCTGGGGGCTCGACGAGCGTGCCCACTGGCACGGCCTGACCCAGTTCCCCGGCGGGATGGGCATGGAGCTGCGCAGCTTCTACGGCAACGTGATGTTCTCCATCGGGCCGAACAACGAGCTGGGCGGCCCGAACGACACCGCCTGCCACTTCGACATCCCGATGCGCGGCAACTCGCTGTACCTCGACGACGAGCTGATCGTCGACGCGGGCGAGCTGACCGTTGCCGAGATGCGTCCGGTGGGTCGCCGATGAGCGCGGACGCGGTGGTGCGCGAGCACCACATCGGAATGATCGTGCCCAGCTCGAACCTCACCATGGAGACCGAGCTGCCGCGGATGCTGCGAGCTCGGGAGGAGATCGATCCGGGGGACCGGTTCATCTTCCACTCCGCGCGGGCGCGGATGCAGCACGTGACCCCGGAACAACTGCGGGCGATGAACGCGCAGGCCGAACGAGCGGCGGCGGAACTGGCCGACGCTCGCCCGGCGGTCGTGGCCACCGCGTGCCTGGTGGCGATCATGGCGCAGGGGCCGGGTTACCACTGCACCGCGGAGGACGACATCACCCGCGCGCTGCGCGCCGAGGGGTCCGATGCCCCGGTCGTTTCCAGCGCTGGTGCACTGCTGTCCGGCATCGGTGCGTTGGGCGCGCGCAAGGTCGCGATCCTGACGCCGTACATGAAGCCGCTGACCAAGGCGGTGGCGGACTACATCGAGGACGCCGGGGTCGAGGTGGTGGACGCGCTCTCGCTGGAGGTGCCGGACAACCTCGCTGTGGCGCGGCTGGATCCGGCCGATCTGCGCGAGCACTACCGCAAGCTCGACCTGTCCAACGCTGACGCGCTGGTCCTGTCGGCCTGCGTGCAGATGCCGTCCCTGCCCTCGATCCAGCCGGTCGAGGACGAGGTGGGGATCCCGGTGCTCTCGGCCGCGACCGCCACCACCTTCCGGATCCTGTCCGAACTCGGACTCGAACCCCGAGTGCCCGGTGCGGGCAAGCTGCTCAGCGGAGCGATCGCCACCCCGGGCGTGCCGACGCACGCGGCCTGACCCTCCGGCGCGCGACGTTCGTGGCCGGGACTGCCCTCTGGCGGGGCGTCCCGGCTCCTCGGGCTGCGCGTCCCGTATTCACCCGATGCGAGCTCGTGCTCGCTCTCCGCATCCTGATCGCCTGCGCCCTCTTCGCGCTGATCAGAAGCGCATCAAGCGGTAATCATCCGCGAACAAAACCTTTTCAAACAAGACCTTGCATATCCGGATAGTACGTGTTCGGATCACCTGAATCCGACGCGGGTTCCGGCGAGGACGAGGAGGCCAGCGTGGCTGCGAGCCAGTCGTTCGAAGTCGTTGTTGTCGGTGCCGGCTTGGGAGGCCTGTGCGCCGCGCTGTCGCTGCGGCAGCGCGGCCTGCGGGTCACCGTGGTCGAGGCGGCGGCACAGTTGGGGGAGATCGGCGCGGGAATCCAGACCGCGCCCAACGCCAGCCGGATCCTGATCGGGCTGGGGCTTCGCGCCGAGCTCGAGCGCGTGCGCACCGAACCCCAGGACCAGGTCCGCCGTCGCTGGGCCGACGGGAGCATCATCGGCCAGCTGCCGCTCGGGCAGCGGGTGATCGACCAGTACGGGGCGCCCTACTGGCACTACCATCGCGCCGACCTGCACGGCGTCCTGCTCGAGGCGTGCTTGGACCCGACGGGGCCCGGCCCGGTGGTCGAGATCGCCACCTCGGCGCAGGTGGTCGATCTCGATCGCGCCGATCCGGCGCGCCCGGCGGTGCTGACCGCTGATGGACGCCGGTTCGCCGGGGACCTCGTGATCGGGGCGGACGGCATCCGGTCCGCGGTTCGGGATCTGGCGGGATTCGACGACACACTGGAGTTCTCCGGGGAGATGGCCTACCGTGCGCTGATCCCCGGCGACCTGGTGGCCGCCGACCCGGCGACCCGATTCCTCGTGGACCGCTTCCACTCCACGATCTGGTACGGCCCGGACAAGCACCTGGTGCACTACATGATCCGCGGCGGTCAGTACCTCAACGTCGTCGCGATCGTCCCGTGCACCGAGGAGATCGCCCGGGACTGGAGCGGCCCGGCGACCGCGGCGCAGCTCGCCGCGGAGTACGAGGACTGGGACAGCCGCGTTCCGGCCGTGCTGGCCAAGGCGAAGGACGAGGACGTGTCGGTGTGGGCGATGTACCGCCGGCGCCGCGACCCGGTCTGGGTCGACGGGCGGGTCGCCCTGCTCGGCGATGCCTGCCACGCGATGCTGCCCTACCAGGCGCAGGGCGCTTCCCAGGCGATGGAGGACGCCGCTGTGCTCGCGGAGGAGCTCGGCTGGGTGACCCGCGACGGGATCGAGGCGGCCCTGGTCCGCTACGTCGATCGACGGGCGAAGCACGCGGGCATGGTCCAGGATGCGTCCCTGCAGAACATGAGCTTCTACCACCTGCCCGATGGCCCGGAGCAGCGTGAACGCGACGAGAAGCTGCGTCGCTTCGATGGTGAGTCCGACGTGTCCTACGACTGGCTGTGGAACGGCAGCCCGCTCACTGACCCGGACACCGAATCCATCAATTACCAGTTCGCACGCTGACGTGTGACGCCGCCGCTACAGCACAACGGAGTGACTCATGCGTACCGGAGACCAAGTCGTCCAGGACCTGCCCTGGCGATGGAGTGTGCAAGGCAAGATCTTCCTGATCGGCGGACTGGGCTACATGTTCGATGCCTGGGACGTCGCGCTGAACGGCTTCCTCACCCCGCTGGTGGGGACCGAGTTCGGGCTGTCGCCGGGCCAGAAGGGGTTGGTGGCCACCGCTAACCTGATCGGCATGGCGGTCGGTGCGGTCGCCTGGGGAACGGTGGCCGACCGCATCGGCCGCAAGCGGGCGTTCAGCATCACGCTGCTGCTCTTCGCGCTGTTCTCCGCGGTCGGGGCGCTGTCGCCGAACCTGGAGATCTTCCTGCTCCTGCGCTTCCTCGCGGGCGTCGGTCTCGGTGGGTGCATCCCGGTCGACTACGCGATCGTCAGCGAGTTCTCACCCCGCCGACAACGGGGACGGGTGCTCTCGGCGATGGACGGCTGGTGGCCGGTGGGGACCACACTGGCAGGCGTCTCGGCGACGTTGCTGGTCCCGGTGCACGGGAACTGGCGCTGGATGCTGGTGCTGATGATCCTGCCGGCGATTCTGCTGATCTGGGTGCGACGCGGTGTTCCGGAGTCTCCGCTGTACCTGGTCCGCAAGGGTCGTGAGGAAGAAGCTCGCGCGGTCATCGACGATCTCGTCCGGCGCACCGGAGCGAAGCCGGAGCCCTACGTGATTCCGGCGGCGGTCGTGGAGGACACCCGCGGTGGGGCACTGGCGGCAGCGTTCGACCAGCTCCGCCGGGTGTGGGCCTTCAACCCGCGGATCACTGCGGTGTCGTGGACGTTGTTCACCAGCGTGATGCTGGTGTACTACGCCGCGCTGAGCTGGATGCCGTCGATCCTGAAGGCGGAGGGCTTCGGCGAGATCGCGGCCTTCGCTTCGACCGCGCTGATGAACGCGGTGGGCATCGTCGGCGTCGCACTGGCGGTGCTCGTCGTCGACAGGGTGGGCCGCAAGCGGGTCATCGCGGCCGCAGGGCCGATCATGTCGGTGATGCTGGTGGTGTTCTCGTTGCTGCTGGGAACGCCTACGTTGGCGGTCGTGGCGATCGGCGCCTTCGGTCTGTTCGCCCTGGTGGTCATCCCGGTCATGTACGCCTACGTCTCCGAGCTCTACCCGACGGAGCTGCGCGCCTCGGGCTTCGGCTGGGCGTCGTCGTCGAGCCGCGCCGTCACCGGCTTCGCCCCGCTGCTGTTCGGCAGCGTGCTGTGGCCGGTGCTGGGCCTGCCGTTGACCTTCACGGTGCTCGGTGTGCTCGTGGTGGCCGCGGTCGTGTTCATGATGGTCGTCGCGCCGGAGACCCGAGGCCGCGAACTCGACCACATCACCGATCTCGGTGCTGAGACGACGGTTGTGAAAGCCGCTGCCACAACGGAGACTCCGGCGCGCTGACGGCGAAATCCGTTCCACGTATCGAACAACGAGGAGGTTGACCGCGTGAAGCCCGCTGCGTTCAGCTACCACCGGGCGCATGACGTCGCCGATGCCGTCGGCTTGCTCGGCGAACTCGCCGCAGCGGGCGAGGAGCCGAAGCTCATCGCCGGTGGCCAGAGCCTGATACCGATGATGAACTTCCGGCTCGCCCGGCCGACGGTCCTGGTCGACATGGGACTGCTGCGCCGCGATCCCGCGATGAGCTCGATCCGGCGCGACGGCTCGGAACTCCGGATCGGGGCGTTGACCACCCATCGTGCGGTCGAGACCGCCGGCCACACCTTGGGGCCGGAGTTCGACGTGATCTCCCGGGCCATGCGGTGGGTGGGCCACCTGCCGATCCGCTCGCGCGGCACCGTCGCGGGCAGCATCGTGCACGGAGACGCCACCGCCGAGTGGTGCCTGCTCGCGCTGCTGCTCGACGCCGTGATCGTCGCCGAAGGCCCGAACGGGCAACGGGAGATCCCGGCCGCGGAGATGTTCTACGGGTTCTACGCCACGGCCGTCGAACCCGACGAGGTCGTCGTGGAAGTGCGCTTCACGCGCCCGGCGCCGCGAGCCGCGCTCACCGAGTTCGCCCGCCGCCACGGGGATTTCGCGACCGTCGACGCAGCGGTCGCGCTCGACGCGGACCCCGTCGCCGAAGCGGGTCCGCTGACCGGAGGTCGGGTGGTGCTCGGCGGCGTGGCCCCGGCGCCCATCCGGGTACCCGAGGCCGAGGCCGTGCTGGCCGGTGGCGTCCCCGGGCCGGATCTGTTCACCGCGTGCGGGGAGGCTGCCGCCGCGGCCATCGATCCACCCGACGACGCAGCGGGTACCGGCGCCTATCGCCGTCGGCTCACCCGGACGCTCGTCGCCCAGGCCCTGCACGAGGCGTGGGAGGAGTCGACTAGTGACTGGGTTTCTGTCTAGAGTGGACTACTCTTGTCTGTATGGGGAGTGTTTGCCGGATTTCCGAGTTCGCTCGGCGTGTCGGTCGGTCATCATCGACGGTCCGTCGCTGGGGGAACGAAGGACGTATCGCCCCGAAGCGGACCGTGACTGGGCAGTGGTACTTCGCCGAAGGCGATGTACGCGCTGCACTCGGAATCGCCGCTCGCGGCGACCGGGTTACGGTCGTGTACTGCCGCGTGTCCTCGCCCGGTCAGAAAGACGTCCTCGCCTCGCGAGTGAGCGCGATGGACGAGCTGACCGGTGGTGGCCGGTGAAGGTCACCCGCATCGCCTACTCCAAGAACCTCAACGCAGGGAAGTACGCGCAACTCGAAGAGCAAGCGAGGCGTCTGGGGCGCGTACGGGCCATGGTGTGGGCCCGGTACGGGTCACCGTTGAGGGACGGTGTCAAAGACCGCAAGATCCGCGATGCGTGGATGGCTGACGGCACCGCGGATAGCTTCGGTGTGCTCGCCAACGCGTGGAAAGAGACCGTGCGGGACGCGGTAGCCGACATCGCCGCGTATCGCGAAGCGGGAAAGGTCAAGGTCCGTAAAGCAGTACACCGCCGTTACCGAGAGGAGTCCCAGCGCAAGAAGGCGTACATGGCGCTGAAACGCGGCCGGTGGCAAGACGATTCTTTTCTGGCCCGCCAGATGCGGCAGCACGTCAAGCACGGCGTGAGCCGCGCAGCGAATCAGATCGTGGTCCGGTCCGACCAGTACAACACCTGGACCATGTCCGGTGGTGACGTGTGGATCGACATCCCTGGCCTGGAACGCAGGCAGAAGATCGCGATTCCGCTGAATACGTCCGTCGCCCCGTCTGGGACGCTTCGGCTGATCCTGCGTGCCGGCTATGTCGAGGTGCACTACGCCATCGACGCCCCTGACCTGATCGAGACCAGGCCATGCGGCGCGGGAAAACTGGGTGTGGATAAGGGCTACACCGAAGTGCTCACCGATTCCGGTGGTGTCCATCACGGGCAGGAGCTAGGTGCGCTTCTTCGCGCCGAGTCTGACTTCATCAAGGTCAAGAATGCTCGCCGGGCGAAGATCCGCTCGGTGGCCGAGAAGGCCCGGAAATCCGGTAATCTGGCGAAGGCTGACCGCATCGTGCGGAACAACCTTGGCCATGCCAAGAGAAACCGGCGCAGGTCCCGGTTCGAGTCATGTGTGCGGTCGGTGACGTTCACTGCTGTTCATGCGGTGGTCGACAAAGCCTCCCATGTAGTAACCGAGGATCTGACCCGGTCTTTCGTCTCCCGGCGCAAGCTGGGAAAGAACACTAACCGTCGCCTCGCCGCCTGGACCAAAGGCGTTACGGCAGAGGCGCTGAGTAGCGTGGCGGAGCGCAGAGGTTCTGCGCTGACGCTGGTCAACGCGGCTTACAGCTCACAAGTCGTCCCCTGCTGCCAGATCATTGGTCGGCGTTGCGGGGACAGGCTTCACTGCACCCGGTGTGGGGAGCTGTGGCAAGCAGACCACGCGGCTGCGATCAACATCCTGGAACGAGACGGTGATCCCGCCATCACCATCTGGACCCCGTTTGACCGGGTGAAAGAGCTCATCCAGGAACGTGACCGCCTCCGGACCAGACTGCCGGTCCAGGACTCCAGCGCACCAGCGCGGAGAGCGAATTATCCGATCCGAGCAGCAATGCTCAAGGAATAGGAAGCAGAAAGGAGTGACGCGATGTCAGATGTCCGACGCGGATCCCCGCAGTCCGACGGGAAGCGCTGGGTCGGGGCAGCCGTCCCCCGGCGCGAAGACCCCCGCCTGCTGCGCGGTCGGGGGCGGTTCATCGACGACGTCCAGCTGAGCGGGATGCTGCACGCGGGTTTCGTCCGCTCCACCGTCGCGCACGGCCGGATCCTCGACATCGACCTCTCCGCGGTCCGCGAGGTCGAGGGCGTCGTCGCCGCCTACACCGCTGAGGATCTCGACCTCGGCGACATCGTGGCGCTGCTCGATCGCCCGCCGGAGGAGTTCGCGCCCACCGCGATGCCCATCCTCGCAAAGGAGAAGGTGCGCTTCGTCGGCGAACCGGTGGCCGTGGTCATCGCTGCCGACCCGTACAGCGTGGAAGACGGCATCGAAGCCGCGGTGGCCACCTATGAACCCTTCGACGCGGTCGTCTCGGAGGAGACCGCGTTCGCCGCGGACGCACCGCTCGTGCACGAGGAAGCGCCCGGGAACGTCCTCCTCGACGTGTCGATGTTCGACACACCCGGTGTCGACACCGCGTTCGAGGCCGCCGAATCCGGACCGGGGTGCGTGGTCGAGGTCGTCACGCGAAGCGGGCGGCAGAACGCGCTGCCGCTGGAAACGCGCGGTGTGGTCGCCTCGTGGGACGACCGCGACGACCAGCTGCTGGTGCAGACCTGCACGCAGGTCCCGCACCAGGTGCGCACGGTGCTGGCCCGCTCGCTGCGCGTTCCGGAGCGCACCGTGCGGGTCACCGTCCCCGACATGGGCGGCGGATTCGGCCAGAAGTGCGTGGTCGGCCGCGAGGAGATCGCGGTCGCAGCGGCGGCCCGGAAGCTGGACCGCCCGGTGAAGTGGATCGAGGACCGCCGGGAGGCGCTGACCGCCGCATTCCTGGCCCGAGAGCAGCGCTACCGCACCCGCGCGGCGTTCGATGCCGACGGCAGGATCACCGCCCTGGACGTCGACGTCGTCTGCGACATGGGCGCCTACTCCTGCTACCCGTTCACGGCCGGCATCGAACCGCTGATGGCCTCCGCCGAGATGCCGAGCGTCTACCAGGTGCCCGCCTACCGGGTCCGCGGCCGCGCCATCACCAGCAACAAGGCGCCGACCGCGCCCTATCGCGGGGTCAGCCGCCCGCAGTACGTCATGGCGATGGAACGCGTCATGGAGCGCGCCGCGCGCGAACTCGGCATCGACCCGGTCGAGATCCGCCGGCGCAACGTGATCACCGAATTCCCCTACACCGGCGTCAACGACGTCACCTACGATCCCGGCACCTACCGGGAATCGCTCGACCTCGCCGAGGCCACCCTCCGTGATGAGGGCTGGTACGAGTTTCGGGAGCGGGCCGCCGCCGAGGGGCGGCACATCGGCATCGGCTACTGCTGCTTCTCGGAGCGGACCGGCTACGGTTCCGACGCTTTCGCCAAGCGCAAGATGCAGGTGGTTCCCGGTTTCGACGTCTCCGAGATCCGGATGGACACCACGGGGTCGGTGGTGGTCACCAGCGGCACGATGAACCACGGGCAGTCGCATGAGACGACCCTCGCCCAGATCGCGGCCGACCGGCTGGGACTGGACCTGGACAAGGTCAAGCTGCGGCAGGGCGACACCGAGCGCATCGCCTACGGATGGGGAACCTTCGCCTCGCGGTCGGTGACGATCGGCGGGTCGGCCGTGTCCGTCGCGGCCAGACGGCTCGCCGAGCTGCTGTGCACCATCGCCGCGCACCTGCTCAAGACACGCCCGGACAACGTCCGATTAGACGGCGATGGGGGAGTCGTCCAGATCGACGACTCCGCGCAGCGAGTGTCCTTCGAGGACATCGCGGACGTGGCCTATCTGCGCAGCCACCTGTTGCCCAAGGGCGTCGAACCGACGTTGACGGCGACCGCGAGCTTCGACGTCGCCGGTGACGGCACGTTCTCCAACGCCACCCACGCGGTGGTCGTCGAGGCCGATCCGGGCACCGGCCAGATCAAGATCCTGCGCTACGCCTGCGTGGAGGACTGCGGCGTGGTGATCCACCCGCAGGTCGTCGATGGCCAGTGCCGCGGCGGGATCGCCCAGGGCATCGCCGGAGCGCTGTTCGAGGAAGTCACCTACGCCGACAACGGCGAGCCCTCGGCCGCCAGCTTCATCGACTACCTCGTGCCGACCGCGACGGAGATCCCGGACATCACCGTCACCCACCTCGAAACACCTTGCGCCTTCACCGAAAGCGGCGCCAAGGGTGCCGGCGAGGGCGGCACCATCGGTGCGCCGGCCGCCGTGCTGAACGCGATCAACGACGCACTGCGCCACACCGGAATCGAAATCGACACCACGCCCGTGCACCCGCAGACCGTGCTGGCCGCACTGGACGCGGCCATTTCCCCGAAGTTGTCCAGCCGAGAGGAGGCGACCATCCCGTCATGAGCGAGCGACACCTGATCGGGCTGAACGTCAACGGTGCAACGCACGAGGCCCTCGTCGAACCGCGGAAGACCCTGCTCGACGCCCTGCGCCACGACCTCGGTCTCACCGGCACCCACGTCGGATGCGAGCACGGGGTGTGCGGGGCCTGCACCGTCCTCGTCGACGGCGAACCGGTGCGGGCCTGCCTGATGTTCGCCGTGCAAGCCGAGAACAGCGACATCCGCACGGTCGAGTCGCTCGGCGAGGACGGCGAGCTCTCCGATCTGCAGCGGTCCTTCCGCGACCACCACGGACTGCAGTGCGGGTTCTGCACTCCCGGATTCCTCATGCTCGCCGAGGGTTTCCTCGCCCAGCAGCCGGACGCCGACCGCGAGGAGATCCGCGAGGCGGTCTCGGCCAACCTGTGCCGCTGCACGGGCTACCAGACGATCGTCGACGCGATCGCCGCGACCGCTGAGTGCCGACGGTCCACTTCGGACACCGAACGTGCTTGCCCGGCCAGCACCTCCGCCGAGAAAGAAGCGACAGCGTGATCCTGGAAAACCAACTCGAAGTACCGGCGGCCCCGGACGCCGTGTTCGCCCTGATCAACGACGTCGAGCGGGTGGCGGGCTGCCTGCCCGGCGCGACCCTCGACGGGCATGACGGCGACACCTACCGCGGCCGCGTCAAGTTCAAGGTCGGCCCGATCAGCGCCGCGTACGCCGGCACGGTGCGGTTCAGCGAGGTCGCTGCCGCCGATCGCCGACTGCGACTGCTCGCGCGGGGTGCGGACAGCCACGGCAACGGCGACGCCGAAGCCGATGTCACCCTGACCGTGCTCGAAGCTCCCGGGGGAGCGACGCTCAACCTGCACACCGACCTGTCCGTGCGCGGAAAGCTCGCCCAGTTCGGCAAAGGCGCCATCAGCACCGTGTCCAACCGGCTGCTCGACCAGTTCGCCCGCAACCTCGCCGTTCAACTGCAGCAGGGGCCGAGCACCGCAGCTCCGGTACCGGCCCTCGGAACCACGGCCGGCAACGCCGTCGCGCCCGCTCCGGCCGCGAGCCCCGCTGCGAACGACAGCCTCGACGGGCTGGCGATGCTGCTTCCGCCCGAGACCCGGCGATACGCCGCGCTGGCGGCCGCCGCAGCGCTCGGGTTCTTCCAGGGCTGGCTGCTCGGCCGGGTCCGCACCCAGGACAAACTGATCAAGGAGTTGCAGCGTGCCCGTCGATGACCACCGATCCGCCGGCCTGCACGGGGCCGAGACCGATGCCACCTACGACCGGGCCGGGTTCGGCGCCGCTGTTCCCCGCGGCAGCCGCCCGGCACTGGTCGTGGTCGACCTGACCCGCGGATTCACCGAACCCGGCTTCGCCTCCGGATCCGACCTCACCCGGGAGGTGACCACGGCGGCCGTCCTCGCGACCACGGCCCGGCAGCACGACGTGCCGGTGATCTACACCGCGATCAGCTACACGCCCGCCGAGGCCGACGGCGACTCCATCGCCTGGCTCCGCAAAGCACCGGGCATGCGAGCCCTGCGGGAAGGAAGCGAAGAGGTCGCTCTCGATCCCCGGCTCGAGCAGCACGCCTGCGACCACCTCGTCCTGAAGAAGGGCGCCTCCGCATTCCACGGAACCGGCCTGGCCACCCTGCTGACCAGCCTGGGCACCGACACGTTGCTCGTCTGCGGCGCCACCACCTCCGGCTGCGTCCGCGCCACCGCGGTCGATGCCGTGCAGTGCGGCTTCAACACCCTCGTCGTGCGAGAAGCCTGCGGTGACCGAGCGCAAGGCCCGCACGATGCCGCCTTGTTCGACCTGCAAGCCAAATACGCCGATGTCATCGGCCTCTACGACGCCCTGGCCTACCTCGACAACACCGCCGCGCCCCTCGCATCGGCGGCTGGGTAGCGCGCCGACCGCTGAGCCGACTCGCCGACACAGAAAGGCCACTCGTGACCACGCCCCTCCCGTCGATCCCCACCGAACCACCGACTGCCCGCACCATGAGCCAACCGGCGCTGGCCGATCTCGGCGCCGTCCCCGCGGTGAGCCGATGGGTGCGTTCGGGACCGCTCCGGCTGCACGTGCTCGACTACGGCCCGGCCGACGGCGTGCCGGTGCTGATCCTTCCCGGCATCACCAGCCCCGCCATCACGATGGACTTCGTGGCGCGAGAACTGACCGATCTCGTGCGCCCGCTCGTGCTCGACATCCGGGGCCGCGGACTCTCCGACAACCCGCCCGAGCCCATTGCGGCGAACGGTGCAGTTGCACTGCATGGCTACGACCTCGCCAGCTACGCCGCGGACGTTGATGCGGTCGTGTCCGGGCTACAGCTGGAAAACCCCATCCTGCTCGGACACTCCATGGGTGCGCGGATCGCGGCGCTGGCCGCGGCCACCGGCCATCACGAACTGCGAGGGGCCGTTCTGGTCGACCCCCCGATGAGCGGCCCGGGCAGGGATCCTTACCCCACAACCCTCGAAGCCTTCCTCCGCCAACTCGACCAAGCCCGCGACGGCACCAACGCCGACGAGGTGGCGCAGTCCTGGCCCCGCTGGCCCCGCAGGGAACAGGAGCTGCGCGCCCGCTGGCTGTCCTCCTGCTCACGGACCGCGATCGCGGCAACTCACGCCGGGTTCGAATCCGAGGACTTCTTCGCCCATTGGCCCAACGTGCCCGCCCCCGCGGTTCTCGTCTACGGAGCCGACAGCCCGGTCGTCACCGCCGCTGGCGCGCAGGAAGCCGCCAAGGCCAATCCCTCCGCCGAACTCGTCGAAATCCCGGGAGCCGGGCACATGGTCTTCTGGGACGAACCCAACGCCAGCCTCGCCGCAGTGCGCGCAGCACTGCGGAAGCTGAGCTGATCGCCTCACCGACGGCCTATCCGCGACAGCGAACCCCGCCACCAGCCACCCCTGCGGCACACCGAAACCGATCGCGACCTTCGCTGAGCGCAACGCGCCGATTCGTCGGCTGAAGCCGGGGAAGCTGCTGGACTGGCGGCCATGGCGTGTGGCGTGGTTGCCGTTAGTCGACGACCACGCCGTGCTCGCTCAAAGCACGGCGTGGATTCGTTGCACGGTTTCATGTACCGCGTTGCCGAACGTTTCGAATGTCTCCGGCACCATCCGGATGCTCGGACCGGACACCGACACGGAACCGATCGGTTCGCCTTGCGCGTTGACGATCGCCGCACCGACGGCGGTGATGCCCTTGCTGAGCCCTTCCTGGTTCACCGAATACCCTCGCAGCCGAACCTCTTCGATGGTTTCACGCAAGGTGTCCGGATCGGTGATGGTCTGGTCGGTCTGCGGCGCGAGTTGCCCGGCCAAGTAGTCCGCGATGAACTCCTGACTGCTCGCGGCGAGGAAAGCGAGGCCGGTTGCCGAGGCGTGCAAGGGGATTCGCGATCCGAGCGGCAGGAACGCCCGCAGTGGATGCGGGGTATCCAATCGTTCGATGAGCACCAGCTCCCGGCCGTCCGGAGCCGCGAGATGGATGGTCTCGGTCGTCATCAGCTGCAGGTCGTTCAGGAACGGCAGTGCGGTTTCGCGGAGGAGCTGATGATCGCGGGCCTGGGTACCGACGGAGAACGCGCGGTAGGTGAGGCTCCAGCGCGTCGGCTGGGTGCTGGTCGGTCGTAGCCAGCCAATTTCGTGCAGCGTGAGCAGGGCCCGCTGCACGCTGGACTTCGGCAACCCGACCGTGCGGCTGAGCTCGGAAAGACCTACCGGTTGCATCTGGGCAACGCTCTCGAGCACCCGGAATGCGGACACCACGCTGTTGGTGGCGGACATACGACCTCCTGTGATCACACCCTTGACGCTCAGAAGCCTGTTGGCTACGTTACACGCTTCCGGTCCATGCTGTAGACCACTGTGCCACACAGTGGACCAGATGGGAAGTGTTAGCAAATGACAATCGAGCTCACGGCGTTGGTGATCTTTGTGGGCGTCTTTGCGTTAGCAGCGTTGCGCAATGCTCACCTCGGAGTGTTGATGTTCGCTGCAGCGTCTGGCGTCGGGCTCGGGCTGGCCCACATGCCCATCGACGACATCGTCGCCGGCTTTCCGGTCGACATCCTGGTGTTGCTGGTCGGCGTCACCTACTTCTTCGGAATCGCGCATGCCAACGGCACGATCGACCGCATCATCGAGGCCGCCCTCGCCAGAGTCGGGCATCGGCGGGTTCTCCTGCCGATCGTGTTCTTCTTGCTGACCGCGGGCATCTCCGCCATGGGGTCCCCGCTGGGCGGGTTGGTGATGGCGCCGATCGGCATGATGGTGGCCAACAAGCGCGGCATCGATCCGATGCTGATGGCGCTGTCGATCGGCACGGGTCTCAGTGCGGGGGCGTTCGCGCCGACCAGTCTGTTCGGCATCGTCACCTATGGCACCGCGCAGCGCGCCGGTGTCGACTTGAGCCCATTGGTGCTGTTCGCGGTCGCGGTGGTGATCAACCTGTTGCTGCTGGCGGCCGCCTACGTTCTGTTCGGCGGATCGCAGTTGCTGCGCCGCAACGGCGTTCCCGCCACCCCGGCGACACCCGTTCCCAGCGAGCAGCTGGTCACTGTCGACTCCGGTGGTCCTGGCGCCGCCGCTCCCGCCCACGAGTCACGCTCGCACAGCGCCAGCAGCCCGGATCTGCCGACCGGCAGCGAACGAAAGCCGTTCACCGGCAACCAGATCGCTACCGTGATCGCCATGGTCGGGCTCGTCGGCACCGTCATCGCGCTGTCGCTGACCGACCGCAAACCCGACATCGGTGTGCTGGCATTCGCGTTCGGCGCGGTGCTGACCCTGTTCGACCCGGAGTCGGCGAAGAAGGCGATTCCCCGGATCGACTGGCCCACGGTCCTGTTGGTCGGCGGCATCATCACCTTCGTCGGCGTGCTCGACCACATCGGCGCGATCGACATGTTCGGTGAATACGCCAGTCATATCGGCGTGCCGTTGCTGGCCGCGCTGTTCATCTGCCTCGTCGCGGGTCTGGTCTCGGCATTCGCCTCCACCACCGGCATGCTCGCGGCACTCGTGCCGCTGGCCCTGCCCCTGGTGGCGTCAGGCTCGATCCCGGGCTGGGCGTTGATCTGCGCGATCGGCGTCTGCGCCTCCATCGTCGACGTCTCACCCTTCTCCACCGTCGGCGCGACCCTGGTGGCGACCACCGTCGACGAGGGGCAGCGGCCGCGCATGACCCGCCTGCTGACGCGCTGGGGTCTGGCGATGGTGGCGGTCGGACCAGTTCTGTTGGTCGGCACCCTGGTCGTGCCGGGAATGGTGCTGTGAAGGGCGGCGCCAACATGGCATCGACACCGCCCGCGACCGTCTCTCTGGATGTCGACGGCGCTATCGCACGGATCATCATCGACAACGCCGCACGGGCCAACGCCTTGAACCGGTCGATGCTGGATGGGCTGGCCGGTCATCTCGACACGGCAGCACGGCGTGCCGACGTATCGGTGATCATCCTCAGCGGTGCGGGTCCCAATTTCTGTGCCGGACTGGATATTTCGGAGATCGCCGAGCGCCCCGTGGCGGGTATCGAAGAAGAGTTCGTCCGCGTCGAGGAGATCCTCGCCGGGTGTCCGAAGCCGACGATCGCGGCCATCCGCGGCCACTGCGTCGGCGGCGGCGCCCAGCTGGCCGTCGCGTGTGATCTGCGGATCACTTCCGAGCAGGCCAAGTTCGCCATCACACCCGCCAAACTGGGCCTGATCTATCCCACCAGCTCCCTCGATCGGCTGGTGCGAATCATCGGCCCGGCCGCGACGAAACGCCTGATCTTCACTGCCGACGCCATCACGGCGTCCACGGCGTTGCACTACGGCTTGGTCACCGACGTCGTCGACGAGGAGGAACTCGACGCCGCCGCTCACCGGATCGCAGCCACCATCGCGACTCGGGCCCCGACCACCATCGCCGCCGCGAAGCAGATGACCGACGAGGCGACGGTGAACGGCCGCGTGACCGACGAGCTGCATCGCCGCTGGCAATCGGCGCCGAATCCGGACCTCGGCGTCGGGCTGGCCGCCTTCGCTGCCAGGGCCCAGCCGGTTTTCGGTGCAGCAACCAATGACCCACGAAAGGTGCCCAATGCTTCTGACATCGCTTGATCCCACTCATCCGGGCGCAACCGACGCAGCCGCGGCGATCACCGTCGGCCCGGACAGCATGTCGCGGGCGCAGGTTTACCAGGCAGCGCGTGCGCTTGCCGGTTCCCTCCCCGACTCCGGCCCGGCCGCGGTCCACGCGACACCGACCCTGGAGACGATCATCGCCGTCACCGCATGCCTGCTGGCCGGGGTGACGGTGGTACCGGTCCCGCCCGACTCCGGCAGCGCCGAACTGCACCACATCCTCACCGACGCCAAGGTCACCTGCTGGGTGGGGCCACCACACCCCAGCTCCGACCTGCCCGCTATTCCCGTCGGCCGCCACGGTCGCGGTGAAGCAACGGCATTGATCGCACCGGCCGACGACGACCTCGCCATGATCATGTACACCTCGGGAACCACCGGCGCGCCCAAGGGCGTCAAACTCAGTCACCGCGCCTTGGCGGCCGGCATCGACGCCCTCGCCGACGCGTGGCAATGGACTCCCGACGACACTGTGGTTCACGGCCTGCCGCTGTTTCACCTGCACGGGCTGGTGCTCGGCGTGCTCGGGTCACTGCGGATCGGTTCACGCGTGGTGCATACCGAAAAACCGCGCCCGGAACGCTACGCCACGGCGATGGGCACGATGTACTTCGCCGTGCCCACCGTGTGGTCACGCATCGCCGCCGACGAGAGCTCCGCACGAGCGTTGCGCCGGGCCCGTCTGCTCGTTTCCGGTAGCGCACCGCTACCCACGCCGGTATTCGATCGCATCGCAGAACTCACCGGCAGCGCCCCGATCGAACGCTACGGCATGAGCGAAACCATGATCACCCTCAGCACCCGTGCCGATGGGCAACGCCGACCAGGCTCGGTGGGACAACCCGTGCGCGGGGTGGAGACCCGCTTGGTCACCGAGAACGGACAGCCCGTGCCCGACGACGGGGTGAGCATCGGACGGCTGCAGGTCCGCGGCCCGATGCTGTTCGACGGCTACCTCAACCGGCCCGAGGAAACCGCGGCCGCGTGGACTGATAACGGCTGGTTCATCACCGGCGACGTCGCCACCCGCGACGCCACCGGATTTCACCGCATCGTCGGACGCGAGTCGGTCGACCTGATCAAGTCCGGCGGCTACCGCATCGGCGCCGGCGAGGTCGAAACCGCGCTGCTCGCCCATCCCTCGGTGCAGGAGGTCGCAGTCGTCGGACAGGCCGACCCGGACCTCGGGCAGCGCGTGGTGGCCTATGTCGTCACCGAACAGCAGAACCGGTCGACGCTGGCCGAAACACTGATCTCCTTCGTGACCGACACGCTGTCGCACCACAAGCGCCCCCGTGAAGTCGTGTTCGTCGACGAACTGCCCCGCAACGCACTGGGCAAGGTCCAGAAAAAGCAGCTGTAGCAACTATCATCCAAGCCATAACGCGGTAGCTGCGCAGTCGCCCATGCACGACCGCGGGGCCGTTTCCGTCGTCGAGTTCGAGGTCGACGAGACCGGGCCGTCCCTGCGCTTCGTGACCTTCCGCCGTGAGTTCACGAAATCTGACGGGTCTTCCGAAGAGAACCCGAGTGTAGAGGTGCCGTTCTGAGTGGTTTCCACCCTTGGGTTCTTGCGACGGCGGGGGTTGTGGAAGTGCCCAGGTGTAGCGCTGATAGGTGCGTGCACCTGGGCATCACTCCAAGACGAGCACGACTCCGTTGTGCTTCACGAGCATGCCCAGCTCTTGATCGACAACGACTGCTTGCGGCGCAGATCGTGCGAACGTGGCGGCGTTGCAGCGGTCGAGCTGCAGACCGAGCGCGGCTGGGCCGATACCGAGTAGCGGCCGAGAGGATGCTCAGCGCCCTAGCGGGGGTCTCAGTCGCTATGGGCGACCGGCTCGGGATCGGCGTCGAGCGCATCGAGCACTGCGTCGCCGTTCGCCCTCGCCCACTCGGTCAGCATGTGGATCGGATCGATCAGCGTCGCCCCGAGCGGGGTGAGCTCGTACTCGACGCGGGGCGGCACCTCGGCGTAGGCGTGGCGGCGGACGAGTCCGTGCGCCTCGAGCCGTCGGAGCGTCTGGGTGAGCATCTTGCGGGAGATGCCGCCGATCAGCTCGATCAGCTCGCCATGGCGCACCGGGCCCTTGCTGAGGCCGTAGAGCACGACCACCGTCCACTTGTCGGCGATGAGCTCGACCGCCAGACGCGCCGGACAGTCGGCGAGAAAGGGATCACCGGGACCGAAACCGCTCACGGCGCCAAAGGTACCTGCTGGTTCCTATCGGAAACATAGCCTGGGTTCTCTCCCCCTACAAAGCCAGGAGAGTCATGCGAGTCATCACCCAGCAGACGCTCGGCGGTCCCGAGGTGCTCACCATCGTGGACGCGCCCGAGCCCCGAGCCCTTCCGACCGAGGTTCTCGTCCGCGTCAAGGCGATCGGGCTGAACCCGCTGGAGGCGCGCCTGCGCGCCGGCGAGTTCCCGCTGATCGGCCAGCCGCCGTTCATCCTCGGCTGGGACATCAGCGGCGTGGTCGAGGAGGCGCCGCAGACGTGGCGGTTGCGGCCCGGCGACGAGGTGTTCGGGATGCCGCTGTTCCCGCGGGCGGCGAGCGCGTACGCCGAGGTCGTGTCGGCGCCGGCGTTGCACCTGGCACGCAAGCCGGCGTCGCTCTCGCACGTCGAGGCGTCGGCGCTGCCGATCGTCGGGCTGACGGCGTGGCAGGGCCTCGTCGACCTCGGCGGCGTGACCGAGGGCGACCGCGTCCTGGTCCACGGCGGCGGTGGCGGGGTCGGCCACGTCGCGATCCAGATCGCGAAAGCGCTCGGCGCGCACGTGATCGCGACCGCCAGCGGGAGCAAGCGGAAGTTCGTCGAGGGGTTCGGCGCCGACGAGGTGATCGACTACACGGCGGTCGACTTCACCGAGGCGGTCCGCGACATCGACGTCGTGCTCGACACGATCGGCGGCGACACCGTCGAGCGGTCGCTCGAAGTGCTCCGCCCAGGCGGTCACCTGGTGACGGCGGTCGCCGAGGAGGATTCGGAGCTCGCCGCCAAGTACGAGGCGGCCGGCATGCGCTTCAGCGGCATCGCGGTCGACCCCGATCCGGTCGCCCTGCGAGGTCTCGTCGAACTCGTCGAACAGGGCAGGCTCCGGGTCCACGTGCAGGAGACGTTCCCGTTCGAGCGCGTCGCCGACGCGCATCGGCTGCTCGACGGCGGTCACCTCCAGGGCAAGCTCGTCCTCACCGTCTGATCCCGTCGTGGGGTCTCGCATGAGCGAGGCCCCACTGATGAACGGCTGGTAACCCTCCGCCTGTGGTGACCCGGCAAGAGTTGATAAGACGAGAGATCCGCGACGCAGCGGCTCGACTCTTCATGCAGCGAGGGACATCCGCGGTCGCCCCCAAAACACGCAGCCTCGGTTCGGCCACAGGTCTGTCGTCCGTCGGCTGTCGGCTCGGTCGTCCTTGACGGTGGGCCGAGTCGGTGCCAGCTACGACAAGCTTTGGCGGAAGCATTTTTCGCGACGCTCAAACGCGAAGTACTCCACAATGGACAAGCCGGGTGGAGTAGTGAGGTCGAGGCCCGGCGGCAGGTATTCAGCTGGACTAACAACACGCCCGAATGAGATACGGCCTCAGCGCGGCATGACGACGACGGCCCGCCACAAACCACCGTGGCGGGCCGTCCGGTCGTGTCACAACGTGTCGAAGTTGTCCGGATCGAGGACGTGCTGCCAGAGTTCGGTCTTCCCGGCCGCGGGGTCGATCCCCTTCAGCCAGTCGGCCAGTTCGGCCAGCAGCTCCTCCGAGTCCAGATTTCCCGACTGGTCGTAGACCACCATCCGCTGCCAGTGCAGGCTCACCATCGCGGTGAACTGGGCCAGGCTCGTACTGACCAGGGTTTCCGTGCCCGCCCCGGCGTCGAGCGCGGTGGCCTTCGGCGCCCGGCGGACCATGCCCGAGGCGCCGTCCAGGCAGAGCACGCCTTCGATCCATTCGCCCAGGAGATAGAACGGGCCCGCGCCACCGGGGAGTTCGGCGCCCTGAGGCTGCTCCCAGTCGACTTCCCGCAGTCCTGTCGCCGACAGCGGCAGGGTGTTGAGGCCGAAGAAGAACTCGATCTCCGGGAAGCCGACTTCCTGCAGAAAGTCGCGTGAGGGCTGATGGGTGAGGCCGTCCGGGATGCGGGAGCCGGTCAGCCGGTGGGTACGGTCGGCGCCGAAGACCGCACACAGGCGCTCGTGGGTGGGCCGGCAGTCGTCTTCACGGTAGGGGCGGGTGGCGATGCAACCGTGTGGAGCAAGCATCGGCAGCGCAAAGGCCGCTGCCGGGGAAGGCGCCGTACGCGCGCCGCTCTCGGGTACGGTCACGGCGTAGATGCCCTGAGTGCCGCCCAGCACCACGACATCCCGAACCGCGGCTGCGGCGTTCACCCCGGGGATGCGCAGCGTGAGTCGGCGCTCGTCCGTGGCCGAAGCCCGGGAGCTGCGTAGATCCACCTTGTTCCAACCGATGTCCGCTTCCCAGACGGGTGCGGGTGCCGGCGTCACAGCCTGCGAAACGCCTGGCGAATCGGCCGGGGCCCCGGTCAGGGCGTTCCACAGGCGCCGGGTGCCGGTGCTCCCCGTGCTCTCCACCAGGACCGCACCAGGCGCGACCGCCAGGCACTCGACCTCTCCGACGTGATCGGGTGAAAGGGTGAACTGGCCTCCTCGCCGCCAGTGAGCCCATTCCGTCCGCCAGGGAAGGTCGACGGCTCGGTCGAGGGCTTCTGCTGCCTCAAGGTCGTTGCGGCACATGGCGTTGCGGTGTAGGAACGCGATCCACTCCTCGTGCGAATCCGGTGCGACGCCCAGCTTGTCGAGATAGTGGATATCCGCGGCGAGCGATCCCGCGGGTATTCCGTCGGGAAAGGCAAGCGGAAGTGGCTCCAGCAGGGCGGTGCGATCACAGGCGGCCAATACGCGCGGGTCGGCGATCACCTGCTCGAAATTCCCCGCTCGGGCCGAATGAGCGGGCAGCGTGCGTTCCGCATACGTGGCGAGCGGTCCTGGCGGCAGTTGGTGCAGCGCTGCCACGATTCGGTCGTTCAGTTCCCGTCCTTCGTCCGCCATGGCGCGACGGATGCGGTGCGCGTATCCCTCATGGAGGAAGCGGGCCGTATCACCGTCGAGCGACAGCGAACCGAGTTCCGCGGCGATGCCCCGCACTTGCTCGACGCTGAGGTGAACGCCGATGATTTCGCCCAGCGCACACCATTCCTCAAGACGCAGGGTGCGAAGTTCCGCCTGCGCCAGTGTCCGGAGGGCAGCGCCTTCCACGGTTTCCGGATCGGGGAGCGGCGGGTTCTCCTCTTTCGACGCCCCGGCACCGTCGAGGGAAATGGCCGGGGCGTTCTTCGGCACCGGTGTGACAGCGGAATCCACCTCCGCGATCAGCCGGACGCCGGTGCGGGCGGCGCCGGCGCCGAGTGACCAGACGACGGACCGCATGACGCGGCCAGGTTCGGACGAGGTCCGCACGGTGCCCGCCAGATGCACATTGCTCACTGCTACGACCTGCCTGATCCCGGCACGTCGCAGCTCGTTGGCGTACTGGACGGGGTTTCGCTCATGCAGGTCGTGCGGGACGTCCAGCAGCTCGACGATCTCGAGGAAGACCTGCTCCGCCGAGAGCCCTGCCGCATCGACCAGGAGCATCTCATCGGACCGAGAATCCAGGGACCGCAACAGGTGGGTCTTTCCTAAACCGGCCGCCCCGGTGAGGAAAACGAACCCACTCGCCTGAGCCGCGTCCTCGACCCATTCCTGTGCTTCTTGGCAGGGCGATGTGCTGGCTGATCTCCCGGATTCAAGGTCCGTCATGCTTCGCCCTTCAAGTATTGCCGTCGGGTGACGCCACCAGCCTGCCGCTTTCGTGGCCACGCTCCGGGGCGAGCCTCGTCGGCACCTATTGAGCCCACCGCACGCACGACCTCTGGCGCTGGGCATTCGAGCGCAAGCGGTTGTGGCGTGGTTACGCGGGGTGGCGTGTAGCCACGCTAGCGTCCGCCCTACCCTCGGAGCCGTGAATCGGACCAAGCTCGCCGCGTCCGGCCCGCTGCCCGTTCGCGGCCGTCATCGCGGTGCAGAGACGCTGCCGGTGGACGCGGCCGAGGCCGAGCAGGCGTGCCGGGCCGCTGGCGGGCGGCCGGGGCGGTGCTGTCGCAGCGCATCGGCGGCGTGGTGACCGTCGCGATGGGCCTGGTGTTCCTCGACATGGCGCCTGCGCTGCAACGCGACGTGCGGCTGCACAAGGTGCTGTGTGAACCCGTCGACGGATACGAGAAGTCGATCTGATGAGCCGAGTCCGCTTCGCCCTGGCCTTCCTGCGCAACACTTGGCGCGGTCTGACCTCGATGCGCACCGCGCTGGTGCTGTTGTTCCTGCTGGCGATGGCCGCGCTGCCGGAAGCGCTGATCCCGCAGCGCTCGCTGAACCCGCCGCAGGTGGACAAGTACTTCCAGGACTACCCCGAGATCGCGCCGGTCCTGGACAAGATCGGCGTGTTCGAGGTGTTCAGCTCGGTGTGGTTCGCCTCGATCTACGTGCTGCTGTTCATCTCCCTGATCGGCTGCCTGCTGCCGCGCTGCCTGGAGTACTTCCGGCAGCTGCGCGGCCGGCCGGCGCGCACGCCGAAGAACCTCCGGCGGATGCCGCACCACGCCGAGGCCACTGTGGACGGAACGCCGGACGAGGTGCTGGCCGCGGCGCGCCGCAGGCTGCGCGGCTGGCGCTAAGGAGGAGCGCACCGACGACGAGGGCCGCCGCTCGATCAGCGCCGAGCACGGCTACCTGCGCGAGCTCGGCAACCTGATCTTCCACTTCGCGCTGGTGGGCCTGCTGGTCGGTGTGGCCGGCGGGAAGCTCTACGGCTACGAGGGCCAAGTGATCGTGCTGGCCGACGGTTCGGAGTTCTGCAACTCCGGCACGTACAACTACGACGCGTTCCGCGCCGGGCTGCGCGTGGACGGCACCAATCTCAGCCCGTTCTGCGTGCGGGTCAACGACCTCAAGGCCACCTACCAGCCCACCGGCCAGGCGGAGAGCTACCGCGTCGGGATGGAGTACCAGTCCGGGCAGGACCTGCAGGACAACCAGTGGCGGCCCTACGAGCTCCAGGTCAACCACCCGCTGCGCACCGCGGCCGACCGCATCTACCTGACCGACGAGGGATACGCGCCAACGTTCACCGTCACCTGGCCGGACGGGCAGCACCGCACCAGCACCGTGCAGTGGCAGCCGATGGACCCCACGACGAAGTTGTCCCAGGGCGCCACCAAGTTCGACCAGCCCGGCGTCACCGACGAGGTGCAGCGGCGCCGCACCCAGCTGGCGGTGACCGGCCTGTTCGCGCCGACCGCCGCCTACGACGGGACCGTGCTCAGCTCGCAGTTCCCCGACCTCCTCGACCCGGCGGTCGCGGTGGACGTGCTGCGCGGCGACCTCGGACTGGACTCCGGCCGCGGCCAGTCGATCTTCGGCGTGGACCAGAAGATGGTCGAGTCCGGCCGGTTGCAGCGGGTCGCGCGGCAGAACCTGCACGTCGGTGAGCAGATCCGGCTCGACGACGGCACGACGATCCACTTCGACGGCGTCGAGCGCTGGGCCAACCTGCAGATCTCGCACGACCCGTTCCAGCCCTTCGTGCTCGGCGCGGCCATCGCGGTGATCTTCGGGATCGGCGCCTCGCTGAGCATCAAACGCCGCCGGATCTGGGTGCGCGTGACCGAGCACCCGGAGACCGCCGAGGGCGGTTCCGCGCGTACCGCGGTCGAGGTCGGCGGACTCGCCCGCACCGACCAGGCCGGCTACGGCGAGGAGTTCACCAGGGTGGCCGAGGACCTCCTCGGGACCGACGGCCCCGATCCGGCACCGTCCGGGGTGGCATCCGCGCGCGGAAGGAACAGCTGAGCTCGCCCTTGCTCACGTCCAGGCCAAGGAACACGCCGTACGTGCTGGTCATCCACCAAGCTTTTCGCGTCCCGGGATGTCCCTGCTCGGCAGCGTGGTCCCGTCGATTGTGGTTGATGGCCACGTCGCACTCCGGCCCTCGACCTCGCCGATCACGACGGCTGCCGGCATTGACTCGGTTGCGATCTGCTTGCGCCTCGTTGGGTGTCGGTGGAGGCGTTCGGCTGATCGGTTTCCGGCGTGTGGGTGCCGTTGTTGGGCGCGATGGCGGAGTTGAGGACGGCGGTGTTGGGCAGCTTGATCATGCCGTCGTCGCTTTCCAGTGTCAGGTAGACGAGGCCCACTTCGGTTACGCGGCCTTCCAAGGGGCCACCGAGAGTTCCCGAGTGAATGATCAGGTGGTCGCCGAGGTTGAAAGGGCGTGCGGTGGCGAGCATCAGGCCGGCGAAGACGTTGCCGAGCGACTGCTGTGCCGCGATGCCGATGATCACTCCGGTGACGGCGCCGCCGAGGAGGAGTTGGTCCACGCGCAGGCCAAGCTCGCCCAGCATCAGGACCGCGACGAGGGCATAACCGGCCAGGGAGAGGACCAATCGGATCGCACCGGCATGGCTTGCGCTGAGCCGGACCCTGGCGCGGCGGCCTGCTTCCCTCGCGAGGCTCTGCACGGCGACCGATCCCAGCGCGACGAATACGATCGCACCCCCGATCGCAGCGGCTTTGTAGAGGGGCTGGCCGTCGCGGAACAACGCGGCCGGATCGATCAGGGCTGCCGCCACCAGCATCACCACGACGAACAACGTCGCGCCCACGCCGCGTTTCGCGTCGGCGGTGAGCTGTCGTGGCTTCAGGGGCAGCCGGATGTTCCGCCGCCGCCTGCGGTTACCGACGTTGGGGTCGTTGTTCGGGGAGTCCATGTGTTCCGATTCTGGGGGCGTCAGCCACAAGATCAAGGGATCGGCCGCCTTGATTGCAGAAGACCGCCTACTCGCTGGCCTCCGAGACCGACTGGCAGATGTCGCCGGGGGCCGGGCCGACATAGCGCTGCGTCACAGGCGCTGCGTGCGGGCGTTCCAGCACCGCTTCATCGGGTGGTGTTGGATGCTGGGTGCGCAGTGACCGAGGTAGCGGGAACAGAACTGTCTGGAACGGCCGGGCATGGTCGTCGCTGGCTGCGACATCGGGGGAGTGGTCGCGGTGGGTCGTTGGTGCGGTTCGGCACGCCAGGGGATTACCCGACGAACGGCACCCCTGGGCCTCGAGATAGTTCGGATTGCATGCAGTTCCTGAACGACCGGGATGGTTCCACCTGCGGGAGGGTGATGAAACATCCTGGAATCTTCGGTGAGCTAAGGGCTTTCAGCCCTGGATCAGGTCTGCGCAGCGTTCGCCGATCATGATTGAGGGGGCGTTGGTGTTGCCGCCGATGATGGACGGCATCACCGAGGCGTCCGCGACTCGGAGGCCGTCGATGCCGAGGACCTTGAGGTCCGGCCCGACCACTGCTCGTTCGTCCGCGCCCATTCGGCAGGTTCCCACCGGGTGGTAGACGCTGTGCACGTAGTCCGGGAGGACCCGGCGCAGCTCCTTCTCGTCCGAGTACTGCTGGCCCGGTCCGATCTCGCCCTGGTTGTCGCCGACCCCGTCCATCACTTCTCGCACCATCTTGATGCCTTCGAGAAGCACGTCGCTGTCCTTGCCGACCTTCAGATACGCGGGGTCGATCAGCGGCGCGGCCAGCGGGTCCGCGCTGGACAGGCGAACCGTGCCGCGGCTTTCGGGGTAGATCAACGTCGGGAAGACGCTCTGCCCGGGCTTCGTCGAAGGCGGTCGCACCGCCTTGTCGGAGTCCTGGTTCGGAATCGGGTAAACCCAGTACAGGCTCAGCAGCTGGAGGTTCGGGACCGAACCGGCGTGCGACGTGCGCACGAAGCCGGTCGCTTCGAACTGCGAGCCGCCGGCCCAGCCCGAGCCGGGGCGGAACCACTCCCGGGCGAGGCCGCGCGCGAAGTACGACGGGGTCGGCCTGCGCAGGGCCGAGTCCATCCGGAACGACACCGGCACGAAGAGGTGATCGTGGAGGTTGTCCCCGACCGGCAGGTCCGCCCGCACCTCGATGCCGTGCTCGCGCAGGTGGTCCGCCGGGCCGATGCCGGACAGCATGAGGAGCTGAGGGGAACCGAACGCTCCAGCGGACAGGATGACCTCGCGACCCGCCCTGATGACGCGTCGGCTGCCGTTCTTGCCGACGACCTCCACCCCGGTAGCGCGTGAGCCGTTCAGCACCACCTTGGAAACGGTCGCATTGGTGACGATGGTGAGATCGTCCACCGAATCGTTGTGGAGGTATCCCTTCGACGCGGAGTACCGCACACCAGGATCGGCGCTGAGCTGGACGGCCGCGATGCCCTCCTGGCCTTCCGCGTTGTAGTCGTCGAGCATCGGCACGTCGAGGCGGCTCGTCGCCGCGTCCATGAAGCCCTTCGCGGCCTCGGTCAGGCCATCCTGCTTCCGGACGCGGATCGGACCGCCCGCCCCCCGGAAGTCGTTCGCACCGCCCTCCCAGTGCTCCAGGCGCTTGAACGCCGGCAGGACGTCGTCGTACGACCAGCCCTTGCAGCCGTCGTCCGCCCAATCGTCGTAGTTCTCGCGGTTGCCCCGGACGAAGAGCATGCCGTTGACCGAGCTGGATCCGCCCAGCACCTTGCCTCGGGTCTGGGGAATCTTGCGGTTGGCCGCATGTTCCTGGGGGACCGACTTGTAGCCCCAGTCGAAGAACTTCTTCAGCTGCGGCGTGGAGTGCACCACCGCGATGGCACCCGGGATGCTCAGCAGGCTCTTCAACGGCCCTCGGTCGTCCCGGGCACCGGCTTCGACCAGGATGACGCTGGATCCCCGCTCGGCGAGTCGTCGCGCCACGGCACATCCGGCGCTGCCCGCGCCCACAACGACGTAATCAGCCTCAGACATCCCGACGCCTTTCACTGCAAGCAGACCTTGTTCGGACGAGTGGCAGTTCAAGCGTCGGTAAGGTTAGAACACGTTCTAGATACTTGTCCATACGCGCATCGCAGAAACCGCACCTGACAGCACTGACAACGCGCTGAGTCCGATCACGTCGATGCGCCCCCCGTGGAACAGGTTCTGCGCACTAGTTCGCAGCGTGGCGAGGCGCGGGCGACCTGCGAACACTCCGCCGCCTGATCGGCCACGGTGTGGCGTCCGGCCGCCGAGCTCACCGCCCAGGGGCATCGGATCTCCGCGGACACGGTCGCGGACTTGCTGCGGGAGGAGGATTTCGGCCTGCAGGGCAACGTCAAGACTGTGGAGGGAAAGCAGAATCCCGATCGGGACGCGCAGTTCCGCCGCCAGCAGGGCAATTCGCCAGATCACGCAACTCTTCCAGCAGGTCGGGCACGCCACGCCAACCGCAGACCAACGGCTGTACTCCGCGGCAGACCTGACCGCGCTGGCAACCAACCTGGGCATCAACCCCAAGCCAGGCACGGAGGCAACCTTCTCGCAGTGCTGCCGCTGGGTCGGCGAATGGCGGATCGCCGAGCGCAAGCTGCGAGGAACTACATCCACCTCGAGTCCGGCCACGGCCATGACCAACAGAAATCCGCGTCCAGTTGGCGCTCGGCGCGGTCGAGCGGTGGAAGGACGGCGACGACGTTTCATCGGAAGTCCGGGCAGCGTTAGCGGCGGCGTGGGCGCATTGGCTGAAGTCGCGGGCGAAGGGAGACGATCGGGCAGTCTCACATGTCCGAACGGCGCGAGATGGCTGCGGTTTCCCTTTTTCGGTGGAAGTTTTCGGTTGAATCGGTGCTGCAATCGACATCCGATGAAGGGATTCGCCAATGAAGCAGTCAACCAAGCGCCGGGCCGGCCGCGGTCTCGTGCTGGTCGCAACCCTGGGTGCGGCACTGGTCACGGCGACGGTCGGCACCGCCGCAGCCGCCACCCCGGGCCAGTTCACCTTGTGCTCCAAGGGAGGCTACGACTCCTACGCCGCCTTCCCGGATTCGAACTCGTCCACTGTGATCGTCCCCGACGGGCAATGCATCACGCTCGGCATCAGCGGCACGGAGCGGTACGAGATCCGCATCGCGAGCAACGACGAGAGCATGGGAGGCGGCACGTACGACCCGCGCGAAGGGGTGACCGTCACCACCGTCGAAGGGCCCGGCTTCTTCTGGTCCTGACGGCAGGCGGGGCAGTGCGGACATCGTGGCGCACGGTGTCGGCACTGCCCTGTTCGCGTCCGACCTGGGCCAGGTGGGGGGATATCCCGCCGGCAACAGATCTTCGCGCAGCCGCACCAGAACCTTGACCGTTCGACCCCGGCGTACATCTCAACGCGCGCCGAGTAGTCGTCCTGTACCCAGCCTTGCTCGGTCTTGTTCGTGATGAACGGCTCGCACACCCGTTCACTGTCCGACAGTGGTGTCGGGCGTGGTGACCGACCAGAGCGCAGGTTGGTGTTGGTGAGGTCCCGACGCGTTAGGGTTCCTCTGTGATGAGAGGTGAGGACGTCAGTCCGGGCGTGGTGGCCGCGAGTCGTCTGGCTGAGTTGGGTTGCTGCGTGATCGCGCCGGGGTTGACCGATGCGGAGTTCGCCCGCATCGAGGGCGAATACGGTTTCGAGTTCGCCGACGATCATCGAGCGTTCCTCGCGGCGGGATTGCCGGTGAACAGCCCTTTCGAGCCGGAACCGGGGGTCTGCTACGCCTGGGAGAAACCGTGGCCCGAGTGGCGTGACGGCGACCCTGACGAGCTTCGTGAGCAGCTCAACTGGCCGGTCGAGGGCGTATTGCGGGCGATTGAGAGCAACGGGCACTGGAATCCGGCCTGGGGTGCGCGGCCAGACGCACGTGAGGAAGCGGTGGCGGTGGCTCGACGGTTGCTGGCGGACGCGCCCAAGATGGTCCCGGTCTATGCGCATCGGTTTCTGCCTGCAGGACGCGGCAGTTTCGGGCACCCGATTCTGTCTGTGTGGGGAACGGACATCATCTGCTACGGGACTGACTTGATCGACTACGTCGACCAAGAGTTCAAGGAACCCCGGCCCGAGCACCCGGACGGCTGGTCGCCGCAGGCCACCGTGTCGTTCTGGCGCGACTACCTTTGACTGCGACACCGGGTTTCGTGGCGAAGGACCGAGCCGCGGCGTCCCTGCCGATGGTGTGATCGGTTCAGGCATCGCGAGGACGTTGTTGGCCGTGGTGTCGTGGGTGAGCTCGGTGACGACGGCGCAGAGCGTGGTGATCTTGGCTTTGAGGTGTGCCTCATTGTCCTCAATGGACAGACAACGAGTAGGTGCTTCGCGGCTCGGTGGGTCTCGCCGCACGGCGGAAAGCGTCTAGCGGCCGCGCCGGGATCGCGTGCCGTGCGGCGGCCCCGCCGGTTCAGCCCCGCTGCGGGATGCCGCTGCCGTGCGCGAACGAGCTGTGCTCCACGCCGCGCACCGGTTCGGGCTGCCGCCGCAGTTCCGCGATGGATCGTTCGAGATCCTCGACCAGGAGATCCGCGAGGTCGTGGGTGAAGCCGTTGCGAACCACGATCCGCAGCACCGCCAGGTCGGTGCGGTCTGCCGGGAACACGTAGGCCGGGACCAGCCAACCGCGTTCCCGCAGGTGCGCCGACACGTCGAAGACCGAGTAGTCGGTGACCTCCTCGCGCAGCGTGAAGGCGAACACCGGCAGCTGGTTCCCTCGGGTGAGCAACCGGAACGGCCCGAGCCCGGCGATCCGGTCGGCCAGCGAGGTCGCCACGTCCCGGCAGGTTTGCTGAACCCTGCGGAAGCCATCGAAGCCCAAGCGCAGGAACGCGTAGTACTGCGCGACCACCTGCCCGCCTGGCCGGGAGAAGTTCAGCGCGAACGTTGGCATGCTGCCGCCGAGGTAGTTGACGTCGAAGACGAGATCCTGCGGCAGCGCGACCGAATCCCGCCACACCACCCAGCCCACGCCCGGGTAGACCAGGCCGTACTTGTGCCCGGAGGTGTTGATCGAGGCGACTCGGGGCAGCCGGAAGTCCCAGCGCAGGTCGGGGTCGCAGAACGGGGCGATCATCGCTCCGGAGGCGCCGTCGACGTGCACCGGGATGTCCCAGCCGCGCTCGGCGGACAACCGGTCCAGCGCGGCGCAGATCTCGGCCACCGGCTCGTAGCTGCCGTCGTAGGTGGAGCCCAGCACCGCCACCACCGCGATGGTGTTCTCGTCGCAGCGGGCGACGGCTTCGGCGGCGTCGAGGTGGAAGCGCTCCCCCTCCATCGGCACCAGTCGCGCCTCGACGTCCCAATAGTTCGCGAACTTCTCCCAACAGACCTGGACGTTGGCGCCCATCACGACGTTCGGCCGGTCGGCCGACCGGCCGGCCGCGCGCCGGGCGTGCTGCCAACGGCGTTTGAGCGCCAACCCCGCCAGCATGCACGCCTCGCTGGAACCGGTGGTGGAGCAGCCGATGGTGGACTCGGGGTCGGGGGCGTGCCACAGCTCAGCGAGCATCCGCACGCAGCGCTGCTCCAGCGCGGCCGTGCGCGGGTACTCGTCCTTGTCGATCATGTTCTTCTCGAAGCACTCCGCCATCAACCGGTCGGCCTGCGGTTCCATCCAGCTGGTGACGAACGTGGCGAGGTTGAGCCGCGCGTTGCCGTCCAGCATCAGCTCGTCGTGCACGATCTGGTAAGCCACGTCGGGATCGAGCTCCCGCGCGGGCAACCGGTTGCGCGGCACCTGCGCCGGTTCGGCGACGAACACCGGGTTGATCGACAGGTGCTCGCGGCGGGAATCCCGGCTGCGCCGGGTGTTGCGGCGATGCTCCCGGTTCCGTGCGGTCATGGGTGCCAACGCTAGGTCAGCCGACCACCGACCGCAGGGCGCGAAAGCCGCCCAGTCGCACGGGAGCGCCGCGACACCGGAAGCTCCCCGACCGCCGCGTCCGGCGGGACGCCGCCCCACCGCCCGGGGCCGTCGATCCGCCCGCGGGAGCGCTCAACGGGGCCGGTGGTCCACGACGCCGTGCCCGATCCCGTGTCGAGGAAGAACCTCGCGCGGTGCACAGCAGCTTCCCCGCGACGTGTAGGTCAGGAAATGATGCGCTCGGCGAACCAGCGGAGGGCCGTTCTCGCTGCCGCCAGATCGACGCGGTCGGGGAAGAGGAACAGGTCGAGGTTGAGTCCGTCGATCAGGGCGAGAACGCGTGTGACGTGAGCGTCGACGTCGGCCGGCGCGACATGCCCCTGGCCGGCGAGCGTGCCGAACCAGCGGAGCAGCGTCTCCTCCGAGGCCCGGTGCCCGCTCTTGAGGATCTCCACGACTCCCGCGTCGCCGCCGAGGGCTAGCCGGTTCAGCTCGGCCCAGCTGGTCAGGGCCTGCATCTGTTCGTCGGACTGCGGCACGAACTGCTTGAGGCAGTCGTACAGGCGGGTGGCCGGATCGCGGCTGTCATCGGCGATGTCGAGGTCGTCGAGAACGTGGGTGACGAGCTGGCTCGCGACCGCCTGATAGAGGTCGGCTTGGGACGGGAAGTAGTGCCGCAACGTGCTCGCCCCAACGCCGGCTGCGGCTGCGACGGACCGGACGCTCAACGCTCCGACGCCTTGCTCGTACGTCAGCCGGAGGGCCGCGGCGAGGATCTCTTCCCTCCTGCTCTTGTTCACGAAACCAACCCTAGCACGGCGTACCGGTACGCCGTGCTAGCGTCGGTACAGCGTACTAGTACGCTGTACCAACGCTGTAGCGTCCAATCGGGAGCATCGAATGAACGAAATTCCCCGCCCGGTCCTGGCCGAGGTGCCGGTCGAGAGGCCGTCGCGTCCCGGCTGGCCCGAGATCGTCGCTGGACTGGCTGCCTATGCGGTCTTCGAGGTGGTCGTGATCGTGTATCTGCAGAATGCCGTCCTGTCGGCCGCTATGGCGGGTTTCGTCGGGTTCGTGCTCTCTGCGGTGATGGGGCTTGGTGCCTTCGCGGTCGCCGCCTTGCTGCGGATCCGCCGGCTTGCGCCGTTCGGCGTGCGGCGCACGAGCGGGCGGTCATTGCTCGCCGCCGTCGGGTTCGGTGTCCTCGCCTGGGTGCTAGCCGCGATCGCCTCGCTGCTCTACCAGGCCGTCACGGACGATCACCAGAACGTCCAGGTCGACTACCAAGCGGCCGCTGCGGGCGGCGTCGTCTGGTACCTCGCGACCGCGGTATCCGGGTTCGTCGCCACCCCGATCGGCGAGGAACTCATCTTCCGCGGGGTGCTGGCCAACGCCCTGGGGCGCTACGGGACCTGGATCAGCGTGCTCGCCAGCGCCACGGTCTTCGCGCTCGTACACGGCCTCAACCCAGTGCTGCCCGTCGCGTTCGTGATCGGCGTCGTCAACGCACTGCTGCTGCGCCGTACCGGTTCGGTGTGGCCCGGCATCGTCGTCCACGGCGTCAACAACGCGCTCGCCATGTCGGTGCCCGTGATCGTCGCGCTGGCGAGCAGCTGAGCCGACGCACGCTCAGCCGGATGTGGGGCCATGAGGATCGCGCCATCGGGGACCGGCATGTTCGCGCCGGCCAAGTCGACGGGTCGACCGGCGGGTGTGCGGGTGATTCGCTTGATGGCCCATATCCCGTACTTGCCGCACAGGAAAGCGAAGGGCCCCTGACCAGTGGTGAAGCCGGCCAGGAGCCCTCTCGATGCGATCAGCCTACGTCAGCCGTCGGAGTCCCGGGACGGGATCGCAGCACCCGGCACGTCGGCCGGGGCGTAGAACGTGTCCTCACCCGGGAACGGCTTCTCCCAGCCCGTCGCCTCGTACCAGCCGAGGTGGTTCAGCTGCGCGGGGTTGAACGCGTCGACCTTGTCGGCCGTCCCGTTCGCGTGCTGCTGGGCCTTCCAGTCGGCCCACCGCAGCGCGAGCTGCTGCTTGTCCGCGGGCACCGAGGTGGTCGTCAGAGCCGGCTGGGCCGGGACGTCCGCGCCACACTCGGGCATCGTCTTCAGGCCGTCGGTCAGCGGCACCTGGTTGGGCACCGCGTTGTACGGCGTGAAGTCGGCGTGCGGGCTGAACGCCCGACGCATCGGCGACGCCGCGGTGTCCTTCTGGTTCATCGGCTGGATGCCGAGGATCTGCTCCACGGTGCGGAGCATGGTGATCTGGCTGCCGTAGTGGCTGTCCACCACGCCGTGGTTGGCCCACGGGCTGATGATCTGGATCGGCGCGCGGTGGCCGTCGACGTGGTCGGCAGCGGCCTGCGAGTCGTCCTCGACCACGAAGATGGCGGTCTCGGGCCAGTACTTGCTGTGCGAGATCGTGTCCACGAGCTTGCCGAGCGCGAGGTCGTTGTCCGCGACCTGAGCCGGGCCGCTGGCCGGCCCACCGGTGTGGTCGTTGGACAGCCACATCATGTTCAGGTTGGCAGGGCCGTTCTTCTCGAAGTCCTGCTTCCAGACCTCGTACTTGTAGACGTCCGGAACATTCAGGTCGTACTTCGGGAAGCCCGGCACCGAAACCTCGTTCAGCGATGGGATCGCCGAACCGACCTTGATCGGGTAAGCGCTGGGCTGCCCGGTCGCGGCCATGTTCTTCGCGTCGCACCAGTACTTCTGCCAGGTCGCACCAGCCGGCTTCTGCTCGAAGTTCTGGAACTCACCGAAGTTCTTGACGGACTTGCCGGCGACCTTCGCACCGGTCCAGATGAAGCCGGACCGCTGGTGCCCCAGCACGTCGTCCTCCGTGTCGTAGCTACGGATGTACTCACCCGCGGTCGACTCGGTGTACTCCGGGTTGTCCGCCTGCGTCACCCAGCTGTGCCCCTCGGCGGAGTTGGTGCCGGTGTCGTAGATGTTGTCGTACAGACCGAACTGGCGGGCCAGCGCGTGGTTGTTCGGCGTGACCTTCTCGCCGTAGGAGGCCAGCGACGGATCACCGTTGCCCTGCGGCATGTCCCCGAACATCTGGTCGTAGGTGCGGTTCTCCTTGACGACCCAGTACACGTACTTGATCGTCGAGGGGTCACCGAGCTTGACCGGAACCGGGACCGGCTGCGCTTTGCCGTTGTTGTCCGCCATGGCCAGCGAGTTGCCGCGCCAGCCGTTCTGGGTGAAGACCTTGCCGGTCTCGCCCTTGATCACGTCATCGCTGGGCAGCGTGAAGTGCGTCAGGCTCGAGGTGGTGTCGTGTGTGCGGTGCTGGTTGGTGGTCGAGCGGCGGGCGTCGATACCGCGGGTGTTCGTCACGACGATGTCGTTGCCGACCTCGGCGATCTCCGACGGGAAGTAGTCCGTCGGCAGCAGACCGATGAAGCTGACCGGCTCCAGCGGGTTGGCGTACTTGTACACCGCGATCGCGTTCGCGCGGCCCAGCGTCACCAGGAGGTGACCATCGTCGGTCACGGTCACCGCGGTCGGCTCGTAACCCACCGAGGCCTCCGGCCACGGCTGCGTCGCGATGGTCTGGATCACCTTGTCGCTGGCCATGTCGATGACCGACACGGTGTCCGACGCCGTGTTGGTGACGAACAGTGCGCCGTTCTTCGCATACAGCGCGGTCGGGTGCAGACCCACGTCGATGCTGCCCGGGGTGGCGGCCGGGTCGGCGACGTCGATGACGCTCACGGTACCGGTGGTGGAGGCACCGGTGTCCCCGTTTGCCGGCACCTGGGTGCCGTAGGAGTTCATCGTCGTCTCGCCCGGCAGGGCCGGACGGCCACCCTCGTTGCTGACGTACAGCTTGCCACCGACCAGATTCAGGTCACGCGGGGCGTTGCCCACGTTCCAGCTCTGCTTGACCGCACCGGTCGCGACGTCGATCGCCACGACGCGGTTCTGGCCGTTGACCGCCGAGTACACCGTAGAGCCGTCGGCCGAGAACACCGCCTCGCCGACCAGCGCGCGCTTGCCGCCGACCGCGGCGATGGGCACGAACGTCGGGTTCGCAAGCGTTCCGTCGGCGTTCACGGTGAACTTGCGGTACCCGTCGGCCTGGCCCAGCCACAGCGACGTGCCGTCGGGCGAGTACGTCGGGCCTTCCTGCCCGATGTCGTTCCCCGGGATACGCAGGTTCGCCGCGGCGTTGTTGCCGATCAGCTGCTGAACCTTGTAGCTCTTAAGGTCCACAATGGACAGCGCCATGCCGCCATCGGTGATCGACGCCGCCATGTGCGTGCCGTCCGGGCTGATCGCCGACGACATGATCTTGCCGTTGTTGATGACCATCCGCTCGCCGTAGGGGGCGAGGTACTGGTCGGAGGAGATGACCAGGCCGTTGTCGGTGGTCTGGCCCACCTGGTCGGTCCCGAACAATTCAGTCTGGGCGAATCCGATACCGGTGCCGGTGACGGCGAGGGCTACCGCCGACGCGCCCGCGGTGACCAGGCGTATCGGACGGCCACCTCGTCGCCCGAGAACCCGGAAACCGGCATTCTCGGAGCGCCGACGATGACGCTTTACCTGCATTGTTGAGTTATCCCTTCGGGATGGTGGAAAGCAGCTCGACGTTGCCGTCGAACTGCCATAGCGGGTTCGGCACATCCCCTGCCGGGGTGCGCACCAGGAAGTAACCGTTCACTTCCTTCGGCCCGTCGCCGTCAGCGACGAACCGCCCGTCTGCGGTGACGTCGAGCTGGTAGATCGCCGTCCCCACGGCCTCGACGCCAGGGAGATGCCACGAGACGACGCAGCGCCAGTCGTTGCCCGGCCCCTCGGGAGCGATCATGCCGCCGCCCTTGTTGCACGCCGCCGTGGCCGCCAGCTGCGCCTCGGTGACATCGGGCCGGTTGAGCTGCTCGGTCTGCAGGCGGTAGAGGTGGGCGAACGCCGTGGCGAGCGACCGCTGCACCTTGTCCTGCTCGATCCCGGAACCGGTAGCGCCCGTCACCGGGATCACGACCGCGGCGGTGACGGCGAAAACCCCGACCAGCGGCAGCAGCCCCAGCGTGATCGCGCGGCGCCCGGCGCCGTCGTAGGTGAGGTTCGTGAAGTCCCGCCGCAGGAAAAGCACGTAGGCCAGCGCCGTCGCGGCCACGGCCCACACCAGGCTGACCACGATGCCGATCACGAGCGGCCCCAACTGCATGGGCGTGGTGAACAGACCGTTCCAGGAGATGAAGGCGTAGGTGGGCAGCGCGAGCCGCACCGCGACGGGCACCGGCATCAGCTGCACGAACTGCATGATGAAGGCGACGACGATAGGCATCAGCAGCCCCATCGGCGACCGTCCGAATGCGACGGACCCGAGCAGCCCGATCGCCGCGAGTGCGAGGGTCGGCGCGAGCACGCAGGCCCAGGCGAGCAGTACCTTCCCTGCGGCGTCGCCCGGCGCGAGCAGATGCCCGTCGAGCCCGATCAGCTCCCGGCCGCCAACCGCCACGAGCCCACCAACGACGCTGGAAACGGTCAGCCCTACCACGAGAACCAGCAGGACCGTGAGGCTGGCCAGTGCCTTCGCGGCGAAGATCCGCCGCGGCGACCGGACCGCCACCAGCAGGTGGCGCCAGGTACCGAGCCGGTCCTCGGAGGCGAACACGTCACCGGCGACCAGCGAGGCCAGCAGCGGAAGGGCGTACAGGCCCGAAAAACCCAGCAGTACCAGCGATCCGGCCCACCCGGTGTCGTTCATCCAGCGGCCGAAGAGGGTGTCGACGGGCAGCGTCGTCTGCTGGCTCACCGCGATGATGAACAGCGCGGGCGCGATCCAGCAGGCAAGGACCAGAAGGCGTACCCGCCACTGCGAAAGCAGCTTGACCAGCTCGAAGCGGTAACCGCGCGCCGTCGAGACCGGACGGGCGGCGGGAGCGGAAGCGGGGGCGTCGGTAAGGGTCGCGGTCATTGGTTGGACTCCTGCTGCTCGGTCAGTGCGAGGAACGCGGCCTCCAGCGGTGACACCACGGGCGCAAGCTCACGCACCGCGACGCCGGCCTGCACGAGCCGCGCCACCAATTCGTCAAGGGCGGGCACCGGCGCGCTCACCACGAGCACCTCGGTGTCCTGCCCATCGACGACGCGGATCCCTGCGACATCGGCGGCCAGCCTGCGGGCGGCCTCCGAGTCGGAGGTGCGAATCCGGTAGTCGAGTTCCTGGTTCTCGGTGGCGAGCTTGCTCAGCGGCCCGGAGAACACGACCCGTCCGGTGGCGACGATGGTGACCTCGGAGCACAGTGCTTCGAGGTCGTCCATCCGGTGGCTCGAGAGCACGACGGAGGTTCCGTCGTCCGCGAGCCGGGTAAGGACGCGGTGCACGTGCTGCTTGCCGGCCGGGTCGAGGCCGTTGGACGGCTCGTCGAGCACCAGCAGACGCGGCTTGGTCAGCAGCGCCGCGGCGAGCCCGAGGCGCTGACGCATGCCGAGTGAGAAACCACGGACCCGGTCGTCGCCGACATCGGTGAGCCCGACCTCGTCGAGCACATCGTCGATCCTCGCCGTCTTCGCATCACCGCCCCGAAGTACGGCCAACGCGGCGAGATTCTGCTTGGCGGTCAGCGAGGGGTAGAGCCCGGGACCGTCGACGAAACCCGCGACGGCGTCAGGACCGGTCAACGCCCGGCCGACCGGCGTACCGAGGATTTCGAGAGTGCCGCTGTCAGCGACGGCCAGACCCAGCAGCAGGCCGAGCAAAGTCGTCTTGCCGGCACCGTTCGGCCCGACCAACCCGTGGATCTGCCCCTGCGCCACATCCAGATCGATGCCGTCGAGCGCGACGACATCCCCGAAACACTTGGTAATCCCACGAGCCCGCACTGCCAGGGGTGTGTCCATGGTTCCCTTCCTCAAGAAACGCTAAGAAACTTAGGCACGGCAACTAGCGCGGGCAGGGACGCCGGCTGAACGTTCGGGAAACAGAGGGCGACCGGGATCCCGCCGAGTCGTCAGCTGGATCACGCGGTCAGACACTGACGACTACAACGCGCCCGAATTCGACTTCGCCTGCCGCCTGGTCTATGACCACATGGCCTCATCCCCGGCATCGCCACCTGTGTCCCATGACGACGCGCCCAGCGGTGCTGCGGTATGAGTGTGGACAGCAAGCCCGGTCTGCAGGCTAGGTCCGAGGATGGCCGTTACCTGGCGATCTCTGCACGGCGAGGTGTGTCTGCTTCACTGGGCTCGGCCACTCCGCTGGCTGGTACCCCCCGACGCGCTGGAAGCCGAGCGGACGGTGTCCCAAGTGGACGCGGTGTGCGTCAATGGTTCGTCGAGGTGCGCCGAGACTTGCCGAACACGGTGAGCATAGGTGGAGCTGACTGGATCCACATACAGGACGCCACCCGGCGAGAGCTGGCGCGAGGAGGTCCCGCGGGACCGTTCCGGGGCCACGATGGAACGTGCTGGTGTCCGTCGATCCGTGCCGCCGAGACCGACCTGTGCCAGGTCGGCGGACGTCGGCGTGACCGACCGGAGGCCGCCGTCGATGACTGGATGACCACCACCGACACGGGAGGCGACCACCTACCCGATGCAGTATCGCTCGGCGCAGAGGCTGCTCTGCCGTCGGCGGCTAGGTGCTCCCGTTCCGTCTGCGCGGTGGCGTTCCCGCACGTCAACCCTCGCTTTCGGGGACAGATCACTGGGCCCGCAGAGCTACCATGCCTTGGTAGAGGTGGTGTCGGGTGAGCAGCGGTGTCGAGTCGGGGCGTGGGTCGGCTTCCGGCTGAGTTGACGGGGTTCGTTGGCCGTGTGGAAGCCACGGTCGATGTGAAGCGTGCTCTGGGATCGTCTCGGTTGGTGACGTTGACCGGTGTGGGTGGGACCGGTAAGTCGCGGTTGGCGCTGCATGTCGCGTGGGAGTTGCGGCGGGCGTTTGCTGATGGCGTGTGGCTGGTGGGTTTGGCTGCGCTGCGGGATCCGGCGCTGTTGAGGGATACGGTCGCGTCGGCGTTGGGTTTGACCGACCGGTCGAATCGGGATCCGGAAACGGTGTTGGTCAACTATGTGGCGGAGAAGCGGTTGTTGCTGGTACTGGACAACTGCGAGCACCTGCTGGATGACAGCGCGCATCTAGTGGCCCGCCTGTTGCGGGCTGCGCCGGGACTGCGGGTCCTGGCCACGAGCCGGGCCCCGCTGGACATTACAGGTGAGTACGTGTGGCAAGTTCCCCCGCTGTCGCTGCCACCGGAGGGTTCGCCACCGTCTGCGGACTGCGGCCGCCGGTACGAGGCGTTGGAGTTGTTCGAGCAGCGGGCAGCCGATGTCGTGTCCGGGTTCGCCCTGACCGACGACAACACGGCGGCGGTGGCCCGATTGTGCCGGCGGCTGGATGGGTTGCCGCTGGCGATCGAGCTGGCCGCAGTCCAGCTGCGGACGCTGAGCGTCGAGCAGATCCTGGAGCGGCTGCAAGACCGTTTCCAGTTGCTCGCGCATGGCGACCGGGCCGCGCCGGCTCGGCATCAGACGCTACGAGCGGCGATCGAGTGGAGCTTCGAGCTGTGCACGGAGCTCGAGCGCACGGTGTGGGCCAGGTTGTCCGTGTTCCCGGGCGAGTTCGACATGACCGCAGCCGAGGATGTGTGTGTCGGCGAGGGAGTGCTGGTCGAGGAAGTGTTCACCGGGGTGGCTGGGCTGGTCGACAAATCCCTGTTGATCAAGCGCGGGGAAACCCAGGGCGCTCGATACCGGATGTTGGAAACAATCCGCCAGTACGGCAGAGAGCAGCTTTCCAAGGAGAAGGAAGAAACTGTCCGCCGGCGGCATCGGGATTACTACCTGCGCCTGGCCGAACGGGCGGAAGCGGACTGGTTCGGCCCCGACCAGGCGCAGTGGCTGGAGCGATTCCATGCCGAGCAGCCCAACGTGCGGGTGGCGTTGGAGTTCTGCCTCACCCGACCCGGTCAGGCCCGCACCGGGTTGCGGATGGCCGGCGCGCTGTACTGGTACTGGATCGTGCGTGCCGTCCGGGACGGCCGGTGGTGGCTGGAGCAGGCGCTGGCCTGTGACACCGAGCCCAGCCCCGAGCGGGCCAACGCACTGTGGGGTGTCGGCTATCTCGCCGTCATTCAAGGCGATACCGCGTACGCTCTCGTGGTCCTGTCCGAATGCGTTGACCTGGCCCGAGTATTCGACGACGAGATCACACTGGGGCACGCGCAGCAGTTTCTCGGGTTGGCCAGGTGGTTCGCTGACGAGTTACCGGCGGCGGCCGCAGCGTATGAGCAGGCAGTGGCTCACTATCGAAACGCGGGCGCCCAGGGCTCGTTGCCGGCCGTGGTGTTGTGCTGTCTGGGCACGGTCGTGGGCATGTTGGGTGATTCCGAGCGCGGGGTCGCGCTGTGCCAGGAGTGCGTCACCGACTGCCAGGCCAATGGTGAACGATGGGGGCGGTCGTGGGGGTTGTGGCACCTGGCCCTCGCTCACTGGCTTCAGCGCGATCTGCCGCAGGTGACCGCGTATGCGACGGAGGCCCTCCGGCTCAAGCATGCTCTCCACGACCACTTGGGCATCTCGTGGTGTGTGGAGATGCTGGGTTGGGTGGCCGCGGCCGAGGAGGACGCCCAGCGGGCCGCCGTTCTTTTCGGTATGGCCGATACATTGTGGGAGCAGATCGGCGAATGGCTGACGGGTTGGGCGACTGCGCGCGAGTGGAGCAGTCAGTGCCAGACCAAGGCTCGCGACATTCTCGGTAGCCGCGTCTACGAGGCCGCCCTCCAGCAGGGCAAGCGCTTCACGCTCGAGGAGACCGTGGCTTACGTGCTAGGCGAACAACCACACACGGAGCCCGTCGCCCCTGTCGCCGCGTCCGAGCTACCGCTGACCCGGCGCGAGCGCGAGGTCGCCAAGCTGGTTGCCCAGGGCATGTCCAACAAGGACATCGCCGTCACCCTCATGGTCGCCCGGCGCACCGCCGAGTCACATGTCGAACACATCCTCACCAAACTGGGCTTCACCTCCCGCACCCAGATCGCGGCCTGGTTCACCGAGCAGGGCTTTCGGTAACAACGGAGCCAGGAACACCGCCAAGGTGTCCAGTTTGCCGGACCAACGCCGGTTCCCTGCGGCTCCCGTTGATGGTGCTGGCCCACCCAGCGCGGGGGCGCGTAATTTTCGGTCGTGTCGGTCGATGGCGGACGCCATCCCGAGTAAACCGCCATCCTCGCGGCGGTCGACGGCGACATCACTTCGGCCACCGCTCGCCCATGGCGCGCAGGAGCGTGGTGCAGGTGAGGTTGACGATGTTCAAGGGGCGGCCGTGGCTGGTCCTGGGGTGTTCGATCCATCAGGGGAGGTGATGGAATTCTGGAGCGCTGCGGGCTGACTGGCGGGCCGAAGACGGTGGGCAGGCCCGACCAGCACGGCGAGTCAGATCGAGTATGACGCGAGCGCCCATGGCACGACGACCCTGGCGATGCTCCCAGGAAGCGTGGTGCGGACGCGATCAGCGTGTCCGGAGCCGCGTGCGGCGGCGGTCGCGGATCACTGCATCACGCCACGGCCCTTGCGGTCGACCAGGCCGCCCAGCTCCGGCTGAGCACATACGCGGCCAGCAGGATGACCGTGACCGCTCCGTCGGCGATCAGCGCCACGCCGGCGCCGTCGGTCCCGCTGCCGAAGGACAAGGCGGCCAGGGTCAGGCCGAGCTTGTTGAGGATGGCGAGCTCCCAGATCCCGGCGTAGAGCCGGGGGCGGTAGGCCAGCAGCAGGAACACGCCCGCGAAGACACCGAAGCCGAGCATGCGCCAGGTCTCGACCATCCGTGTGGCAGGTCCGGCGGTTGCGACGGTGCCCACTGCGCCGGCCACTGCGGCGACGGCGCCAGCGGCGGCGAGGACGAGCAGGGCCCGCGCGACGCGGTCACGGATCCGCGCGGATCCGGTGCCGGTCTCGACGTGACGGGATGGGGCATGAGCGGGCATCGACGCCACCTTTCACCCTAACGGTGTTAGGGCGCTAATCTAACACCGTTAGGGTCATTCTGGGGAGGCGGGACGGATGGCTTCCCACGCACTGAGTCGGCTCACCCCACGAGCCCGGGAGATCGTGCAGACCGCGCGGCAACTCCTCGAGCGGGAGGGCCCCGACGCGCTATCGATGCGCCGCCTCGCCGCCCAACTCGGGATCCGCGCCTCCTCGATCTACGAGCACCTCCGCGACAAGCAGGCACTGGAGGCGGCGCTGATCTCGGTCGGCTTCGAGGAGCAAGCCGAACTGTTCGCGCAGGCCGTCCATCGATCCGACGCCCCGATCGCCGCCCTCGCTGCCGCGTACCGCGACTTCGCGCGCCGCCAGCCGAACCTCTATCGGCTGATGACCGAGCGGCCCCTGCGCCGCGACCTGCTCGCCTCCGGCGTCGAGGAGGCGGCCGCAATGCCGCTCCTCGACGCCACCGGCGGTGACCGTGAACGTGCACGGGCCATCTGGGCCTTCGCGCACGGCATGGTCATCCTCGAGTTGAACCAACGCTTCCCATCCGACGCCGATCTCGACGCGGCCTGGAGCAAGGGCATCGACGTATTCCACGGCACGGGCTGAGCACCGCCTACTCGGTAAGAGGGCGAGTGCAGGCCAGGCGCGGACGAGGGCGCCGCTCCTTCTGGGGCTCCGTCCGCGCGGTTTCCTGCCACGAGGACCTGCCGGTACTGCTGGATGAACTCCGGCCGGCACTGCGTACAAACAACGTTCTGGTCACCATCAATAACGGTCCCGCGCTCCAAGCCTGGCCGTCCGGTGCAGCGCCTGACCAGACACCACTGTGGACGGTCTGTGCTGATCTCGATGACAGCGCAACTGATCTGCGGATTTCTTCTTGCGGGAACCGGGTTCCGGGACCGCGGTTGGTATCGAGGGGATTACGGTTGGCGGGAATTCTGAACCGCCACCGGGTGGGCCGCATCTGAACAACTGTCGCACCGACAGCTGGAACCGACTCCTCCGGCGCGTCGGGCGGCACGCGGCACTGCACCCCAAGAGGAGAAACACCGACCATGACTCACGCCCCCACCGCCGCGCCTGCGCACGTGCACGTGCCGAAGCGACCGGTGACGCTGCTCATCCTGCAGATCTTCGCCGGACTGTCCGGACTGCTGCCGGTCGTCGCCGGGATCCTGAACTTCGCCGGCGGCCGCCAGCTGGCCGAGGACGAGCTGGTCAACAACATCGACCGCATCGAGCCCGGCCTGCTGGACGAGGCGGGCCTCAGCGAGGACGCGTTCGTCGAGCTGATGCGCAGCACTGGTCAGTGGGACGGCTTCGTCACCGGATTCCAGGGCGCCATGGCCACCTGGGCGGGTGTCGAGATCGGCTTTGGAATCCTGGTGCTGGTGTGGACGATCTTCGCCCGTACGATCTGGGCCCGGGTGCTGCTCACCGTGTTCTCAGTGCTCGCCTTCATCGTCCACTTCGCCGCCATCGGCACCTCGGCCATGGGATCGGACATGGTCGGCGGGACGCTCATGGCCGCTTGGCCCTGCTGCCTGCTGACGCTCGTGTTCTGCTGGCTCCCGCCGATCAACCGCTACGCCAAGGCGGTGAAGCCGGCTCGCTGACCGCGGCCGCGGGCTGCGGAGATCGAGGCCCGTCGGGAAACCGGCGGGCCTCACCGCCCAACGACCGGTGACCGTTTGGAAGCAGTCGTTAGGCGGCGTGCGACCAAGTCGCGGTGGTGCGCAGCACCGTGTCCGGGCGCACCAGCACCCCGTCTCACCTGTGCGGACGAGGTTATCGGCAAGGGCAGCGCTTGTCGGCTGGTGCGCCGCGCGGCTTGGCGTTGCACCCGCCCCCGATCCAGGTGACGCGGGGCGCGGGTGGGCCGCACCCCGCGTCGGGGCTTCAGCGTTGGAAGAAGCGGCGGTACTGATTGGCTATCGCATCCGCTTCTACCGCCGTGTTCAGGAACATCAGCGAGTCCATCCGGCAGTTGCAGGGGTTTCGCTCCGCCGTGTTCTGCGGGAAGCTGCCGCCGATCTTGATCCCTCGCGGGTTCGTCCTCGTCGTTCCCGACCCGTCGAGCTGCCACGGATCGCCCGGGACCGCGTAGAAGCCGGGGAGCGGTTCGCCGTTGCGGTAGAGGGCGATTTCGCCCTTCGTGTAGTCGAACGTCGCCGCCAGGTGCACCCATTCGCCGGGCGGGAGCAGCTCGCGCCAGTCCTGCTGGGCGGCGAACGTCTGGGAGCTGCCGCCGTCGATGCGGCGACCCAGCCCCACCAGCCGCAGTTCACCGTCGACCTGGATCAGCTCCAGCAGCGCCCGGACGTCGTGGCCGTCGGAGTTGCCGCTGAGGATCCCGGCGAGACCGACGGCGTTGTACCGGTCGCCCGGGTCCGGGGTGTTCGAGTTGGGGCTGGGGTTCTCGCCGGTCATCTTGAACCAGCCCATCACGGTCGCGCCCTCGGTGCCGTTGAACGCGCTGAGCGACGAGACCCCGTTGCCGTCCCAGACACCGGCTTTCCAGTCGTCGTTGCCGGCCACTTCGGGGTTGACCTGCCGCGTTTGGAGGGCGTTGTTGCTGCCGGGGAACGCGCCGTCGGCCACCCGCATGTCCTCGCCGCCGCCCAGCAGGCTCAGCAGGGTGCGGGACGCGCCGCGGTCGAGCTCGCGGGAATCGTCGGCGGCGAAGGGGCGCTCGAAGTCGTAGTAGGCGACCAGGTTCCGCTGCACCTGCTCGGTGACCTCCGAGCCGGGGGCCGCGCGCGTTCCGGCCACCTTCCAGATCTTGCCGTTGGCCTTGGCGAGCAGGTACAGGTTGCGCTGCGAGTCCGTGCCGAAGCGCAGGTCCACCCGGCCGTCCCCGACGAAGTCCGTCATCCGCATCTGCTTGCCCGCGGTGTCGAACAGCTGCAACTCGTGCAGGGGCGCGCGTTCCGCGCCGCGCTTCATCCGGTTGACGTCGGTGTAGAACACGCGGCCGTCCACCAGGTCGCCGAAGACGTACTTGCCCCGCAGCAGCGGAAATTCCGCTCCCCGGTACACCTGACCGCCGGAGATCGCGTGGCCGCTGTCGGAGTTGCACGGCCAGCCCTGCGGCGGATCGTGGTCGTAGGCGGCGACCGGGTAGACGTAGCCGTACTTCTCGTCGTCCGCCGGCAGCGGGTACAGGTAGCACTGGTTCTCCGGGCGGAAGGTGAAGTCGCCCTCGCGCTCGCTCCACCCGTAGTTGTCCCCGGCGCGGACCTCGTACACCGCCTCGATCGCGTGCTGGCCGATGTGGCCGAGGTACATCGCGTGCCGCCCCTCGGGATCCCAGCTGAACCGGTGCGGGTCGCGCATGCCGATTGCGTAGATCTCGCCCAGCGCGCCGGGTGTGCCGACGAACGGGTTCGACGCCGGAATGCCGTACTGGCCGTTCGGGCCATCGTTGCCCGCCGGGTCGATCCGCAGGATCTTGCCCGCCGGGGTGCTCATGTCCTGCGGCACATCGGAGTCCAGACCGATGCCGCCGTCACCGACTCCCAGGTACAGCAGGCCGTAGTCGGGGTCGCCCGGCTTGGCGGTGGGGTTGAAGTCGATCTGCTGGATCGCGTGGATCTGGGTGGTGAACCCGAAGCGGAAGATCTCCCGCTGGGAACCCGAGAACACGTCGGCGGCCGGATCGTCGGCGGTCCACTCGGTCACCACGCTCTGCACGGACGCGTTCGGCTGGTTCGGATAGGTCGGCTCCTCGGAGTCGATGGCCGCCTTGTCCTCGCTGTGCACCGTGTAGAACTTGCCGTTGCGCGCGAAGTCGGGGTGGAAGGCGACGAATCCGAAGCCGCTGCCCATCCCGCGCCCGGAGAAGAAGTGCTCGAAGCGGGCCTTGAAGTCCAGGTACACGTGCTGCTGACCGCCGTCCAGCAGGTACAGCGGGCCGTTGAGGTCGGGCACGAACATCCGGCCGGAGCCGTCGGGCACCTCGCCGATGTAGTTGATCCGGTTGTGCCGGATCAGCCGCGGGTCGGTCGCCGGTGGCGTCGCCTCGGACGCGGGCAGCTGCGCGACCTCCTGGAGCACCAGGCCGAGCCGGGACTGCTGCGGCTCTTCGGGGATCGGATCGATGATCGGTTCGTCGGCGGCACCGGCCGCCGGTGGTGCTAACAGGGTCGCTGCGGCCACCACTGCGGTGATCGCGGCGCACCAAGATCTGCGCACGCGCATGGTCGGACTCCATCCCTCGCCGTTGTGGGTCGGTCATGCATCGCAGGCGGCCGGCGGAAACCGGCGGACTGCGGGAGAAAAGCCGGAAACCGCTGTCAGGAAGCGGGGGTGCCGATGATGGTGACGTCGCGGACGCGCCCGTAGTTGTCGAACGAGCCGAAACCGACCCGGCCACCGGAGAAGGTGGTGTCGGTCGCGGTCATCAGCGGCTCGTCGGCGCCGTCGACGTGCACCGCGATCTCACCCGTCGCGGCGCGGTAGTCGAGTCGGACGTCGTGCCAGTCGGTGTCGTCGATGGCGGGCGGTGCGCCTGTGGTGCCGTCCCACTGGTCGTCGATGCGGACCCGGTCGGCGTTGTCGACGACGAAGATCCCGTTGTGCGGGTAGATCGTGTTGTCCTGCGACAAGTGCGCGTAGTAGAAGCGGGTTGGGGACCGGTAGTTGAAGATCAGCACGACATCGCGGTCGTTGCGGGTCACCGGTTCGTCGATGCGGACCTCGCCGGTCAGGCTCAGCGAGCCGAACTCCGGTCCTTTCCGGACGATGGCGTACTCGAACGGACGGCGCGGGCCTTCCGGCGGCACCCCGCGATCGGTCATGACCACCTGACCGGCGGTGAACTCCCACTTCTCCGGAGTCAGCGGGGCCCAATGCCGGTCCGTGGCGGCCGGTCGGACCACCACGAGCCCCGGGGCGGCGGACGCGGCCGGGATGGCCGTCGCGCAAAGGCCGACGACCAACCCGGTGAGCAGTGTTCGTCTTCTCATGTGGACTTCCTCCTGGCGGCTAGAGGTGCGGCTCCACGAATTCGACGTATCGGCGGGTCATGGTGGCGACGACATCGGAGCCGGGGGCGGCCCAGACGTCGGCGTTGAAGATCTCGACCTCGACGTCCCCGCGGTATCCGGCGGCGGAAACCGCGCGCGTCAGCGCTGCGAAGTCGATGTGGCCGTCGCCCACCATCCCGCGGCTGAGCAGCGTGTCCGCGGGTAGCGGGGTGATCCAGTCGCAGATCTGGTAGCTGACGATCCGCTGCCCGGCGCGCGCGATCTGCTCCAGCACGCCCGGCTCCCACCACACGTGGAACGTGTCGACCACGACGCCGACCACGTCCGGCGGGTGCTGCTCGGCGATGTCCAGGGCCTGGGCGAGGGTCGAGATCACCCCGCGGTCGGCGGCGAAGATCGGGTGCATCGGTTCGATGCCGAGTCGCACCCCGCGATCGCGGGCGTGCGGGACCAATGCGGCGACGGCATCGGCCACGCGCTGCCGGGCGCCGGCGAGATCGCGGTCGCCCGAGGGCAGCCCGCCGGGCACGAGCACCAGTGCGTCGCAGCCGAGAGCTGCGGCCTCGTCGAGGGCGGTGACGTTGTCGCCGATCGGATCGCCGGAGGTGAAGAAACCGCCGCGGCACAGCGAGGAAACCCGCAGCCCGGCATCGCGGACCATCCGCGCGGCGACCGCCAGCCCGGCCTCCGCGACCGGTTCGCGCCAGACCCCGATGGTGCCGAGCCCGGCGGCCGCGCAGCCTTCCACCGCCTCGCGCAGCGACCAGTTGGCGGTGGTGCGCTGGTTCAGCGAAAGCCGGGCCAGCCGCGGGTCACCGGGCTGCGGAGTCGGCACCCGGGCCGGTGCGTTCATCGGCACGTCGCGCGCACTCATGCAGCGGCCCCCGCAGCTTCGAGCCACAACCGCATCCGGTGCGCGGCGAACTCCGGATCGACCAGCAGCTGCGCATCGTTGGCCAGCGCGAAGATCCGCGCCAGGTGCACGATGCTGCGCGCGGACTGCAACCCGCCGAGCATCGTGAAGCCCGGCTGGTGGCCGTTGAGCCAGCTCAGGAAGGTGATCCCGGTCTTGTAGTAGAAGGTCGGTGCGCTGAACACGTGCCGCGACAGCGGGAGCGTCGCATCCATTTCCGCGTCGTAGGTCGCGAGGTCGCCGTCGTCGAGCGCGGCCAGCGCCGCCGATGCGGCCGGGGCGATCGCGGCGAACGCGCCGAGCAGCGCGTCCGAGTGGTGTTGCGAGTCGCCGCGGATCAGCTCCGGGTAGTTGAAGTCGTCACCGGTGTAGAGGCGCACGCCGGCCGGCAGCGCGGCGCGCAGACCGCGCTCGTGCTCGGCCGACAGCAGGGACACCTTCACGCCGTTGACCTTCGCGGCGTGGTCGCGGACGAGGTCGAGGAAGGACTCGGTGGCGGTGGGCAGGTCGGTCGAGCCCCAGTAACCGGCCAGGTGCGGGTCGAAGGCCTCGCCGAGCCAGTGCAGGATCACCGGCTCGGCGACCTGCCGCAGCACCGCGTCGTACACCCGCCGGTAGTCGTCGGCGGCGCGGGCGATGGCGGCCAGCTGGCGGGAGGCCATCACGATCACCTGCGAACCGGTCGACTCCACGAAGCCGACTTGTTCCTCGTAGGCCGCGACGACCTCGTCGAGGGTGGTGGCCTCGGCCCGGTGGTCGGTGCCCGCCCCGGAGGCGATCCGGGCACCGGAGGAGCGGGCCTGATCGGCGCTGCGGCGGACGAGTTCCCGCACCGCGGGCCAGTCCAGGCCCATGTTGCGCTGCGCGGTGTCCATCGCTTCCGCCACCCCGAGCCCGTAGCGGAACAGCTCCCGGCGGAAGGCCAATGTGGACTCCCAGTCCACTGCCGCCGGCGCCCCCGGGGTGTTGTCGCCGAGCGGGTCGGCGACAACGTGCGCGGCGGCGAACGCGACCCGCGAGCCGTACGGCTGCGGATGTTCCTTCCACCGCCTGGGTTCGCGCAGCACGACTTGCGCCCAGGTGCCCTGGCCGGTGGGCAGTTCGATCGCGCTCATGCTGGGCATCCGGTGGGCAGCTCGATGCGGCGGCCCTCTGCCGACGAGGTGAGACCGGCGGCGGCGAGCCGGAGGCCGCGCACCCCGGCCGCCAGGTCGTAGGGGTGCGGCCTGCCGTGGTGCACGTCCAGCAGGAAGCGTTCCCACTGCGCGCGGAAACCGTTGTGGAACTCCGCGTTGTCGGGAATTTCGTCCCACTGGCCGCGGAAGTCCTCGGTGGTGGGCAGGTCCGGGTTCCACGACGGCCGCGGGGTGCGCACCCGGGGCTGGATCCGGCAGCCGAACAGGCCCGCGACCGCCGAGCCGTGCGTGCCGTCGACCTGGAACTCCAGCAGCTCCTTGCGTTCCACCCGCACCGCCCACGACGAGTTGATCTGCGCGATGATCCCGCCGTCGAGCTCGAAGATCGCGTACGCCGCGTCGTCGGCGGTGGCGTCGTAGCGCTGCCCGTTCTCGTCCCAGCGCTGCGGGATGTGCGTTATGGCCTTCGCGGTGACCGCGCGGACCCGGCCGAAGATGTTCTCCAGCACGTAGTTCCAGTGGCAGAACATGTCCAGCACCACGCCGCCGCCGTCCTCGGCCCGGTAGTTCCAGCTCGGCCGCTGCGCTGGCAGCAGGTCGCCCTCGAAGACCCAGTAGCCGAACTCCCCGCGCACCGAGAGGATCCGGCCGAAGAAGCCCGCGTCCACCAGCCGCTTGAGCTTCTGCAAGCCCGGCAGGAAGATCTTGTCGTGCACGACGCCGTTGACGACCCCGGCGTCTTCGGCCGCCGTCACCAGTTCCTCGCCTTCGGCGACGGTCTCGGCCACCGGCTTCTCGGCGTAGACGTGCTTACCGGCGGCCACGGCCTTCAGCACGGCCTTGCGGCGCTCGCTGGTGACCTGGGTGTCGAAGTAGATCTCCGCGGCGTCCTCGGCCAGCAACGCGTCGAGATCGGTGCTCCACTCGGCGATGTCGTGCTGGGCGGCGATGCGGGCCAGCTTCTCGGCGTTGCGGCCGACCAGGACCGGCTCGACCTGGATGCGGCTGCCGTCGGCGAGCGGCACGCCGCCGTCGTCGCGGATCGCCAGCACCGAACGCAGCAGGTGCTGGCGGTAGCCCATCCGGCCGGTGACGCCGTTCATCAGGATGCGGTAGGTGCGGTCGGTCATCGTCACTGGCTCCCTGTCTTCAACGTCTTCGACGATGCGGTGCTGGAGCGTCGGTTGCCGAGGTAGAGCTCGCCGAGCTGCGGGTCGGCGAGCAGGTCGGATGCCGGGCCGGAGATGTGCACCCGGCCGAGGTCGAGGACGCAGCCCAGGTCGGCGACCTCCAATGCGCGGCGGGCGTTCTGCTCCACCAGCAGCACCGCCGTCCCCGCATCGCGCATCCGCGCCACCTGGGCGAACACGGTCTCGGTCGCCTTGGGGTCCAGGCCCATCGACGGCTCGTCGAGCAGCACGACCTTCGGGCTGACCATCAGCGACCGGGCGAACTCGACCTGCTTCTGCTGTCCGCCGGAAAGCGCCCCGGCCAGCGCGTCCCACCGCTCGGCCACGACCGGGAACAGCTCCTTGACGTAGGCCACGCGGTCGGCGATCTCGGACCTGTCCCGCAGCGTGTACGCGCCGAGCAGCACGTTCTCCGCGACCGTCATCTCCTTGAACACGCTGTGGCCCTGGAGCACGTGGGACAGACCGGCTTCGAGCATCTGCTGCGGGCGGCGGCTCGTGACGTCCTTCCCGCACACCAGAATCCGGCCGGATCGCGGCGTGAGCATGCCGCTGGCGACCTTGAGCACCGTGGACTTCCCGGCGCCGTTCGGCCCCACGAGGCAGACCACGCTGGCCGGCGGCACCCGCACCGTCAGCCCGCGCAGCACCAGCGCCGCGCGCCCGTACCCGGCCTCGACGTCGACGAGTTCGAGCAGGTGCTCGCCCGAACCCCGCTGCTCAGATCCCAAGGTAGGCCTCCAGGACTCGCGGGTCGTTGCGGACCTCGTCGGGCGTGCCCGCGGCGATCGGCCGCCCGCGGTCGAAGACGACCACGTGGTCGGACAGGCTCATCACCAGGTCCATGTTGTGCTCCACGATCAGGAAGGTCCGGCCCTCGGCGTTGAGCGCGCGCACCAGCTCCCGGATCCGCTCGATCAGCGCCGGGTTCACCCCGCCCGCGGGCTCGTCGAGCAGGACCGTCTCGGGATCGGCCATCAGCACCCCGGCGAGTTCGAGCAGCTTCTGCTGGCCGTAGGACAGGTCGCGGGCCTGCACGTCGGCCAGGTGCTCGATGCCGACGCGGGTGAGCAGTTCGCGCGCCCGGTCCAGGTCGGCGCGCTGGCGCGCGGAGACCAGCCGGCCGAGCAGGGTCCGGGAGCGGACCGGGACCAGCAGGTTCTCCAGCGCCGTCATCCGCGGGAAGATCCGGCACAGCTGGAAGCTGCGGCCGATGCCCGCGCGGGCGATCCGGTGCGGCGGACGGCCGGTGATGTCCCGGCCGTGGTAGCTCGCGGTGCCGGAATCGGGCTTGATCATCCCGGTGACGCAGTTGAAGAACGTGGTCTTGCCCGATCCGTTGGGGCCGATCAGCGCGTTGACCTTGCCGTGCCGGAAGGCGACGGTGGCCCCGTCGACGGCGCGCACCCCGCCGAAGGACTTGGTCAGGCCGGTGGTTTCCAATCCCGTGCTCACAGGCGCGCCTCCTCGACGGTCCCGGCCCGGCGCTGCTCGGCGAGCTCGGCCTGGCTGACTTCCCGGATCGACGCCGTCCGCGGGCGGAACCGGTGCAGCAGGTCGCGCAGCGCCGGGATGATCCCGTCCGGCATGAACAGCACGACTGCGGCGAGCAGCACGCCCAGCGCGACCAGGTGCAGCTGGGTGTCGCCGTACTGGGCCTTGAAGTACTCCACGGCGTAGCCGACGATCACCGCGCCGAGCACCGGCCCGAACAGGCTGCGGACGCCGCCGAGCAGGCTCATCAGCACCAGGTAGGAACCGGTCAGCACGGAGAATTGGAAGATCGGGTCCAGGAACCCGAACCACAGCGCGTAGAGCCCGCCGCCCAGCGCGGTGAAGAACGCCGAGACGACGAACGCGACGAGCTTGTAGGTGAAGGTCGGCACCCCGAGCGCTTCGGCCTTGTCCTCGTCTTCCCGGATCGCCTTCAGCCCGGAGCCGAACCGGGAGCGGTCGATCGCCCACCAGCACAGCAGGGCGACGGCCAGCAGCGCGGCGTGCAGGTAGAAGAACCGCTCGTGCTGCTCGGGGCGGAGCACGTCCGGACCGAACGGGCGCGGCACGCGCAAACCGTTCGAGCCGCCGGTGAAGTCTCCCAAGCTCTGGAAGACCAGCAGCGTGATCAGCACCAGCGCGATCGAGACGATGACGAACGAAGCACCGCGCACCCGCAGGCTGGCGATGCCGATCGGCACCGCGAGCACCGCGACGACCACGCCGCCGAGGACCAGCGCGAGCCACGGGTTCAGGTCCGCGCGCACGACCAGCAGCGCGGTGGCGTAGCCGCCGAGCCCGGAGTACGCCGCGTGGCCCAGCGAGACGTAGCCGGTGAACCCGCCCACGAAGTTCCACGACGTGGCCAGCACGGCATAGCTCATGATCACCACGCCGACCGACAGGATGAACGGATCCGGTGCCAGCGCGGGGAAAGCGACCACCAGCGCGGCCAGCGCGAGCAGTCCGACGAGCTTCGCGGCGCGGGCGGGATCAGAAACGCTGCGCAAGGCGGCCTCCGAAGAATCCCTGGGGGTGCAACAGCAAGGTGGCGAACAGCGCGACGTAGAAAACCGTTTGCGCCCAAGTAGTTCCGAGCGGCAGCTGGAGCAGGCTCTGGCCGAGCCCCAGCACCATTGCGGCGATCGCCGCACCCGGGATGCTGCCCAGCCCGCCCACCACGATGATCGCCATCAGCGGGCCGATCCAATGCCAGTGCAGCGAGGGGTAGATCGTGGAGTCCAGGGCCAGCGCAGTCCCGCCGATCGCCGCGGTGGCCAGGCCCAACCCGAACCCGTAGCCGGCGATCCGGCCGGTGTTGATGCCGACCAGCTGCGCGGCCTCCCGGTGCTGGATCGTGGCGCGCAGCGCCTGGCCGAACCGGGTCTTCTTCAGCAGCAGGTAGAGCCCGGCCAGCGACACCGCGGCGAGGCCGAACGCGATCAGCTTCACCACCGGGATGCTGGCGCCGAAGAACTGGATGTCCCCGCCGGAGTAGGGCAGCTGGATGCGCCGGTGGGTCCCGCTGAAGACGAGCCCGAGCGCGCCCTCGATCACCAGCGCGACGGCGAACGTCAGCAGCACCGACATCATGGTCAGCGTCGCCGGGCGGAGCCGCGAGATCAGCAGCCGCTGCATGAGCACGCCGACCGCGAAGAACAGCGGGACGGTCACCAGCAGCGACAGCAGCGGGTCCAAACCGGTCTGGAGGTTGAAGAACCAGGCCAGGTATGCCGCCAGGATCAGGAAGGCCGAGTGCGCCAGCATCACCACGCGCATCACGCCGAAGTACAGCGTCAGGCCCGCGGCGAGGAGGGCGTAGAGCCCGCCGAGCAGCACGCCGAGCACCAGGCTCTGCAGCAGGAGCGATCCGGTCATTTAGAGCCTCTTTCCAGACTCGTTTTGCGTGACGGTGCGGGTGGCGGCCCCCCTGCGGGAGTTACTGCGGTCTTCTCGCTGTGGAATCCCCGACTCATGAATGCCAATTCACCACGTCGGGGCTGTCCTCGCGAGAAGGCCCCTGAGAACCCGCGGCGGTGCCGGTTGGGAGGGTGGGCTAAGCGGCTGCGCCGCTTCAAAGACAGGGACCAGTCTCTTATGCATCACCACGCCGGCTTGGGGTGGACCAGGTCGGCTTCCTTGGTCTCCGCGGGCAGCACGATGCGGATCCGGCCGCCGACGTACTGCTGGATCAGGTGCGCGCCGCGCGGTTTTCCGGTGGCGTCCCAGCCGAGCTTGCCGACCACGGTGTCCACCTCGTTCTGGTGCAGCCAGTCGATGAGCCTGCGCTGGCAGTCGGGGTCCGGATCGGCGCAGCCGACGGCTTGCACGGCGGCGGCCACGACCTGCCCGGTGGTCCACGCGTTCGCCTCGTCCTCGTTGGGCGGGGAGTTGAACATCCGGGTGTAGTGCTCGACGAACTCCTTGTTGGACGGGAAGTTCGCTTCCGGCGTGTATCCGGTGGGGGAGAGGATTCCCTCGGTCTGCTCGCCGATGGCCTTGGTGAACTCCGGGTTGGTCGGTGCGGTGGAGAAGGCCGCCATCGAGGGCTGGTAGCCGAGTTGGCGCAACGCCAGGATGAGGTTGACCGCGTCCTGGTACTGCGTTCCGCCGACGACGAGGTCCGCCCGCGAATCGGCGATCTTGGCCGCGATGGAACCGAAATCCGTGGTGTTGGGCGGGTAGACCTCATCGACCGCCGTGCGGATTCCCGCCGCTTCGAGCTTGCCCTTCAAACCGTAGGCGGTGCCCTGCGCGAACGGGTCGTCCATGGCCGCGTACGCGGCGGTTTTCGGGCGTTGATCGGCGGGCATCGCCAGGATCGCCGCGGCCAAGTGGTTGTAGTGGTCCTCGGCGACCGCGGGCGCGGCGTAGAAGAGGTTGTCGAAGCCCTGGTCGAACACTTCCTCGGCGGCGCCGGCCGGTTCGACGAACAGGAAGCCGTAGTCCTTGGCGACCTGCGCGGCCGGGATCACCAGACGGGTGGAGAACGGCCCGAAGACCAGGTCGGCGCCGTCCTGGTTGATCAGCTTCTCGTAGTCGGCCGCGACGCGGTCGGCGTTGGACTGGTCGTCGAGGATGGTCAGCTCGACCTTGCGGCCCAGCAACCCGCCGCGGGCGTTGACGTAGTCGGCCCACGCTTCGTAACCGCGGCGGACGCCCTTGCCGGGCTCGGAGAAGTCGCCGGTGAGGGGCAGGGAGATGCCGATCTGGATGCTGTCGTCGTTGCCTCCGGCGCCCGAGCTGAGGCAGCCGGTCAGCGCGAGGCTCGCGCTGGTCACGAGTACACCTAGTCGAAGACGTTGTGAAATTTTCATGGTCCACCCGTCGTTGGGGGCATCCGCAAGCGCTTTCGTAAGCGCTTACGGCAGAATAGGAACCATCGGACGAAGTGGCAAGGTCACGGATCATGATGGTGGGCGCGGACCGCAGGGCGGACCGGAGCGGAAGGGGTCACGGATGCCACAGCAACGCGCGAGGCTCAGGCTCATTGACGTCGCCGAGCGGGCCGGGGTGTCGATCGCTGCGGCGTCGCGGGCGCTGTCCGGGTCCGCGGGCGTCAGCGACGCCATCGCCGAGCGAGTGCGCGAAGTCGCCGCGCAGATGGGCTACGTCGCCAACGTGCACGCCCGCACGCTGGCCGGCGGCGCGAGCACGAGCGTCGGACTGCTCGTGCACGAGATCGGCGACCCCTACTTCACCGAGATCGCCAGCGGGGTGCTGCGCGTCGGCGCGCAGCAGGGCCTGACCGTGCAGATCTGCCACACGGGGCGCGACCCGGAGAACGAGCTCGTCCAGGTCCGCACGCTGATCGCCAACCGGGTCCGGGCGATCATCATCGCCGGCTCGGGTTTCGTGGATGCGCGGAAGCAGGCGTCGCTGAAGCAGGACCTCCAGGCGTTCCAGGAAGCAGGGGGCCGCGTCGCGGTGATCGGACGTCACCACCTCGGCACCGACGCGGTGCTGCCGGACAACACCGCGGGTGGCCGGTCGATCACCGAACACGTGCTTTCCCTGAGGCACCGGCGGATCGCCTTCGTCGCCGGCCCCCGGGCCCTGACCACAGTGGCCGATCGCCTCGCGGGCGCCGCGCAGGCACTGGAAGCGGCCGGACTGTCAATTGAGGACATTCCTGTCATCGAGGAAGCGTTCACGCGCGACGGCGGCACGCTGGCCATGCGGCGCGTCCTCGGCGAGCACCCCGACGTGACCGCGGTGATCGCGCTCAACGATGACATGGCGATCGGCGTCCTCGCGGCGCTGCGAGCGCGCGGAATGGCTGTGCCGAAGGACATTTCGGTGGCGGGCTTCGACGACGTGGCCGTCGCGGAGCACCTGTCGCCGGCGCTGACGACGGTCCGGTTGCCAATGGCGGAAATGGGGGAGCAGGCGTTGCTCCTCGCCTTGAAGGAACCGTCGGCCCGCCCCCGTCGCCGCACCACGGCGCACTCCCTGGTGGTGCGCGAGTCCACCGCCCCACCCCCGCGCCGCAAGCGGTGACTCCTCGCCACCACTCGGGCTGCGCAGACCGGGCGACAATGCTGGTTCAGGCAGAGCGCGGTTTGTCCGGTTCGCCGTCGCGCAAATCCGCCGTGATGCGACGAGCCCGGTTCATCGGCTCGCCGCATCACGGCGTTCGGGTTTGCCTGGCCGGCTGCAGAAGCCAGATCGTGGCGCTGGAGCATGTCCAGCGAGCGTTGGGCCGCACGAGGACCTCGACGAGAAGGTCGGGACTCCAGCTTGTTCAACGAGATCGGTTGGTACGCAGCCAAAATCGGCAGATCACGACCTGGATGATGCGGGCTCGATGGCCCCGATCAGTGTCGGACCGGTTTGCCTGGCAGGGCGTCGGTGCACAGCTCGCCGTCGCGCACGACGAATGTTCCCGAGACCAGCACGTGGTGGAACCCGCTGGACGGCCGCGTGGTGTCGGCGTAGGTCGACTCGTCGGTCACCGCTTCCGGGTCGAAGACGACGATGTCGGCGTCGCTGCCCGGTTGGATCCGGCCCTTGCGCCGCATCGCGGGCACCGCGGAGCCGAGCACGTCGGCCGGCACCAGGCTGCAGCGGCGCACCGCCTCCGGAAGGCTCAACTCGCCGGATTCGCGGACCAGGAGTCGCAAGCTGCGGGCGAAAGTGCCGGCTGTGCGGGGATGTGTGACCACGTCGGGCGCCAGCGGCCACTGCAGCGGATCGCGGGGCGAGGACCGCCAGAGCAGCGGTGCCGCGTCGCTGGCGACCGCCGCGTCGGTGAAGGTGAGCGCCCGCTTCAGGTAGGCGAGGTCCGCCGGATCGTTTTCGTCGAAGAAGTGCACGAACGCCGCGCCACCCGGGTCCTGCTCGCGCACCTTCCGCAGCGTCGCCTCGTCCGGGATTCGCTCGCCGGTGGCCAGATAGCCGATGGAGTGGGGTGTCAGTCCTCGTCGGTGCAGCAGCTCCGGCGCGAGGAACGCCGCGCCGATGCCGGTCATGCCTGCGCCGTACGGGTAGGCCTCGGTCGTGACCCGGGAGCCTTCCGAACGCACCTTCTCCACCAGCCCCAGCACGCGGTCCACCTGTCGCAGCGAGGTGCTGTTGACGTGGCAGTAGTGCATGTGCGCGCCGGTTTCCGCCGCGGCCCGCACGATCTCCTCCGCGCCGTCGATCGGGGTCTGCGGGTCCATCTCGACCAACTCGCGTGCGTGCGTGTACGTCGGGAGCCCGGCTCTGGCGGCGAGTCCGGCGACGGCGAGGTATTCGGACGGGTCGATCCAGGGTGCGTAGCCGACGAGGATGCCGATGCCCAGCGCGCCGTCGGCCAGATCGGTCTCCAGCACGTCTAGAACTCGCTGCACATCGGCTGGTGATGCGGGCCGTTGCCAGGGTTCTCGCCCGATGTTGGCGAAGAAGTCGTCGAGCGTGCCGGTGGGTTTGATGCCGAGCACGACGTGCATCCGCGCCACCGCCCACGACGTGGAGAACCCGTAGTTGATCGGGCGCCCCTCAAGTGCTGCTTGGCGGTAGGCCGGTGCCACCGGGTACACCCCGGCTTCCAGTTCGAGCGCGGTTGTCACGCCGTCCATGGCCTGCAGGCGTTGCGTGGCGATGTCGGGGCTGTGGCTGTGCAGGTCGATGAAACCGGGGCTGACGACGTGCCCGGCGACGTCCACCACGGACTTCCCGGCCAACGGGTCGGAGCTGATCTCCCGGACCGCGCCGCCGGAGATCCCGACGTCGCGGACCGCGTCCAGCCCGGTTTCGGGGTCGATCACCCGCCCGCCGCGAAGCACCAGGTCGTACTCGGTCATGCGTTGCTCCTTCCAGCGCGGATCTGAAAATCGGCCTGGCGCTTCGGCACGATCAGGGCGAGCAGGGCGCCGAGCACCGTGCTGCCGATCAGGAAACCGAACGCCGCGGTGTAGGAGAAGTGGTCTACCAGCCAGCCCATCGCCACCGGCGCGATCACCCCGGCGAGTTGTCCGCCGGCGTTGACCACACCCATACCAGACCCGACCACGGCCGGCGGCAGCGCTCGCACCGGCATGCCGAGAATGCTCATGTAGGCGAGTCCGGCGATGCCCATCGCGATCGTCTGGTAAAGCGTGAACTCACCGGCGGTGTCGGCGTTGAGCATCAAGGCCAGCGTCGCGGCGGCGGCCAGCAGCACCGGGATGACGAACCAGCGCGCCCGCTCGGTGAAGAACCGGTCGAACAGCCAGCCGCCGAGGAACGTGCACACGCACATCACCAGCAGCGGGATCGCGGCGAGCACGCCGGTGTCCAGCAGCGAAATGCCGCGTTCCTCCAGCAGGTAGCTCGGAACCCAGGTGATCATCCCGTAGCTGAGCATGTTCGTCGCGCAGAACAAGGCGGCGAACTTCCACACCGCCGCGGACCGCAGGACGTGGCGCAGGGACACGGTTGTCCGGTTCGGCAGCGGAACCTCGGTCAGCCGGGTGGGCAGCGGCTTCGGCAGCATCGCCCACAGCAGGATGCCGATCACCACGCCCACCAGCGCGGTGACCCAGAACGTGTGCCGCCAGCCGAGCGCGAACACAACTGGCGCGGCGATCAGCGGGGCCAACCCGGCGCCCAGGTTGTTGGAGGCCAGCATGGCGCCGGCCGCAGTGGCCCGGTGGCTTGGGGGCGTGCGCTCGGCGATCGCCTTGAACGACGCGCCGGGGAACAGCCCTTGGCCCACCCCGAAGAGGGCACGGACCACCAGCAGGGAGACGAAGCCCCACATGGCTCCGGTGAGAGCGGTGAAAACCGACCACAGCAGCAGCGAGATGACCAGCAGCCGTCGCGCCCCGAACCGGTCGGCGAGGACGCCGCCGGGGATCTGGCAGACCAGGTACACCAAGGAGAAGGCGGTGATCAGCCAGCCCTGCGAGGTCTTGCTGAGGTCGAACTCCGCCCCGATGAACGGCAGTGCGACCGCCATCATGACCCGGTCGACGTAGTCGATGACCCACACGCCCATGAGCAGCGCGATGGTGACGGTGGCGGTGCGGCGAATGTGGGACGAGGTCACGGCCGGTTGCTCGGTCGTGTTGGTCGCGGTGGAATCCATCTTTCCTCCACGGCAGGTCGGCGTTCGCTGATTGTTGTGTCGAGCCGGCCGGGTTGGCTTCGTCGGGTCGGACGAAACCGGGCGGCCCCCGCTCTGGTGATCGCACGAAGCGCCCCGGCGGCGGATCGGCGAGGCTGTGGTCATGTGCCCAGCCGCGGAACCGCTCGTCGACGGAGTCGAGGTGGGCCCGCTGGTGAGGCAGTATCTACGGATGAACGCTCGGCCGGGGGCCAGCTTGGCCCGCATTCTGGAAGATCTCGGCAGCACCGTGCTCGACGTCGCGGTATGCCCGGATCCGCCGCCGTCGGAGGTCACCACCGTCGCCGTGCACGACCCCGACGAGCACCTGCAACCACCGGCCGGTGCCCTGGTGCTCGGCGTCGGGGTGGCAGATCCAGGAGATCTGCTGCTGCAGCTGGGGCGGCATGCCGCGGCGGCCCTGGTGGTCCGCGGACCGCTGGACGTCGACGAACCGCTGCGCGAAGCCGTCCGATCCTCCGGAGTGGCGCTGCTGAGCGCGAGCAACGCTGCGTCCTGGACCCAGATCTTGTTGCTGGTGCGCACTGTTCTGCTGGACGGTGAGCTCGACGAGCGGCAGGCGAAGCTGACCGGCAACCACATCGGCGAACTGTTCGCCCTGGCCAACGCGGTCGGAGCGGCGCTCGACACGCCGGTGACCATCGAGGACCGCTCGGCGCGGGTGGTGGCCTTCTCAGCGGATCAGGCCGCCGCCGACGCACCGAGGGCGGCGACCGTGCTCGCCCGGCAGGTGCCACCGGAATGGCAGCGAAGGCTGGCCGACAACAGGGTTTTCGAGCGGCTCTACCGCACCAGCGAGCCGGTGTGGGTCGACTTGGGCGATGCGGATGTGCTTCCCCGCGTGGCGGTGGCGGTGCGCGCCGGCGAGGAAATCCTGGGCGCGATGTGGGCGGCGGTGCGTCGGCCGTTCACCGCGGACGAGGAGCGTGCCTTCGTCGCTGCCGCGAAGACGGCGGCATTGCACTTGCTGCAACAACGCGCGGCCGAGAACGCGGGGAAGTGGCGTCGATCGGAGCTGGTCCGATGCGTGCTGACCGGCGGTAGCGGCGCGGAGCTGGCGGCGCGGCGGCTGGAGCTGGCGGAGGTCCCGCTGTGCGTCGTGGCCGCCGAGCCGTCCGACCGGCACGAGGACGGCGCCGAGCGCGAGCTGGCGGCAGAGCGCTTGTGCGAGCTGCTGAGCTTGCACCTCGCGGTGCGGCAATCCAAGGTCGCGACGGCGTCGGCACTGGGCACCGCCTACGCGATCTTGCCGCTGACGACGGCGGATCCGGATGCCGAGTCCAGGAACGCATTGGGCTTGTTGCAAGGTTTCGCGACTCGCCGCGACGCTGGAGCGGTCGTCGGGATGGGGCGCGTCGCGTGGTCGCCGAGGGAGGTGCCGCGTTCTCGCGCGGACGCGGATGCGGTGCTGGACGTGCTGCGCAGCGGTGACCGGCGGACCGCGCGGGTCGACGAGGTCTGGGAGCGGCTGTTCCTGGCGAGGCTGCGGGATCTGGCGGTCGACGACGAGGAACTGCGCGATGGACCGGTCCAGGCCCTGACCGCCTACGACGCCGACCACCACAGCCAGCTCGTCGCGACCCTCTCCGCCTACCTCGATGCGTTCGGTGATGTGGCGAGGACCGCGCAGGCGATGCACGTGCACCCCAACACCCTGCGCTACCGGCTGCGGCGGATCACCGAGGTCAGCGGCCTGGACCTGAGCAATCCGGATGCCCGTCTCGCGGTGGGCTTGCAACTGCGCGTTCAAGGAGGGTGACAGGTGTATTCGCGCGTACCCGCGCCTCGTCGAGTCGTGGTGGTCGGTGCCGGCGTGGTGGGCCTTTCCACCGCATGGTTCCTGCAGGAACGCGGCGTGGAGGTCGTGGTGCTGGACCGCAGCGGCGTCGCCGCGGGCGCCTCGTGGGGCAACGCGGGTTGGCTGACCCCGAGCCTCGCCACCCCGCTGGGCGAGCCCAGCGTGCTGGTGTCGGCGCTGCGATCGCTGGGGGATCCGAACGCCGCGTTGCACGTTCCGCTGCGTCCGGACCCGGCGGTGCTGGCGTTCCTCGCTCGTTTCGCCGCCCGCTGCACGCCCCGGGCTTGGCAACGTTCGATGGCGGCATTGGTGCCGGTGAACCGACTGGCGTTGCAGACCTTCGACGAGCTGACCACCGGTGGTGTGCGGGCCAGCACCCACAGCGGCCCCATCCTGGTCGGGTTCGCGGATCCGGCCCACAGCGCCGCGCTGCGCCACGAGCTCGAACAGGTCAGCCGCGCCGGCTTGGACGTCCGTTGGCAGCCGGCGAACCCGACGATTCCCCAGCTGTCCGAACGGATCGTCGAGGTCCTGGAACTCCACGGTCAGCGTTATCTGGAGCCTGGCCCCTTCGTGCAGGCCCTCGCCGAATCGGTCCGCGACCGCGGCGGACGCATCGTCGCAGGCGCACGAGTACGGGCGATGCGGCACGGTCCGGGCGGTATCGCGGTGGAAACGTTCACCGGCGCCCCGGAAGTCGGCGACGCGGTGGTCGTCGCGACCGGCTCGTGGCTCCCGGAACTGGCCAGGAAGCTCGGTGTGCGCACCCAGGTGCAGGCCGGTCGCGGCTACTCGTTCAGCGTCCCGACGGACGAACCGGCCGAGACGCCGGTCTACTTTCCGGCCGCGAAGGTCGCGTGCACCCCGTACCGAGGCCGGCTGCGCATCGCGGGCACGATGGAGTTCCGCGGCCCGGACGATCCGCTGCAGCCCGGCCGCGTCGATGCGATCGTCCGCTCGGTGAAGCCACTGCTGTCCGGTGTGGACTGGTCGGATGCGCAGGACGTGTGGGTCGGCCCGCGGCCGATGACCCCGAACGGGCTTCCGCTGCTCGGAGCGACTGGAGCACCTGGCATCTTCGTCGCAGGAGGCCACGGAATGTGGGGAGTGACGTTGGGGCCGATCAGCGGCAAGCTGCTCGCCGAACGCATCGTGACCGGCACGACCCCTCCAGAACTCCGACCGTTCGACCCGCTGCGCTGATCGGCCACAGTGGACGATCGTCACGCACGGTCCGGCACGTCCGAGCAGCGGGGTTCGTCGGTCTGTCCTGCCCAGGTGCGGGCATGCGGATATTCGAGTCATGAGCAGGAGGTCCTTGCGCCTCGTAATCATGGTTCGTTCGCGGGTTTGATTGATCGCGCCATGTCAGCCGGTGGTGAGGACCATGCGGAACCGCGCGGCACCGGAGAGCATCTTTTGGTACGCCTCGTTGGCCTGGTCCAGCGGGAGGGTCTCGATCATCGGCCGGATGCCGTGCAGGGCGCTGAAGGTCAGGGTGTCCTGTACGTCCTGTGCGGTGCCGGCCGGGTGGCCACGGACGATCTTGCCGCGCATGAGCAGCTGGTTCGGGCTGATGCCCAGTGGTTCAGGCGCTGCGCCGATGACGACCAGCTCGCCGCGGTGGGACAGCCCGTCCACGGTCGCTGTGATGGCATCGGCGTTGGCGGCGGTGGCCAGCACAACCTTGGCGCCGCCGAGGGCCTGCAGCGCGTCTGCGACGGGGGTGTCGGCCGTGCTGTCGATGTAGTGGTGTGCGCCGAGTTGCTTGGCGAGGTCCGCCTTCCCGACTCCCCGGGCGATCGCCACGGTTTCGAAGCCCATGGCGACCGCGTACCTCACTGCCAGGTGGCCCAGACCGCCGATGCCGAGTACGGCTACCAAGTCGCCCGGCCGTGCAGAGCTGCGTCGCAGCCCGTTGTACGTCGTTACTCCTGCGCAGGCCATGGGCGCCGCATCGGTGGCTGCTAGCGGTTCGGGGATGCGGGCAAGGGAGTCGACCGGTGCGATGACCGCCTCGGCGAAACCGCCGTCGTAGGCCCATCCAGGGACTTTCAGGTTGTCGCACACGATGAAGTCGCCCTGCCTGCAGGGTGTGCAGTGGTGGCAGCTGCCTCCGAACCAGCCCACCGCCACCCGATCGCCCACCTGCCACCAGCTGTGCACTCCTTCGCCGAGCTGCTCGATGCGTCCGGCGATCTCATGGCCAGGGACCAGCGGAAACCGGACACCCGGAAATGCGGCGTCGATGAAGTAGGAGTCGCTGTGGCAGACTCCGCACGCCTCGATGGCAATGTGTACGTGGCCGGGTCCTGGATGTGCTGCCTCACGCTCGACGATCTCGAATGGTCCGCCGGCTGCGGCGACCTGTGCGACTCGATAGGGGCTCATCTGGATCTCTCCTGAGCACGGTCACTGACGGCTTCCGGCACCAGCAGACCAGCTCTTGTTCCCGCACGCACGCCGACCGGAACGGTTCGCTGCAGCGACTTGATGTGTCTCCTCTGGTCGATAGGACGTAGAGCAGTGCTGTGTGGCTGATGGGGCCGAAGTGGCGTTCCACGGCCGGATCGCTTGTCATCCGGGTTGAGCGCGAGGACTGTGAGTCCTGCGGCGGCGCCGGCGACGACTTGCACGACGATGTGGACCCACGGCGTCGACCACCCGAACAGGCCGCCGACCGCGGCGCCGCGCGACACAGCTGGAGTGAACGCGCCGCCGGAGATCCTGCCGACGGCGAACGCGCCTGCCAGGACTGTTGTTGCCGTCAGTCGGGGCACCGCATTCGCTACCGATCGTGGTTCGGCTGTAACGACGTCCACTGGCTTCGTCCTTGCTTCAGGCGCGGTTTCCTGCGATGCACCAACGATTCCGCTCATGTGTTCCCCTGCCATCGCCGCCAGCGGCCATGCATCCGCCTGGCTGGCCGCACTGGCCGAATTCCTGCTAACTGCAACCGTGACCAAGTTCCGGCCGGTGGCGGCATGGGAAGCCCAGCGACGTCGTCCATTGTGGAGTGTTGAGCTTTTCCTGCAGGATGGTTTGGTGTGGCTCGTGGGGCTGCCACCGGCCAACTCGGAGTCGCGTCTTGCGCGCGGCGTGAACATCGGCAGTAGGGGGCCCATCGTTTGCAAAACGATTCGGCAGGTTCCATGCTGGATGCGGCCGAAGCACCCTCTTCCTGCTGCAACGAACCGCCCAGCAGTCAGGAGGTGACGTGATGGGACGCCGGTACATGGCCGGTGAGCGGGCCGCGGTGCCAGCCGCTCCGCCGGCCGACCGCAAGGTCGTCAAACCGACACCGCCGGAACTGATGGAGGACACCGGCACGGGGGTGGACTTCGGTACCCGGCCGGACCGGATACCGGGTTTTCTCGTGCCCAACGATCGGTTCTACATCCGCAGCCACGCGCCGACTCCTCGAGTGGACGCGGCGAGCTGGGCACTTCGTATCGAGGGCAGTGGCGTACGTCGACCGGTCAGTTTCAATTATGCCGAGTTGTGCGAGCGGTTTCCGTTGGTTTCCGTGATCCGCACGATCGAGTGTGCGGGTAACCGGCGGGTGCTTCTCGGTGAGGAGCACGGCCGCACGTTCGAGGGTACTCCGTGGGGTCGCGGTGCGATCGGCACCGCGGAGTGGACTGGTGTCCGGCTTCGGGATCTGCTGGAGTCGGCCGGTGTCACGTCGGGCGCGCGGGAGGTCATGCCCGAGTCGTTGGACGACGTCCGGTTCCGGCGACCGTTGCCGTTGGCCAAGGCGACATCCGACGACACTGTGGTCGCGTTGGCGATGAACGGCGAGCCTCTCCCGGCTGATCACGGCTTTCCCGCCCGTGTGGTGGTGACTGGGTGGCTCGGGGCGGCCAGCGTCAAATGGCTCTCCCGCATCGAAGTCTCCGAACAACGCCTCTACTCGCCGTGGAACACCGAGGACTACGTGTTGATCGGCTCCGGCTTCTCCGGTGAGGAGCCCGCGCGGGGACCGGTGATCACGACCGTTCCGGTCGCTGTGCTGGTGGAGCTGCCGTGGCCGGCACGGTTGCGGGCGGTACCGCAGATGATCCGGGGGCGTGCGTTCGCCGGGGAGAACGCGATCGCCACGGTTGAGTACCGCCTCGATGACGGTCCCTGGCAGCTCGCGCGGCTGGAGGGCCCCGAGGTGCCCGGCGCGTGGGTGCGCTGGCAGTTCGCCTGGACTCCGCAGCCCGGCGAACACACCCTTCGGGTACGGGCCATCGATGACCACGGCGACACGCAACCGGCTGCTTCCGCGTACAACGAACTCGGATACCTCCAGCACTCCGTGCTCGCGCATCCCCTGCGCGTCGAGGACGTTCCCACTCCGGAACGGGAAGCTGGCCGATAATGCCGGTCATGGTGGTGCGATCGAGCACACCGGCTCGGGTGCGTGGCTGACGGACCCGCCCGGAATTCTAGCCGTGGGCTGCCATTTCGTCGGTGAGGTCGAGTGCGTCGGTCCGGTAGACCCGCTTCACCCAGCTTGGCTGGTACAGCGAGTCGAGGTAGCGCTCACCGAGGTCGGGCGCGATGGTCACCGCCGTGACGTCGGGCCCGAGCTCGTTTGCCGCCAACCACTGGGTGGCGCCGCTGATGACGGTGCCGGTGGAGCCGCCGAAGAGGAAGCCCCGGGCGGCCAGCCGGTGGCAGGCGCGCACCGTGTCGGTCTCCTCGACCAGCACCACGTCGTCCACGAAGGACTCGTCGAGCAGGTCCGGCCGGACTCCGGTGCCGAGGCCGGGAATCATCCGGGGCGCCGGGGGCCCGCCGAAGGTGACCGAACCGACCGCGTCGACGGCCACGATCCGCACGTCCGGCCGGAACCGCTTGAAGTACCGGGCGCAGCCCATCAGCGTGCCCGTGGTGCCCGCGCCGACGAACAGCACGTCCAGCTCGGGAAAGGCGTGGTCGATCGACGGCGCGGTGGTCCGGTAGTGCGCCGACCAGTTGTCCGGGTTCGCGTACTGGTTCAGCCACACGTACCGGTCGTCGTCCTCGCAGAGCTCGCGCACGTGGGCGATGCGGGCGGCCAGGTACCCGCCCTCGGGTTCCAGTTCCGTGACGGTGTGCACCTGGGAGCCGAGGGTCTCCATCAGCTGCTTGGCGGCCAGGTTGCACCGCGAGTCGGTGACGCACACGAACTGGTAGCCCTTGCTCGCGGCGAGCACGCTCAACGCCACCCCGAGATTGCCCGACGACGACTCCACCAGGATCGAGTCCGGGCGCAGCGCCCCGGACCGCTCCGCCGCGGCCACCATCGACTCGGCCGCCTTCAGCTTGATGGACCCGGCGAAGTTGAACCCCTCGCACTTCAGGTACAGCGGAATCCCGATGGTGGGCCGGAGGTCGACGTACAGGTCGTCCTCGTTGAATTCGTGCGGCTGCGAGATGATGGGCACCGGGACTGTCTCCGTCTTGTCCGAAACGAACCTGCTTGCGGGTCAGCGCGAACCGGCCACCGCCTGTCAGCCGTAGCGGCGGAGTTCGGAGAAGAAGTCCGGGATCACCGTCGGCTTCCCGTGGGTCGTGACCTCGTCGTAGATGTACTTGCCCACCGCCAGGTCGAGCACGCCGAGCCCGAACGGGGAGAACACCACTGGCCGGTCCGTCGGCACCTTGAGCTCGCCGGCGAGCACGTCGTTGATCGTGCCGTCCAGGAAGTCCCGGTTGCCGGTCCGCTGCTCGGCGAGGTGCGGCGAGGTGTCGGCCTTCAGGCAGTGCTCGACGTCGTCGACGACGTTCGCCGAGGACAGGATGATCTCCGGCGAAAGGTCGCGCAGGGACACGTGCAGCACCAGCGGGTTGTGCTCGAACCAGGCCGGGTCGTGCACGTGCGGGGTGCCCGCGACGGTCGCGAAGACCACGAGGTCGGCGGACCTGATCAGGTCTTCGGCGCTGTCGTGCACGGTGATCCGCGTGCCGTCCTCGGTGCGCTCCAGGTAGGACTTGAAGCCCGCGGCGTGCTCGGCGGACAGGTCGTGCACGCCGATCTCGTCGAACGTCCAGTCCGTCGCCCGCAGGTAGCTGTGGATGTAGCGGGCGATCAGGCCGACGCCGATGAAGCCGACCCGCCGCGGGCGGCCCCGGTCCCGGCTGAGGTGGTCGGCGGCCAGCGCCGCCGACGCCGCGGTGCGGGTGGCACTGATGACCGAGCTTTCCAGGCAGGCGAACGGGTATCCGGTGTCGTGGTCGTTGAGCACCAGCACCGCTGAGGCACGGGGGATCCCGGCCGCCACGTTCTCCGGGAAGCTGGAGATCCACTTGATCCCGTCGACCGCCGAGTCACCGCCGAGCGAGGCGGGCAGCGCGATGATGCGCGACGTCGGGCGGTCGGGGAAGCGCAGGAAGTACGACGGCGGGTTGACCGTCCGGGCCGCGCCGTGCAGCCGGTAGGCCGCCTCGACGATGTCCACGACCTGCTTCTGTCGCCCTTCCAAGGCATCCTGCACCTGAGCGCCGGAGATCACGGTGAAGGCTGGGACGTTGGCTAAGTCGGACATGCTGTGAGCTCCACTCAGGTCTGGGGCGGAAATTCGATTTGTGATCATGACGGTGCGACGATCGGCGAGCAATCCGCCAGCCGAACCAGCTCACCCATCGCCATCAGCACCTCGCGGTCGGGCGCTCGCGCGATGTCGTCAACCAGCGTCAGATCCCCGGCCTGCCGCGGTTTCCGCGGCGTGCGCTCCACGAAGACCTTGCGGCGCAGGGCGATCACGTCGTCCTCGATCGGCGTGCCGCTGCAGTAGCGGTTGTTGAACGGTAGACCGTCCGGGCCGAACCACATCACTTGATAATCCCGTATCCCGGGGTCGATCGTCCACTCGTTGAGGCGCGCGATTTCCCTCCGCTCATCGCCGGTACCACCTCGGGTATCGGACTTCTCGGCGTGCGAATAGGCTGTGGGAACCGAGATTGCTCCGAATGGAGCCGGTCCACTCGCGACCCGCGAGAACTCGAGTTCGTGATCGCCGGAAATGCGCGAATTGTGGCACCTCGGATCGGAACACGGGTGAACAAGGAGCGTCGGAGAGATAGGGTCTCGGTTACGTACATCCGATCTGCAGCAGAGCAGGGGGCAAGATGGCGGACGAGGATCTCCCGGTGGTGGGCGGCCATGACGCGTGATCGCGAACCTCTCATGTCGGCCGAATGCGCATCGTCGGGTCGAATCCTCGAGATCGCCTGCGACGAATCCGGTTACGAGGGAGACAAGCTCATCGGCACGACGACCGATGTGTTCGCGCACGCCAGCGTGCAGTTGAGCGGCGAAGCCGCCGAGGACTGCATCCGGGAACTGCGCGGCAGAATTGGTTCGCCGGCGACGGAATACAAGGCGAACCACATACTCCGGGAGAAAAGCCGCCCGGCCCTCGAATGGCTGTTCGGGCCGTCGGGCCCGCTGCGGGGCACCGCGAAGGTGCAGCTGATCGACAAGGCGTTCTTCGTCGTCGGCAAGGTCCTGGACCTGCTCGTCGAGCGGGTGGGTCACCCGGCGAGCATCGGGCTGCACCAGGACCGGCAAGCGAAGGCCACGGCGGTCACCCTGTATCGAGATGGCCGGCGCGCGTTCAGCCGCGAGCAGTGGGGCAAATTCCTGGTGTCGGCCAACAACCTGATGCGGGTCAAGAGTCGTGGTGACGTGCGAGTCCTGGTCGACGCGTTCTTCCACTCGGTCGGGGCACTGCGCCTGGCCGGGGCGCCGGAGCGCGTCGAGGAGACTCTGGCGCGGCTCGTCCAGGCCCGGCCGCAGGCGGATGCTCTCCGTGCGCACTTCCTTGACGATCCGCGGCGGATCCCGGTGGCCGATCCCCTGGTGCCGGCCATCGTTGAGGCCATCGACCACTGGAGCGGCGGCGGCAGCACCGTCCGCGTGGTGCATGATCAGCAGAATTCGCTGTCCGGGGAGCGCATCGCGCAGATCAAGGAGATCTTCGGTCACCCGGACCCGACGCTGCTCGGTTACGTGCCGACCGGCAGCTTGGCCGACCTGGCCCTCGTCGATTCGCTCTCGGACCCGCGGGTTCAGGTCGCCGACTTCCTCGCGGGCGTGGCGCGGAAGATCGCGTCGGACGAACTCAACAACCGGGGCACCCCAGAGCTCACGGCGCTGTTGCGCCCATACGTGAATCCGCACTCGGTCTGGGGCGACGACCGCAGCTGGGCTCTGCTGAAGCCCGCGTCGAGCTTCCGGCTCGCCGAGGACGGCCCCGGGTTGGTGCCGCGAGAACGAAGCCGCTGATCTCTGGTAGGGCGGGGGAGGAGCGGCCGCCCGGTGCTCCGGTCGTGGGCGGGTGGCTATTCGTACCGTGGCGCCAGCACCTGATCGATGTTCTGCACGAATGCCGCCAACTCGTCGTGAGTGCGCACGGTTCCGCGGCAGGTGTAGATCCGCTCCTGGAAGCCGCGCCGCCAATCGACCGCCGACTGCGTGGGCATCAGCAGTTCGAGCTGGTCCACTTCGGGCAGTGCGCGGGCCGTTGCCAGCCCTGGCAGTTCGACCAGCCGGCGCGCCTCCATCGGCGGGAGTCCGAAGTAGTGGTATACGACGCCGTCGCACGGGCCGACCTTGGTCGACAGGTCGCGGCCGAGCGCGATCTCCGCGGCGAGCTGGATCAGGTCGATGCCGTGGCCGCGGTGGAACAGGTCGTGGATCGGATGCCCGAGCCGGCCGTTGACCTCGATGATCCGCGGGCCTCCGGCGGTCAACATCAGCTCGGTGTGGCAGATCGAATCACCCACTTCCAGCGCGGTGAGGGCGCGGCCGGTCAGGTCCAGCGCGGCGTCCTGGGCGGAGTCAGGCAGGCGGGCGGGCAGGTAGCTGCCCTGCTCACGGAACGGCGGCGACAACGCCAACTTCCCGGTGATGCCGAGGTGGTGGATCTGCCCACCGCGGACAACGCTCTCCACCGACACGTAGCTGCCCCATGGCGGTTCCACCCGGTCGCCGAACAGGCGTGTCTCCAACACGAATCCGTCGTCCGGGGCGCACCCCTGCGGTTCGATCGACTTCGCCACGACATCGAAGAGTTCTGCCGGTGAATCGATGGGATACGTGTGCGTGCCGCCGAAACCCCGGTTCGGTTTGAGGACGCCCGGCAGCGGCACGATCTCGGCGGCGTGCTCGGCCGACTCGCGATCCACGACGAGAGCGGTCGCGATGTGGTCCACGCCGTGCTCGTTGAGGATCGTGCGCTGCGAGTACTTCCTGGTGAGGTCGTGCGCCACCGCCGTGGTGTGGAACGGCAGCCCGAGGCCGGCCGCGAGCTCGGCCGTCGCCTCCAGCTGGAAGTCGCTGAACGTCATGATGCCGCGTGGCCCGAAATCCGCGAGGTCGCCGGGCGAGGCGACCACCGCCAGGTCTGCGAGCAGGTCGGCGACCTGCCGGTTGTGGTCGGATTCGGGCAGCACGAACACCGGTTCGACCAGGTCGGCCAGGCTCGTCAGGATCTCCAACGGAGTCGCCGCGCCGACGTCGTAGACGATCGCAACCCGCTCCACATGTCCTCCCTTTCGGTGCTGTTCCAACGAAATCCGCGGCGCGGGCGGGTCAGGCAGCGCTGACCTTCAACGGCAGCCGGGTCATGCCGAGGATGAAGTTCGAGCGCAACCGCTGCGGCTCGCCGGCCGGCTCGAAGCGCACGCGATCGGCGACGATCCGGTCGAACAGCAGGGAGAGCTCGGCCGCGGCGATCGGCGCCCCGATGCACCGGTGGATGCCGGCGCCGTAGGACAGATGGCGGTTGGGCGTCCGGCCGATGTCGAACACGTCCGCGTCCGGGAACTGCGCCTCGTCCCGGTTGGCCGACACGTTCCAAAGTGTCACCGAGTCTCCCGCTCGGATGAGCACGTCGCCGCGCCGCACATCGGCCTTGGCGACCCGCTGCACGTAGGCGTTGGTCGAGCTCCACCGCAGCATCTCCTCGATCGCGTCCTTGGTCAGCTCGGGCGCGGACAACAACCGGTCGTACTGCTCCGGGTGTTCGACGAGGGCGAGCATTCCGGTGCACGCGGTGTAGGATGAGGTCTCGTTGCCGCCCACCGCGACGTTCATGCAGTTGTAGAAGATCTCCTCCTCAGACAGCCGCCGGCCGTTGATCTCCGCACCCAGCAGGATGCTCACCAGGTCCGCGCCCGGCTTCGAGCGGCGCTCGTCGACCAGGTCGGCGAAGAACTCGAAGATCTCCGCCTGGAGCCAGGCCAGCCGCAGCCGGGCGTCCTCGCCGATGTCGACGAACGTCTCGTCGCGGAAGCCGATCATCCGCCGCGTCAGTCCGATGAGGTGGTGGGCGTCCTGCCGGCCGATGCCCATGACCACCATCAGGGCGCCCGCGGGCAGTTCGGTGGCCAGTTCGGTGGCGAAGTCGCAGCCGCCGTCGGCGATGGCCCGATCCACCGCGGCGTTCACCAGCTCGCGCACCTGATCGGCGACGCGCGCCGTCACGGCCGCCGACATCGCGGGGTGGATCTGCTGCTTGAGCAGGCGGTGCCGCGGCACATCCGTGGCGACGAGCATCTTCCCGCCCGCCGTGTCCGCTTCGCTGCGGAACGAACCGCCGAGGATCGCGCCGTGCTCGGAACCGAACACCGCGTGGTTGCCGTAGGCCCACAGCACGTCGTCGTAGCGGGTGAGCGCCCAGAACCGGCCGCCTTCGGCGGATTCGTTGCGGTAGATGGGTTCGTGGGCCCGGAGGTGCTCGAATGCGGCGAGGTGCTCGCCGCGGACGAACATGTCGACGTCGGTCAGGTCGATCTCCAACCGCATGCTCATGACCGGTCCGCGAGGGTTTTCGCCTCGTCGATCAACGACGCGATGTGGCCGAGCACCGGATTGCGCAGGATGGCCTTGTGGTCCAACGTGATCCCCAGGTCGCGTTTGATCTTGGTGTTCAACCGGAAGGCCATCAGCGAATGCCCTCCGAGCTGGAAGAAGTCGTCGTCGCGGCCGACGTTCTCGACGGCCAGCAAGCCGGCCCACATCTCGGCCAGGTAGCGCTCGGTGTCGGTGGCCGGGGCGGCGTAGTTCTCGCGGCGGGAACGGAGCTGATCCAACTCCTCGTGCAGGGCGTCGAGATCGCGCTTGCCGTTCTCGTTGGCGGGGATGGCGGGAAGCACGACGAACTCGCTCGGCACCAGGTAGTCAGGCAGTTCCGCTTCGGCGTACTGGCGCAGCTTCTTGATGGTCACGGCGTCGTTGAGCACCACGAAGGCGACCAGGCTGCGATCGGAATCCTCGCCGGTCGCCAGCACGACGGCGTCGTGGACGTCGGAATGGCGGCGCAGGTTGCGCTCCACGTCGCCGGGTTCGACCCGGTAGCCCCTGATCTTGACCTGGTCATCGGCTCGGCCGACGAACTCCAGTACGCCATCGGGCCGTTCTCGCACGAGGTCTCCGGTGCGGTAGAGCGTGCCGGAATCGCCGAACGGGTCGGGCAGGAATCGCTCGACGGTGAGGTCGGGGCGGTCCAGGTAGCCGCGCGCCACGCCCGGCCCACCGACGTGGAGCTCGCCCACCTCACCGGCCGGCACCGGCTGCCCGCCCGGGTCGAGCACGTAGGTGCTGACCCCGTGCAGGGCGCGCCCGATCGGGATGGAGTCCCCGGCCAGGTCGGCCTCGCCGACGAGATGAGCGGTGCAGGCGGTGGTGATCTCGGCCGGGCCGTACAGGTTGTACAGCTCGCCGTCGAACTTGCCGCCCAGCAGATCCCGGCAGGCGGACGGGAGGATGACGTCGCCGCCGGCCTGCAGGATGCGCAGCGCGGCGAAGGCATCCCGGTCCTCCCACACCACGTGGTTGAGCACCATCGTCGGCACCAGCATCGCGGTGATCCGCCTGCGCTTGAGCTCTCGCTGGAAGTCCGCGGCGAGCAGGTCGGGAACCGGCGGCAGCACCACCATCTCCGCGCCGCTGGCCAGGGTCGTCCACATCTCGAAGTGGAAGGCGTCGAAGGACAAGCTGGAGATCTGCCCGGTGCGGTCGCCGGGACGCAGGGCGGGCAGACTCGGGTTGGTCGCGAACGACACGATGTTGCGGTGTTCCAGCACGATGGCCTTGGGCTCGCCCGAAGAGCCCGAGGTGAACAACACGCTGGCCGCGTCGTTGGGCCCGGCAGGCCCGTCCTGGGCGCAAGCGTCGTCGGTCGCCTCCTCCAGCGTGACGATGTCCGCGTCGACCTCGCCGAGCCGGTCGCGCCAGTCCGGCCGGGTGATCACGGTCTTCGCGCCGCTGGCCCGCAGCATCAGGTCACGCCGCGCATCGGGGTAGCGGCTGTCGACGGCGACGTAGGCGGCACCGGCGCGGAGGATGCCCAGGATCGCCACCACGACGTCGACCGACCTGTCGATGTAGAGGCCGACCCGGTCTCCCAGCTGAACACCGCGGCTTCGCAGCAGCCCGGCGACTGCCCGGGATCGTCGATCCAGCTCCGCGTAGGTTATCGACAGCTCGTCGTCGCTGGCGGCCGGCAGATCGGGGTAGCGCTCCGTCGAGCGCAACAGGAGGTCGACGAGCGTCGTGGTCTGGGGCGGATTGGTCAAGGCATCTCCATCAGGTCGTGAGTCAGGCGGCGGGACGGTTCACCGGCCGCCGACGAGCGCGGACTTCACCGACTCCGCGATGATTTCCAGCCCTTCATCGACTTCGGCGTCGGTGAGCGTGAGCGGCGGCAGCAGTTTCACCACTTCGCCGCCGGGGCCCGAGGTCTCCAGCAGCAGGCCTCTTTCGAACGCGGCGGCGCAGACCTGGCCGGCGAGTTCGCCGCCGCTGAACTCCAGCCCGCGAGCCAGGCCGCGGCCCTTGGCCACCAGACCCGCCTCGGGGAAGCGCTCGACGACGTTCTGCAGGCCGATTCCGACGCGCTCGCCCTTGGCCCGGGTGGACTTCTCCAACTCGTCGTCGCTCCAGTAGACGCGCAGCGCCTCGGCGGCGGTCACGAACGCGGGGCTGACACCGCGGAAGGTGCCGTTGTGCTCACCCGGCTCCCACACGTCCAGCTCCGGCTTGATCAACGTGAGCGCCATCGGAAGCCCGTAGCCGCCAATGGATTTCGACAGGCAGACGAGGTCCGGTTCGATGCCGGCGTCCTCGAAGCTGAAGAACGGCCCGGTGCGCCCGCAGCCCATCTGCACGTCGTCGACGATCACCAGGATGCCGTGCGACCGGCACAGCTCTTGGAGCCCGCGCAACCATTCCGCGCTGGCGGCGTTGATCCCGCCCTCGCCCTGCACGGTCTCCACGATCACGGCGGCCGGCTCGTCGAGGCCGCTGCCAGGGTCGTCCAGCAGCCGCTCGAAGTAGCCCAGGTAGGGAAACGAGTCGTCGAAGTAGCGGTCGAAGGGCATCGGAGTGGCGTGCACCAGCGGAACCCCGGCACCCCTGCGGTGCAGGGAGTTGCCGGTCGCCGACAACGCGCCGAGCGTCATGCCGTGGAATCCGTTGGTGAAGTGGACGACCTGCTTCCTGCCGGTCACCTTGCGCGCCAGCTTCAGCGCCGCCTCCACCGCGTTCGTCCCGCCCGGCCCGGGGAAGACCACCCGGTACGACAACTCGCGCGGTGCGAAGATCTTCTCTTCCAGCGTCACCAGCAGATCCCGCTTGGCGGCGGTGAACATGTCCAGCGCGTGGGTCACCCCGTCCCGCGCGAGGTAGTCGATCAGCGCCTGCTTGAGGACGGGGTTGTTGTGCCCGTAGTTCAGGGCGCCCGCGCCGGCGAAGAAGTCCAGGTACGGCCTTCCGTCCTCGGCGTAGATCCGGCTGCCCGACGCCCGGTCGAACACCACCGGCCAGCCGCGGCAGTAGCTGCGCACCTCGGATTCGAGTTGTTCGAAGATGCTCATGTCGTCATCCGTTTGACCCGTGTCCGCTGTCTTCGTCGCTGCTCAAGAGATGTAGGTGAAGTAGGACTTGAGGGCCGGCATCAGCACCCGATGCGGAATCCGCGCCCAGAGGCCGAGCGCGAACAGCAGGTTGTAGCGCAGGTTCTGGAGCGGCATGCCGTGGCGGACCGCGGTCAGGCCGCGGCGCGAGCTCAGGCGGTCGTGCCAGTCGATGTTGAACGACACCGACGCGGTCAACGAGGTGACCTTGTGCAGGGTGCCCGGGGGCATGTAGAACAGGTCGCCCGCCTCCACCACGCAGGTCCGGATCCGGGCACCGCGGAATCGTGGGAACCGCTCGAAGTCGGGCGCATCCGGATCGACCGGCGACCACCGCCAGTTGTAGGTGTAGCAGAGGTCGCGGTCGGCGGCGTCGATCAGGACCCACCGCTTGCTGCCGTGGATCTGGAAGAAGAGGTTGTGGGTGAGCAGCGTGTCGAAGTGCAGGGGCGTCAACGCGCGCGAGGGGCCGACGAAGAACTGGGTGAACGCCCACCACTCGTCCCGGAAGAACTCGGGTAAGAACTCGGCCGGAAATGGCTGCAAGTCGCGTCGCAGCTCCGGAATCAGCGACAGCAGGGGGATGTCGTGCAGGTACGCGGGCGGCTGAGCGGCGTCCTGCTCGGCGGGCGTCTTCTGCTCCCATTCGGTCACCGCCTGGCAGTAGTCCGCCAGGCGCGCCGTGGCGGTGCGGCCCTCGGACACCAAGCCGGTCTTCAGCCGCACCTCCAGGTCCGGGGCCAGTTCTGCGAGGTGTTCCACCGACCAGCGCGACGCGGCGGGGAAGTCGGCGATCGCCCCTTTCATCAGGACGGGTTTCTTGTTCGCGTACTCGGCGTAGAACTCCGCGGGAGACAGCTGCGGGCGGACGTCGACGGGCGAGAACGGGGCCGTGGTTGTCATGCTCCTCCTGTTCGGCTTTGCATCAGCGGAGTTGACCGCGAGGACAGCGTGGATCGCCGGCTCGGTGCTGCGGTGGTGAGCGCTCGGCGAACGCGCTCGGTGCGGCCAGGACCGCAGCGGGTCCGCCGCGGCGCGTTCCAGCGCCGGGGGCGGAGTCAGTCCTGCCCATCGGCTGACCATTCCGGCTCGTCGACGATGTCCACGACCGCACAGCCGTGGCTGAAACCGACACCGTTGCCGCACAGGGCGACCCGGTCACCGACGTGCACCGCACCGGTCTCCAGCAGATGCGTCAGGCCGGCGAACTGATCGGCCGTGCCGGTGTGCCCGACCGTCCGGCCCCAATCCCAGGTCGTTCTCGACTCCTCGATGCCGAATTCCTTGCGGAACTCCTGGTCGACCATCATGCGGCCCACGTTCGCGAACACCCACCGGTTGATCTCGGCGCTGAGCACTCCCGCTTCCGCCAGCGCGGTGGCGACGCTCTCCCGCTGCAGCGCGGACGCGGAGGCCAACATCGGTTGCAGCCGTCGGCGTTGTTCCGCGAGGAACTCCTGCCGGTTCGCGTAGTTCTGCGGGCCGTCGAGGACCACGTCGCTGAACCGCCCGTCCCCGAGGACCACTGTGGAAAGGATTCTGGCCACGCCGCTGCCTCGCGAGAGGACCAAGGCGGCGGCACCGTCGGCGTCCAGGTTCCCCGGATCGGAGCGGTAGCGCTCGGCGCCCGGCAACTGGTGCTTGTCGCTCGTGGCGATCAAGGCCGACCACCCCGCGGGTGCGGCGGAAAGGTACGCGGCGGCGAGTTCCAGAGCGGCGAGCCCACCGTTGCAGGTCTGCCGCACTTCTAGCGCGCTGGCCGTGCCCACGCCGACGGCCTTGCCCTGGAGGTAGGACGCGGGCACGATGCCGTCCGGCCCACCGGGCGTGGAGCTGACGTAGACGACCAGCTTGATGGCGGCGGAGTCCACGCCGGATCTCGACAACGCCCGCCGTGCCGCGTCGACTGCCAGGTCCAAGGCGAGTTCGTCGTCCTTCGCCACGCACACGGACTCGTAGGCGTGCGCTGCGCAGTAGTCGGGGTCGTACCGCCCGTCCGCCACGGCGGTCGCGGTGTCCTCCCTGCGGCCCAACGCAACGGCACCGGCCTTGACGTGAATATCGCTCCACCGCATGGGTAGGTCTCCTGTGGGACGAATGGTCTAAGAGTGTTAACTCTTATTAGTAGAATTTGTTGGTGAGCACGGGCGAACGTGCAGTGCTTCATTGGAAACCGTTGGTGTGGAACTGGTGTCGCGTTCAAAGATCTGCTGCGCCTTTTGCAGTATGGTGCGCGGCGGCGGCCGACCAAGCGACTGTATAGCACATTTCTAGGCGTCGGCGAGCACTTGACGTCCTATCACGGCGCGGCTATGTTTTCGTGATCAACCGACAGTCGACTTTGGTCAAAAGCAGTAGTCGATAGTGGACCCCGCGGCGGTTTGTCCGATTAGATTGCCGGCGGGTACCTGGGGAGGTAACTGCGATGTTTGATGATGAAACCATCGACTACTTCGTCGTGGTCAACGACGAAGAGCAGTACTCGATCTGGCCTGCCCGTCGTGACTTGCCGACGGGCTGGCGAGCCATCGAACCGGCGCGGTCCCGGGAGGAGTGCCTGAACCACATCGAACAGGTCTGGACCGACATGCGTCCGAAAAGCGTGCGCGAAGCGATGGAACGGCAGTCGGTCCAGTAGTCCTACCTGGTCTTTTCCTAATTTTTCATGCCGTCCTGCTTCTTTCGCGAATCCGGCTCGCGCGGGTGGATCGCTCCATTCGGCGTCGTGCCCGCGGAGGGCGGGCCCCTGGCCTGGTCCGCGAGGTGCCCTCACGGGAGCTGCAGCGGCTCCGGGTCAAGGGCGGCGCGAGGTTGTCGTGGCGGCAATGCGAAACCCCCTTGACGTTGGAGGGGCACTCGTGAACAGCGCATCGCACACACGACACCTGCCCATCCGATAAGGGTGAAATGCCGACCCACGTATACATCAGCAGAGTACTTTTAAAGATGGTTTTTAGTTTGGCCGTCCGGTCTCACTCGGAGGAAGAATGATTCTGTCGCAGCTCGTAGATGCGGATGAACTGAACTCCCTCTCGCCCGAGGAATTGCGGGAGATGCTCGCCAAGTTGGACGACGACGTGGTCTATGGGGAGGAGGAGGACTCCGCTTCGGCCGACGCGACACCCGGCGGAGAAGAGTCCTAGGCCAGGTCCGGTCCCTGTTCGGCGGTGTGAAAGCGGGGCTCTTGTTTGTCAACTCTGTCAACTCAACCGGACGGTGCCGCGACGGCGTCGGTGTCCGATGTTGTGGAATACGTCTTCGAGCACTACCCGCACATCGCCAGACGGGTCGGGCGGCATGAGTTCGACGGTTGCCTCCCGGCTCTCGACGGGCGTTCGGCGACCGATCTCGATCACCTGCGAGCGGCCGCGACGAGCCGGCTCGGTTCGCTTCCGGAACAAGCGGATCCCGAGGTCCGCGCCGACCTGGGCGCGGCCTTGGGAATCTTGGCGGACGAGCGCTTCCGGGTGGCCGGACTCGGCCGCGTCCACCTCGGTCCGCTGGAGGTGCTCGCGGAGACGAACGTCTCGGTCTACCTGAGGAATCCGCACACGCCGCTCGCCGAGCGGCTGGCCGCTGTCGAGGGGCACCTGGTGCGGCTCCCCGATTTCCTGGAACGTGCGGCCAGAACGCTGCCGACCAGGCTGCCGGCGGGAGAACGCCTGAGCGGTGTGGAGCAGGCGCGGGCGCAGGCCGTCAACCTTCGCGACATCGCGGGCCGGCTGGCCCTGGACCACCCCGAGCTCGCGGGGGAGGGACTCGCGGCCGCGGCTTCGGCCGCGGCCGCGGCCTGCGAGGACTTCGCCGGGGCCGTGGCGAAGACGGCGCCGGCCAAGGCGTTGTTCGGGCCGGAGGTACTCGCCGAATTCCTGCAAGCTGCGGAGGGGATCGAGCATCCGGTCGACGATCTCCTGGCGGAGGCGAGCGCCGAAGTCGACGCGATCGCCTCGGCGCTGGACTCGGCCGCCGCGAAACTCGGCGTCGGGCAGCGGCCGGAGGCCTACGCGCTCATGGCCGACCAGGTTTCCGATGGGTCGGTGCTGGAATCCCTGAACTCGACAATGCAGCGGATGAAGGACTTCTGGGTGCGGCAGGACATCGTCTCCGTGGAGACGGTGAATCCCCTCGAAGTCCGACGCGCACCGCAGCTTGCCGGGGCCGCCCGGGTCGAGTTCAGCATTTCCGCCCCGCTGGACGAGGTCAGGCAACCGCACATCCTCTACGTCCCGGAACCGCCCGAATCGGCCGCGCACGGGGCGAGCCTGCGGCGGGAGTACCTGAACGACCCGATGCTCGAGGTGATCGCGGTCCACGAAGCCTTCGTGGGCCATTACGTGCAGGTAGAAGCGTCCTCCCGCGGACCGAGCATGATCCGCACCTGCATCCCGTGGTTCCCCGGATTCACCGAGGGCTGGGCGCACTACGTCGAGGAACTCGCGATCGAGCGGGGGCTCGCCGAGGGCCGACCACTCGTCGAGGTCGCCCAGCTGAAGTCCGCGCTGGAGGCGGCCACGCGGCTGCTCGTCTTCCTGTCGGTCCACATAGGACGGTGGACGCTGGCTGAAGCCGCGGAACGGGCCGCCGCGCTGTGCGACTGGTCGCCGGAGCGAGCGGCGCGAGAGGTCCTGATCGTGGCGGCAGACGCCACCGGGGCCATGTACACCCTGGGCAAACTGCGCATCCGTGAATGGAGAAAGAGGATCGAAGTGGGGACGAGCAGGTGGGAACTCCGGAATTTCCACGATCGCCTGCTGCACTGCGGTAGCGCCCCGCTGTCCGCGGCGTGGCAGTACTACCTCGACGGGCAGCACGACCCGCGATCCGCATCGGTTTCGTCGAATACGAGGTTCACGTCGTGACGAACGGCACCAGCGAGAACGCGCTGATGGCCCGCTCCAGAACCAACTTCCTGAAGATCTGGATAGGCACGGGAACCAGCCAACTCGGCTCCCAGATCTCACTGCTGGCGATTCCGACGCTGGCCATCCTGGTCTACCACGCGACGCCCTTCGAGGCGAGCGTCGTCGGAGCGCTCGAAGTCGTCCCGTTCACCCTGTTCTCCCTCTTGGCGGGGCCGTTGGTGGACCGGCTTCCCCGGCGAGCCGTGCTCGTCGTGTGCGATGTCGCCAGATTCGCCGCGATCGCCACCCTGGCGGGGACCTACCTGGCCGGACTCCACCACATGTGGATCATCTACGCGGTCGCGTTCGTGGTCGGGACCTTCACCGTTTTCTTCGACATCACGTTCATGTCGTTCATTCCGCACGTCGTCGCCAAAGAGCACCTGCTGACCGCGAACTCGCGGCTCGGCGCGACGAATTCGGTCGCGCAGACGGCCGGGCCCAGCGTGGGCGGTCTGCTCATCGAGTTCCTCGGGCCCGCCCGGACGCTCGTGGTCGATGCGGTGTCCTACCTCGTCTCCGCGGCCGCCGTCGTCCTCGTGCGGGTCAAGGAACCGCGGCGGAACAACTCGACCCTCCGCATCGGCGTCCTGTTCGCGGAGATCCGCGAAGGCCTCGTGTACGTGCGGCGGAGCCCCGTGCTGGCCAGGGTCGCGCTCACCAATGCGATGTGCGACTTCGGCCAGGCCATCATCCAGTCCGTCTACCTGGTCTTCATCTACAACTCGCTGCACCTGCCGCCCGGCCAGGTGGGATTCGTGTTGGCGGTCACCGGTGTCTCGTTCGCGGTCGGGGCGATCCTGCTGCCGCGGGTGACGCGGTGGCTCGGATTCGGGCGCACCATGGCCTTCTCGGTGCTGCTGGGGATGGGGATCGAGCTGCTGACCCCGCTGGCGATGCTCGGCTTCGCCGTCGTGGTCCTGGTCGGGATCAACATCATCACCGGCGCCACCAACGCCTTCTACGACATCAACCAGCTCACCTACCGGCAGAAGCGCACGCCGGACGAACTCCAGGGCCGCGTGCACGCGACGATGCGGATGACGTTCCAGGGGCCGACGCCCTTCGGATACCTGCTCGGTGGCGCTCTCGCGACCTTCGTCGGCGTGGCGGCCACGATCTTCGTCGGAGCAGTCGTCTCGACCATCGGGGCGACCGCGCTGCTCACCGGAGCTGTACTACGCCTGCGGTCGATCGACGAGGTCGATCCCGATCCCGATCCGGGGAAACCCCTGTCATCCGCAACGACCAAGGAGGACCTGTGACGGAGCTGACGAGCGAGCAAGCGACGGCCGCGACCCTGGAAACCCATGAGTGGGTGACGATTCCGGCCGGACCCTTCCTGATGGGCTCGGATGAACGCAGGGCGGACGGGAAGCCGCTGGCCGCCTCGCCGGCGCACACGGTCGAGGTGGATGCTTTCCGGATCGCGCGTAAACCGGTGTCGGTGGCCGACTTCGCGCGTTTCGTGGCGGAGACTTCCTACGTGACCACTGCGGAGCGCTCAGGGAGCAGCTGGGTGTGGCTCGGTGGTGAGGACATCACGACGCCGGATCAGGACCACCTGTGGTTCGACCTCAAGGGCGCGTCGTGGCGGCACCCGCACGGTCCTGAGTCGGACATCGCCGACAAGGACGATCATCCCGTGACGCACGTCAGCCACCACGATTGCCTCGCGTACTGCGAGTGGTCCGGCACCCGCCTGCCCAACGAGGCCGAATGGGAGAAGGCGGCTCGCGGGACGGATGGCAGGTTGTACCCGTGGGGCGACGAGCCGCCCACGACGTCGAGCTGCAACCACACCATGCACGTCGGGGACACCTCGCCCATCGGCAAGTTTCCCGACGCGGCCGGACCGCACGGCGTGGAGGACATCGCCGGCAACGTCTGGGAATGGATGTCCAACGGGTGGCACCGGTATCCCTTCGACGAGAACAAGAATCAGCGCATCACGACCAAGCTCGGCAAGTTCGACCTGAAAGTCGTTCGAGGTGGCTCCTTCTACAACAACTGCGACCCGCGCGGAGTTCTCTCCTGGGTCCGCGTCTACTCGCATCCCGACTACAGCTCCTACGACATCGGTTTCCGCGTGTGCGCGCCGTGATGCGGAAGCGGAGCCGTTCGGCTCCCGCCGGGACGCGGTGGATGGCCGATGAGCGAGACGGCAGCGGATCGCATTCCTGATCGACCGTTCTCGCGATCGGTGTTGCTGGAAAGGGATTCTCGCCCCCGCCGGGTGGAACCAGTGCTGGGGTGGAATCAGACCTCGTGCGCACCACCGATTTCCAAAGACCAGTCCTGAGAACTGCTTCGAGATTGATTTCCGCAGAAATGCGGGCAGCGAAAACTCTCGACAGCGGAATCCCGGCATCATGAATGCCGAGTCGCCAGGTCGAGGTCGTCCGTGCGGCGAATCTCGGCGAGGTGGGCGCAGTTCCGAATCCCGTACCGCAGGCGGTTGACGCCCAATGATTGAACAGACCCTGGTTCCGAAAGGGGCAGACCTTGTCGCGAAGCGCATCCCTGATCAGCGCGCTGATTCTGGGGCTGGCGGTCGCGGTTCCCGCGATCCCGGCGCAATCAGTGGAATCGTCGGCGGGTCAGGCGGTCGAGCTGTACGGACTCGATGCGCCGCGCGGCACCGGTGGAAAGCTCCGGGAACTCGGCTTGGACGTCATCCGGTCCGAAGCGGCGGGTGATGCGGAGCGCGTCGAGCTGACGGCGACGAGGTCCGACCTCGACGTGGTGGCGAACCTCGGCCTCGAAGCCGAACCTGTCCGGGATCCGCAGGGGCGGACGCAGGCCGTGGCGGCGGGAGCTCAGGCGGCGTCCGGCTACCAGGTCTGGCGGTCGTACTCGGAACCGGGGGGCATCGCCGATCAGCTCACCGAGATCGCTCAGCGCAACCCGGATCTCGTCAAACTCGTGAGCATCGGAAAATCCGTGCAGGGAAGGGACATCCTGGCGGTGAAGGTGACGGCGGGGGCCCGCGCCCTGCCGGACGGGAGCAGGCCGGCCGTCCTGTACTCGGCCACCCAGCACGCCCGCGAGTGGATTTCCACCGAGGTCGACATGCGGCTGCTGAAGCGCGTGGTCGGGGACCGGCAGGCGTTCGCCGAGCTGCTGAACAGCACAGAGCTGTGGTTCGTCCCGGTGATGAACCCCGACGGCTACGACTTCACTTTCACCGAGGGAAACCGGTTGTGGCGCAAGAACCTGCGGGACAACGACGGCGACGGGAAGATCACCAACGCCGACGGCGTCGACCTCAACCGGAACTTCGCCACCAACTTCGGCTACGACGACGAGGGGTCGTCGCGGCCGCCCGGCAGCCAGCGGTACCGAGGCACCGGGCCGAACAGCGAGCCGGAGACCCGTGCGATGGACGGCTTGCTGAGCAGGATCAAGTTCAGGTTCCAGATCAACTACCACTCCTACGCCGGGATGCTGCTCCGCCCGGCGCGTTGGCAGATCGCCACCAAGACCGCCGATGACCCGGTCTACTCGGCGCTCGCCGGGGACTACGCCAACCCGGCGGTGCCGGGCTTCGATCCCGATGCCTCCACCGACACCAACAACGGTGAGACGGTCGACCACGCCCACGGCGCGTACGGCACGATCGCCTGGACCGCGGAGCTCGAAGAGGGCTGCGACGGTTGTGGCTTCGTGTTCCCGGACGACGACCGCCTGGTGCAGGAGGAGTTCGAGAAGAACCTCCCCTTCGCGCTCGATCTCGCGAAGTCGGCCCCGGACCCGGCCAACCCCGTGAGCCACCTGGGAAACGAGGCACCCGACTTCGTCGTGGACGGCTTCGACGTGAGCTACGGAACGGACCAGGAAGTCCAGGTCGATGCCAAGCGTGAACTCGGCCCGGTCCAACTCCACTACGAGATCAACAAGGGTCCGGACATCTCGGTGCCCACCGAGGAGTGGGCGGGCGGAGAGCGCTACGGCAAGGGCTACGACACGTACTTCCACCGGATGCGCGGAAAGGTGACCGGCGCGAAGCCCGGCGACGAGGTGACGGTGTGGTTCATCGCGCAGAGCGGGCGGAGCGAGGAGTTCACCTACACCGTCGCCGATGACATCGGCGGCGACGTGCTCGTCCTGGCCGCGGAGGACGTCACCGGCACCGATCCGGACCAGCAGGGTGACAAGGCCAAGTACGCCGGCGATTATGTCGCGGCGCTGGAACGGGCCGGATACTCCGCCGACGTCTACGACATGGACGCGCGTGGCCGGAACGCGCCGCACCCGCTCGGCGTGCTCAGCCATTACAAGGCGGTGATCTGGGAAACCGGCGACGACGTCGTCCCGCGCGACAAGGGGCAGCAACCCGGGACCATTTCGCGCGCCGGTGTGCGGACCGAGCTGGCGGTGCGGGACTACCTGAACGAGGGCGGAAAGCTGCTGCACACCGGCAAGAACCCCTCGTACGCCCAGAACAACGACGGTGCGTTCACCTACCAACCGCATCCTGAACTCGGTGAGTGCGTCGCACCGGACGAGCCGCAGTGCATCCCGGTGTTCAACGACTTCCAGCAGTACTACCTGGGCGCCTACCTCTTCTTCGACAACGGCGGCACCGACCCGGGCAAGGCGAAGCCCTACGCCCTCGCGGGGCGCGGTGGCGGGTTCGACGGCTTCGCGGCCACCCTTCGGCCCAGCCACACCGCCGCCTACCTGGCCACATCGCAGTTCCTGCCGCCCGAGCAGTTCCCGCAGTTCGCCGGCTCCGCGCAGCTCGGATGGGACGGTCCGGGACCGACGGATCCGCACTCCGGCACGTCGCAGGTGTACAGCGGCCCCACCGACGGCGCCTGGACGCGGTTGACCAGGACCATCGACCTGACCGGCAAGTCGTCCGGGGAACTGTCGTTCTGGGTGTCGATGAAAACCGAGGCGGATTTCGACTACTTCGCCGTCGAAGCGCGCACGGTCGGCCAGGACGATTGGACGACGCTGCCGGACAAGGGCGGGCACACCGTCCAGTCGACCGGCGGAAGCTGCCCGGGCGGCTGGCGGTCGATCCACCCGTTCGTCCAGCACTACCAGGGAGCGAACTGCGAGCCGACCGGCTCGTCGGGGGCCTGGCACGCGGCGACCGGTGACTCCGGCGGCTGGCAGGAGTGGAAGCTCGACCTGAGCGCCTACGCGGGCAAGCAGGTGGAGATCTCGCTGTCCAGCATCGGCGACGACGGCATTCCGGTGGCGGGCGTCTTCCTCGATGACGTCCGGGTCACCCTCGACGGGACGACCGCAGCGGAGACGTCGTTCGAGGACGGACTCGGTGGCTGGACCATCGGCGGCCCGCCGGCGGGCAGCCCGCCGATGGTGAACAACTGGGAACGCCGCGACCGCGGAATCACCGCGGGTGCCGGGATCACCACCGAGGACACCGTCTACATCGGATTCGGAGCAGAAAGCCTGACCACCCCGCAGATGCGCGCCGACCTGGTGCGGCGGTCGATGGCGCACCTGTTGGGCGGCACCCAGCGGCAGTGGCCGAACTGAAAGGGACAGCGATAGTGACCACCCGAACGGCAGAATGGACGAATCCTCCTGCTGAGCAGGATGAACTCCTCACCTGGTTCCGCGACATGTGCGAGCGCGATCCCGTCCAGCGCGCCCCGCAGAGCGGTGAATGGCACGTGTTCGGATACGCCGAAGCGGTGGAGGTGCTGTCCAACCACGTCGATTTCTCGAATTCCGTGACGGACGTGCCGGAGAGCTCCGCGCTGAAGCTCTTCGGCACCGGCAACCTCTCGTGGATGGACCCGCCGCGACACCGGCAACTGCGCGCGCTCGTCAACCAGGTGTTCACGCCGCGGTTCGTCAACGAGTTGGCGCCGACGATCAACGCCGTCGCGACGAAGTTCCTGGCAGAACTCCGGGCGAAGAACTCGGTCCCGTTCGTGGACGCCTACGTGTTCCCCGTGATGTCGACCGTGATCGCTGAAATGGTGGGGATTCCGAGCGGTGAGCGCAAGCTGTTCGGGCACTGGTTGCGGGTGCTGCTGTCCATCACCGCACCGTCCGAGGAGGAGAACAAGGTGGCGATCTTCGCCACCTTGACCCGGGAGATGAACCGGGTCCTCCACGAGCAGATCGAAGACCGGCGTCCGAATCCCCGCAACGACCTCCTCACGAAGCTGGTCGAGTCCGAAATAGACGGTGCGGCTCCGACGGACGACGAGATCGCCGGCCTCACCGCGCTGTTGCTCGCCACCGGCGAAGGCGGTGGTACCCAGACGCTGGCCAACGCGATCATCTGCTTGGACCAGCACCCGGCGGCCGCGGATCGGCTGCGCGCCGACTCCAGCCTGCTCGACAACGCGATCGAGGAGACCATGCGGTACCGCAGCCAGGCGACGCGAATCGCCCGGCTGACCACCAAGCCGGTCACCGTCGGGCGGCACGAAATCCCTGCGGGGCAGAAGGTTTCGGTGTGGCTCACCGCCGCCAACCGCGATCCGCGGCAGTTCTCGGATCCCGACACCTTCGACATCGAACGCTCGCCGAACCCGCATCTCGCGCTGGGCAACGGAATCCACTACTGCCTGGGGGCCTCCCTGGCCCGCCTGGAAGTCAAGATCGCGCTCGAACATTTCCTTCGTGCGACCAAGGAGTTCTCGATAGACTACGCGAAGAGCCAGATTCTGGATCCCCGCTTGATCTGCGGCGCGAAGGAGATCGCGCTGAAGGTGGTCTGGGCGGATCAGGGGTGAATTCCAACAGTTCCAACAGTTCCGACGGTGCGGTGTCGTCCGGGTGATCGAGGCGGAAACGGGAAACCTGCCTGTTCACGGCGCGAACTCCGGCGCGCGGCGGTGGGTGTGGCAGGGCAGGGGCATCGCGCGGACGCCCGCGGCGAGCCCTCAATCGGAGTCGGAAGGCAGGACAGGACATGTTCGGTGACCTCTACGCCCGGCTGCGGGCACACGCCGACGAAGACCCGTCTCGCGTCGCGCTGACGTTCGTCCCCGCGTACCTGGATGACGGGCGCGTTCAGCTGACCTACGGCGAGCTCGTCGAGCGATCCCGGCAGCTGGCCGAGGTGCTCGCCGGCCGGCTCCAGCCCGGGGAGCGCGCGCTGCTCCTCTTCCCGACCGCGCCCGAGTTCGCCGTGTCGTTCCTGGGCTGCCTGGCAGCGGGTGTGATCGCGGTTCCGGTGCCGATTCCGGTGGACGAGTCCGCGCAGCGGCGGGTGCTGAAGGTGGCGGAGGATTGCCAGGTCTCCGCGATCGTCTCGATGTCCTTGGTGCACGATCTAGCGGCTGCCGGTACACCGGAGATCCGGCAGTTGTGCGACTCCTACGACTGGATCCTGGCCGACGCCGTCGGTGAAGCCGCCGACGGGGCGCGGCGATCCCGTCGTCTTCCGGCGATTTCCGCTGAGGACACCGCGTTCCTGCAGTACACGTCGGGCTCGACCAGGTCGCCGCGCGGCGTGGTGGTGTCGCACGGTGGCCTGATGTGCAACGAGGCGGCGATCAGGGAATCCTTCGGAGTCACCCGGGACTCCACGATCGTGAGCTGGTTGCCGCTGCACCACGACATGGGACTGATCGGCGGCCTGTTGCAGCCGCTGTACACCGGCGCGCGCGGTGTCATCCTCGATCCGTCGTCGTTCGTGCGCCGACCGGCGAGCTGGCTGGAAGCGATTTCCGCGGAGAACGCGGACATCAGCGGTGGCCCCAACTTCGCCTACGACCTGTGCACCCGCAAGGTCGACCCGGCGGAGATGGCCGGCTTGGACCTGTCGAGCTGGCGAGTCGCGTTCAACGGGGCGGCCCAGGTGTTCCCCCGCACGATGCGATCGTTCAGCGAGAAGTTCCGCGACGCCGGATTCCGGCCGGAGTCGCACAAACCGTGTTACGGGCTGGCCGAAGCGACCCTTCTCGTGACCAGCACCGAGACGTCGGAACCGAGCAGGAGCAGGCACTTCTCCGTCGATTCGCTGGAGTCCGGCGTCGCCAGGGAAGCCGGCGCGGCCGAAACCGGCGTTCGCGAACTCGTCTCCTACCCGTTGCCGTCGCACGCCGTGGTGAGCGTGGTCGACCCTGCCACGCTCCAGCCGGTCGACGACGGCCACATGGGTGAGATCTTGGTGGCGGGCGGCAGCAACGGCGCCGGTTACTGGGGCGATCCGGACGGCACCGCCGCGACCTTCGGCGCGGTCGTGGCGGGCGAGGACGCTGGGCCGTTCGTGCGGACCGGCGATCTCGGATTCGTCCACGGCGGCGAGCTCTACATCGAGGGCCGGAGCAAGGACCTCATCGTGCACCGCGGCCGCAACCTGCACCCCGAGGACCTGGAAGCCGACATATCGTCGTGCGACCGGAACGTGCGACCGGGCTGCGGTGCGGTCTTCGGCGTGCGCCACGACGGGGACGAAGCCGTGGTCGTGTGTCAGGAGGTCCGCGAGCACACGCCGTCGGAACGCTATCCCGAGATCGTGGAGCAGATCCGCGCGACCCTCACGCGGATCCACGGCGTTGCGGCGCGCACGGTCGTCCTGGTCCCGCCGCGAACCGTCACCAAGACTTCGAGCGGGAAGGTCCAGCGGCACGCGGCGAAGCAGCGGTTCCTCGCCGATGAGCTGCCCGCGCTGTTCTCGGACACGCTCGCCCCGGCGGCGCAGAGCCAGACGGACCTGGCCGTCCGGCTGGCGGCGGGCGAGCGCCCGTTCGCCGAGGCCGACGTCCCCGCCAGGGTCGAGATGCTGACCCGAGCGCTCTGCGAGCACCTGCACGAGGTCCTGCGCCTGCCTGCCGAGCCGCGGGGCGACGAGTCGTTGGCTTCCCTGGGCGCGGACTCGATGATGGCGGTCCAGTTGCAGTACGCGGTCGAGGAAGCCCTCGGAGTCGTGTTGCTCCCGAGCCTGACGCTGCGAGCGGAGTCGATCGCCGATCTGGCGAGGGCGGCCGTCGGCTCCCGCGTTCCGGCCGCGACGACGGTTTCACCGCCGTCTGACGACGGCGCGGAGTACGAGCTGAACGCGGCGCAGCGTGCGCTTTGGTTCCTGCACAGGGCGTTTCCCGACAGCAGCGACTACAACGTCACCCGAGCCTTCCGCATCACCGGAGAGCTGGACGTGGCGGCGCTCTCCGACGCGCTCGACGCCGTTGTCCGGTGCCATCCCAGCCTGCGACTCGCGGTGGTGCCCGTCGACGGCGAACCCCGGGGAATCGTTCGGCGGCGGAACATCCGAGCGGACGTCGTCGACGCCCGGTCTTGGAGCGACGACGAGGCGTCGGAATGGTATCGAGAGTTCGCCACGAAGCCGTTCGAACTCGAAAACGGCCCGTTGCTGCGCGCCGCGGTGCTGCGCCGGTCCGGGGACTGGCTCCTGGTGCTTTCGCTGCACCACATCGTGTGCGATGTGTCGTCCCTGTCCATCATCGTCGAGCAGCTCGCCCAGGCGTACGCGGACGGCATCGCACCCTCCATTGTGGAGGGCGTTGCGTCACCCGCAGCACGGGAACGCGCGGTCCTCGACGAGCGGGGTGACGAGCTCGAAGTTCATTGGCGGGAGGAACTCGCGGGCGAGTTGCCGAAGCTCTCGCTTCCCCGCGCGGAGCCAGGTGAACCGGGCGAACGCGGCACGGGCGCGTCCGTTTCCTTCGAAGCGGACGCGGAACTGACCTCGTCGCTGGCGCGGTTCGCCCGGGAGTCGGGGCTGACCCTGCACAACGTCCTGCTCGCGGCCTTCCAGGTCCTGCTGCACCGCCTCACCGGCCAGCCCGACGTCCTGGTCGGGGTGCCCACGGCGGGTCGGGGGGACCGCCGGCTCGCGTCCTGGGTCGGTTACCTGGTCAACGTCGTGCCGGTCCGTTCGTCGTTCGCCCCGGCCCTCGGGTTCGACGAGTTCGCCCGGCGGACGCAGCGGCGGGTCCTCGACGCCCTGGACCACCGAGACCTGCCGTTGTCGCACATCACGAGGCTGGTGAACCCGGATCGCGAGAACGCGGCCGCGACGATCTTCCAGGCGATGTTCACGTACTACACGACCGCGTTGCCGGGCGGTGGATCCGCGGCCGCGGTCGTCATGGGCGATCCGGACGCGACCCTGTCCATGGGCGAGTGCGGCCTGCACAGCCACCCGGCCCCGGATTACACGACGCAGTCCGATGTGGGCCTCAACGTCGCGGTCCGGCACGACACCCTCGGCTTCCACCTCCAGTACGACCCGGAGCGGGTCACGCGTGGGCAGGTGGACCAGATCGTGGCGACGTTCCGCACGCTGCTCGCGGCGATCGGCGAACGGCCCCGGGACGCGGTGGACGAGCTCGCGCTGCTGACCTCTGACGAGGTCGACGCGCTCCTGGCGGCGAGCATCGGGCCGGAGGTCGCGCGTCCGGACAACTACCTGGATTCGTTCGAGCAGTGGGCCGACCGGTGCCCAGACGCCCTGGCCGCCGACGACGGGGCGGTGCGGCTGACCTACGCCGAACTGGACGAGCGCGCGAACCACGTGGCGGCACGCCTGCGCGAGCAGGGCGTCGGTGTCGACGCCAACGTCGTGGTGTGCGCAGAGCGATCGGTCGACTACCTCGTTGCGCTGGTCGGGATCCACAAGGCGGACGGGTGCTACGTGCCGATCAGTCCTCGCGAGGCGCCTCGGCGGGCGGCCGCGATGGTGGCCGCCACCGCTCCGGCCGCCGCCATCGCCAGCACGGCGGGCCGTGCGCTGCTGGCGGGTGCGCTCGACGCTTCGGGCAGGACCGACGCGCCGGACACGCTCGATCTCGCGGAACTGGCGGCCGGGAGGAGCGGGCAGCGACCGCCGCGAGCCTGCCCGGACCACGGCGCTTCGACGATCATCCACACCTCCGGCTCGACGGGAATCCCGAAAGCGGCCGTGTCGACCAACTACGGCGTCACCAACCACATGTGGCAGATGGTCGAGCACTTCGGCCTCGGCCCCGACGACTGCGTCGCGCAGACGGCGCCCGTGTCCTTCGACATCTCCGTCTGGCAGCTGCTGACGCCGCTGATGATCGGGGCGCGGGTCCGGATCGTTCCGGAGCCCGCTTCGCAATCGCCGGCCGGACTCCTCCGCGCGACGGTGGAGGGCGGGGTGACCATGCTCGAACTGGTCCCGTCCAACATCGTCGCACTGCTCGACGCGGGTCTCGCCGCTTCGCCCGGCGCGCTGCGCGTCATGCTGTCCACCGGAGAGGCGCTCACCGGCGACGTCCTCCGGCGATGGGTCCGGGAACTGCCGGAAATCCCGATGCACAACGCATACGGGCCCGCCGAGTGCACCGACGACGTCACGGCCGGCCTGTGCGCGGCCGGGCCGGACGCGCCGATGACCGTATCGGTCGGCCGACCGCTGGCGAACACGGCGGTGCTCATCCTGGACGACAACATGGTCCCGGTGCCCGCGGGCGTGGTCGGCGTGCTGCACGTCGGCGGGGGCGCGGTCGGGCGCGGGTACCGAGGAAATCCCCGGCGCACGGCGGAGATGTTCGTCCCCGACCCGTTCTCGGCGGTGCCGGGCGGGCGGCTCTACCGCACCGGTGATCTCGCCCGGGCCACGGCCGACGGCGACATCGAGTTCCTCGGTCGTGCCGATACCCAGATCAAGATCCGCGGTCAGCGGATCGAGGCCGGTGAGGTGGAAGCGGCGTTGCGCGACTGCGAGGGCGTGGTCGAGGCCGCCGTGAAGGTCCACCACGGGTCGACCGGTGCTTCCTTGGTGGGCTACGTCGGCACGGGCGCGGAAGGCGACGGCGAGCCGCGAGTGCTGGCGCCCGGCGAGGACGAGCGCCTCCGGCAGGCGCTCGCGGAGATGCTGCCCCGGCACATGATTCCCACGATCTTCGTGCAGGTCCCGCGGCTGCCCCGGTCCAAGAACGGCAAGGTCGACTACCCGGCGCTGCAATTCAGCGGCCCGCCCCGGGGCGACGACGACGAGCTCGGCGACATCGACGACCCGCTGTCGGCGGCGGTCCGGTCGATCTGGGCCACGCTGCTGGAGCGGGACGTGGTGGCGTGGCAGGACAGCTTCTTCCAACTCGGCGGGCATTCCCTGCTGGCCCTCACCATGATCGACCGGGTCGCCCAGACCCTCGACGTCGAGCTCGCGGTCGACGCGGTGTTCGCCCATCCGCGGCTGCGCGATTTCGTGACTGCCGTTCGGCGCGCGGATCCGGCGTCGCCGGGCGGCCGGCGAGTCGGCGTCGCACCTGCCGGCGCTCGGTTCCCGGCGCTTGCGAGCGCCGCCCAGCAGCGGTTCTGGTTCCTGCACGAAATGGATCCCGGGCAGCCCACCTACAACATGCCCGGCGTGCTGTGGATGCGCGGCGTGCTGGACGAGGACGCGCTGGACGCTGCCCTCCACGAGGTGCTGGCACGGCACCCGGTGCTGCTCGCGCGGTTCTCGGCGGAGGACGGGCCCCTGACGTGGACGCCCGGCTCGGCCGACGATTTCATGCTGGCCAGGCGCGATCTGCGCGGGCCGGTGGCGGAGTTCGGCGACGAGGTGTTCGACCGAATGGTGACCGACGACGCGAACGAGGTCGTGGACCTGCGGCGCGAGATCCCATTCCGGGCGCTGCTGGCCCGGCTCAGGCAGAAGGAATGGGCCCTGTGCGTCACGATCGACCACATCGCCTGCGACGGCTGGTCGTTGTCAGTGTTCCTGTCGGATCTGGCGGAGGGCTACAACCGGCGTGTTCGCGGGACGTCGTCGGCGGCACCCGAGATCGAGTACGGCTTCGCCGACTACTGCCACGAGGAGCAGGCGTGGCGGGAGAACCGTGACCGCGACTCGGTCGCGGCGCTGTGGCGCGGCGTCGCCGACGGGCCGGTGTCGCTGTCGCCCCTGCCGACGCGGGACGCGCCGGGGCACAGCCCGGGCGCCGGTCGGCACTCCCGCTGGATCGACGAGGACCTCGCCGGCGCGGTGCGAGAGCTGGCGGGGCGCAACGGAACGACTCCCTACCTGGTCTTCGCGACCGCACTGTCCACTTTGGTGCACAGTGGATCGGCCGAGCGCGAGTCGGTGCTGCTCGGCACGCTGATCGCGCAACGCGACCGGCCCGAGTGGCGGCGCGTCGTAGGCCCGCTGCTGAACGTCTCGGTCCTCGCGGTGGACCTGGCGCTCACCGACTCGGTCGCCGCTGCGCTCGGCCGGACCCGGGACGGCGCGCTGCGCGCCTACCGCTCCAGCCACATCCCGTTCCAGGAGCTCGTTCCGCTGTTCGCCCCGACACCCGGCGGCGACGGATCCCCGTTCGACGTCATGTTGGTGATGCAGCCGGCGGATGCGCCGGCCGAGTTCGACGGCCTGACCACCGAACTGACCGACGTCGACACCGGCTCCGTGCCGTATCCCCTGACGGTCGACATCGAGGAGCGAGACGGGCGCTACCGCGTGTCCTACCGGTACGCCACCGACAGGTACGACCCCGCCGACGTCGAGGAGCTGGCGGAGCGCCTGCACGCCTCGATCGCCGCGATCGCGGCCGACCCCGACCGGACGGTGGAAGAACTCCGTTCGCTGACCGCGGCGCCGCACGCCGAGAGGAGCTGAGACCGTGCCAGGCCCGACGAAGACCCGAGCGCAGGGCGTGCTGACCGACTTCGACGCCCGGCTGGCGGCCGATCCGCACGCGCCGGCCGTCGCCGACGACCGGTCGAGCCGGACTTACGCGCAGCTCGACGCCGAATCCACCGGTTATGCCAACGCGTTGCGCGAGCGAGGCGCCGATCGCGAGGTCGTGGTGGCGATCGTCGCCGAGCGCGGACCGCAGTACGTCGCGATGGTGCTCGGTGTCCTCCGGGCCGGTGCCGCGTTCGTGCCCATCGAGCCCAGCACGCCGCCACACCGGGCGCGTCAGATGTGCGCGACCGCGAGCGCGCGCGTCTTGCTCGTCCAGCCGGGCCACGAGGCATACGCCGCCGAGCTGGTCGAGGGAGCCGAGCCGGCGCGGGCACTGGTCGCGGTCTCCCCGGCAGCCGTGCGCACCGACGCCGTTGCGGGGTTCCCGGCCAGGGAGCCGGACGGCTTGGCGTACGTGATCTTCACGTCCGGCTCCACCGGCACCCCGAAGGGCGCGATGGTGACCGACGGGGGAATGGCCAACCACATCGCGGCGAAGACGCTCGACCTCGCGCTCGGCCCAGCCGACGTCATCGGGTTCACGGCGCCGTTGTCGTTCGACATCTCCGTCTGGCAGGCGCTGACCGCGCTGACGACCGGCGGCGCGGTGGCCGTCGCGTCGCCGGTGAACCTGGCGGAACCCGCCGCGCTCGTCGCCTGGGTGCGCCGACATGGCGTCACGGTCCTGGAAATCGTGCCTTCCTTCCTCGCCGTCGTCCTCGACCAGCTTGCCGATGACGAGCGGCTGCGCGCCGGGTTGGGGACGTTGCGCTTCCTGATCGCCACGGGAGAAGCGTTGCCTGCCCGGCTCGCGCAACGCTGGTACGAGTGCTGCCCGGACATCGCGTTGCTGAACGCCTACGGCCCGACCGAGTGCTCCGACGACGTCACCCACCACGTCGTCACCGAAGCGGAGTGCGCGACGCGGGCGTGGCCGCCGATCGGGCGGGAGATCATCAACACCACGGTGCACGTCGTCGACCCGCAGGGGCACGCGACACCTCCCGGAGTCGAGGGCGAACTGCTGGTCGGCGGGCTCGGGGTGGGGCGGGGCTACATCGGCGATCCGGTCCGCACCGCGTTGGCGTTCGTGCCCGACCACCTGTCCGCGGCGCGCGGCGCCCGGCTGTACCGCACCGGAGACCGGGGCAGCCGCGCATCAGACGGCACGATCGACTACCACGGGCGACGCGATCGCCAGGTCAAGGTCCGCGGGCACCGGGTCGAGCTCGGCGACGTCGAAGCCGAGCTGCTCCGGGTGCCCGAGGTGGCCTCGGCCGCGTGCGTGTTCTCGACGGGGCGGCTGCGGGCCTTCGTGACGCTCCGGACCGGCTCGGCGGAACCCGATCCAGCGGACCGGATCCTAGAACTGGTTCGGGCATCCGCGCCGAGCTACCTCGTGCCCCACGAGTTGACCGTCCTCGACCGGATGCCGACCGGTACCTCCGGGAAGGTCGACCACCAGGCGCTCGACGGACACCGGGAGGCCCGGGCGGCCGAGGCGGGGGCGAGCGACGAGGACACGTCGCTGGCGGCGGTCCGGGCGATGATCGCCGAGGTCCTGGGAGTCCCCGCGGTGGGCGCCGACGAGGACTTCTTCGCGGCGGGCGGCGACTCGCTGTCGGCGATGAACGCCATCTCGCTGGCCCGCAAGCGCTTCCACGCGGACGACGCGTCATTGCGCGAGTTCCTCGCCGACCCGACGCCGCGCCGGATGCTCTCGGTGCTGAAGGATGCCCGGTCGGCGAGCCGGCCGGAGCACACCGAACTGGAGCCCGGAGCGTTGTCGTCCGGCCAGGAACGGCTGTGGTTCCTCGAACAGCTGCATCCCCGCAAGGGCGCTCAACTGATCCGCCTGGGGCTCACCTTGCGGGGCGATCTCGACCTCGACGCGCTCCAGCACGCGCTGAACGCCATCGTCAGCCGCCACGAGCCGCTGCGCACGGTCTTCTCCCAGGAACGCGGCATCCCGGTCGGCACCGTGTGGCCCAAGGCGGAGGTGACCTTGGAGCGCGTCGCCGGGGACGTCGACCTCGTCTCCGATCTGGTCGACGGTTCCGAGCTGTCCGTCCGCACCGAGCAGCCGCCGCTGATGCGGGCCCGTCTCGCGCGGATCGCGCCCGACCACCACCTCCTCACGCTCCTCATCCACCACCTGGTGGCCGACGGGTGGTCGCTGGCCGTGCTGCGGCGGGAGATCGCCACGTACTACCAGCGGTGGGTCGACGGAGAGCCGGACGTGCCGATGCCGGACAGCACCTTCGCGCGCTACGTCGGCGAGGAACGCAGATGGCTGGGCAGCTCCGAGGCCGAGGAGTGCGAGCGGTACTGGACCGATCAGCTCGACGGGGCACCGCCGGCGATCGACCTGCCACTGGACCGGCCTCGCCCGGCTCGGCCCGACTTCACCGCCGATCACGTCGTCGTCGAGCTCACGGCGGCGGAGACCAGCGCTCTGCTGCGGACCGCGCGGGCAATGCGGGCCACGCCGTTCATGGCCGTGATGGCGGCGTTGCACGTCGTGCTGCGCGATGTCACCGGCACCGACGATCTCGTCGTCGGGATCGACTCGATCAACCGGTCCTGGCCGGGAAGCGAAGATCTCATCGGCACGTTCGTGAATCAGCTCCCGGTGCGACTGGCGGCACCGGAGGCCGCCCCGACCTTCGGTGCCCTGTTGGAGCAGGCGCGGCGGCAGTGCGTCGGGGCCTACGAGAACGACAGGCTGCCGTTCCACAAGATCGTGGCCGCCGTCAACCCGCCACGCCAGGCAGGCCGGTTCCCCCTGTTCCAGGTGAAGGTCACGCACCAAAGCGCGTGGCGCACGGGCGTGGCGCTGCCCGCCATCGAGGTGGTGCCGAGCGAGATCTCGGAACCGGTGACCGATCTCGACCTGATGCTCGACGTTTCCGGCGAGTCGGACCGCCTCCGGCTCGAACTGGTCTACCGGCGCGAGGTACTGGACCGCGAGACGGCCGCGGCCTGGCTCGAAGCGATCGGCGAGGTCCTCCGGGCCGGCGCCGCGGACCCGGACGTGGCCGTCCCACCCGGGGCCCAGACCGATCGATGACAGGAGGTGATGGCGATGGACGTCCCGAGCACCCGGACGCCTGAGAACACGCCGGGCTCCGTTGCCGAGCCAGTCCAGGCGGGCACTGGGGCCGCCGACGCCGAGGAGCCGGCGCCGGTCGGCCCGCAGACGCCGACCGAGGCGCTGGTGGCCGAGGTGTGGTGCGAGCTGCTGGAGCTCGACGCGGTCGACGTGACCGAGGACTTCTTCGTGCTGGGCGGGCATTCCATGTTGGCGGCACAGGTGGTCTACCAACTCGCCGATCGGACGGGGATTCCCTTGGAGCTGGAGGTGTTCTTCGACCTGGGCACCGTGGCGGAGGTCGCCGCCGAGCTGGACCGCATCCGGTCCCTCGGGCCCGACCTCGACGAGTCCCGCATCTACGAGGAGGAACTGTGAACGCGCACGACCTCGTGCGGCGGCTGGACGACCTCGGTGTCGGGCTGACCCTCGTCGACGACCGGATCCGGTATCGCAGCCGGGGTGCCCAGCTCGCGCCCGAGCTGGTCGCCGAGATGAAGCAGCACCGCGCCGAGCTCGTCGACATCCTGAACCGGCGCGCGCAGCTGCGGTGGCCGCCGGCTCGCGGCGACGCCGACGACCAGGAACGCCGGGGACCGCTCAGCAAGGCGCAGCAGACGCTCTGGGCGACGAACTACTTCCTGGAGGACGGCACCTACAACGTGTGCGGGGCCCTGCGGCTGCGCGGCGAGCTCGACGACGTCGCGTTCGCGGCCGCGCTGGAAGACGTGCACCGCAGGCACCCGTCGCTGCGCACCGTGTTCCCCGTTGCGCTGGGCGAGCCGGTTCAGCACGTCCTGCCAGCGGTCGCGACGCCGGTCGTGTTCCAGGACTTCTCGCACCAGCCGCCGGGAACGGCGCTCGACGAGTGCCTGCGGGAATGCGCGCGACTCGCGGATCGCAAGCTCCCGCTCGACACCGCGCCACCGGTGTCCATGTGCCGCTACCGGTTGGCCGAGGACGATCACGTCTTCGTCGTGGTGCTGCACCACGTCATCGCCGACGGCGTCTCGGTCGGCGTGCTGCTGGAAGACCTGGCCCAGTGCTACAACGCCCGGTTGGACGGCAGTCCCGTCGAGCCGTCCGCGGGTGACGTCGACATGCTCGACTACGCCCGGTGGGAGCAGGAACACCTCCGCTACGCCGACCTCGGAACCGCCCGGCGGTACTGGAAGGAACGGCTCAGCGACGCCGCTTTCGGGCCGTTGCCCCTCCCGCCCCCGCGGGAGGAGTTGCGGGAAGATCACCGCGGCGGCGCGTACACGGCGATCATCGATGCGGCCACGACCGCGGCCGTGCGCCGGCTGGTGTCGGAGAGCCGCTCCAGCTCCTTCCTCGTCGTCTCGGCCGCCATCTCGTCGATGCTGTCCAGGTACACCGGCCGCGAGGACATGGTGGTCGGGATGCCGGTGGCCCGCCGCGACCGCGCCGGGCTGGAGAAGCTGGTCGGCCTGCTGCTCGACATGATCCCGGTCCGGCTCGAACTAGGTGGCGGCCCGAGCTTCGCCGACCTCGTCAAGCGGACCAGGACCGCGGTCCTCGGCGCGATGGGCAATGCCGTGGTGCCGTCGGAGATCGTGCTCGACGAGCACGCGGCGCGCGGCGATGCGGCGGGCCGGGCGCTGTTCAACGTCATCGTCACCGACGCGGGCACCCAACTGCCGGAGCCGAGCTTCCGCGGTCTGGAGGCGAGCCACCTGGAGGTGGCGCAGGTCGGTGCCAAGTACGACCTCAACTTCCTGGTGCGCGACGACGGCGACACCCTCGCGATCGACGTCGAGTACGACCGGCGGGCGGTCGGCGAGCAGGACGTGGCCGCCATGACATCGATGGTCCGCAGGATCCTCGCGCAGGGCGCGGCGAATCCGCAGCGCCGTGCGGCGGACCTGGCCGCGGCGCCGTTCGGCGAGATCGGAGCGGGCGCGGTGGGCGAGCACGCCGACCGGGTGCCAGGTGCGGACGAGTCGCTCGTCGCCCGGCTCGCCGCGATGGCGCAGACCCGCGGCGACGCCGTCGCCGTCAGCCACGACGGCGCCACGCTGTCCTACCGGGAGCTTGCCGGTCTGGTCGACCGGATCGCCAGGGGACTCCGCCGGGAAGGCTTCGGCGCGGGCGACGTCGTGGCGATTTCGCTGCCGCGCGGCATCGACCTCGTCGCCGCCATCGTCGGCGTCATGGGCAGCGGCGCCGCGTGCCTGGTGCTCGACGACTCCTGGCCGCAGGCCCGCGTCGACCGCGTCCTCGCCGACGCGGACGCGCGCCGGATCATCGCACCGGAACCGGATTCGGGCAGTGGGCGCGTCACCGTCGCGCAGTTGGCCGAACTCGGGGCGGCGGCCGCCCCGAGCGAGCCGGTGCCGGCGCAGGCCACCGCTTACGTGATCTACACATCGGGATCGACCGGTCGCCCCAAGGGCGTGCACGTGACCCACCACAACCTCCTGAGCCTGCTGGGCGCCACCGGCGACGCCTACGGCTTCGGCGCCGACGACACGTGGACGCTGTTCCACGCCTGTTCCTTCGACGTCTCGATGTACGAGATGTTCGGCTGCCTGCTGCACGGCGGACGGCTGGTGGTGGTTCCACAGTGGACGACGCGGGAGCCGGAGGCGTTCGCCCAGCTGCTGCAACGGGAACGGGTCACCGTGCTGAGCCAGACGCCCTCGGCGCTGTCGGTGATGCTTCCGGCGATCGAGCGGAACCCGAGCGCGGCCGAGCACATCCGCTACGTCCTGTTCGCCGGAGAAGCGCTGGATCGCAGGCTGGTGGATCAGTGGTACCAGGCTCTTGGTGACCGGACCCAGCTGGTCAACATGTACGGCATCACCGAGACGACCGTGCACGCGTCGTGGCGGTGGCTCCGGCCGGACGACGCGCACACCGCGGAATCCGACATCGGCGGCCCGCTGCCGGGCACCTCGCTGCACATCCTGCACGACAACGGCACGTCGGTGTTCGACCGCTGCGTCGGGGAGATTTACGTCGGGGGCCCGCAGGTGAGCGCGGGCTACCTCGGCAGGCCCCGGGAGACGGCCCTGCGGTTCGTGCCCGACCCGTTCGGCCCGATCCCGGGATCGCGGATGTACCGCTCCGGCGACCTCGCCCGGCGGAGCGGGACCGGCATGTCGTACCTGGGCCGGCGGGATTCGCAGGTGCAGGTCAACGGATTCCGCATCGAGCTGTCCGAGATCGAGGAGGCGCTGGCCGGTCAATCCGGTGTGGCCGCGGCCGCGGCCGTCACGACACCGGACGACGGCGGAACCCGGATCGTCGCGGTCGTCGTCGCCGAGGACGACGCGGACCTCTCCGCCGCCGAACTCATCCGGGGCGCGCGTGCCGTCCTACCCCGCTACATGATCCCGCACGCGGTCGCGGTCGTCGCGGAGCTGCCGCTGACCAACAACGGCAAGCTCGACCGCGCCGCGGTGGTTTCTGCGGCGACAGCCGCGATCACGTCGAGCCCGCGGGTTTCCACGCCACCGCAGGGCCCCGCGGAAACCCTCCTGCTGGAGCTGTTCCGGGAGGTGCTGGGCGACGATTCCGCCTCGACCGCCACCGATTTCCTGGAGCAGGGCGGCGATTCCATGCACGCGATCCACCTCGTGGGCCTCGCCCGCGAGCGGGGCCTCGCGTTCAGCGTCCGCGATGTCTACGAGGCCCCGGTGCTCACCGAACTCGCGGCGCGCGCAGTGCTGCGGGATCAGGACGCCACCGAGGCGTCGGCGGAGCGCGAGCCGTTCTCCCTGCTGCCCGCCGAGTTCGCCGGTTCGTTCCCCGACGATGTCGAGGACGCCTACCCGATGACGGCCATGCAGACCGGCATGATCTACCACCAGGAGATCGCTCCCGGGGCGGGTGTCTACCACATCGTGCTCAGCTACCGGGTGCGCGGAACCATGGATCCGGTGGCGTTCCGCGCGGCGGCGCAGGCCGTCACGGACGCGCATCCGATCCTGCGGACCAGCTTCGACCTCGGCCACGCCCACGGACCGGTGCAGCGCGTGCACACCGCCGTCGACGTCCCGGTGGAGTTCGAGGACCTCGCGAATCTCGCCCCCGCGGACCAGGAAGCCAGGATTCGGCAGGTCGTCGAGACCGAGACCGCGAGCTCCTTCGACCTCGCGCGGGTCCCGCTGTTCCGGCTCGTGGTGCTCACCCTGTCCGCGGACGACTACCAGCTGGTCTTCGCCCACAACCACGCCATCCTGGACGGCTGGTCGGTGAACGTCTTCTTCGAGGACCTGCACGCCCAGTACCTCGACCGGCTGCACGGCGGTTCGGGGCGTCCGCTGCCGCGGCCGCGGACCAGGTTCGCGGACTACGTCGCGTTGGAGCAGCGAGCCCTGGCCGACCCCGCCGATGCGGACTTCTGGCGCGAACGGACTTCGCCGGAGGCCCACCTGATCGCCCCCGGCAGGTCCGGCGATCCCGTCATGCGGCAGCTGCACGAGGACCTGCCCGGAACGATCGACGAACTGCGGGCGGTCGCCGCGCAGGTGGGGGTGCCGCTCAAGGCCCTGCTGCTCGCCGCGCACATCCGCGTCGTCGCCTGGTTGACCGGCCACGACGACGTGGTGACCAGCCTCGTCTTCGCCTGCCGCCCGGAGGAGCAGGATTCCGACCGGATGCTGGGCCTGTTCCTCAACCAGCTCCCGGTGCGCGTCGAACTGGCCGACCAGAGCTGGGCCGAGTTGGCCCGGCAGGTGCACCGCGGCGAGTCGGACATGATGCGGCATCGCTGGTACCCGCACGCCTCGATCCAGCAGGAGCACGGCTCGCGGCCCATCTTCGACTCCAGCTTCAACTTCACCGACTACCACACGACGCGAAGGCTCGTGCGCGACGGCAGCCTGGAGGTCCTCGACAGCTACGAGCTCGAATCCACCCACTACGCGTTCGGCTCCAACTACACGGTCGACGTCCGGACCCACGAGCTCCGGATGATCCTCGAGTACGACGCCTCGGCCGTGGCGCGCTCCACGGTCGCACTCGCCGCAGAGGCTCACCGCCGGATCTTGTCGGCGATCGTCGCCGATCCGGACAAGGCGTGCCGGAGCACGGCCCTGCCCGGAGTCGTCGACCTGGCTCGGTTGCTCGAGTCCGAGCTGGGCACGCCGGAACCGGATGAGCCGGCGCGGGAAACGGCGAACGGCGGGGCCGTGGTGCCGGAGTCGGCAGTGGACCAGAGCACGCCGGTCGAGCCGGGTCTCGCCCGCAGCGCGCGCAAGGCGTGGACCGAAGTGCTGGGCGTGACCGACTTCGGCGCGGACACCAGCTTCTTCGAGGTCGGTGGCTCGTCGTTGACGGCCATGCGGGTGGTGAGCATGCTCCGCGCGCAGCACGGTCAGCTGTCGATGGGTGCGTTCATGGAGAACCCCACCGTCAACGGCACCGCACGGGCGCTCAGCGCGGCGTCGAATTCCACTGACGACGCCGTGGCGCCTGTGGCGGACGCGGACCCCGTCGGCGACGGGCCGCGCCGCTATCCCTTGTCGCGCGCCCAGCACCAGATGTGGTTGCTGGCGAGCAAGTTGCCGGAAGTGGCGCTGTTCGGCATGCCTGGCGCGCTCCGGGCAGAGGGGCCGCTGGACCTCGACGTGCTCAAGCGCACGCTCGCCTCGCTGGTGCGGCGCCACGAAGCCCTCCGGACGCGCATCGTGAGCACGGACGACGGCCCGGAGCAGGTGGTCGAGCCGCAGGCCGACCTCGACATCGAGGTCGTGGACCTGAGCGGGCACGCCGATCCGGTCGCCGACTGCGAGAAGCTGATGGCGGCCGCGGTGCGGGAGCCCATCGCGCTGGATCGCGCGCCGCTGATGCGCGCCATCGTCTACCGCATCGGCGCCCTGCGGCACGTGATCTACCTGAACATCCACCACGTGGTCTGCGACGGCTGGTCGCTGGAACTCCTGCTGGGAGAGGCCGCGCGGACCTACCGGGAGCTGGCGGCCGGCGCCGGAACCGCGGATCGGCCGGCCGCACCGGGCAGCGGGCGGCTGGCCCTGGCACGGGCCGAGTGGGCGGAATCGCCGGCGGCGAGGCGACAACTCACCTACTGGGTCGACCGACTGACTCCGCCCTGGACCTCCCTCGCCGCCGGGCCTTCGAGCCGATTCGCCGCCGCGGATCAGGCCACGTTCGTCGAACGCCTCCGTTCCGCTTCCTGCCAACGCCGACTGGACCGCGCTGCGATCGAGCCGGTGCGCGACGCCGCCCGTCGGCACGGCCTGACCGAATTCATGGTGGTGCTGACCGCCTTCGCGACGGCGTTGCGGTCCTGGAGCGGACAGGACGACATCCGCGTCGCCACGATGCTGGCCAACCGCGCCCAGCCCGGCACGGAGGACGTCGTCGGGCTGGTCGCGAACACGGCCGTGCTGCGGATGCAGGTCGGCGCGGACGCCGATCCCGTCGACCTCAGCCGCGAAGTCCAGCGGGCGTGCATCGGCGCGTACGAGAACCAGGAGGTTCCGTTCGAGGACGTCCTGACCGCACTGGCGGAGCGCTACCCCGCGGAGCAGCGGACCGGCCCGATGTACGAGGCCATGCTCGTCGTCCAGGAGGAGACCACGGCCGTCGCACCGGACGACGGGCTCGAGTTCTCGCCCTACCGATCCGACCGCGGCGTCCTCACCACCTCGATCGCCGCGACGAACTGCGAATTCGTCCTCGGCGTGACGCCGGACGACGGTGCGCTGGTGCTGAACCTGCGCTACAAACCGGCGATCACCGACCGGGCGGTCGCGGTCGAACTCCTCGACGACATCGCGACCGCGTTGACGGCGACCGCCCGGGCGATGGGGGAACGCGCGTGACACCTTGCCCGGTCCACCGCCTTCGCTACCGGCGCCTGTGGCGGCTCCCCTCGGTCCGCACGATCGGAACGACGGCGCTCGTGACGGTGGCCGCGGTTGCGCTCGGCGCCGTCGTCGCGCCGCTGTGGGCGCCGTTGGTGGTGCTCGCCGTCGGAGCGGCCGTGATCATCGCCGAAGTTCGGCGGCACCGCGCTCGCATCGCGATCGAGCTGCGGCTGGTGCGCGCTCTGGTCCGCTCGGGTGGTGGTTGCCCCGGCGACGTCGAGGTGCCGGGCCTCGGCGCCGAGGTGCGGATGGAGGCGATGCCCAACGGCGTCACGAGGATCGAGGGGGCCTCGTTCCTGGATGCCGTGCGGGCGCTGGGTTTTGCGATGGGCTCGGATCGCGCCTTCCACCTCGACCTGCTGCGGCGAACGGCGAAGGGGCGTCTTTCGGAGGTTTGGGGGCGCACGGCGTTGCCGGTGGACGAGCGCTACCGGCCGCTGGGACTGGCCCGGGCGGCCGAGGCGGCGACCGCGTCCCTGGAGGCACCGGAGCGAGACGTCCTGACGGCCTTCGCGGCGGGCGTCAATGCGTCGATGCGGCATCACGGCTCGCCGTTCGAGGCCCGGTTCCTCTCGTACCGGCCGGAGCCGTGGACGGCAGCGGACAGCGTGTTGATCGCGTTGTTCCTGTTCCATTCGCTGTCCTGGAACGAGCAGCCGAAGCGCGCCGATGCCGTGATCCGGCGGGTGTTCCCGGACGACGTCGCCGATTTCTTCCTGCCGGGTGCGGGGCGGGAGCCGTCCATCCCGGAAGGCCTGGGGCGCCTGCGCGCGCCCGAGCCGGTTCCCGACGTCGTCGCGCTCGACGGGGCGGTGCCCGGATCCAACTGCTGGGTCCGGGGCGGCCCCGATGCGCGGCACCCGCTCCTGGCCTGCGACCTCCACTTGCCGCTGACCATGCCGAACCTGCTGTACGAGGTGGATCTGCGCTGGCCGGGGCAGCGAGTGCGCGGCCTGGCGGCGCCCGGTCTGCCGGTGGTGCTGACCGGGCGCAACGAGCACGTCGCGTGGGGAGTGACGAACCTCAGCGCCGACGTCCTCGACCTGGTCCCGGCCGCCGACGCCGACGGCTCGGCCGGCACGACCACCGGAACCGAACGGATCCGAGTCCGGGGCCGTGCGGATGCGCAACTCGACGTCACCCGCGTCGGCACCATGCCCGTGTCCCGGAATCCCTTGCTGGGCGAGAAAATCGCCATCCGGTGGACCGGTCATGATCTCCGCAGCTGCGACCTGAAGTTCCAGCGGCTGGCCCAGGCATCCAGCGTCGCGGAGAGCATCGAGCTGCTCGAACAGGCGCAGGGCATCGCGCTCAACGTGCTCGTCGCGGACGATTCGGGACGCATGGCGCACCTGGCGACCGGGCTGCTTCCACGGCGACCGGCCGATCGCCGCGGCGCCGCGGACGGGTACCTCACCGGAGCGCAGCGGCCACGCCTGGTCGATCCGCCATCGGGGATCCTGGTTTCGGCGAACGACGCGGCGCTGACCGAGCGCACCTTCCAGATCGGCTACGACCTCGACCCCGGCCACCGCGCCCGCCGGTTGCGGCGACTGCTGGCCGAGGCCGCGGACCCCGATCCGGCCGCCATGCGCGCGATGCAGCACGACACGGCCGCCGAGTTGTACCTGCCGTACCGCGATCTCGCGGTGTCGGCGCTCGCCGGCCGCGGCGACCGCGTCGCAGACCTGCTCGCGTCCTGGGACGGCCGGGCCGATGCCGCTTCCCAGGCGTTCGGCGTCCTCGTGCGGCTGCGCGAGATCATCGCCCAGCAGGTCCTCGGCGCTTACCTGGCGGTGTGCCGGGAACACGACCCGGACTTCCGGTACCCGTTCCGCGCGGCCGATGGGCCGTTGCTCGCCATCCTCCAAGCCGAGGACCCGTCGCTGCTACCGCCCGGGGAGGAAGCCGGCGGCTGGGCGGGTTTCGTCGCGCGCTGCGTGGATCGAGCCGTGGCCGAACTCGGGGGAGCAGCGGGCCTGCCGACTTGGGGCGAACTCAACTCGGTGGGCCTGGACCATCCGCTAGCGGGGCTTGCTCCGTGGGCAGGCCCGCTGCTCGGGGTCGCGGCGCGACCGCAATCCGGGGCGCTGCACAGCGTTCGGACGTGCGTTCCGGGATTCGCCGCGGTCGGTCGCGCCGTTTTGTCGCCCGGGGCGGGCGGTTTCGCGGAATTCGAGCTACCCGGCGGACAGTCGGGCCACCCGTTGCGCGCGCAGTTCGACGACCGCCACCGCGAATGGTCGAGCACCGGTTCGCGCGCCGCCCCCGCGATGCGCGGCGGATGTGCATTCGTGTTGCGGCCGGCCGGATCGCCGAGTTCCGCAGAGCCAGTGGACGTGGGAGGCCGCGATGAGTGAACCGCAGACAACGACCCGACCGGCCCTCGTCCGCATCGGAGCGCGGACGTCGCCGCGGCTCCGGCTGCTGTGCGTGCCGTACGCGGGTGCCGGAACGGCCGCGTACCGGACTTTTCCCCAGGCGCTGCCGCCGTGGGTGGAGGTGTGGGCGATCCGGCTGCCGGCTCGCGAAAGCCGGCTGGCCGAGCCGCCACTGGCCGACATCCGGTCGGTGGTGGACGTCTTGGTCGAGGAGTTGGCCGGGGACGAGGCGTTCGGCCCGGCGCCGGAAGGGCGCGCGCCGTTGCCCTACGCCCTGCTCGGGCACAGCATGGGCGCCCTCGTCTGCTTCGAGCTCGCCCGGGCGCTGCGCCGGCACGAATTGCCCCAGCCCGCCCACCTCTTCGTCTCCGGTCGTCGCGCACCGAACATCCCCGACGAGCTGCCGGCCATCCACCGGCTGCCGGAGGCGCAGTTCCTCGCCGAAGTCCGGCGGCTGGGCGGCATTCCGGATTCGGTGCTGGCCGAGCCCGGGCTGATCGACCTGATCGCCCCGGCGCTGCGTGCGGACTTCGCGGTCTGCGAGACCTACCGGCACACCGAAGAACCGCCGTTGCCCTACGGCATTTCGGCCTTCGGCGGGCGGTCCGACCCCACGACCACGCCGGAGCAGCTCGCCCGGTGGAGCGAGGAGGCCGACGGCCCGTTCACCATGCGGCTCTACCCCGGTGACCACTTCTTCATCCACGCCCACCACCGGCAGATCCTGACCGAGATCTGCCGGGACATCGACCCCGGGCAGCCCTGATCCGCGCCCCGGAAGCCGCTGAAGACGGAGACATCGAGGAGATCACCATGCCGGATCCCGGATCATGGCTGCTGAGGCCGCCGCCCGAGGACGCGCAGACCCTGCTGTTCGGCTTCCCGTACGCCGGCGGTGGCGCCTCCCTGTACCGGCAATGGCCGAATCAGATCGGGGACGCCTGGTTCGGCGCGCTCCAGCCGCCGGGCCGGGAGCACCGCTTCCGGGAACCACCTGTGCGCACCCACGCCGAGTTCACCGAGTCGCTGGTGGAGTACCTGGCCCGCTTCGCCGACCGCGAGTTCGCCTTCTTCGGCCACTGCGGCGGCGTACCGCTGGCGCTGTCCACCACGCTGGCGCTGCAGGATCGCGGAATGCCGCTGCCCGCACGGATTTTCGCGTCGGGTTGGGGCCCACCGCACGAGCGGCTGTACGGCAGGCTCAACTTCGTCGACCTGGCCACCGCCGACCTCGGCGCAGAGGTCAGCGCGTTGTTCGACAAGCTCGGAGTGCCGGTGCGCGAAGACTTCGTCGAGGTGGCCGCCCAGGTCCTGCGCGTCGACTTGGAGCTGCACCGGCCCCACCTGCACGACGCGACGCGCTTCCTGCCGGCACCGGTGACGGTGCTCGGCTGGACCGACGACGACGTCGTCCCGCCTGCGGAGGTGTGCCGCGGCTGGGAGGAAGTCGCCGAGACCCGCTACGAGGTCCTCGACGGCGAGCACTTCGCGTTCACCCGCTGCCCGCCGCCCCTCGTCGACCTGCTGACGCGTGACATGACCGACGTGCGACCGCCTCCGTCGACGCGTGCCGATGCCGTACCGAACAACCCACTCGAAACGACGCCGGAGGTAATCCCATGAGCTCATCCGACGGATCGCCGCAACTCGGCCCGACCATTCACGAACTGGTGGAGGGCTGGGCGGCCGCTACGCCGTCCGCGCCCGCGGTGCGGGACGCCGACGACACGATGACCTACCGCGAGCTCAACGAACGAGCCGACCGGTTGGCCACCGTGCTGCGGGGCAGCGGGGTAGGGCTGGAGAGCCGGGTCGGCGTCGCGATTCCTCGTTCGGCGGAGGCGATCGTGGCATTCCTCGGCGTGTTGAAGGCGGGCTGCGGCTATGTGCCGCTGGACCCCGAATACCCGGCGGAGCGCCTCGACTTCATCCTCGCCGACTCCGGCGTCGAGGCGCTGGTCACCGTTTCTTCGGTCGAACTCGCGCACCCCGAAGGAGTGCCGGTGATCGTCCTGGACGGCGACGAGCCGGCCCCGGCGTCGGCCCCGGCTCCGGTGCCGGTGACCGCGCAGCAGTGCGCGTACGTCATCTACACCTCCGGCTCGACCGGCACCCCGAAGGGCGTGGTGGTCGAGCACCGCAACGTGGTCGCGCTGGTGAGCAACGACGACCGGCTGGCCGTCGGCCAGGGCGAGACGGTGGCGCACTTCGCGCCGACGGCCTTCGACGCATCGGTCTTCGAGATCTGGGGCGCGCTGTGCCGCGGTGCGCAGGTCGCGATCCTGCCCGGGGCACAGGTGTCCATTGAGGAACTCGGGCGCCAGCTGCGTGAACTGCAACCGGACTGGTTGTTCCTCACCACGGGGCTGTTCCACCTGCTGGCCGACTTCGACCTGACCGCCCTGAAACCGGTCGGGCGCCTGCTGACCGGCGGCGACGTGCTCAACCCGGACCACGTGGCGGCGGCCGCCGCCACGACGTCGGTGTACGCCGCCTACGGGCCGACCGAGACCACCGTCTTCACCACGCTGCACTCGCCGTCGCCGGGCCTGCAGGGCAGCCGGGTACCGCTCGGACGCGGCCTGGACGGCGTGGGGGTGTACGTCCTCGACGAACGGCTCGAACAGGTCCCGCACGGCGAGATCGGCGAGCTGTACATCGGGGGCAGCGGGCTTTCCCGCGGCTACCACGACAGGCCCGGGCTGACCGCCGAACGCTTCCTGCCCGATCCGTTCGCCCACGTACCCGGGGCGCGCATGTACCGCACCGGCGACCTCGGTCGGGCACTGCCCGACGGCGAGCTGGAATTCCACGGGCGCATCGACCGGCAGGTGAAGGTGCGCGGATTCCGCATCGAGCTGGGCGAGATCGAGAACGTCTTGCTGAGCGCACCGGACGTGTCGGCCGCGGCGGTGGTGGCGGTTCCGGGGCTGGACGGCGACAAGCGGCTTGCCGCGTACGTCTCGTCGGGCGCAGATCTCGCCGTTTCCGAGCTGCGCGCCTGGACCGCCGCCCGGTTGCCGGGCCACGCCGTCCCGGCCACCTTCATCGTCCTGGATTCGCTGCCGCTGGACGCCAACGGGAAGCTGGATCGCCGATCGCTGCCCGCGGCTTGGGCCAGCCGGGCCGCCGTGGAGGGACTTCCGCCGTACGTGGCGCCCGGCAGCGAGATCGAACGGATCATCGCCACCGCTTGGGCCGAGGCCCTGGAGCTCGACGAGGTCGGGGCGCGGGACGACTTCTTCGCCCTGGGCGGGGATTCGCTGCGCAGCGTCGCCGTGCTCGAACGGCTCCGCGCGATCGGGGTCGGGTTCACCGCCGCCCAGTTCTTCAGCCATCCGACGGTGGTCGAGTTGGCGGCCCAGTACGAAGCCGACGCCACCCCGTCCGACGCGGCGAGCACCGCCGCGTCGACTTCCTGATGCCGACGGCCCCGCCGCGAGACGGGGCCCGAGGTTCCGCACCGCCACGTAAGCCATTTCGAACCAGTCCTTGGGGACCACATGCGCATCACCGCACCCGATTCCGCCGAGTCCGTTCCGCTCGACGAGATCGACCTGTACGCCCCCGAGCGTTACCGCGACGGCAGCCAGCACGCGGCCTGGCAGACCCTTCGCCGCCAGGCACCGGTCTGGTGGCACGAACGGCCCGGCCAGCCGGGTTTCTGGTCGGTGACGAGGTACGCGGACTGCGAACGCGTCCTCAAGGAGCACCGCACGTTCAGCTCGGCATCGGGCACGGTGCTCGGCTCGATCGAAACCGGTGACCCCGCGGGCGGGCGGACCATCTCGCTGATGGATCCACCCGAGCACACCGGGCTGCGCACCGCGTCGATGCGGTCGTTCAGCCACTCGGTCCTGCGCGGGCGGACCGACCGGATCCAGGAGCAGGTGCGCCGCCTGGTGCAACCGTGCCTCGACGGCGAGCAGGACTTCGCCCACCTGATGCGCAGGTTGCCGATGGCGATCACCGGAGAACTGATCGGCATCCCGGAGGAGCACTGGGATCCGATCGCGTTCTGGACCGCGGCCGGGATCTCACCGGAGGATCCCGCGTTCGCCGTCGGGCCCACCACGGCGCACACGCTGCGCCGCGCCCACCACGAGCTGTTCGCGCGGTTCTCCGAGCTGATCGCGCACCGCCGCCGCCACCCGGGCACAGATCTGATCAGCGCGCTGCTGGAGCTGCGGCCCGACGGGCGGCGGATGGAAGACGGCGACGTGCTGCTCAACTGCTACAGCTTCATGGCCGGCGCCAACTCCACCACGCCGCACGTCGCCGGCCAGACGCTGCTCGCGCTGATCGAGCACCCGTCGTGGTGGGAGTGGCTGCGCGAGGATCCGGAGCGGACAACGGCGGTGGTGGAGGAAGGTGTGCGGTGGACCGCCACACCGCACCACCTGGTCCGCCGCGCGTTGCGGGACACCGAGATCAGCGGCGTCCGGATCTCCGCCGGCGACTGGGTCTGCGCCTGGGTCGGCTCGGCGCATCGCGACGAGGCGGTGTTCGACGACCCCTACCGCCTGGATCCGCAGCGCCCGCCCAACCAGCACATCGGGTTCGGCATCGGCCCGCACTACTGCATCGGCGCGCCGCTGTCGCGGATCGCGTTGCGGGCCTTGTTCGAAGAGCTCGTCTCGAAGTTCGAACAGATCGAGTTGGCCGGCCCCGTCACGCACCTGACGTCGAACTGGGTCAACGGGCTGTCGTCCATGCCGGTGCTCGGAAAACCGCGGCGGTGACTGATGGAGAACGCAAGTGACCTGATTCCCGACATCGACACGGAGGTACGTCGATGCAACTGACCGCCTCGCCGCCGACCGCGCCGGTACCGCTGGACAAGATCGACCTCTACGACCCCGGCCGTTACCAGCACGGCGAACAGCACGCGTCGTGGCACGCCCTGCGGACGACGGCTCCGGTGTGGGCGCAGCACACCCCGGAGGGCGACAGGTTCTGGTCGGTGACGACCTACCGCGATGTTTCCCGGGTCCTCATGGACGACCGGAGGTTCAGCTCGGCGCACGGCACGATCCTCGCCGTCGCACGGGGGGACAGCGCGGGCGGTAAGACGATCAACCTGATGGATCAGCCCGACCACGCGTCGGTCCGGCTGCCCACCATGCGCACCATGGCGACCCGGCTGGTCCGGGAACGCCGCGAACGGGTGCGCGGTCACCTCCGCCGGATCCTGGACGGGCATCTCGATCACGGCGAACCGGTCGATTTCGCCGAGCTGATGCTGCAACTGCCGATGGCCGGGGTCGGCGAGATCATCGGCATCCCCGTCCGGCACTGGTCGTCCATCGTCAGGTGGGCGATGGCCGGTGTCGCGCCGGCGGATCCGGAGTACGCGACGGGCTCCGAGGAGGACACCCTCCGGCACGCCCACCACGAACTGATGGCCCTGTTCTCCGACCTGATCGGGCAACGGCGCCGCCAGCGCCGGGACGACCTGATCTCGGTGCTGCTGGACCTCGACTTCGGCGGCCGCCGGATGAACGAGCACGAGGTGCTGCTCAACTGCTACAGCTTCGCGATGGGTGCCATCACGACGACACCGCAGGTCGCCTCGCACATGGTGCTCGCATTCGCCGATCAGCCGCAGGCCTGGCGCACCCTCCGGGCGAATCCGGACCTCATCCCGAGCGCGGTGGAGGAGGCACTGCGGTGGGCCTCGCCGACCAACCACCTGATGCGCCGCACCCTCACCGAGGTGCAGATCGGCGATGTCCGGCTGGACGAAGGGGAACTGGTCTGCGCCTGGGTCGGTTCGGCCAACCGGGACGAACAGGTCTTCGCCGACCCGTACGCCTTCGACCCGGCGCGCACACCCAATCCGCACCTCGCCTTCGGCGTCGGCGCGCACCGCTGCATCGGCGGACCGGCGGCGCAGGTGGCGCTCGCGGTGCTGCTCGAAGAACTGATCGCGCGGTGCGACCGGTTCGAGCTGGCGGGCGAGGTGACCCACCTGTACTCCAACTTCATCAACGGGATCACGCACCTGCCGGTGCGGGTTCGCACGAGTGATCGGGAGGTGGCGCTGCCATGACCCACGTGGAGCACGAATCCGGCGCGCCCGCAACGGAACCGGCGGTAGCGCGCGCCGACAAGAACTTGTCGACCGAGTACATCCCGCCCCGCACCGACCTGGAACGGCGGCTGGCGGACATGTGGGCCGAACGCCTGAAGGTCCGGCCGGTCGGCGTGGACGACGACTTCTTCGAACTCGGCGGCCATTCGCTGGCCGCCGCCGAACTACTGGTCGACATCGCGTCGGCGACCGGCGTCGAGGTCTCCGCGCAGACCCTGTTCCTCCAGCCCAGCATCGCCGAGCTGGCCGCGGCGCTGGAAACCGGGACGGGAGCGCAAGGATGAGGCACTCGCACCCGACCGACCCGCACGCCATCGACCTCGACGCGGTGGACCTGCGGGATCCGGCGCTGTACCGCAACGGCGACCCGCATGCGGTGTGGCACGCGATGCGGCACCGGGACCCGGTGCGCTGGCAACCTATCGGGCAGGGATCCGGTTTCTGGTCCGTGACCCGGTACCACGACATCGTTGCGGTGTTGCGCGATCACGCCACCTTCACCTCTGAGGGCGGCACGTTGCTGACGCTGCTCGGGCAGCCCGACCCGGCCAGCCGGCAGCAGCTGTCGGCCACCGACCCGCCGCGCCACACCGAGATGCGGGCGCCGTTGCAGCGCCTGCTGGTCGGCCGCACGGCGGACCGGCACCGCGAACGGGTGCGGGCCGAGGCCCGGAGACTGCTGGCGCCCGCTCTCGGCGGTGAGCCGTTCGACATCGCGGTCGCGGTGCACCGCCTACCGGTCGTCATGTTCGGGACGTTGATGGATCTGCCGTCCGCCGACTGGCCCAGGCTGACCGAGCTGGCCGAGATGGCGGTCGCCCCCGACGACCCGGTCCACCAGCTCTCCTCCGGCGCGGCGGCGACCCAGCACCGGGCGCACCGGGAGCTGTTCGCCTACTTCCAGGACGCCGCGAGCCGGCGGCAGAAGGCGCCCGGCGAGGACCTCCTCAGCACCCTGCTCACGATGACGGTGGAGGGCGCCCCGCTCGGCCGCGGCGCGGTGATGGCCAACTGCTACCTGCTGTTGATCGGCTCCACCGTGACGGTGCCGGAAGTGCCGAAGGCCGCGCTGGCCGAGCTGATCCGGTCCGGTCGCTACGCCGACTGGGCGGAGCACCCGGAACTGCTGGAAAGTGGTGTGGAGGAGGCGTTGCGCTGGGCTTCCCCGGCCAACCACGTGCTGCGCTACGCGACGCGACCGACCGAACTGCGCGGGGTGCCGATCGCCGAGGGCGACGCGGTCGTCGTCTGGTACGGCTCGGCCAACCGCGACGAGGAGGTCTTCGACGATCCGTACCTGTTCGACGTGCGTCGCCACCCCAACCGGCACCTCAGCTTCGGCGCGGGTCCGCACTACTGCGTGGGATTCGCCATCGCGCGGATGACCCTGCAGGTGCTGTTCGAGGAGATGTTCGCCGCGTTCGAGGACTTCCAACTGGCCGGCCCGGTGGAGCACGTGGCGTCGAACTTCGTCGCCGGGATCACCAGCATGCCGGTGGTGGGCAAACCCCGGCCGGGCCACCAACGGGGGGCCGCGCGGTGAGCGCCGACGTCCCGGTCGCAACGCCCCGGAAAGCCCGGCCACCGCGCTGGTTCCTGCGCCCGCCGGGGAGCGAGGCCGCGGCCCGGCTGTTCTGCCTGCCTTATTCCGGCTGCGGGGCCAGCATGTACCGGAACTGGCCTGCGATGGTGGAGGGCCTGGAGATCTGCCCGATCCAGCTGCCCGGCAGGGAGAACCGGCTCCGGGAACGTCCACATGAGACCTACCAGCAGCTGGCCGCCGAGGTCATCGATGCGATCGGACCGCACCTGGACCGGCCGTTCGGGTTCTTCGGCCACTGCGGCTCGGCGCTGTCCTCGTACGAGATCGCGGTGCAGCTGGCGCGCAGCGGCGGGCCCGTGCCGACCTGCGTGTTCGTTTCCTCGCAGGTGGCACCGCAGGAAGGACCGTTCGGCTCCTACCTGGAAATGGACGACGTCGAGCTGGCCGAGGAAGTCCGGCGGCTGATCCGCGAGTTGGGCGGTGTCGAGCCGCGGGAAGATCTGGTGCGGCTGTCCCTGCGGGTGATGCGCGCCGATGTGGACGCCAACGCGAAATACCGGATGGCGGAGGCGGTGCGGCTACCCTGCCGCGTCAGCGCCATCGGCTGGAAGGACGACGTGAACATCCGGCCGGACCAGATGACCGGGTGGCGCGACTGCGGGCGAACCGTCTTCCGGCTGCTGGGCGGCAGCCACTTCACCTTCCTGCAAGCACCGGCCGATCTCCGCGAGGTCCTGCTCGCGGACATGGACCTGCCGCTCACCGCTGCTCCGTGAGCGGCGGTAGCGCTCGCGGTGCGGGACTCAGTCCCCAGGCGTGAGGACCGGCGAAACGCCGATCTGACAGCACGATCAACGAAAGCGAACACAGGAGGCACTGGTGTCACAGTGGCGGATCCGGATCGATCAGAGCATCTGCGTGGGCTCGGGCACTTGCACGTCGATCGCACCGGACTTGTTCCAGCTCGACGAGGAGGACCGTTCCTGCCCACCGGCCGGTGCGTTACCGGCCCAGCCGCGTCTGATCGAGGCCGCGGAACTCTGCCCGACCGGCGCGATCGACGTGGTGGACGCCGAGACGGGCGAGTCGCAGATCGACTGACCGTTCATCCAGAGAGCCAGGAGGCAGAAGCATGACCAACGGAACCATGGGCGGCTACGTAGTTTCCACCTACCTGAGCCCGCCTGGCCTGCTGGCCTTTTCCGCGCACCGCCACGACCAGAACGTCGCGCTCTGGCGCGTCGACGACACGCGCATCACGCTGGTCAGGTACTGGGAAGTCGAACGGCTGTCCGGGCTGAAGCACCACGAGTTACCGCTGTACGACAGGCCGGAGGCGTGCGGGCGATTAATCGACGAACTGATCGGGCGGGAGGGGTTGACACGCGCCGACCTGACCGAGATCTGGGGCACACCCGGGCTGGAGATCACCACGGCGTTGCCCGAGTTCGACTGCAAGGGCCTGCCGGTGCACAACCTGGCGCACGTGTTCTCCGGCCTGTTCATGGACGCCCGTGCGTTCCGCAGCGCGCCGATCATCGCGCTGGCGATGGACGGCGGCCCCGACTTCGCCCTCGAGGACGACGTCGCAGGCGACACCTGGTACGCCGGTGCGGTCGCGCACGAGGGAAACGTGGAGCTGACTCCGGTGGAGTCACCGGGCCTGCTCTGGCACGCCTCCCAACGCCTCTTCGGAATGGAGCCGGGCACCCTGATGGCCTTGGCCGGTGCCAGCCCGGCTTTCGTCGACTACGACCTCGATGTGCTGCTGGGCGAACGGTACTGGGGCGGCCATTCGCTGATGGACAAGTGCATGGGTCTGGTCGGCGACATCATCGAGGCGGCGACGGCCGCGATCCGGTCGGGAATCGAGAGCGCGGAGCACCCCTTCACCCGCGACGACCTGATCGCCAGCGCGGTGATGAAGATCGTCCAGGCGGCGTCGATCGCGATCGCGAAGCGCAACGTCGACATGCTGCTGGAGCGCAGCGGAGTCGATCCGACCGAGGCATTCCTCTCCCTTTCCGGCGGATTCGCGCTCAACTGCCCCACCAATTCCAGGCTGGTCAGCGCGTACGGCTTCCGCGGGCTGCTGGCACCACCCTGCGCGAACGACTCCGGCCAGGCACTGGGCATCGGACTTCTCGGCTTCTTCGCCCGCGGCGACCTGAGCGATCGCGAGGTGGACGTCCGGCTGCCGTACGCGGGCGAGGACCGGCTGCGCACTTCGGCGGCGAAACAACGCTGGGACAGCCGTATCCTGGGCGTCCAGGACTTCGACGAGGAGGTCTTCGTCGCGGACATCCAGCGCCATCCGGTGGCCTGGGTCGACGGTGCCGCGGAGATAGGTCCGCGGGCGCTCGGGCATCGCAGCCTGCTCGGAGATCCTCGCCGGATGGAGACCAAGCGGGTGCTGAACCGGGTGAAACAGCGCCAGTGGTGGCGTCCGGTGGCGCCGATCGTGCTGGAAGACCACGTCGCGGACTGGTTCGTCGACGGTCGCCCCTCGCCGTTCATGCTGGAGACGTTCCTGATCGCGCCCGAGTACCAGACGTTGGTACCGGCCATCGCGCACATCGACGGGAGCGCCCGGATACAGACGCTGTCGGCGGCGGACGAGCCCTTCCTGGCCGGCGCTCTCCAAGCGTTCCACCGGGAATCCGGCGTTCCGATCATCTGCAACACGTCGCTGAACGACCGGGGCGAGCCGATCGTGAACGAGGCCGGCGAGGCCGTGAACTTCTGCGTGCGCAAAGGAATCGCCGTCGCCTACATCGAACGTCGGCGTTATCTGCTGGACGTCTCGCAGCCGGACCTGCTGCCCGACGAACCGCAGCAGCGGCCGCTCGCCCAGCTGTACGCCGATCAGGAGAAGCACCCCGCGGTCCTGTTCGGCCCCGACGCGGCGCCGGAAGTGCTCTACCTGCTCTACTTCTGGCCGTCCCTCCGACGATTGGCCGGGAAGCCGAACGGGGAGGCCAAGTTGAAGGCCGCCGCGCAGCTGATCGCCAAGAAGGACGGCCAGTTCTGGACGCGAGTGGACGGGTTCGCCTCGTACTGGCAGTCCCTCCTCGAAGGAAAGATCACCCACGGTCAGATCGACACCCTGTAGGGAAGCCCGAACGTCTACCGGGACAGTGCTCCGGCCGAGATCACCGAATCCGGCCGGAGCACTGTCCGGTTAGGACCCACCTGTCCGGCGTCAGTTCTCCGCCCGCCCGTTGCGGTGCCCCAGGAACTCCAGTTCGCCGTCGGGCCGGAGGCGGACGAGGTTGCCGGTGCGGTAGAGGCGGTCGGCCACGGCACCGGGGGCGGGCACGAACGACCGGGCCGTGAGGTCGGGGCGGTTGCGGTATCCCCGGGCCAGACCGCGCCCGCCGATCAGGAGTTCGCCGGGCACACCGACGGGAACCGGGAGGTGGTCCGGACCCACGACGTGGCAGGTCGTGTTCGCCAGGGGGGAGCCGAGCGACGGTCCGGCCGCGGATTCCACGCGTGCCGCCGTCGACCAGATCGCCGTCTCCGCGAGTCCGCAGACGTTCCACACCACGCGACCGAGCCCGCGCAGCCGGGCCCGGAGGTCCGCGGTCAGGACGTCGCCGCTGCAAACGATTCGAAGCGCCGGATCTCCGGGCCACCCACCGTCCACGAGCATCCGCCACGTGCGCGGATCCGCGTGCATCGTGGTCGCCCCGGTCGAGGTCAACAGCTCGGCGAGCGCGGTCGGGTCGTCGGCCTCCGCTCCGGTGGCCAGGTCCAGGCGGGCTCCCGTGACCAGTGGCAGGAAGAGTTCCAGCTCCGCGCGGCCGGTGACAGGTGTCGTGACCGCGAGCAGCACCTCGTCCTCGTCCTGCCAGCTCAGCCTTTCCCGGAGAGCGTGCAGGGCGTTGTCGACCGCACGATGGGTGATCTCCACACCGTGCAACGCCCCGGGCGGGTAGATGAGGTAGGCCAGCGAATCGGGGTCGGCGGGCGGCGGCAGGGCTGTGGGTGCACCGGCCTCCGGAACATTCCGCGGGTCGATGACGGCCGCCCCGCAGTCGCGCAGTTCGGTGGCGGCCTGATCGGTGACGATCACCGAGGCCCCGGAGTCGACGAGCGCATGCCGCAGCTGCCCGACCAGGGCGGAGCGGTCCAACGGCAGACACGCAGCCCCGGCTCGGTGCACGCCGAGCACAACGGCGGGAAGGTCGGTGGAGTGCGCGACCGACACGGCCACGACATCGCCCGGGGCGACGCCGTTCGACCGCAGCTGCCAGGCGAGGCCGGCAGCGCGGGCGTCGAGCTCCCCGTACGAGAGATCCAGCCCCGCGCACCGCACCGCCACGGCCGTCGGGGCCCGGTGGGCGTGCTCGGCCACCCTGCGGTGGACCCCGACCGACCACGTCGCGGGCCATTCCCGCTCGGTGGCGTTGCGGACGTCGATCACGGCTCGTTCCTCGTCCGGTCGGAGATCGACGGCGGTCGTCGAATCGGGTGCGGTGGCCATCGCGGCCAGTGCGCGCGAGTAGTACGCGGCGATGAGCTTCACCTGCTTGGGGTCGAGCACGCCGTCGTCGGCATCGAGGAAGCACGTCAGTTCCGAGGTCCCGGTGTCGAGGTGAAAGTTCGCGGTGAGCGGCAAGTCGATCGGGTCCGCCGTGTGCTGACAGTCGAGCAGTTCGACATCGGCGAGTCCGCCGAGCGCTTCGTGAACTCCGAAGTCGACGTAGTCGAAGGCGGTCTCGAAGGGCGCCGTTCCACCGCGCGCCCGGACGATCTCCGCGAACGGATAGCGCCGGTGCGGCACGATCTCCTGCTCGGCCTCGAAGACCCGACGAGCCAGGTCGACCCAGCTCCTGCCGGTGAGCTCGACGCGCAACGGCACGATGTTGCGGAACCAGGCGGCGATCTGGTCGCCGCCGACGTGTTCGGGACGACCGGTCGTGGCGACACCGGTCATGGCGTCCGTGCGGCCGCCGAGCATGCCCACCACCTTCAGATGAGCGGCGAGCAGCACGGTGCGCAGCGGGGTGCCCGCGGCGCGGGCGAGCCGAACGAGACCGTCGAGAATCGCGGCGGGGACGGGCACCTCGGTGCGGAGATGCCGGGTCGGGCGCTCGTCCTGCCGTGACGGCCAGCGGGGAAGTGCGCGGGGCTCGTGATCGGCGAGGTAGCCGCGCCAGAAGCGCTGCTCCTCCGGTGAGCGTGCCGCTTCTCGCTCAGCCCGGACGAAATCGCCGTAGCCCAGTGGCAACGGCCCGCGGCGCGCCGGGCGCTCGCCGGCCCGGAGGGCCTCGTAGTCGGACATGAGCTCCGCGATCAGCAGGCCCATGCTCCAGCGGTCGATCAACGGGTGACTGAGCACGAGGTGGAACGAGCCGGGTTCCACGCGGACGTCCGCCTGGAACCGTGACCGGTCATCGACCTGGCTCTCCGGTGCGACCGACGCGAGGTCGTGCGTGCGCAGCGGCACCGACGCCGTCCGGTGGACGAATTGGAGCGGCTCGCTGAAACCGGTTGTCACCAGGGACATTCGAAGCAGCGGGTGACGTTCGCCGAGTGCGTCGAGCGCTTCCCTCATGGCCGGTTCGGAGAACTCGCCGCCGAAGTGGAAGGCCGCAGCGCAGCGCTTGCGGTCCGCACCGGCCGGATCGTGATCGAGGAGCTCTGCCTGGGCACCGGCCAGGGGATAGGCGTCCTCGAGCCCGTCCGGGAGGTTCTCCCGATCGGCCGGAGCGAGCAGCGAGAACGGCGCGGTGCGGATGGGCCGATCGGCCACCGGCCGCGAGGCGCGCGCGAGTGCTTCGAAAGTAGGGGAGCGCAGCACGTCGAGCACCGAGACGTCGAGTCCCGCCTCCTGGAGGACGGCGCGAAGTCGAAGCGCAGCCATCGAGTTCCCGCCGAGCGCGAAGAAGTTGTCGTCGACGTCGGCCTCCGGGATCGCGAGCACCTCGGCGGCGATGCGGACGAGCGTGCGCTCCGCGGGAGTCCGCGGCGACCGCCGCACACCGTCGCCCGAGCCCGATCCGGCTGCGGCCGCTGCGAGGGCCACGCGATCGGCTTTGCCACTGGGGGTGAGCGGAAGCTGCTGGAGCAACCGGACCCGGCTGGGGATCATGAAGGCCGGCAGCCGGCGACGCAGGTGGGAGATCAGCTCGCCCGGCTCGGGGTGGGCGCCGCCGATCGGAACCACGTGGGCCTCCAGGAACGGCGTGCCCGCCTGCCTGCCCACGGTCACCACGGCGTCGCGCACCGCGGGGTGGGCGGACAGCCGGGTCTCGATCTCACCGATCTCGATCCGATTGCCGTGGATCTTCACCTGGTGGTCGAGCCGCCCGAGGTACTCCACGGCACCGTCGTGGCGGCGTCGCCCGAGGTCCCCGGTCCGGTAGAGCCGCGCCGGGGCGGCCGAGAACGGGTCGGGCACGAAGCGCTCGGCGGTCAGCGCCGGTCGGTTCAGATACCCGGCCGCCACCTGCACGCCGCCGATGTGGATCTCTCCGACCGCGCCGATCGGCACCTGCCGTCCCGCAGGGTCCAGCAGGTGGATGCTGGTGTTGTCGACCGGGAAGCCGATCGGCACCGCGTCATCCCCGGAGCGGCACGGCCACCAAGTCACGTCCACAGTGGCCTCGGTCGGGCCGTAGAGGTTGTGCAGCTCGCAGGACAGCTTCCCCAACACCCCCTCGACGAGGTCCAGGGGCAGGGCCTCACCGCTGCAGAACATCCGTCGCAGGCAGCCGCATTCCGCCACCCCCGGCTCGGCGAGGAAGAGCCGCAGCACGGACGGGACGAAGTGGATCGTGGTGATCCCTTCGGCGCGGATGACCTCGGCGAGGTACGCCACGTCCCGGTGACCGCTCGGTTCGGCCAGGACGAGACGTGCGCCGACCGCCATCGGCCAGAAGAATTCCCACACCGACACGTCGAAGCTGGAAGGGGTTTTCTGCAGCACCCGGTCCTGCGGCGTCAACGAGAAGGTGTCCTGCATCCAGGCGATCCGATTCCGCAGGGCGGCGTGCGTGACCAGCACTCCCTTGGGGAGGCCGGTCGATCCCGAGGTGTAGATCACGTAGGCGGGGGTGTCGTCGCCCACCGCGGCCGCGACCGGTTCGTCCCGTTCGGTCAGGTCTTCGGGCGGGTCGTCGAGCGCGACCACGTGCGCCACCGCGTCGGGAATCCGGGCTCGAAGGTGGGATTGGGTCAGCACGATCGACGGCCGGGCGTCCTCGATCATGAACTCGATCCGCTCGACCGGGTAGTCCGGGTCGAGCGGGAGGTAGGCGGCGCCGGCCGACAGCGTGCCGAGCAGGGCCACCACGAGCTCGGGCGACCGCTCGACCGCGACGCCGACGATCGAGCCCGGTCCGATGCCGCGTTCCCGCAGGAAGTGCGCCAGCCCGTGCACCCTGCGGGCGAGATCGCGGTAGGAGACCGACCGCCCGGCAGCGCGGAGGGCGATGTCGTCAGGACGTTCCCGGGACCTGGTGTGGAACGCCTCGTGTACCCACGATTCGTCGTCGTGGTCGCGAGCTGTCCCGTTCCACGCGGCTATCGCGCTCCGCTCCAGTGCCGTGGTCCGCGGGGACTGCGAAAGCGGGCGCGCGGGTTCGGCGATGACGTCCGAGACGAGTTCCTCCAGGTTCCGCAGCATGGCCTTGGCGGTCGCCCGGTCGAAGAGATCGGTGTTGTACCGCAGGCAGAACCTCAGTCCGTCAGGTCCTTCGGTCGTCATGAGCCGCAGCTCGAACTGCGAGCCGGAGTCGATCAGCGGCAGCGATCGGAGCGTCAAGCCGCCGACCTCGACCTGCGCGCCGTCGTCTCCGAGGGCGAGCAGAGCCAGTCCGGACGGCGTGCCTGGCGGGGGCCGCAGGTGGACGTGCATGACCTGGAAGATCGGCGAACGGCTCGCTTCGCGGCGCGGGGCGACACGTTCGACGACACGGGAGAACGGAACGAGGCGGCCGTGCAACGCGTCGTCGGCGGCCTGCTTTCCCCGAGCCAGTACTTCCGCGAACGTGGGGTCGCCAGTGAGGTCGAGATCGATCGCCACCGGGTTGACGAAGCAGCCCACCAGTGGCGCGAACTCGGCGCGGTCGTGGCAAGTTGCCGGAACACCGACCACGATCCGGTCCTGCCCCGTGCAGCGGTGCAGGAGCAGCTGGAACGCCGTGGTCAGGAAGACGTCCGTCGTGACTCCGCGGGCCCCGGCGAAACGGATGACGGCCGAGCTCAGGGAAGCCGGGAGCACGAGGCGGGCGTCGGCACCGTTCTCGGTCTGCACGGCCGGGCGCGGGTGATCTGGTGGTATTTCCAGCGGCGGCGGCGGTGGAGTGAACTTGTCGGCCCACATTTCGAGATGCGCGGTGGCCGCCTCGCCCTCCAGCGAGGACCGCTGGTCGGCGACGAAGTCCGCGTAGCGGGCGGTCAGGCCGGGAAGAGCGGGCGGTCGTCCCTCGCACTCGGCTCGGTAGAGCTCACCGAACTCGGCCAACAGCAGTGCGAGCGACCGGAAATCAGCTACGAGGGCGTGCAACGAGATGAGGACCCAGTGCTGCCTGGGGTGGAGACTGTGGACCCGGACTCGCAGCAAGGGGTCGGAGGTCGGGTCGAACCGCCGGTCGGCCTCGGCATGGAGCGCTTCGCGCACCGCTTGCACGGTCTGCCCGCTCACGTCACGGTGCTCGAAGTCGAGGGCGCGCTCGGGCAGCACCTCCTGGTGCGGAACACCACGCTGGACGCCGAAGCGGGTTCGGAGGGCTTCGTGCCGCGCAACCAACCGTTCCCAGCAGCGACGGAATGCACCGACGTCGAGCGGCTCGGCGATCTCGACCGCACGGCTCACGTGGTTGGCCCTGCTGCCGCCCGCTCGCTCGTCGACGAACCACAGCGCCTCCTGGTTGGAGGCCAAGGGGAACTGCATCGAGCCGTCGGGCGCTGCCGGCCCGGAAGCGGAGCACGGGTCCTTCATCGAATCGCCGTCACCGCAGACCGCGGACTTAGGCCGGGATCGACATCGCCACGCACGGAAATCGACAAGGCACGACCCTTCCCAATGCATCGTTGAATGCCCGATCTCCGATCGGGACATCCTGTGTGGAGTGTGCCACTCGACTGGAAGAGCTGATACCTCCGTGTGGGCCAATGCCGCCATCTGTTCCACTCCCAGGGACCGGAATGGAGATCACCGGCAATCCGCGATGTATTCCCGCACTTTCTCGGAGCGGTCGAGCCCGAACAAGCGCTCCAACGCGCCGGTCTTCGGCGGCTTCGTATCGATCTCCGCAACGCTGAAGGGGCATGGGCGCAGAGGAAGACTCCGCAGAACGCTGATCTGGAACCGGCGGCACCTGCTCCATGCCTTGCGCGAGTTCGAACAGTTCTACAACGTGGCCACCGACTTCGGGAATGCGAGCACCTGGTCGGGGTCGTAGGTCGCCGCGACGGAGCGGAGCCGGGGCAGATGGGTTCCGTAGTAGTCGTCGGTCGGTCGCGCCGGGTCGATGTAGTTCACGTACGCGCCGGTGCCCAGGACGTCGCTGAGCTGGTCGTGGACCTGCCGCACTCGCGAGGTTGCCGGTTCGCTCTGCCCGGGCTTCGTGCCTGCGTAGATCTGGGCGGTGGCCAGCGCGTCCCGGTGCGGGAACGCGGTTTTGTCCGAAGCGATTTCGGACACCGCCCCGCCGAGTCCGTCGAAGATCACGTCGAGACCTGCCGGGGACGTGAGGGGACGCTCCACGCTCGCGGGGTCGGCACGGTGTCGCAGGATGAGCGAGGAAGCGGCGAAAGCCTGCTTGGAACTGCTGCCTGCGAAGAACTGCATGGCGCCCAGGAAGTCCTTGGGCAGGACCGTGCGCGCGTCGGATCGGACTCCGGCGCGGCGTTCCAGGTCGTCGAGGAGCGGGTCGAGCTGTTCTGGCCGGCCGACGAAGCATCCGGCCGATCGTGCCCTCGGCGGCGTCCCCGCCGAGATTATGCAGTTGGCCCACAACTCGCGGGGCGAGCTGGGAAGCCAGTCCTGCCACGCACCGAAGACGGCGGCGGCTGATCCGGCGGGGAATCGCAGCGAGAACACCGTCAGCTCCGGGGCGGGTGCGGTGGTCAGCTGCAGCGAGGTCACGATGCCGAAGTTGCCGCCTCCTCCGCCGCGCAACGCCCAGAACAGTTCGGGTTCGGAGTCGGCGGAGGCCGTGACCATGCGTCCGTCACCGGTCACGACCTGCGCCGACACCAACTGGTCGCAGGTCAATCCGTATTGGCGGGTCAGCGGTCCGATACCACCGCCCAGCGTGAGCCCGCCGATGCCCACCGATGGGCATGAACCCGCGGGCAGGCACCGCCCTGCCCGCGCCAGCGCGGCATAGACATCTCCGAGCCGCGCTCCCGGCCCGATCGATGCGGTGCCGTCCGCATGGACCTCGATCCCGTTCAGGCCGTCGAGGGCGATGACCAGGCCGTCCTGCGGGGTCGAGTAGGCCGCGTAGCTGTGTCCGCCGCTGCGTGCTGCGACCGGCATCCGCGTGGTCTGCGCGAACTCCAGGCATGCTCGCACCTCGTCCGGCGTGCGTACGTGCGCGAGGGCGGCCGGCCTGCGATCGTCGTAGACGAGATTGAACGGCAGCCGGTCCGCCTCGTAGCGCGCATCCGGAGGGAGCACCAGCCGATCTCCGAGGAGTGCGGAAAGGGGCCGCCAGTTGGGCCCGCTGGGAGCGGGATCTGCGTGCGCCGGGCCGATTCTCGGTTGGAAGGCGGCAGTGGCAGCGGCTGCGAGAATCCCCAGCATCGTGCGCCGTCCGACAGTGTTGGCCACGTGATGTCCCCCTGGCTTCGTTCTTCGTTTTCCTATTTGGACGTTGGAGCAGTGGAGCGGTTGGCCCGGCATGCGGTGATGCCGGTCACGGCAAAGTCCTGCTCTGGCCCGCCCCTGTCTGGGCAGGGCCATTGAGGACCGGACGTCGTCCCTAGCCGGGTCCGTCCAGCGCCGTGGTGGGCTGGTCGGTGCGGAGCTGGAGCCACAGTTGGTCCGCTCTGGGCTGAGCAGGGACCACGCGGTTGGGGTCGGCCGAGCTGGGGGCGTGCGGCATGGTCAGAAAGGTGACCTCCTGCGCGGACAGGTCGTGTAGACGTGTCCCGAGGTTCAGAATTGCGTCCAATGAGGACAGGCCGCTGTCGACCGTGACCGCGGAGCCCGCGGTGCGCAGAATTCGTTGAAGTTGCACGGGATCGAACAGCAGTTGTTCGGCATCCAGCTTGTGCCAGAGCGCGGTGAGGAACTGGTGTTGCAGGCCGATCCTGGCGAGGTCGCTACCGTCGCCGACGCCGTGCCTGGTGCGGTTGAAGGCCAATGCCTGCTCGCCGTTGAGCAGATGGCTGCCGGCGGCGAGGTGGAGGCCGCTGTACGGATCGTCGATCGGTTCCGGCAGCGTGACCTCGATACCACCGATCGCGTCGACGAGCCTGGCGAATCCGACGAAGTCGACCTGGACGACGTGGTCGATCCGCAGGTCGGTGAGCTTCTCGACGGTCGTCACCACGCAGGTCACCCCGCCGACTCCGAGCGCCATGTTGATCGTGGCCTGCCTGGCCGCCGGCGTCCATCGCCCATCGCGCAACGGACACGGCGGCCGGGGTGCCAGGGTGTCGCGGGGGATTGAGACGACGGTGGCGCTTCGGCGGTCGGCGGAGAGGTGGACCACCATCATCGTGTCCGACCTCGCCCCGGCGATCTGCTGGTCGCCGGCGGCATCGTAGGCGGCGTTGTCGCCGGACCGGGTGTCCGAACCGATCAGCAGGATGTTCAGCGGTGTTCGGCCCGTACTGTCGGGCGCCGCGCTCGGGCGATCGTCCCCCAGCGCTTCGAAGACGTCCACGGACTTGTACGGCAGGTGGGAAGAGAGCAGGCCGTAGGCGGCGGCACCGATCGCCCCGACGCACACGAGCGCGATGGTGATGCGGCGAGCCCGGCGCCGGGTGGTCCGGGGTGGCGGCGATGCGGCTGGCATGGCATCGAGTTTGGCGGGACGATGTCATGCCCATGCGCGGGAAATGTCTTGGATCTGTAACAGGTCCGGATGGTTCCACGACGTGGCGCATCGCTTGTTCCGACGGCGATGGGTACCAGAAGTCACAGCCTCAGCAGCGGTCTGTGACATGACCATGACATCGCCATTGAACGATGCGCACATCCCTTGCGCACCATGAAGGACAGACGTGCAGGGTTCGCATCCGTCCACATGTCGGGAGCTCGCGGGACTGATGCCTGAGCGGTTCCGCTGACGACCGGGAAACGCGCCGGACGCTTTCGAATGGCCTTCGCGTACATGGCCGCCAATTCGACGTGCGGGCTTGGTCGTGCTCGTGCCGCCGGTCTAGCTGCGACCACCGCTGTAGCAAGGGGTAATCAGATGAACACGAGGCGTCGCATGACGCCGCAGCACGGTTTCGGGGAAGCCGCTCCTACGGCAGCAACGCCAAGGGGCACCGCCGACACGGCCCCGATGAGACCGGTACCGCTGGGGACGGCTGACACAGTTCCACTTCGCCTGCCGCCGCTTGGTCGCGAACCTGCTGCGGACCAGACAGTGCGGATGCAGCGGATACCGGCGGAGAACCGGACCGGCGACGCGAAACGGCGGTACGCACGTGGACTCGACGGCCTGCGGGCGCTCGCGGTCCTGATGGTGCTGGTCTACCACGGGAACGAGGAGTGGTTGCCGGGCGGATTCCTCGGCGTGGATGTGTTCTTCGTCATCAGCGGGTATCTGATCACGGATCAGCTGTGCGCCAAGTGGCAGCAGAAGGGTGGTCTGGATCTGACGGCTTTCTGGGTACGGCGGGTCCGTCGGCTCGTTCCGGCGGTGCTGGTGGTCCTAGTGGTTGCTACGGCGGCAGCAACGGTCGTGAAACCCAGTCTGCTGTCCGGTATCGGCGGCGAGTTGCTGGCGGCGGTGACGTTCACCAGCAACTGGTGGGGCGTCGTCAGCGGGGCGTCGTACTTCTCCCAGTTCGGGGACCAGTCGCTGCTCCTGCACCTGTGGTCGCTCGCAGTGGAGGAACAGTTCTACCTGGTCTGGCCGCTGGTTCTGCTCGTGGTGCTGCGCCTGGTGCGCCGTCGGAGTGCACGCGCCTGCATCGCCTTCGCCATGGCCTGCGCTTCCGTCATCGCGATGATCGTGCTGCACGATCCGGGAGCTGACGCGTCGCGCGTTTACTACGGGACCGACACGCATGCGTTCGGTCTTCTGCTGGGGGCCACGTTGGCGATCGCGATGCCATCGCAGTGGTTGGCGGGGCTGAAACGTGCCGGCGCCAGCGTCCTCGGCGTGCTCGGCTTGGCCGGAGCAGCGGCGCTCGCCTTCATGGCTGCACTGCTGAGCGGGTCGAGCGAGTTCCTGTATTCCGGCGGTTTCGGATTGGTCGCCGTCGTCGCCGGTGCGGTGGTGGCAGCGGCGATCCCGGCGGCTGGTTGGTTCGGTCGCCTGCTCAGTTGGCAACCTCTCCGGTGGATCGGTTTGCGCTCCTACGGGATCTACCTCTGGCACATGCCCGTGGTCGTGCTGTTCTCGGCCGGCGGTCTCGCTGTTTCCGATTTCCTGTTCGTGGGTCTGGTCACGGCTGTTTCCCTCGCGGCTGCGGCGGTTTCCTACCGTTGGGTTGAGCAACCGTTCCGCCGCAACGGTATCCGCGCGACGATCCGTCGACTGGCCGCTCCATCGCGCACGGGCGATACCAGGACAGGGCCGGCCGTCCTCACCGGTGGCGTGGTGGTGCTGCTTCTGCTCGCAGTCACGGGCATGGTGCTCGCGCCGCCGAAGAACGACCTCCAGTCCCAGATCGCTGCGGGCGAGGATGCGGCTGGGACCACTCCGCTGAACTCGTCACCCCCGCCCCCGGTCGCTCCGTCGGCGGAGGTGCCCGCCATCCAAGGAACTCAGGTGCCTGCCATCGAAGAACGTCGTGTGCCGGGTACCGGGGTGACCGCTTTCGGCGACTCCGTCATGGCGGCAGCCGGCACCGCACTGCGGGAAAGGCTGCCGGGCGCGAACTTGGACGTGAAGATCGGCCGCCAGATGTGGGACCTTCCGGAGCTGATCGCATCCGAACGCGACAGCGGCAGGCTGGGCTCGGTGGTCGTCGTCGGCTTGGGCACCAACGGAGACTTCAACACGAGCACCCTGGAACGCGTGATCTGGGAAGCCGGACCGCAGCGTGCGGTGGTGTTGATCAACATCAGCGTCCCCAAGGAGTGGCAGGACCGGGTCAACGCGAAATTGGCGGACGCCGAGGCCAGGTGGCCGAACGTCACCGTGGTCGACTGGCGCACCGCGGTGCAGAACCACCCGGATGTCTTCTGGGACGATGACACGCACCCGCGGAACCCGAACGGCACCGACCTCTACGCCGACCTGGTAGTCGAGGCGCTCCCACCCCAGGTCAAATGACCGCGTCACCGATTTGTCACGAATTGTGCACGGGCTTGTGGGGCGGCCATCGGGACGTCCTGGCTGTGCGATGAGGGGTGGTCGGCGTGTTCGAACCAAAAGGCGAAGCCGATACTGTTCGGGTGTCACATGTGTTGTTGATCGAGGACGATCCCGCGGTGCGGGAGGGTCTGCAGCTGGGCCTTGGCCAACAGGCGCATGTGGTGCGGACCGCATCGACGGGGGAGGAGGGGCTCGCCGCTTTCCGGTCGCAGCCGCCGGACATCGTGGTGCTCGATCTGATGCTGCCGGGGATGGACGGCTTCGAGGTGTGCCGCCGTATCCGGGGCTCCGGTGAGGTTCCGATCATCATGCTGACCGCGCGAAGTGACGACCTGGACGTCGTCAGCGGTCTGGAGGCGGGCGCCGACGACTACGTGGTCAAGCCCGTCCAGCCCCGAGTTCTCGACGCCCGGATCAGGGCTGTGCTGCGTCGCGGTGCATCACCGCAGCTATCGGCCCAGACCCATGGGGACCTGCTGATCGACCGAAGCTCACTGGTCGTGACCAAGGCCGGCAGCCGGGTGGCGCTGGCGCCGACGGAGCTGCGGCTGCTGCTCACCTTGTCCGCGACACCCGGCCAGGTGTTCAGCCGGCAGCAGCTGCTGCAGGCGGTGTGGGAACACGACTACCTCGGGGACTCCCGGATCGTCGACGCCTGCGTGCAGCGGTTGCGCTCCAAGATCGAGGACAGCCCGGCGAGCCCCGCCTACGTGCAAACCGTGTGGGGCTTCGGCTACCGCTTCGGACCGGTTTGATCAGTGAAAGAGGTCCGGTGAGGACTCCCCGATTCCTGAGCGGGCTGCGGGTTCGGCTGATATTCGGTTTCCTGCTGGTGTCGATGGCGGCCGTGGCCGCGGCCACCGTGGCCGGTTATGCGACGGCACGTTCGTCCCTGCTGGCTGCGGACCAGAACTCGGCAGTCGCAGACGTACGCCAGCGCGTGACCGCACTCGCTCCGGACCTGACGTACCCCCCGGACCAGCCATCGCTGGACGCGCTCGCCGCGCAGCTTCCCACCGGCGCCACCGTCGTCTACCACGATCTGCGTGCTCCGGAAACGCCGCTGGACCCGGTGATCTCGCCTGAGCTGCAGGCAGCTGTGCGTATCCGTTCGCGGGTCGAGGTGCAGCAAGTCGGCACCTCCAAAGGGCCCGCGCTGGCAATCGGGATGCCCGTGCTGACCAGGCAGCTGAGCGGCACGAGTGTGCCTTCGGGTTTGGAGGTGTACGTCGTTCACGACCTGTCGGCCATCCAGCAGCAGATCAACGCGCAGGCCCGCATGGCGTGGCTGACGGGTGTGCTCGCGGTGCCGCTGGCCGTGCTGGTCGCGCTGCTGTCCGCCAGGGGTGTGCTGCGACCGGTGCGCGAGCTCCGCCGAGCAACGGTCCGGCTTTCCGGCGGAGACCTCACCGCGCGGCTCCAGGTCCGCGGTAATGACGAGCTGGCCGAGCTCGCGAGCACCTTCAACAACAGCGCTGCGGAGCTGGAACGCATCGTTTCCGAACTCCGGCGCATGGAAGCCGACTCCCGCCGATTCGTCGCCGACGTCTCCCACGAACTGCGCACTCCCCTGAGCGCGATGATCGCGGTGACCGACATCCTTGAAGGGGAGGCTTCTCGCATGTCGGACAACGCGGCCAGATCGGCCCGGCTCCTCGTGCGGGAAACTCGCCGGCTGACCCGTCTGGTCGAAGACCTGATCGAGGTTTCGCGGTTCGACGCGGGATCCGCCCAGCTGGTGCAGGAGGACGTCGATGCCGGCGAAGCTGTGAGGGCAACGCTCGACGCCCGGCGATGGACCGACGCCGTGCAGCTGGAGCTGCCGGACGGACTGGGCGCCAGGCTGGACCGGCGCCGGCTGGACGTTATCGTCGCGAATCTGGTGGGTAACGCCCTGCGCCACGGCCGACCGCCGGTTTCCGTGGTGCTCCGGGACACCGAGAACCGGATCGAGCTGGAGGTCACCGACCACGGGCCTGGGCTGAGTCCCGACGTGCTGCCGCACGTGTTCGACCGGTTCTACAAGGCGGACGCGGTGCGGACCCGTTCGGAGAGCAGCGGGCTCGGGCTCGCGATCGCCCAGGCCAACGCTCAGCTGCACGGCGGCGACATCCAAGCCGGCAACTGGCCGGAAGGAGGGGCCCGGTTCGTGCTTCGAATGCCTCGTCACAACGACACAAGCGGGCCGATCGAATTTTGATGCGCGGCCGCGCGGTGCGGCATCCGTAGGCAGTGGATTCAGCTGATCGCTGGGCAGGTGCGGCCGGCGATCCGGTCACCTGTGATTCCCTTGTGCAGCAGGATGTCGACGGTTTTTCCTCGCGTCGTTCCGCCGCGCGCTGAGTCGACCGCGAGGGCGGTGCACACGACCTGGTCGACGGCCAGCGGTGACAGGTCGTAGGACGGGAGAACCACGGTGATCACACGATCGGTCACGACGACGTTCACGTTCACGAGTGCTGCGCCGAGCTTGGGCACCTCGGTACGAAGCGCTTTGTTCTCCTCGGAACCGCTGAGTCCTGCCCCGAGCATCAGGTACTGCACCGCGCCACGCACGTCACCGAGCTTGCCGAATGGCACGTCCCGAACCGTGCCGCCCGTCGGCACGATCACCGGGCGCAGGGTGTTGCCTTTCAGGTAGTACATCGTCGGGCCAACCGCGATGCCGGTCGGAGGATCCCCGGCGTCGCTCACCTCGTTCGTCGCCGCGCCACCACATCCGGCGACCAGTGAGATTCCCGCCAGCACCGTCGCAAGTCGCCACCACGACGAGGAAGATCTTGGGCTTGAACGGTGCACGCCGCGATTGTCGCATGCCGTCCGCAACCGGAGAAGGCGGTGGTTCGGAGGCCGAACGCGATGATCGGCTATCTCACCAAAGCCAAACCGTAGCGTCGTTCCAGCGAAGACCCGCGTGCACTCCGATGCAAGATGGTGACACGGTCCACATGGGGTGCGGACATTTGTCGGTGACGCTCGGTGCAGATCGACGTCACCGCCAGGGGGCCGCTTGGGCGCGCCACTGGGCCATCTGGAAGTAGCGGGTCTCCTGGTAGTACTGGTTCGAGGGCTTGCGGCAGGCCAGGACGATGAACGTGATGGTGCCGGTCAGAGCCAGTGCGCGGACGAGCAAGGTCAAGACGACCATCCCAATGGGAAGTCCGAGATCCCACGGCATCCCGAGCGCCACGTAGATAACGGGTGCCAGGAGGCCGCCCAGCAGTTCGAAGCACAGCCAGACCGCAGCGAGCACGATGAGTGTCACCCGAGCCCAGTTTCGGCCCGCGCGCAACTGGAATCCGAATGCGATCCACAGCGCGACCAGAACAACGTACATGACTGCGGTGTAAATCCAGTCCGTGTCCTGGGCTGGTACCGGCTCTACACCGTACTGCTCCAAGGCGGCGTTGAGAACGGAGGTGATCATATCGTTCGCCAGGTAGGCGAAGACGGTGTCCAGCGTGCTGACCAGCAGCGGCACGACCATAGCGATCCAGAACGCCATCTCGATCGTTCGCGGCCGACGCGGTTCGGTCAATTCTTGTGCGGGCACCGGTGGAGCCGCGAACGGATTCCCGTACGGCGCTTGCGGATAACCGTGCTGCGCGTGCAGGAAGCCGGTCTGCGGTTGGGGCGACTCGCCGCCCTGGACGTGCGGCTGCCCGCCCTGGACGTGCGGCTGCCCGCCCTGGACGTGCGGCTGCCCGCCCTGGACGTGCGACTGCCCGCCCTGGTCGGGTGCTTCTGGCTCGGGAAGCCCGTCCTGGGGCTGTCCGCCTCGCCCTTGAATAGGTGGCAATGTCACGAGTGAACAGTAAGAACGTCGCCGAACCCCGCCTACTGAATTCCGGCAATCGTTACAGAACCGTCGAATCCATCAGCAGGCCGAGGACGGCCCGTACGACGCTCTGAGCGACGACCGGCCGCCCGGTGCTGTCAGCGCGCGCTCGACGCGGCGGTCGGCTGGATGACGCTTGAATTTGATCGAGGTCTGGGGCGCGGACCAGGTCGGGGTGCGGGTGTCACCCGGCGGGACCTTCAACGACATCCCCGACGACGACCCCGCCGAGACCTTCCACTACGTGGCAGAGGGAGAGGAAGCCAGGCCGCCACATCGGCTCTCTCGTTGAACCGGACAGTCGCTCTTGTCGTATGGCTCGGTGAGAAGTTGCCGACGAGCAAGGAGCACTTGATGCGCCGGAGTATTTCGAAACGGGCCACGATGACGATCAGTGCCGGACTGACCATCGCCGTTGCAGCGACCGTCGCCGCGACGGTCTCCGCCCAGGCTGACAACGCAACGGACACCGCCTCGGATGCGAAGGTCGAGGTGTTCGCACCCAGGAACGGAGACAACGCGGGCGCCTCCGGCCGAGGTTGGTTCGTCGACCTCGCGGTCGATTTCCGCGGCCAGAACGGCCCGGCACGTGCCGGACTGAGCGGCCTTCAGCTCACCGGACCCGCCGGCCACAACAACGTGCCCCCGTTCCCCGGGACGTTCTCCCCAGGCAAGGACGACCGCCTGCCGGGCCTGGTCGTCCTCACTTCCTCCACGATCACGAACCCAGAGCGGAAATTCGCCGGCCCCGGCACGAACCTGGCCAATCTGTTCAACCTCACCGGCCTCACCGACCGTGCTGACGACCGGACCGAGGTCTGGGACACCTGGATCGTCGGCGATGCCATCGCGGGCAAGGGTGTTGACACCACACTGACCGTGGCCGTCGTCGACGATCTCGACCACAACGGCGTCTACGACGATGCACCGGATGTTGTTGCGGACTTCGACCACGACGGTCGCATCGACGCCAAGGACCTGAAAATCCTCGGCGTGGCATCGAATATCGAACAGGTTCGCTTCCACATCAACGCGAACCCGCTCTGACGCTCAGCTGCCGGAAGCCGGACCCAGGCCTCCCGCGCGGGAAGCCTGGGCTCCGGCATCGTTGGCCGTTCCGTGATTGTCGGCTTCGGTGACACATCCGCACCCAGGTCGTCCGGCGCCGGCGGGCGCGGTCGACGCCTGTGGGCGTCGAGTGCCCGACCGGCTGGAATTCTGCAATAGCTCGAATATAGCCGGAGTATCTGTTGCCCCGGAACAGTGGCGCTGTCCGCGAATCGGTGTTGCGGGCAGTGGAATCCTGTGGAATTTCAGCGCGAACCAGGTCGCGGTGGTGTCCTACGCGGCCCTCGATCAGGCTGTGCGAGTGAAGGGTGCCTATTGGCATGGAAGATCATCGGATCAAGGATGTGGTCGTCCTCGGCGGTGGTACGGCGGGCTGGATGACCGCCGCATACCTGGGCAAAGCACTGGGCCAGCACGCCAGGATCACCGTGTTGGAGGCGCCGTCGATCCCGAAGATCGGGGTGGGCGAGGCGACGGTTCCCAACCTGCACAAGACCTTCTTCGATTTCCTCGGGCTTTCCGAGGAGGAGTGGATGCGCGAGTGCAACGCCAGTTTCAAGATGGGCATCAAGTTCATCAACTGGCGCACCGACGGGACCGGTCAGGCCGACGCGCGTCCGCACGGCGGCGGCACCGACCACTACTACCACCTGTTCGGCATCCTTCCCAACCACGAGAATCTCCCGCTGTCGCACTACTGGGCGGCGAAGAAGCTGAGCGGGCAGACGGACGAGGCGTTCGACTACGCCTGCTACCGGGAACCCGCGATCATCGACCAGAAGCTCTCGCCCCGGCACTCCGACGGTACGAAGTGGACGAACTACGCGTGGCACTTCGACGCCCACCTGGTCGCGGACTTCCTGCGCAGGTTCGCGACCCAGAAGCAGGGCGTGGTGCACGTCGAGGACGAGATGGTCGACGCCTTGATCGACCAGCGGGGTCACATCACCGCGCTGAAGACCAAGGCCGGGCGGACCATCGAAGGCGACCTGTTCATCGACTGCTCGGGATTCCGCAGCCTGCTGATCAACAAGGTGATGCGGGAGCCGTTCCTGGACATGAGCGACCACCTGCTCAACGACAGCGCGGTGGCCACCGCGGTGCCGCATGACGACGAGACCAACGGCGTCGAGCCCTACACCTCGTCGATCGCGATGAGCTCCGGGTGGACCTGGAAGATCCCGATGCTCGGCAGGTTCGGCACGGGCTACGTGTACTCCAGCAGGTTCGCGGACGCCGACACCGCCACTGCCGAGTTCTGCCGGATGTGGGGCTTGGACCCGGAGACCCAGCCGTTGAACCACGTGAAGTTCCGGGTCGGGCGAAACCGCCGGGCATGGGTGAAGAACTGCGTGAGCATCGGCCTGTCGTCGTGCTTCCTCGAACCGCTGGAGTCGACCGGGATCTACTTCATCACAGCCGCGCTCTACCAGCTGGGCAAGCACTTCCCGGACAAGCGGTTCGACCCGGTGCTGGCCGACTCGTTCAACCGCGAGATCGAGATCATGTTCGACGACTCGCGGGACTTCCTGCAGGCCCACTTCACGCTGGCCCCGCGCACCGACACCCCGTTCTGGCGGGCCTGCAAGGAACTCGAGCTCGCCGACGACATCAAGCACAAGATCGCCGCCTACCGCGCCGGCCTGGCGATCAACATGCCGATCACCGACGAGGTCAACTACTACGCGAACTTCGAGGCGGAGTTCCGCAACTTCTGGACCAACAGCAGCTACTACTGCGTCTTCGCCGGACTGGACGTGCTGCCCAGTCACCCGCTGCCGGCGATGACCTACCGCCCCGACGCCTTCGAGGGGGCGGAGGCGGTGTTCGCCGAGATCAAGCGCAGCCGCGCCGAACTGGTGGCGAAGTTGCCCAGCACCTACGAATACCTGCGAAACCTGCACGGCCGCTGAGCGGCGCACCGCGCCCCGTCAGTCGCCCGCGTCGGGGAGGTCTCGGCGCGGGCGAACGCCATCCGGTCGGCGGATTGGGGCCTGGTTCACCGCCCGCTAACATTTATTTGCAGGTGGTGGACCAGCCCGATTCCGGAGAAGGCGGGTGGTGCTGCGGGGATTCGGAACGGCCGCTCAGGCCGGTACTGACGGCTTCTGTCGGCCGGCAGTGAAGGCCTCGTCGTGGGCCAGTTCGCGGGCGACCAGACGGGCGAGGTCGTGAAAGCGGTAGGTGTGCTGACCGGCACTGTCCACTTCGGCCAGTTCGAGGAGGTGCAGGTCCAGCAGGTGCTCGGTGATCTGCTCACCGACCACATCGGAAAGCCCGAGCACGGTGCTCGTGGCGGAGTGCGGGAACGAGGGTTGGTCCAGCAGGGAGAGCTGCAGCAGTGCGGTGCGGGGCTGCTCATCGAGCAACCGGTAGCTGCGCTCCAGCCGCTCTCGGACGTCGAGGTCGCCCAGCTGGAGTTCGCTCAGGCGGCTGCGCTCGTCGGCGAGTCGGGCGGCGAAGCGGGACAACGACCAGTGCTGCTTGGTGGCGAGCCGGGCGCCCGCGATCCGGACGGCCAGCGGTAGGCCGGCGCAGAACTCGACGATCTGCCGCGCCGCCACCGGTTCGGAGCGGACGCGCGCGTCGCCGACGATGCGGGCGAAAAGCGCGTTCGCTTCGCCGAAATCGAAGAAGCCGAGGTTGATCGTGCGCTGGCCTTCCAATGTGGTCAGGCTGGGCCTGGTGGTGATCAGGGTTCGGCACTTCGGGTTCGCGGGCAGCAGCGGTCGGATCTGGGCGACGTCGGCCGCGTCGTCGAGCACGATCACCGACTGCCGGTGCGCCAACGTGCTGCGGTAGAGCTGGATGCGGTGGTCCGTGCTCGTCGGCAAGGAATGCTCTTCCACGCCGAGACCGCACAGGAGCGTGCCAAGCGCGTGGTACGGGGTCAGCGGGCTTTCGCTGCCGCCCTGCAGGTCGACGAAGAGCTCCCCGTCGGGGAAGTTCTCGCGGTTCAGGTTGGCGGTGTGGACCGCGAGGGTCGTCTTGCCGATCCCGGCCATGCCGGTGATGACGAGGGCCGGGGGCCGCTGCGACGCGTCGCCCGGTTCTGGGCGCAGGAAGCGGGAGATGAGGTCGAGCTCATCGGAACGGCCGCTGAAGTCCGGGATGCCGGTGGCGAGCATCGCCGGTCGGCTGGTGGTGGTGAGGCTCTCGCGGGTGCCCGACGGGAGCTGGACCCGGGGCAGGTCGTTGGTGAGGATCGTCTGGTACGCGCTCTTGAGGGTTTCGCTGGGGTCGACGCCGAACTCCTCGCCGAGCAGTCGTCGCCCTTCCTGGTAGGTCGCGAACGCTTCGGCCTGCCGGTCGCACCGGTACAGCGCGATCATGAACTGGGCCCGGATGCGTTCCCGCAGCGGGTGCGCGTTGACCAGCCCGACCAGTTCGGCGGTGAGCCGGTCGTGGCGCCCCAGCGCCAGGTCCGCGTCGATCCGCGCCTCCAGCGCTTCCATCCGTGCTTCCTCGATTCGCGGGCGTTCCATTTCCGCCAGCAACTCCGTGACGTCGGTCAACGTCGGGCCGCGCCACAGGTCCAGCGCCGAGCGCAGCAGTTGCGCGGCCTTCTCGTACTGCTGCGCTTGCAGCGCGGCGCGGCCGGTCCGGGAAAGATGTTCGAACTCGTGCAAATCGAAGCGGGCGGACCCGATCCGCAGGTAGTAGCCCGGGCCTTGGCGAATTATCGACATATCGCCGCACAGGTGTCGACGCAGTCGCGAAGCATAGGTATATATCTGCGCCTGGTAGGTGGCCGGTGGGTTCTCGCCCCAGAGAACTCCGCCGAGCTGAGCGTCGGAGAGGACTCTTTCCCTGGCCAGTAGCAGTGCCGCCAGAATGGTCCTCTGCTTTGATCCTTTTAGCGGAAGCTCGGCGTCGCCGGACCATAGTCCGACCGGGCCAAGAATGCGGCATTCCAACGGGACACCTTTCCTACGTTCGCAGTAATAGGTCGGTGCTGCGCGGGTGGGCCGGATCAGCGGGGCGCGCCGCCACCGCGACCGGGCCCGGCCGGCGGTGCCGCGAACCTGCTGTTGCGACCGCGGTCCTCCCGCGGTGGGCCCGCGCGGCAGCGGCGCGGCCGTCGAGCACTCTCCGGTGCTCGCCGGCCACGCTCGTCCGCGACGGGTACTCGGCTGCGAAACGCCCCCACGTCGTTGCCGCCGGTTCCGGTCAGGGGCCGAACCAGGCCGCTAGGTCGCCATCGCCGAGTCGTTCAACCGTTCGTCGAAACGCGGGATGCCCGCAGCGGGAGAAAGTTCCGCCGCCGGCTGCCGGTGGTGGCGGTGGTGGCGGTGGTGGCGGCGGGAAATCCGATTACCGACGAAAGTTGGTGTCTTTCGTTTTTCAGGTTCAGCCGGGAAAAGCTTCCCGTCGTCGCCAATTTACCCAGGGCCCTGGTGTCCGTCAACTGACGTGGCAAGGGGGCGTCCTTCGCTGTCCACATCCGCTGATGCTGGTACGCTCGGCTCGGCGAACGTTAAATAGTTGCCGCGTGGATAAAGGGGTTTGAATGGGTGACGTGGCACCGGTCGGTGGGAGAACTCTCGCCGCGAAGGTCGACCACCTGTTCCGCAACGCCCACCGCCACGAGTGCACCTACGAGGAAGTCGCCGAAGCGATCCGGGAACGCGGTGGGCCGACCATCTCGGCGACCTATATCTGGCAACTGCGAAAGGGAATTCGGGACAATCCGACAAAACGGCACCTGGAGGCGCTCGCCGGTTTTTTCGGCGTGCCGCCCGCCTACTTCTTCGATGACTCCGTCTCCGAGCAGATCGATGCCGAGCTGGCGCTGCTCAGTGCCCTGCGGGACAGCTCGATCCGCCGGATGGCGCTGCGCGCTTCCGGGCTGTCGCCCAAGAGCCTCGGCGCGCTCGCGGAGATGATCGAACGCGTTCGCGAACTAGAAGGTCTACCGGACACCCCGGCGGACCAGGCCGACTGACCAGACCTTCTCGGGGGAACTGCCTTGAGGTCTCGCGGGATTGCATCGTGGTGCCGCGCGTGGAGCTTCCGGAAGCTGCGCCGCCGCTGCGAAGCCAGGCTGGACGAGCTGCCCCTGCCCCGGCCGTTCGGTGCCCGAGCCCTGGGTGAGGTGGTCGCCGCCCGCCGCGATCGTCCACTTCGGATAATGCCGATGACCGGGAATTCCGGGGTGCTGGGGCTGTGGCTGGCGACGGCCGACATCGACCTGGTCTTCTACGAGCAAGCGACCACGCTGCCCCACCAGGAGCACATAATCCTGCACGAGTTGTGCCATCTGCTCTGCGACCACTACGCCGCACCGATGCCGATCGCCGACTTCGCCCAGGCGCTGCTGCCCGGGCTCGACCCCGCGATGGTGCGCCGCGAGCTGCAGCGCACCTCGTACACGGAGGTCGAAGAGCAGGAGGCCGAGCTGCTCGCCTCGCTCATCTTGCAACGCGCGCAGCAGGATTCGGTCACCGCGCCCGAGTCGACCTGCGGTGAGGACCTGGCGGAGCGGATAGCCTCGGCACTGGCCTGGCCGGAAGCCGAACCGGGCGCGAGCGGGGAGTGACCGGCCGGCATGATTGATGCGCTGCGGTTCTACGGGCCACCGGTGGCCGTGGGCATCATCGTCGTGCTGACCCTGGTGGACGGGCGCCTTCCCCGCAGCACGACCCAGCGCGTGGTCCGGGTGGGCCTGCTGGCCCTGGGGGTCTCGCAGGCGCTGAACACCCCGGCGATCTACGCCGAGATCGACCGGATCACCGGTATCCCGAACGTGGCCCGGTTGCTCTCGCACGGCGCCATGCTGGTGGTCGTCTGGTCTGCGTTCGCCTTCATGTCCTACCTGAACTGCCCGGCGAAGGTGGCCAAGCGCAGGTCGGCGCACCACGCTTGCTGGATCGCCGGTGCTTTCGCCTTGATGAGCGTGCTTTTCGCGCTGGCCCCCGTCGACGTCGACGAGGTGCGCTTCGCCTCTCGCTACGGTGATGCGCCGTGGGTCCTGGAGTACTGGCTGGTGTACCTCTTCTGCCTCGCGCCGGTGTTGCTGGCCATCGCCTGGGAGACCTGGCGGTACGCGCGACTGGTCACCGGTGTGATGCTCCGGACCGGGTTGCGGCTGATCGGTGTCGGCGCGCTCTGCGCGTTGGTCTACCACGCGCACAAGGCCTTCTTCTTTGCGGCGAACAGGTTCGACGTCGCCTACCCGGCGGCGACGGGTCGACTGCTGGACGTGTGGCTGCCCCCGGCCGCGACGGTGCTCGTGCTCGTCGGCGCGACCAGCCAGTGGTGGGGGCATCGGCTGCGGCTTCCCTCGCTGGCTCGTTGGCTCCGGAGCTACCGCAGGTACCTGGCGCTCCGCCCGCTCTGGTTGGCGCTGTACCGCGCCAACCCGCAGATCGCCCTGGTGCCACCCCTGCCACGGCTGTTCGAGGTGCTGGTGCCGAGGGACGTCGGGCTCCGGTTGTACCGCCGGGTCATCGAGATCCGCGACGGCAGGTTGGCGTTGCAGCCCTACCTCGATCCCGGATTCGCCGTGGAAGCCCACCGGCGGGCTTCCGGAAGTGGTGTCACCGGGCAGGAACTCGATGCGATCGTGGAGGCGGCGGTGCTCGATGCGGCGTTGCGGGCACATGCGTGCGGTCGGCCGCTGGTGCATTCCTCGGCGCAGCTCAGCGTTCCCGGTGGCGGCGATTTCGACAGCGACGTCGCCTTCCTGACCGAAGTGGTGCGCGCTTTCCGCCGACTTCGCAGGCGCGGTGGGCGCGTGTGGCCGCTGCCGGCCCAGCCGGCCGGGTAACCGGCGCTGGAAGCCCTCGCTGCCACCCGCTAAGGTTTGTTTGCATGTGGTGGGTGTTGTGACGATCTCCATGCCACCGGGAGATGATCTGGTGCAGATCCTCGCGACGTTGGCCAATCCGCACCGGATGCGGGTGCTGGCGGCGTTGACAGCGCAACGCAACTACGTGAGCCGGCTGGCGCGTGAACTCGGCATCAGCAGGGCGCTGCTGCAGGTGCACCTCCGGAAGCTCGAGGCGGCTGGTCTGGTGACGGCTCACCTGGAGGTCGCCGCGGACGGCAAGTCGATGAAGTTCTACGAGGTGCGGCCGTTCGCGCTCCAACTGACCCCGGAAACCATCAGCGACGCCGCCCGAACTCTCAGCGCGGACGAGAAAGGATCGACGGAATGAGCTTCTACGGCTGGCAGGAGATCATCGGTGTCATCGGCGTTTTCGTCCTGATCATCGCGGTGATCACGATGTCCATCTGGCAGCTGGGCGCGACGGTGCGGGCCAAGGCCGTGCTGCGCCGCGAACAGGAGTACCGGGCATTGGTGGAGAAGACCGTGCAGGTCCAGGAGGACAGCCAACGGAAGCTGGCCGAGTTGAGCGGCCAGCTGACGGAGGTGCACCAGCGGATGCGGAAGATCGAACAAATCCTCCAGCAAGTGGAGTAACCGCGCTGGTGCCAACGAAGGTTCTGGGCCGCCGAGCGGCAACTCGGCGGCCCAGGTGGGAAGAAGCCCCAACTCGCCCTGGCGGGCGAGCGCTCACAGGACAGCTCCTTCGAGGGAGGACTCTAGTTCATGCTGCGCAAAGGAAGGTCCCCCGATCGGCCTGCCGATGCCGGATCCCAGCCGCACCGCGACCGGTCGGGTGCGCTGATCGAGCGGTTGGCCGGATGGTCCATCCGGCACCGCGGGATTGCGATCATCGGCTGGCTGGCACTGGTCGCGTTGGCCGTGTTCTCCAGCGGGCTGCTGCCCGGTGAGGACGCGCGTGGGCAGGACCCCGGCGAGACGGGCGTGGCCGAGCAGGTGATCCGGGACCAGCCCGGCTACGAACCGGCCAGGGAGAACGTGCTGGTCCAGGCGCACGCCGGCGGCGGCCGGTTCGTCGACGACCCCGAACTGCGCCGCGCCACCGAGGACCTGGTGGCGACGCTGCGGCGACTGCCCGGCGCGGTCGCCGACCTCCGCTCCCCGCTGGCCCCGGACGGCAGGCAGCACATCTCCCGCGATGGCACATCCGGCCTGGTGACGTTCTTCATCGCCGGCCCGAACGAGGAGATGACCGAGCACTACCGCCACGCGTCGGCCGCGGTGCGCGAGGTGGCGCAGCGCCACCCCGATGTGCGGGTGGTGCAGGCCGGGGACCAGAGCCTCGCCGCCGCGGTGGACCAGTCGATCAAGGAGGACTTCAGCCGTTCGGAGTTCATCTCGCTGCCGATCACGGTGCTGATCCTGCTGTTCGTGTTCGGTTCCCTGATCGCCGCGTCGATCCCGCTGCTGCTGGCCGGGACCACGGTGGCGGCCGCCTTCGGGCTGTTGGGCGCGGTGGGGAAGTGGCTGCCGATCAACAGCGCCACCTCGTCGATGATCCTGCTGATCGGGGTGGCAGTCGGCGTCGACTACTCGCTGTTCTACCTGCGCCGGGAACGCGAGGAGCGGGCGGCGGGCCGTTCGGTGGGGGACGCGCTGCGCATCTCGGCGCGGACTTCGGGCCGGGTCGTGGTGGTGTCCGGCCTGACGGTGATGCTGTGCGTGGGCGGGTTGTTGTTCACCGGACTGACCAACTTCCGGGCACTCACCATCGGAACGGCGCTGGTGGTGGGCTTCGCCTTGCTCGGTTCGGTGACGGTGCTGCCCGCGGTGCTCTCCCTGCTGGGCTCGTGGGTGGAGAAGGCGCGCGTGCCGTGGCTGGGCAAGTGGCGGTCCACCGCGCGCGAGTCGCGGACCTGGATGGCGGTGGCGCGGGCCGTGGTCCGCCGCCCGCTGGTCTTCGGTGGCGCGGCGACGCTGCTGCTCGGGCTGATGGCGATGCCCGCGCTCGACATGCACCTGCAGGACGCGGGGCCGACGAACAGCCTGCCCCGCACAGTGTCCGCAGTGGACGGTGCGATTCGGATGCAGGAAGCGTTCCCCGGTGCGCCCACCCCGGCCAAGGTGGTGCTCTGGGGCGAGGTGGACGATCCGGCGGTCCCGGCCGCCGTTGACCGGCTGCACGACCGGATCGCGAGCAGCGGTGGCCTGCTCGCCGAACCGATGACGGTCGTTCGCAATGGTGCCGCCGTGGTGATCCGGGTGCCGCTGGCCGGTTCCGGCACCGACGAGACCTCGAACCGCGCCTTGGAGCTCTTGCGCGACCAGGTCGTGCCCGAGACGTTGGGGCAGCTGGTCGGGATCGAGCACGCGGTCTCGGGCCGGACCGCCTTCGCCTACGACTTCACCAACCAGGTGCGGGCGGGTACGCCGCTGGTGTTCGGGTTCGTGCTGCTGCTGGCGTTCGTGCTGCTGCTGGCCGCGTTCCGCACGTCGACCGTCGCGATCGTGTCGATACTGCTGAACATGTTGTCCGTCGGTGCCGCGTACGGTGCGCTCACCTGGGTCTTCCAGGACGGGAACCTGGCCGGGGCGTTGGGGTTCACCCCGTACGGCGGAGTCGTGGGCTGGCTGCCGCTGTTCATGTTCGCGCTGCTGTTCGGGTTGAGCATGGACTACCACATCTTCATCCTCAGCCGGATCCGGGAGCGCTGGAGCGGTGGTGCGAGCGCGCGGGCGGCGATAGTCGGCGGCATCGGCAGCAGCGCCAGCGTGGTCACCAGCGCCGCGGTGATCATGACCGCGGTGTTCGCGGTGTTCGTCGTGCTCACCGCGGTGGAGTACAAGATGCTCGGCGTGGGCATGTCGGTGGCGATCCTCATCGACGCGACCATCGTGCGCGGTGTGCTCCTCCCAGCCGCGCTCGCGCTGCTCGGCGAGCGCGCATGGGGCATTCGAAAACCTGCCGGGGAACCACGGGTTGCTGTGTCGCGCTGAACGTTCGGTGGCGTTGCGCCTGCCGCATCGGCGATAGGTGGGATATAGACCGAGTATTGCGGTCGGGAGAACTCTTCGGTCAGTGCAGTGGTGGCATCGGTGCGTGCGCGCACCGGTGTGCCGCTTTCCCGTACTGGAGTGAGGAGTTCGGCGTGGCCGAGGAGCAGGACGACAACCAGGTCTACCTCGTCGTGGTCAACGACGAGGAGCAGTACTCCATCTGGCAGGCGGATCGGGAGCTCCCGGCGGGGTGGCACGCCGAGGGCCTTGAGGGCACGCGCGCGGAATGCCTCGCGCACATCGGTCAGGTGTGGACGGACATGCGCCCGCGCAGCCTCCGCCTCCGCATGGAACAGGCCGCCGCGAAGTAATCCGATGGGCACCCGCGCGGTGGCGCGGATGTCCCGGTCCGCCCGGGACGTCCGCCGCACCGCGCCGAACACGTTCTAACTGCCGCCGGTTCGGCGTCGGCCGAAGCAGCGGAAGTTCTCCCAGGCAGCGGGCTTTTGAGCGCAGTGGAAGGAACGAACCGCATGAGCACCGGGGAAATCGAGCAGAGCGCTGCCGTCGACGCACTCCGAGAGGAATACCTGCGCAGACGGCTCAGCGGTGGCTCGGCTCGCCGACGGTCGGTGATCGGCCTAGCCGACCGTTCGGTGCCGTTGCCGCTGTCCTTCGGGCAGCAGCAGATGTGGTTCCTCAACCGGCTCGACCCGGACAGCCCGGAGTACCTGGTGCCCCTGGCGTTCCGGTTGCGGGGCGAGCTGGACGTGGCCGCGCTGAGCCGGGCCTGGACCGAGCTGATCGAGCGGCACGAGATCCTGCGCACCCGCTACGTGCTGGTCGGTGCCGAACCGGCGCAGGTGGTCGATCCGCCCGCGCCGCAAGAGATTCCGGTGTCGGAGGGGACCGACGCGGAGCCGGCTGCAGCGCGGCGGCGGGCCGACGAACTGGTCGCTCAGGAGTCGGTGCGCCCGTTCGACATCGAGCACGATTGGCCGGTGCGGGCGCGCCTGCTGCGGGTCTCGGCCGACGAGCACGTTCTGACGGTGGTCTTCCACCACGTCGCCTTCGACGCCTGGTCCAGCCGCGTGCTCGTCGAGGACCTGGCGGCGCTCTACGCGGCTGAGGTCGAGGGACGCCCGTCGCCGCTGGAGCCCCTGCCCGTGCAGTACGCGGATTACGCGGCGTGGCAACGGGAAGAGCTCGCGGGGGAGGCGTTGTCCGAGCACCTCGCGTACTGGCACCGGCAGCTCGCCGACCTCGCACCGGTCGACCTGCCCGCCGACCGGCCACGGCCGGCGGTCAGGGAAGCCGCCGGCGCGGACATCCCCTTCGCCATCCCGGACCACGTCGCGACGCGGATCGGCGAAACCGCGCTACGCCACGGCACCACGCCGTTCGTGGTGCTGCTCGCGGCGTTCCAGGTCCTCATCGCCCGCTACACCGGGCAGAACGACGTCGCGGTCGGCACCGTCGTGTCCGGGCGGACCCGGCCCGAACTGCAGGGGCTCATCGGTTACGGCATCAACAACCTGGTGCTGCGCGCCCGCTGGGACGGCGATCCGCGGTTCGCGGACGTGCTCCGGCAGGTCAAGGAAACCCTGATCGACGCCTATGACCACCAGGCGGCGCCGTTCGCCCGCCTGGCCGACGACCTGGAACCGGAGCGGGACATGTCCCGCACACCGCTGTACCAGGTCGCCTTCACCATGCACGAGCGCGACGGCGGTGCCGTGGAACTCCCGCGGCTGCGGGTGGAGCCGCACGCGGCCAGCGGCCGGGTCGCCAAGTGCGATCTCGAGCTGCAGGTGAACGCGCGGCCCGACGGCGGCCTGCACGGCCAGTTCGTCTACGCGACGTCGCTGTTCGACCCGGACACCGTGCAGCGCATGGCCGGACACCTGGTGCGGCTGCTGGAACGCGTCGTCGCCGACGACACGACGGCGTTGTCCGGGATCGACATCCTCGACGACGCCGAGCGAGCGGTGGTCGTCGGCGACCGGGGCGCGGACGTGGAACCGGTGACCCGGTGCGCGCACGAGATCTTCGAACAGCAGGTCGCGCTGACACCGGATGCGGTGGCGGTGGTGGCCGGGGACGTGTCCCTGACCTACGCCGAGGTGAACGCGCGAGCCAATCGGCTTGCCCACCACTTGCGGGAACTGGGCGCCGGCCCGGAATCCCTGGTCGGGGTGTACCTGGAGCGGGGCGCCGGCCTGTTGCCCGCGCTGCTGGGCGTGTTGAAGTCGGGTGCGGGTTACGTGCCGCTGGACCCGGTGAACCCGGCGGATCGCCTCGGTTACGTGCTGGCCGACGCCGGTGTCTCGATCGTGGTGACCGAGACCGACCTGCGGCCCGCGCTGGCGGAGATCTTCGACGGCGAAACCGTCGTCCTGGACGCGGCGGACCTCGCCGCGTGCCCGGAGACGAACCCGGAGCAGGTTTCGGGTCCGGACAACGTGATCTACGTGATCTACACGTCCGGTTCGACGGGGCGGCCGAAGGGTTGCGTGCTGACCCACACCAACGTGGTGCGGCTGATGCGCGCCGCCGACGAGCACTACGAGTTCAACGAGTCGGACGTGTGGTCGATGTTCCACTCGTTCGCCTTCGACGTGTCGGTGTTCGAGATGTGGGGCGCGTTGCTGCACGGCGGCACGTTGGTGGTGGTGCCGCGGGACGTGGCGCGGTCCCCGGAGGACTTCCTGGACCTGCTCGTGGAGCAGGGCGTGACGGTGCTGAGCCAGACGCCCTCGGCGTTCCGGTCGCTGGTGTCGGCGGCGGGCGCGGGCGATCCCCGGATCGACCGGTTGCTGCTGCGGGTGGTGATCTTCGCCGGCGAGAAGCTGGAGATGCCGGAGCTGCGGCCGTGGACCGACCGGCTCGGCGTGGACCGGCCGCTGCTGACGAACCTCTACGGCATCACCGAGACCACGGTGCACACCACCTACTACGAGGTGGCGGCCGAGGACCTGGAGCTCGGCGCCGGGAACCCGATCGGCCGGCCGCTGAGCGACCTGCGGGTGCAGCTGCTGGACGGTACGGGCAATCCGGCGCCGATCGGCGTGCCGGGGGAGATCCACGTCGGCGGGCCCGGTGTGGCGCGTGGCTACCTGAACCGGCCGGAGCTGACCGCGGAGCGGTTCGTGCCGGACCCCTCCGGCCCGCCCGGCTCCCGCCGGTACCGCAGCGGTGACCTGGCGCGGCGCCGCCCGGACGGCAGCATGGACTTCCTGGGCCGGATCGACCACCAGGTGAAGGTCCGGGGCTACCGGATCGAACTCGGCGAGATCGAAGCGGTGCTGGGCGCCCACCCGCAGGTCCGGGACGCGGTGGTGATCGCCCGCACCGACAGCCCCGGCGACGTGCGCCTGGTCGCCTACCTGGTGCCCACCGGCGAGACCGCCCCGGAAGTGGCGGACCTGCGGGCGCACCTCGGTCGTGACCTGCCCGAGTACATGGTGCCCGCGGCTTTCGTGCCGATGCCGGCGATCCCGTTGACCGCCAACGGGAAGCTGGACCGGCGGGCGCTTCCGGCGCCGGACTCGACCTCGTTCGCGCAGGGCGAGTACGCGGCGCCGCGCACCCCGGTGGAGCAGCAAGTCGCCGAGATCTGGGCCACCGCGCTGGAAGTCGACCGGGTCGGCGTGCACGACAGCTTCTTCGACCTCGGCGGCGACTCGATCCGCGCGGTCGCGCTGGTGGGCGCGCTGCGCGCCGAGGGGTTCGACCTCGCGGTGCGGGACGTCTTCGACCGCCGCACGGTGGCCGAACTGTGCGAGCTGCTGACCGGTCGGGCAGCGCCCGTCTCGCAGCCGCTGGTCGAGCCCTTCGCGATGATCTCGGCGGAAGACCGGGCAGCGCTGCCCGAGGGCGTCATCGACGCGTACCCGCTGTCGCAGATCCAGACCGGCATGGTCATCGAGATGCTCGCCGACGAGGGCAAGAACAACTACCACAACTGCAGCTGTTTCCGGATCCTCGACGACGAGCCGTTCTCCCGCGAGGCGTTCCAGGAAGCCGCGCGCCTGGTGGTCGCCCGGCACGAGACGCTGCGCACCTCGGTGCACCTCACCGACTTCTCGGTGCCCCTGCAGCTGGTGCACGAGACCGCCGAGATGCCGATCGGGGTGCGGGACCTGAGCCACCTCGACGCCGAGGAGGGAAGGCTTTCCGCTCTGCACGAGTTCGTGCGCGAGCAGCGGGCGACCCGCTTCGACCTGACCAAGCCGACCCTGATGCGGTTCCACGCGCACCTCACCGGGGAGGACGCCTGGTGGATCTCGATCACCGAGTGCCACCCGATCATGGAGGGCTGGTCCTACCACTCGCTGCTGATGGAGCTGCTGCGCGCCTACCGGCGGATCCGCGACGGCCTGGAGCCGGAACCCTATGAGCGGCCAGAGGTGCGCTTCGCCGACTCGGTGGCCGCGGAGCTGGACTCGCTCGCCGGCGAGGAGGACCGCGCCTACTGGCGCCGCGTCGTCGAGGAGCACGAGACTTTCAGCCTGCCCACCGGGTGGGGCGACGAGCCCGGCTCCCCGCGCACGACCTACCACGTGCGGATCCCGTGGGATGACCTGGAATCCGGGCTCCGCGCGCTGGCGACCAAGGCCAAGGCGTCGTTGAAGAGCGTGATGCTGGCCGCCTACCTGAAGGTGCTCGGCCAGCTCACCGACGTACCCCGGTTCCACGCCGGGCTGGTCTACGACGTGCGGCCGGAGATCCTGGGCGCCGACCGGGTTTACGGCATGTACCTCAACACCATGCCGCTGCCGTTCGAGCGCTCCGCGGGCACCTGGCTGGACTTGGTGCGGCAGGTGTTCGCCCGCGAGGTCGAGTCGTGGTCGCACCGGCGGTTCCCGCTGCCCGCGTTGCAGCGCGAGATCGGGGCGAAGCAGGGCCTCATCGAGGTGTTCTTCAACTACCAGGACTTCCGCCAGGTCGACACCGATCTGGTGGACGCCGCGGTCGGCATCGACGACAGCCCCACCGAGTTCCCGCTGACCATCTCCTCCCGCAACAAGCACATCTTCCTGACCGCGGATTCCCGATCGCTGAGCCTGGCCAACACCGAGCGCATCGCCGAGATGTTCCGCGCGGTGCTGACCGCGATGGCCACCGATGTCGCCGGCGACGCCCGCGCGATGTTCGTCCCGGACGACGAGCGCACCCGGTTGCTGGACGAATGGGCCACCAATCCCGGCGAGCTCGCACCGCACGACGTGTGCGAGCTTTTCGAGCGGCAAGCGCGGCGCACGCCGGACGTCACGGCACTGGTCGTCGGGGCGCGGCGAATGTCCTATTCGGACCTCGATGCACTGGCGAACCGGTACGCGCACCACTTGCAAGCGCTCGGCGCGGGACCGGAGTCGGTGGTCGGCGTGCTGCTCGACCGAGGTGCGGAGCTCTACGCCGCGCTGCTGGGGGCCTGGAAGGCAGGAGCCGCCTACCTCCCGTTGGACACCGGCTTCCCGGCCGAGCGCGTCAGGCACATGCTCACCGACTCGGGGGCCGATGTGGTGGTGACGCAGGCGGCGCACCAGGAGATCGTCGGGGACGTCGACTGCGCGATCGCAGTGGTCGACCGCGACGGCGCGGCCATCGAGGGCCGTCCGGACACCGCTCCGGCTCGAACCGCCGACCTGGACCGGACCGCCTACCTGATCTACACGTCCGGTTCCACGGGCGAACCCAAGGGAGTGCAGGTTCCGCACCGCGGCCTGACCAACCACGTCCAGTGGGCGGTGGCCGAGCTGGCCGGCCGCGGCACCGGCGGCGCGCCGCTGTTCTCCTCGATCGCCTTCGACCTGGTGGTGCCGAACCTGTGGGCGCCGCTGCTCGCCGGGCAGCCGGTGCACGTGGCACCGCCGGAGCTGGACCTCGGCCGGCTCGGCGCGTTCCTGGCGGCCAACGCGCCGTACAGCTTCATCAAGCTGACCCCGGCGCACCTGGAGGTGCTGATCCACCAGCTGTCCGCCGAGCAGGCCGACGGCCTGGCCGCGGTGCTGGTCGTCGCGGGCGAGGCTCTGACGCAGCGGGTGGTGCGGGCCTGGCAGGAGCTGGCGCCGTCGGTCGAGCTGATCAACGAGTACGGGCCGACCGAGAACTCCGTCGGCACCTGCACCTTCCCGGTCCGGCTGCCGGTGACCGCGGACGTGCTCCCGATCGGCCGCCCGCTGCCGAACGTGACGATGTACGTGCTCGACGAGCTGCTGCAGCCGGTGCCGACCGGGGTGACCGGCGAGCTGTACGTGGGCGGGGCGGGCTTGGCGCGCGGGTACGCGCATCAGCCCGAGCTGACCGCGCAGCGATTCGTCCCGGACCCGCACGGCCCGGCCGGTGGTCGGCTCTACCGGACCGGCGACGTCGTCCGGGTGCTGCCGGACGGGAACGTGGAGTTCCTCGGCCGCAGCGACGGCCAGGTGAAGATCCGAGGCTACCGGGTCGAGCTCGGCGAGATCGAATCCGCGCTCGCCGAGGACGAGCGGATCGCCGACGTCCGGGTGGTGCTGCGCGAGGACGGCGCCGACAAGCAGTTGGTGGCCTACCTGGTCGCCGCGGGCGGGCAGACCTTCGAGCCCGATGCGTTGCGGGAGCGGTTGGGCCGGAGCCTGCCGTCTTACATGGTGCCGTCGGCTTTCGTCGCGTTGCCGTCGATTCCGCTGAACGCCAACGGGAAACTGGATCGACAGGCGCTGCCGGCACCTGGGCAGGGCGCGTTCGCCAAGCACCAGCGGGTGGCGCCGCGCACTCCAGTGGAGGAGCGGATAGCGGCGGTCTGGGCGGATGTGCTCGGCGTCGACGAGCTCGGGGTCGACGACGATTTCTTCGACCTGGGCGGGGATTCGATCCGGGCGGTGGCGCTGATCGGTGCGCTGCGCACGGCGCGGATGGACCTCTCGGTGCGCGACGTGTTCGAGCACCGCACGGTCGCCGCGCTCGCCGCGCTGCTGGCGGACCGGGCGGTGCTCACCGCAACCCCCGCCGCGGTCGAGCCGTTCGCGCTGGTTTCCGCCGAGGACCTGGCGAAGCTGCCCGCCGGCGTCGAGGACGCCTATCCGCTTTCGCAGGTGCAGATCGGCATGCTGGTGGAAACGCTGGCCGACCCGGAGCGGAACAACTACCACAACGTCAACGTCTACCGGGTGCACGACGACCGGCCGTTCGACTTCCCGGCGTTCCGGCAGGCGGTGGCGGCCGTGGTCGCCCGCCACGACGTGTTGCGGAGCTCGGTGCACCTCGCCGACTTCGCGGTGCCCATGCAGCTGGTGCACCCGCAGGTGGACGTTCCCACCGGCTGGAGCGACCTGCGCGGACTCGACGACGACTGGCAGCGCAGCGAGGTGGTCGACTTCGTGGCCGCCGAGCGGGCCGAGGTGTTCGACCTGTCCGGCCCGGCACCGCTGCTGCGCGTGCACGCGCACGTGATCGCTGACGACGAGTGGCTGTGCTCGTTCACCCAGCACCACGCCCTGATGGACGGATGGAGCAACCAGCTGTTCCTGATGGAACTGGTCGCCTGCTACCGGCAACTGCGTGCGGGCGCGGCACCTGTGGCCGCCGAGCCGCCTCAGGTGCGCTTCGCCGACTTCGTCGCCGCCGAACTCGCGGCGCTCGAATCCGAAGTGGACACCCAGTACTGGCAGCGGGTCGTCGACGAGCACGCGAAGTTCACCTTGCCGCCGGGCTGGCACGGGGATCTGGCCGCGCCGCGCGAGGTGGTGCGGACCGGCATCAAGTTCGACGATCTGGCCGACGGGCTGCGCGAGCTCGCCGCGGCGGCCAAGGTGTCGCTGAAGAGCGTGCTCGTCGGCGCCTACGTGAAGGTGATGAGCCAGCTCACCGACGAGCCCGCGTTCCACGCCGGACTGGTCACCCACTCCCGGCCCGAGGCCGCGGGCGCGGACCGGCTGTTCGGCAACTTCCTCAACACCCTGCCGCTGCCGGTCGACCGGTCCGCGCGCACCTGGCGCGAGCTGGTTCGGCAGATGTCGGACCGGGAGATCGAGGCGTGGTCGCACCGCCACTTCCCGATGCCCGCGATCCAGCGGCAGGCCGGCGGGGAGCGCGTGGTCGACGTCTTCTTCGGCTACCTCGACTTCCACCAGCTGGACTCGGAGATCGCCGAGGACGGCTGGGGGTTCAACGACGCGCCGAACGAGTTCCCGCTCACCATCACCGCGTTGAGCGGGATTCTGAGCCTGAGCACCAACACCCACGTCCTCAGCCGCGCCAACGCCGACCGGATCGCGCAGATGTTCCGCGCGGTCCTGGAATCCATGGCTGCCGACGTCGACGGTGACGCCCGCGCGGTCCACCTTCCCGCCGAGGAAGCCGCGTGGCTGCGCGAGCTGGCGCGGGAGCAGCCCGTCGAGCCGGTTTCGCGGTGCGTGCACGAGGTCTTCGAGGAGCAGGTGGCGCGGACGCCGGAGAAGGTCGCCGTGGTCGCAGGTGGGATTCACCTGACCTACGCGGAGGTGAACGCCCGCGCGAACCGCCTGGCGCACCACCTGCGCGGTCTGGGCGCGGGCCCGGAGTCGCGGATCGGGGTGTGCCTGGGGCGCGGCCCGGAACTGCTCCCGACGCTGCTGGGCGTGCTGAAGTCGGGCGCGGGTTACGTGCCGCTGGACCCGGTGAACCCGGCCGACCGCCTCGGCTACGTGCTGGCCGACGCCGGGGTGTCGGTCGTGGTGGCGAACGGGGAGACCCGCGAGCTGGTCGGCAGCGTCCACGACGGCGACGTGGTGGACCTGGACCGGGACGTGCTCGCCGGGCATCCGGAGACGAACCCGGAACCGGTTTCCGGCCCGGACAACGTGATCTACGTGATCTACACGTCGGGTTCGACGGGCCGGCCGAAGGGGTGCGTGCTGACCCACACCAACGTGGTGCGGCTGATGCGGACCGCGCACGAGCACTACGACTTCGACGCGTCGGACATCTGGTCGATGTCGCACTCGTTCGCCTTCGACGTGTCGGTGTTCGAGATGTGGGGCGCGCTGTTGCACGGCGGCACGCTCGTCGTGGTGCCGCAGGACGTGGCGCGGTCCCCGGAAGGCCTGCTGGACCTGCTCGTGGAGCAGGGCGTGACGGTGCTGAGCCAGACGCCGTCGGCGTTCCGATCGCTGGTCTCGGCGGACGACGCCCGTATCGGTCGGCTCGCGCTGCGTGCGGTGATCTTCGCGGGCGAGAAGCTGGAGATGGCGGAGCTGCGGCCCTGGGCCGACCGGCTCGGGCTGGATCGACCGGTGCTGGTCAACATGTACGGCATCACCGAGACCACGGTGCACACCACCTACCACCGGGTCAGCGCCGCGGACCTGGACGCGGCCGGGAACCCGATCGGCCGGCCGCTGAGCGACCTGCGGGTGCAGCTGCTGGACGCCAACGGGTACCCGGTCCCGATCGGGGTGGCCGGGGAGATCCACGTCGGCGGGCCCGGTGTGGCGCGCGGCTACCTGAACCGGCCGGAGCTGACCGCGGAGCGGTTCGTGCCGGACCCCTCCGGCCCGCCCGGTGCGCGGCTCTACCGCAGTGGTGACCTGGCCCGCCGCCGCCCGGACGGCAGCATGGACTTCCTGGGGCGCATCGACCACCAGGTCAAGATCCGGGGCTACCGGATCGAACTCGGCGAGGTCGAGGCGGTGCTGGCCGCGCACGAGAGCCTCCGCGACGCGGTGGTGATCGTGCGCGAGGATTCGCCCGGCGACAAGCAACTCGTGGCCTACTGCGTCCCCAGCAGCGCGGAACTGCCGCCTGCGGCGGAACTGATCGACCACTGCGGACGGAGCCTGCCCGGCTACATGGTGCCCTCGGCGTTCGTCGCGCTGGACTCGATTCCGTTGACGGCTAACGGGAAGCTCGACAAGCGGGCCTTGCCGGCGCCCGATCAGAACGCCTTCGCGCGAGCCGAGTACGTGGGCCCGCGCAACCCGGTCGAGGAACGCGTCGCGGTGATCTGGCGCGACGTGCTGGGCATCGACTTGGTCGGCGTGCACGACGGGTTCTTCGAACTGGGCGGTGACTCGATCCGCGCCGTCCGGCTCGTCGGGGCGATGCGGGCCAGCGGCCTGGACATCTCGGTCCAGGACGTCTTCGAGCAGCGCACGGTCGCCGGCCTCGCCGAACTCCTCGGCGGCCGCGGCGAGCTGGCCGACGCCGACGGCGCCGTCGCCCCGTTCGCGCTGATCTCCGAGGCGGACCGCGCCGCACTGCCGGAGGGGCTGGCCGACGCCTATCCGATGTCGCTGGTGCAGACCGGCATGGTGGTGGAGATGCTGACCGGCACCAGCGCGTACCGGAGCTTCATGTCCTACCGCGTCACCGATGGGCAGCCGCTCGACGCCGAGGCGCTGCGGCAGGCCGCCCGAACCGTGATCGGTCGGCACGACCTGCTGCGCACCGCCTTCGACCTGCACACCTGCTCGGTGCCGATGCAGCTGGTGCACGCCGAGGTGGACGTGCCGATCGTGGTGCACGACCTGCGCGGCAACGCCGACGGGTTGCTGGACCGGCTCACCGCTGAACGGGATGCGCCGTTCGACCTGGACACCGCGCCGCTGCTGCGGATCGCCGCGTACGTGGTCGCCGACGACGACTGGTGGCTGTCGTTGAGCCGACCGCACGCCGTCACCGAGGGCTGGAGCCACAACTGGCTGCTCGCCGAGCTGATGGATTGCTACCAGCGGCTGCGCGAGAAGCTCCCGCTCGCCCCGCACACGCCGCCGGGCGTGCGCTACGCCGACTACATCGCCGCCGAGCTGGCGTCGCTGGAGTCCGAAGCGGACATCTCGTACTGGCGGTCCGTGCTGGACGACCACCAGCCCGTCGTGCTGCCCGAAAGCTGGGCCGGTGCGGCGGAATCCGGTGAGAGCTACGACCTCCAGGTGCCGCTGGCCGACATCGAGGACCGGCTGCGGGCGTTGGCCAACGAGCTGCGCGTGTCGGTCAAGAGCGTGCTGCTGGCCGCCCACGTGAAGGTGATGGGCCAGCTCACCGAGGCGCACGAGTACCACGTCGGGTTGGTCTGCGACGCCCGCCCGGAAGTGCTCGGCGCCGACCGGGTCTACGGCATGCACCTCAACACCGTGCCCTTCGCCGCGGATCGCAGCGCCCGCACCTGGCGCGAACTGGTGTCCCAGGTCTACGACCGCGAAGTCGAGCTGTGGCCGCACCGCCGCTACCCGATGCCGGCCATGCAGCGCGAATGGCCCGGCGGGCGATTGATCAACATCGCCTTCAACTACGTCGACCTGCCGCAGGCGGAAGGCGCACAGGGCACCCACGCGAGGTTCGGGGTGTCGCAGACCGAGTTCGACATCACCCTGCACTGCCGCCCGAACCGGCTGAACATGACCACCAGCACGCGGGTGCTCAACCGCGCGGACGGCGACCGGTTGGCCGAGATGTACCGAGCGGTGCTGGAGGCGATGGTCGACGACCCCGAAGGCGACGCCCGCGCCGCGTACCTGCCGGCGGGCGAACGCGACCGGCTGCTGGTGGAAGCGACGGCGACCGACCGGAGTCCGGTGTCGCTGAGCGTTCCGGCGGAAATCGAGCGGTGGGCCGCAGCCAAGCCCGACGCCGTCGCGGTGTTCGCCGACGACTCGACGACCTGCTACGCCGACCTCAACGCACGGGCGAACCGGCTGGCGCACCACCTGCGGCGGCTCGGGGTCGGACCGGACGTGCTGGTGGGCATCCACCTGGAACGCTCGCCGGAACTGGTCATCGCCGTGCTGGCGGTGCTCAAGGCGGGCGGCGCGTACCTGCCGATGGATCCGGAAGCACCGGCCGAACGGCTGGGTTTCATGGCCACCGACGCCGGGCTGGAGTTCCTGCTGACCCGGCGCGGCCTGCCGGCCGAGCTGCCCGGCGGCGTCGCCACGGTGCTGGTGGACGAGCCCGAGAGCTATCAGGACGAACCCTGCGGGAACCCGATTCCCGTTGCCGCACACGACGATCTGGCGTACGTCATCTACACCTCCGGGTCGACCGGGCGGCCCAAGGGCGCGATGGTGCGCCGCGACGGCATGGGCAACCATCTGCTGGCCAAGATCGAAGACCTCGGTCTGGACGCCACCGACAGCGTCGTGCAGAACGCCTCGCCCGCGTTCGACATCTCGGTGTGGCAGATGCTGGCCGCCCTGGTCGTCGGCGGCCGGGTTCGCGTTGTGGACACCGGCACCGCCCTCGACCCGGCGGCCCTGTTCGGCCGGACCACCGACGAGGAGATCTCGGTGCTGGAGGTCGTGCCGTCGCTGCTGCGTGCCGCGCTGGACTCGTGGGACGCGGGTGCCGCTGCCCCGGAGCTGCCCGCGCTGCGCTGGCTGGTGGTGACCGGTGAGGCGCTGCCGCCCGAGCTGTGCACCCGGTGGTGGGCGCGCTACCCCCGGATCCCGCTGGTGAACGCGTACGGGCCGACGGAGTGCTCCGACGACGTCACGCACGCGTTCCTGCGCTACGAGGTGTGCGGATCGCGCGTGCCCATCGGCGAGCCGATCCGCAACACCGGCCTGTACGTGTTGGACGAGCGGATGGAGCCGGTGCCCGCGGGCGTGCCCGGCGAACTGCACGTCGGCGGGGCCGGGGTGGGGCGCGGCTACCTGAACCGGCCGGAGTTGACCGCGGAGCGGTTCGTGCCGGACCTGTTCGGCCCACCCGGCGCGCGGCTCTACCGGACCGGTGACCTGGTCAGCTGGCGGCCGGACGGTGGACTGGACTTCCTCGGCCGCATCGACGACCAGGTGAAGCTGCACGGCCACCGGATCGAACTCGGCGAGATCGAGACCGCGATCGGCGCGCACGAGCAGGTGCGGCAGGCCGTGGTCGTGGTGCGCGACGAGCGGCTCGTCGCCTACTTCACCGCTGCGGACGAGAACGCGCCGTCAGCGGAGGCGTTGCGCGCCCGGCTCGCCCGCACCCTGCCGGAGTACATGCTGCCCGCGGCCTTCGTGCGGCTGGACGAGATCCCGTTGACCCCCAACGGCAAGCTCGACAAGCGGGCACTGCCGGCGCCTGGCGACGACGCTTTCACTCACGGCGAGTACGTCGCGCCTCGCACGCCGCTGGAGGAGCAGGTCGCCGGGATTTGGCGGCAGGCGCTCGGCCGGGACCGGGTCGGCGTCCGCGACGGGTTCTTCGACCTCGGCGGAGACTCCATCCGGGCGGTGGCGCTGGTCGGCGCGCTGCGCGCGGCCGGCATCGACGTGGAGGTGCGCGACGTCTTCGAAGCGCGCACCGTCGAGCGGCTTTGCGAGCTGTGCGGGCAACGGGCCGATCTCGGCGCCGATGCGGAGACCTTCGTCGAGCCGTTCGAGCTCATCCCCGCAGCCGACCGCGTGGCACTGCCCGCCGGGGTCGTCGACGCCTACCCGCTCGGCCGGACCCAGCTGGGGATGCTCATCGAGATGATGGCCGACGACGGTCGGCACCCGTACCACATCATCAACACCTTCCGCGTCGTCGACGACCGGCCGCTGGACCCCGCCGCACTGCGCGCGGCCGCGCACGTGCTCGCCGACCGGCACGAGGTCCTGCGCACGTCCATCCGGATGCACGGGTACTCCCTGCCGCTCCAGCTCGTGCACGAGACCGCCGAGATCCCAGTGGAGATCCGCGACGTGCGCGGGCTCGACGAAGAAGCCCTCGGCCGCACCAGGCAGGAACTCGCCGACGAGCAGCGGGCGGCGGTCTTCGACGTCGAGCACGCGCCGCTGATGCGGATCATCGCCCACGTCGAGGGCGACGACGCGTGGTGGGTGACCTTCACGCAGTCGCACGCGATCACCGAAGGGTGGAGCTACCACCAGCTGCTGATGGAGCTGCTGGACTGCTACCGGCGGATCCGGGACGGGCAGGAGCCCGAACCCCACGAGCGGCCCCGGGTGCGCTTCGCCGATTCCATCGCCGCCGAGCTCCGGTCGCTGGAGTCCGCGGCGGACCGCGACTACTGGCGGCGGATCACCACCGAGCACACGCCTTTCGCGGTCCCGCCGGAATGGGCCGGGGAGTCCGACGAGCGGATCTACCTGCCGGTGCCGTTCGAGGACATCGCCGACGACCTGCGCGCGCTGGCCAGCACCGCGGGCGTGTCGATGAAGAGCGTGCTGCTGTCGGCGCACCTGAAGGTGCTGGGGCAGCTCACCGACGAACCGGCGTTCCACACCGGACTCGTCTGCGACACCAGGCCCGAGGTGCTGGGTGCCGACCGGGTGCTCGGCATGTACCTGAACACCCTGCCGTTCGGGGTGGATCGCAGCGCCCGCACCTGGCGGGAACTGGTCGCCCAGGTCTTCGACCGCGAGGTCGAGCTGTGGCCGCACCGGCGCTACCCGATGCCGGCCATCCAGCACGACGGCGGAGGCGGGCGGCTGATCAACGCGCTGTTCAACTACCTCGACTTCCACCAAGTCGACACCGACCGGGTAGCGGCCGGGACCCGGATGAACATCGGCCCGAACGAGTTCGACCTGTCGGTGTTCAACCGGGGCGACGTCCTGTGGGTCAACTCCCACGAGCGGATTCTCAGCCGGGCCAACGCGCAGCGGCTGGCCGGGATGTACCGGGCGGTGCTGGTGGCGATGGCGGCGGACCCGGACGGCGATGCGCGTGCGGTGCACCTGCCCGACGGTGAGCGCGAGCAGCTGCTCGACCAGGCCAGCAGTGCGCAAGCGCACGGTGTCGTGGACAAGTGCGTGCACGAGCTGTTCGAGGAGCAGGCCGCCCGGACACCGGATGCCGTGGCGGTGGTCGCCGATGGTGCTTCGCTGACCTATCGAGAGGTCAACGAGCAGGCCAACCAGCTGGCGCACCACCTGCGCGAACGCGGCGCAGGCCCGGAATCGTTGGTGGGCGTGTGCCTGCCGCCCGGCATCGACCTGATGCCGGCGTTGCTGGGCGTGCTGAAGTCCGGGGCCGGATACGTGCCGTTGGACACGAGCAGCCCCGCCGAGCGCATCGCCTTCGTGCTCGCCGACGCCGGGGCGTCCGTGGTGGTGACAGATTCTTCCTGCGCCGACGGGATCGGCGGGGAGCTGGTGGTGCTCGACCAGCAGCGGGAGCTCCTCGCCGGGTACCCGGTGGTGAACCCGGCTCGACTGTCCGAAGCGGACAACCAGGTCTACGTGATCTACACCTCCGGCTCCACCGGGCGGCCGAAGGGCGTGAGCGTGTCCCACGCGAACGTGGTCCGGCTGATGGACGTGGCGCAGGAGCACTACGCCTTCGACGAAGCGGACGTGTGGGCGTTGTTCCACACCTACGCCTTCGACGTGTCGGTGTTCGAGATGTGGGGCGCGCTGCTGCACGGCGGCAGCCTGGTCCTGGTGCCGCGTGCGGTGACCCGGTCGCCGGAGGACTTCCTCGACCTACTGGTCGAGCACGAGGTCACGATGCTCTGCCAGACGCCGTCGGCGTTCCGGTCGTTGCTCAGCGCGCTCGGCGACGGCGATCCGCGGCTGCGCCGGCTCGCGCTGCGCGCGGTGATCTTCGCCGGCGAGAAGCTGGAACCGGCCGAACTGCGGCCGTGGGTCGACCGGGTCGGCCTGGGCCGGGTCGCGCTGGTCAACATGTACGGGCCGACCGAGACGACCGTCTACACCACCTACCACCGGCTGACCAAGCGGGACCTGCAGCCGGCGGCGGGCAGCGTGATCGGCCGCCCGCTCAGCGACCTGTCGATCCACCTGCTCGACGGCTTCGGCAACCTGGTGCCGCTGGGCGCGCGCGGCGAGATCCACGTCGGAGGGCCGGGGGTGGCGCGCGGCTACCTGAACCGGCCCGAGCTCACCGCGCAGCGGTTCGTGCCGGACCCGTTCGGCCCGCCCGGTTCCCGGCTGTACCGGACCGGCGACCTGGCGCGCCGCCGGGCCGACGGCAGCCTGGAATTCCTCGGCCGCGCCGACGACCAGATCAAGATCCGCGGCTACCGGGTGGAACTGGGGGAGATCGAGGTCGCCCTGGCGGCGCACCCGCAGGTGCGCGAGACGGTCGTGGTGCTGCACCGGGGCGGCAGTGGCGACAGCCTGGTGGGTTACGTCGTGCCGGCCGGTCCGCCACCGGACGCCGGTGAACTGCGCACCTGGCTCGGCCGGACCCTGCCGGACTACATGATCCCGGCGGCCTACCCGGTGCTCGACGAGATCCCGCTGACCCCCAACGGGAAGCTGGACAAGCGGGCGCTGCCCGCCCCGGACCGCGACGCGTTCGCCGCGGCCCAGTACGTCGCGCCGAGCACGCCCGTCGAGGAGCAGGTCGCCGAGATCTGGCGGTCGGTGCTCGGCGTGGACCGCATCGGCCTGGCGGACGGATTCTTCGACCTCGGCGGAGACTCCATCCGGGCGGTGATGATCGTCGGCCGGATGCGGGAGGCGGGCCTCCCGGTCACCGCGCTGGAAGTGCTGGAGCACCAGACCATCGCCGCGCTCTGCGCGAGGATGGCCGGGCGCACCGGCACCGAGCGCGACGAACCGGTGCGGCCGTTCGAGCTGCTCTCCGAGCAGGATCGGGCGAAGGTGCCGGACGCCGTGGTCGACGCCTATCCGCTGACGCAAACGCAGATCGGCATGCTCGTCGAGATGCTCTCCGGCGACGAGGGGCAGCGCAGCTACCACCGGGTCGCCTCGGCGCGGATCGATGAGCCGTTCTCCCGCGAGCCACTGCAACTGGCGCTGGCCCAACTGGTTTCGCGCCACGAGGTGCTGCGCGCCTCCGTCGACGTCGCGACCTTCTCGATGCCGATGCAGCTGGTGCACGCCGAAGCGGAGATCCCGTTGCGCGTGGTCGATCTGACCGGCGCGTCGGCCGACGAGCAGGACAGGTTGCTGCGCGAAGACCTGTTGGTCGAACGCGAAACCGTGCTGCCGCACGACGCCGCCCCGCTGCTGCGGGCGTGCGTGCACCGCTTCGCCGACGGCAGCTGGCAGCTCACGATCGTCCAGTCGCACCTGATCGTGGACGGCTGGACGTTCGCCATGCTGCGCACCGAGCTCTTCGAGCTCTACCGCGCCTTCCGGGACGCCCAGGACCTGCCGGCCTACCAGCGCCCCGCAGTGCGCTTCGCCGACACCGTTGCCGCGGAGGTGCGGGCGTTGGAGTCCGAAGTGGACCACGATTACTGGCGGGAAGTCGTCGCCGAGCACCCGGGGTTCGCACTGCCCGACGGCTGGGGGGACGACCAGGCCGAGGGCTACCAGCTCCGGGTGGAGTTGGCCGGGCTGCAGGACGGGCTGCGCGCGCTGGCCTCGGCAGCGGGGGTTTCGGTGAAGAGCGTGCTGCTCGCCGCGCACCTGAAGGTGCTCAGCCAGCTGACGGCCGAACACCGGTTCTGCGCCGGCCTGGTCACGCACTGCCGGCCGGAAGCACCCGGCGCGGACCGGGTTTTCGGCACGCACCTGAACACCCAGCCGTTCCCGGTGGAGGTGTCCGCCGGCACCTGGCGGGAGCTGGTGCGGCAGGTGTTCGACCAGGAGCTCGCCGCGTGGCCGCACCGGCACTTCCCGATGCCGGCCATCCAACGCGAGTTCGCCGCCGGAACCCGCCTGGTCCAGGTGTACTTCAGCTACGAGGACTTCGGCGCACCAGACGGCGGGCAGCCCGACGGCGGACCGGATTGCGGGGTCACCCACGACGAGTTCGCGCTCGCGGTCACCGCGACGCCGCACCGCATCTACCTCGACGTCGACGCGCGAGCGGTGAGCCGCGCCAACGGCGAGCGCCTGGCCGGGATGTACCGGGCGGTGCTGGCGGCGATGGTCGCCGACAGCGACGGAGACGCGCGCGCCGTGCGGTTGCCCGCCGGCGAGCGGGAGATGTTGCTGGACTGGGCGGCGAATCCGGCCGAGCCGGTGTCCGGAACAGCCCTGGAGCTGTTCGAGCGGCAGGCCGCCGGCACACCTGATGCGACGGCGGTGGTCGCGGACGGCACCTCGCTCTCCTTCGCGGAGCTCGACGCACGGGCGAACCGCATCGCCCATCACCTGCGCGCCGCCGGAGTGGCCCCGGAATCCGTGGTCGGCGTGCTGCTCGACCGCAGCGCTGATCTGGTGGCAACGCTGCTGGGCGTGTGGAAGGCCGAGGCCGCTTACATCCCGCTCGATCCCGCGTTCCCCGATGAACGGCTGGCCCACCTGCTGTCGGACGCGACCGCGTTGATCACCGAGTCGGCACACGCGGACCGGCTCGACTTCGACGGGCGGTTGATGTGCATCGACCGGGAATCCGCGGCGATCAGCGAGCGCCCGGCGTCGGCGCCGGAACGCGACACCGATCCAGACCAACTGGCCTACGTCATCTACACCTCCGGTTCCACCGGACGGCCCAAGGGCGTGCAGGTCACGCACCGCGGGCTGGTGAACTTCCTGCGGTACGTGGTCGCCGACTACCTCTCCGGCGCGGAGGGCGGAGCCCCGCTGTTCTCCTCCGTCGCGTTCGACATGGTGGTCTCCAACCTGTACGGGCCGCTGCTGGCCGGTCGGCCGCTGCACATCGCGCCGCCGGACCTGGACCTGGGGCGGTTGGGGGAGTGGCTGCTCGCCAGCGGCCCGTTCGCCTTCATCGAGCTGACTCCTGGGCACCTGGAGCTGATCTCCGACCAGCTCGGCCGCGCCGCGCTGGCGAACGTGCTGGTCGTCGGCGGTGAAGCGGTGTCGGGGCGGACGGTCGAGCAGGCCCGCGAGCTCGCTCCCGGCGGCCGGGTGGTCAACTCCTACGGACCCACCGAAACCACGGTGACCAGCAACGAGTTCACCGTGGTCGGATCTCCCGGTGAGGTGGTGCCGATCGGCCGGCCGCTGCCGAACGTCACGACCCACGTGCTCGACGAGCGACTGGATCCCGTGCCGATCGGGGTGGTCGGGGAGCTCCACGTCGGCGGTGTCGGCGTCGCACGGGGCTACCTGGGGCGGCCGGACCTGACCGCGGAGCGGTTCGTGCCCGACCCGCACGCACCCGGTCAGCGGCTCTACCGGACCGGTGACCTGGCGCGAGTGCTGCCCGGTGGTGAGGTCGAGTTCCTTGGTCGCGGCGACGACCAGGTCAAGATCCGCGGGTACCGCGTCGAGCTGGGCGAGATCGAAGCCGTGCTCGGCGACCACCCGGGACTCGCCGACGTGCGGGTCGTGCTCCGCGATTCCGCCGACGGCGCCCGGTTGGTCGGCTACTTCGTCCCGGCACCTGGGCACAACCCCGAGCCCGCCGTCCTGCGCGACTGGCTCGGCCGGCGGCTGCCCGGGTACATGGTGCCCGCGGCCTTCGTGCGGATGGCGGAGATCCCGTTGACCGCCAATGGGAAGCTGGATCGACGGGTGCTGCCCGCGCCGGGCGACGAGTCCTTCGCGCGGCGGCCGTACCAGGCCCCCGCCACGCCGAGCGAGCGCTGGCTCGCCGAGGTGTGGGCGCAGGTGCTGGAGGTCGACCGGGTCGGTGCGCAGGACCGCTTCTTCGAACTCGGCGGGCATTCGATCCTGGTGTTCCAGGTCATCGCGGCGGCCCGCCGCGCGAACCGGACGCTTTCGGTGCTGATGCTCTACCGCGACGACAGCCTCGCAGCCGTGGCCGCAGCGATCGACGCCGCAACGGCCACCACGCCGACGAAGCGCCGCGAGTCGACAAGCCAGGGCGTTCTGCTTGCTGCGCAGCACGTTCCGGGTGCCGGCCTCGCCGTGATCCGCGATGGAGAGCTCGTTTCGCTGCAAACCCACGGCGTGCTCGGCGCAGGCGGAACCGAACCGGTCACGCCCGAGACGATCTTCCAGGTCGGATCGGTGAGCAAGCTGGTGACCGCGCTCGGCGCGCTTCGGTTGGTGGACGAGGGAGTCCTGGACCTCGACGCGGACATCAATGCCCGACTCGTCGGCTGGCAGGTGCCCGGCGCGGTTCCGGTGACGCTGCGACAGCTGCTCGCGCACCTGTCCGGGTTGATGCCGACGCCGAGTCCGGGACACCCGCGCGGCGGTCCGCTGCCGACGTTGCCGGACCTGCTGGGCGGCTCGGCCGACGGCCCGCCGGTCCGGGTCGAGCTGGAGCCGGGCAGCGTCTTCCGCAAGGCGAACGTGCACTACTCCGTGGTCCAGCAGTTGATGGTCGACGTCGCCGGCGAGCCGTTCGAGGAATTGCTGCGGCGCTTGGTGTTCGAGCCGCTCGGGATGCACGGCACCAGCTTCGACCAGTCCTTCCCGGAAATGTCCGGTCGTCCGGTCGCGATCGGGCACGACGAGGCCGGCGCGCCGCTGGCCGGCGGCTGGATGCGGTGGCCCGACGCGGCGGCGGCCGGGTTGTGGTCGACCCCGGCCGATGTGGCCAAGGTGCTGCTGGAGATCCGGCGCAGCTACCTAGGTCGGCCACTGGCGCTGCTGTCGGCGGAGAGCGCGCAGCAGATGCTCACCGCGCAGCACCGGCACAGCGCCTACGGCCTGGGCTCGGTCGTCGACGACCTCGGCACCGACCTGCAGTTCGGCCACGGCGGCACCGGCGGTGGCTACCACACCCTCGCGATGTGCCGGATCCAGCAGGGCACCGGGTTCGTCGTGATCACCAACGGCGATGCCGGGGCCGACGTGGCCAAGCGCTGCACGACCCTGCTCGACGCGGCCGACTGACCGGGCTTGCACGAGTCGGGGATTCCGGGATGCGAAGGCCTCCGATGTACCGCTGTGCAAGCCGATTCCGCTTAGCTGGAAGGAAATCATGCAACCGACCGGAGGGAAGTGCCGGTGAGCGTCGCCGATGGGCCCACCACGGTGCCGCCGCCCGCCGTCCCGCTGCGGAAGAACCGCGACTTCTGGCTCCTGTGGACCGGGGTGGGCATCTCCGCGCTCGGTGGCTCGGTCACCCGGGTCACCTATCCGCTGCTGATGATCTGGTTCGGCGGGTCCGCCGTGGACGCCGGACTGGTCGGCTTCGCCGCGCTGCTGCCGCTGCTCCTGCTGCAGCTGCCCGCCGGGGTGTTCGTCGACCGGTGGGACCGACGCCGGACGATGATCGTCTGCGATGCGGTGTCGATGGTGTCGATCGGCAGCGTCGGCGTGGCGCTGCTGCTGGGCCACCTGTGGTTGCCGCACCTGCTGGTCGTGGCGTTCGTCGAGGGTTCCGCGGGCATCTTCTACCGCTTGGCCGAACGGGCCGCGGTGCGCGCGGTAGTGCACACCGATCAGCTGGCCACCGCGATGTCGCGGAACGAGGCCCGCAGCCGGGGCGCCGGGCTGCTCGGCCAGCCGCTCGGCAGCACGCTGTTCGCGCTGGTGCACTGGGCGCCGTTCGTGGTGACCGCGGTCGGCCACCTGGTGGCGCTCGGGAACCTGGTGCGGATCAAGAAGGAGTTCCGGGTCGAACGCCGCGCTGGGCCGAACCGGCTCGGCGCGGAGATCACCGAGGGCGTCGCGTGGCTGTTCCGGCAGCGGTTCCTGCGCTCCGCGGTGCTGCTGGTGGCCAGCACCAACCTGCTGTTCCAGGTCCTGGCGCTGACCTTGACCGTCACGGTGAAGGAACACGGCGGCTCCCCGGCGGTCATCGGGATCATCGGCGCCGCCTCCGGCGTGGGCGGCCTGTGCGGTGCCCTGAGCGGGTCGTTCTTCGTGCGGCGCATGCGGCCGGGCACCTTGATGATCTGCACCTTCGCGGTGTGGTCACTGCTGATGCCGATGATCGGGCTCACCGGGAACCCGGTGGTCCTCGGCGCCCTGTACTCCGGGATGTCCTTCGCCGGCGCCCTGATCAACGTGATGGCGGGCGTCTACCAGGTGCAGGTGACCCCGGACGAGATGCAGGGCCGGGTGGGCAGCGTGGGCAGCCTGGTCAGCTCGGGCACGAACTCGCTGGGCGCGCTGGCCGCAGGTTTCCTGCTGGCGTCGTTCGGCACCGGCAACACGGTCCTCGGCGTGAGCGCGGTGATGGCGGCGGTGACCCTCGCGGCGGTGCTGAACCCGGCCATCCGGACCGCGGAGCGGGTCCGCATCCCGGACGCATAGAGCCCGCGCAAATCGGGCTTAACCGCAGGTTGCCGTCAGGCAAGCGGCGTCAGCCGATTTCTGCCACGCAACTCGCACCGCCGCGGGTTCTCAGGCTGTGCCCGCCCGAAAGGGCTCTCGGCGAGGACAGCCCCGACGCCGCGTATTGGACATACATCAGGAGGGGATCCCACAGTCGAGGCGGCGTCTGAGGTTCCGCTACCCGCACCGCTACGCAGGCCGATTTGTGCACCCGCATAGCCGGGCGACCGAAGAAATATAGGTGGTGCGCGGAGAGTTCGGCTATGAGCGATGCCACGGACGCCGTTCGCGTGCCACCGAGCCTGTTCAGCCTCTTCAGCCCCGAGTGGGAGAACAACCCCTACGGGCTGTACCGGGCGATGCGGGAGCGGGGGCCGGTCCACTGGGACGAGTGGATGCGCACCTGGATCGTGCTCGGCTACGACGAGATCGCCGAGCTGTCCAAGGACGACCGCCTCTCCGGCGCGCGGATCGATGCCTTCTACGAGCAGTTGCCCGCCACCGCGCGCACCGGCCTGGCACCGTTGAAGAACGCGTTGTCCGGCATGATGCTGTTCAACGAACCGCCCCGGCACACCAAGCTGCGGCAGCTCATCCGGCCCGGCCTGACGCCCCGGTTCATCCGGGAGATCCGCCCGGTGATCGAGGAGCTGGTGGATTCGCTGCTGGACCGCGCGATCGAGCAGGGCCGGATGGACGTGATCCACGACTTCTCCGAGCCGCTCACCCGAGACGTGATCCGCCGACTGGCCGGCGTTCCCGAACACGGCGCTCACCTGCTGGCCGGCTGGCAAGGCCTGCTGCACGAGTTCTTCACCCAGTCGCGCAAGGAAGTGCCGCGTCTCAACGCCCTGCGCCGGCTGTTCGACGAGGGCGCGCACGGGCGTCGCACCGGCACCGGCACCGACCTGTTCAGCAAGATGATCGCCGGGCAGCTCCAGCGCGACAACTACGGCGAGGACGAGATCTTCGCGAACTTCCTGCTGCTCATCGACGCCGGGCAGGCCACCACGACGCACCTGATCGGCAATGCGGTGCTGGCGCTGATCGAGAACGAGGACCAGCAGCAGCTGCTGCGGGACAAGCCGGAGCTGGCCGCCAACGCCGCGCACGAGTTCCTGCGGTACGACAGCTCCGTGCAGTTCACCAGCCGGGTGGCGTTGGCCGACATCGAGATCGGTGGGCACCGGATCGAACGCGACCAGTCGGTGGCCCTGGTGCTGGGCGCCGGGAACCGCGATCCGCAGCACTACGCCGACCCGGACCGGCTCGACGTCACCCGCAAGGCCAACGACCACCTCTCCTTCGGGCATGGCATCCACTACTGCCTGGGCGCGTCCCTGGCGGTCGCCGAGATCGAGATCGCGATCGCCCGGTTGTTGTCCCGCGCGGCCGATCTGCGTCTGGCCGAGCCGAACCCGCCGTGGTTGGAGAGCGTCAACTTCCGCTTCCTGCAACGCCTGCCGATCCACTTCACGCCGATCCGCTGACCTCGCGGGCGTGCCGATCGGAGCGCCAGACGCCGGTCGTGCGGGTCGGCTTGCTCCCCGGTCTCCTCGGTGATTCGCACCGGAGCCGCCCACGAATCTCGTTCCCCAGGAGAGGACGCCGATGTCAGAACAACGATGGTTGCGCTCGTACCTGCCGCGCTCCCAGGCCGAGGCGCAGTTGATCTGCTTCCCGCACGCCGGTGGCGCGATGAGCGCGTTCCGCGGCTGGGCGGAGCTGGCCGGGCCTTCCCTCGATGTGCTCGCGGTGCAGTACCCGGGCCGGCAGGACCGCTACGCGGATCCGCTGCCCGCCGACATCGGCGAACTCGCCGACCAGATCGTCCCCGAGATCCGACCGCTGCTGGGCCGCCCGACGGCGTTGTTCGGGCACAGCATGGGCGCGACCGTGGCGTTCGAAGTGGCCCGGCGACTGCGTCCGCGCTTCCCCTCGCCGCTGCTCCGGCTGTTCGTCTCCGCCTGCGACGCGCCACCCGCGCGCACCCCACGCGCCACCGCTCGCGGGGATGCGGAGATCCGGGACTACGTCCGCGATCTCGGGGGCGCGGCGGCCAGTGCCCTGGAGGACGACGAGATGTGGCAGCTGGCACTGCCGTCGCTGCGCCACGACTTCCACCTCGTGGAGACCTACCGCTACGTGCCCGGTGCGCCGCTGACCTGCCCCGTCACCGCCATCGCCGGGGACCGGGACGAGACGGTGACCTTGGCCGACGTCCAGCGCTGGCAGGAGGTCGCGGTGGGCGAGTTCGAGGCGCACAGCCTGCCCGGCGGTCACTTCTACCTCGACGAGTCCCTGCCGGACCTGATCGCGCTCCTGCGAAACCGCTTGACAGCCGCACGATCGGCGAGCACGACCTGAACCGCGGCGGGAGCGGTGCGCCGAAGGCGTTGCCCGGGGCCGGCGCGAGCGCGTGCGCACTCGCGCCGACTCGCGCCGGGTCAGACGGGCGTGCCGCAGAAGGACGCGACGTCGGTGGCGAACAACCGGTCCGCGTGTGCCAGCGCCGCCGGCTCGGCGACCTGCACCCGGCCGATCCCGGCCAGCGTGGAGAACTTGGTGGTGCCGAGATAGGCCATCGCCAGCACATCGACGTCCACGGTCAACTGCGCGGTTTCCGAAGTGGGCACGGCGCCTTCCGGCGAGATCCGGAACCGGCCGGAGTTGGCCGGCCGGAACGCGTCGACGACCTCCAGCACGACCGGTTTCGCGTCGCAGTACGTGCGGGCGGCCAGCACGGCGGGAACATCGAGCAGCCGCAGCCACAGTTCGTCGTCGATCGAGTGGGTTCGGCAGCCGCGCCAATCCACCAGCATCGCCTCGACGAGCTCGTCGGTGGGCCGGGTGCGCACGCACACCTCGTCCACCAGGTCGATGCTCAGCAGATGCCGCCACAACCCAGCGGTGGCCGCCGGGCCTGCCGCGTGGAAATCCGTCACCAGCAAGGTGACGTTCGGTCCCGGACTGCCGTTGTCCTTGGCAGCGTACACGGCGAAGCCGTCATCGCCCGCCGCACCTGAGTGCACCGCGATCCGGAAGTGCTGACCGGCGCGCATGGCGCGTTCCCAGTAGACCTTCCACCAGTGCGCGGAGCGCGCGATCACGCCGGGACGGTACGGGCCGAGCTGTTCGTACAGCTTCGGCAGCAGTTCGAGCGAGCTTTCCGGGTCGATCAGCCGGACGGTGCCTTCGGCAGGCACTTCGGATCGCAGCCGTGCCTCGTGCTTGCGGATCCGCAGGGCCCGGGACTGCGTGCTGACCCCATGCCCGAACCGACCGTAGAGGGTCGCTTGGGCGGGGGTGTTGCCGATGAGCAGGTAGCCGTGCTCCGCCGCGGTGTCGAACTGCGCCTGTTTGAGGCGGTTGAACAGGCCCTGCCGGGTGTAGTCGGTGTGCACCCCGCTACCGGTGGAGGCGGCCATCGGCAGCGACGCCCCACCCGGCACGGTCAGCTGGGAAGGCAGCAGGTTCACGGTACCGACCACCGCACCGTCCACAATGGCGCCGACCGCGAGCCCCGGCTCGTACACGTGCCTCGCGAGGTCCCACTCGCTCGTCGACACCGGCGGGTTGTGCTGGGAGACTCGTGCCACGTCGTATGCGGCTCGATATTCGTCTACTTCAAGCCGTCGGATCTCAGCTTTTCGCATGCGCGCAACCTCCCTGGCGGATATCGCGTGAAATTTTCGTCCGGCCCGCTATCCGTTTCCTATATCCGAATCGGACGGTCGCGCCCCGCCCTGCCGTATAGCCGAGGTATAGCCGCAGTATCGGTCGGCTGACGAGAGTCCAGGGGCGCAAGGCAGACACGGCTTTTCGGGACATGTGCGCGCTGGCCTGAACCGAGGGCCGCCGACTCAACGGGAGAATCGCATGAACGGCGCGTCACGTCCGCCCGGCACCCCGCTGACCCACGAACTCATCGCCGGCCAGGCTGCGGCGACGCCCCATGCGGTCGCGCTCGTCGACGACGAGCGCGAAGTTTCCTACCAAGATCTCGAACGGCGCGCCAACCAGCTCGCGCACCTGCTGCTCGAACGCGGCGCGGGAGCAGAGCACCCGGTCGCGGTTCGCCTGCGTCGCAGCACCAAATTGGTCATCGCCTTGCTCGCGGTGTGGAAGGCGGGCGCCGCCTACGCCCCGCTGGACCCCGATCACCCGCGCTCGTGGACGGCCGCGGTGCTCGCCGAAACCGGGGCATCGATCGTGCTGACCGATAGCGCGGACACCTTCGACGGGGTGGATTCGGTCGTCCTGGACGACGTCCTGGAGGTGTTGGACGACAGGGCCGAAACCGCACCGGAGGTCCAGGTTTCGGGTTCCCACCCCGCCTACGTGCTGTTCACCTCGGGGTCGACCGGGAAGCCCAAGGGCGTCGTGGTCAGCCACGCGGGCTTCGGCAACCAGCTGCGGTGGCGAGTGGCGAACCACCGGCTGTCGCCGCGCGACAGGGTGCTGCAGAAGACGCCGCTGACCTTCGACGCGGCGGGCTGGGAGATCTTCGCGCCCCTGCTCAGCGGCGGAACCGCGGTGCTGGCGCCGGTCGGTGCGGAGCGCAATCCGACCGCGCTGCTGAATGCGTTGGCCCACCACCGGATCACGGTGCTGCAGGTGGTGCCTTCGGTGCTGCGCGCGCTGGTCGCCGAACCCGGTTGGGAGCGGTGCACCTCGCTGCGCGTCCTTTCGTCAGGTGGCGAGCCACTGCACGCCGAACTCGGGCAACAATTCTTGCGGGCCGTCGAACCCGGCGCCGGCGAGGTCGAGGTGTGGAACACCTACGGCCCCAGCGAGTGCGCCATCGACGTGACCGCTCACCGGTTCGACCCGCTGCAGCGTTCTGGGCCGGTGTCCATCGGAGAACCGATCGACGGCATGCGGGCGGTGGTCTGCGACCCGGCGGGCGAGCCGGTGCCGCCCGGCGAAGCGGGCGAGCTGCACATCGGCGGCGTCGGCGTCGGCCACGGCTACCTCGGCCGCCCGGAGCTCACGGCCGAATCCTTCGTGCCCGACCCGGACGGCCCGCCCGGAGCGCGGTGGTACCGCACCGGAGACCTCGCGCGGCGGCGGGCCGACGGCAACCTCGAATACCTGGGCCGCATCGACCACCAGGTCAAGGTCAACGGGGTCCGGGTCGAACCCGGCGAGGTGGAGACTGCGTTGGCGGCGCACCCCGGCGTGCTGGAGGCCGCGGTCACTTCGTTCACCGCAGCCAACGGTGCCACGCGGCTGGTGGCCTACGTGCGCCGGCGAGGAACGGCGGCCGTCGACGATGCGCGTGCGTTCCTCGCCGAACGTCTGCCGGACACCCACGTGCCACCCGCGTTCGTCGAGGTGGCGGAGTTCCCCACCACCCGGAGCGGCAAGATCGACCGCCGCGCGCTGCCCGCCCCCGACTCCGTACCGACCGAGGCCCCGAGCACCGACGCCCAACGTCTGGTCGCGCGGGTGTGGCAGGACCTGCTCCAGGTCGACCAGGTCGGCGCCCACGACGAGTTCTTCCGGCTCGGCGGCTCGTCGCTGCAGTTCACCCGCCTGGCCAACCAGCTGCGGGTGGCCACTGGCAAGGACATCCCGTTGGCGGCGCTGCTGAGGGCCACCACGGTCGAGGCGCAGGCACGTCTGATCGCGCCGTCGGCAACCGACGCGCCGGTGCGTCCGGTGCCGCGCGGCGGCGCGTTGCCGGTGTCCTTCGGGCAGCGCCGGCTGTGGCTGCTGGACCGGATCAACCCGGGTGCCCGCGAATGGGTGTCCGGGCTGTTCCTGCGGGTTCCGGCCAGGAGCAACGAGCAGCTCATCCGCAGCGTGCTGGACGCGCTCGTGGCCCGCCACGAGGCGCTGCGCACCAGGTTCGCGATCGTCGGTGACGAACCGGTGCAGTACGTCGACCCGCCGAGGCGCGTCGAACTGCGAGTGCACCGCGGTCGTCGCGACCAGATGCCCGACGTCCTCGAACAGGAGACCGCGCGCGGTTTCGACCTCGAGAGCGGGCCGCTCATCCGGGCCGTGCTGTTCCGCGGCCCGGACGGCGAAACCCGCGACGATCCACTGGTGGTCTTGATGCACCACATCGTCTGCGACGGCTGGTCGTCGGCGGTGTTGGAGCGCGAGTTCTACGAGATCTTCTCCGGCGGACTGACGAAGTTGCCCGCCCTGGAGGTCCAGTACGCCGACTACGCGGCCTGGCAGCGCGAGCGGCTGACCGAGGAACTGCTGGAGGACGAACTCGCGCACTGGCGGACGGCGCTGGCCGGTGTCGAGCCGCTGACGCCGCGCCCGGACCACCCGCGACCGGCGGTCCGCGACGCTCGCGGTGCGGTGGTCGGCTTCACGATCCCGCCCGAGGTCGCCGAGGCGCTCGGCGAGCTGGGGCGGCGGCACGGCGCGACCCCGTTCATGACGCTGCTGACGGCGTTCGCCACCCTGCTGGCCCGCCACGGCTCGCAGTGGGACGTGCCGGTCGGCGTGCCGACCGCCGGTCGGGACCGGCCCGAGCTGGAAGGTGTGGTCGGGTTCTTCCTCAACAGCCTCGTGCTGCGCTGCCGCCTCGACGCGGACATCACCTTCGAGCAGGCGCTGGAGCAGGTCCGCGCGGCCTGCGTGGATGCCTTCGAGCACCAGGAGTTGCCGTTCGAGCGGCTGGTGGCCGAACTCGTCCCGGAGCGCGACCTGTCCCGGACACCGCTGTACCAGGTGGCGTTCGACTTCCACGGCGACGAGCTCACCGGCGCACCGGAGGACTCCGCCGAGCTGGACACGCTGATCCGGGCGTCGCAGGTGGCCAAGACCGATCTGACGCTGTACCTGCGCAGGCAGCCCGACGGCAGCATGGTCGGTCTGCTGGAGTACGCCACCGCGCTGTTCGACCAGAGCACGATCGCGCGGTTCGGCAAGCACTTCCTGGAACTGCTGGGTGCGGTCGTCGCCGATCCGCGGGCCCGGCTGGGTGCGCTGGAGTTCCTGCCCGAGGACGAGCGGCACGAGCTGTCGTCGTGGCACCACCACGACGCGCCACCGGTGGCCGCGTCCGTGCTGGATGACTTCGAGCGGCAGGTTGCGGTGTCCGGCGATGCGGTTGCCCTGAACGCCGGCGAAGCGTCGATGTCGTTCGCGGAACTCGACGCCCGGGCCAACCAGCTCGCCCGTCGGCTGCGCGCGGCCGGTGCGGGGCCCGAATCGGTGGTCGGAGTGCTGCTGGAGCGGGGCGTCGACTTGCCGGTGGCGCTCCTCGCGGTGTGGAAGGCGGGTGCCGCGTACCTGCCGCTGGACCCCGATTTCCCGGTGGAGCGGGCAGGTTTCGCGCTAGCCGATGCCGGTGCGCGGATCTTGGTGACCCAGCGCGAGCACCAGCGGCGCGCAATCGAAGCGTTCGACGGCGAACTGGTGCTCGTCGACTCGGTGCGCGCTGAGGACCCCGCGCCGCTGGCGCGCGCCGCCGACCTGGACCAGCTGGCGTACGTGATCTACACCTCCGGTTCCACCGGCGAGCCCAAGGGCGTGCAGATCAGCCACCGCGGACTTGCCAACCACGTCCGGTGGGCGGTCGCGGAGCTGGCCGGCCGCGGGGCCGGTGGGGCGGCGCTGTTCTCGTCGGTCGCCTTCGATCTGGTGGTGCCGAACCTGTGGGCGCCGCTGCTGGCCGGGCAGCCGCTGCACCTGCTGCCGCCGGACCTTGATCTGGCCGAACTGGGACGCCACTTGCTGGCGGCCGCACCGTTGAGCTTCCTCAAGCTCACCCCGGGGCACCTGGAGATCCTCTCCCACCAGGTATCGCCAGCGCAGATGCGGCAGCTCGCGGAGGTCGTCGTGGTGGCGGGCGAAGCTCTGCCGCCCAGGTTGGCCGAGCAGTGGACCACCGCCCTGGGAGCGGGCCGGCTGATCAACGAGTACGGGCCCACGGAGGCATCGGTCGGTACCTGCACGTTCCCGGTGGCCACCCCGGTCGGCGGCGATTCGGTGCCCATTGGTCGGCCGCTGCCGGGGATGTCGATGTACGTGCTCGACGATTCGCTGCGCCCGGCGCCGATCGGCGTGGTGGGCGAGCTGTACGTCGGCGGTACCGGTGTGGCGCGCGGCTACGCGAACCGGCCCGAGCTGACCGCCGAGCGCTTCATCCCGGATCCCTTCGGTCCGCCTGGGGCGCGGCTCTACCGGACCGGTGACCTCGCGCGCGTGCTGGCCGGTGGTGCTGTCGACTTCGCCGGGCGGCGCGACGAGCAGGTGAAGATCCGTGGGTATCGGGTGGAACTCGGTGAAATAGCGGCAGTTCTCGATGCGCACCCGGGCGTTCGCGATGCCGTCGTGATCGCCGGCGAGGATGTGTCGGGCAACACGACTGCGCTCGCGTACTGCGTGCTCAGCAGCGCTGATCTGAAGCCGGAGGACCTGCTCGCCCACTGCGCCGCGCGGCTGCCCTCGTACATGGTGCCGAGTGCGGTCACCCCGATCGACTCGATCCCCTTGACCGCCAACGGGAAGCTCGACCGGGCCGCGCTGCCCGCGGTCGGCGGGTCGGGGGCCGAACTGGTCGCCCCGCGCGGGATCGTCGAAGAGCGGATCGCCGAGATCTTCACCAAGCTGCTCGGTGTCCCGACGGGCGCGCACACCGGTTTCTTCGGCAACGGCGGCAACTCCATCTTGGCGATCCGGCTGATCGCCGCGATCCAGTCGGAATTCGAGGTGGACCTGCCGATCCGCGCCGCCTTCGAGGGCGACACGGTTGCCGAACTGGCGGCGGCGGTGGAGGCCCGGATCCGCGCCGAGGTCGACCAGATGTCGGAGGAGGAACTGCGCGCGACCGATCTCCCTGGGTGACGACCTGCATCCGGACGAACTGCAGATGGCGACGGGAAAGTGGGACTGGCGTGATCGACGAATACAGATCAGAACTGGTGAAGTTCGTGGGCGAGGAGTTCCTCTCCGAATCGGAGCGGGCCGACCTGGACGCGGAGACCCCGCTGCTGGAGGCCGGGATCCTCGACTCGCTGCGGGTGGCGGTGCTGCTGAACTTCATCCGCGAGGAGCTCGGCGTGAACGTGCCTCTCGCTCGGCTGGACATGCGCAACTTCGCCGACATCGCGACCCTCGCCGCCATGTTGGCAGACCTGGCGCCGGTGCGATCGGGAGGAGCGGCATGACCAACTCCGCAGCGGATTACGACGTCGCGATCATCGGTGGCGGCCCGGCCGGCTCGACGGCCGCTTCCTACCTGGCGCGCGCGGGCCTTTCGGTGGCGGTGTTCGAGGGCGAGACCTTCCCCCGTGAGCACGTGGGGGAGTCGCTGGTGCCGGCGACCACCCCGGTGCTGGTGGAGATCGGTGCCCTGGAGAAGATCGACGAAGCCGGTTTCCCCAAGAAGTACGGCGCTTCCTGGACCTCCGCGGAGTCCCGCGACATCCCGCGGATGGGCTACCAGGGGCTCAGCCACGGCTGGACCGCCGACATCCAGTTCGTGGAGCGCAACCAGCCCGGCGTGGACCGCGACTACACCTTCCACGTCGACCGCGGGCGGTTCGACGCGATCCTGCTCAAGCACGCGGAGGAGCAGGGCGCCGCGGTGTTCAACGGGATCCGGGTGCGCCACGTCGACTTCTCCGATCCGGACCTGGTGGGGCTGACCTGCCGGGTGGGCAAGCGCGAGGTGGGGTTCACCGCCCGCATGGTGGTCGACGCGTCCGGTCGGCAGACGATGCTCGGCCGGCAGCTCAAGGCCAAGGTCGCCGACCCGGTTTTCGACCAGTACGCCGTGCACACCTGGTTCCGCGGGCTGGACCGCGAAGCCCTGGCGGGCGATTCGAGCCAGGCCGAACACATCTTCGTGCACTTCCTGCCGATCAAGGACACCTGGGTGTGGCAGATCCCGATCACCGACGAGATCACCAGCATCGGCGTGGTCACGCAGAAGCGGCGCTTCCGGGAGGCCAGCGGGGATCGCGAGGAGTTCTTCTGGGACTTCGTCTCCAGCCGCCCGGAGTTGTACGACGCGCTCAAGAACTCCCAGCAGGTGCGCCCGTTCAAGACCGAAGGCGACTACAGCTACGCGATGAAGCAGATCTGCGGCGACCGGTTCGTGCTGATCGGTGACGCCGCCCGGTTCGTCGACCCGATCTTCTCCAGCGGCGTCAGCGTCGCCCTCAACAGCGCCCGGATCGCCTGCCAGGACATCATCGCGGCGCACGAGGCGGGTGACTTCACCAGTCAGCGGTTCGCCACCTACGAGAACAAGCTGCGCCGGGCGGTGAAGTACTGGTACGAGTTCATCTCGATCTACTACCGCCTGAACGTGCTGTTCACCGCGTTCGTCCAGGACCCGCGCTACCGCATCGACGTCCTGAAGATGCTCCAGGGCGACGTCTACGACGGCGAGGAACCCCAGGCGCTGAAGGCGATGCGCGAGGTGGTGGCGGAGGTGGAGAACAACCCGGACCACCTCTGGCACCCGTACCTGGGCACCTTGAAGGCGCCCACCTCGGCCCCCAGCTTCTGACGGTCCCCCGGCCCCGCAGGCCGCCCACCGGAACCCGGCCTGCGGGGCCTCCGGCACGTCGAACGCGCACTCCGTCGTCGCCAAGCGCATGTCCGAGGCCAGTCGCGCCGTAGCACTTCAGGGGCATCGCACAGGTCACGGGCTTCCGGGAGACCGCGCGACTCGACGACTTCGAGAGCACGCTGCAAAGACAAGTGAGGTGCTTGATGTGAGTGCTTTGGAAGGTGTTCGGGTGTTGGACATGACGCATGTCCAGTCCGGACCGTCCGCGACGCAGATCCTGGCCTGGCTCGGCGCCGACGTGGTGAAGCTGGAGGCACCCACCGGCGACATCACCCGCCGGCAGCTGCGTGACGTCGGCGACGCCGACAGCCTGTACTTCACCATGCTCAACTGCAACAAGCGCAGCATCACGCTGAACATGAAGTCCGAGCGCGGCAAGGAGATCTTCGCGGAGCTCGTCGCCGGCTCCGATGTGCTCGTGGAGAACTTCGGGCCCGGCACCGTCGACCGGATGGGCTTCACCTGGGAGCGGTTGCGTGAGATCAACCCACGGCTGGTCTACGCCTCGATCAAGGGTTTCGGTGACGGCCCGTACA
>NZ_FNOK01000047.1 GCF_900106995.1 Saccharopolyspora shandongensis
CGTCGATCGTGAAGACCTCGCCACGCCACAATCATCCCACCGGGCAACACAAACCAAGCACAACGACACACCCTATAACCAAAAGATCATTAAGTAACGCCTCGCGCCCCGCGGCGACCACGCACGCGCGCGTGCCGGGAACGTCCGATTAGGACGATCATCTTCTGCCGGCCGCGTCACTCCCCGCCACCGTCGCCGCCGTCTCCGTCTCCCCCATCGCCGCCGCTGCGACCACCGAGGAGAGCACGCTTCCACCACGGCAGCGGGATGTTCAGGTGCGCGACCACGCGCTCGTCGGGGTACTGCTCCATCCCGTGGATCGCCACCGCCGTGGCCACCTCGACGGGATCGCTGAACGTCCGTCGAGCGTTTCCGGTCGGCACCTCCGAGGCCGTCCGGGCCTGGCGCACCACTCGGTCACCCTTGAACGTGCGCTTCGGCTCCCACCCCAAGTACGGCGTCCCCACCCACATGACCACGACGAGCGGCACGATGAGGCACTCCGCCGAGAAGTAGCCACGGATCAGCGAATCGGCGACGCGGATCAACCCGACCGCGGCGATGGCCCCGAGCAGCCAGATCAGCACGCGCAGCGCCTGCAACCGGCCGGACCCGCTGATCAGGCCGTGAACGCTCAGCCACGCTACCAGCGCACGGGTGATCCCGGACCGGCGGAAAGCGCGCCGCAGCTCCGCCATCGCGATGCCGTCGCCTGCCCATTCCAGCACCCGCTGCTGGTACTCGTGCTGCACGCGAATGCCGGTGGCGCGGAGCTTCCCGTCGGCATCGACGCGCAGCGCCCCGGCCGCGACGAGCTCGGCGACGACGCTGTCGGCCACCCGGTCGACGCCGCCGCTGAGATAGGCGAGCTGGTACTGGTCGGGCTCGAAGTAGCCGCCCTTGGGCCCAACCCTGGCCAGCAGGTTGACCAGCGCGATGCCGCCGCGCAACAGGACCGCCAGGACGAAGAGCAGGAAGGCGAACTCGGAGTTGCTCATCCCCCAGGCGACGTCCACATGCCCTCCTCGATCGATCCGCTCCTCGGTAGACGTCCCGCACCCGTCGAGGTTGACTCCGAGCCTGCCCTGGGTCGGCGTCGGCGTCGGCGTCGGCGTCGGCGTCCAAGATCGCCTCGTCGGACAGATCCACGTCGTCGATCGCATTCACCACCGCATTGAGCGCCGCCCGGACCTCGTTGTCCGGCAACGCCGAGAACTTCGCCTCCAGCAACGGTTCCAGCTGGTCGCCGACCTGGTGCCCGATGCCTTCAGCGAGGTGCTCCAACCGCTTACGCTGCCGCAATGTCGACAGCTCGGTCGCGGCGAGTTCCGCCAGCGACGCGGTCCGCTCCTTCGACTTGCGCCGCTCCTCCAGCCACGACTTCACGGCCCGCGGAAAAACGGCCGTTTTCCGCGTTGTTCCTCCGCCGTCCGCGGGTACGAGGAATTCGTTCGCGGATCATCGGGCGTTCATCGCCGGATGATCCGCCGTCCGCTGTGCGGGCGCTACGCTGCCGCCGGTTCGATCTTGCGGAGAGGCGGACGAGCTCTCCACCGAGCACGGGCCGGTCGTCGGATACCTGCTGACCGCGGACCTGCGCAATCCCAAAGTCGAACTCGACCTGCTGCACCCGCCCGCGGTGGCGGCCCGGGACGAGATCGACGACATGACGAACGCGCAGCGGGCGGTCGCGGGCGTCAACGGCGACTTCTTCCACCTGAGCGAGACGGGCGCTCCGCCGCCAGCACCGGGCTGAGCGTCCGCGAGCTGGCCGACCTGATCCGGTCGTTCGGGGCCACCGATGCCGTCAACCTCGACGGCGGCGGCTCGTCGACCATGGCAGTGCTCGATCCCGGCCAGCCCCGGGCGGTGGTCAAGAACGTTCCCTCCGACGGCGTTCCCCGCGCCGTGGCGAACGGGATCGGCATCTTCTCCCGCTGACAACCCGCCGGATCCCGGCACCTGCTCGCTGGTCACCCCGCGATGCCTCCCCCTTTCCTGCCCAACCTCGCGTTCTGGGAGCATTTCGGCCTCGCTCCGGGAATTCCCACGCGTGCCGAGCTGAAATCCAGCGGACCGATCCCAGGTGACGCCGGCTTCAGACGGCCCGTCCGCGCAGCGGAACCCGGTTCCACCACGTCACGCACCGCCAAGCCCACTCCAGCGGCCCGTACGCGAATCTGCTCAGCCACCAGCGCGAGAACCCCCACTGCACCGCCAGGATCCCGACGGCCAGCAGCAGCATCAGGTCGTACCGGATGGAGTCCCGCTCCAGGCCGATCAGCGGCGCGACCGCCAAGGTCAGCAGCGTGGCGGTGATGAAGTTCGTCAGCGCCATCCGCCCCAGCGGCGCGAACGCCGCGGAAAGCGCGCCACCGGCGCGAGTCCGGCACAGCAGCAGGAAACCCGACGCGTAGGCGAGCCCACCGAGCAGCCCCGCCGCCGCCCAGATCGTGAAGAACGACGACGAGCCCTTGCTGTTGACCTGCAACCAGAGACCGAGACCGGCCAGCACGACGGCGAGCCCGAAGGTGATCGCGAGCTGCCCCGCCCGGCGGTCGAGCGTGTCGATCACGCCGTACCGGACGGCGGCCGCGCCGAGCAGGAACAGGCCGGGTACCAAGCCGACTCCGCCGTTCAGCCCGAACAGCCCCACTGCGAGCAGCCCGACACCGCCCCAGAGCGCGACCCACCGCGGCAGCACCGACGTCGGCAGCAGCACGATCAGACCGACGATCGCGTAGATCAGCAGCGGCTCGCCCGGCAGCAGGAACTGGTGCCCGACCCCGATGACCAGCAGCGCCAGCAGCCTCCGCAGCAACAGCACCCGAGGCCGGGCCGCTCGCCCGGTCGCTCGGTCCAGGAACAACGCGAATCCCACGCCGAACAGGAACGCGAAGATCGGGTGGAACCGCTGCTGCACGAACATGTTCAGCGCCGAGCGGACCGGATCCGCCACCCCGATCGCGGGCCCCCAGCCCATGTGCACGATGTCCGGGATGTTGACGAACAGGATCCCGCACAGCGCGAACCCGCGCAGCGAGTCGAGATCACCGATGCGCCGCCGCACCGGTTGTGCCGCCACGGCAGTCGTCATCGACCACACCCCCGCGATCCACACGGCGCGAGCCCGCCACGCGCAGAACCGCTTGCCTGCGCTGCAGATCCACGGCAACCCCGGCACCGGCCGCTGAGCTTGACACGAGTTCCTCCTTTCAACGCAGCCCACCCGGCCCATCGCCGAGTTCGACCGTGATCAGGATCGCCGCGAGAACCCGCATCGCGGATCATCCGCAAGGCCGAGTCCACCCCCACATCGATCAGCCGATCGGCCATGAAAAACAAGCCATTCGGCCCGGATGACCGGAAAGCACCTCCGCGAGATCTTCCGCCCGTCCCCGGAGAGTCCGACATCGCCCACCAGTCCCGAAAACTTGGGGCTAGGGTCGGTTCCATGGTTGATCGGTTTCAGGTCGTTCCTTCCGTCTACATCGCGCTTCGCAGGTCGGACGCCCAGGAGGAGGTGCTGCTGCAGCTGCGCCACAACACCGGGTACATGGACGGGCATTGGGCGTTGGCCGCGGCGGGTCACGTCGAATCCGGTGAATCCGTCATCGACGCCGCGCGCCGGGAAGCCGCCGAAGAACTCGGCGTCGACATCTCCGCCGAAGACCTCGTGCCGCTGTCGGTCATGCACCGAACGCAGGGCGACCACCGGGCGATCAACGAACGGGTGGACTTCTTCTTCGAATGCCGCCGCTGGACCGGTCGGCCCAGGCGGGCCGAGCCCGAGAAGACCGCCGACCTGCGGTGGTTTCCACTGGACGCACCGCCCAGTCCGGCCGTGCCCCACGAGCAGTACGTCCTCCGGCACCTGCGCGCCGGCACCCTCCCCCAGGTCACGACGTTCGGCTTCTGACCGCTCGTCGTCGACGGGGGTTTGACCTTCACCCAGGGACAACCCGCAGGGTCGGGTCACCGGGCGAGGCGCCCGGGACGAGGAGGGAGCCATGTCCAGGCTGAGCATCGGGGAGTTCGCGCAGGCTTCGGGGCTGACTCCGAAAGCGTTGCGGCTCTACGACGAGCTGGGGCTGCTGCCACCGGCCGACGTCGATCCCCGTTCGGGCTACCGCTCCTACGACCGGTGCCAGCTCGAACACGCCCGGCTGGTCGCGTGGTTGCGCGGCCTCGGCATGCCGCTGGCCCGGATCAGGGTGGTCTGCGACCTCCCCCCGCTCGCCGCGGCAGCCGAGGTCGGCTCGTACTGGCGCCAGGTCGAGGCCGACACCGCGGCCCGCGGGGAGTTGGCTGCCTTCCTCGTCGACCACCTGTCGAGGAGGAATGCCGAAATGACTGATGTACCAGCGGAATGGGAACTGCGCTCTGCGGCTCGAGATGACCGCGGATTCGTGCGGGATGAGAATCAAGACGCGGTGTACGAGGGCAGGAATCTGTTCGCCGTCGCCGACGGATTCGGCGCGCAGGGCATGGACCGCGTGGCCAGCGTCGCGGCGGTCGACGCGCTCGGGGCGCTCGACGCCGAGGTGCCCGCCGGGAACCTGCTGAAGGCTCTCGGCGCGGCCGCGAACGGCGCACGGCAGGCCGTCCACGACTTCGCAGCCGACCCGGCACGCGAGCACGTCGGTACAACGCTGACCGCGATGCTGTGGTCGGGCGCCCAGTTCGCCCTGGCGCACGTCGGGGACACCAGGGCGTACCTCCTGCGCGACGGGGAGCTCACCCAGATCACCCACGACCACACCTTCGTGCAGTCGCTGGTCGACGAGGGCAAGTTGACCCCGGAAGAGGCGGCGACGCACCCGAACCGGGCAACGCTGCTCCGCGCCCTGCAACGCGGCGGGGCCGTGGAACCGGACCTCCACCTGCGCGAAGCGCGCAGCGGCGACCGCTATCTGCTCTGCTCCGACGGCCTCCACGCCGCGGTGCCCGAACAGCAACTACGCGACACCCTGGGTGCGGCAGGCGATCCCGAGGAAGCGGTGGAGCGCTTCACCGAACTCATCCGCGACGCAGGCGCACCGGACAACTTCGCCTTCGTGGTCGTCGACGCGCTCGCACGCGCGTAGCGACCGACGCGTCCGTCCTCGCCGACCGGTCGGGGACGGACGCCATCACCAGACGGTGTAGCCGCCGTCGACGACGAGGTCCGTGCCGGTGCAGTAGCTGCTGGCGTCGGAGGCCAGGAACACGACCGCCGGGGCGATCTCCCGCGGCTCGGCGACCCGCTTCATCGGGGTGTCGCCGAGCCAGACCCGGCGCCACTCCTCGTTGCTCATGCCCCGCTTGGTCATCTCGGTGCCGACGTAGCCGGGCGACACGGAATTGACCCGCACGCCGCGGTCGGCCCACTCCCCGGCCAGCGACTTCGTCAGGTGGATGACGCCGGCTTTCGCCGTGTTGTAGGCGGATTGCGGCTGCGGGTGGTTGGAGATGTGGCCGCTCATGCTGCCGGTGTTGATGATGCTCCCCGAACCCTGCCCGAGCATCCGCCTGCCCGCCGCCCGGCAGCAGTAGAAGACGCCGTCTAGGTTCACCGACAACACCCGCCGCCAGTCCTCGTCCGCGAGGTCCTCGCTGGGGTGGTTGTGCACGATCCCGGCGTTGTTGACCGCGACGTCGAGCGATCCGGCCGTCGTCGCCACGTGCTCGAACGCCGCCTCCACGCTGGCCGAGTCGGTGACGTCCGCGGCCACGAACTCGACGCCGTGCCGCTCGGCGGTCGCGTTGCCGACCTCCGGGTTGATGTCGCAGATGAACACCCGCGCCCCGGCATCGCGCAGGCCCAGCACGATCGCCTCACCGATGCCCTGCGCGCCGCCGGTGACGACCGCGTTCTTGCCGTTGAGTGCGAAGAGCTCGCTCAAGTTCCCCTCCCGGGAAGTGGCCGAGGCACGAAGCCGGTGATCATCTCGCCTGGCGGGAACCTCATTGCGTCCACATCGGACACCGATGCGCGCGGGCGTGTGCGCCGGCCTTCGCTGGACCTGGAATCCGGTTGACTTCGTATGATGTTCGGACCATAGTTCGGCCATGCAGCCGCCGCAACCACCCGCAGCCGCGGCACGCCGGAGTTCGCGCGATCGCCCGGGCCGCGTTCAGATCCCCGGCGGGAAGCGCTGGTCGCAATCCGCTTCGGATCGCCCCACCAAGCCCCGAGGACCGCACCGCATCCCGAGGAAGGCAGGCACCGTGAACCTCTCCGCCTACGCCGATCACGTCCTGCCCGCTGACGCGGCCCGGGCGACGCTCGTCGCCCGCATCTTCGACCCGGACTGCGGCGGCCCGTGCGTCGCCGCGGTGCGCGGCGCGGCGGTCGTCGACCTGACCTGTGTCGAGCCGACGGTCGCCGGGCTGCTCGAACGGGCCGATGCCGGGGAGGTCGTTCGGACGCACGAGGGCGGCCGGAGCTGGCGGCTCGCCGACCTCCTGCAGGCCACGCTGTCCGGCGACCGCGCCCGGCCGCACTTCCTGGCGCCGGTCGACCTGCAGGTCATCAAGGCGGCGGGCGTGACCTTCGTGCGGAGCATGCTGGAGCGGGTGATCGAAGAGCGCGCCGAGGGTGATCTCCGCCGGGCCGAGGAGATCCGCGCGAAGCTCGGCGACGTCATCGAAGGCCGGATCTCCTCGGTGCGGCCGGGCTCCGCGGAGGCGCAGCGGATCAAGGAGGTGCTCGTCCGGGAAGGACTCTGGTCGCAGTACCTGGAGGTCGGCATCGGCCCGGACCCGGAGATCTTCACCAAGGCACCGGTGCTGTCCGCGGTCGGCACGGGCGCGGAGATCGGCGTGCTCGAACGCTCGACGTGGAACAACCCAGAGCCCGAACTGGTCATCGCGGCGACCTCCCGCGGCGTCCCGGTGGCGGCGGCGCTGGGCAACGACGTCAACCTCCGCGACTTCGAGGGGCGCAGCGCGCTGCTGCTCACCGAGGCCAAGGACAACAACGCGTCGTGCGCCATCGGCCCGTTCCTCCGGCTCTTCGACGACGAGTTCACCCTCGACGACGCGCAGGACCTGGAGATCGGCCTGGCCATCGCCGGGACCGACGGCTACCGGCTGGACGGCGTCAACCCGGTCCGCGAGATCAGCCGCGACGTGCGGGAGCTGATCGGGCACGCCCACGGCCGCCACCACCAGTACCCGGACGGGTTCGTGCTGTTCACCGGCACGATGTTCGCCCCCACCGAAGACCGCGACGTCCCCGGCCAGGGCTTCACCCACAAGCCCGGCGACGTCGTGCGCATCTCCTCCCCCGCGCTCGGTAGCCTGATCAACGTCGTGAACACCGCGGAGGACGCGCCCGACTGGACCTTCGGCATCCGCGCGCTGATGACCAACCTCGCCGCCCGCGGCCTCCTCCAGGGCACCGCGACGTGACCGAAACCGCCCACCGACCGCATCGAGCACCGGCTGTTCGCGACCAGCACGACCGGTGAAGGAGCCGAATTCCGTGCCGTTCACAGACATCCCGTTCACCGAAACCGCGCGGCGGGCGCTCGATGTCCGATGGGGACTGCGGTTCTCGGGCGATCCCGTCCGGCTGCGCGGCGGCGAGGAGTCCGCCGCGTTCGCCGTCGACGACCACGTCGTCCGGGTGGGGCCGGAATGGCGCAGCACGGAAGAAGCCGAGTGGTGCTACGCCATCGCCTCGCACGCTTCGACCGAGGTGCCGGAAGTGGCCGCGCCGGTCGCGACGACCGAAGGGCGCGCGGCGGTCCGGGTCGACGGCCGCCCGATGTCGGTCTGGCCGCTGGTCCCGGGCAGGTGGCCCACCCGCGAAACGCCCGGCGTCCTGGCGCAGGCCGCCTCGCTGCTCGCGCGGTTGCACCGCGCCTTGGCCGGGATGCAGCCGCCGCCGAGGCCCGTCCCGTCCGGCTTGGAACCGGGCCTGGACGGATCCGAGCCGTCGGCGGAACCTGCTCTCGCGGACCCGGAACTCGATTCGTGGCTGGCGGAATTCCACCGCACCCACCGGAACCACCAGGCCGTGCACGGCGACTTCTACCCGGGCAACACGCTGACCGACGGAGGCGTCCTCACGGCCGTGGTGGACTGGGACGAGGCGTGCGTGGTCCCGCCCGCGGTCGAGGTCGCCTACGCCGCCCTGGAATGGGCTGAGCAGGAGTCCGCGATCGACATCGCGGCGATGCACTCGTTCCTGCAGGCTTACGCCGCGGCCGGCGGGCCCGCCGGGCTCCTCGACGAGGAAACCCTGGCGCAGCTCATCCGGCACCGGCTGCGCCGCGAGGCGGTGTACTTCCACGAGCAGCGGCGGCTCGGCGTCGTGCACGACATGGAAGACTTCGCCTACCACGCGCGCCGTCTCGAGGTCTTCTCCGAACTCCGCCCGTGACGCCGCAGGTCACCGGGTCGCGGTCGTGGCGCGGCCGTAACGGTCCTCCAGGCGGACGACGTCCAGCTGCCAGCCCGGATCCGCCGTGGACGCCTCCAGCAGGACCGCGTCGGACACCGCCGTGACCCGGTGCACGACACCGGACGGAATGCTCGCCGTCTGCCCGGGGTCGAGCTCCATCCGGACCAGCGAATCGCGGTTCGGCCCCAGGTCGAGGAGCACGATGCCGGACTGCACGGCGATCGTCTCCTCCTTCTTCTCGTGGTATTGCAGCGAAATCGACTCGCCCGCCCAGATGTGCAGCACCTTGCCGACGTAGTGGCCGGCCACCACGGCGAAGATCTCCTCGTAGCCCCAGGGCTTTTCGATCCGAACCACCGTTGCGAGACTGGACAGCGCGAACTCTGCGACATCGGTCACGACGATCCATCCTTCCCGTGCGGAGCGCCCCCTCGGCGCGCGCACCAGGCAACGGCGCAGCGCCTGCGGACGGCCGGTGAAAGCACATCCGCGGACCTTCCGAGGTGTGGCGCACAATCCCGCATCAGTTCCCCCAAGCACGCGGCGTTCGATCCGAACACCGCGGACCTGCGCACCATAACTCCGGGCCCGCGCGGCCGCCCAGGGCACGCAGCGCCCCGCTACCGGATCGGAGGACAGGTGGCGCGTGATTCCCATGAACGACAAGGAAGTCCGCCCACCGGCGCGGTGCAGGCGGAACGATTCATCCGGCACGTGGAAGCCGCGTCAGCCGATGGGGCCGGGCCCGATCGTCGGCAGGTAGCGCGGCGCCCGCCATGCCTTCAGCTCGCGCTCGGCGGCTGCCGCCAGCGTCAGCAGCTCGCCGTCCTGCCGGTCGCCTGCCATGAGGAGCAACCCGACCGGGAGCTCCCCGACGGAACCCGCGGGTACCGAGACCGACGGGTAGCCCGCCACCGCGGCCGGCGTCGAGGACGGGATCACGTCGTCGTCGCCGCGCTCGCAGTCGGTGGTCCACGCCGGCGGGTTCGTCGGCGCGGCGATGGCGTCCAGGTCGTGCGCGGCCATGGTCTCGTCGATCGAGCGCCGGGAGAGGTCCGCCAGCTCGGCGCGCATCGCCTGGTACCGCGGATCGGTCGTCGGCGGCGCGGCGAGCGCCTGTTCGAATAGCTCCTGGCCGGCGAAGCAGGTCCGCTCCGCCGGGGTGCGGCGGTTGAACTCGATCAGCTCGGCGAGGTCGCGGGGGCCTTGCCGGGTCGCGAGGTAGGCGTCGATGTCGCGGTGGAACTCGCTCAGCAGCGCCGGGAACTCCAGCTCGCCAAGCCGGTCCTGGTAGGGCGGGGTCACCTCCACCACCCCGGCACCCGCCGCGGTGAGCCGCTGCGCCGCGGCGGTCATCACGGCGTCGACGTCCGGCCCCAGCGACGGCAGCCGCCACAGGCCGATCCGCTTGCCGCGCAGGTCACCCAGCGGCGAGAACGAGCTCTCCTCGCCCTGCAGCACCGCGAAGGTCAGCGCCGTGTCGACGACGTTGCGCGCCATGGGGCCCGCGGTGTCCTGCTCCGCCGAGATCGGCACCACGCCGGACTGGCTGACGAGGCCGAGGCTCGGCTTGTGGCCGACCACCCCGTTCATCCCCGCCGGGCACACGATGGAGCCGTCGGTCTCCGTGCCGATGGCCACCTGGGCGAGCGACGCGGCGAGCGCGGCGGCGGAACCCGCCGACGAACCGCACGGATTGCGGTCCAGCACGTACGGGTTGCGGGTCTGCCCACCCACCGCCGACCACCCGGAGGTGGGCTTCTCGGCGCGGAAGTTCGCCCACTCGGACAGGTTCGCCTTCCCGAGGACGACCGCGCCCGCGTCCCGCAGCCGGGTCACCAGGACCGCGTCCGAGCCGGGCGGGCTCCCGGCCAGCGCCAGCGAGCCCGCCGTGGTCGGCAGATCGCGGGTGTTCACGTTGTCCTTGAGCAGCACGGGAATTCCGTCGAGCGGGCCGAGGACGGTGCCGCGGCGGTGCCGGGCATCGCTCGCGGCCGCCTGGGCCATCGCCGCCGGATCGGTGCGCAGCACCGCCCCGATCTTCGGGTCGATGGTGCGGATCCGCTCCAGGTAGGCGGCGGTCAGCTCCGACGACGTGAGCGATCCGCGCGACATCCTTGCCTGGAGCTCGGGAATCGTCACCGTGTCGAGGTCGACGCCCAGCGCCCCGCGCCCGGTCGCCCCGGGATTGCCCAGCATCAGCGAGCCTGCGGCCAGTGCCGAGATCAGCGCGATAGCGCCAGTCCTGCGCATGACGCCATCAGACAACGCCGGAGCCGATCACCGCAAGATCTCTTCGCCGCAGCCACCGCTCGCCCGGTCAGCCGAGGAACACCTGCGCGATCAGCGCGGAGACGAGGAACGACGCGGCGAAGGACATCAGCCCCACCGGGACGATCCGCCACCCGATCCGCTTGAGCGCGGGCAGGTCCTTGCCGATGCTGAGGCCCGCGAAGACCAGGATCGGCGTCGCCATCGCGAGGAACTCGACCGGCTTCACCAGCGACATCACCGCGTCGGCGACCGGGGAGATCGGCGAGGTGAGCAGGATGGCCAGCGCGGAGGTCCCGGCGACGGCGGGCAGCTTGGTCAGCCGCTTGATCCCCAGCCCGGCGAAGACGACGGCCGCCACCAGCGCGAAGCCGAGCAGCGCGCGGGGATCGACGCCGCCCGCATGCACGGCGTTGGAGACGAACATGGTCACCAGTGCGATGAGGATCGCCGGCAGCGGCCGGACCCGGCTCTGGCTGCCGCTTTCGAGCTCCGCCGCCGACAGGTCCGGGGCGGCCGCGGGCTCGATCTTGCGGCCGCGGGTGAGCAGCTTGTAGAAGCGGTCGGCCAGCGGGAGCGCGACGAACATGCCGATGTAGACACCGGCGAGGCTGGTCACGAGGTTGCTCACGGTGGCCAGGGCGACGATCTGGTTCGCCAGCTCGGGGTACTGCGCGGCGATCGCGGCCGACGAGGCGGCCATCACCGAGCCGGACCCCACGCCGGTGCCCATCGCCAGCGCCAGCGGGCTGAGGATCCCGCTGCCGGCCAGCAGGCTCGCGAGCAGCGTCACGTACAGCGCGCCGACGACGCTGCCGAAGATGTACATCCCGAGCACGCCGCGGTATTCCTCGGAGTCCGGCCCGAACCGCTCGGACACCATCGCGAACGAGCCCTCGCGGTCGATGGAGAAGCACGCGCCCACCGCGGAGCGCCCCATCCGCAGAAGCACGGCGAGCGGCAGCGACAACGCCACGGTGCCGAACAGGTGGCCGATCTCCTGGAACAGCAGTGCGAAACTCGCCTGCCGCAGCACCGGCAGCTCGTGGCCGACCACGAACGCCAGCCGCACCCCGAGCAGCAGCACGCCCATCTCCACCACGTAGGTGGCGGCGCGCTGCATGCCGACGGGCACCGGGCGGAACCGCTGGATGCTCACCGCGGCCCCGAGCAGCAGGCCCCAGATGATCGGGAATAGGGTGATCGCACCGGGCCCGATGGCGACCTTGTGGCTGCCGATGGCCTCGGCGGCCGCGGCCAGGACGAGCGCGAGCAGCGCGAACAGGGCCAGTCGCCCGCGCGAACCGCGGGCCGAACGCGACAGCTTCCGGTCAACCGTCATGCCGGACATGGCTTCCTCCGTGGTCGCCAGGAGTGGTGAGAAATAGCGGGGGCGGTCAGATGCGCGTCGCGGCCGTGCCGCGAGTGGCCTGTTCGGCCAGGAACTTCTGCCGCAGCACCGGATCGATCGCCACGTCGACCGCGGTCAGCGCCATCGCGACGGCTCCGTCGAAGACCGCGTCGTCGGCGGCGGGAGTGGCCGCCGCGGCGGCGAAGCCGTGCGTGTGCGGCGGGTGCTCGCAGCCGGTGATCGCGATGCTCGGGTGGATGCTGGGCAGCACCTTGGAGACGTTGCCCATGTCCGTCGAGCCGCCCCGGGTGCCGCGGGTGTCGCGGAGCTCCCGGCCCAGCGACTCGATGTGCGCGGCGAAGAGCTCCGACATCTCCGGCTCCTGCACCAGCTCGGCGTAGTCCGGCTCGGTCGGTTCGACGGCCATCGTCGTCCCGGTCGCCAGCGCCCCGGCCTCGAAGCACGCCAGCACCCGCTGCTTCAGCTCCGACATCTCGTCGAATTCGAACGCGCGCACCTCGCAGTCCACGACGGACCGTTCGGGGATGATGTTGGTGACCGCGCCGCCTTCGCGCACGAACAGGCCGATCCGGCAGTCCGCGGTGATCTGCTGGCGCAGCAACCCGATCGCCACCTGGGCCACGACGGCGGCGTCGGCGGCGTTGACGCCCAGGTGCGGAGCCGCGGCGGCGTGCGAGGCCCGGCCGCCGTAGGTCACGGCGAACCGGCTCACCGCCTGGCTGGAGAAGTGCCCGGGATGGGTGTCGTGCTGGGCCGGGTGCACCATCATCGCGACCGTGACGTCGTCGAAGACGCCCCGCTCCAGCAGCAGCACCTTGCCGCCGCCGTGCTCCTCGGCCGGGGTGCCGACCACCTTCACCCGGACGCCGAGCTCGTCGGCCACGGCGGCGAGCCCGATCGCCGCGCCGACCGCGGCGGAGGCGATGATGTTGTGCCCGCACGCGTGCCCGATGTCGGGCAGGGCGTCGTACTCGGCGCAGATGCCGACGGTGAACTCGCCCGCGCCGTACTCGGCCGTGAACGCGGTGGGCACGTCCGCCGGGCCGGGCTCGACGGTGAAGCCGGCCTCGCGGAGCACGTCGGTCACCTTGGTCACCGACCGGTGCTCGGCGAACGACAGCTCCGGCTCGGCGTGCAGGTCGTGGCTGAGCCGGAGCAGCCGCTCCCGCCACGCCTCCTGCTCGGCCCGCACCAGCCCCCGGTAGGCCGTGATGTCGTCCTCGATGCCCTGACCGCCCACTGCACGCTCCTCCGTGTCTGCCGCCAACCTGGACACGAAGGGTGCGCGATGAGACGCTTCCACTAGCCCAAACGCAGGAACGCAGCAGAATCACGGCCCAGATGCAGGATCAAGCCACCGCTCTCGACGAGCTGGACCTCCAACTCGTCAACGCCTTGCAGATCGCGCCCCGCGCCGCCTGGGCGCAGGTGGGCGCCGTGCTCGGGATCGACCCGGTCACCGCCGCGCGCCGGTGGGCGCGGCTGGAGCGGTCCGGCCTGGCCTGGATCTCCGGTTACCCGCCGATCTCCCCCACCCAGGCCAACGCGTTCGTCGAGATCGAGTGCGAGCCGGGCCGCGGGCTGACCGTGGCCCGGGAGCTGGCGACCGATCCGCAGGCGATGACCGTCGATGTCACCGCGGGCGGCCGCGACGTCCTGGTCACGGTCAACACGCCCAGCCCGGAGGTCCTGTCCGGCTACCTGCTGGACCGGATGACCCGCGTCGAGCACCTGCGGCAGGTGCGCAGCCACCTGGTGGTCCGGGCGTACACGGAGGCCAGCCGGTGGCGGCTGCGCACCCTCGACCACGACCAGGTCGCCCGGATGCGCCGGGAGGCCGACGAGGGAGGCGACCGGGCCCCGGGGCCGCTGAGCGACGCGGACTGGACGATCGCCGTGGCCCTGGCCGCCGACGGGCGGACACCGGTCGGCACTCTGGCCGAAGCGGCGGCGACGAGCACCAGCACGGTGCGCCGGCGACTCGCCAGGCTGATCGCCAACCAGCAGCTCCGGCTGCGCTGCGAGCTCGCGCGGAAGCTGTCCGGCTGGCCGGTCTACGCCTGGTTCTTCGCCCGGGTGTCGCCGGCGCACCTGGAGGAGACCGCCCGCGCGCTGGCCCGGATCCCGGAGGTTCGCGCCGTCACGTCCACCGCGGGCCCGTACAACCTGATCATCGCGGTGTGGCTGCGTTCCCTGATCGACGTGCAGGAGCTCGAGATCCACATGGCGCGGCGCCTGCCGCACCTGGACATCGTCGACCGCAGCATCGTCGTCCGGCCCGTGAAGCTCGTCGGCAGGCTCCTCGACGAGCACGGCTACGCGACGGGAACCGTGTCGCTGGACACCCGGCGCTGCCCCTGACGGCTCAGCGCAGGGTGCCGAGCCGTCCGCGGATCGAGGAGCGGACGCCGTCGGAGGCCGTCCAGTCGCCGTCCAGCGGAGTGATCGAGACGTAGTCGTCCGCCAACGCGTTGTTGTCCGAGTCGGCCACCGGGTCCCGGGACAGGTCCACCTGGGGCCGGATCACGTAGCAGTTCTCGCACAGGTCGGTGGGCTCGTACTTCGGCCGGACGAACGCGTTGCGACCGGTCTTGGTGATCCGCGTGCCCTTGACCGCGGGTGCCACCGGGTAGTTGATGTTGAGGCTCACGTGCTCGGGCAGCAGCCCCGCGCCGCCGGACGTGCTCTGCAACCGATCGAGGACGCGCGCGGTGTACTCGGCCGCGGCGGCCACGTTCCCGAGCTGCGGCGGGTTCGCGGTGAGGTCGATCTCGACGCTGATCGCGATGGCCGGGATCGACAGCTCACCGGCCGCGATCGTGGCACCGACCGTGCCGGAGTGGTTCGCCACGACACCGGCGTTCTGGCCCGGATTGGCGCCGGAGATCACGACGTCCGGCGGTCCCGAGGTGAAGACGTGCTGCAGCCCGAACAGCACCGCGTCGCCGGGAGATCCGCACACCGACCAGACGTCGGGCGCCAGCTGCTCGGCGGTGATGGTGTTCTCCGGCCCCGGCTCCCCGGACGCGTAGTTCGAGGCCAGCTGGGTGCCGCTACCGGACTGGTCGTCGCACGGGGCCACCACCGTGACCCGGTGCCCGGCCGCGGTCAACGCCTGCTTCAGCGCCGCCAAGGTGGGCGCCGCGTGCCCGTCGTCGTCGGTCAGCAGGACGTCGAGCGGTTCCTGCTGCGGTGCGGCGGACGCCGTCGTGGTCAAGAACGCGACGGCGACCGCCGAAGCCGCCGCCGATCTGAAGATCCGTCTCATGGATTCGCCCCTTCGCTGGGAAAACCGGCTCGCCCATTGGATCGACCCAACCAAGCACTTGTCCAAGTCCGGTTGGGCTTGCTTTCATGCTCTATCGGCATGAACCTGCAGCAGCTCCACTACCTCGCCGCCGTCGTCGAGCACGGCACGATGACGGCTGCCGCCCGCGCGCTGCACGTCTCGCAGCCGGCGCTCGGCCGCGCGGTGCGCGCGCTGGAGCGGGAGGTGGGCACCCCGCTGCTGGCCTCCGAAGGAAAACGCCTGTACCCGACGCCGGCCGGGCTCGCGGTCACCTCCCACGCGAGAGCGATCTTCGGCCACGTCGCGGACATCCTGTCGTTGGGCGACGAGCGCGAACTCGTGCTGGCCGCGACGCCCACGCTCGGCGCCGGCGCGGCACCACGACTGCTCCGGGTGCTGGCCGAGCGGTGCCCGACGGCGACGGTGCTGCTGGAACGGCTCGACGGGCCGGCCGAGGTCGCCGCCGTCGTGCGCAACGGCCAGGCGACGGCCGGGATCGTCGAAGTCCCGTCACCGCACCAGTTCTCCACCGCCGATGGGCTCGCCACCCTGTCGCTGGGGCGTCGCGAGATCGTGCTGCTGTGCCCGGATGGGATTGCGGTGACCGCACCCCTGCCGCACCAGGACCTGGCCCGGCTGCCGCTGATCGTGCCCGCGAGCGGCTACCGGCGCAGCCAGTTCGACGCCTGGTTCAGCTCGCTCGGCCTGCGCCCGCGCATCGTCTGCCAGACCGACGAGCGCCTCGTCTGGGAGCAGATGGCCAGATCCGGCCTCGGGTGCGCGTTCACCGACCGGTGGCACGCCGAGCGCGCGCCGGTGCCCGGCACGCGCATCGTGCACTTCGCCCCTCCGCTGCACACGAACGTCGAGCTGTTGTACCGCAAGGACAATCCCAGCCGGACCCTCCAAGCCCTGCTCGCCGGGCTCGAGCAGCCGATCATGTCGTAGGGCTGCCGGCAGCGGTTGCCCGGCCGTCGCGCGATGCGGTGCGGTGCTCGCTCGGGGTGGTGCCGCGGATGCGCTTGAAGGCGACGCTGAGCGCGAAAGCGTTGCCGTAGCCGACCTTCCGCGCGATCGCGCCCAGCGTTGCGTCCGTGTCGCGCAGCAGGTCGGCCGCGAAGGCGGTGCGCCACCCGGCGAGGTACGTCATCGGCGGCTCCCCCACCTCGGCGGCGAAGCGGCGACCGAGCGCGGCGCGGGAGACACCGGCCTTGGCGGCCAGGTCCGCCAGGGTCCACGGGTAGGCGGGATCGTCGTGCAGCAGCGCCAGGGCGCGCCCGGTGACCGGATCCGCCATCGCCCGCAACCACGCGGGCGCGCGCCCCTGGTCGGACCAGCCGCGCAGCGCGGAGGCCAGCAGCAGGTCCAGCAGCCGGTCGAGGACCACCTGCTGCCCGGGCCGGTCGACCGCGACCTCCGCGGCCACCAGGTCCAGCATCGGACTGGGGCAGTCCTCGTCGGCGACCACCAGCACGTCGGGCAACGCCTGGAGCAGCCGCGCGCTCATCCCGCTCTGATCGTCGTAGGCGCCGCTGAGCAGCAGGGCCGAACCGTCGGGCCCGACGCCGCAGGAGCGCACGCCCAGCTCGGTGTCCGCGACGGGCTCACCGCCGGTCGGGGTGCAGTAGTAGTCGCTGGTGATCACGGCCTGCGGCCGGGTGCTCGGGTCGTCGGCGACCAGGTGCGGCGCGGGGCCGCGGATGATCGCGATGTCGCCGGGGCCGATCTGCACCGGCTCGCCCCGGGCCGGGACGAGCCACGCCCGGCCGCGCAGCATCGCGGCGAGCGTCAGCTGCGCGCCGCTGTCGAACCGCAGCGACCACGGCGGATTCATGATCGCCCGGCGGAACAGCGCGCCCCGCGCCCGGACTCCGCCCAGCAGTTCGGCAACCCCGTCCATGGCCGCCACGATAGACGCGGGAACATGCGGGCGAGCCGCTCGGACATGGTCGGCCGCCCCGACCGGCGGTTGACTCGATCCCGTGACTGGACAGCAGATCCTGGTAATCGGCGGCACCGGCAAATCCGGCCGCCGCATCGTTTCCCGACTCCGCGCGGCGGGGTTGCCCGCCCTCGTCGCGTCGCGCTCGGGCGACCGGCGCTTCGACTGGACCGACCGCGACACCTGGGACACCGCGCTCGAAGGCGTGCGCGCGGTCTACCTCGTGCCGTTCGACGGCGAGCAACTCACCCGCCCGTTCGTCGAACGCGCCGTGGAACTCGGCGTCCAACGGCTCGTCCTGCTCTCCGGGCGCGGCGTGGACGTGCCGGGCTACGTCGACACGCGAAACCCGGCGGCGCAGACGCACATCGACGGCGAAGCCGCGGTCCGGGACCTCGACATCGAGTGGACGATCGTGCGGCCCGGGTGGTTCGCGCAGAACTTCGACGAGGGCTTCTTCCGGGACGCGGTCCTCGCCGGTGAGCTGCGGCTACCGGCGGGCGACGGCGCGGCGACGTTCGTCGACGCCGAGGACATCGCGGCGGTGGCGGTGGCGGCCCTCACCGAGGACGGCCACGACAGGCAGGTCTACGAGCTGTCGGGCCCCCGGGCGGTGACCATCGCCGAAGCCGCCGCCGAGATCTCCGCCGCCACCGGCCGCGAGATCCGCTACGTCCCGCTGTCGCCGGAGGATTTCCTCGCCGAGCTGACGGTCTCGGGCTGGTCGCCGGGAGACGCGGCCGACTTCGCCGAGGCGATGGCACCGCTCCGCCGGGACCTGGACAGCCACGTCTCCGATGGCGTGCGGCGCGCGCTCGGCCGGGAACCGCGTGACTTCAGCGAGTACGCGAAGGCCGCAGCGGCCGCGGGCTCCTGGCAGGGCGTCAGCTGAACCGGGGCAGGCGCGCAGCGGCGGCTGCCTGGCGGAACCGGATGTCCCACTCCTGCCAGGTTTCGGCGGGCAGCACGCCGCCGACCTGCAACCCCGAGGGCTCGACGAGGCCCGCAGGTGCGCATCACCGTCCTCGGTCGTGGAGAACCACCTGGCCACGTCGGGCGAATCGGCCTGCCAGCCGGGGAGGACCTGGTAGATCCGCCCCAGGTTCGCCCAGTCCGAGTCGGTGAACCTCGGCCAGGCCAGGCAGTAGATCCGCGCCACGCACGCGCGGTCCACCGCCGCCCCGCCCGGGGGCGGCGGTTCGGCGGCGTTGTCGTAGTACCAGTCGTGCTCGTCCACTCGTCCAGCTCGCCCGTACTGCTCCTGCGGCTGCACGCAGCACCGAACCACGGGGCGAACTGGTTCTGCTCCGTTCGACGCAATTCGTGGCGGATCGGGCGAAACGCGGTCCGCGATCTCCGCGGAAGTGCTGGACGGACGGAGTCGATGTTGTACCGTCTGTGACGCATTTACCGCGACGAGGATGGATGAGGCGGAGTGACTGATCCCAGGGGGCCGCTGGAACGACTGCTCGACACCGGGCAGGAGCCGCCACCGGAACTCGTCGACGTCAACACCGAGGAAGTCTCGATCGCGCGGGTCTACGACTACTGCCTCGGCGGCAAGGACAACTTCGCGGTGGACCGCGCGGCGTGCGCGGCCATGATGGAAGTGGTCCCGGAGACGCCGCTGCTGGCGCAGGCCAACCGCTGCTTCCTCCGCCAGGCCGTCACGTACCTGGTGGCCGAGGCGGGCATCCGGCAGATCGTGGACATCGGCTCGGGCCTGCCCACCGCGGGCAACGTGCACGAAGTAGCGCAGGAGATCGCGCCCGAGACCCGCGTGCTCTACGTCGACAACGACCCGATCGTGCTCGCCCACGGCCGGGCGCTGCTGGCGAACGAAACCACCACCACGGTGATCAACGCGGACCTGCGCCACCCGGACATGATCTTCGAGCACCCCGAGGCGGAACGGCTGATCGACGCCACCGAGCCGTTCGCGGTGCTGCTGGGCGGAATCCTCATGCACCTCGAGGACGAGGAAGACCCGGAGGGCGTCGCGGCCAGCATCCGCGACCGGCTGCCCAGCGGCGGCTACCTGCTGGTGTCGAACACCTGCGACACCGGCGAGGCGCGCGCCCAGGAACTGGGCCGCGTGTTCGCCGAGAGCGGCATGGGAACCCGCTGCTTCCGCACCTGGGACGAGCAGATCCGCTACTTCGACGGCCTCGAACTGATCGAACCGGGCCTCGTGCCGAACAACCGGTGGCGCCCCGGCGACGACGTCCCAGACCCGCAGAACCCGGCGCACGCGATGCACATCGGCGGCCTCGCCCGCAAAGCCTGATCACCAGACTCATCCGGCCATGGCGCGATCTCTCGCGAGATTGCGTGGCGATTTCGCGCGAAACCAGTGCTCCGCGTGAGGGCGAGACGGCGATTTCGCGCGAAATCGCATCGGCGTCAGACGGCGGGCACCTTCGGGATGAGCCGGGCGTAGCCATTCTGGAATGGCCTCTGAAACTGGACACCGCCCGAGCGTCGTTAGGCCGTCCGCGCCGGCCCGAGTTCGACCTGAATCGCCTACGTGCCATGGGAATCGTGCGCGTTCGGCGATGACCGGACGCCTCTTCCGAAGACCGCACTCAAGCTCCTCCGTCGAGTGGTGCGCGTCACCATCAAAGTTCCAGAGCGCGTGCTCTGTTATGTTGGCGGCGTGCCCCGCCCACGCACGCATGACCTGGACCGACTGCTCGACACCGCGGAACGGCTCATCGCCGACGGTGGCCCCGAGCGGCTCACGATTCGGCGGCTCGCCACCGAATCCGGGGTGTCCAACGGCGCGATCTACCACGCCTTCGGCTCGCTCGCGACGCTGCGGGGCAGGCTGTGGCTGCGCGCCGCGACCGAATTCCTCGAGCTGCAGAAGGAACTCGTCGACGAGGCTCTCGGCGAGCTGCCCGGCCTGGACGCGGCGGTGAACGCGGTTGCCGCCGCAGCCGACACCCCGGCGGCGTTCGCGAACCGGCGGCCGGCCGCAGCCCGGATGCTGATGACCGTGCGCCGGGACCAGCTGCTCGGTCCGGAGCTCCCGACGGAACTCGCCGACGAGCTCATCGGCCTCGACCGGCGCCTGGTGTCGCTGATGCGCCGTCTCGCGCAAGCGCTCTGGAACCGGCGCGACGGCGCCGGCGTCGACGTGATCACCACCTGCGTGGTCGACCTGCCGACCGCGCTGTTCCGCCGGGAGTTGACCGCTCCCACCACGGACGGCACCACCCAGATCAGTGCCGACGCGCGACGCCGCCTCGACGCGGCCGTCCGCGCGGTCCTCGCCTTCCCGCCGCCCGACCGGCGCGAAAGACCACGCACATCCTCCGGAAGGGACTGACCATGCCCGAGCTTCGCGAAGCGGACGACGTCTACATCCTCGACCTCGGCGACGACGAGAACCGCTTCTCCCCGGACTGGCTGAAGACGGTGCACTCGCTGCTGGACACCGTCGTCGACGCCCCATCCCCCGGTGCCCTTGTGACCACCGGGCAAGGCAAGTTCTACTCGAACGGGCTCGACCTGGACTGGCTGCTGAACAACTACGACCAGCTCGACTCCTACCGCACGGAGATCCACGAACTGCTGGCCCGCGTGCTGACCCTGCCGGTGCCCACCGTCGCCGCGATCAACGGCCACGCCTTCGGCGCCGGGGCGATGCTGGCCCTGGCGCACGACTTCCGGGTCATGCGCGCCGACCGCGGCTACTTCTGCTTCCCCGAGGCCGACATCAACATCCCGTTCACACCGGGGATGGCCGCGCTCATCCAGGGCAAGATCACCCCGGCCGCGGCTATCGCGTCGATGACGACCGGCCGGCGCTTCGGCGGAGACCAGGCCCGCGACCTCGGCCTGGTCGACGAGACCGCGCCCGAGGCCGACGTCGTCCGCAACGCCGCGGAGATCGTCCGCCCGCTGGCGGGCAAGGACCAGGCCACCCTGAGCGCCATCAAGTCCACGATGTTCGCCACCGCGGTCGCCGCCCTGCGCGCGCCCGCGCAGTAGCGGCGACGACCCCGACGAAGCCATGACCGGATTCGACGTCGTCTTCATCAACGGAACCGTCGGCGCGGGCAAATCCACCCTCGCCGAGGCGATCGGCGAGCTGGAGGTGCGGGCGGGCCAGCCCCACGCGGTGCTCGACCTCGACCACGTCCGCCGATGCTGGCCGAGTCCCGCCGACGACCCGTTCAACCACGCGCTCGAACTGCGGAACCTGCGCGACCTGGCAGCCAACTACAGGCAGGCCGGCGCGCGGCACCTGATCGTCGCGGGAGTGATCGAGGAACGCCCGGCCGTCGCCCGTTACCAGGAGGCGCTGGGTTCGACCGCGATCTTGCTGGTCCGGCTCGTCGTCGAACCGGCCATCGCCCGCGGCCGCCTCCAGCGGCGGCACGCCGACGACGAGCCCGGCCTGCGCTGGCACCTGGATCGCACGACCGAGCTCGCCGGGATCATCGACGCCGCCGGGCTCGACGATCTCGTCCTCGACTCCTCGCACGAGCCGCCGGCGGTCCTCGCCGAGAAGGTCCGGACCGCCGCCTGCTGGTGATTCCCCGGCGGCTAAAGGGATTCGCCGTCCGGCGCCCCCGTCTCCAGCAGCTGGCCGTCGGCGAGCCGGAGCCAGCGGTCCACCCCGATCTTCGCGAGGAACCGCTCGTCGTGGCTCACCACCACGAACGCGCCCTCATACGCGGTGAGCGCGCTTTCCAGCTGCCCGATGCTCAGCAGGTCGAGGTTGTTGGTCGGCTCGTCGAGCAGCAGCAACTGGGGCGCCGGCTCGGCGAACAGGACGCACGCCAGGGTGGCGCGCAGCCGTTCGCCGCCGGAGAGAACACCGACCGGCAGGTGGATGCGGGAGCCCCGGAACAGGAACCGGGCGAGCAGGTGCATCCGCTGCGCCTCCGGCATTCCCGGCGCGAACGCCGCCAGGTTCTCCAGCACCGTGCGGTCGAGATCCAGCAGGTCCAGCCGCTGGGACAGGTAGGCGACGCGCCCGTCGGCCCGCTTCGCGTTCCCCCCGGACGGTGCCAGATCGCCGTTGATGACTCGCAGCAGGCTGGACTTCCCGGCGCCGTTCGGCCCGGTCAGCGCGATCCGCTCGGGTCCGCGGATCGCGAGGTCGACGCAGTCGGCGGCGAACAGGGCCCGCTCGCCGCGCTGCACCTGCAGCCGCTCGCCGAGGAAGACCGTGCGCCCGGCCGGCAGGTTCGTCCCGGGCAGCTCCAGGGTGATCCGCTGCTCGTCGCGCAGGGACCGCTCGGCCTCGTCGAGCCTCGTCTTGGCGTCGCTGAGCCGCGCGGCGTGCGTGTCGTTCGCCTTGCCCGCCGATTCCTGAGCGCGTCGCTTCAACCCGCCGGCGATGATCTTCGGCAGACCGGCGCTCTCGATGTTCCGGGCGGCGTTGCTCGCCCGGCGCTGCGCTCGCTCGCGGGCCTGCTGCATCTCCCGCTTCTCGCGCTTGACCTCCTGCTCGGCGCTGCGGATGTTCTTCTCCGCGACCTCCCGCTCGGCACGCACCGATTCCTCGTACGACGTGAAGTTCCCGCCGTGGAAGCGGATCTCGCCCCGTTCGAGTTCGGCGATGCGGTCCATCCGGTCGAGCAGCGCCCGGTCGTGGCTGACCAGCAGCAGGCAGCCGTTCCAGTCGTCGAGCACGTCGTAGAGCTTGCGGCGCGCGTCGCGGTCGAGGTTGTTGGTCGGCTCGTCGAGCAGCAGCACGTCGGGCCGCTTCAGCAGTTGCGCGGCGAGGCCCAGGGAGATGACCTGCCCGCCGCTGAGCGTGTGCAGGCGCCGGGTGAGGGAGACGTCGCCGAGGCCCAGCCGGTCCAGCTGGGCGCGGGTGCGCTCCTCGATGTCCCAGTCGTTGCCGATCGTGGTGAAGTGCTCCTCGTCGGCGTCCCCGGACTCGATCGCGGCCAACGCCCGGAGCACCGGAGCGACCCCGAGTACCTCGGCCACGGTCGGATCGCCGAGCAGGGGCAGGCTCTGCGGCAGGTAGCCGAGCACGCCCTCGGCGGACACGCTCCCGGCGCCGGGCCGGTACTCGCCGGCGATCAGCTTGAGCAGCGTGCTCTTCCCCGCGCCGTTGGGCGCGACCAGCCCGGTGCGGCCGCCGCCGACGGTGAACGACAGGTCCTGGAACACCGGGGTGTCGTCGGGCCAGGAGAAAGACAGGGTGGAACAGATGATGAACGCATCGGACATGCGAGAAACCTCGTGGTGATGCGGGCGTGCCTGGAGGCGCCCGGTGGCGAAGAAACGGGACGACAAGACCGCCACACGGCGGCTGCGCTCCCGCGCGCCTACCGGCGGCCGATCACGTCCGGGCATCACCCGGAGATGTCGTCGTCACCAACCACGTCTGGTCTCCCCTGCTCCGATCGGAGTCACCGTAGCAAACGGCGTCCGGCCCGCTCGAATGGTTTTCCGGCGGCCTCAGCAGTGCTCGGCCAGCCACCCGGTCGTGAACTCGTGCTCGGACTCGAGCAGGCCGCGCACCTCCCCGGCGAAGAGGCCCTCCAGCTTGCCGCCGAGCAGCGGGATGGCCACCTTCACCTCGCCCTCGACGACGAACTCGCAGGCCGCACCCGCAGGCAGGGCGCGCAGCCGCTGCACCGCCGTGATCGCACGCGGCATCGCCAGGGCGCCCGCCGTCACCTCGCCCGCGAAGCTGCCGTCGGCCTCGCGCCGCCACTCCTCGGCGCGGTCGATCGCGAGATCACCGCCGACGACGGCGCGGGCGATCGCCGGGACCGCTTCGGCGCGCACGCCCTGCCGGATCCGGAACCGCGCACCGGACTCGGTCGCCTCGTGCTCCAGCAGTTCGTTGTCGCCGCCGACCACGCGCAGCCGCTCGCGGAGGTGGTCGGGGTCGATCAGCACGGCGAACACCCGGGCGGCGGGCCACTCGTAGGTGCTCCGGTACTCGATGCGGCGGGTCATGCAGGGGAGGTTACTGCCGATTTCGCGTCGCCGCGGTGATGATCCGGTGTCGCGCGAGCGACCGGCACGCGTCGACTCCGGGACGGGGTGTCCTCTGAGGACGTTCCGGGCCCTGCGCGCGGCTGTCCAACGTGAGCAGTTCGCAGGAGTTCGGTTAATTCGGTGGCACCGCTGGGGAAAACCCGCGATCATTGCCGGGTCAAGCCGACCGGAAGTCAGGAAGAAAGATGTACGCGGCAGTCGAAGGCGCAAGGGTACCGATCCGGATGTGGGCCGACCCGCAGTCCGTGGAAGACGCCGCCATGCGGCAGTTGCACAACGTCGCCAACCTGCCGTGGGTGCACGGCCTCGCCGTGATGCCGGACGTGCACTACGGCAAGGGCGCCACCGTCGGCAGCGTGATCGCCATGCGCAACGCCGTGTCCCCTGCCGCGGTCGGCGTCGACATCGGCTGCGGGATGAGCGCGGTGCGCACGTCCCTGACGGCCGCCGACCTGCCGGACGACCTCGGCGTCCTGCGGCGGCGGATCGAATCGGCCGTGCCGGTCGGCTTCGCCATGCACCGCACGCCGGTGAACCCGGCGCGCGTGCCGGGCACCGGCGGGTGGCAGGATTTCTGGTCCGCCTTCGGCGACCTGCACCCGGGCGTGCAGGGCCTCCAGGACCGGGCGCGGGCGCAGATCGGCAGCCTCGGCGGCGGCAACCACTTCATCGAGGTCTGCCTCGAGCAGGGCGGGCCGGATGCCGACCGGGTGTGGCTGATGCTGCACTCCGGTTCCCGCGGCATCGGCAACGAGCTGGCGAAGCGGCACATCGACATTGCCCGGCGCCTCCCGCACAACGCGGACCTGCCGGACCCGGACCTCGCGGTGTTCGTCGCGGGCACCCCGGAGATGCAGGCGTACCGCCGGGACCTGTTCTGGGCGCAGGACTACGCGGCCCGCAACCGGGCCACGATGCTGGCGCTGGTGCAGCTCGCGGTGGCGGACACGGTGCCGGGCACCAGGTTCGACACGCCGATCTCCTGCCACCACAACTACGTGGCGGAGGAGCACTACGACGGCGTCGAGCTGCTGGTCACGCGCAAGGGCGCGATCCGGGCGGGCGCGGGTGATCTCGGCATCATCCCGGGCAGCATGGGCACCGGGTCCTACATCGTGCGAGGCCTCGGCAACGAGCGGTCGTTCGAGTCGGCCTCACACGGCGCGGGCCGGCGGATGTCGCGGACCAAGGCCCGCAAGACCTTCACCGCCGCGGACCTGGAGGCGCAGACCGCGGGCGTGGAATGCCGCAAGGACGACGGCGTGGTGGACGAGATCCCGGCCGCCTACAAGGACATCGAGTCGGTGGTCGCCGCGCAGACCGACCTGGTGGAGGTGGTCACCCACCTGAAGCAGGTCGTGTGCGTCAAGGGGTGAAACGACCGGGTGCCTCGGCGTCGCCGAGGCACCCGGCGTCCCCGAATCCGCTGGTGAACCGGGCGGTGGCCCGGATTCCGCCGAGTGGCCCGGGCGGCGGCGGGCTGGTCTGATCGTGTGATGGACGTGGCTGCGAATCCGGGCGTTGCGACCCGGTGGGACTGGCGTTCGGTGCTCTGCTGGGCGTTGTGGGGCTCGGGCTCGGCGGCGTTCAACACCGTGATCCTCACGTTCGTGTTCACCGTGTACCTGACCGGCTCGGTGGCCGACGACCCGCGAAGCGGCTCGGCGGCGCTCGGTGTCACGCTCACGATCGCCGGAGCGTGCATCGCGCTGGTGGCGCCGGTGACCGGGCTGCGAAGCGACGCTGGCGGGCGTCGCAAGAGGTGGCTGGCGGCGCACACCGCGCTCGTGGTGGCCTGCACCGCGGCGTTGTTCTTCGTCCAGGACGACTCGGCGTACCTGTTGCTCGGCCTGGTCCTGGTCGCCGCGGGCAGCGTTTTCGTGGAGTTCGCGGGCGTGAACTACAACGCGCTGCTGCTCCAGGTCTCGACGCCGGCGACGATCGGCCGGGTCTCCGGTTTCGGCTGGGCGATGGGCTATTTCGGCGGGCTGATCGCGCTGGCGGTCGTGCTGTTCGGCTTCGTGCAGCCCGAGGTCGGGCTGTTCGGCGTGACCTCGCAGGACGGGCTGAACATCCGTGCCGTGGCGCTGTTCGCGGCCGCGTGGTTCGCGGTGTTCGCGCTGCCGGTGCTCCTCGTCGTCCCGGAAGCACCCGCCCCCGCGAGCCGGATGCACCGGTCGTTCCTGGGCAGTTACCGGGAGCTGGGCCGGCGGATCGCGCGGATGTGGCGCAGCGACCGGCAGACGCTGGGTTTCCTGATTGCCAGCGCGCTCTACCGGGACGGCCTGGCCGCGATCTTCACGTTCGGCGGCGTGATCGCCGCGGGCACCTTCGGCTTCAGCCCCGGCGAGGTCGTGGTATTCGCCATCGCGGCGAACCTCCTCGCCGGGGCCAGCGCGTTCCTCGGCGGTCGCGCGGACGACCGGTTCGGCCCGAAACCCGTCATCGTCACGGCGCTGTCCGGCCTGGTCGTGGTGGGATCGGCGCTGGTGGTGCTGCCCGGCGAACCCGCTTTCTGGGTGTGCGGGCTGCTGCTCGCGGCCTTCCTGGGGCCGACCGAATCGGCCAGCCGGACCTTCCTCGCGCGCATCGCCACCCCCGGCCGCGAAGGCGAAGCGTTCGGCCTCTACGCCACGACCGGACGGGCCGTGAGCTTCCTCGGACCGCTGGCGTTCAGTGGCTTCATCGCGATCTTCGGCACTCAACGCGCGGGCATGGCCGGGATCGTCCTCATCCTGCTGATCGGACTACTGGCCATGCTGCCGGTCCGGGCGCCCGGAGCCACCGCCGACCGGTCCTGACGCGGAGACCGCTCACGGCTGGCCCTCGGCCAGGAATTCGGCGATGAGCCGGTGGAATTCGACGGGCCGGTCCAGCGGCAGCAGGTGCCCGGCACCGGATACCACCGCCGACCTGCCGCCCGGCGCCGCCGCGGCCGCCTGCCGGACCTCCCGATCACCGACGAGAGCATCGTCCGATCCGCGCAACCACAGGCTCGGCACGGCAAGCCGCCCCAGCTCCGGCAGGTAGTCCAGCCGCATGCCGAAGGGCCCGTAGGCGAGGATCTGCCAGTCGTCGAGCGCCTTTTCGCGATGGCGGGCCTTGGCCTGCGCCTCGGCGCGGGCGAGTTCGACGATCCGGTCGAAATCCTCGGTGGCCGCACCGGCGGCGAGACCGCGCACCATCGACCGGCGGATCACGGTGGCGGAGTTGGCCAGGTAGCGGCTCGACGCGCTCAGCAGGCCGGGCGTCCGCAGCGCCAACCAGGTGGCGAGTTGCGCCGGGCGCCGGGCGCCGATCCCGCCGGGCGCCGAGAAGACCGCGCGGGCAACGCGTTCCGGGTGGTGCAGGCTGAATCCGAGCGAGATGCCGCCGCCCATGGAATGCCCGACGAGGGAGACCCGTTCGATGCCCAGGTGGTCGAGCAGCTGATCCACGATGAGCTCGCACAACTCCTGGTCGACAGTCCGGTGCCACGGCCGGCTGCCGCCGTGCTTCGGCAGGTCGATCGCGTAGACGCGGTGCGTGCTGGCCAGCGCCGGGAGGACGCGATGCCAGAGCAGCTCGACGGTGTCGAGCATCGCTCCGTGCAGCAGCAGGACCGGTTCGCGTTCCTCGGAACCCGCGGCGTACAACCGCACCGGGCCGCCGGCGAGTTCGAGATCGGTGACGTTGGCGAAGCCGGTCATGACTGTCCCTCCTGGACGGTGCCGAGCTGCTCGGTCAGGCGACCGAGGAACAGCAAGTGGGCCTCGGTCGCGGCGGGTTCTCCCGCTGCCGCGGATTCCGGCGGGCGTTCCAGGCCCCGCTCGACGAAGGTGATCACCACATCCACCGCCGCCGCGAGCTGATCGCGTGTCAGCGGCCCGAGCATGGAGTTCGCCGACAGCAGGCCGATGGTGAACGACGAGAGCGCGAGGGAAACCGCCTCGGGCCGGGCATCGGTCACCAGCGATCCGGCCTCGTGGAGGGCTTCGACGTAGTCGGTGATCCAGGCGAAGCGCTGCCGGTACCGATCTCCGCCGACCGCGCGGGCGTGGGAGCCGAGAACGGCCTCGTCGTCGAGGAACGCGGCGGTCATCAGCGCGTCGTCGAGCAACGCCTCCAGCCCGAACCGGTAGACGGCGCTCAGGCCGACCGGCGCCGGTGCCGCGACGACGCGTTGGCGCACCCGCTCGACGAGGCGACGCATGCACCGGGCGAGCAGGGCGTCCATCAGCTCGTGCTTGCCGTCGAACTCGCGGTAGATCGCACCCTTGCCGATCCCCGCTTGGCGCGCGATCCGCTCGACGCTCACGCCGTCGAAACCGTCGCGGAGCACCAGATCCTCGGCGGCGTCGAGGATCGCGCCCACGCGGTTGGGGATCAGTGGTCGCGGCACGGGGCCACCTCCAGCTCGTAGTGACCGAAAAATGCTATTCAGTCACTATAGCGCGTCGCACGGCGCGGTTATTGGCTTGCCTTCCGGCTCGCGAACGCGAAAGGGTTGCCGCGTGGCTATCCGGTTCCCGCTGATGAGCGCCCGCCTGCAGGTCCGCCCGTTCCGGGCCGAAGATCACGCCGCGATCCACGCGGTCTACGGCGATCCCGAGGTGATGCGCTACGTCGCGTACGGGAACGCGGCCTCGGCGGCGGAGAGCGCGACGATGGTGAACGACTACATCCAGCACCAACGCTCGCACGGCTACGCGTTCTGGGCCGTGATCGAGCGCTCGACGGGTCACCTCATCGGCGACGCCGGCTTCGAGGCGCACGGGGACGGCGCGGAGTTCGGCTACACGCTGGCGCGCCGGCGGTGGGGACACGGCCTCGCCACTGAGGTCGGCCGCCTCTGCCTCGCCGCGGCGTTCGACCAGCTCCGCCTACCGGAGCTGACCGCGGTCGTCGACCCGCGGAACCCGGCATCGGCGCGCGTGCTCGACAAGCTCGGATTCCGGCTTCACGGCGAATGCGTCGAATACGACAGGCCCCACCACCGCTACCTGATCACGGCCGATACCTGGCGGCGCCGCACGCCGTCCGAGCAGCACCTTTCCGGCTTTTCTCGGCGCCCCCAGGAACATCCCCGCACAAATTGATCGAAAATTGATCGAAAATTGATCGCAAATATCCGGCAGAAATTCGATCACCTCAGATCAACAGCCTCGATCATTTTCTCAAAATCATTTCTCGATGACCTCGAAGAATTGATCTCCAAAGTGGCCAGATCACAATTGCGGGCGATCTGGCTAAATGGACGATCGTCACCTCGCGACGCAATCCAATGGTGACGATCTGTGACGACTCCCCCTAGTTTCGCGGCGTCGATCGACGACCAACGGGGTGATCGGAGCGCTACATCGGTGTCGATCTCACCTTGCGTGAAGAGTATTCTCCATTGGACATATCAACAGCACCCCGATCGTATGATCATGCATTGTTGCCGCTGCCAACCCGAATGACGGTGCTTACCGTTACGAATAGTCGCCTTCGGATCTAGCGGGGCGATCGGGGAAAAGATCTCGGATGCGGGATTCTCGCTCGAATGATCAAAGGGAGGCTCGAGTGTCCTCAACGCTTGTTCGCCTTGGCGGGATCGCCGCCTTTGTGTTGGGTACGTCGATCGGCCTGACACCTGTGGGGAACGCCGAAGGAAATATGGCGAAGCCACCGCTGGTGTCGGCCGACGACCGGTGCGAAAACTCGGAAGACTGCATGCAGCCGCCGGAGTGCAAACCCGAGGACTGCCTGAAGCCGCCGCCTTGCTTCGAGAACTGCCCACCGGAGGAGGTCCCGCCGCCAGTCGGGCAACCTGGCCTGCCTGCGGCACCGCCGCCTCCGCCGCCGCCTCCGCCGCCGGCCCAGCAGCCTGCAGCACCGCCGGCGCAGCGACCGGCGCAGCAGGCGCCGACCTCGGCCAAGCCGAAGCCGACGGCCAAGCCCGCCGTTCCGGCCAAGCCGCACATGCGGCCGCAGGTCGAGCAAAAGCCGGTGGGCGCCGTGCCGGCGGGCGGCGGAGCCACGGCACATGACGAGTCCGGTGCCGCCGGCCCGCTGCTGGCAGCCAGCGGTGCGGCGGCCGTCGCCCTGGCGGCCGGTGGCGCTTACGCCCTCCGTCGCCGGAGCGCCGAGTCCCGGCGCTGATCGGAACCGGGATGGTGGTGCGCGCTTCGAGGAGCGCGCACCACCATTCCCCGCGAAGGCCCGCGAACGGCGCGGGCACCGGAATCGGCGGAGGTGGGAGCATGAGGGCCGCATTGCTGGCCGCGTGGTGCATCTTGCTGGTCTCCGCGATCGGCTCGGCGGTTTTCGGCCCGGCGGACGCGGATTCCACGCCGCCGCCGACCGCGGTCGCCGGACCGGTCCAGCCCGGGCCGGCGACGGCAGCCCCGGGCGATCCCCACCCGATCGGGATCGCGATCCCGGCCATCCGGGTCGCATCGACACTCGTCCCGCTCGGCCTGAACGCGGACGGCACGGTGCAGGTTCCCCCGATCGAGAAACCCGCGCAGGCCGGCTGGTACGACGGCGGGCCCGGCGCCGGCGAGGTCGGCCCCTTCGTCGTGCTCGGCCACGTCGACTCCTACACCGAAGCCGGCGTGTTCTACCGGCTGCGCGACCTCCGTCCCGGTGACCAGATCCGGATCGACCGCCGGGACGGGTCGCGGGTCACCTACGTCGTCGACCGCGTCGAGCGGTTCGCCAAGGACCGGTTCCCGACCGAGGCCGTGTACGGCGACGTGGCGCGCCCCGAGATCCGGTTGATCACCTGCGGTGGGAGTTTCGACGAGACGCGCCGCAGCTACGAGGACAACCTGGTCGTGTTCGGCCACCTCGTCTGACCGTCGACCGGCGCGCACCCGAACCGATCCGGTCGCGATTCTGTTCGACGGAACTGGAGCCGCGGCCGAGTACCGATGGCCTCTATGTCCCCGGCTCTTGCCGGGCCATGCTCGGGCGGAGGGGGTACCACCGTGCCGTTCGAGAACCGCAGGGACGCCGGCCGCCGGCTCGCCGGGCAGTTGTTGCACCTCCGCGAGGCGGACGCCGTCGTGCTGGGGTTGCCGCGCGGTGGCGTGCCGGTGGCCTACGAGGTGGCGCGGGCGCTGCGGGCGCCGCTGGACGTGATCGTGGTCCGCAAGCTCGGCGTCCCCACCCATCCCGAGCTCGGCATGGGCGCCATCGGTGAAGGCGAAGTACGCATCATCAACGACGAGGTGCTGTGGAAGACCGGCGTCAGCGCGACGGAACTCGACGAGGTGGAACGGCGCGAGCGGGTCGAGCTCGACCGGCGCGCGAAGCTGTTCCGCGTCGACCGCAGGCGCGTGGACGTGGTCGGGCGGACGGCCATCGTGGTGGACGACGGAATCGCCACCGGTTCCACCGCGCACGCCGCCTGCCGCGTCGCGCGCGAGCAGGGCGCGGCCCGCGTGGTGCTGGCCGTGCCAGTGGCGCCGCCGCACGCGCTGGAGCGCCTGGAAGAGGTGACCGACGAGCAGGTCTGCCTGGAGACACCGGGCTGGTTCATGGCGATCGGCCAGTGGTATCGGGACTTCGCCCAGACCTCCGACGCCGAGGTCGTCGAGCTGCTCCACGAAACCGACCGGCCGCGCGACGGGGGGACCACCGATGACCGGTGACCACCACGCATGCTCGCGACGCGAATTCCTCGTCCTGGCCGCCGCCATCGCGGTGCCGCTGCCCGGATGCGCGCAGCAGGGCGAGCTAGGAGGGGTGCCGCCGTGGATGCTGACCCCGGACACGAAGACGGACCCGGACCTGGATCGGGACGTGCGGATCATCCACGAGCTCTTGGTCCACCACCAGGAGATCGCGCGGACGGTGGACGACTTCTCCTACGGGGTCCGGGCCACGACCACCAGCGCGAACCGGGACGTCGCCGCCAACCTCCGCACCCACGTCGAGCGGATGCGGTGGCGACTGGCGCGCGGCGACGCGATCCGCCAGCTCGACCCGCTGTTCGCGGAGCTCTTCAAGCACCACGCGCAGATCGACCTGCAGGTCGAACCCCTCCCCGACGGCGTGCGGGTCCTGGAGACGTCGTCGGATCCGCGGGTGGTCATGCTCCTCCGGCAGCACGCGGTGGCGGCGGTGTCGGAGTTCGCCGCCGAGGGAGTGGAGCGCGCCCTGCGCCCCACTCCCCTGCCACCCGGCTACTCGGCCTAGCGAACCGATCGCCTTCCGGGACGACGTCGAGCGAGCGGCCTGTTCACCTCGATGGACGAGGCGAACTCGCCGTTCAGTCCCGCTGATTCCGCGGGCTCGCGCCGCCTGTTTCGGCGCCGCGGAATGTCCTATTCGGACGCACTGAATGTTGTTGCAGAATAGGGAGAATCACCCTACGAACACTCCGCCGGGAACGTCTTCAGGCTCGACCAGGGTCGTTCGGCCGAGCGCTCGTTGTACCGGATTCCGCTCTCCGGGCTGTTCGCCCGCGGCGCCATGAAGGCGTGCATCGTGTCGCCGAACGCTTGGTCCTCGGCGAAGCTATCGCTGCCGGGACGCACCGGGGGCCGTGTTCGCTTGCTGCGCAGCAGCTTCCGCCGGAACCCGTTGGCCGCGGGCCGAATCGCTGTTCCGGCGCGGCAGCAGGAGCGGCGTGCCGAGGATGAGCACCCCGGCGATCGCGATGGCGATGCGGGGTCCGGTTGCGGCGGCGAGCAGCCCCCAGAGGAACGTCAGCGCCGAAACGGCGGCGCCGCTGCCGATCGACCACGCCGCCAAGGTCCGGGCGACGCTGCCGGAATCGATGTTCTCGAGGCGGAAGGTGGCGAGCACCGGGTTGAAGACGCCCATGCTCGTGATCAGGCCGAACTCGATCACGATGATGAGCAGCAGGCCCGGCGGGCCGGGCGGCACGAACGCCAGGCCCACCGGCCAGCACACGGCCACCGTGCCCGCGACGAGCATGACCCGGTGCTGCCCGAACCTCGCGACCAGGGGCCTCGCCAGCCGCGACCCGACCAGGCCGCCGATGCACGGCACGCCGAAGGCCAGGCCGTACTGCCACGGCGCGTAGCCCAGGTCGCGGAGGAGCAAAACCGCGAGCAGCGGCACTGGGGCCATGATCAGCCCCTTCACCAGGCTTTGGTTGAAGAACAACCGCCGCAACGGGGGATGCCGGAAGATGCAGCGCCAGCCCTCGACGACGTCGCCGACGCGGAACCTCGATGCGCGCCGCTCCGGCGGTCGCTCGCGGCCGCTGATCGCGCGGATCCCGAGCGCGGAGAGCAGGTAGCTGGCGGCGTTGAGCACGACTGTAGTCACGGGGCCGAACGCGCCGATGGCGAACCCGCCCAGCGGCGGGCCGATCGCGGTCGCCGTCCACGTCGTGGACTCGAACCTGCCGTTGGCGGCCAGCAGGTCGTCGGGCCGGACCAGCGCCTTGAGGCACGCGCCGCTCGCCGCGGTGAACAGGATGTTGGCGGCCGCCACCAGCACGGACACGACGACCAGCTGCGCGAAGGTCAGCACGCCGAACGCGTGGGCCGCCGGCACGGACATCAGCACCGCGAACCGGACCAGATCCATCGCGATCATGACCGGCCGCTTCCGGTGGAACTCCACCCACGGACCGAGCGGCACCGCGAGGACCGCGCCGACCGCCAGGCCCGCGGCCGCCAGCGCGGACACCTGCGTCGTGCTGCTGTGCAGCACGAGGACGGCGATGAGCGGGAACGCGTCGAGCGCGAGCCACGTCCCCGCCGTGCTGACCGCGTACGCCGCCCACAACCAGCCGAAATCCCGCCCCAACGATGCACCGCGCTGCAACACCGCCGCCTCCGAAAACCGCGTGCCGACCGCAGCGATCAAACCGCTTGGCAGCGGCCGCGGTGCAACCGGTACCCCCGGACCGCCACGACGGGTATGCATGCGTCCTCATAGGACGATCTGGCGGAGCTCGATGACGTACCCGAAAGACCCGTGCATGCGATGCCCGCGCGCGGGGAACTCCTCTGCCGGACGGTCGACCGAGCTCAGGAGGACGCCGTCATGGGTATTCTCAGCTGGATTCTGTTCGGGCTGATCGCCGGGGCGATCGCCAAGTTCATCCTCCCGGGCCGCGATCCCGGCGGGATCATCGTGACCATCGTGATCGGAATCGTCGGTGGGTTGCTCGGCGGGTGGATCGCGACCGGTGTTGCCGGTGGTGCGGGAGTCACCGGATTCAACCTGATGAGCTTCGTCTGGGCCGTCATCGGCTCGGTGATCCTCCTGCTGATCTACCGGCTGGTCTTCCACCGCACGCGCGCTTGACCGCGCCCGGCCGAGGTCAGGCGGCGAACCGGGCGAGGCGGTCTTCGAGGTCGTCGACCGCGTTGGGCAGGCGGAACGACGGCGGCTGGAGCATGCCGGGATTGCGGCCGTCGACCGCCTCCTGCAGGAAGTCCCGCACCAGCCCCGGCTCGGGCAGGATGTCCTCGCCCATGAACTCGATGGCCGTGGTGTCCCCCCAGCCGTCGGTCTCCACCCGCAGTGCCCAGCCGCTGACCTCGTCCCAGGTCAGCAGCAGTGGGCAGTCCACGAGGGTGGGCACCTTCGAGTGCACGAGGATGATCGCCGTGGCCAACCCGCTCTCGAGGTCCACGTCGACCTCGTAGACGTCGTCGCCGAGGTCGCCCGCCACCGTGCGGACGTAGTTGATCAGTCCACCTGCCGCCGGACTCGTCATCTCCATGGTTTCCCCCCGAACCAGAACAGCGCTCCGCTGTTGTCCTGGGGTAACCGGGCCGCCGACGCCGCAGACCGCCCGATGGCATGAATTCGACCCGCGTCGATCTAGCGACGCGATGCGCGGCGGTCCATTACCGCTGTGGCACTACTCTTTCCGGCATGGCCGGGCCGAAAGCGGATTCGCACGCCTACCTGCGCTACGCGCGCGAAGCGCTGCTGTGGAAGCTCGACGGACTGCCGGAGTACGACGTGCGCAGGCCGCTGACGCCGACCGGCACCAACCTGCTGGGACTGGTCAAACACCTGACCGGCTGCGAGGTGGGGTACTTCGGCGACACCTTCGGACGGCCGTTCGACGATCCGCCCGGCTGGCTGACCGAGGATGAGGATCCCAACGTGGACATGTGGGCGACCCCGGACGAATCGCGCGAGGAGATCATCGGGCTGTACCTGCGGGCGTGCGCGCATTCCGACGCCACGATCGACGAGCTGCCGCTGGACGCGGGCGCCACCGTGCGGCACTGGCCGGCCGACCGGAACCAGGTGACGTTGCACCAGGTCCTGGTGCACATGATCGCCGAAACCCACCGGCACGCCGGTCACGCCGACATCGTCCGGGAGCTCATCGACGGATCCGCCGGGCTGCGCCTGGGCAACGACAACATGGCGCCGGGCGACCGGGCGTGGTGGCAGGCCCACTGGAACCGGGTCGAAAGCTCGCCCCGGCAAGCGGGACGGGCCTGACACCGCACCCCTTCGAAGCGCTCCCCCGCCGCCGCGATGGTTGGTGGTCGGCGGTTCCGGGAACTGCTAGGTCGGGTGCGGCCACGACAAGCGCAGCCCATGCCGTGTGTGCGGGTGGGCGGGTCTCTTCTTTGGACGGATCATGACGATCGATCCTGGGGGCGGGCCGAGCAGTGCGGGCCTTGGCGGCGAGTTGCTGGACCTCGCGCTGTCCGCACACGGCGCGATCGGCTGGCGATTCGACTTCGCCGACCGCAAGATCACCTGGATGCCCGGTATGGACGTGCTGCTGGACATGCCGGGCGCGACCGACGAGGCCGTCCGCGACCGGCTGACCGAGCTCATCGAGCCGTGGGCGGCGGCGGCCGACCCGCCCGCCTGGCCGCAGGACATCGACCTGGAACAGCCGATCATCACCGCGCAGGGCGAGACCCGGCTGCTGCACCTGCGCGCCCGCGCGTTCGGCGACCGGCGCACCGGCGGCCTCATCGGCCTGATGCGGGAGGTGACCGGCCTGCACCGGGACCGGCAGGCCCTGGAGGACCTCGCCGGCCGCTACCGGCTGCTCGCCGAGCTCAGCCCCGATGCGATCTGCGTGCACCAGGACGGGATCATCAAGTACGCCAACCCAGCGATGAGCAGCATCCTCGGCGCCGAATCCTGCGAGTGGCTCCTCGGGCGGCGGGTCACGGACTTCATGGCCCCGCAGTCGGTCGTCGAGATGCGCAAGCGGCTGAAGATGCTGACGGCGGACGGCACGGCGATGCCCCGAACCCACGCCCATCTGCAGCGCGTGGACGGCACCGCAGTCCCGGTGGAGGTGGTGGCGGTGCACACCACTTGGGACGGGCGTCCGGCGGTGCAGGTCATCGGGCGCGACATCACCACGCAGAAGACCGCCGAAGCCGCGCTGCGCTACCAGGCGGCGCTGGTGCAGCACGTCAACAACGCCATCATCGCGACCAGCCGCGAGGGCGTGGTCACCAGCTGGAACCCGGCCGCCGAAACCGTGTACGGCGTGCCCGCAGAGCAGGCGTTGGGGCGGCACGTCGAGGCGCTCGTCGGCGCGCCGCTGCGGCCCGAGGCCCTGGTCGCCGAGGGCGGGGTCACCGAGGCAGTGCACCGGCACCGGGACGGCACCTCCCTCGTGGTCCGGATCTCGGCCGCGGAGATGGACTCCGGTTTCGTGCTGGTGTGCGCCGACGAGACCGCGCGCCGGCAGGCCGAGCAGGACTTCGCGACCGTCGTCGCGGCGCTGGACGAGGGCGTCATCGTGGTGGGCTCGACGGGCACCATCGAGGCGGTGAACCCGGCCGCCGAGCGCATCGCCGCCTCGAGCGCGGCCGAAATCATCGGCACCTCGCCCGGGTCCTGGCCGCTGTTCGACGAGGCCGGGACGCCGATGCGGCCGGACGAACACCCGGCGATGGTGACGCGGCGAACCGGCAAGCAGCAGAACTCGCGGGTGATCCGCTTCACCCGCGCCGACGGCCGCAACACGTGGTTGGCGGTCACCGCGCGGTCGCTGAACCCGCAGGACAGCCCGCCGCACAAGGTCGTCATCTCCTTCAGCGACATCACCGAGAGCCGGGCCGCCAGGGAGCGCCTGGAGTACGAGGCCACTCACGATCCGCTGACCGGTCTGGCCAACCGGACGCTGGTGCTGCGCCACCTCGGGGCCGCGCGGCGGCGAACGCTCCCGATGGCCGTGCTGTTCATCGACCTGGACAACTTCAAGCGGATCAACGATTCCCTCGGCCACGGCGTCGGCGACGAGGTGCTGCGGATCGCCGGGAACCGGTTGGTGCGCGCGACGCCTGGGGAGGCGCTGGTCGGCCGGCTCGGCGGCGACGAGTTCGTGATCCTAGTGCACTGCGAGGGCAGTCATGCCGTGCTCCGCAGGCTCAGCGAGCGGCTGCTCGCCGCCCTCACCGAGCCCATCCACGTGCAGGGCCGGCAGCTGCACGTCAACGGCAGCATCGGCGTGGTGCTGGCCGGACCGGACGACACCCGGTCCGCTCAGGACCTCCTGCGCGACGCCGACGTCGCGATGTACAAGGCCAAGGCGCACGGCGGCGGGCGCTGCACGTTCTTCGACGTCGACCTGCGCAAGCGCGTGCAGCGGCACATGGTCCTGGAGCAGGACCTGCGCCACGCCGTGCGGCGCGGGCAGCTCTGGGTGGCCTACCAACCGGTCGTGGACCTGCGCACTGAACGCACGGTCTCCGTCGAGGGGCTGCTCCGGTGGTGGCATCCACTGCACGGGGCGGTTTCGCCGGGCGAGTTCATCCCGCTGGCCGAGGAGAGCGACCTGATCAATCCCATCGGCGCGCACATGCTGCGCGAGGCGACCAGCCGGGTCGCCGCGGCGCGCGAGCGCCACGACCTCGATCTGCACCTCAACGCGAACCTTTCGCCGCGCCAGCTGGAAGATCCCGAGCTGCAGGACCACGTGCAGCAGGCTCTCGCCGAATCCGGGCTGCCGTCCCACGCGCTGTGCCTGGAGATCACCGAGAACGCGATCATGCAGGATCCCGAAGCCGCGACGCGCGTCCTGACAGCGTTGCGCGAACTGGGCATCGGCCTGGCGATCGACGACTTCGGCACCGGCTACTCCTCGCTGGCACAGCTGCGCCAGCTGCCGCTGGACATCGTCAAGATCGACCGGACGTTCATCACCGACCTCGGTTCCTCCGACGAGCTGGAGGTCATCGTCGCGGGCATCGTCGCCATGGCCCACGCGATCGGCCTCGGCGTGGTGGCGGAGGGCATCGAGACGGCCGCCCAGCTCGCCATCATCCGCGACCTCGGCTGCGACCAGGGACAGGGCTACTACCTGGGCAAACCCGCCCCGATGGACTGGCTGTTCCCGCGGACGGCCGGTCGGCGGTGAGCACCGGCGATCCGGGGTCGACCATCCGGATGCTTTTCGGCGCGGTTGTCGCGCGTACCGGGCGACCAGCGGGTTTCGACTGGCTGCGGCCGGGGCCTGCTGGTCTGATCGTGCCGTGGGCATGACCGCGAATACCCCGCCCGCAGCTCATCGGGACGTGCGCGGGGTGATCAGCTGGGCGCTGTGGGACTGGGGTTCCGCAGCGTTCAACACCGTGATCTTGACGTTCGTGTTCACGGTGTACCTGACCGAGAGCGTCGCCGCCGATCCGAAGAGCGGCTCGGAATCGCTCGGCCTCGCGCTCACGATCTCGGGCGTGTGCATCGCGCTGGTGGCGCCGGTGACGGGGCAGCGCAGCGACGCCGGCGGGCGCCGCAAGCTGTGGCTGGCGGTGCACACCGCGCTCGTGGTGGCCAGCACGGCCGGGCTGTTCTTCGTCCGGGACGATCCGGGGTACCTGCTGCTGGGCCTCGTGCTGATCTCGGTGGGCAGCGTGTTCTCCGAGTTCGCCACGGTGAACTACAACGCGATGCTGCTCCAGGTCTCGACGCCCGCGACGATCGGCCGCATCTCCGGTTTCGGCTGGGGCCTGGGCTACTTCGGTGGGCTGATCGCGCTGGTGATCGTGCTGATCGGCTTCGTGCAGCCCGAGGTCGGGCTGTTCGGCGTGACCGCACTGGACGGGCTGAACATCCGCGTCGTGGCGCTGTTCGCGGCCGCGTGGTTCGCGGTGTTCGCGCTGCCGCTGTTCTTCTTCGTGCCCGAGGCCGAATCCTCCGGCGAGCCGCTGCGCCGCGCGATCTTCAGCAGTTACGTCGTGCTGGGAAAGCGGCTGGCCCGGATGTGGCGCACCGAGCGGCGGACGCTGGGTTTCCTGGTCGCCAGCGCGCTCTACCGGGATGGCCTGGCCGCCATCTTCACCTTCGGCGGCGTGATCGCCGCGGGCACCTTCGGCTTCACCGCCACCGAGGTGGTGGTCTTCGCGATCACGGCGAACCTCGTCGCCGGGCTCGGCGCGTTCCTGGGCGGTCGGGCGGACGACCGGTTCGGCCCGAAGACCGTCATCATGGCGTCGCTGATCGGGCTGGTCGTGGTGGGCGGAGCGCTGGTCGCGGTGCCCGGCAAACCGGCCTTCTGGGTGGGCGGGCTGCTGCTGGCGATCTTCCTGGGGCCGACCCAGTCGGCCAGCCGGACCTTCCTCGCGCGCATCGCCACCCCGGGCCGGGAGGGCGAGGTGTTCGGCCTCTACGCCACCACCGGTCGGGCCGTGAGCTTCCTCGGACCGCTGGCGTTCAGCGGCTTCATCTCCTTCTTCGGCACCCAGCGCGCGGGGATGGGCGGCATCGTCCTGATCCTGCTGATCGGGCTGCTGGCGATGCTGCCCGTGGCGGCGCCCGATCACTCCGGCAACTCCGACGACCTGGCGACCACCGACGCCCCGTGACCTCGTTTCAGATGGCGCGTAGGCACGTGTGCGACGTGGCCGGCGGGGACGCAGGGCGGCGATTTCGCGTACACGGTTACCGGTTTTACACGCAAGCCCGGTGGGGGCTGACTCACCGCCAGGTGGACCAGCTAGCCCCCTCAGCTCTCCCTCTGCCGCTTGGCGTGCTCCCGGAGCTGCCGCTTGGAGTCCTCTAGGTCAAACCGTGCTTGACCGCCAGGCGTGAACAGCTCAGGGACCAAGATCCCAGCCTGCACGTAGCGAGTGATCGAACGTCGCGAGAGTCCTAGCTCATCTGCGAGCTGAGACGACGTGAGCAGCTTCGGCCTGGGCATACGCCAATCGTGTCTCGGTTGTCCTTCGTTGGCTCGGTTCCTGGCTCAGTCGCGCTAACATGGCTCACATGTCTCAGTTGGCCCAGTCGGGCAACCCGTTCGACGTGGTGCTAGTCGAGGGCCGACGTTGGTACGTGTGCCCGATCGGCGGGCCGACGTGTGGCCGGACGCTTGCCGACACAGGGCAAATGGCTATCGATGCGATGGAGGTGCACGTGCGGTACTCGCACGCGGTCACTGCGTCGTGCCCTTGCTGCGGTAAAGCTGCCTGACACACGAAAAGCCCCTCTCGATGGCCGGAGGGAGCTTGTTCAGCTAGGACCCAAGCAGGTCCAAGTGGAAGCCGACGACAACGAGCACGAACCCCGTTAGTCGTCCGACTCTCCCGGTGGTGGAAGTTTCCCGGCTTTCTGCTTCTCGTGAAAATCCGACAGGATCTCCCATAGAATCCGGGCTACTTCGGGCGTCAATGGTGGCGGTTCATCGGGAAGTTTCACGGTTATCTCGTTTTCTGCCATAGCGGCACTCTAGGCTCTGAAACGCTGTTAGAAGAGTCGCCCGATACGGTCACGAGCCGAGTAGGTCCAGGTGGAAGCCGATGACTACGAGCAAAAATGCACACCACCGCCCCAAGTGCACATGCTGATCTGCTTCGAATATTTTCGCAACGCACCACAAGACGAACCTCAGAGCAGCACGGGCTACATACGCCCCCAATGCAACGTGGGCCGCATACGCCACGAATGCAATGATTATAATTACAGGGACATAGATAATCTTGAAGTGCAATACTTCCAGACCGGCAAGCGAAGACGCTATAGCGTCTTGCAGCCCTAACGAGCCCGATAGGAAGAAGGTGCACAAGACGAAACTAAACTGATACACGTCAAGAGCTAGGGCTGCCACAAAATTAAGGCCACCCCCCTTGTAAGTCCAAGTATAGAAAAGGTCGGGGCCTATTTTAATTCTCGTTGAGATCCTCCTCATTCGTTCAGGTCCAATTAAGTCGAGCACGACGACGAGACCGCCTACAAACTGGAGGTACTTCCCAAAGCGTGCCCAGTAGAGCATCCGCCAGCCGTACATGGTGAAGTCCTCAAGCTTCTTCCCCGACCACCACTGTCCAACGGCTTCCCAAAAACCAAGGTCTTGCACCACCCCAGCACCTCCCAGTCCGGAGTCCTGACTCTATCGCAGTGATCAAGAGCTCAGTACTACTCGGGAAACACGAAAGCCCCTCGGAAGGCGTTAGAGTCCATTCGAGGGGGCTTCTCATGCGTTCAAGCGGCTTTCACAGTGCCTAAAAACCGCTTCAAAAGAGCGTAGGCAGCCCTGGTATCCGCCATGTTCCGGTCGTACGCAGCATGGCACTTCCGGCACTGCGGGTAGTACATCTCAGGGTTGGGGGAGTAGTACATCATCACGCCGTGGCCGTTATCCCCGTACATTACATCCGGGCAGCATCCGGAATAGCTCCACTCCCGTGCTTGCTGACCGCAGTACACGCAAGGGTATTCGAATGCCTTGCCGAACCGCTCCCGCACACGAACGTGTGCCTGCTGATAGGTAATGTCTACCTTCCGATAGATGCCCTTGTTGTGGCCTGTCTCGACGTAGTTTTCCCAGCTAGCAGGGTCAACGTAGGGCATTTCGCATTTCTTCTGGACACGCTCAGCCTTGGCCTTGTTTCGTGCGCGCCCCAGGCGTACTGGATACCTGCGTTCGTCATAAGCGCGCTTTCGTTCCGGATTGTCGGCGGCCCATTTAGACGCAGCTTGACGGTTGCACGGCTTGCAATACGAGTGCAAGCCATCGGCGTTATCTCGCTTCCGGCCAAACTCGCTAACGGGTTTCAATTGCTCACACTTACGACAGGTTTTCACTGAACCATACCTCTCCGATGGATAGTTATGCAGTCTTCGGGAGTCGAAAAGCCCCCTCAGACTTTTATGCGTCGAATGATTCTGCGGAGGCTCTATACGACCCGTTCTAGCTAGCCCACGGGAGGGGATACCCCCGTGGGTGGTTATGCACTCCAGTGAATGCGAGAATCCAACCGGCGAATACGCCGCTGCAAATCCCGCAACCCAGCGTGCAGTAAAGCTGCACGCGCTACCCAGTAAGCAGCAGCCACTAGCCACGCGGTAGCCCAAACCAGCACACAAACCGAAAGCACAGCCATTACTCAGCCCTGCTAACCCACTGTGCAGCCTCGTGCACTGCCACACACGCAGCGAGTAATGCGTTAGCCGTGTCTCCTGTAGCGTTGTCCCGCATTGTCTCTAGTCTGCGGGTTAGCCGGTGCAGGTCGTAGCAGACCTGCGAGCAATACGCGGTGTTCTTCCAAACCTCGCGGGTGCAACCCGCACGCTTACACTCGATCATTTCCGTAACCTCCCGTGTTCTCTACCTCGGTTTCATGGCCATTTACACACGTCATTAGTTCCTTCGCATTAGGTATTCGATACGGGTGGTTCGCTTCGAACCCTGGAAACGTTGGGGACGCCCGAAGATGTTGTGCCTACGGCCTTCCCACTCGATCACAGACGACGGTCCTAGTTCCTGGAAGTCTTTGGGAAGCCTGAGCCGATAGATTTCCTCGGTGTTGTAACCCATGTCGAAATTCTCAGCGTTACGGCTGCTGGTGCCGCTTTGAGCGGCCAGCTGGACCATTGCCGGGGTCTCGATACCGACAGGGCTCGGACGGGTCATGATGTTCCCGTCCTCGTCTTCCCAAGTTTCCTCGGGATGAACGGTCACTACGGCGTTGTACTTATCGAGCAGACTCATGTCTTAACCTCCGTGAGAGAACGGGAGACGGGTGGTCAAATGCGATGTGTTGATGTACGGAGCGATCGAATAAATGCTGCCCCTGAAACCCAGCAAGTTCCACTCACGCGGAAGAACTTCGAGCTTGCCGGAGGCAACTTCATTGCTCAGCGAGTAGCCATACGTTCCATCGGTCTCTTGCCGGATGCCCTCAGGGTTCTTGATAAGCCGTAGAACCATCTCCGATTCGACCAGACGCAACGCGTCTTGGTCAGCTTCTTCGATTTTCACACGCTGGCTCAGCAGCAACTCAGCGTCGCCTAGACGCGTGGTCACCGTTGCCTGCTCTGTTTCGTCAAGCTCACGTCCTAGACGGACCTGGACATCTTCGTAGGTTGCGATACTCATTATTTCCGCCCCTTGTCTTTGTTGGCAATCAATACGACCCTGCGGGGTCGCTCTGAACCTGCGTTCCGATTCTTACGTGGCATTAGCGGAATTCCTCTCTGATTAGTTCCCGGACTTCCACGCCAAGCACACGGGCGAGCTTGATAAGCCGTCTGGGGCTTGGTGTTCGTTCACCTTTGGCGTAGTAGTTCACTGACGAATTCGACCAGCCCATATGCTCAGCGAATCCTGAGCGAGTCAGGTTGTTGTCTGTGAGGTAGTTACGCAGCAAAGCTGCGATGGTGTCCGGATCACCCGGACCAAACGAATTCCACATTGCGTGATTTTCACTCCTTGTGTGTTGGGAAAGCACAAAGAAAAACCCCGGATATCCGCGCGTTGGGGAACGGGCATCCGGGGAGTCTCAATCAGTTCTTACGCAGCGTCGTACAGCCGCACGATTCCGGCAGGCAGCTGGAAACCGAAACCAACGCGCATGGTGCCGCGCACCTGAACCGAGTCGTAATCGAACACGGCGTGATCCGAGACAACCACGCTCGTACCCTGGCGGACCACGTAGTGAATCTGAGTGCGGTCAAGAGCCCACGCAACGGTAGCCGCATCCACGTCGGCAGAGACCAGCACCGGACGGCCGTAGATACGCATTCCGCCTTCCACGATTTCAACCAGGTTGCGGTTAGAACCGGTCTGCTCCTTGAGCTTGCTCACGGCCTGAGCGGTATCGGGGCTAACCACAAAGTGGCTGATCTCCGAGCCGTTCTCAAGACCAACGAACACGGCATCCACGAATGTGTCAAGGTTAGTCAGAGACGCCCCGGTGTCAACGGTGCTGTACGCCTGAGTACCAATCGGCGTCGGGCCGTTGGTGACGGCAGTCAAGCTGAAGAAAGCCGCGTCCACCTTCTTGGCAATCGACCGGCCCAGCGAGTTACCAACCAGGTTGGCAACATCCGGGTTCGAGTCGTTCACAGCCTCATTCGAAAGCTGAGTCAGGCCAGCGACCTTGCGGGGAGTCACAACAAGCTCGGACAGACCAGGGTCATCCGCAGTGATCTGCGCACCTTCCGCAGTCCACGCAGTGTCAGGGTCGGCAGTCAACAGCGGGAAAGCAACGGTGGTACCCGCGATACCGAGACGCGAGGAAACCTGAGCCGCAATCGACTTGGCTTCAACCACGTTGTCAAGCAACGGTCCGTACTGCTCAGGGAAAAACGCAGTGGTGCTAGTGGCAACAGCCATGATGAATTACATCCTTTGGGAGAAAAAGATTAATGGGTGAACCGAGCAACCACGGGTTGCTTGGGGAATGGCCCACGGGGCCTAGAAAGCCCACTCAAGGAACCGCCACGGGCAGTACTCCGAGAGGGAAGTTTGTTGTAATCCTCTGACCTGGGGTTATGATCTTCACGATCCAGGCCGGCGGCGACGTTTCCGCTGGTCAGAGGACTATGATCAGTCCACAGTAATCAACGCTCGAAAAGACCAGACCAGGACGGACCGTTACTTGGTTCTTCGGTGCCCTTGTTCAGTGAACGATCGGTGAATCGAGTCGGGTTTTTCCGCAGGCCGGGACGGTCACTGATCAGCTGTTCGGATGCTTCCCGAACCGCGTCAAGGTTCACGGTTCCGTCGGTGTTCAGGTAGTCAGCCACGTTGGTCTCCGTAAGAGCGAACAAGTCGGACGGCACGCTGAGCGTTCCGCTAGCGGCCTGGTAAATCGCCTCACGTTGGAAACCCTCAAGCTGCGTGCTCAGAGCCTCTAGACGGCTCTCAGCCTCTCGGAGCTGCAAGCGGTAACGCTTGGCTTCCTGCGCGGACTTGTTCTTAACGTCTGAATCGGCCTGAGCATCGTTCTCAGTTTCAGGGCTGGACTCCGTGCCCATCATGGGTGAAAGTCCGCCAGTGGCCATCTCAGGGCCGTTTACGGGCATCTCTGGGGTGGTCACTTGGAATCACCACCCGTGGTGACGTTGGTCAGCATCTCAACAGCCGCCCGGATCACCTTGCGTTCGTTCCGGAGCTTGGCGCACTCCGCGCGTAGCTTGCGGATCTCTCCTTGCCAATACAACGGAAGGTCTGCAAACGGGGTTTCTTCATTCATGGTTTGGATCTCCTGTATCCGAACACGAAAAAACCCCGGCCCCATCAAGGGTAACCGGGGTTCTCTATTAGCCGACCCGAATCAGGGAGTAGGACCTGATTCGGAGTCTCCCGTGGAATGGCTACAGACCACGGGAAGTCTAAAAGGGGGGAAGACGAGAGTGGGGCTAGACCGTCTGGCCGCCGATTTCCGACCGGCGGCGCTCACTCTCTTACCTTCCCTGCCTTAACAAAGGTGTCTCTCTCAAAAACACCTCTCAATAATATCTAGGTGTTACGAACAGTTTGTTGCCGTATTCTGTGGACTGCATGTGGCGAACGCCACACTTGTTCTCTCCGTATACGGGCATGAAAAAAGCCGCCCCGTAGGGCGGCTGATCTCAGCGAAAGTTCCTGCTTCCCTTGGGCCTGCCTCGCTTGCCCGGTTCCGGTACTGGTCTGCCTAGCTTGCGGTAGTTCTCGTCTCGTCTGGCGTTCTGCTTGACACGGTGCTTGCGCATCCGTTCTGCTGCTGCCCCGGAATCGGCCCTAGAACGCTCGCTGCGGCACGAATCGCAGTAGGTGGGCCATCTGCCTACCTGGTGATTCTTACCTTGCGGAAATCGTCTCTCAGCGGTTACCAGGTTCATACAGTCCGGATCTCCACAGGAGTTGACGTACAACCGGTGGGACCACCCACCGGTTACCCACAGGTCGGGTACGTCATGGCCGGTTGGATAACCGGCCCTGTACTTCCACTGGATGACGTGACCACCGTTGTCGGTGGTCCACTCCTTAACCTCAATCACGGTTCTAATCCTTGCGGTAGGGGTGTCCCAAATTGGGACACCAACACTCTTCTTACGCACACTCCGTGTGCTTCATTTGGATGGGAGATAACCCCACCAACAGCCGCCGATTTCTCGGCGGCTTGTACAACCTTGGTTGTGCCACCCCTACGGGTGGCCTCAACTCAACCAACCTTCGATCAGCCTTCCGGCTGACCTTGGTCCTTTTACTTCATTAGTTTCTACTTGCTCTTTTTAGTTAGTCCTTTACATTGGTGTTCATTTTGAACACAGGTTGTCCCATTTTGAACACACACTGTCCCAGTTTGGGACACCCCCATGTTCATTTTGGGACACCTAGAACGGCGGTTCGTCATCGAAGCTGGGCCGTGTGTATGCCGGTGGCTCGCTGGTCTGCTTGATCAGCTCTGCTTCTTCCTCCGGGCTCAGCGCATGATTCTCCGGTGCTTCTGGGGCATCCTGTGGAACCCTGATCAGATAGACGTTCGTCGCGTTCCCGTTGGCCGCTACTTTCTGGCCGTTGGCTACCAGGTAGCCCAGAGATTCAAGTTCCTGTAACCCGCGCTGGACGCTGCTACGCCCGATGCCTGCCCACTCAGCGAGCTTGTTCAAGCTCGCATACAGAGTCCATGTTCGCCAACACCGATAGGCGATAGCCACACCCAGCAATCGGGTAGTCGGCTTCAATCTGGCATCGTGGAACACGGTAATACGGAAGTCAGCTTCCTTACTCGGACGGTTAGCTGTTGGTGCGGACATTCTTCTTACCCTTTCGGTTGCGTCCGTAGACGGCTTGTTCAGTTCGATACAAGTTGGTGCACTTCCTACAGACACGGGCACCGTTGGGCCGTGTCTCTGTGTACGTCTCTGAGTGGCCGTTTAGACAGGCCATTTCTTAACCGCCTTCCTCGATTTCACTTCCGCCTACCGGGATGGCCACCCAAACGCGGGTTACGCCTAGCGGCTTTCCTCGCCGCCTGAGCGTCATTGCCTTGTTGGCTGGTTTTCCTCCCGTGGCAGCGTCGGCAGACGCCTTGCAGGTTGGTTAGTTCGTGGTTGTCTCGTGAGCCAATATGGTCTACTTCCTCGCTGGTTCCTGTGCAGATACCAGGAGTCGCTAGCTTGCAGGTTGGGTCACGTTTCAGGACTTGCCGACGCAATGACGGCCAATTCTTCGGTAGAAACCTTCGACCTGATTTCTTCGGATCTCCCGATTCCCAAGTCACCTAATCACCAACCGATACACGGTCCGGCGATACTCCCCGAACATCCATTGTTCGGTGTCGTCTTCGATTACTTCGCTGCTGACAACCTCGGTTTGCTGGGTTGCCAGAAACTCAGTAACCGGTCGGTAGACCGGATCATTGTCCGGCACTAACGGTGACGATTCGACTATCAGTCTGTCGTTCTCCACCCATGCCTGAACGTAGTGGGGTCGGATGATCAGGGTTTCGAACTTCACAATCTCTTCCATGTCTCTCCTTTGCTGATTGGTTGACTAACCCGGATTCGGTCGTCATGGCTCCCGCTAGACCTGGTAACCTCACCGACTTACGCGGCTCCCGCTGTTAACGGCGATTGCAAGTCGGATTGGTATCCGGTTGGTCGATTCCGTTGCACTTCCGCCGTAGTTGCGCGTGTCCGGTCTCTGACCTTGGTGATTCCTGCCGGGCACCTCCAGGTGGTTAACCACCGGGATCAAGGTAGCACGGTGGTTAACCACCGGTCAAATCGGGCGGTGGTTAACCACGTGGTAGCCTGTCGCGTATGCCGAACGACCAGCAAGAACACGAAGCAAAGATCAAGCGGAACGCAGAACGCCACCGGGAGAACAGGCACGCTCACAAGCTCCGGGGTCTACGTGGTGTTTCTGATCAAGACTGGGACTTTTTCGGTGAAGCCACAGAAGCTCAGGGAACCGACCGTTCCACGGTCCTACGCGAGTGCATTGCTTGGTACCTCGGACAGGCAGACCAGCTACCGCAACGGCCGGAGCGAACCTGAGCCCCAACAGAGAAGCCCCGTAAACGGCCCTGAGATGGCCGCTACGGGGCTTTCTTGTGTCCAGGGTAATCAGGCTTGCATCGGTGTCATCGGCAACGCACCGGGGTTGATCAGTTGAAGGATGCTGTTCTTGCCCAGTGCTAGGCGGTAGTGGTCTCCGTGCCACTGTGTCTGAACCTTGGCGTTGCGGAGGAATGCGTTCCGCTGGTCAGCATCCAGCCCATTCCAGTGCTCGGAGAACGTTTCTCCGGTCGGTTCCATTCGGTACCCGGCAGGTTGGACAGGTTGCCCTTCAAGCTCAGTCCTGCGAGTGTCCAGGGCTTGCAGGCGGCTGTTCATCCTGTCCTTGGTCTTACCTCGGAACGCAGGGGACATCACCATCTCGGCAATGTTCTCGATTTCTGCTTCGATCGACGCGAGTTCATCAGCGTTGTTGGTCGCAGGGACGTAGACCCGCTTCTGCATAGCGTGGCTACCATAGTGCTCCATGAGAATTCCGAGGAAGTTCTCATCGGTCGATTCCAGGCGAACCGCCTTGTTCCCGCACGGTGTGCCCTTGTTAGAACTGGCACAACGGTAGTAAGCCCTGGACCCGTTGAAAACCCGGTACATCGGCTCACCACACGAGCAAAACAGCACCCGCAGCAGCAACGCGGTTTCCGTAGTCCGGCGTTTCGGCGCTGACTTCGTTTTCTTGCTCAGGGCTTCCTGTAGTTCCTCGAGCCGGGTACGGGTCATCAACGGTTCGGCACGCACCACGGGTGCGCCTGCTTCATCTCTGACGACGTATTCCTTGCCGAACTGCTTCTGACCCTTTGCGTCACGGATCGGCTTACCATCAGGACCCGTAATAACCTCACGACGCAGCGTGTAACCAAGCAAGGTCTCAGACGACAGAATCCGCGTAAGACTCTGGTTTGACCAGCGTTCGCCCTTGGATTCTTTCCCGTTGTTGACCCGGTTCTGATCACGCGGGGAAGGAACACCACGCTTGTTCAAATCCATCAGAACTGACCGAATCGATTCCAGCTTGATAATCCGTTCCGCCGCTTCCAGGATGACAGCTTTCGCATCGTGATCCACCACGTACTTGTCACCCTCGGCTTTGTAGCCGTACGGCGTCATGCGGCCCTTGTACTTGCCCTGAGAGTAGTTGTAATCGAACGTGTTGGTGTTGCGTTCCCGGATCGCCTCAAGCTCACCAGCGGCAACCTCAGCAAGGATGAACGCGACCATCCGCCCAGGACCCGAACTGAGATCGAAGGTCTCAGAAGTCGAGACGATCGACTTGCCGTGATCCTGACACCAGGACATGACTCGGCTCAAGTAGATCGAACCCGTAGCCAAACGGTCAAGGCGGTACGCGGCCACGATGTCCCACGCATCGATCCGCTCAGGCTCGGTGAACCACTTCGACAGCTCCGGAGCAGTCAACGGGTCAACCGACCGGCCAAGGTCCAGATCCTCAGCCCAACCAACGATCTCGTGACCGTTCGCGTCAGCCCACTTCTCGATCGCGAGCCTCTGACGCTCCGGCGATGTGGTGACGTCTTCCAGCCCCTGAAACCGGCTCAGCCGGATACGGCCCAACAACCTTGCCACTTGCAGCTCCCTCACTTACAGGGGCCTGATCGGCAACGTCTGACCCGACGTTACCGGTCTGGCCTGCACGGTGGCCTTACACAGATCATCGGGCGTGGTGGGAACCTTCGGTTCCTGGCCTACTGGCGTCGGGTCGGGGGTATTGCCGCTGGTAACGGGCTGCCCGGTGGTCCGGCGCTGGTCTGTGTAAAACCTGTAAGTGGGAGCGCGACATCGCCGCTGGTGTCAGGCACCGGGCGCTTTTGGGATGCGCTTGGTGGAGCCATTCTGGAACGCCTTCTCAGGCCGTCCGGCGGGCCAGCTCGGGCGCCTGCTGCTTCGCGAGCGCGAGGAAAGCTTGCAGCGCCGGGCTGTGCGCTTCCTGGCTCCGCGCCGCGAGTCCGAGGCGCCGGTGGCCGGTCGGTCGCACCGGGCGGGTCACGAGCGTTCCGGGCAGTGGCGGGACCGCCAGCTCGGGCATGAGCGTCACGCCGAGCCCGCCATCGACCATGGCCAGGGCCGTGGAACCTTCCTGCACGGCACCGGATTCCCACGGTTCCAGCCCGTGTTCGCGGAACGTGCTCTGGACCAGCGTCGCGCAGCCCCCGGACGACACGATCAACGGTTCCGGCACGAGCTCGGCCAGCGGGACGACGCGGTGCCGCGCGAGGCGGTGGGACTCGGGGACGACCAGGACGAGCTCGTCCTCGGCCAGGGCGATGACGTCGTGGCCGTCCGCAGGCAGCACGACGAACGCGACGTCGACTTCGCCGTCGGCGAGCAGGTCCCTGGTCTGCAGGTCGTTGCCTTCCCGCAGCGTGACCTCGACGTCGGGGTGCTGCCGTCGATAGGCAGCGAGGAGCCCGGGCAGCAGGCGCGTCGACGCGCTGGTGAAGCTCCCGACGCGCAGGCGTCCCGCTCGCAGCCCGCGCATCGCGAGGACTTCGTCCTCGGCCGCCCGCAGGCGCGCGAGGACCGCCCGTGCGTGCTCCGCGACCCGCGCTCCCGCGTCGGTTGCGCTCGCCCCGCCTCGTCCGCGGCGCACGAGCCCCACGCCGAGCTCGCGCTCCAGCCCGTTCACCGCGTGGCTCACCGCGCCCTGCGTGACGTGCAGGGTGGCGGCGGCCTTCGTGAACGAACCGGTGTCGAGCACCGCGACCAGGCATCTCAGCTGTTGCAGCTCCACCATCAACCGCCTTCATGGAAGGCATGAAAACCATTTTGTTGACTCATGCTCCCAGCTTCCCGATTCTCGGTACAACCCTGATTGAGGAGGCACCGTGGATCTGGCGAAGTTCCGAGAGCAGTTCGCCGTCCTGAACCGCATCGCGTGGCTGTCCACCCCGAGCAGCGCGCCCGCCGCCGAGCCGGTGTTGCGCGCGCTCCACACCGAACTCGCGAACTGGGATCTCGGCGACTTCTCCTGGCCGCAGCGCGATCAGGCGGCTCAGCACAGCCGTCGCCAGGTCGCCGGACTGCTCGGCGTCGATCCCGAGCACGTCGCGCTCGTCCAGTCGGTGGCGGAGGCGGTCGCGACGGTGGCCGCGGCGCTGCCCGCCGGCAGCAGGGTCGTCGTCGGCGCCGAGGAGTTCCGCAGCAACATCTTTCCCCTGCTCACCGCAGAACAACGCGGCGTGCACGTGGAGCAGGTGCCGATGCCGGGCGGCTGCCTTCGCAGCGAATCGCTGGTGGCAGCGATAGCCGAGGACACGACTCTCGTGGTGCTGAGCGACGTGCAGTCCGCAACCGGTTGGCGCACCGATCTGACGGCCGTCGCGGCGCGGTGCCGGGAAGTGGGTGCGCAGCTGTTCGTCGACGCGACGCAAAGCGCCGGCGTGCTGTCGCTGCCCGAGGACGTGGATCCCGACTTCATCGCGATCCACGGCTACAAGTGGTTGTTGTGCCCGCGTGGCGCCGCATGGTTCTACGTGCGCCCCGACCGGCTTGCCGCGCTCACTCCGCTGGCGCCCAACGTCAAGACTTCGCCCGAACCACAGGATTACTACGGCGGTCCGCTTTCCTACGCGCCCGGCGCACGGAGGCTCGACATGTCGCCGTGCTGGCCTTCCTGGGCCGGTGCTGCCGCCGCGCTCGACCTGCTGCTGGCGCTCGATGCCGCCGAGCTCGAACGGCATTGCCTGGAACTGGCCGGGCTGCTCAGGGAAGGCGCCCAGGAACGGGGTTTCCGCTGCTCCTCCACCGAATGGCCAAGCCATGTCGTCACCGTCGCCGTCCCGGATGCCGACGCCGCGGTGCACCGGCTGGCGGCCCGCGATGTGCGTGCGACGGCGCGGGCCGGTGCCCTAAGGTTCGGCCTGCACGGTTTCAACACGGCCGACGACGTCTCGCGCACCCTGTCCGCCCTCGAATCCACCGCCTGACGCCCAACGGAGCTGATCCATGGCCGGATCCAATGCGTACACCGACGCCGCGGTCGCCGGCGTCCTCGACTGGGAACCCGAACTCCTCGTCCACGTCCCGTCCTCGCACGCGGCCCCGCTGATCCGCGCCTTCGAGCAGGCCGGCACACCGTCGGTGCTGGCCAACCGCGAAGAGGAGGCCGTCGGCATCGCCGGCGGCGCAGCGCTGGCGGGCAGGCGAGCGCTCATCGTCATGCAGGACAACGGTTTCGGCAACGCCCTGACCGCGTTGACGACGTTCGCCAAGGCCTACCACGTCGGCCTGCCGGTCCTGGCGAACACCCGAGGCGGGCTCGGCGAGTACAACGCGATGATCCACGAGTTCTCCGCCGCAGTCCCGGCGCTGCTGACCGCGGCGGGCATCCACCACACGCCGCTGGGCCCGCACGTCTCGCCGGAAGCTTGGCGGGTCACCACGCGAGACCTGTGCCGCACCGCAGCGATGACCCGCCGCCCCATGGTCGCGCTGCTGGACCTGCTGCACCCCGCCATCGAACTGCGCCCCGAGGAGGCCGCCCGATGATGGACCGGCTCACCGCCCTCGCGGTCGTCGACGACGTCGTCGGCACCGACCCATTGGTCGTCACCTGCGGTGCCACGGCGCGGGAACTCGCCCACCACCACGGCCGCGACAGCCACCTGTACCTGCTCGATTCGATGGGCCTGTCCGCGGCGGTCGGCCTCGGCATCGCCCTGGCGGGCGATCACCGGGTGTGGGCGATCGAAGGCGACGGATCGCTGCTCATGGGCCTGAACGCGCTCCCGACGCTCGGCGCCAACGCGCCCGCCACGTACACGCTGATCGTGCTCGACAACCACCAGCACGCATCGGCCGACAAGATGCCGACGCAAGCCGAACACGTCCGGCTCGCGGATCTCACGGCCGCGGCGGGGCTGAAGACCGCAGTGGCAACGGCCCCCGACGAGCTCCGCGAAGCGCTGCTGAACGCCCGGTCTGCCGACGGCCCGAACGCGGTGGTGGCACGAATAGCGGGCGGAAACGCCGCGAACACCCCCTGGCTCCTGGACGACCCGGCAGCAATCGCCACCCGCTTCCGCCAGAGTCTCCGGATCGAGTAGCGCGAAATCGATCGTCCGGCCGCCCACAATCATCCAATGTAGACACTCTTGGCCGCAGAGTCATCGCTACCGAGTGGGACCTCAGGCCCCGCGCCTGGCCCGCAGGAACAGGAACACCGGCTGGGTGTCGAGCACCTCGAACAGCTCCGGGGCGCCGTCTTCCCACGTCGCGCGGCAGGCGAATCGGCAGGCGTCGACGCCGAAGCTCAGGCGGAGGTTTTGTAGACGCTCCAGCCTCCGTCTACGACGAGGCTTGCTCCCGTTATGAAGGACGCTTCTTCGCTGAGGAGGAAGGCTATTGGCGCCGCGATCTCTTCGGGGTTTCCGATCCTTCCCGCCGCGGTCTGCTCCGCCGTTCGCTTGCGGTCCTCTTCCGGGACTTCGTCCCAGGCTCTGGTCAGGATCGGCCCCGGGAGGACGCTGTTCACCCTGATGCGCGGGCCGTACTCGACCGCCAGTTGCCGGGTCAGGCCCGTCAGTCCCGCTTTGGCCGCCGCGTAGGCGGGGCGGCCCGGCAGGCCGACCAGGGCGTGCACCGACGAGGTCAGCACCGCCGCTCCCGCCATCTCGGCCAGGTCTTCCAGGCACGCCTTGAACCCGAGGAACGCTCCCGTGAGGCTGACCGCCAGCTGGTGGTCCCACGATTCGCGGGTGGTCTCGTCGGCGGGCGCCACCCGGACCGCGTAGGCGTTGCCGACCAGCGCCGAGACCGGCCCGAACGCTTCCCGCGCGGAGTTCACCGCCGCGGTCCAGTCGGCCTGGTCGGCGACGTCGCAACGCTGGAACAGCGCCCGCCCGCCGGTCGAGTTGATGTCGGCGGCGACCGCGCCGCCGCCTTCGGCGTCCACGTCGGCCACCAGCACACCGGCGCCCTCGGCCGCGAGCCGGCGCGCGGTGGCCGCTCCGATGCCCGATGCCGCGCCGGTCACGATGGCCGTCTGGCCCGACAACCGGCCCGATGCCACAGCAGCCATGTTCCTCCGTCCCTCGGGATTCCGGTCCATGCTGCCGCCGACGCGACCGATCCACCAGGCCTGCGGCCGGAAACCACGGCACACCGCAACGTTGGCGTCAGGTCGCGCATCGAGGAGCACTCCACGGCGTCCCAGCGCATAGGCCGCGGATCTGGTTGTCGTTCAACCACTTCAGCGCCGGAGCGTCCACCTTCCGCTTCCGGCGAGGCGACGCCGGAAGACCTCGGCGCTGCGGCGCCCACCGCGGCGGCCGCCGCGACACCGCAGCCCCTGCCTAGCGGCCCGCTCACCAGGTTCGGGGCGATCATCCGATGTGGATGATCGCCCCGTGATGGGAATGCTCAGGCCGCGCGGAAGGTGAACCGGTAGGTGCCGATCCAGAGCTCGTCGCCGTCGGACAGCTCCGCCCGGTCGACCGGGTTGCGGTTGAGGTAGGTGCCGTTCAGCGAACCCGAATCGGTGATCGCGTACCGGTCGCCGACGCGGTGGATCAGGGCGTGCCGGAGCGAGACCGTGGGCGCGTCGAGCGTGATGTCGCAATCCCGGCCGCGCCCCACGGTCACCGCGTCGGCGACCGGGATGACGGTGCCTGCGTGGGGACCGCGGCAGACCACCAGTGCCGCGCCGCCTCCCGCGAGATCGGCTGCGGCGCGTGGTGCGGGCGTGGCGGCCCCGGCCTGCGCCGGGATCGCGGGCGGCTCGTCGCCGAAGGTTCCGACGGACATGGCGGCCGCACCGCATCGACTCTGGTTCATGACGTCCTCCTGACGGATTCGAGTCGCCGTCGCGCACGCGGCGGCTGCCGGTGCAGGTCGTCGGGGGAACCCGCCAGGCCCGGCACCGCTGCGGCCGGGCCCTTGCATTCCAAGTTACCGACGGAACCCGGGCACTCCTTGAGAATTGGCTGAGAGGACACCAGGAATTCACCCGTGCCGAGCAACGGGGAATCCGGCCATTGGACTGGTCCACAGTGGATCACGGATGCGAAATCAGTTCAGCGTTCTGGGTCGTTGCGCCGAGCCCGAAGTCCCAGCGCAGTGGCCTTGCACACGTTTTCCCGAGGGCGATCCGACCGGGAGCTGTTGTTCGGTCCCCGCCATGGCTACTCTCTACTGCGGCAACCGTGCAAGTCCGGGTGCATTCGGGGGCGATAATTCTGCAAACGAAGAACGATCTGACCCATTCGGAACACCTCGGGTTCCCGCAAGCGCAAGAGGTCGGGCTCGACCTGCTGGCCACCGCCATCAACGAGTACGCGATCTACATGCTCGACGCGAACGGGACCGTGACCAGCTGGAACCCGGGTGCCGAACACATGAAGGGCTACCGCAGCGACGAGATCGTCGGGCGGTATTTCTCCGTGTTCTACCCGCCCGAGGCCGTGGCCGAGCGCCGGCCGGAACGGGAACTCGAACACGCCGCGCGCACCGGCTACCACCAGGCCGAGGGGTGGCTCGTCCGCAAGGACGGCACCCGGTTCTGGGCCCACGTCGTCACCGCCGCACTGCGGTCCTCCGACGGCAGCCTGCGCGGCTTCGCCAAGGTCACCAGGGACGACACCGAATCCCACACGCGACTGGAGCGCTCCAGCGAGCGATTCACCAACCTGATGGGCCTGACCCCGGTGGGCATCGCCCTGTTCGACGACTCGTACCGGCTGGCCCGGGCCAACGACGCGCTGTGCGACCTGCTCGGCTCGGAGATCTCCGAGCTGCACGGCACGCGGGCCGACGACCTGCGGCATCCCCAGGACCGGTCGGGCCCGCTCGTCATGATCTCGGATGCGCCGACCCACCGGATACTCAAGCGGGCCGACGGTCGACCGGTGCACTGCGACCTCCGCTGCGCCGCCGCGGTGGAGGACGACGGGCGGCTGTTCTGGCTGGTGGCGTTCCAGGACATCACCGAACGGCACCAGCGGGCCGAGGAGCTCCGCTACCAGGCCACCCACGACTCGCTGACCGGCCTGTTCAACCGCCGCGCGGTCAAGGAACTCCTCGACGAACTGGTGCGCGGCCCCGGCGCCGAGCGGGTCGGCGTGCTGTTCTGCGACATCGACAACTTCAAGCGGGTAAACGACTCCCTGGGCCATGACGCCGGGGACGAGCTGGTCGCGAACCTGGCCCGCAGGCTGCGCAGCGGCATGCCGCCGGGATGCGTCCCGGCCCGGCTCTCCGGCGACGAGTTCGTGGTGGTCTGCCGCGACGTCGACGCCGTGGGCGGCCTGGAGGCGCTGGGCAAGACGGTGTCCGGCCTGCTCCGCACCGTGGTGCGGCTGCAGGGCCAGCCGGTGCAGGTGTCGGCGGCGGTCGGCTGCGCAATGCCCGACGGCACCGTGACCTGCGGCGACGACCTGCTCCGCTTCGCCGACGCCGCCATGTACCGGGCGAAGCGGCGCGGCCCGGGGCGGGTGGCGCTGGCCGACCCGGGGCTGGCCCAGGCCATCAACCGGCAGCTGCGGCTGGAGGCGGAGCTGCGCGAGGCCATCGACAACGACGACCTCGTGCTCCACTACCAGCCCGTCGTCGACGCCGCGGGCCACGTTGTCTCGGCCGAGGCGCTGGTCCGGTGGCAGCACTCCGAGCACGGCCTGCTCTACCCGGACGTCTTCCTGCCGGTCGCCGAGCAGGGCGACCTGCTGCGCGACCTGGACCGGTGGGTGCTGCGTACCGCACTGCACCGGGCCGCCCGGTGGCCGACCGTCCGCGGGCGCCCGGTCGGCATCGCGGTGAACCTCGCCGGGTTGCTGCCCGACGACCCGGAGTTCACCGCCGAGGTGACCGGGGCCATCGCCGAATCCGGCATCGAGCCCGACCGCGTCGTCCTCGAACTGGTCGAGACGGTGCTGGTCGACCTGCCGAGCGGGCCGCGCCGCGCGATGCTCGAACTCGTCGACCGCGGCGTCCGGTTCGCCGTCGACGACTTCGGCACCGGCTACTCCTCGCTGGCCCGGATCAAGGACCTGCCGGCGCAGATCATCAAGGCGGACCGCAGCTTCGTCTCCGACCTCGGCGTCGGCTCCCGCGATCTGGCGGTCGCCCGCGCGGTCGCGGAGTTCGCCCGCGCGCTGGACTGCCAGACCGTGGCCGAGGGCGTCGAGACGGCGGAGCAGTTCAACCTGCTCGCCAGCGTCGGGATCGACGTGTACCAGGGCTTCCTGTTCGCCCGCCCCATCGAGGAGGACCGGTTCACCGCCCTCCTGGAGCAGGGCCTGCCGCTGCCGTGATCCGGTGCCGCGCCCCGGAATTCACGGGGTGCGACCGGTGATGGCGACGATGCGGTCGAGCAGCGGGGCGTCGGCCGGGGTCTCGACGGGGCTGCCCCACAGGCTCTTGATGGGAGCCTTCGGGACGAACTCCGCCACGTGGTCGAGGCAGGCCCGCAGCGTCTCCTCGGGCAGGTCGAAGGGCTGACCGGTCGCCTTCGCGAGGTCCCAGCCGTGCACGACCATCTCGGTGAGCGCGATCTTGCCCCACACCTCGTTCGGCAGCTCCACGCCCGCGCCGCCGGAGCTGCCCCGCCAGGCGGCCGGGTCCTCCCACGCTTCGCCGAGCGCCCGGACGTGCTCGGCGACCACGTGCCGCCAGTCGTCGCCGAGGTTGGCGGCTCGCTCGCCGACATCGCTGCCGGCGAGCGTGGCGGAGCCGTGAGCGGCCTCGTCGACGTGGTCGATCAGGTCGCCGACGGTGTACTCGGCGCAGGGCGTGGGGGCGGCGAGCTGGTCGTCCGCGATGGTCGCCAGCAGGTCGTTCATCCGGCCGCAGGCCGGTTTCAGGTCGATCACTGATCCTCCTCGGGTTCCCGTACCCCGATGTAGACGGCTCGCGGGCCCAGGAATCGTCGCCGCGCGCCGAAATACCCACTCCCGCACTACACACGCGTGTAGTAACCTTCCCCTGTGAATAGTCAGATGCACGTGTGGATAGGTGACGGGACATGAGCTTGCCGGGACTGGATCCGGAGGACCTGACCGCTCGGGCGCGGATCCGGGACGCGGCGCTGCGGCATTTCGGCGAGCACGGCTTCGACCGGGCGACGATCCGCGGGATCGCCGAGACGGCGGGCGTGTCGTCAGGGCTGGTGCGCCACCACTTCGGCGCCAAGGAAGCGCTGCGCGACGCCTGCGACGCCTACCTCGCCAAGGTCCTGAACGGGATCAACGACGACGTCCGGGCCGACAGCGCGCCGGGCAGCGTGAACTACGTGGGCGTCGCGGGCGCCGCCTTCGGCCCGTACCAGCGGTACGTCGCGCGCGCCCTGGTCGAGGGGCGGGCCGCGCCGCTGTTCGACAAGCTGGCCGAGCTGGGCGCGCAGTGGCTGGCGGAAGCCGACCGGAAGCGGTCCGATCCGCCGGAGGTGTCCCCGGCGCAGCGCGCGACCGTCAGCGCGGCGATGGCGCTGTCCATCGCCGTCATGCACGAGCACGTGTCCCGCGGCCTCGGCGTCGACGTGTTCAGCCCGCAGGGCGAGGACGTGCTGGCCCGCGTCCTGCTCGACCTCTACTCCCATCCGCTCCTCAGCCCGGAGGAAGCCGCCGCCATCCGGTCGCGGCTGCCCGGCGGAAACCCCGTTCCTGGAGAAGGCATCGATGACTGACGCGATATCGATCACCGGCCTGGTCAAGGAGTTCGGCCGCACCACGGCGCTGGACGGCCTCGATCTCACGGTGCGCACCGGTGAGGTGCACGGCTTCCTCGGCCCGAACGGCGCCGGGAAGAGCACGACGATCAGGATCCTGCTCGGGCTGTTGCGCGCCGACGCGGGCACCGCCCGGTTGCTCGGCGGCGATCCGTGGCGGGACGCGACGAGCCTGCACCGCAGGCTCGCCTACGTGCCCGGCGACGTGACGCTCTGGCCCGGGCTTTCCGGCGGCGAGGTCATCGACCTCCTGACGCAGCTGCACGGCGGCGCCGACCGCGCCAGGCGCGAGGAGCTGATCGACCGCTTCGACCTGGATCCCCGCACGAAGGCCCGCGCCTACTCCAAGGGGAACCGGCAGAAGGTGGCGCTGATCGCCGCGCTCGCCTCCGACGCCGAGCTCCTCATCCTCGACGAGCCCACCTCGGGTCTGGACCCGCTGATGGAGGTGGTGTTCCGCGACGTCGTCCGGGAGGAAGTGCGGCGCGGCGGCCGGACCGTGCTGCTGTCCAGCCACATCCTCGGCGAGGTCGAGGAGTTGTGCGATCGCGTCACCATCATCCGCGACGGCCGGGCCGTCGATTCCGGTTCTCTCGCCGAGCTCCGCCACCTGGCCCGCACCTCCGTGCGCGCCGAACTCGCGGGCCCCGCGGACGGGCTCGCTGAGCTCGCGGGAGTGCACGACTTCCGGACGGAGGACGGCCAGGTGCGCTTCGAAGCCGATGCCGACGCCCTCGGTCCCGCGCTGACCCGGCTCGGTTCCATCGGCGTCCGCAGCCTCGTCAGCCGGCCGCCCACTCTCGAAGAGCTCTTCTTGCGGCACTACGGCAAGACCAGCGCGGAGGCGATCCGATGAGCAGCCTCGCTGGAACCTCCCGCCTGGCGCGGCTGGCGCTGCGCCGCGAGCGGAACATCGCGCCGTGGTGGGTCCTCCTGCTCGTCACCATGTCGCTGGTCATGGTCGCCTACATCAACCGGAACATGGGCACGCCGGAGCTGAAGGCGACCTACACCGTGATGATCAACCAGAACGCCTTCTTCCGGGCGCTCGGCGGCGGGGCCGTCGAACCGGACCTCGGCGTCCTCTCCTCCTGGCGCAGCGGCGGATTCCTGTACGTGATGAACGGTCTCGCCGCCCTGATGGCCGTCGTCCGGTACACCCGCGCCGACGAGGACGCCGGCCGCACCGAGCTGCTGCGCGCGGGCGCGGTCAGCCGCTACGCCGCGCTGACCGCCGCGCTGGCGGTGGCGGGCGGGGTGAGCCTGGCCGGTGGCGCGCTGACCGCCGTCGTGCTGATCGCGATCGGGCTGGACCCGGTGGGGTCGATCGCCTACGGGGCGGGCATCACCGCCGCCGGTTGGGTGTTCGGCGGCGTCGCCGCGGTCGCCGCCCAGCTCGCGCAGAACGCCCGCACCGCAAGGGCTTTCGCGCTCTCTGCTCTCGGCGCTGCCTACGTCCTGCGCTACGCCGGCGACGCGAGTGGGCAGCACTGGATGACGTACGTGTCGCCGATCGGCTGGAGCCACCTGGTGGCGCCGTACCGCGACGAACAGTGGTGGCTGCTCGCGGTGTCGATCGCCACCACCGCAGCGCTGTCGGCCATCGCCTACCACCTGGTGGCTCGCCGCGACCTCGGAGCCGGGCTGATCCCCGAGCGCACCGGGCCCGCGTCCGCGCCGCGCCTGCGCGGCCCGATCGGCCTGTCCTGGCGCCTGAACCGCGGCCTGCTGGTGAAGTGGGCCGTCGGGCTCGCCGTCTTCGCGGCCTCCGCCGGCGCGCTGAGCACCTTGGCGCACCAGCTGCTCAACGCGCCCGGCGCGGCCCGGCTGCTGGAGAACTTCGGCGGCCGGGCCGGTTCGGAGCTCCACTACTTCCTCTGGCCCATCATCCTGATCTTCGCGCATGTCATCGCCCTGTACCCGGTGCTGATGGTCCAGCGGATGCGCGCCGAGGAGAGCAGCGGCCGGGCCGAGATCGCCCAGGCCACGCCGATGACGCGGCTGCGCTGGGCGGCCGGGCACCTGCTGGTGACCGGCCTCGGCACGGCGGCGCTGTCGGCCGTTACCGGGCTCGTCTTCGGCGTGTTCTTCGCTTGGCTCGTGGGCGATTTCGCGACGGACGTGCCGCGCATCCTCCTCCAATCGTTGGGAACCGTCCCGGCGGCGTGGCTGGTGGGCGCGGTCTGTGCGCTCGCCTACGGGCTCCTGCCGAAGGCGAGCGCGGCGATCTGCTGGGCGGTGTGGGTGGCGACGGCGGCGCTGGGGCAGATCGCCGGGCCGCTGTACGGGGTGTGGGGCGGGACTCCGTTCGAGCCGTTCCACTACATCCCGAACACCGTCGCCGGAAACCCGTTTTCCCCAGGCCCGGCGCTGGTGATGATCGCGCTGTCGGCCGCCCTGCTCGGCGGCGGACTGCTGGCCCTCCGCCGCCGGGACTTCGGCTGATGTTCTGACCGCATAGGTTCGCCGGGGTGGTGGCGGTGGCGGTTGGCTGTCCGGTGACGTTCGATCCGACCGCTGGAGGCGCGGTGGTGAGCCAGTCCGCGTGCGCAGACTGACCGACCAGGAAGCGCTGCGGCTGCAGCAAATCGTGCGCCGAGGCAGCACGAGTTCGGGACGCTACCGGCGCGATGATGCTGGTCTCGGCCGACGGGAACCGCGTCCCGGTGATCGCTCGACTTGCACAGGCGTCATCCAGACGGCCACCGCCGACCGGTCAAGCTCGGCCAGCCCTTCACTCACTGGTCACTGCCCAAACCCGTCACCTAACTGCGAAAAGTCCATCTTCGCCGGGTCGCTTTAGCCCGGTGTTCGAGGTGTGCCGTCCCAGCGCCATGCGGTCAGACGAGGGCGCCCGTGCAGTTCGGCGCGTCCAGTGGCCACAGCAGGGTGGGCCAAGGATCCGTGAACACCGGGGCGTTCGGAAACAGCCGGACGAGCACCCGCGAGCACAGGTCGGCTGGTGGATTCCAGGCAAGCCCGAGCCCTTGGGCCAGGTCGTGCGTGTGCACCAGGGTCTCCACGATCCCCATCGCGGCGAAGCCCTCGGCGTCGGAGATGCCGAAGACGTGGCAGGCGCGAACCTGCGGCGGCGTCGTGCGCACCATGGCGACCAGCAGCGCACCACTCGCCTCCAACACCTGCAACAGGCCGGTAGGCCCCGCCTTACGGTCCGCGTGAATAGCGTTCGCAGGGCCGCCGGCTCTCCCACACGAAGGGCACCTCACCATCCGAGGGCGGTGTTCTGGGACCTAGTTGCGCGGCGTACGCGAAAAGGTCGTCGCTGAGGTGCTCGACCATCTCCCAGCAGTCCCATTCCAGCGATCCCGCCTTTCCATCCCACGCGGCTGAGGGCGCCTTGCGGAGGACTGCCAACGCGAGCTGCACGGCAAGGTCGAGGTCGTCCGCGGTGAGGGGGGACGGGGAGGGCCCAATCTCGGCTGATCGGGACATAGCAGGACCGTATCCCTACTGGAAGGAGTCATGCCTTCCCTTTAATCACGGGTCCCGCAATCCGGCGACGGTTTGTGGTCAGAGCGCTAGCCAGTACTCCAGTTGTAGATCGTGATGTTCTTGGTCGTTGGTGCTTCGACGCTGGTAGTAGGCCTGTCAGGCGCGGTACTTGTGTGCCATCCCCATCTAGACCACGCAGTGGAACTCACGCCGACCTGCCGAAAAGAACAGGAGAAGCCACCGCCGGATTCTGGCGCCAACCCAGCCCGCCCAACCGATTTGGACGGCAGCATGGAGATCGTGATGGAAAAGGTGATCAAGGTCGTCGGTTGGACATGCATCGCGGTGGTCTCCTCGATGCTGGTGGTCGTGGTTGTCGCGGCATTCGGGCCGCTTCCCGGCTACGTGCTTGAGTCGTCCCCAGCCGCATCCGCGTTGACCGGGAACGACCGAGTGAAAGCGGAAACCGACGTCCGCACGGCCCTTCTCCAGGCCGTTGGTGGTGTGCTCCTCGTGATCGGCGCTGTTACCGCGTGGCGGCAAATGCTCGCCGCGCGCGGCCAGCAACTGGTGGCACGCCGGATCGCCGTCACCGACGCATTCAGCAAGGCGGTGGAACAGCTCAGCAACCGCGAGTCCGTGGCTCTGCGGCTGGGCGGAATCTACTCGCTGGACCGGGTCGCCGACGACGATCCGGCTGAGCAGTCGCGAGTGGCGGAAATCCTGTCGGCCTTCGTGCGCGACCATGCCCGCCAGCAGCCACTGCCTCAGGACGTAGCGGCCGCCCTGACGGTGCTTTCCCGTCGGAATTGGCCGTGCGAAGTCGACCTGGTGGGAACCTGCATCGCCGGAGCGCACCTGCCTGGCGCCCGGCTGGAACGGGCTCGGCTCAAAGGAGCCGATCTCAGCAGAACAGATCTGACCGGGGCCGTGCTGCGGTCAGCCGACCTGGATGGCGCGGATCTCCGCAATGCCGATCTGTCCGGCGCTGATCTCCAAGCCGCTCGGTTGACCGGCGCGAAGCTTTCCAGTGCGGTCACCGACCGGGCCACGCGGTGGCCCGTTGACTTCGTCCCGGAAAAGCATGGCGTCCTACTCCGTTGATCGCCGCATGCTCGCGTGCCTCTCGATCAATCCGACCATGTCCAATGCCGTTTCGATCGCTCCGGGAAGATTGACGCGGGGCTTCTCCTCGAACTCGATTCCACCATCCGCCCAGTGCGGGACCAGCAGGAACCGGCAGAAGTAGTCGGGAACCGGCAGCCGAGCCAGGTCGTCCGCCGCCTCGGCTAGGCCCTGCCGTGCCTTCGCGAGCTCTCCGAGCTTCACCAAGGCCATAGCGGCGTTGTAGCGGCTGAGGGCCCGGGTTTTGGGCTCATCCGTGAGTGCAATGGACTTTTCCGCCCAGTCCAGTGCACTCGTCGGTTCGCCTCCCACGAGCGCGAGGTAGGCGAGGTTGTTGGCGGCGATCCACGACGGCTCGAACCTGAACGCGGTGCTGAGGTGCTCGACCGTTGCCGGGACGTCGCCATCGACGTAGACATCGAAGGACTCGGTGAGATGGCACCCAGCCATGGCGTTCCGTTCGACCGGCCCCGCATGCTTCACGAGCCAATCCCGCACGTCGGGCCATGGCTTCAGCGGCAACCGCAGGCGCTCGGCGCGCAACTCCCCGCCCAGTGCGCGGGCTCGTTCACACGCTGCGCGGAACGCTGGGAGTTCAGTCAGTTCGATGTCGTCGACATCCCGCGCGTACAGCCAGCGAACGGCGGTCGTTCCGGCGTACGTGCATTCCACCACGGTGACGTCCAGTGCCGCCGGGAACCTGCACCGCACGATCGCTTCGTGCAGAAACTGAATTCTGGCGCTCTCCGCCGCGCTATCCGGCAACGTGTCCAGGAGTGCGAGGCAGGATTCCAGGTTGTCTTGGGTCATCCCGTAGCAACACGTCGAAAGCAACCGTACCGGCTGGTCAGCGATCACGTCCTCGAGCGCGTATTCCAGTCTACGGGTCAGCAGCGCCCGGAACCTGTACCGGCTGACGAGTTGCGGATGTCGCGGCTGGCCGATCTTGTTGAGCGTCCAGAGCCGGACGTAGATGTGGTCGAACAGATCTCCCGGCAGTCGAACGGCTCCATCGTCGATCTCGACGATCCGCTTCGCGACGAAGCCGTCCCGGAAGCCATCGAATGCCTCCCGACTGATCGACGGTGCACCCGTGATGCAGTGGGAGAACCAGAGCTCATCAATGGTGCTGCTTTCGAGGGACGAACACAGCAGGTTGAGCGCCACGAGCTCGTCGACGGACATCTTCCGCACGGCCGAGATCAAGGGCCGGTCCTGCACCTGCCCGCCGGCCTCCATGACCTCGCGGACGCTGTCGAGAGTTCCCGGGGACAGCACCATCTTCGATGTCACTCCGGACTGCCAACGGTGAAACATCACGTGGCAGAAGAACTGGATCTCGTAGGGATTCCCGTCAGTGAGCGACATCAAGTCCTGGACGACGCCGTGGAAGTCCTCGAAGCAATCGTGCGGGTCCAGTCCCAATGAGCGCAGCGGGCGCATCACGCAGTTGTGCACATCAGCGACTTCGTTGAACTGCTCGACCTTGATCGGTTCGAACTGCCGCAGCAGCGCATCGAAGACTTCGCTGATCCGCACCAGTAGATCCGTGGTACCGGCCAGGACGAAGACGTAGCCGCACAACTGCGTTCCCAGCGTTCGCAGCATGGACAAGACGTCCTTGCGGTCAGCCACCAGCTGCGCCTCGTCCACGAGGAGCACGATCGGCTGCCCCGCTTGCTCGGCCAAGTACTCGAGATCTGCACGCAGCGCCATCTCCGACAGGCGACCACCGGCCCAGGCTTGCGCGACGCTTTCCGGGAATTCCAGGGGAAAGTCGTCCTGTTTCTCACCATGCATGACCCGGCGCACGATTCTGGGCGTGATCTTCCGGCCATCTGACGCAGTCAGACCCACGGCTTCACCGACCGCGCCGATGATTGCCTCGTACGCCTTGGCGAAGAACGAGACGGGATCCGCGTCCGCGGGGACCAGGTCCAACCGTGCCGTGACATAACCGCGTTGGCGGGCAAGTGCCTGCGTCATGTTGAGCAAGCTCGTCTTGCCCGCAGCGCGTTGGCCATGCAGGGCGATGTACCCGGCCGGTTGATCAGGTGCGGCCTGGTCCAAGACGTAGCTGATCCTTGATAGCTCCACCTGCCGACCTGCGAAGAGATCGCCGCTGCGCACTGGATTGGCGTAGTCGAAGGGGTTGCGCAATGCGGAAATTTCCAACAATGCCTCCAGCCGTGTACCTGTGGATTCGACACCGTGCAAGGCCAACGCCCACAATAGGCACCAAGCGGCCGGGATAGGCCAAGAATGACGGAACTCCACAATGTCGCACGGGGCCTGGGGCCGAACCCGTTCCACTACATCCCGAACACCGTCGCCGGAAACCCGTTCGACCCGGGCCCGGCGCTGGTGATGATCGCGCTGTCGGCCGTCCTGCTCGGCGGCGGACTGCTGGCCCTCCGCCGCCGGGACTTCGGCTGATGCTCACTAGGCCGGGCGCATGGTGCCTTCGTCGAGGTAGCGCTGGTGCCAGGACAGGGCCTCGCCGAGCAGGTGCGGGGTGTGGCGGCCGAACGACGATTCCATTGCGCGGTCGTGGTAATCCCGCAGCGCCGGGCGGAAATCGGGATGCGCGCACCGCTCGATGATCAGCTCCGCGCGCCTGCGCGGCGAGAGGCCGCGCAGATCCGCCAGGCCCTGCTCGGTCACGATCACGTCGACGTCGTGCTCGGTGTGGTCCACGTGCGAGACCATCGGCACGATCGACGACACGGCGCCGCCCTTGGCCACCGACGGCGTCACGAAGATCGACACGTAGGCGTTGCGCGCGAAGTCGCCCGAGCCGCCGATGCCGTTCTGAATCCGGCTGCCCATCAGGTGCGTCGAGTTGATGTTGCCGTAGATGTCGGCCTCCACGATGCCGTTCATCGCCAGGCAGCCGAGCCGGCGCACGACCTCCGGATGGTTGCTGATCTCCTGCGGCCGCAGCACGATCTTGTCGCGGTAGGCGGCGGCGTCGCGGTTGAAGCGGTCCACCGCCGCCGGGCTCAGCGAGAAGGCCGTCGCGGATGCCATCCGGAGCTTGCCCGACTCGATCAGCTGCAGCATCCCGTCCTGGATCACCTCGGTGTAGGCGGTCAGCCCGTCGAACGGGCCCGCCTGCAGCCCGGCGAGCACGGCGTTCGCGACGTTGCCCACCCCGGACTGCAGCGGGAGCAGGTTCCGCGGCAGTCGGCCGGACCGCACCTCCAGATCCAGGAAGTCCAGCACGTGCCCGGCGATCCGCCCGGACGTCTCGTCCGGCGGCGTGAAAACCGTGTTGCGGTCGGGTGATTCGGTCTCGACCACCGCGATCACCTTGTCCGCCGGGCATTCCAGGTGCGGCACGCCGATCCGGTCGGCGGGATGCGTGATCGGGATGGGCTCGCGCCGCGGCGGCAGCGCCGTCCCGTAGTAGATGTCGTGCATCCCTTCGAGGTGCTCGCTCTGCCACGAGTTGACCTCGAGGATGACCCGGTCTGCCCGCTCCAGCCAGGTCTTGTTGTTGCCCACCGACGACGACGGGATCAGGCGGCCGTCCTCGGTGATGCCGCTGACCTCCACGACGGCGACGTCCAGGTCGCCGAAGACGCCCTGCCACACGCGCTGGGCGACGTGCGAGAGGTGGATGTCGGTGTAGTCCATCCGGCCGGAGTTGATCTTCTCGCGGGTGACCGGGTCGGACTGGTACGGCAGGCGCAGGTCGATGCCCTCCACCTCGGCGAGCGCGCCGTCGAGCTCCGGGGCAGTGGACGCGCCGGTCCACAGGCCGACCTTCATCGGCCGCCCCTCCGCGTGGGCCGCGGCGACCCGCTTGGCCAGCGCGCCCGGCACCTCCTTCGGATACCCGGCGCCGGTGAAGCCGCTCATGCCCACGTTGTCGCCGGTCCCGATCAGCCCGGCGGCCTCCTCGGCGTCGACGATCTTCGCCGCCAGCTGCCGGTTCCGAACCCTTCGGGCCATGTCCGCCCCTCCCGCTCCGTCGAGGTCGAAGGCGCCACCCGCGAATCGCCGAACGCCGCCGGGGTGGCCTGATGTGACGGGGATCCTAAGCACGCAGCGGAGCGGAAACTAGCTGTGATGCAAGGCACTGTGGCTCCGGACACCTGTGCCACGGCCTCGGGATGCGATGATTTCGCTGGTGGACAAGGGAAAGCGCCGCCGCGCCGATCCGCGGAGATTCGGTGGCGGCTTGTTCGCACCGCGACACAGGCGGTCGGCCAGCGAACGACTGAGGGCCGTTTCACCCGGAGCGGCGCGTCGGCGCCGGCGGCTTCAGCCGCAGGTCCGCTTCGATCCGGGCCGCCGTCGCCGCCAGCAGCGGCACGATCTCCCGCCGCACCCCGTCCTCCGACGCGCTGTGCGCGTCCAGCGAGACGTTGACCGCCGCGAACACCTTCCCGTCGGCGTCGCGGATCGGCGCGGCGACACCGCGCAGACCCTCCTCCAGTTCGCTGTCGGAGATCACGAAACCCTGCCTGCGGACCTTGCCGAGATCCGCGAGCAGACCTTCGCGGGTGGTGATGGTGTGCGGCGTGAGCGCCGCCAGGTCCATCGAGCGCAGCCGCGCCTCCAGCCGCTCCGGCGGCATGCCGGCCAGCAGCACCTTGCCCATCGACGTGGCGTGCGCGGGGAAGCGGGTGCCGACCGGGATCGCCACGGACAGCAGCTTCGGGCTCGGCACCTGCGCGACGTAGCAGATCTCATCGCCTTCGAGCACGGCCACCGCGGTCATCTCCCGCAGTTCCCGGGTGAGCCGGCGCAGGTGCGGCTCGGCGATCTGCGGCAGCGACCTGCTGGACAGGTAGGCGTAGCCGAACTCCAGGACCTGCGGCGTCAGCGCGAAGTGCCGCTCGTCGTGGCGGACGTAGCCGAGGTCGACCAGCGTCAGCAGGATCCGCCGGGCCCCGGCCCGGTCCAGGCCGCTGGCCTGCGCCACCTCGGTCAGCGTCAGCTCGGCCCGCCCGGGCGAGAACGCCCGCAGCACCGAAAGGGTCCGCTCGACCGAGCGGACGAAGTGCCCACCACGTTCTTCCGGCACGTCGCCTCCCGCTGGATGTCCCGCCCGATTCTGCGCCGCGAGCGACCCGGTCCACAAAGGACACCTGTCGTCGCGGCCGCACATCTCACTCTATTGAGCGACAACGAGGATTAGTCCGCTACGCGCAGTGTCTCGTTTCACGCCCCACCAGGTGGACAGGACCGCCGCCGCGCCCCGAGACTGGACACCGAACAACCGACGGTGACGCGGCCAGCATTCGGCCGAGCATCTCCACGTACTCGTACTGTATCGATACAGTCCGAGCGTTTCGGACCCGCCACGTCCCGGCAGCGGCCATCACGACCTGCCGCGCTCCCCCGATCCCGCTCCCCCGAGAGGAGAACTGTGCCCATCGCGCTGCTCGCACTGGCCATCGGCGCCTTCGGCATCGGCACGACCGAGTTCGTCATGATGGGCGTGCTGCCCCAAGCGGCCGCCGACCTCGGCGTGTCGATCCCGACCGCAGGCAACCTGATCACGGGTTACGCGCTCGGCGTGGTGATCGGCGCCCCGGCGCTGACGATCCTGGGCGCGCGGTTGCCCCGCAAGGCCATGCTCATCGGCACCATGGGCCTGTTCACGGTCGGCAACCTGCTCTTCGCGCTGACCCCGAGCGCGGAGATCGGCACGGTGTTCCGGTTCCTGGCCGGCCTGCCGCACGGCGCGTTCTTCGGCGCCGGCGCCGTCGTGGCGACCAGCCTCGCCGAGCCGGGCAACCGCGCCAAGGCGGTCTCGATGATGTTCATGGGCCTCACGCTGGCCAACGTCGTCGGCGTGCCGCTCGGCACGCTTTTGGGCCAGCAGTTCGGCTGGCGCGCCACCTTCGCCGTGGTCGCCGCCATCGGCCTCGTCGCCGTCGCCGCCATCGTCCGGCTGGTGCCCGCCCAGGGCCGCCCCGCGCCCTCGGATGCCTCGGTGCGCGGGCAGCTCGCCGCGTTCCGCCTGTCGCAGGTGTGGCTGGCGCTGGCGATCGTGACCTTCGGCCTCGGCGGCACGTTCGCCTGCCTGAGCTACCTGACCCCGATCCTCACCGATGTCTCCGGGTACTCCCCGACCGGCGTGACGGGCCTGCTGGTGCTGGCCGGGCTCGGCATGACGCTAGGCAACTTCCTGGGCGGCCGGGTCGCCGACAAGGCCCTGACGCCGGGCCTGCACGCCGTGCTGATCGGGCTGGCCGTGGTGCTCGCCGCGTTCACGATCACCTCCGGCGACAAGCTGGCCGCGGCGGCGACCGTCTTCGTGATCGGCGCCCTCGGCTTCATGGTCGCGCCGATCATGCAGGCCGTGGTGATGGACAAGGCGGGCGGGGCGCCGGCGCTCGTGTCGGCGGCGCTGCAGTCCGCCTTCAACGTCGCGAACTCGATCGGCGCCTACGCCGGTGGCCTGGCGATCGCGCACGGCCTCGGGCTGCTGTCGCCGAACCTGGTCGGCTCGGTGCTTTCGGTGCTCGGCCTCGCGCTCGCCGCGGTCTCCGGAACCCTGGAGCGCAACACCAAGCGCGCGCCGGTCGCCCCGGCAGAATCGGTGGAAGTCCCGGCCATGCGGACGGAACGCGAGCTGGTCGCCGCCTGATGGTCCACTTGGGACGAATCAGACCGCCGTCCGGCGGGCGAACGCGGGTGCGTGTTCGGGGAGGATCCCCATTCCGCCGATGTAGGCGGTCAAACCGCGCAGGAACGGCGCGCGCTGCAGCGCTCGCAGCATCAACGGAAGCTTGTTCTCGTCGAGAGTTCCGTCGAGCGCCGGACGCAGCAGCATCTCGTGCTCGCCGCGCTGCGACTGCTGCGCCACCGCCATCGGCAGCCACCGGCGGCGCTGGATCTTCGCAAGCGCCGCGTTGGGAACCCGGCCGCACCGAAGCGGTTCCGCCAGCACCCGGGCCGCCGCGACGGCGTCCTGCACGGCGAGGTTGACCCCGACGCCGCCGACCGGCGACATCGTGTGCGCGGCGTCGCCGATGCACAGCACGCCGTCGCCGTACCAGCGGCGCAGCCGGTTCATCTCCACCCGCAGCAGCTTCACGTCGTCCCACGAGCCCAGCGACTCCAGCCGGGCTTCCGGCCAGCCGAACAACTCGGCCAGCCGCGCCCGGAACACCGCGATGTCCTGCGCGCGCAAGGCCTCGTTCCGGCCCTTCTCGATCAGGTAAGACGTCTGGAAGTAGTCGCCGCGATCCATGGTGACCGACACCTGCCCGCCGCCGAAGTGGCCGAACACCTCGCCGTCGGTGTCGTCCTCGGCCTTGGGCACCCGGACCTGCCACACGTCCATCGGCACGTCGAAGGAGATCTGCCGCAGCCCGGCCTCTCGACGGACCACCGAGCCGCGGCCGTCGCAACCGACGGTCAGCGGCGCAGCGAGTTCGCGCTCCACGCCGTCGGCGTCGCGGTAGCGCACGCCCGTGGTGCGACCGGCGCCGTCCTTGCGTAGCCCGGTCACGGCACTGCACATGCGCAGCGTGAACGACGGCTCCTCGGCGGCCGCGCCGGCCAGCAGGTCGAGGAAGTCCCACTGCGGCACCATCGCGATGTGCCGGTACGGCCCGCGTAGCCGCCCGAAGTCGGCCATCACCACCGTCTTCGAGCCGATCTGGATGCGCATCTTCGCCAGCTTCCCGGCAGGCAGCTCGGCGAACCGCTCGCCCAGCCCGAGCTCGTCGAGCAGCCGCAGGGTGGAGGGATGCACGGTGTCGCCGCGGAAATCCCGCAGGAAGTCCTGGTGCTTCTCCAGCACCGTCACCGCCACACCGGAGCGCGCGAGCAGCAGACCCAGCATCATCCCCGCCGGGCCGCCCCCGACGACGCAGCACTGCGTTCGATCCGTCATGGCCACCACGCTAGCAGAAACTTAGAGTCTCTCTAATTTTAGGCTTCATGTAAAATTGACGACCATGAGTGACCGGCTCGGGCTGCGGGAGCGGAAGAAGCGGCGCACCAAGCAGGCCCTGATCGAGGCGGCCATCCGGCTGTTCGACGAGAAGGGCTACGACGACACGACCGTCGCCGAGATCGCGGCGGCGGCCGAGGTGTCGCCCGCGACGTTCTTCAACTACTTCTCGGCCAAGGACGAGGTCGTCTTCGCAGACGACGTGCTCTACGACGGCCTGCTCCAGGAAGCCTTCGCCGGCCGCTCCGCCGACGAGCAGCCGGAAGACCTGCTGCTGCGCACGATTCACCAGCTGAGCACCGCCGACGCCTGGAGCTTCCCCTTCGACCACGAGCTGACCAGGATCAGGGCCCGGCTCATCGCCACCGTCCCGCCCCTGCGCGCGGGCGCCTTGCTCCGCAACGCCTCCCTGCAGCAACGGCTCGCGCACGCGCTCCGCGAGGCGTATCCCGAGGAGCTCGACGCGCTGCACGCCGCGGCGCTGACCGGGGCCCTGATCGGCGCGATCGACGCGGCGATGCACTCCGACCTCGACCGGGAACCGACCACCGACGTCGTCCTTCAAGCCGCGGAGATCGCGCTGCGCGGCCGCCGCTGAACAGCGCGAGCCGAGGTCTTTGGCCCCTGGATCAAGCAGTTCCGCTTCCCACAGGCTTAGTCGCAGCAAGGGCGAGCGGAGGAGGCCGCGATGACCACGCACGGAGCACGACGCATGCACACCGGCTGGGTGGGATGGGTGTACTTCGCCGCCACCATCCTGCTGCTGGCCGGCATCGTCCAGGTCATCAGCGGGGCGATCGCGTTCGCCCGCTCCGGTACGACGTACGTGACGCCGGCCGGATCGGCGGTGCAGGTCAGCTACGCCGGGGTCGGCTGGAGCTTCGTGATCACCGGCGTCGTGCTCGCCGCCACCGGGGTCGGGCTGTTCAGCGGCCGCACCTGGGCGCGTGCCGTGGCCATCGCCATGGCGGTGATCAGCATCCTGACCAACATCGCCTTCTTCACGACCTATCCCCTGTGGTCGGCGGTGGTGATCGTGCTCGACGTGGTCGTGATCTACGCGCTGGCCGCCCACGGCCGGGAGGCCACCCCCCGGTAGCCCCGCACCAGTACGCTGCGCTCCGGGAGTTCGCCCCGGTGTTCTCCGGCGCGGGCCGGATCTGGGAGGAGCGCCGGGGTGAAGCGGCCGACGATCATCGACATCGCCCGGGAGGTCGGGGTTTCGAAGGCCGCCGTCTCCTACGCGCTCAACGGGCGCGCCGGGGTTTCGCCGCAGACCCGGGAGCGGATCCTCGACGTCGCGGCGGCGATGGGCTGGCGGGCCAGCAGCGCGGCGCGCGCCCTGTCCAACGACCGGGCGGCGAACATCGGCATCGTGCTCGCCCGTTCCCCGGAGGTGCTGCGCACCGAGCCGTTCTTCATGCAGATGCTGGCCGGCCTGGAGCAAACCCTTTCGGCGGAAGGGTTTTCGCTGCAGCTCGCGCTCGCCGCGGACACCGGCACCGAGCTGGACACCTACCGGCGCTGGTGGGCGGAGCGGCGGGTCGACGGCGTGGTGCTGACCGACCTCCGGGTCTCCGACCCGCGCCCGGAGCTGCTGCGCGAGCTGGGAACACCAGCGGTGTTCTTCGGCACCGCCGGGCCGATGCCGGGGATCCCGGTCCTGCGGGCCGACGAGGACGAGGCCATCCGCAGCGCGATCACGCACCTCGCGGAACTCGGCCACCGACGGATCGGGCACGTGCAAGGGCCGGCCGATCTCCAGCACACCGTTCGGCGGGCGGACGCGCTGCGCCGAGCCGTGGGCGAAACGCCCGGGCTCTCGGTGCACCACGCGTCCGGCGATTACACCGAGGAGGGCGGTGTTCGCGCCACGCGCCGCCTGCTCTCAGCGCCGAATCCCCCGACCGCGGTCATCTACGACAACGACGTGATGGCGGTCGCGACTGTGGTGCACGCGGAGGAGCTCGGCGTGCGGGTGCCGGCCGATCTCTCGGTGCTGGCATGGGACGACTCGATGTTGTGCCAGGTGGTTCGCCCCGCCATCACCGCGTTCGCGCACAGCGTCGTCGTGGATTCCGCCACTGCCGCGCGCATGCTGCTGGAGCTGATCGAGACCGGTTCGGCCGACGACGGCGAGCTGTCGCCGCGGAAGCTGATGCCGCGCGGGAGCACTGCGCCCGCTCCCGGCAACTGACCGACCACCGATAACGAAACGATCACGGCGTTGACCGGCCCTTCTGATTAACCGGTTAAGTACCTAACTTGAGCCAGGAGTCCAACGACGGGCTCGACGAAGCCGAGGAGGCTTTCGTGCTCAAGCGCTCACTCCTGGCGGTGCCGCTGGTCGCGGCATTGCTCGCCGGCGCGCTGACCGGCTGCGCGGCACCGGCCGACGACGACACGATCACCTACTGGGCGAGCAACCAGGGCAAGAACGCCGCGCAGGACCGGGAAATCCTCCGCGAAGAGCTCGCCGAGTTCACCGCCCGGACCGGCATCGACGTCAAGCTGGAGGTGATCGGCTGGTCCGACCTGCTCAACCGGATCCTCGGCGCGGCGACCTCCGGCGTCGGCCCGGACGTGGTGAACCTCGGCAACACCTGGGCCGCGTCCCTGCAGGCGACCGGCGCGTTCCTGCCCTTCGACGACGCGCTGATGCAACGCTTCGGCGGCCGGGACCGCTTCCTGGACAGCAGCATGAGCTCCGCCGGGATGCCCGGGCAACCGCCGGCTTCGCTGCCGCTGTACGGGCTGTCGTACGGCCTGTTCTACAACAAGAAGCTGTTCGCCGAGGCCGGCATCGCCGAGCCGCCGAAGGACTGGCGGGAATTCATCGACACCGCGAAGCGGCTCACCGACCCGGCGCGCGGCCGCTGGGGGCTCACCATCCCCGGCGCCAGCTACACCGAGAACGCGCACTTCGCGTTCATGTTCGGCCGCCAGGAGGGCACGCACCTCATCGACGAGCGCGGCAGCCCGTCGTTCGCAACACCGGAAGCCGTCGCCGCGGTGCAGCGCTACATCGACCTGATGGCCTCGGCCCGCGTGGTGGATCCCGACGACGCCGAGGAGGGCAATTCCTCCGGAGCGGCAGCGGATTTCGTGGACGGTGACGCCGCGATGCTGATCGCCCAGAACAGCGTCATCCCCACCCTGCACGACAACGGGATGGCCGAAGCGGACTACGGCGTCGTGCCGATGCCGGTGCCCGATCCCCTACCGCCCGGCGGCCGGGCCGTGCGCAGCCACGTCGCGGGCTCGAACGTCGCGGTCTTCGCCGACAGCCCGCGGCGGGAACAGGCCCTCAAGCTGGTCGAATTCCTCACCAGCAAGGAAGTCCAGGCGTCGCTGAACGAGAAGTACGGCACGCTGCCGGTGGTCGAGGACGCCTACGACGATCCGGCCTTCCACACGCCCAAGAACCAGGTGTTCAGCGAGGTGCTGGCCAGCGGATCGGAAACCGTGCCGATGATCCCCAACGAGGCCCACTTCGAGACGACGGTCGGCGCGGCGATGCGCGACCTGTTCGCGGCCACCGCCACCGGGCGACCACCCGGCGCGGAGGACGTGCGCGAGGCGCTGGCCGACGCGGAGCAGAAGATGCGGGGGACCGGAGGATGACGGCCACCACCACACCGATTCCGGCGCGACGTCGCGGGTGGACGCCGAGCCGGCGCGCGCTCCCCTACCTGCTGATCGCTCCCGCGCTGGCCTTCGAGCTGCTGGTGCACCTGGTGCCGATGCTCGGCGGCCTGTGGATGAGCCTGCTCGAACTGACCCAGTTCCACCTGCGGGACTGGGTGCGCGCCCCGTTCGCCGGCCTGGACAACTTCGGCTTCGCCCTGGACCTCGACGGCGCGGCGGGCGCGGAGCTCCTGCGCTCCTTCGCGGTGACGTTGGCTTACGCGATCCTGACCGTCGGGCTGTCCTGGACGCTCGGTCTCTTCGCGGCGACGCTGCTCCAGCGCAGCTTCCCCGGACGCGCCGTGCTACGCACGCTGTTCCTGGTGCCGTACGCGCTGCCGGTCTACACCGCGGTCATGATCTGGAAGTTCATCCTCGACCGCAGCGACGGCATGGTCAACACCGTGCTGGACGACCTCGGGGCCGGCGCGGGCGGCACCTTCTGGCTGCTGGGCGACAACGCCTTCGGCAGCATCGTCATCACCTCGGTCTGGCGGCTGTGGCCGTTCGCGTTCCTCGTCCTGATGGCCGGGATGCAGTCCATCCCGACCGACGTCTACGAACAGGCCACCGTGGACGGTGCTGGGCTCTGGCAGCAGTTCCGGTCCATCACCGTGCCGATGCTGCGGCCGGTGAACCAGGTCCTGGTGCTGGTGCTGTTCCTGTGGACGTTCAACGACTTCAACGTGCCCTACATCCTGTTCGACAAGTCGGTGCCGGGCGCGGCCAACCTGCTGTCCATCCACATCTACGGAAGCTCGTTCCTCACCTGGAACTTCGGCCTGGGCTCGGCGATATCCGCGCTCCTGCTGCTGTTCCTGCTGCTGGTGACCGCGGGCTACCTGGCCTTCACCTCGCGGAGGTTGAAAGATGTCTGAGCCGCGGTGGTTCCGCCTTCTGCGGGTGGCCGGGCTGACCTTCCTCGCGCTGTTCACCGCGCTGCCGCTGTACGTCATGGTGACCTCGGCGGTGAAGCCGCTGGGCGACGTGCAGGACCGGTTCCGGTGGCTGCCGGTGAACATCACGTTCGAGCCGTTCGTCGACATGTGGTCGACGATCTCGCTGGCCGACTACTTCGTGAACAGCACCGTGGTGGCCCTGGGCGCGGCGGCGCTGTCGGTGACCATCGCCGTGTTCGCCGCGTACGCGATCAGCCGGTTCCGCTTCCGCGGCCGCAACGCGTTCCGCATCGTCGTGCTGTCCACCCAGATGTTCCCCGGCATCCTGTTCCTGCTGCCGCTGTACCTGATCTACGCCACGATCGGCCGGCTGACCGGCATCGCCCTGCACGGCAGCCACCTCGGCCTGATCATCACCTACCTGACGTTCTCGCTGCCGTTCGCGATCTGGATGCTGGTCGGCTACTTCGACTCCATCCCGAAGGACCTCGACGAGGCGGCGCTGATCGACGGCGCGAGCCCGGTGAGCGCCCTGCTCAGGGTGGTGCTGCCCGCCGCGCGACCGGGCATCGCCGCGGTGGCGATCTACGCGTTCATGACGGCGTGGGGCGAGACCCTGTTCGCCTCGATCATGACCGACTCGGGTTCGCGCACGCTCGCGGTCGGGCTGCGCGAGTACGCCACGCAGACCTCGGTGTACTGGAACGAGGTGATGGCGGCGTCGCTGGTCGTCAGCATCCCGGTGGTCATCGGGTTCCTGCTGCTCCAGCGCTACCTGGCCCAGGGGTTGACCGCGGGCGCGGTCAAGTGACCTGTTGGATCCACCAGCCGAGAAAGGGCGATCGATGCGACGCAACTCCGCCAAGGTGACGGTGGCCGGGGAACCGGCCGTGTGGCTCGGCGCGAACTTCTGGTCGCGCACCGGCGGGCCGCTGATGTGGCGGAACTACTCGCCGCGGGTCGTGCGCGAGGAACTGCGGGTGCTCCACGAGCACGGCCTGCGGCAGACGCGTTCCTTCTTCTACTGGCCCGACTTCCTGCCGACCCCGGACAGCGTCGACGCGGCGAAGGTCGAGCACTTCGCCGACTTCCTGGACGCGCACCGGGAGATCGGCATGTCGTCGATCCCGACCTTCATCGTGGGGCACATGTCCGGCGACAACTGGGATCCGGCGTGGCGCGACGGCCGCGACCTCTACGCCGACGTCTGGCTGGTGTCCCGGCAGGCGTGGTTCGTGCAGCGGATGACCGAGCGCTTCGCCGCGCACCCGGCGGTCGCGGGCTGGCTGATCAGCAACGAGATGCCGATCTACGGCCGGTTGCGGCACGAGCCGAAGGCGCCGACCGAGCAGGTCACCAGTTGGGCGCAGCTGATGGTGCAGGCGGTGCGGGCCGGCGGCGGGCACCAGCCCGTGTCGCTGGGCGACGGCGCGTGGGGCATCGAGGTCACCGGCACGGACAACGGGTTCTCGGTCCGCGAGACCGGCGCGCTGGTGGACTTCGTCGGCCCGCACGTGTACCGGATCGACAGCGACCCGGTGCGCCAGCACCTCGGCGCGGCGTTCATCTGCGAACTTGCCGCGGTGGGCGGCAAGCCGGTGGTGCTGGAGGAGTTCGGCCTCTCCAGCGACCAGGTGTCGCCGGAGCACGCCGCGCACTACTACCGGCAGACGTTGCACAACTCGCTGCTCGCCGGATCGACCGGCTGGGTGGCCTGGAACAACACCGACTACGACGACCTCATCGAGCAGGGCCCGTACTCGCACCACCCCTTCGAGATGCACTTCGGCATCACCGACAACGCGGGGAACCCGAAGCCGCCGCTGCACGAGCTGGCCGCGTTCGCCGACGTGCTATCCACAGTGGACTTCGCCCGGTGCGAGCGCACCGATGCGCGGGCGGCGCTGGTGGTGACCGAGTACCTGGAGCGCGGCTACCCGTTCAGCCAGGACGACGATCGGCCGCTCGTCTTCAGCTCGCTGCAGCAGGCGTACGTGGCCGCGCGCGAGGCCGACCTGCCCGTCGGCTTCACCAGGGAACGCGACGGCATCGACCCGGACTGCTCGCTGTACTTGCTGCCGTGCACCAAGCAGATCCAGGGGCCGACCTGGCAGTGGCTGCGCGAGCGAGTGGCGCAGGGCGCGGTGCTGTACCTGTCCTACACGGCAGGCGAGGTCGGGCACCACCGGCAGCCGTGGATCCCGTACCTGGACGAAACCTTCGGCGTCGCGAAGGAGATGACCTACGGCGTGGTCGACGAGGTGGCCGACGAGGTCGTCGAGTTCACCTTCGCCGAGGACTTCGGCGGCATCGCCGAAGGCGAGGTGCTGCGCTTCCGGGTCGGCGGCAACGAGCACAGCCGGGCGTACCTCCCGGTCCACCCGCGCGGCGCGACGGTGGTCGCCACTGACGCGCACGGCAGGCCGGCGCTGCTTCGCAACCGCAGCGGGCAAGGCGAGACCGTGCTGTGCACCTATCCGATCGAGCACTTCGCGGCGCGGAACGCGCGCGTCAACCCGGAGGACACGCACCGGCTTTACGCGGCGCTGGCCGAGATCGCCGGCGTTGCGCGGCCGATCTCGGTCGACGATCCGCGCGTGTTCGCGGACGAGCTCCGGCACGAGGACGGGCGCCGGTTCGCCTGGCTCGTCAGCCAGCACGGCCAGGAAATCACGACAACGCCGCACGCGGACGGTTTTTCCCTGCACGACGCCAAGACCGGTGAACTCCTTTCCAAGGTCACGCTCCCCGCCTACGGCGTCCGGGTCGTCGAACTGCGCGCGCAGCGGTAACTCCGGGGCCGAAAGTCCCTTGCCTCCGAGGGTTTTCGGCGGCGCGCATGCGACCGGCTTCCCGCAGGTGTACAACGGGGACGTACCGACCCATGCGGACACCGGTCGCTCGTGCTCCCCACGAGCATTCCGCGGTCACCACTCATCCCGCTGCTCGTGTGGAGAAGTCATGAAGATCGTGTGCATCGGGGCCGGACCAGCCGGTCTCTACCTGGCCATCTCGGCGAAGCTCAGGGACGCCGGGCACGACATCACCGTCATCGAACGGGACCCACCGGGAGCCACCTACGGCTGGGGCGTCGTGTACTGGGACAACCTGCTGGACACCCTCTACCCCAACGACAGGGAGAGCGCGGAGCAGATCCGCGCCGCCTCGACGCTGTGGCAGGAGCAGGTCGTCTCGCTGCACGGCACCGAAAACGCCTACATCCCCGGATACGGATACAGCGTGAACCGCGCGCCGCTGCTGGAGATACTCGCCCAGCGCGCCACCGACCTCAACGTGGACGTCCGGTACGAGCACGCCGCGGAAGACCTGTCGGAGTTCGCCGACGCCGACCTGATCGTCGTCGCCGACGGCGCGAACAGCCGCACCCGGCAACGCTACGCCGAGGAATTCGGCACCCAGGTCGGCCACGGCCGCAACCCCTACATCTGGCTGGGCACGGACCGGGTGTTCGACATGTTCACCTTCGACTTCGAAGAAACACCCGAGGGCTGGATCTGGTTCCACGCCTACCCCTCCAGCGCCGGGATCAGCACCTTCATCGTCGAATGCCAGGACACCACCTGGCGAGGACTGGGGTTCGACCGGCTCGGCGACGACGAGAGC
>NZ_FNOK01000040.1 GCF_900106995.1 Saccharopolyspora shandongensis
GGCCCGCACGACCGCCTCACGCACCCGCGCCGCGGTCGTTGTCGGCCGTCGGTGCGGGGCAGAAGAGCGGCGGATGAACCCCGCCGCTCCTTCCTGCCGGAATCGGTTGACGTACTTGTAGAACACCGTGCGCGAGATCTTGTGCTCAGCACAGAACCTCGACACGTTGATCTTGTCACCGCCAGCCACCGCAGCCACCGCCGCGACCAGGTCCGGATCCATCGAAAACCCTGTTCCGCCCACCACTGATGATCACAGACAGCAGGCCAGCCAGTGTTCACGAGGTCCTGAGACACAAACTGTTCACGAGGTCCTGAGCGAAGACAGAGTGCCATAGCAGCCCAAAGCACTCACGAGCTCAAGCAGGCGTCCACATTGGACCGAGTGGTGTCAGGAATGCTCGTCGATGGCGGGCATCGGCGCACCGGCCGGGTTCCACGTCTGCAGGAACTGCGGCTGGCGGGATGCGTCGACGAGCTCGATGCGGGCCCCGATCGAGTCCATCCGGTGGTACGCGAAGGCCCTGCCGTACGGGCAGCCGGAGAACTCCTCCGGCAGGCCCTGATCGGCGAGCCGCCGTGTGCCCGCCGCCAGCGAACTCGTCCAGTAGCCGAGGTGGTCGAACCTGGCGCCCGCGGACGCGTCCCACGGGCTCCCCGGCGGGCCCTCGATCAGCTCGATGAACGGCGCCCCGCCCTTGGTGAAGACGATCCGGTAGTCCCAGTCCCCGAGCCGGGCGGCCTGCGGTTCGTGCCACTCGACGCCCGCGGACGACTCGAAGTCGCGCATCGCCTTCTCGACGTCGGGCACGACGAAGCACACGTGGTAGAAGGCAGTCACCGGGGAAGTATCCCCTCGCGGAACTCGGCCGGCGGGAGGGAGGCACCCCCAGTTGTCTCCCTCCCGCGCTCCCACGCGCTCCCGGCCTTTAGACGCTCGGGCGGCCGTTTGGTTGCATCGTTGTTTTTCCCGTTATTGCCGGAAGCGGACCTCAGCCGTTGCCGCGTTCGCGGCAGGTCGTCGGGTAGCCGGGCGGGATCTGGATCTCTGCAACACCCATGACCACGACCGATGCGAGCATCGTCGCCGCCAACCCGATCACCGCGCCGACCGGGATCCGACCAGGCCGTCACGTTCTCGGGACGCGCGAGCCGGGGGCCGGGCGGCCTCAGCCGGTGATCCGCTCCAGCAGGCGGACGGTCACCTCGGCGCCCGCCTCCTTCCCGAGCGCCTTGCGGATGCCGGCCTTCACCGGGAGCTTGTGCGTGCCGTCGCCCAGCGCCATGAACGAGCTCTGGAACGGCAGGCCGTCGATCGTGCCCCGGACCTTCACGAGGCCACGGGTGCCGAAGTACTCGGCCGACCGCGGCCAGACCACGTAGGTCCAGCCGCCGGGGTTCGGGCTCTTCTGCAGCGTCGCGGTGAACTGCTCGTCCATCGTGTGCTCCTCTCGCGAAACGCTCCTGGAGGTGCAGACCTCGCGGGGCCGCGGAACTCATCGCTCTGGTCTTCCCGCGGCCGAGCGGTTATGCATGTTCCACGAAGATCGAAAGGCGGGCGTCATGCAGTGGAAGAAGTTCGGTTCCGGATTGGCCGCGGCGGCCGTCGTCGCCCTGAGCACAGCATGCTCCGCCGCGCCGGTCGAGCCGGCGAAGCCCGCGGCGAGCCGGTTGGACGACGTCGTCCAGCGCGGTGAACTGCGGGTTTGCAGCACCGGGGACTACCGGCCGTTCACCTACCGGGACGCGGCGGGCGCCTGGAGCGGCATCGACATCGACATGGCGCACGACCTCGCAGACAGGCTCGGCATCAAGGCGACGATCGTGCCCACGACCTGGAAAACGCTGGTCGCCGACTTCAACGCGCAGTGCGACATCGCCGTCGGCGGCGTGTCGATCACCCTGGACCGTTCGAAGCAGGCCTTCTTCAGCACCGCCTACGTGGTCGACGGCAAGACACCGATCACCCGCTGCGAGAACGCCGCGCGGTTCCAGACGCTGCAGCAGATCGACCAGCCCGGCGTCCGCGCCGTCGTCAACCCCGGCGGCACCAACGAGCAGTTCGCCAAGCAGAACCTCAAGCAGGCCACCATCGTCGAGCACCCGGACAACAACACGATCTTCCAGCAGATCCTCGACGGCAAGGCCGACCTGATGATGACCGACGCCGCCGAGACCAAGTGGCAGGCCAGGCAGCACCCGGAGCTGTGCTCGGTGCACCCCGACCAGCCGTTCACCTTCAGCGAGAAGGCGTACGTGCTGCCGAAGGGCGACGTCGTGTTCCAGCAGTACGTGAACCAGTGGCTCAACCTCGCGCTGCACGACGGCACCTACGCGCGCATCGCGGAGCCCTGGATCGGCTGAACTTTGACTTCTTCCCCGTTTATTTCACAGCACGATCGCTTTCGAGTAAGCGTCAGATTGATTGGTCGCCGCTGGCGCGGCGTTCTCCGGCTTGACGCGCTTCCTCCCCACAGATAAGTCCAGTGGCCTCCGTGCTAGGTCACCATGGTGATGTTGGCCTCCGGGATGTGTCGGCGGGGTTGAGCGCGTGCGACGCTTTGCCCCGCAACCATCCGCAACTACCCGGGGACCCGCGATGCGGGCCTCGAGGAAAGGACGGTCAACGATGACTGCTGCCCAGAACCAGGGTGAGACTGCGGCGCCGTACGGATCCACGCCGACCAAGCGGCGCGTGCGCATCCACCACCTCCAGCAGCTGAAGGAGCGCGGCGAGCCCTGGCCGATGCTCACCTCGTACGACATGTACACCGCGCGGATCTTCGACCAGGCCGGCATCCCGGTGCTGCTGGTCGGCGACTCGGCCGCCAACAACGTCTACGGCTACGAGTCGTCGCTACCGGTGACCGTGGACGAGCTGCTGCCGCTGGTCCGCGCCGTGACCCGGTCGGCGGAGCGGGCGCTGGTGGTGGCCGACCTGCCGTTCGGCTCCTACCAGGCGTCGCCGGAGCAGGCGCTGGCCACCGCGACGCGGTTCATGAAGGAAGGCCGCGCGCACGCGGTCAAGCTCGAAGGCGGCCGCCGCTACGCCCCGCAGATCGAGGCGCTGGTATCGGCGGGCATCCCGGTGATGGCCCACATCGGCTTCACCCCGCAGAGCGAGCACGGCCTCGGCGGCTACCGGGTGCAGGGCCGCGGCGACAAGGCCGACGAGCTGCTCGCGGACGCGCTCGCGGTGCAGGAGGCCGGCGCGTTCTCCGTGGTGCTGGAGATGGTGTCGGCGGACGCGGCAAAGCGGGTGACCGGGGAGCTGCGCATCCCGACGGTCGGCATCGGGGCCGGGCCCGACTGCGACGCCCAGGTGCTGGTCTGGACGGACATGTCGGGCATGAACACCGGCCGCACGGCGAAGTTCGTGAAGCGCTACGCCGACGTGGGCGGCATCCTGGCCGAGGCCGCCGGCCGCTTCGCGGACGACGTCCGCGGCCACGCCTTCCCCGCCGCGGAGCACTCCTTCCAGTGAGGTGACGCCGGGGTGCGCGGCGCCCGTCGCGCACCCCGGATCAGCCGCCGGCGGCCCGGGCGATGCGATCGGCCAGCTCCCGCGAGTAGCCGATGAGCTCGGGCGGAGCCTCGATCGTGTAGGGCACGCCGACCGTGGCGAGGATGATCGACAGCCACTCCCAGGATTCGACGCTGGTGACGTAGCGGCAGCTGGTGTCGTCGATGGCTTCGAGCGACCCTGCTTCGGCGATCAGCCGGTCGGACACCACCGAGACCGGCGCGGCGAAGCGCACCACGCCGCGCCGCCCGTGCGGGAACCGGGTGCTGTCCTGCACGAAGCTCACCGGGTCGTCGGCGGGCAGCTCGCGGGGAGCGAAGGTGGTGCCCGGGACGGTGAGCTCGCCGATCCGGTCGATGCGATAGGTGCGCCAGTCGGCTCGGTCGCGATCCCAGCCCAGCAGATACCAGCGGCGGTCGAACAGCACCTGGCGGTAGGGCTCGACGCGGCGTTCGGTGTGCTTCCCGCCGCGGCTGGTGTAGTCGAAACGCACGTCCTGGCGCAGGTGCGCTGCGGTCGCGAGCAGCTGCACGGTGCGCAGATCCAGCGCCTCGGTGGCGCGGGAGGTCGTCTCCGTTGCCGAGGTGAGCGCCTGTATCCGGGCGCGCAGCCGGGTGGGTACGACGCGTTCGAGCTTGCGCAAGGCACCTTCGGCAGCATCGCCGGCCCCGCCCATCTGGGTGAGCGCGGCGATCCGCAGGCCGACAACGGTGGCGACCGCCTCGTCGTCGGTGAGCAGCAGCGGCGGCATGGCCCGGCCGGCGACGAGCTGGTAGTTGCCGCCCGGCCCGCGCGTCGAGGAGACCGGGTAGCCGAGCTCGCGCAGGCGGTCGAGGTCGCGCCGAAGCGTGCGCGGAGAGGTGCCCAGCCGCGCGGCCAGTTCAGCCCCGGGCCAGCTCCGGCCGCTTTGCAGCAGCGAGAGCAGCTCCAACAGCCGGGTGCTCGGATCCGTCATCGCAGTCGAACCTAACCGGAATTGTGGCCAGGATTCGACCACAACCGACCGTAGCGTCCCGGGCATGGCACATGAACCCGAGAAGATCGTCGTCACCACACCCACCGGACACGTGGGATCCCGAGTCGTGCAACTGCTCGTGCAGGCTGGCGTGCGCCCGACATTGCTGATGCGCGAACCCGCCAGGCTCGACGCGGCGACGCGCGACCGGGTCGACGTCGCGCAGGGCGACCAGGGTGATGCCGATTTCGTCCTCCGCGCGACGAAGGACGCTGACCGCCTCTTCTGGGTGGACCCGCCCACGCCGGACGACGACCCGGCCGCCGGCTACGCCCGCATGGGCGCCAACGCGGCGCGCGCGGTGCGGGAGAACGGCATCACCCGCACCGTGTTCCTCAGCAGCGTCGGCGCGGAGAAGCGCCACGGAGCCGGCGAGATCGATGGGCTGGCCCGGACCGAGGAACAGCTGGATGCCACCGGCGCGGATGTGTTGCACCTGCGCTGCGGATACTTCTTCACCAACCTGTTCATGGAGCTCGACGGCTTGCGCGAGGGTGTGCTCCGCACCACGTGGCCCCTCGACTTCTCGATGCCCTGGGTCGATCCCCGCGACATCGGCGAAGTGGTGGCCGCGCGGCTGCTCTCGGACGGTTGGTCGGGACGCCACGTGCAGGCCGTGCACGGGCCCGAAGACCTGACGTTCCCGCGGGTGGCCGAGATCCTGAGCCACGCAGTGGGACGCGAGGTGCGCGCCGAGCGGATCTCCGATGACGAGTTCCGCGCCTCGCTGCGATCAGCAGGCTTGAGCAGCGGACAGGTCGAGGGCATCGTCGGCATGTCGATCGGGCAGCGCGAGAACTTCGTCCCCGAGGACAAGCGCAGCATCCTCACCACGACGCCGACCGCTCTCGCCGCCTGGGCCCACGCGCACCTCCGGCCCCTGCTCTGATCAGCGCGTGCAGGGGGCTGCGCGCACGGCCCCCTGCACTAGGCGGGCGGGGTGCCGGTGCCGAAGGGCTTGCCGCCCAAGGCTTCCCGGCCGTGCGGCGTGCCCCAGCCGGACTGGTCCGGACCCGCCGGGACGATGCCGGTCGGGTTGATCTGGTGGTGCGTCGCGTAGTAGTGGCGCTTGATGTGGTCGAAGTCGACCGTGTCGCCGAAGCCCGGCGTCTGGAACAGATCCCGGGCGTACGCCCACAGGACCGGCATCTCGGTGAGCTTCTGGCGGTTGCACTTGAAGTGCCCGTGGTAGGCGGCGTCGAAGCGCACCAGCGTGGTGAACAGCCGGACGTCGGCCTCGGTGATCGCGTCGCCGACCAGGTAGCGGCGATCCGCCAGGCGCTCGGAAAGCCAGTCCAGGCGCGCGAAGAGCCGCTCGAAGGCCTGCTCGTAGGCCTGCTGCGAGGTGGCGAAGCCGCAGCGGTAGACGCCGTTGTTCACGTCGGCGTAGACCACCGCGTTGACCTCGTCGATCTCCGCGCGCAGGTGCTCCGGGTACAGCTGCGGCGCGCCGTCGCGGTGATGCGCGGCCCATTCCGTGGACAGGTCGAGCGTCAGCTGCGGGTAGTCGTTGGTGACCACCTTGCGCTCCGCGACGTCCAGGACCGCCGGGACCGTGTAGCGGCCGGCGAACTCGGGATCGGCGGCCAGGTACGCCTCGGAGAGGAAGGCGATCCCGGTCGCCGGATCCTTCTCCCCCGGATCGAGGGTGAAGCGCCAGCCGCGCTCGTCGCGGATCGGGTCGACGATCCCCAGCGACAGCACGTCCTCCAACCCGAGCAGGCGGCGCACGATCACCGACCGGTGCGCCCACGGGCACGCCAGGCTCACCACCAGCCGGTACCGACCCGGCTCCACCGGCCACCGGGACGAGCCGTCCGCGGTGATCCGCTCGGTGAACCGGTTCGCCTGCCGCACCCACTCGCCCCGAGTCGAGGTCTCCGCCGTGAACTGTGCTTCGGCCATGCACCCACCCTAGGCCCGGCGGGGTTCCGGATGGTGGAAGATTTCGGGTTCGGGCGGTGCGGATTAGGGTTCCGGGCATGGATCTCGATCTCTCCGGCCGCTGCTTCCTCGTCACCGGCGCCAGCAAGGGGCTCGGCTTCGCCACCGCTCGCGCGCTCGTCGACGAAGGCGCCAACGTCGTCGTGTCGTCCTCCTCCGAGGACAACACCGCCGCCGCCGTCGACGCGCTCGGCGGCCGCGCCCGCGGGCTCGCCGCCGACCTCACCGACCCCGCCGCTCCGCGCCGCCTGATCGACTACGCGCGGGAGCAGTTCGGGCGGCTGGACGGCCTGTTCGTCAGCCACGGCGGCCCGCCCGCCGGGCTGCCCAGCGGGCTCGACGACGACACGCTGCGCCGCGGCTTGGAGATCGCCACCATCGCCCCGATCCGGATCGCCCGGGAGGTCGCCGCCGAACTAGGCGACGGCGGCTCGGTCGTGGTCCTGACCTCCACCTCCGGCGCGGAGCCGCTGACCGGGCTGGCCAGCTCGAACGTCGCCCGGCCCGCGACGCAGGGCTTCGTGAAGGACCTCGCCAACGAGGTCGGGCCGCGCGGGGTCCGGGTCAACGCGCTGCTGCCCGGCCGCTTCGAGACCGAACGAGCCCGCGAGCTGGCCGCCCGGAACCCGAAGTCCCAGGAGCAGGCCGAGCAGGCGGCGGCGCTGCGCCGGTCCGGCGACCCGGCGGAACTGGCCGCGGTCGCCGCATTCCTGTTGTCCCCCAAGGCTTCCTATGTCACCGGCGCGGCCTGGACGGTGGACGGCGGGCGACGCGCCGAGATGTGATCAGGACGACGCCGTTCTCGTCGAACCCGGATCCGGCGGGGCCATGCGCCTTGCGGCGGTTCACACGCGAAATCGTCACCTGCCACGCGTGGCGAGCGGCGATTTCGCGCGAAATCGCCGCTCAGCCGAGGCGGCTGGGGGCGGGATCGCCCGGTCAGCCCGCGCGTTTGGCGAGCACGTCGGCGTGGCACGGCTTGGGCGCGCACCAGCAGCCCAGTGCGCGGCCGTTCAGCACGCCCTCGCGGAGCTCCACGAGCAGTTTCGGCTGCTCGTCCAGCCACTGCTCGTAGTGCCGGACCATCGCCTCGCGATCGATCTTCGCCTCCTTGAGGAACGGGCTGGCGAACTCCGACTCCGGCCAGTGGTGCCGCGGCCCGGCGTGCCCCACGTAGGTCAGCAGGCCCTGCTCCTCCAGCCACGGCACCAGGTGCTTGTGCGGGCCGTCCTTGCGCACGTTGACCACGATGGTGTGCCCGTCGAGCAGGGCGTCCGCCCGCTCCCGCTCGTCGTCGTTCCAACTGCTCGCCTCGTCCGGCAACACCACGAACCACCTCCGCCGCTCAGGGTGCCGTGCCGGGCGGCAGTGGACAATTTCGCGCCGCACGACGCCGATCACCCGGGGCCCGCGCAACTCCACGAGGAATCGCGCCGGCGCCGGGTGATCGAGGCCGGTGGGGGTGGGCGCGTCGCCCGATCAGACGTCGGTGATGCGGAGGCCCGCGTGCGCCTTGTAGCGGCGGTTGATCGCGATCAGGTTCGCCGTGAGCGCCTCCACCTGGTGGGCGTTGCGCAGGCGCCCGCCGTAGATGCCGCGCACGCCCGGGATCACGTCGGCCAGCTCGCGGACCACGTCGGTGGCCTCGCGGTCGTCGCCGAGCACCAAGACGTCCAGGTCCACGTGGGTGACCGCGAGGTCGGCCAGGGTCACCGCGGAGACGTGGTGGAACGCCGCCGTCACCCGGGACTCCGGCAGCAGCTGCTCGGCCTGCTGCGCCGCGCTGCCCTCCGGCACCGGCAGCGCGTACGGCCCCTTCTTGTCGAAGCCGAGCGGGTTGACGCAGTCGATCACGATCTTGCCGGCGAGCTCCGCCTGCAACGACTTCAGCGTCTCCGCGTGGCCCTCCCACGGCAGCGCGGCCAGCACGATGTCCGACGCCGCCGCGCAACCCGCGTTGTCCTGGCCGGAGACGTCGCCGCCCGCGATCTCGACGATCTCGGCCGCCGCCTGCTCGGCGCGCTCGGCGTTCCGCGAGCCGATCACGACCTTCAGGCCCGCCTTCGCCCACCGGATCGCCAGCCCTCGGCCCTGCGCACCGGTGCCACCCAGCACTCCGACCGTCATCTCCCGCACCTCAGCCACCCTCGGCCCCTTTCGTCGCCATCGACCATGCGCAATCCACGATCGACCCGAGGAGACCAATTCGCCACGGGGTGTGGGTCAGGCCACTTCGAACGCGACGTCGCGGCGCAGCGGATCGGCCTCCACGAGCCGCACCTGGACCTGCTGGCCCTCGCCCAGGCCGGTGCCGCTGCACCGCGCGATGACCGGCGGATCAGCCACGAACACCTCACCGGCCGTGCCGTTGGGCACCCGCAACACCGTCGCGGCGAACTCCTCGCCGACCCGCGACGCCAGCGACCACGCCTGAGCCTGCGCGATGCAGGCGCGCTCCACCTGCCCGGCCATCCGGTCGGAGCTGCCCATCGCCGAAGGCAGCCCGGCCAGCGCCTCCTGCACCCACTCGGGTACTCCCCGGTCCGATGCCACCGCCAGGCAGACCTCCGCGCTGTAGCGGTCGACCAGCCGCCGCAGCGGGGCCGTGACGTGCGCGTACGAGGCTCCGATGCCCGCGTGATTGGTCTTCGCGGGCGCCCCGTCCCCGAAGGCGGTGTAGCCGGCGCCGCGAAGCAGGCGCGTCGCCGCCACGTGCACCGCCAGCGCCTCCGGGCGGATCGGGTCGAGCCCGGCGAGCGCGGCCGCGGGCGGCGTGTCCACCGGCCAGTGCACGCCGAGCCGAGTCGCCGACCGGCGCAGCCCCGCCACCGTCTCCGGCTCCGGATCGGGCACCGTGCGCAGCACGCCGATCCCGGCCGACAGCATCATCTCCGCCGCGCACATGCCGGTGAGCAGCGAGATCTCGGCGTTCCACGCCTCGACCACCAGCCGCGGCCGCAACACCAGCCGCCACCCACCGCCCCCGTCCGACTCCACCTGTTGCTCGGGCAGGCCGAGTTCGATCGCGCCGCGCAGCACCGCCTGCTCCCGGCGCAGCCGCCCGACCTCCGGCAGCAGCTCGATGGACGGATGCGGGACTCCGAGCCGCAGCGAGCGCTGAACCCCGTCGTAGTCCAGCTGCGCGACCGACCGCACCAGCGCCCGCCGGACGTCGATACGCACCGGGAGCCCGTCAAAATCCAGGTCGATCGTCCACAGCACCGCTGCGCGCACCTGGTCCGGCAGCAGGCTCGCGGCGTCTTCGGACAGCCGCGTCGGGTGCAGCGGGATGTTGCCGTCCGGCAGGTAGAGCGTCTGCCCGCGCCGCCGCGCCTCCACGTCCAGCGCGCCACCGGGCACCACGAACGCGGCCACGTCGGCGATCGCGTAGTGGATCCGGTAGCCGCCACGCCGCCGCCGGACCAGCACCGCCTGGTCGAGGTCCTTCGCGCCGGGCGGATCGACCGTCACCAGCGGCAGGTCCGTGGCGTCCACCCGCGCGCCGGTGGGCACCTGCTGCGCGACGGTCTGCTCCACTTCGGCCAGCGCGGCGGTCGGGTAGTCGACGGGCAACCCCAGTTCGGCGCGGATCGCCGAGAAGTCCAAGCCCAGCTCTGGCCGACTTCGGCCGGTCGGTAAGGCGGCGGCAACTCCGGTGCCACCCGGTGAGGTCCCCGCCGCCGCCACGAGCTCAGTCCTCGCTGTTCCAGCGCTGGTCGGCCTCGTCGGCCGCCTTGGTCCGCTCCTCGGCTATCTCGAGCGCGCGAGCCGCGGTCTCCCGATCCGGGTACGGCCCCAGGCGCTCCGCAGCGCGGCACCCCGCCTTCGGCTCGACCTGCCGATGCGTCAAACAGAAGTACCAACTTCCGCGCCCCATGCATCGAGCCTCGCACGACGGCGCGCACCTGTCACGCGTCAGTCGGCGACAAGACCGGTATGTCCCAACCTCACCAGGCCGGCGGGGGCGGTGCGGCCGGAGTCGGCTGCGAGCCGCCGGGCGTCTGCCGCGGGATCGGGTCCAAGCAGGACACCAGCACCTGGTGCGTCTCCGGGTTGTCGATGCGGCGCCCGTCCCGCATCCGGTACTCCAGCTCGCCGTTGTCGTCGACCTCGACGGTGCACCCGACCTCGGCGAGCTGGTCGTCGTCGAGGTCCACCAGCCGCTCGTAGCGGGACGGGACCACCCGGTACACCGGCCACTGCAGGTGCCCGAACGCCTGGTGGAACTCCGCCAGCAGGTTGCTCATCTGGTGCTGCCACGGCAGCGGCATCGCCTCGGCCAGCGATCGCGGCAGCACCGCGTACCCGGCGTCCACGCCGGGCAGGCGCCGGGCCAGGTAGTCCCCGAGCGGAGTGCTCGACGCGGGCGGACCGGACGGCCGCGGAATCGGGTCTGGCGTGAACATGGTCAACCCTTTCCGAAGGTCAGCAGGCCGCCGCCATTCTTACCTACCTCGCACCCCCGGCGGCAGGAGCTTGCACGCCCGTCGACGGCGTGTCGGCGGGCGGTGCAGGCGCGTCGGCAGGCGGCACCGGCGAGGTCGACGGCGGCGCGGTCTGGGCCGCCGGCGGTGGATCGGAGGCCGGGCGCACCACCGTGGGCAGCAGCTGGCCGCCGTCCCACAGCTTCGTCACCTCGACAGACTCGCCGGGCTGCGGCGCGTGCAGGACCTCGTTGTCGCCCAGGTACAGCGCCACGTGGTGGATGCCGTTCGGATCCCGGCCGTAGCCCCAGAACACCAGGTCACCGGGCTGCGCCTGGGCCAGCGGGACGTGCACGCCGCCCTGGAAGTACTGCGTCTGCGAGTACTTCGGGATCTCCACCCCGGCCGCCTTCCACGCCTGCTGCGTCAGGCCCGAGCAGTCGAACGCGTTCGGCCCCGCCGCGCCCCACACGTACGGCTTGCCGAGCTGGGTCTGGGCGTACTTGATGGCCTGGTCGGCGAGCACGCCCGCGCTGGGCAGGTCCTCGCAGGCGCTGACGCCCTCGACGTTGCCCTCCACGCTCACCAGGTGCGCCGCCATCGGCTCCCACTTGTGGTAGCGCAGCGGGAACGCCGAGCGCTCCACCCGCTGGGCGGCGTCGCCGGGCCGCATGTCCTCCCAGCCGGGCACCGCGAGCAGCACGTCGTAGAACTTGTTGATCTGGTAGTCCACGTCGGTGACCTGCTGCACCGTGCCCCAGCCCATGGACGGCCGCATCTGGAAGATGCCCAGCGAGTCCCGGTCGCCGTGGAACAGGTTGGCCAGGTTCGACTCGGTCTTGCCCGCCTGGATGGCGATCTGCCAGGCCCGCGGCGGCAGCCCGCGCTGCTTGCCGATCTCGATGATGCGCTGGGCGATGTCGACCGACTCGTCGGTGAGCGTCGCGGCGTCCTGCTCGCCGCGCCCGGCGCCGTCGCCCCACGGCCCCAGGTCGGCGCTGCAGTTCGACCAGCCGGCGCCGCGACCGCCGCTGCCGACCAGCAGCGCGGTCACCGCGCCGACGCCGATCAGACCTGCGAAACCCGCGAGCACGACGACCGCAACCACGAGCTTCCGCATGTCAGCCTTCCTTGTCGTACTGGGCGACTCGCCAACCGGCCGGGGTCTTGTTCACGGTCACCGCCAGCGCACCGATGTCGGTGGGCAGCCGCACCACCATCGAGCCCGCGGTGGAGCTGACCGCGCCGGCCGCGCCGGTGATCACGTTGCCCGCGTTGCTCGGGTCCACCGACGACATCTCGGTGAGGAACTCGTCGGTGGTGTACGGGCGGAGCTTGGCCAGCCACTGTTGGCGGTCGGCGCCGACAGGGTGGTCCACCCACGCCTTGCCCCACTGCTCGACGACGGCCAGCCCGGCCGGGTCCGGGGCGACCGGTGTCGGGGCGGCCTGCGGCACCGAGATCGTCGGCGGCGCCTTCGGCCGGGTCGGCGGCGGCACCACCGCCGAGTGCGCGGGGGCCCTGGTGCGGGAGGCGGCCATGTTCGAGCTCGGCGCCGGCTCGGGCAGCAGGTAGCCGACGACCGTGGCCACCGCGGCGAGCGCGACCACCGCGGCCACCAGGTGCTTCGGGGAGCGCAGCGGCCAGCCCCACAACCTGCGGTACACCGCGGCCCGCCCGCGGTGCGTGCGGATCGGCATCAGCTCCCCCTCCTGCGCCAGGTTCCGTCTTCGAAGCGGCGCAGCCGCTTGGCCCGCCTACGCAGCTCGCACCGCCGCGGGTCCTCAGGTGTCTTCTCGCGAGGACAGCCCCGACGCGTCGTACGTGTGTCGGGGATCCCACAGCGAGAAGGCGACAGCAACTCCCGCCGGGGGGCCGCCACCTGCACCGCCACGCAAGATGAGCTTGTCGACAATTCCTCAGCCATCTGCAACCTCCAGCCCTCGGGAAGGCCGGTAGACCACGTAGACCGGACGTCCGGCCACGACCTCCATCTCCGCTCGGCGCGGTCCCGGCGGCTCCGCCGGGCCAGGCGCCGGGGAGCCCGCCGTGCGCGACGGGATCAGCACCGGATCTTCGTCGATGCCATCCCACTTGGCATCCGCCACCGGGTTGGTATCGACGACTCGGCTCGTGCTCCGCGCCTCCGGCAGCGCCGCCGCACCGCCCGGTCGGCGCACCGCGCCTCCGATAGGCAGCGCGGCGCTCGCGCCCGGCCCGACCGTCGGCGGCGCGTCGCGGTCCAACCGCTGCGCGGTCGCGACCGACATGTGCTGCGCCTCCGGCCGGCTCCGCCAGCGGCCGCGCTGCTGCGTCCCGGACTCCTCGTCGGGATCCATGTCGCGGACCTGATCCCAGAAGTTGCCGCCCTCGTCGTCCTGCCTGGAGCGCCCGCGGAACCGCGAGAACAACCCTTGCGGCGCGCGCGGCACGGCGCGGCTGACGGTGCCCACCGACAGCTGGACCATCTGGCCGATCCGCCGGACTGGCTTGGCGACCAGCAGGAACACGATCGTCACCAGCGCGGCCAGCAGGATCTGGGTCAGCGCGGAGAAGTTGCGCAGCGGGTCGAATACCCAGGTCAGGATGAGGGTGTGCAACCCGGCCAGCGCGGAGATCATCACCACGTTGAGCAATGCCGCCCCGGCGACCCGGCCGATGGTGCGCAGCACCTGGTGGTAGATCAGCGCTACCAGGCCGATCAGCGGCCCCGCCAGGATCAGCACTCTCAGCAGCACCTGGGCGAGCAGGATCGTCGCCTTGGCCAGCAGCTGGAAGGCCGCGTACGAGAAGCCCTGCACCAGCGCCAGCACCCCGGCGCCGACGCGGCTGCCGTCGACGCCCTGGAAGTAGCCGTAGGAGCTGCCCATCTTCCCGGCGACGTCCTTGAACGCCTGCTTCTTCGGTTCCGGCGAGCCGGCGTCGGCCCCGGCGTTGACCTCCTGCTTGCTCCACGACTGGGCGCGCAACAGTTCCCGACCCAGCTCCTGGGCCTGCGGCGAATCGGGCGAGCCGAACTCCCCGCGCAACCAGTTGCGGTAGATGACCTGGTCGTGCAGCAACGTGGGCAGGGCGTTGCTCTCGTCGACACCGACCTCCCGCAGGAACCCGGCCTGCACCGCCGATGTCCCGCTGATCACCACGTCGTCCAGCGCATGCGTGTAGACCAGCGGCGTCAGGTAGGTCGCGGAGGCGAACCACAGCCCGGCCAGCGCCCACATGCCGCGCTTGCCGATGGAAGCCAGGTCGCCCGACCAGATGTAGCGGAACAGCACTATCGCCAGCACCAGCGCGACCAGCCCGAACCACGGGGTGAACACGCTGTCGTAGAGGGCGACGGTGCCGGTGGCGATGACGTCGTCCAACGGGTCCATCAGGTCGCCGTTGAGCAGCGCGTAGTGCAGGCCGTTGGTGGCGCCGACGAGGTTCTTGGCGATGTTGAACATCTCGTTGCCGAGCCACGTGTCGACCAGCGCGTTCGGGTTGGTCACGCCCTGCGGGCCGCAGCCCAGGTCGTAGGTGTGCCAGACCAGCCCCGCGTAGCCGACCTCGTCGTAGGCGCTACCCGGGTTCCCGACACCCATCGGTGCGGGGTCCAGGGCGCCGACCATGCCCGAGCCGGGGCGCTCCGGGTTCGGCGCTTCCTTGCAGTCCAGGCCCTGGCCCCAGGCCGGGGCCCCGATCAGCGCCTGGATGGCGATCAGCCCGGCGACGAGCGCGAACGCGCGGCGCTTGGGAGCTCCCGCGGCGAGCCGCTCACGCCGCTTCCGGTGGCGGCGGACCAGCACCGCGACCACCAGCGCGAACAGCGCGGTCGCGAGCGCAGCGCCGCTGATCTGGCCGTTCACCGGGCGTCTTCCCCACCCCGCTCGCCCGGCCGGCCGGTCGAGCGCTCGCTGCCGTCCTCGGCGTAGCCGATGCCGACCGTTTCGAGCTCGAACTCGTCGAACGATTCGTAGTCGTCCGGGTACTCGTCGCCCGAACCCAGCGCGGGGACGCCGGAGTCGGAGTTCGCTCCGTCGGCGGCGGGTGCCAGGGACCGGTGCTCGGAGTAATCCTCGGCGGACGGCGTGGTATCGAGGGCGTCGCGCAGGTGGTCCAGGTGGGGGCCGGAGAAGTCGATGCGGATCTTCTCCACGCCGCCGGCGCCGTCGCCGAAGATGAACTGGCGCGGCGAGCGGTCGCGCTCGGTGGCGTTGCGGGCCGGGCCCGGCCGACGGCCGAGCGCCGCCACCACCTGCTCGTACCCGGCGCCGACCGGCACCTTGAGCAGCCGGAGCGCGTCGGCCTGCGCCTGCTCGTCGTCCAGCCGGCCGATGAACACCGAGTCCAGCAGGGACACGAAGCCCTGGATGCGCAGGAAGTCGGCCGGGATCTGGCTGGACAGCAGGACTCGGACGTTCCACTTCCGGGAGTCGCGGGCGAACCGGTTCATCAGCACGCGGCCGGTCGGCACCTCGGAGAGGAAGAACGCCTCGTCGATCCACACGCCCTTGCGCTCGTTCTTGGGCCGTTCGTAGATCGACCGCTGCGTCAGCCAGGCGGCCAGGTTGAGCATCTCGACGCCGAGCGCCTCCGCGTCGGTCCAGTGCTCCCGGCCGACGCCGTCCTTCGGCAGCGTCAGGCCGGCCATGGTCAGCACCGTGAGCCGGTCCTCGCGCCGCTCCGAGTACGGGTCGGCGTCGACCTCGGGGATCAGCAGCGACATCCGTTCCCGGATCTCGTCGAGGAAGTCCGCCACGACCACCGCGTGCTCGTGGTGCTCGCTCGCATCGCGGCGCAGCGCCTCGAAGACCATGCCCGGGTGGGCGTCCGGCCGCCCGCCGACGGCGCGGACCGCGCGCAGCAGCACGATCCGGGTCTGCGGCAGCCTCGCCACCTCGTACGGCAGCAGGCCGGTCAGCACGTCGAGCACCAGGCGGCGCCGGGTGGCCGCGGCCAGCGCGCGTTCGCGGCGCCAGCTGCGCTCCGGGTCCTCTTCGTCGACGAAGTGCTCCAGGTCCGGTTCGGCCACCACCCGGTACGGGTTGAGGATGCCGGGCTGGGCGTTGAGCAGGTTGATCGGCCGGGCGTAGGGCCGCAGCTCCGGCAGCGTGCACAGCTCCGCCAGCGGGCCGGACGGGTCCAGCAGCGTCCAGTGGGCGCCGGAGCGCAGCGTCTTGTAGACGATTCCGCCACCCAGGAAGGACTTGCCGCCACCGAGTCCGGCGACCATCGCGGTCAGGCCGGAGGCGTCGCGGATCTCCTGCGCCATCCACGGGTCCCAGGCCACCGGGCGCCGGGTCGCGGTGCAGGTCTCGCCGAGCAGCGCGCCGCGCCGGTCGCCGACCTCCGCGGTCGCCTGCGGCACCGCGGACGCCGCCCAGACCACCGAGCCGCGGCGCAGGTAGGCGCTGTTGGCCAGTGGCTCGCCCGGGATGAACTCGCGGGCCATCGCGTACTGCGCTTCGGGGTGCTCGATGCCGATCTTGGGCTTGTAGAGGTCGAGGATCTGCTGCGCCAGCCGCAGCGCGTCCCGCTCGGTGGGGCCGGACACCGCGAGCCGCCACCAGGACTTGACGCGGGTGGCCAGCGCCGTGAAGCCGGAGGTCATCTCGTCGTCGACCTCGAGCACCCGGCCGGCCTGCCGGGCCAGCGAGGTCGGCGGCTCCAGGCCGTGCTCCTCGGTGTAGTGCCGGACTTGGGAGCGCACCTTGTTCATCTGCCGCTGCAGCTCGCCGCCGACGTCCTCGGGGCGGCGCACGTAGATCCGCGCGGACCACTCGACCGGCGCGGGCAGCCGGTCGGAGTGCTGCACCCACGGGTCGTCGATCTCCGGGATCTGCAGGCCGTGCGTCTGCCCGACGGTGAGCACCGCGAGGTGCCGGGTGACGCCCGCGTTCGAGCCGGTGCGGCCGCGCACGGTCACCGTCGGCGCGTACGGGTCCTGGTGCATGTCGGAGGCGTCGGTGAAGGACGCGAGGTCCTCGGGTTCCCACGGCGCGCCGGGCACCGCGGGCAGGTTGCGGGGCGCGGGCAGTCCCAGCGAGCACGAGCGGTGCATCAGCCAGGAGATCTCCTCGGCGGTCACCGGGCGTCCGTCCAGCCCGGCCGAGCCGATCACCTGGTCCAGGTGCTCGACCTCGCTGTCCAGCGCGACGAGTTCGGCGTCCACCGCCTCCGGGAACACCCGGCGCAGCAACGGCGCGGCGCGCTCCACCGCTCGGTCCACCACGTTGCGGGTCTGCACCTGGACGCCCAGGTAGACCTCTTTCTCCGCCATCGAGCGGCCCATCAGCTGCTGCTGCTCGCCGACCATGTAGTCGTCGAAGGACAGCGCGCCGGGCGTGTCCGGCAGCGGGTAGCGCGAGTTGTGCACGTGCGCCTCGGCCCACATCCGGATCGGGTACGGCCGGTTGGTCACGCGCAGGTGCATCCAGCGGCCCTGCAGCTCGGCGTACTGGCCGGCGATCGCCGCGATCAGGTCCTGGCGCTGCGAGTCGGAGCGGAAGGACCAGCGCTGCGGGGAGAGCCGGTACCAGGCGAACACGTCCTGGCCGGTGCGCAGCAGGTGGCCGTCGATGGACCGCGCGGCGATCGACGGCGTGTAGTTCGGGATGGACTGCTCGTCGCCGGGCCCGCGGCCGCGTTTGCCCGGCTTGCTCTTCGCGCTGCGGACCTTGCCGTTCGAGCCTCGGGGACCCGGGACCTGCTGCGTGTTGCGCTCACGGCCTGGCCGGCGACCGAACACCGCGAACCTCCTTGCTACGCGTGCGCCTGCTGGGAACCGTGCTGCGGGCGGCCGGCTGCTGCCTGGGCCGGGCGGGCCGCTGCTGCGGCGGCACCGGGCGTCCCCGCTTGGACTTCTTGGGCCGAGGCCGCTGCGTCCGAACCTTGATCCGGGCGGCGCTGGCGGCGCCACCCGTGCCGGACGTCTTCTCCCGGGGGGCGGTGAGTTCGCGCAGCCACATCACCAGCACCGCACCCAGCGGTCGCTCGTGCCCGATCCGGGAGCAGATGATCCGGGTCAGGACGATCGTGATGATCACGGCCCACGCGGTGGAGAAGAAGTCGAAGCCGATGTTCATCCGCCGTTCCACGGCGAGCACCAGCAGGAACACCACGAGGCCCACGCCCCATGCGACGTAGCGGGCGCGCCACGGGAAGGTCGCCTTGGGCGGGCCGAGCCAGACCGCGTCGACCCGGTAGATCTCGTCGTCGGTCCGTATTCGCACGCCGGATCACCCGCCGCTGGTGCTGAACAGGCCCGCGATGAACGTGCCGATGTTCACGCCCGCCCCGTTCACGGCCAGCCCGATGATCGCGAGCGCGACGATCACGCCGCCGACGCGGCGCATGACGCCCGCGTTGTCGCCTTTACCGCCGCCCAGCCACAGCAGCAGGATCGCGACGGTGAGCAGCAGCAGCGGCAGCAGGTTTTCGAGGATCCAGCCCTGAATGCCTCCGGTGCCGAGCTGCGTCTGCTGGGCCAGTACGTCCAGTTGCGCCAGTGTTTCCAGCGGCATGGCGGTCATCTCTTTACCCCTGATTGCGCGGAGTGTCGTCGGGTCGGTACCTCAGCCCGCCGGGCATGGCCCGGCACGCAGGTACGAGTAGAACATGACATGGTCACCAGAAGTAGTGGTTGCGAGTTCCGGTGTGGCGGAAACGGTGTCGCGGAACCCTCGTCGTCACGCCGCGAATAGGCCGTTCGGGCAGGCCGCTTTCGGCAGATCATCGGGAAAAAGACGCCCACCAGGCCGGTTCTGGTCTGGATTCGTGTGGCTGTTCACCCGCTTGCGAGCCCCTTCGTAACACACCGTGCATGACTTCGGTGAGCCAGTGGATTTCCGCACATCGCGTCATGATGCACCCGACCGGATCACGCGAATGTGAAGCCGCGGGGCCGGATCGAACCAAGGTGATCTTGACGCGCCAACTCAGGGTAGCGGTTCGCGTACAGCGCCCGGCGGGCAGGGCGGCCGTCGCGACCGCCCGGATTGTGCACAGTGGACGCTCTACCGGCCGGAATGCCGGAACGCCCCAGCCACGACGGCCGGGGCGTTGGCATCTGCGAGCCCGCTACTGGCTGACCCAGTAGGCGTAGGACTGGTAATCCGGGTACGGGCCGAGGAATTCCTGCAACGGGCCCAGTTCGACGGTCACCGTCGAGTCGGTGACCAGCTCGGCCGGGATCGCGAAGGTGCCCTCGACCCAGCCGCGCGGGTCGGCGTCGAAATTCCAGATGCCCACGACCTCCCCGTTCACCGAGACCTGGACGGCGCGGGAACCGGTCGGCTCGGCCCCGAGCGGCTCGGTCGCGTCGACGCGGCCGAGGATCGTCGCCGCGCGGCCGGGGATCAGGTCGTGGAAGGTGAAGATCTCGCCGCCGACGACGTGCCGGCCGCTGTCGACGACGTCGCCGCCGTCGGGCCCGGTGACCGTCTTGACGTGGGTGCGCGGCTGGAAGCCCTGGTGCGCCGGGACGACCTGGTAGTCGTGCCGTTCCTCGTCGCGCAGGTCGGCGACGTTGAGCCGGTCGCGGATCTGCCCGTCGGTGGCCAGCAGCGGCTGGTCGCCGGAGCCCAGCGCGTTCCAGTCGGCCTGGTAGATGGTCACCTTGTTGCAGGTCCGCGCGGCCTGGCAGGCCGACGTCCCGCCGAGCGTGGTGTGCGAGAACGTCGGCGACTTCAGCTCGAAGGTGATCAGCTCGCGGCCGAACAGGCCGGCCTCGCCGAGGCCGTGCACGCTCCACGAGTCGAAGATGGCGAAGTAGTCCGGTCGCCGGTCCTCCGGCAGGTACCGCAGTTCCTCGTAGAGGCTGCCCGCGCCGTGCAGGTTCGGGGTGGCGAATCCGGTGGTGGCCAGCCCGATCAGGTCGACCACGTAGCGGTCCGAGAGGTAGGTGATGGCGCCGACGTCGTTGACCGCGACGTTCGCCCCGCGCGGCAGGTGCCCCTTGATCCAGTGCGCGATGGTCACCTGCTGGTCCCGGATACCGGCCGCCTGCTGGGCCTGCCGCAGGCTCCACGCGGGCAGCTGGGAGACCGTGAACAGCAGCGCCAGCACGACACCGCCGGCCAGCACGGAGCGCCGCGCGCCGCCGGTGAACAGCTGGGCCGCGGTGTGGATGCCGACGACGGCGAACAGCAGCAGGATCGGCATCAGCGGCTGCACGTAGCGCATGTGGTGGACGTCGGCGAACTCCAGCGTCGACACCGAGGCCAGCACCAGCACGACACCGATCGCGGCGGCCAGCGCCAGGCCGCGCCACTGCGGGGACCGCCGGAACAGGCCGATCACGCCGATCACCGCGAGCAGCAGCGCGCCGGGGAAGACGTAGTCCTGAGTGGACAGTCCGGAGAAGGCGGTCAGGAAGGTGCGGAAGTTGCTGAGCACCTGGTCCGCGACTTCCAGCGGGTACACCGCGGGCATGTGCAGCAGCGACTTGGCGAGCACGCCGTTCTGCTCCGCCGAACCCGTCACCGCCCAGTAGAACGCGTAGAGCCCGGCGGCGGCGTAGACCGGCAGGCCGATCCAGACGATCCGCCCGATCACGCGCGGCCAGGCGGCGCGGGTGCCGCGGGCGTGCGCGATCACGTGCCAGATCATCGCCAGGCTGAGCACGCCGGCGAACAGCAGCGCCTCGGTCCGGGTGATCGCGGCCACCACCGCGACCAGCGGCGTCCACAGGAACCGGTTCGTCGCGCGCTCGGCGGTGAACACCAGCAGCAGCGCGACGAGCAGGAAGGCGACGAAGGCGATCTCCATACCACTGGTGGCACCCCAGGCCAGCGGGCCGCTCAGCGCGACGAGCAGCCCGGCCCAGATCCCGACCTGGCGGCCGGCCAGCCGGGCACCGAGCCGGTAGGTGAGCGCAGCTGTCAGCGCCATGCACAGCGCGCCGAAAAGCATCGCGAACGGCAGGAAAGCCTCGCTCGGCAAGCCTAGCGCGTAGGCGCCGCCGAGGATCAGCACGTAGAGCAGGCTGCTCGCGCCGGTGCTGATCGGGTCGCCGGTGTTGTACTGCAGGAAGTGCCCGGTGCCGATCTGCCGCGCGTACTGCAGGTGGATGTACGCGTCGTCGACGGGCGGGATGAAGTGCCAGTTGTTGTAGGCCAGGTTGACCACCAGGAACAGCACGGTGACGAGCAGCGACAGCCCGCCGATCAGCCACGCGGCGGCGTCCCGGAAGAGTCGGCCGGCCGGTCGGGTGGTCGTCCCGGCCGCGGTTTCGACCGGTGACTCGGTCGGTATCTCGTCGTGTTCGTCGGCGCTGGGCGCCACGAATCTCGTCATGCTCGCTCCGAACGGTGGATCAGCGCGTTCCGATTTCGACGCGCGAGAAGAAGGAGGACGCCGCCTGGCGACGCGAAGCGTCGGCGCGGCGACCGCGGACTCCCGAGAAACCGATGCCGGACCGGCACCGATCGCCCCGACCTCAAGAACCCAACGCCGTCACCCTCCGCAACTGAACGCACACGCTGGGGAACTGCGCAAAACGCCCATCGCGTGCACGCCGAGATTAGCCCTCCCGGGGGATCCGCCGATTGCGGGGTCGATCTTGTCCGCCTGCGCCCGGCTCCGCGCCGACCGCCTGCGCGGACAGCCCTCCGGACCCTCTAGACTCGAACGCGCGGATGAGTCGGCCGGGTGACCGCGGCGGGAGCGATCTCGTCGAGGAAAGTCCGGACTCCACAGAGCAGGGTGGTTGCTAACGGCAACCCGGGGCGACCCGCGGGACAGTGCCACAGAGAACAGACCGCCCGGCGTTTTCGCCGGGTAAGGGTGAAACGGTGGTGTAAGAGACCACCAGCACCCCGGGTGACCGGGGTGGCTCGGTAAACCCCACCCGGAGCAAGGTCAAGAGGACGCCTTCGCGGCGTCTGCGCGGACGTTCGAGGGCTGCTCGCCCGATGTTCGCGGGTAGGCCGCACCGAGCCTGCCGGCGACGGCAGGCCCAGATGGATGGTCACCGACCGGGCCGGCCGCAAGGCTCCCGAGAACAGAATCCGGCTTACAGGCCGGCTCATCCGCCACAACCCGTCCGAGGGCCGTCTTCCGCGGCATCGGTGGCTCCGCAGTTTCAATTGAAACTGCGGACCCACCGGTGCTCAGGTTCCTTGGCCGACGGGCCTGGGATCGGCCCCGGCCAGCCTGCGCAGGGCGGCCGGGTCGGCGCCGATGCGGTCGAGGCCGAGCAGTCCCGCGCCGATCACCGGCGGCGCCTCGACGACGCGGACCTCCACCTCCGGCGAGACCTTCGCGCAGCGGCGCGTGATGTCCGGCAGCAGCCGCCGCCCGGCCCCGGCGAGCACTCCGCCGCCGAGGACCACCACCGCGGGCCCGTCGATCAGCCCGAGGCGGCGCAGCGTCACGGTGGCGAGCAGCCCGATCTCCTCGGCGAGCCGGTCGACGAGCTCACCCGCGATCGCGTCGCCGCTCTCGGCGACCTCGAACAGCACCGGGCACAGCCCGTGCAGCGCGCCCGCAGGCAGTTCCTCGAAGTGCAGCGCCTCGACGACCTCCGCCGCGGTGCGCGCCCCGAAATGGGCGAGCACCGCGGGCAGCAGCTCGGTCGGTGCACCGCGACCGTCTTCGGCGCGCACCGCCCACCACAGCGCCTCCTGCCCGAGGAACGCCCCGCCGCCCCAGTCACCGGAGATCCGGCCGATCGCCGGGAAGCGGGAGGTCCGGCCGTCGGGCGCGACCCCGACCGCGTTGATCCCGGCACCGCAGACCACCGCGACGCCGACGCCGTCGTCGGTGCCGGCCCGCAGCAGCGCGAAGGTGTCGTTGTCCACCGTCGCCGAGTCCGACCAGCCGCGTTCTTCGATCGCCTGGCGGAGTTCGAGCTCCTCCTGGGGCAGATCGGCGCCGGCCAGGCACGCCGCGGTGTGCGTCGCGAACGGCTCCGCGGTCGGCGCCCCGGCCAGGGCGGCGGCCTGCCGCGCCAGGTCCGCGAGGCTGTCCAGGCACCGCCGCACGCCGACGTGCTGGGGCGATGCGCCGGGCCCGCGCACGGCGGCCAGCACCGATCCGTCGGCCGCGACGAGCAGCACGTCGGTCTTGCTGTTGCCGCCGTCGATGGCCAGCACCGCGGGCTTCATCGGGCCCACGGCAGGAACGGGGCGTTGCGCCGGACGAGTTCGTCCGCCAGCTCGTCGGCGACGGCGTGCTGGCCGATCAGCGGGTGCGCGAGCAGCGCGTCGGCGACCCGGTCGCGGCCGCCGCGCAGCGCGGCCTCCAGGGCCAGCTGCTCGTACCCGGCGACGTGGCCGATCAGGCCCGCCAGCGCGGGCTCCACCGGTCGCACCGGCAGCGGCCGGGCTCCCGCGGAGTCCACAGTGGAGTTCGTCTCGACGACCATGTCGTCCGGCAGGAACGGCAGCGCGCCGTCGTTTCGCACGTTCACCACGTGCTCCGCCGGGCCGCCCGCGGTCAGGGCGTGCACCAGCTGCACCGCCGCCTCCGAGTAGTAGGCCCCGCCGCGCTTCGTCAGCTCCTCGGGCTTCCGCTTCACCGACGGGTCCGCGTACCGCTTGAGGAGGTCCCGTTCGACGTCGGCGACCACGGCCGCGCGGGGCGGGGATTTGCGTTGCTGCGCCAGCACTTCGTCGTGGGCGTAGAAGTACTTCAGGTAGTAGGACGGCACCATGCCGAGCCGCCGCAGCAGGTCGGACGGCAGGCCGATGTGCCCGGCCAGCGCGTCGGCGTGCTCGGCCAGCAGCTCCGGCAGGACGTCGCGGCCGTCGACGCGGACCCCGCGCACCCAGGTGAGGTGGTTCAGGCCGGTGTGCTCCAGCCGGACGGCATCGGGCGTGACGTCGAGCAGCTGCGCGATCCAGCGGCTGAAGGTGATCGCGACGTTGCACAGCCCGACCGCGCGATGCCCCTCCGCCAGCAGGGCGCGGGTGACTATGCCGACGGGGTTGGTGAAGTTGACGATCCAGGCGTCCGGCGCGACGGCCCGCACGTGCTCGGCGATGTCGAGCACCACCGGGACGGTCCGCAGCGCCTTCGCGAGGCCGCCCGCCCCGGTGGTCTCCTGCCCGATGCAGCCACAGTCCAGCGGGAACGTCTCGTCCCCGAAGCGCGCCTCCTGGCCGCCGACGCGCAACTGCAGCAGCACGGCCGACGCCCCGGTGGCCGCCTCCACGACGTCCGGCGTGGTGCGCAGCCGCGCCGGGTGGCCCGCTTCCCGCAGCAGCCGGCGGCAGAACGCGGCGACCACCTCCAGCCGCTCCGCATCCGGATCGACCAGCACGATCTCGTCGATGACCGGCTCCCGCCGGACCGCGAGGCCGTCAATGAGTTCGGGCGTGTAGGTGGAACCGCCGCCCACCACAGTCAGTTTCATCGCTGGCTACCGTTCACGAAGTGTGTGGACACGTGTTGTGAGCCAGCACCTTGCGGTGCCGGCGTTGGCCCGCGCTGTTGAGCGCGGGTCTTCCCGTGGCGATACCCGCTGCCCGCGTATTGCAGGGCTTGTGTGGGTTTCCATCGGGCTCGTTTACCGTCGCCCCGCAACTCGGGGAGGACGTCGTGGCCTCAGCAAGCTTGGCGAGGTTGCGGGCCGCGTTGAGGTCACGATCCAAGCTCATCCCGCAGGAGGAGCAGGTGAAAACACGGTCGGACAGGCGCAGCTTGGCTTTCACCACGCCACAATCCGAACACGATTTAGAGCTGGGATACCACCGGTCCGCGACGTGCACGCCCACCCCGGCCCAGGAGGCTTTGTACTCGACCTGACGTCGGAGTTCGGCCATGCCGACACCCGCGACCTGCCGCGCCAAGCGGCGGTTGCGGGTCATGCCCGCAACGTTGAGGTCTTCCAACACGATCGCACCGAAAGTCCGCACCAGCCGGGTGGACAGCTTGTGCAGCCCGTCGCGACGCGCGTTGGCCACCTTGGTGTGAAGCTTGGCGATGCGGGCTTGAGTGTTGCGCCACCGGTTCGACGGCTTCTGTCTGGTACGCCGGTTCGGGCCTTGACGTCGAGAAGCCTGACGTTGCAACCGTCGCAACTCTCGTTGCGCGACTTCGAGATGCTTCGGATTGGCGATCACCTCACCGGTCGACAAGACCGCGAGGGACTTGATCCCGAGATCCACCCCCACCGTTACATCGGGCTGGGAAGGGGCGGGATCGTCGTGGGTGATCTCCACCGAGAACGACACACACCAGCGCCCCGCCCGGTACGACACCGTCGCCGACCGGATCCGTGCCCTCCCGCACTCCACATGACGAGCGAGCTTGCGCGTGGACTCATGGGTACGCACCACCCCGATACGGGGCAGCTTCACATGCCGCCGGTCGTGGTCGGCGAGACCGAAGCTGCCGGTGGTGAACCGGCACGACAACCCAGCCCGCCTGCCTTTGAACTTCGGGAACCCGAGCTTGCTGCCTTTGCGTCTTCCCGTGTTCGAGTCGCCCCAGTTCTTCAGCGCAGCCGCCAGATTGGCCAAGCCAGACGAGTACGCCTCCTTCGAATTTTCCTGCCACCACGGCGCAACTGCATCCTTGGCCTGGTTCCAGTCCTTGCGCAAGTTGTAGGCCGACCAGCTCACATACGGCGTCAACTCATCCCCGCCTAGGCCGTACGATGCTTCGGCTTTCCGCTGATCACGGTTGGCTTTGATGCGGCCCAGCCCCCAGTTGAACGCGAACCGCTGCGCACCACAGTGCGACCGCAACGCCGACTCCTGCCCAGGATTCGGGTCCAGCACGAACCGGTACGCCTGCAGCACCGTCCTCATCACCGAGAACAGTATCGACCGGCACCGACAACCCCCACGATCTACCAAATCATCAACCTCCTCCCCCCTCGACACATTCCGCTACCCCTTGACTCCGGTGAAGGTGATGCCGCGGACGAAGGCTCGTTGCGCGAACAGGAAGAGCACGATGACCGGCAGCATCACCAGCACGGTCGCGGCCATCGTCAGGTTCCACTCCACCCGGTGCATGCCGCGGAACGACGCCAGCCCTACCGACAGCGTCCAGGACTGCTGGCTCTCGCCGGCGTAGAGCAGCGGGCCGAAGAAGTCGTTCCAGGTGTAGAGGAAGCAGAACAGGGCTGCCGCGGCGATGCCGGGCCGCGCCATTGGCAGCACGACCCGCAGCATCGCGGTGAACTCGGAACAGCCGTCCACCTTCGCGGCATCCACATAGGACTGCGGGATGGTCAGGAAGAACTGGCGCAGCAGGAAGATGCTGAACGCGTCGCCGAACAGGTACGGGATGATCAGCGGCCAGATCGTGCCGGTGAGCTCGAAGCGGGTCCACACGATGTACAGCGGCACCGCGGTGACCTGCGGCGGCAGCATCATGGCCGCGATCACCAGCACGAACGCGGCGTTGCGGCCCCGCCAGCGCAGCTTCGCCAGCGCGTAGGCCACCGGGATGCTGGAGATCAGCATGAAAGCCGTGGCCAGCACCGAGTAGAGCAGGCTGTTGGCGAGGTACTGCAGCATCGGAGCCTTGGTGAAGACCTCGCCGAAGTTCTCCCAGTGCCACTCCCGCGGCCACAGGTCGGCGGTGAGCGCCTGCTGGTCGGACATCGCCGCGGTGAGGAACACGAAGACCAACGGCAGCAAGAACATCAGCCCGAGCGCGATCCCGACGCTGTGCACCGCCACCCAATACAACCGCCCGTGCGACATCAGCCCACCTCCTCGGCGTTGGTGCCGCCGCGCATCCGGCGGATGAGCAACGCGGTGAAACCGAGGGAGAACACGAACAGCACGACCGCCATCGCCGCCGCGTAACCCATGTTGTAGTAGTGGAATCCCTGCTGGTAGAGCCAGGCCGGGAAGGTCAGCGTCGCGTTGTCCGGGTAGCCCAGGACCTTGCTGCTGCCCACCACCTCCGCCTGCCCGGAGGCCACCGAACCGGCGACCACCGCCTGGGTGAAGTACTGCAGCGCGAAGATGATCGAGTTGACCACGCCGAACAGCAGCACCGGCGCGATCGACGGCAGCGTGATGTGCCAGAACCGGCGGGCCGGGCCCGCGCCGTCGAGCGCCGCCGCCTCGTGCAGCTCCTGCGGCACGTCCAGCAGCGCCGCCAGCATGATGATCATCAGTTCGCCGCTGCCCCACAGCGTGAGCAGCGTCAGGGCGGGCTTGGCCCACGCCGGGTCGTTGAACCACAGCGGGCCGTCGATGCCCAGCAGCCCCAGCAACCCGTTCACCGGCCCGGTGCCGGGGTTGAACAGGAAGGTGAAGGCCAGCGTGGCCGCCACCGGCGGCGCGAGCGCGGGCAGGTAGCAGAGGGTGCGCAGCAGCCCGACGCCACTGCGCACCCGGGCGAGCACGGCGGCGACGCCGAGCGCGAACACCACGCGCAGCACGGTGAGGACCACGACCAGCCAGATCGTGTTCACCGCGGCGATGCGCACCACCGGGTCGCCGAAGAGCAGGTACGCGTAGTTGCGCAGCCCGACCCATTCCGGCGGGGTCAGCAGGTCGTAGCCGGTGAACGAGAAGAACACCGTGGCCAGCAGTGGATACGCGAAGAAGCAGCTGAAGCCGATGATCCACGGAGCCATGAAGCCCAGCACCCGCAGGCGGTTCCGCACCGTGCGGGCGCGGGCCGGGGCAGCCCGCCCCGGCCGCGTCCGTTCCAACGTCGCCACCATGCCGTCAGCCGCCGCCCAGCGCCTTGGCCGCGTCGATCTGGGCGTCCAGTTCCCGCAACGCCCCGCCGAGATCGCTGACCTGACCGCTCTGCCACTTCACCGAGAAGTCCTCGGTGGACTTCATGTAGGCGCTGCCGTTCGGGCTGGGCGGGCTGGCCACCAGCTGCGGGTTGTCGAACAGGTCCAGGAAGGTCTTGTACTGCTCGCTGCTCTGCAACCGGGGATCGTGCAGCGCCGCGGTGGTGGTCGGCACGTTCTTCAGGCCGTTGGCCAGGTCCACCAGCGCCGTCGTGTCGGTGGTCAGGTAGCGGATGAGTTCCCAGGCCGCGCCGGCGTTCTCCGCGCCGCGCGGGATCCCGATGATCGTGCCGGTCACGAAGCCGGTGCCGTAGAGCTCGGGCTTGCCGTCGGCGACCGGGAACGGCGCGGTGCCGAAGCGCAGGTTCGGCGCGTCGTCCTCGATGAACCCGGTGCGGTACTCGCCGTCGATCATCATCGCGATCTTGCCCTGCTGGAAGGCGTTGTCCGCGGAGTACTGCTGGCCGAGACCGGAGGTGAACTGCACCAGCTTGTCCCAGCCGTAGAAGTCGACGAGTTCCTTCTGCCAGCGGTACATCTCCTGCCAGGCCGGGTCCTGGCCCAGCACCGACTTGCCCTGCGCGTCCATCCACTTCGCGCCGAAGTGCGGCGCCCAGTTCCACGGGTGGTTGGCCTGCGAGGTCAGCACCGGCAGGAAGCCGGCGACCTTGATCGAGCCGTCCGGGTTGAACTCGGTGAGCCGCTTGGCGAGATCGGTCAGCTCGGACGCGGTCTTCGGCGGCGCGGTGATGCCCGCCCTGGCGAAGAGGTCGGCGTTGTAGTACATGCCGTAGACGTCGGCCAGCAGCGGCATCGCGCAGCGCTTGCCCTGGAACTGCGTGTACTCCTGGACGACCTTCGGGATCTGGTTCAGGTCGACCTGGTCGCGCTGCAGGTAGGGGCCGAGGTCCTGCCAGGCGCCGCTGGAGCAGAACTGGCCGAGGTTGATCGTCTCCGCCGAGATCGCCACGTCCGGCGGGTTGCCGCCGCGGATCGCCTGGGTGATCTTGTCGTCGTCCTGGTTGCCCTGGCTGTTGATGGTGATGTTCGGGTGCTTGGCGTGGAACCCGTCGAGCGCCCGGTTGAGCACGTCGAGCTCGCGGTCGGTGAACTGGCTGGACACCGTGATGGTGACCTGCTGGTCCGGACCGGGCGCGGGCTGCGGACCGTCCGATGTGGAGCCCGCCGTGCAGGACGCGGCGACCAGCGCCGCCACCGCCGTTCCCGCCGCCGCTAATGCTCGTGAGCGATAGTTCCGGTTCTCGCCGGAACGGCCGCTCACGACCGTTGACCGTCTCATCGCGCCTCCTCCAACTGGACTTCCGGGTCGGATCGGATTCCCACCGCTGTGGCGGGCAGGCCGAAGACCTGCTCCCGGGCGAGGCCGAGGGCCACTTGCAGGGCGCCCGCACGCACCGCGCGCTCGGTGCACTCCGCCGGTTCCACGGGGGTGCGCGGCACGACGAGGCGGTGCAGCTCGGCGGCGACCAGGTCGGCGAACTGCCGGCCGCCGACCTGCGCGATTTCGGCGGTCAGCAGCACGAGTTCGGGGTCGAGGACGCTGACGACCCCGGCGACGCCGGTGGCGACGCGGCGCGCCAGGTCGGCGAGGAACGCCTGCCCGGCGGCGCCCGCGGCGTGCGCGGCCTGCACGGCCGCCGCGCCGTTGCGGGCCTTCAGGCCGTGCGCGCGGGCGAGCTTGTTGATCGACCGGTAGCTGAGCAGGCCGCCCAGCCGCGAGCCGGTGCGGTCCACGCCGGTGTCCAGCCGGGCCCGGTCGGGCGCGCGCATCCAGTCGATCTCGCCCGCGCCGCCGGTGACCCCGCGGTGCAGCACGCGGTCGATCACAACGGCGGCGCCGAGCCCGTCGCTGAGCCAGACCAGCACGAAGTCCCTGACCTGCTGGGCCCTCCCGGCGGTCATCTCCACGAGCGCGACCAGGTTGACGTCGTTGTCGACGATCACGTCGGTGCCCAGTTCGGCGCGCAGCCGGCCGGGCAGGTCGAAGCCCTCCCAGCCGGGCAGGTGCGGGGCGAAGCCGAGGTGCCCGGTGGCCGGGTTGACCGCACCCGGCGAGCCGATCACGACCTTGGCGAGCTGGTCGGGGCGCAGCTCGGCGCGGGCGGCGGCCTCGGTCATCGCGGTGGCGAACGCCAGCGGCGCGTCGTTGCCGGACGGCAGTGCGCTGCGGTGCTCCACGCGGATCTCGCCGGTGATGTCGGCGATCACGATGTCGACCTCGTCGGGGGTCAGGCTCACGCCCGCGACGTGCGCGAGGGCGCCGTTCACCGACCACATCTGGGCGGCGGGCCCGCGATTTCCGCCGCGCAGCTTGCCGCGGCGCACCATGCCGGCCTTCTCCAGCCGGGCGAGCAGCGCGACGGTCGCGGGCTTGGACAGGCCGATGGCGGCTTCGAGCTCGGCCCGGGTCAACGCGCCCCGCCGCAGCATCGCCTCGATCGCGGCCCGATCGTTGATCGCCCGCAGCAACCGCGGGCTCCCGTCCCGTGCCGCCCCTGCTTCCCGCGCCACCGAAACCCCTATCCGTTAACTTCCTATACGGTTTCAGGGCACGCTAGTAACCCACCTCACACATGTCAATGGTCTGAACCAGGGACGCTGCGGAACGGCTCGGAAGCGCCGGGGGATCACCGGCAGTGAGTTTTCGGCGCAACAGCACCAAGTCTCGGCGTTTGAAATGGCAACGAGGCTCTTCAGAGGGTTTCGACTGTGGTTCGGCCTTTGTCCTTGAAGCGGCGCAGCCGCTTAGCCCACCCTCGCAACCGGCACCGCCGCAGGTTCACGGCGCCCACCCGTCCGGGGTTCTCTCAGCGAGGACAACCCCGACGTGGTGAATTGGCATTCATGCGGTCGGGCATCCCCCAGCGAGAAGGCCGCAGCAACTCCCGCAGGGGGCCGCCACCCGCACCCCCACGCAAAAAGAGCCTGGAAACAGGTTCTACGACCAGTGGGAGATGTCGTTGACCAGGCGGACCGACGCGTTGCCGTCCGGGTAGAACTCCACGATCGACAGCGACGCCAGGTCCAGGTGCAGGCGGTAGAACATCGACGGGCCGACGTCCAGGGCCAGGCGCAGCAGCGCCTTGATCGGCGTCACGTGGCTGACCACGATGATCGTCTGCCCCGCGTACCGGGCCAGGAGGTCGTCGCGGGCCGCCGTGACCCGCTCGTAGACCGCGTCGAGGCTTTCGCCGCCCGGCGGCACGATGCTCGGGTCGCCGAGCCACTTCCGGTGCAGCCGCGGGAACTGCTCGGAGGCCTCCCCGAAGGTGAGGCCCTCCCAGTCGCCGAAGTCGGTTTCCAGCAGGCCGTCGTGGAAGTGCAGTTCACCGCCGGTCGCGTCGACCACCGCCTGCGCGGACTGCCGGGTCCTGGTCAGCGGCGAGGCGATCACCGGCGCGATGCCATCCGGCGTGATCACGCCGTCCATCGCGGCCAGGCGCTTGCCCGCCGCGCGCACCTGCCGCTCCCCCAGCGGGGTCAGCGCGACGTCGCCCCGGCCGGAGTAGCGCCGGTCCACCGACATCGGCGTCTGCCCGTGGCGCAGCAGCAGCATCTTCGTCGGCGTGCCGTCGGCGCCGAGCCATCCGGACGGCCGGATGCGCGCGGAGCTCGTGCTCGCCGTGCCGGACGTCGACGTGCCGCTCGACTTCTCGGCGCCGCCGCCGGCCTGCCGGTCCATCGCCTCGTTGGCCAGCCGGTCGGCGTGCGCGTTCTGGGCGCGCGGCACCCACTTCAGGTCCACGCGGCCGAACCCGGCGATCAGCTGCCGGGCCTCGGCGGCCAGCGGCTGCAGGTTGACGTGCTTGACCTTCCAGCGTCCCGCCAGCTGCTCGATGACCAGCTTGGAGTCCATCCGCACCTCGAGCTCGGCGGCACCGAGCTCGGCGGCGGCCCGCAGGCCTGCGATCACGCCCTGGTACTCGGCGACGTTGTTGGTCACCACGCCCAGCCCGATGGAGCGCTCGGCGAGCACCTCGCCGGACTCGGCGTCGCGAACCACCGCGCCGCATCCGGCCGGGCCCGGGTTGCCGCGCGATCCGCCGTCGGCCTCGACGACGACCCGCGAGCTCACCGGTTCTCCCCGGTCCGCACCATGATCGCGCCGCACTCCTCGCAGCGGACCACGTCGTCGGCCGCAGCCTCGCGCACCTCGGTCAGCGCGGTGCGGTCGAGCTCGATCCGGCACGCGCCGCACCGGGCGCCCTGCAGCTGCCCGGCCGCGACGCCGCGCTGCGAGCGGATGCGCTCGTAGAGCGCGAGGAGGTCCGCAGGCATCGCCTTGGTGATCAGGTCCCGCTCGACCTTGCGGCGCGTCTCCGCCACCTCCAGGTCGGTGAGCGCCTCGTCGCGGCGCGACTGGATGTCCGCGAGCCGCTCCTCGGCGACGGCGACGGCCTCGCGCGACTTCGTCACGTTCGTTTCGAGGGCCTCGCGCTGCTCCATGACCTCGAGCTGCTCGTCCTCGAGGATGCCCTGGCGGCGGGCGAGCGTCTGCAGCTCGTGCTCCAGATCTTCGAGCTGCTTGGCGGACGCGCCGGCCGCCATCAGGTCGCGGTCCCGCCGCTCCCGGGCGCGCACCTGCTCGACCTCGTTCTCCAGCCGCTTGACCTCGCGGTCCAGGTCGCTGAACGCGGTCTGGGCGACCACCAGCTCGTCGCGCTTGGCGCGCACCTCGCCCTCGGCCTGGCCGATCTGGTCCAGCTCCGGCAGCGTGCGCCTGCGGTGCTCGATGCGGTTGAGCTCCGCATCCGCCTCCGCGAGATCGAGCAGCCGTCGCTGAACGGCGGGGTCGGCTTTCACGCGAGCGCCCTCCCTGGGTCTGATGCCGCGCCGGCGTGGACGGTCCACGGGTCGGTGCGGCGGGTGGAAACGAGGACTTCGACTGTATCCGGCAGCGCGGCGGCGACGATGTCCGCGGCCTGTTGGCACCACGGCCACTCGCTCGCCCAGTGCGCCACGTCCACCAGGGCGGGCACCTGCGCCCCGGGCACGTCGGCGCGGGCCAGGTGCTCGCCGGCCGGGTGGTGCCGCAGGTCGGCGGTCACGTAGGCGTCGACGCCCGCGGCAGCCGCGGTCGCCAGGTAGGAATCGCCCGCGCCGCCGCACACCGCGACGGTGCGGATCGGCCGCTCGGGGTCGCCCGCACCGCGCACGCCCCAGGCCGTGGTGGGCAGGTTCTGCGCGACGCGGCTCACGAAGTCGCGGAACGGCTCGGCCTCGGGCAGCTCGCCGATGCGCCCGAGCCCGGTCTCGGCGCCCTCCGCGTGCGGCACCAGCGGCCGGAGCACCGTCAGGCCGATCGCCGCGGCCAGCGCATCCGACACGCCCTGCACCGCGCTGTCGGCGTTGGTGTGCGCGCAGTACAGGCCGATGCCGGCGCGGATCAGCCGGTGCACGATCCGGCCCTTGGGATCGTCCGCGGGCACCCCGTGCACCCCGCGCAGCAGCAGCGGGTGGTGCGAAACCACCAGCTGCGCGCCGAAATCCACCGCTTCGTCCACAGTGGCCTCGACCGGGTCCACGCAGAACAGCACCCGCTGCACGACCGCGTCCGGGTCGCCGCACGCCAGGCCGACCGCGTCCCAGCTCTCCGCCAGCGCGGGCGGATACGCCTCCTCCAGCGCGCCGATCACCTCTCGAAGCCGCGTCACCACCGGCTCACCCCCGTCCCAAGATGTCCCGTAATGCCTTCACCAGCAAAGCGTTCTGCGCCGGGTCGCGAACCGCGACCCGCAGGTGATCGGGGCCGAGCCCGGGGAACGTGTCGCCCCGGCGGACCGCGATTCCGTGCTGCCGCAGCGCTTCCCGCACTTCCGCCCCGCCGGCCACCTGCAGCAGCAGGAACGGGGCGCGGGCGGGCAGCGCGATCCGCAGCCCCGGGATGCCGTCGAGCTCGGCGACCAGCCCGGCGCGGTGCTCCTCGAACTCGGCCGCCGCCTGCCCGGATTCGGCCAGCGCCGCCGGCTCGCAGCAGGCGATCATCGCCTCCAGCACCAGCGCGTTGACCGGCCAATGTGGACGATAGCGGGACAGCCGCCGCAGCAGCTCCGGATCCCCCAGCGCGTATCCAGCGCGCAGCCCCGGCAGCCCCCACATCTTGGTCAGGCTGCGGAACACCAGCAGCCCGGGCTCCCGGCAGCCCGCGAGCGACTCCGGCTCGCCCGGCACGGTGTCGGCGAACGCCTCGTCGACGAGCACCACCCGGCCCGGCCGCAGAAGGCGCCGGATCTCCGCCGCCGGATGCAGCACCGACGTCGGGTTGGTCGGATTGCCCAGCACCACGAGATCCGCCTGCTCCGGCACCGCGGTGGCGTCCAGGCGGTAGCCGTCCGCCGGATCCAGCTGCACCCGCGCCACCTCGACACCCGCGGTGCGCAACGCCAGCTCGGGCTCGGTGAACGAGGGGTGCACCAGCGCGGCGAGGCGGGGGCGCAGCGACGGCAGGAGCGCGAAGCCCTCCGCGGCCCCGGCCAGCGGCAGGACCTCGTCGGCGGTGCGGCCGTGGCGGGCGGCGGCAGCCGACCGAGCGGCCAGGTCGTCGGCGGCCGACGGGTAGCGGCCGAGGCGGTCCAGCGCCGCCGCGAGGCGGTGGCGCAGCCACGCCGGGGGGCGGTCGAGGCGGACGTTCACCGCGAAGTCGAGCAGGCCGTGCTCGGCGTCGACGTCGCCGTGGTGGCGCAACGAATCCCGGTCGTCCCCGCTGTTCATTCCGGGCAGTCTAACCAGGGCTGAATCGGGGCCGTGCGCCCCGAAGGCAGCGGTGATCCGACCGTCCCCCCGGCGGGTGCGCCGCGCCGGGCGGAGCGAGTCCCACGAGGTGAACGGACCGTTCGTCCCGATAGGCGGAGCGAACGGTCCGTTCACTCCTCCGGTCCCCCCGGCCGGGCGCGAGCGGCCCGTACCCTCGGGAAACGTGCACATCTCCTTCATCTGTACCGGCAACATCTGCCGTTCCCCGATGGCCGCCCTGGTGTTCCGCGAGCAGCTGCGGCGGGCCGGGCTGGACGGGCAGGTCGAGGTCACCAGTGCCGGGACCGGGCCGTGGCACGTCGGCGAGCCCGCCGATCCGCGCACCGCGAAGGTGCTCGCCGACCACGGCTACCCCACCGAGCACGTCGCGGCCCAGGTCGACGACCACCACCTGGACGCCGACCTGCTCGTCGCGATGGACGCCGGACACCTGCGCGCGGTGCGCCGCCTCGTCGACGGCTCGACCGAGGTGCGGCTGCTGCGCTCCTTCGACCCGGACTCCGCCGACGGCGCCGAGGTCCCGGACCCGTACTACGGCGGGCCGAACGGGTTCGACGACGTGCTGGCGATGATCGAGGCCGCGACGCCGGGCCTGCTGGTCTGGGTCCGCGAACGGCTGTGACGGCGATGCGCGACCAAGCCCGGGCGGCCGTAGCGGAGATCACCGGGCGGACGCCCGACAACGTGCGACAGCTCAGCGGCGGCGACACAGCGGCCGCGTTCGCGGTCCGCCTCGACGACGGCACGACGGTCTTCGCCAAGACCGCACCGATGCCCGGCGCCATAGCGGCCGAGGCGGCATCGCTGGCCTGGCTCGCCGAGCCCGACGCCATCGCCGTCCCCGAGGTGCATGGCCACGACGAGAAATGGCTGGTCACCGAGCACATCCCGGCGGCGGCGCCGAACGCGCTCGCCGCCGAGCGCCTCGGCCGCGAACTCGCCGCGCTGCACGCGGCCGGGGCGACCTCCTTCGGCGCAGCGCCGCCGGGCGGTCCGGCGGACGCGTGGATCGGGCTCGCCCGGATGCGCAACGAGCCGGGCGAGCAGTGGCCCGCCTTCTACTCCCGGCACCGGATCGAGCCGTACCTGCGCCGCGCCGTCGACGCGGGGACGGTCAGCGCCGAGGGCGGCGCGCTGATCTCGCTGGTGTGCGCGCAGATCGACGAACTCGCCGGGCCCGCCGAGCCGCCGGCCCGGCTGCACGGCGACCTGTGGAGCGGCAACGTGCACTGGGGTGCGCAGCGGGCGTGGCTGATCGATCCGGCCGCGCACGGCGGGCACCGCGAGACCGACCTCGCCATGCTGCGCCTGTTCGGCTGCCCCCACCTGGACCGCGTCGTGGCGGCGTACCAGGAGGTCAGCCCGCTGGCCGAGGGCTGGGAGCAGCGGATCGGCCTGCACCAGCTGTTCCCGCTGCTGGTGCACGCGGTGCTCTTCGGCGGTGGCTACGCGGGCCAGGCCGTCGCCGCCGCCCGATCCGCCCTCCGCGCCAGGTAGGCGGTCAGCGGTACCCGACGACGAGACCGATCGCCGTCGTGCGCTTCCGCCGACGACTACGTCACACCGGCAGAACCCCCCGCCGGGCGGCGCCCGGTCGTGCGCGCGTCCCGGGCAAAACGGGCGCTGACCTGCCACGATCCGGCTCCCACAACCGAAAACCGCAGGTCAGATTACTTCGGCTACCGTGTAGGAGTGCGCCTGAAGTTCTTGCTACGACCCGGTTGGCTCGGCCTGATCGCACTGGTCGTGGTGTTCGCGTCGCTGTGCTTCACGCTCCTCGCGCCCTGGCAGTTCAGCCGCAGCGACGAAGCGCAGACGCGCAACAACGCCATCGCCGAGTCGTTCCACGCGCCGCCGAAGCCGTTCGCGGAGGTGCTGCCCGCGGGGCAGGTGCCGGACCAGCGGACCGAGTGGACGCAGGTCGTGCTGCGCGGGCAGTACCTGCCGGAGGGCGAAACGCTGGCCTGGCAGCGCACCGTGCTCGGCGAGCCCGCGTTCGAGGTGCTGACCCCGTTCCGCCTCGACGACGGCACGACGGTGCTGGTCGACCGGGGCTTCATCCGCCCGGTCGACGGCACCCGGGCACCGGACTACGCGGCCGCGCCGACCGGCGACATCTCGGTCACCGCCCGCGTCCGGACCGACGAGCAGGACAGCAAGCAGCGCCCGCTGTTCGAGCACGACGGGCATCGCTGGGCCTACGCGGTGAACGCGGCGACCATCTCGACCGGCACCGGCCTCGCCCTGCAGCCGGGCTACGTGGTGCTCAACGACGGCCAGCCGGGCGTGCTGGGCGCCATGCCGCTGCCGCGTCTGGAATCGGGACCGTACTTCTCCTACGCCCTGCAGTGGATCGCCTTCGGCATCATGGCGATCATCGCCATCGGCTACCTGATGTACTCGGAGCTGCGCCCCGACGCCCGCCCTGCCTGGCACAACGCCCCGGCCGACGAGAAGTCCGCCGACGGGCCGAAGCCCGTCGCGAAGAGCGGCCGCCGCCGGAAGATGTCGGTGGCCGAGGCGATCGCCGAGGAAGAGCGCCAGGAACGCGAGGAAGAGGCCCGCCGCAAGGCCGAAGCCGGGGCCCCGGCCGACGACGCGGCCCACCAGACCAACAACGCCTGACGACGCCACGAGGTCCGCCCGATTTCGCCCGAAGTCGGGCGGACCTCGGCGCGCAAGACGAGTTCCGATCTCCCTGAGGTCCGCGGGCACGCGCGGGACGTGGTCGCCCGGGGCTCAGGGCGGCGCTTTCGCGCGAAATCGCCATCGATGTCAGGCGGGCACGTACGCGGCGGGCGGAGCCGTTGTGAAACGGGCCCGGCCCGCGCCCATCGGGCTCGCGCGTTCCAATTTCCGCGGTTCAGGTGTCGTGAGCACGTTGGATCGCCACAGCGGCACAAACACTCACGGCGCCTGGGCAGGCGGAACGTCAGCGGTTCCGGCGGTCCCGGCGGATTCCCCTGGTCAGGGCGAACGCCGCCGTCAGGACTCCCGTGACCGTGCCGATCACCCGCGAGAGCTCGACGCTGCGCGTCACGTCGCCCGCGTCCGCCGTCCGGCCCTCGCCCAGCACCGGGCGCTGCTCCACCACGTGGCCGTACACCGTGCGGCCGCCGAGCCGGATCTGGAGGGCACCGGCGAACGCCGCCTCCACCTGCCCCGCGTTCGGGCTCGGGTGCGCCGAGGCGTCCTGCCGCCAGGTCCGCCACGCGCCGCCCGCCGAGCCGCCGACCACCGGCGCGCACGCCGAGGTCAGCACGGCCGCGAGGCGGGACGGCACCAGGTTCAGCACGTCGTCCAGGCGCGCCGACGCCCAGCCGAAGTTGCGGTAGCGCGGCGAGCGGTGGCCGACCATGGCGTCGAGCGTGTTGGCCGCGCGGTAGCCGATCAGCCCCGGCACCCCGGCGATCGCTCCCCACACCAGCGGCGCCACCACCGCGTCCGAGGTGTTCTCGGCGACCGACTCGACCGTGGCCCTGGCCAGGCCCTGCCCGTCCAGCACCGCCGAGTCCCGCCCGCACAGGTTGCGCAGCCGCACCCGGGCCGCGTCGATCTCCCCCGCGTCGAGCATCCGGGCCATCGCGGTGCCTTCGTCCGCCAGCGACGAGCCGCCGAGCACCGCCCAGGTGGCCAGCCCGGTGACGGCGGCCTCCAGCACGGGGCTGCGCCGGGACAGCCGCTGCGCCAGGACCCCGACGCCGACCGTGCCGCCGACCAGCAGGCCGGTGTACGCGATGCCGGCCAGCCGCCGGTCCCGGTGCAGCGCCCGCTCGGCGGCCTGGGCGGCCTTGCCGAAGATCGCGACCGGATGCCCGCGCCTCGGGTCGCCGATCGCCGCGTCCGCGGCCACTCCGAGTAGCAGTCCGACCGCACGTCCCGCGCTCACCGGTGCCGTTCCTCCAACTCGATCCGATGCCCACCAACAAGCCCGGAAACCCGCGCCCGAACGGGCGTTCGCGCTGGTGATCGGCCGTGAGCGCGTCTGGTCGCCAGGACGGCCACAGGCGCTCACGAGCCCCCGCGCACCGCGGGTTCCCGGCATTGCGAGTGGCCCGGTCACGGGCACCCCCGACCTCGCAAAGCTCCCCGGAACGCTACCGCTGGGGCTGGTGGGGCCAGTCACCGCATGCCAGGTGACCAGCCGTGTCGGCGGGACGGGATATCGTGGCGGACCGTGACGGCCCCGGACCACGAAGCCGACGTGCTGCGCGCGGGCGTCGCGGGAACCACCGCGACGGACGCGCCGGCCACGCAGGCTCCCGAGCAGACCCGCGACGGCGGGCAGCGCCTGCAGCTCTTCGCCTATCTACAGGCGCCCGAGCATCGCACCTACCTGGCGATCATGCGGCTGTTCACCTCGACGCTGCTGGCCGACCTGTCCGCCGGCGAGGTGGGTGCGGCGCTGGCCGCCGCCGAGCGCGAGGGCCGGGTGGCCGCCGGCGAGTCCGATGTGGACACCGTGATCGACCGGCTCAAGCAGCTGGTCAAGTGGGGCAACCTGGTGGTGGGCCGCCGCGAGACGATCGCGTCGAGCATCGCCGAGTTCCAGCACGGCAGCGTGCGCTACCAGGTCAGCAAGCTCGCGGTCCGCGTGCAGCGGGACGTCGACGCGCTGCTGCGGGTTCCCGAGGGCGCCCGCGAGGTGTCGCGCGAGCTGCTGCCCGCCATCGACCGCGGCCTGTCCGGGATCGGCGAGGCGCTGTCGGCGGCCCTGGCCGCCGAGAGCCGCGATCCGCGCGCGAAACCCGCGCGGCAGGCGCGCGAACGGCTCGCCGAGCAGGTCACCACGGTGTTCCTGCAGCACGCCGAGCTCGCCGCCACGGTGCGCGACTTCTACGCCTACCTCGGCCAGGTCGTCACCCGCCACCAGCTGGCGCCGGACGAGATCTCCGGGTTCCGCAACCTGCTGGTCGAGTACATCCAGATGGTCGTCGAGGACGTGCTGCGGCACACCGGGACGATCGCCGGTTCGCTGGCCGGGCTGGCCGGCGTCCGCGGCGAGCTGCTCCGGCTGCTGGGCCCGGCCGACCAGCTGGGCATCGACGTGGAGCGGGCGCGGGGTCGCACCGCCGCGGACTGGCAGGAGCTGACCGACTGGTTCGTCGACTCGCCGGGCCGCCCGAGCCAGGTCGCGGCGCTGCGCGAGGCCACCGCCCGCGCGATCGGCTCGCTGCTGGCCAGCGTCAAGCGCGCCACCTCCGGCGGCGGGCTGGTGCCGGGGCGGCGCGGCGAGCTGCTGAAGCTGGCGAAGTGGTTCGACGGCGCCGACGGAACCACCGCCCACCAGGTGTATTCGGCCGCGTTCGGCCTGCACTCGGCGCGGCACCTGCTGCCCGCGCCGGACTACGACAGCGACAACGACAAGGTGTCGTGGCGCGACGGCCCGGTGGTCGACGTGACGGTGAGCGTGCGCAGCCGCGGAGATCGCGGGGCGCGCGGCCGGACCTCGCGGGTGCTCGACGACCCGATGACCGAGGAAACCCTGCTGGCGCAGGCCCGGCAGGCCGACGAGCGGCGCTCCGCCGCGGTCGCCGAGCTCGCCGCGGCGAGCTCTCGGCTGGACGAACAGCGGCTGTCGGCCGACGCTCTCGGCGTGCTGTGCGAACTGCTGACGCTGGCGATGGCGCAGCGCGATGGCTCCGACGACGCGGGAACGGCGCTCGACCCGGTGCACCGGCTGCGCGTCACGGTCCGCCCCGAAGCGGGCCAGGAGACTCGGATCTCCAGCGCCGCAGGCACTTTGACGCTCCGGGACACGGTGCTCGAAGTCGCCGGTGACGGCGCCATCCCGGACACCTCGGAGCCACTGCCCGGAGCCGCCCGATGATCGCGACCTTCGACGAACTCCCGGACATCGACGCGGCGAACGCGGTCCGCTGCGCGCGCGTGCTGCTGCGCCGCCCGCTGCTGCGCCCCGGTGGCCCGGACGGCGACCTGCTGCCGATGATCTACCGGCAGCGCGTCGTGCTCCAAGAGATCTTCTCGTCGTTGCTGGGTTACCGCCTGGTGGTGGAGCGCCGCTTCGCGCGGCTGTACAAGTCCGGGCCGGGCGTGGACGCCACCCGCGGCGAGGCGTCGCTGTCGCCGCGCGGCTACGCGTACCTGGCGCTGACGCTGGCGGCGCTGACCGGCATCGGCCGCCAGGTGCTGCTGTCGCGCCTGGTCAGCGATGTCCGCGCGGCCGCGGCCGAGGCCGAGATCCAGGTGGTCGACGACCCGGCGGACCGGCGCGCCCTCACCGCGGCGTTGCGGCACCTGGTGGCGCTCGGCGTGATCACCGAGACCGAGGGCTCGGTGGCCGCGGAGGCCACCGTCGAGGCGCTGATCACCATCGACACCGATCTGCTCGGCCAGCTCATCTCCGGGCCGCTCGCCGAGGCGGACAGTCCCGAGCAGCTGGTCGAGCTGGCCTCCGCCGCCGGGCCCCGGAACCTGGAGCACGCGGTGCGGCGCCGGCTGGTCGAGGACCCGGTCGTGCTCTACTCCGACCTGCCCGCCGAGCACTCCGCCTGGCTGCGCGAGCACGTGACCGGCGAATCCCGCCTGCTGGAGCGGTTCTTCGGCCTGGTCAGCGAGTGCCGCGCGGAGGGCGTGGTGGTCTGCGACCCGGAGGACTACCTCACCGACCTGGTCTTCCCCGGCCCCGGCACGGTCGCGCGCATCGCACTGCTGGCGCTGCCGGAGCTGCTGGGCCGCGCGGAGCCGGACGCCGCGGGCAAGCACCCGGTGACCTGGCAGGACTTCGTCGACGTCTGCCAGGACCTGGTCGACTCCTACCCGGCCGCCTGGTCCCGGCAGGCCACCGAGGACCGCCAGGCGCTGGTGCACTCGGTGGTCGCGCTGCTGCGCCGGCTCGGCCTGCTGCAGGAGCTCGACGGCCGATGGCTGCTCAGCCCGGCGGCGCACCGCTGGCTGCCGCAGCCGGACGCCACCCCGGCCCCGGGCCGGGAGCCGGAACCGGCGGCCCCGGAGCCACCGGGCTGGTCGCTGTTCGACGAGATGACAGTGTTCGACGAGATGCAAGGGGACGGTCAACGGTGAGCGCGGACAGCACGGAATCGGTGCCCACTGCCAACCGCTGGCGGCTGCACCGCGGCGGGATCGTCAACATCTGGCAGTACGCCGAGACGACCTTCGACCTGGGCGGCGGCCGGGCGATCTTCCAGGGCACCAACGGCTCCGGCAAGTCCCGCACCCTGGAGCTGCTGCTGCCGCTGTGCCTGGACGGCGACCTCCGCCAGCTGGGTTCGAAGGGCTTCGACACGGTCAGCATCCGGCGCCTGATGCTCGACGAGTACCCGGGCGGGCCGAACCGGATCGGCTACGCCTGGATCGAGCTGCACCGCGAAACCCCCGACGGCGGCGAGGAATTTCTCACCTGCGGAATCGGCGTGAAGGCGTCGAAGACCTCGCAGGCGATCAGCGACTCGTGGCGGTTCATCACCAGCCGCCGGGTCGGCATCAACCTTTACCTGGTCGGCGCGGACCGGGTGCCGCTGGGTTCGGCGCAGCTGCGCGAACTGCTCGGCGCCGACTGCGTCCTCGACGACCAGGCATTCCGCGCGAAGGTCGCCGCCTCGGTCTACGGCGTGCCCGCCGCGCGCTACGGCGACCTGCTGCACCTGCAGCGCACGCTGCGCAACCCCGACGTCGGCCTGAAGGTCCTGGAGGGGCAGCTGGAGCAGATCCTGTCGGACGCGCTGCCGCCGCTGGACCCGGGCCTGATCGAGCGGCTGGCGACGTCGTTCGACGACCTGGAGTCGATCCGGGAGAACATCGTCCGGCTCACCGGCGCGGACAAGGCGCTGACCGCGTTCCTGTCCACCTATTCCGGCTACGCCTTCGGCGCTCTGCGCGACCGCGCCGATGCGATGCGCACCGCGCAGGACAGGCTGCGTGCGCTGCGCAAGGAGCTGACCGGCCTGGAGAAGCAGGTTTCGGGCAAGCAGCGGGACAGGGAGAGCGCGCAGGAGACCATCGCCGAACTCGAACGGCGCGAGGCGGAGCTGGAATCCAGCATCGACGCGTTGCGCTCCCACCCGGCGTACTCCGAGCTGCAGAACCTGCGCGACCGCGAGCGGCTGGTGGAAAGCGCCCGCGCCGCAGCGGTTTCCGCGCTCGACACGGCGAGCAAGCACCGCGCTCAAGAGCACCGCTCGGCTGAGTCGGTGGTCGGCATGCTGCGCCGGTTGACCGGCGATTCGGAGGCGGCCGGGCAGGCCGCGGCCCGCGCCGCGCAGCAGCTTTCGACGGCGGGGCTGGACGGGGCGCTGGTGCCGCGGCCACCGGCCATTCCGGCCGCCGAGGTGCGGTCCGAGCAGGCGCGGGTGCGCACCTCGCCGGAGCCGGACGCCGAGCCGCTGCCCGTCGACCGCTACGCCGCGCCGCAGCTGGACACCGATGCACTGGCCGCGGAATTCCGCGCTGCCGTGGGAACTTCCGAGGAGGTCTCGGCGGTCGCCCGGCAGCGTTCGGCGCTGACGCTCGCGCTGCACCAGCAGGCCCAGGAGCTGGACGGCGAGCAGGACGAGGTCGGCGAGCTCCAGCGGCAGGCGCGGCAGGCGCAGCTGACCTCGACGGAGGCGGCCGGCCGACGCAACCAGGCGCAGCAGGAACTCACCGACGCCGCGGCGGTGTGGGTGGAACGCGCGCAGAAGTGGGCCGTGGCCTGGCCATCCACTGTGGACGACCAGCTGCCGGAGCCGCCGTCGGCGGAGGACCTCGTCGCGGACCGGTCTGCGACGCGGCAAGCCCGCGAGCAGGCGCGCCGCTGGGCCAAGCCGCAGCTACACGAGGCCCGCCGCCAGGTCGCCGAGGTGGAGCAGGAGATCGCCGAGCTCCACGCGGAATCCCGGTCCCGCGAACAGGAACTCGCCGAGCTCCGCGCCGGCCACGAGCAGACGCCGAACCGCCCCGCCTGGGCCGACGCCGAACGCGACACGGCCCGGGGCCGGGCCTTCTACGAACTCGTGGACTTCCAGCCGTCGCTGGACGAATCCGACCGGGCCGGGCTGGAGGCGGCGCTGCAGTCCAGCGGCCTGCTCAACGCCTGGGTCACCGCGGAGGGCGAGGTCCCCGGCCTCGCCGACCTGCTCGCCGCACCGGCCGAGCCCGGCTCCGGCGGCACACTGGCCGAGCTCCTGTCGCCCGCCGCCGAGGCCGACTGCCCGGTGTCGCCGGAGCGGGTCGCCGCCCTGCTGGCCTCGGTGTCGATCGACGGCGGCGCCGGGCTTTCGGTGTCGGTCACCGGCGCCTGGCGCGCGGGGGTGTTGTCCGGCTCCTGGCGCAAGGAAGCCGCGGAGTACGTCGGCGCGGGCGCCCGCGAAGCGGCCCGGGCCCGGCGCATCGCGGAGCTGGAGGAGGACCTCGCGCGGCTGCGCGCGGAGACCGGCGAAGCCGAGCGCCGGCATCGCGAGGCGAGCGAGGACACCGCGGCGCTGGAGCAGCACCTCGAGTCCTACCCGGACGACAGCGACCTGCTGACCGCGCACGCCAAGCTGACCACGGCGATCGAGTCCGCCGCGGACGCCGACCAGAAGGCCGTGCAGCTGCGCGAGCAGCACGAGAGCGCCGATCAGCGCTGGCAGGCGGCGCAAGCCGAGCTGGTGCGCTCGGCGGGCGAAGCCGACCTGCCCGCCGACACGCAGGCGCTCGACGCCGCCCACCGCGCCGTCCTCGACGCCCGCGCGGGCATCGACGCGCTCCGCGAGGCGATCGAGTCGCGCTGCCTGCCGACGCTCACCGACCTGCGGGATCTCTCGCTGCACCACGACGCGGCGGTGGCCGACCGGATGGAGGCCGAGTCGCAGGCCGAGCAGCGCTGTGCCGAGTACGCGGAGCAGGCCACCGGCCTCGCCGAGCTCACCTCCGCCGTCGGCGGCGAGGCGCAGCAGATCGCCGACAAGGTCGGCGCTTTCGAGCGGGAGCGGGCCGAGCTGCGCACGCAGCTGCCGCAGGCGCGGGAGAAGATCAGCTCGCTGCGGGAGTCCTCGGCGCGGTTGGAAACCCAGCTGGAGCACAAGCAGTCGCAACTCGCGGGCCGGGAGCAGGATGCGACGTCGGCGACCGAAGCCTTCCAGCAGGCGGTGCGGATCCCGGGCCTGTGGTCGGCCGCGGACGTCGGCGAGACCGCGCCGGACGACCCGGCCGATGCGGCGCGGGTGCTCGCCGAGGCGGACCGCCGGGGCTCGTCGGAGGCCACGGTGCTCAACCGGCTGCAAACCCTGCAGCACTCGCTGAGCGGCAACTACGACATCACGGCCGCCGACCAGCACGGTCTGCTCACCGTGACCGTCACCGGTGAGGAGGGCCCGCAGCCGGTGGCCGACGCCGCGCGCCGGGTCGGCGAACGCCTCGGCGAACAGCGCGGCTATCTCAACGAGCGCTACCAGTCGATCTTCGCCGACTACCTGATCCGCGACCTCGCGGAGCGCCTGCGCGGCCAGGTCGGCATCGCCGAAGACCTGTCCAAGCGGATGAACGAGGTGCTCGACGGCGCCCGCTCCAGCCAGGGCGTGCACGTCCAGCTGGACTGGCAGCCGTCGGCGGCGCTCGGCGACGACATCAAACAGGCCATCGACCTGGTCCGCACCCCATTCGCCAGCCGCAGCGACGACCAGGACGCGCTGCTGCGCCGGGTGTTCACCGACCTCATCGAGTCCGAGCGGGACAGCACTTCGGGCGGCTACGCGGAAATCCTGGCGCGGGCGCTGGACTACCGGTCGTGGTTCGCGTTCACGGTGCGGGTCCGCGACACCGGCCCGGACGGCAAGCCTCGCGTCCGGCGGCTGCGGCAGCTGTCCTCCGGCGAGACGCGGCTGATCTCCTACGTGACGCTGTTCGCCGCGGCGGCGGCGTTCTACGACGCGGTCAGCGTGTCCTCGGACGGACGCGGGCCGCTGCGGCTGGTGCTGCTGGACGAGGCGTTCGAGCGGCTGGACGACCCGACGATCGCGCGGATGCTCGGCCTGCTGGTGGACCTGGACATGGACTGGCTGATCACCTGGCCGAGCGGCTGGGGCGTGTCCCCGAAGATCCCGAAGATGCACATCTACGACGTGCTGCGTCCGCGCAGCGGCCACGGCATCGCCTGCACCCACACCACCTGGGACGGCGCCGCCCTCGACCGCGCCGACGGATGATCTTCGCGCGGCTCTGGTGGTTGATGCGGCGTCGTGAAGCTCTTCCCCGCGGGCGTGGAGGAAGAGCTTCAGGCGCAATTTCGCGAGAAATCGACGGCCACCCGGGTGGCTGTCGATCCCTCGCGAAGGTTGGCGCCACCTGCGCAAACCGAGCGGGTGACCGCGGAGCGCTGCGGGCCTCATCACCCGACACTGGTGCGGTTCCTCGCGAAATTGCGCCCATGCCGGGTGACCGTGGACCTAGCCGGAGCCGTGCCCGGGGGTGGGTTGTCAGCAGGCGTCCGTGACGCCGCATACTGCCGAGCGAAATGGGGGCGAGTTGACGTGAGTGTCGAGGACGACGTCCGCGCGGCGTGGGGCGTTGAGCCGCTGCGCGGGCTGTGGGAGAAGGCCCGGGAAGCGCTGGAGGTGGCGAGCCCGCCGGCGACGTTCCGGCTGGAGCTTCCCGACGCCGAAACCCAGCGAGCCGTCGGCGAGCTGTACGGCCGCCCGATGTGGGGCCAGGGCACCCGGATCAGCCTGTCCAAACTGGACGAAGCGACCCGGCGGAGCCGGTTCGCGTTGGGACTGGCGGAAGCCCTGGAGATCCTGCACGAGCAACCGCTGACGCGACGTGAGGCCGCGGAGCGGGACGAACGGCGCGAGCGGACCGCGGAGACCCTGCGAGCGGCACTCGCGGAGCGAGGGCTCGCGACGGCCGCATGGGCGGAGCCGTGGACGCAGTGGCTCCGGCAGTACGGGCGAGTCGGCGACGACGAGCTACCCGCCGTCGCGCGGAGCGCGGCTAAGGCGCTGGGCGCGTTAGCGCTGGCGGAGCCGCCGGAGGCGTGGACGTCGCGCAGCGAGCTCGCGGCGAGCGTTGGCGGAGCGCATGCTTTCGACAACGGCACGGCGTTGAGCCGGGTCGTGCTCAAGGCGGCCGCGCTGGCGCACGGCGTGGAAACGCCGGGCAACGAGCGCGAGCGCCGGGCTTTGTGGGAGCGCTGCGGGGTCACGCTCGATGCCGTGTCCGCGACCGTGCTGTGCTGGGCCTTGCCGCTGGTCGGCTCGGACGACTGGTCGCAGGGCGTCCGGCAGCGGACCGCACAGGGCCTGCCGACCCATCTGACCCACCTAGACCTGCGCGCCGCTCCGGCCCGCCTCGTAGCACCCGGCACCGCGATCGCGGTGTGCGAGAACCCGCGAGTCCTCGAATCGGCCGTCGAAGACGGCATCGCGCATCCCGTGGTCTGCGTGTCGGGCCGCCCCTCGACCGTCACCCGGGCGCTGTTGCGGCGCCTCGTGGACTGCGGTGCCGTTCTGCACTACCACGGCGACTTCGACTGGCCGGGCGTCAGCATCACCAGTTCGCTCCTGGCGCACCACGGTGCGCGCCCCTGGCGGATGTCCGCGGCCGACTACCGCGAGGCGCTCGACCAGGCCGCGGCGAACCGCACCGACCTGCCCAACCTCGTCGGCGTCCCGCTCGAAACGCCCTGGGATCCGCGGCTGTCCGAGCTAATGAGCACGGCGGCCCGGGCGATCGAAGAGGAAGCGGTGCTGCCCACCCTCCTCGCCGACCTCCGGCGCGGGCTGAGCACCTGACCGCCCGCTGGCCGGAAACGCGCCTCAGAGCAGCTGGTACATGACGTGCAGGCCCACGTAGCCGTGGGCCGGGTGGTGGAACGCCTCCGGCAAGGTCGCCACGATCCGCATGCCGAGCGATCGCCAGAGCGCGACGGCCCGTTCGTTGGTCTCGACGACCGCGTTGAACTGCATCGCGCGGAAGCCGTCCGCTCGCGCCTGGTCCAGGACGTGGCGGCCCAGCGCCCGGCCCGCACCGCGCCCGGCGTGTTCGGGGTCGACCATGAAGCTGGCCGTCGCGACGTGCGCGGCCGGCCCCTCGTGGTTCGGGCCGGACACCGCGGTGCCGACCACTCGGCCGTCGTCGACGGCGACGACCGTCCGGCCCGGTGGCTGCTGGAACCAGCGCTGCCTGGCGCGCCGCTCGTCGATGTCGCGGTCCCAGGAGAACGTCTCCCCCGCCGCCGCGATCTCCCGCATGAACGGCCAGATCGCCGACCAGTCGTCGGGGTGCGATTCGCGAATCCGCATGGCCCGCAAGCTAAGGCCCCGGGCGGGCCGGTCGCCACCCGTTTTCGGTCCCGGATGAAGTTGTGCGAAGCCCGGGAGTGCGCTTACTTTCGCCGCATGGCGTCGGTCGTCGTGGAGTTCTCGGCGCGGGAGCCGGAGCGGCTCGCGCGGTGGTGGGCCGACGTGCTCGGCTGGCGGCTCGACACGGGGTCGGGGTTCGTCGTCCAGCCGACCGGCCCCGGGGTGCCGCTGCGGTTCGTCGCCAGCGGCCGCGCCAAGAGCGGCAAGAACGGCGTGCACCTGGACCTGCGCAGCGAAACGCACGACGACCAGAACCGGATCGTGGAGCGGTTGTTCAACGCCGGCGCCCGGTTCGCCGACATCGACCAGAGCAGCGAGGTGCCGTGGGTGGTGATGGCCGACCTCGAAGGCAACGAGCTGTGCGTGCTCGAACCGCGCAAGGTCTACGCCAACACCGGCCCGGTCGCCGCGGTCGTGGTCGACACCCCGGATCCGCGCTCGGACGCCCGGACCATGGCGGCGGCGACCGGCATGGAACTGGCGGGCGAGCGCACCGAGTTCGCATCCCTGCACCCGGTCTCGGGCGAAGGACCGTTCCTGGAGTTCCTGGAGAACGACGACGGCCCGGAGGGCATGCTCCGCGTCCTCGTCGAGTGAGCCGCGCCGCTGGTCGGGTGCGGACGGCTCAGCGGTGGGCCGGTTCGATGATCTTGACGCCGTGCAGCCGCCGGATGAAGTCCGCGCCGAACGCCGTGGCCGGGGTGTGGGCGCCGGGGGCCGGCGGCTCGGAGCGCAGGGCGCCGACCGCGCGGAGCACCGCGTCCGCCGTGAGGTCGTAGGTGTCCGGGCCGATCAGGGCCGCCGACACGCTCTTGCCATCCGGCGCCGTCGCCTCCGCGTACACCTCGACCCAGCTGCGCGAGCGGGTCGCCCGGCCTGGGCCGCGCACGGCCGCGCCGATCGCCGCCCTGCCCAGCCGCTGCACGATGTGCGACCCCATCACGACCTGCGACAGCCTGGCCGAGCGCGGGCCGGTCCGGGTGAGCCCGGGCAGGTGCGCGAAGGTGGTGATGTTGCCGATCCCGGTGCTGCGGTAGGCCGTGCTGACGTCGCCCCAGGGCAGCGAGGCGACCCGGCGCGGCCCGGACGGGAACGGGATCTCGCGCCGCCGCCACGCCATCGGCACGGCGCGCACCTCGCCGTCGATGCGGGCCCGCCCGCCCAGCGCGGCTCCTTCCAGCGCGCTCTTCAGCGTCCCGCCGCTGATCCCACCGCTGGAGTGGAAGGCGAGATCGAGGTGCGTCGCCGTCTGCAGCTCGGCGGCGACCATCGCGGCCAGGCAGTCGGTGGGCACCACGTCGAAGCCCGAGCCTGGCAGCAGCACCACCCCGGCACGCCGGGCGTCGTCGTGGCGTGCGAAAACCGCCTCGAACACGTCGATCTCACCGGTGATGTCGAGGTAGTGCACGCCGGCGCGCAGGCAGCCCTCGATCATCGGCGCCGACGTCGCCGAGAACGGCCCGGCGCAGTGCGCCACGACGTCGACATCGCGCAGCGCCTCGGCGACCGCGTCCGGGTCTGCGAGGTCGAAGACCCGGTAGGGCAGGCCGCGCGGCGTGGCGAAGGCCGCGACCTTGCCCGGATCGCGCCCGGCCAGCACCGGCCGCTCGCCGCGGTCGAGCGCCAGGTCAGCGACCAGCTGACCGGTGTAGCCGCTCGCTCCGTAGATCATCCAGGTCATCGCAATCCTCCCGGTCACGCCGAACACCCTGGTAACGAACACCCCTGGGAACGGTCACGGGTTGCCCCGAGTTGTTCCGATCACCCGAGATCGCCGCGCGCGATCAGCTCGCCGAGCGGCCGAGGGCGGCGGCGATCGCGCTCGCCGTGTCCCGGACCTGCCCGAGGAGGCGCTCCAGCTCGGGCAGGTCGGCGTCCGCTCGCACCGTCGTCAGCGAGACGGCGGCCGCGAGCTGCCCGGTGGCGTCCGGGATCCCCACGCCGATGCAGTGCACCAGCGGCTCGAACTCCGCCTGGTCGGTGGCGTAGCCGAGCCGCTCGACCTCGGCGAGGTGGTCGCGGAACTCGGTCTCGTCGGTGATGGTGCGCTCGGTGTAGCGGGTGAAGGCGTGCGCGGACAGCAGGCGGTCCCGGCGTTCGGCGGGCAGCGCCGCCAGGATCACCTTGCTGGCGGCGGCGGTGTGCAGCGGCACCGCCCGGCCGATCCGCGACCAGGTGCGGATCGACGCCGCGCCGTCGATCTTGTCGACGTAGACGATCTGACCGTCCACCAGCTGCGCCAGGTGCACCGTCGAGCGCGTGGCGTCCGCGAGCGCGATCAGGTGCGGCCGGGCGACGGCGCGCAGGTCCATCTCCTCCAGCACCTGCTGGCCGAGCTCGACCAGCCGGAACCCGAGGCGGTACCGGCCGTCCGGGCCGCGGGCGATCAGGCCGCCGTCGGCCAGCGGCTGCAGCATGCGCAGCGCGGTCGAGCTGTGCACGCCGAGCTCGCGCGCCAGCTCCGCGATGGTCTTGGGCGCCGCGGCGAGGGTTTCGAGCACGTGGACCGCCTTGGCGACCGTCTTCGACATCGACACCCCTTCGATTGCGCTGCAACATTAACAGAGGAATTGCAAATATTGCAGCGCGAGTCCGCGTCGGCGCCCGCCGACACTCGACCGAAACCCACTCCGGCCGCGGCAAAACGACAAGAATTCACTTTTCATGCGGCCATCCAATCCGATCTCATCCCTCCTGCCCGGACGCGCGGGCACGACAAGAGCACGCCACCACAACTAATTGCGAAACTCGCTCGGGTGAAAGATTGCGCCCGAACCAGCCCCAAATTGACAGCAAACCTGGCGAGTGATCGACTTCTCGTTGCCCCGTCAGCAATTCGGTACACGAAAGAAGGCCCCGAATGCGACACTCGCCCGTCCTGCTCAGCGCCGCGTTGACCGCCGCCGCGTTCGCGATCGTGCCGACCGCCCCGGCGCTCGCGGCAGCGCAGCAAGCTCCGGCTTGCGCGCTGTTCGCCTACCAGCCGACGCGTGACGGCAACACCCTGACCGCCATCGGCGGGCGAGTCGGGTGCCTGAACAGCGCGACGGTCACCGTACGGATCGTCGTCGAGCAGAAGGACGCGGCACCGAAGGTGATCGGCGAGTTGGCGCAGAGCGGCACCGAGATCAACCTGACCACGAAGGCACCGTGCAACTCCGGCGCCACCGTCAGGGTGCACACCGAGACGATCAGCTCGACGGGATCCATCGCGCATTCCCCGGCGAGCACCTTCGAGCGGTGCTGATCCGGCTCTGAGCTGGTGGCCGGGGTGCGGGCACCCCGGCAACCGGGCCGGCGGCGTCAGCCGCGGCCTCCCAAGGCACCGCCTCGTGTGGGCACCCCGACAGCGTGCATCGGGCCCCACCGAGGCGGTGTCTTCATTTTGCCGCCCGGCACCCGAAGCACGGCGAATCAGCCGAACCGGGTCATATCAACGCGTCGCCGTCGAAATTGCGGACCGCCTTCGCCGCACGTCTCGAACACCACCTCCTTTCTCGCCATAATCGATTCCCAGGAATACCCGGACGAATACCGACTCCGATGCCCCGGAGGAATTCACCGCCACCCGACAAACCCGCATTCCCCACCGGATTCCGCCGAACCCGCTCCTGCCGCGACGAACTCAAGCCGCGGCGAGCACCCGGCCCGGCACGTCCGGGTCGCAGCCCAGGCGGGGCAGCTGCGCGCGAACGGCGCCACGGGTCCGGCCGAACTCCTCTCCGAGCTCCCCGATCAACCGGCTCGCGGTTTCGCCGACCGAGCTCAGCCACCGCTCCCGCAACCGCTCGCCGTCGGCTTCGGTCCACGGCCGACCGGCGTTGGGTGGTCGTGGCCGGCTCCGCCCGCGCCCCGTAGCCCACGGCGCGTGCAGCGCGGCCAGGCCGTCCAAGGTCTGGGCCAGGAACGCGTTCGCGTCGACTAACCCGTCGATCGTGATCAGCAGATTGCCCTCGGCCACGACGCGGCCGTCGGCGTCCGCCCCGGTGAACTCCACCGCGACGGTGGCCGGCTGGTCTTCGCTCGCGGGCTCGCCCTTGGCGGTGACTCCGTAGATGTGCTGTCCGACTCGTACTTCGTTGTGGAAATCCATGCCTCGAAGCTAAGGGCCCCGGCGGGCGAACCCCCGGAGTCAAGCATCGAACCGGCGCGTGTCGGGACGAGATCTCGATCGAGTGAGGGGTGACTCACACCCGGGACCGGAACACCGCCGAGGGTCCGGCCGTTGAACAGGCTGGTCGGTGCGCCCGTGTCCCCCGGGCCTCAATGACCGCCTTCGCGGAATACCGTTCGGCTGGAGCCGCGTCGCGCCAATCGCCGCAGAGGCGACCGGCGCATCGGCCACCAAACGAAGAAGACCCCCGCCCTTCTCCTCGGGCGGGGGTCTTTTCGCGTCGTCGGATCTTTTCACCGCGTTCGGAAACGGCCGCCGCGATAGCCCGATTTGCGCGTCTCGAGCCGTCGCATGCGGCGAAGCCGCATAGCCCACCCCAGCAGACCGGCACCGCCGCGGGTTCTCAGGCTGTGCCCACCCCGCCGGGGTTCTCGGCGAGGACAGCCCCGACTGGCATTCATGAGGTCGGGGATCCCACAGCGAGAAGACGTCTGAGGTTCCGCCACCCGCACCGCCACGCAAGGTGAGGTGAATGTCCCTAGGCGAACGGGGGCTTGTCCGGTTGGCAGACTTGGCCTGGTTCCGGGACTTTCAGGTCCGTCAGGAAGTCCGCCGCGATCCGGTCGGTGCACGAGCTGTTCCCCAGGATGCAGTGGCCGAACGAGTCGACGCTCACCAGGCGGGCGTTGCCCAGCTCCTGCTCCATGCGGCGGGAGAACTCGTACTGGGTGGCCGGGTCGTAGAAGTTCCCGAACAGCAGCACCGGGTTCGCCGCCTGGTGCTGCCACGGCCCGCGGTACACGTCCGGTTCGATCTCCGGCCAGTTCGAGCACGCGGCCACGTCGCTGAACGCCTGCGACCGGCCGAAGGTCGGCGACTCCGCCTCCCACTGCGCCGCGATGCCCGGAACCTCCTCGGGCTTCTTGGGAATCGGCTTGTCCGCGCAGTTCACCCCGAAGTACGTGTCGTCCACGTAGCTGCTCGCCGCGGCGTCGGCGGGAGCGTCCCAGCGACCGATCGAGGTCGGCTTGCTCAGCAGGCCGAGCAGCTCCGGGACCAGCCCCGGCTTCGGGTTCAGCTGCCGGTGCAGCGACTGGAGGTCGGTGGCGAGCTGCCGGAACTGGTCCGGGGCGTACAGCGCGCTGCTGACGGAGTCGGTGAACTGGTCGAGCGTGATCTCCGAGCCGTCCGGCATGGCGATCGGCTCCTGCCGCAGGTGATCGCGGATCTCGTCGAACTTCGCCCGCGGATCGCCCTCGCCGAACGCGCACCGCTGCGCCTTCTCGCCGCAGAGCTTCAGGAACGAGTCCAGCGCCAGCTCGAAGCCCTGCGCCCGCTCCCGGTCGTACTGGACGCCGTCGGCGGTCCGCAACTGCGGATCCACGTTGCCGTCCAGGACGATCGCGCGGCTGCGCTCCGGGAACATGTTCACGTAGGTCGCGCCCAGCAGCGTGCCGTAGGAGAAGCCGACGTAGTTGAGCTGCTCGTCGCCCACGCCCTGGCGCATCAGGTCGAGGTCCCGCGCCACGTCCTTGGTGGACATGTGGTGCAGCAGCTCGCCCGCGTTGTCGTCGCAGGCCTCGCCGTAGTCCCGGAACGCGGCCATCGTGGTGCGGATCTGCTTGTCCGTGACCGGCACCGACGAGAGCCGGCCCAGCACCTTCTCGGCCTGCTCCGCGGACTTGAAGCAGCGCAGCCGGGTGCTGCGATCCACCCCGCGCGGGTCGAAACCGATGATGTCGAAGCGGTTCAGCACCTGCGGTTCGAACTTCTTCACCGCGGTCACCGGCCGGTTGAACCCGGCGCCGCCGGGCCCGCCCGGGTTCAGGAACAGCGAGCCGATCTTCGCGTCCGGGTCGGCCGCCGCGCGGCGCATCATCGCCAGCTCGACGGTGCCCTTGCGCGGGTCGTCGTGGTCGATCGGCACCGGATAGCTCGCGCAGCGGTAGAGGTACCGCTCGGTGATCGGCACCCCGTCCAGAGCGGCGCTGTCGCACTCGCCCCAGGCGACCGGTGCGACGCCGGAAGGCTCCGCCACCGCAGGCGAACCCGCCACCACCGCCGTGCCCGTGACCAACGCACTCGCCGCGATGGCCAACGCTCGGCCTAATCGGCCGGAAAGCGCCCCCACCCGAACCTCCTTGTGTCGTCTGAGAACTCCGGCTTGGAGTCAACAGTCCGAAGAGGAGGGCGGACACCGCAGAATGCACGAACCTCCAGCGCAGGAGGTGTGCTTTTCGGACTAAGGGCCGCGCGGGGACGTCACGGGGGGCGTTTTCGCGCGAAACCGGCGCGGACACGCACGCGAATCGGCGCTTTCGCGCGAAAGCGCCTTTCACCCGATCCGCGAGCCGGTCAGGGGACCAGGAAGCGGCTGTCCCTGGCGTCGGTGATCGCCATGTAGCCGGGCGCGTGGCCGATGGCGAACGGCGGCCTGGACCGCATCACGGCCGCCTGCGGCGTCACCCCGCAGGCCCAGAACACCGGGATCTCGCCGGGCCGGATCTCCACCGCGTCGCCGAAGTCGGGCCGGTCGATGTCCTTGATCCCCAACGCTTCCGGCGCGCCGATGTGCACCGGGGCGCCGTGCACCGCCGGGTAGCGGGAGGTCACGCGGACCGCGGTGGACACCAGTTCCGCGGGCACCGGCCGCATCGACACCACCAGCGGCCCGGCCAACCGGCCCGCCGGGCGGCATTCCCGGTTCGTCCGGTACATCGGGACGTTGCTGCCCGCCTCGATGTGGCGCACCGGGACCTCGGCCTCCAGCAACGCCGCCTCGAAGGTGAAGCTGCAGCCGATCAGGAACGACACCAGGTCGTCCCGCCACAGGTCGGTGACCTCGGCACGCTCCTCCGCCAGCTCGCCGTCCCGGTAGACGGTGTACGCGGGCAGGTCGGTGCGCAGGTCGCCGGCGAAGATCGACATGCTGGTCTCGCCCGGCTCGGTCACGTCGAGCACCGGGCACGAGCGCGGATTCCGCTGCGCGAACAGCAGGAAGTCGTAGGCGTACTCGCGGGGCAGCGAGATGAGGTTCGCTTGCGTCCAGCCCGCGCTGTAACCCGAGGTGGGCACGCACAGGCCGGCGCGGAACTCCGCGCGGGCCTGGTCCGGCGACATCGCCTTCGGCTGCGTCATCGAATTCTCCCTACTAGAGCCGTTGAAACTCCGGCCGTTCTTCATCCGCGAAGCGCCCTCGCCACCCGCACCGCCGCGAAAGGTGTTTTCAGAACCCCTTTTTTAAGCAGAAGCGAATCCGCTGCCCGGGACGCGCCTGGGCGGCTGCGTCGAGGTCGGCGGCGGCGACCACGGCGATCACCGGGTAGCCGCCGGTCACCGGGTGGTCGGCGAGGAACAGCGTGGGCCGCGCCGACGGCGGCACCTGCAGCGCGCCGGCGACCATGCCCTCGCTGGGCAGCTCCTCGGTGCGGCTCCGGTCCAGCGCCGGGCCGTCCAGCCGCATGCCGATCCGGTTGCTGTCGGCGGTGACCTCGTACGGCTCGCTGACCAGGGTGGTCAGGGCGTCGTCGACGAACCAGTCGTGGCGCGGTCCCGGCGCCACGCGCAGCACGATCTCATCGGCCGGACACACCGCCACCGGTGCGACGTCCACCTGCGGGAACCGGTCGGGCGGCGGGCCGACCGGCAGCACCGCGCCGCTGGTCAGCGGCTCCGGCCCGAGCCCGGCGAGTACGTCGGTGGCGCGGGAGCCGAGCACCGGCGGGACGGCGACGCCGCCGCGCACCGCGAGGTAGCTGCGGAGCCCGCAACCGGGCACGCCCATCCGCAGCTCGGCACCGGCCGGGATCCGCAGCACCGAGTTCGCCGCCGCGACGCGACCGTCCACAGTGATCGGACAAGTCGCACCGGTCACCGCCGCCGTGAGGTCGCGGGTCGCGCGGACCGCGAGCCCGCCGAACGTGACCTCGATGGCCGCGGCGCCTTCGTCGTTGCCGACCAGCCGGTTGGCCAGCCGGAAGGAGCCGGCGTCGGCCGCGCCCGAGCGGCCGACGCCGATGCCGGCCAGGCCCGGACGACCGAGGTCCTGGATCGTCGCGAGCGGGCCCGCGGCCAGGATTTCCAGGCAGCTCATGCGACCTCCAGGAAGCGCACCCGCACGCCGGGCCGCAGCAGCGCGGGCGGGTCGCGGTCGACCCGCCAGATCTCCAGGTCGGTGCGCCCGATCAGCTGCCAGCCGCCGGGCGACTCGCGCGGGTAGATGCCGCTGAACGCGCCCGCGAGGCCGACCGAGCCTGGCGGCACCTTGGTCCGCGACTCGGTGCGGCGCGGCACCGCCAGCTCCGCCGGGCCGCCGGAGAGGTAGCCGAAACCGGGCGCGAATCCGCCGAAGGCGACCGTCCACTCCGCGCTCGTGTGCCGGTGTACCACCTCGCGCTCGGTCAGGCCCGTCAGCGACGCGACTTCCGCGAGGTCGGCGCCGTCGTAGACCACCGGCACCTCCACCAGGTCACCGCTGGCGCGCGAGCCGTCGCGGGGCTCGGCCGCGCGCACCGCCGCCTCGACCGCACCGATGTCGGCCCGCTGCGGGTCCAGGTGCAGCAGCAGCGTCCGGGCCGCCGGGACCAGGTCCGTGACGCCCGCCGGCGGGTTCTCGGCGAGGACGGCGAAGAGCGCGTGCACGGCTTCAAGATCCGCCAGCTCGATGAGCAGCCCCGAATCGGCGCACCGCAGGAACCGCATCACGCGCCTCGCGTGACGAACGGCGCCAACGTCACTCCCCCGGCCACCAGCCGGTCCCGCACCGCCTCGGCGATGGCCACCGCGCCCGGGCTGTCGCCGTGCACGCAGATCGAATCGGCGTCGATCTTGATGTCGGAGCCGTCGATGGCCTTGATCGGCTCGCCGGCGGCCAGCCGCACGCAGCGGTCCGCGATGACGTCCGGATCGTGCAGCACGGCGCCGGGTTCGCGGCGCGACACCAGGGTGCCCTCGGGCGTGTAGGCGCGGTCGGCGAAGGCCTCGCGGAACACCTGCAACCCGGCCCGCTCGGCCCGGGCCAGCCACTCGGAGCCGGGCAGCCCGAGCACCGCCAGCGACGGGTCGTAGGCGCGCACCGCGTCGACCACGGCGGCCGCCTGGTCGACGTGGTGCACGATCGCGTTGTAGAGCGCGCCGTGCGGCTTGACGTAGCCGACCTCGGTGCCCGCGACGCGGGCGAACCCGGCCAGCGCACCGATCTGGTAGATCACGTCGTTGGCCAGCTCCACCGGCGGCACGTCGATGAACCGGCGGCCGAACCCGGCCAGGTCCCGGTAGGCGACCTGGGCGCCGACCACGACGCCCAGCTTCGCCGCCTGCTCGACGGCCTGGCGGATCACCGTGGCGTCCCCGGCGTGGTAGCCGCAGGCGACGTTCGCGCTGGTGACGATCCGCAGCAGCGCCTCGTCGTCGCTGAGCTCCCAGCGGCCGAAGCCCTCCGCGAGGTCCGAGTTGAGGTCCATGCCCACCTCACTTCCACAGCGCGGCGATGCCGCCGATCGAGTTGAATCCCAGGTACAAGGTCAGCAACCAGGCGACCACACCCACGACCAGCAGCCAACGCGGGTACCGGTATCCGCCGAGCAGGTCCCGCCGCTTGGCCGCCACGAACATCAGCACGCCGAAGCCGACCGGCAGGATCAGGCCGTTGAGCGCGCCGGCCAGCACCAGCAGCGTCGTCGGCGCCTGGTCCAGCAGCAGGAACACCACCGCCGACACCGCCACGAAGGCGACGACCAGCCAGTTTCGGGCGCGGGCCAGCTTCTCCGAGAAGGTCACCAGGAACGACACCGAGGTGTAGGCGGCGCCGACGACCGAGGTGATGCTGGCGGCCCAGAGGATCATCCCGAACAGCCGCAGGCCGACCTCGCCGGCCGCGTGCTGGAAGGCCTCCGCGGTGGGGTTCGACGAGGCCAGCGTGACGCCGCCGGCCACGACGCCGAGCACGGCGAGGAACAGCACCAGCCGCATCACGCCGGTCACCAGCAGCGAGACGACGGAGCTGCGGCTGACGTCGACGATCCGCTCCGGACCGGTCACCCCGGCGTCGACCAGGCGGTGCGCGCCCGCGTAGGTGATGTAGCCGCCGACGGTGCCACCGATGAGGGTGGTGATGGACAGGAAGTTGACCTCCGACGGCCACACCGCCTGGGCCAGCGCCTGGCCGACGGGCGGGCTGGAGGAGAACGCGACGAACGCGGTCAGCAGGATCATGACCACGCCGAGGACCACGACGATGCGGTCCATCGCCACCCCGGCCTTCTTGCTCAGGAAGATGCCGATGGCGATCACGGCCGAGACGGTGCCGCCGATCTTCGCGTCCAGCCCGAACAGCGCGTCGAGGCCGAGCGAGGTGCCGGCGATGTTGCCGACGTTGAACACCAGCCCGCCGAAGACCACCAGCGCGGCCATCACGTAGCCGAGGCCGGGCACCACGCGGTTGCCCAGGTCCTGCGCCCGCATGCCGGAGACGCCGATGACCCGCCACACGTTCAGCTGCACCGCGATGTCGACCAGGATCGACACCAGGATGGCGAAGGCGAAGGCCGCACCGAGCTGGATGGTGAACTGCGTCGTCTGGGTGATGAAGCCGGGGCCGATGGCGCTGGTGGCCATCAGGAAGACAGCGCCCAGCAGCGTGCTGCGCCTTGCCGCCGACGACTTGCCGTCGGCCGTGGTCGTCTGAGCCATGGCACCTCCGATCAACTCAGAACACCGGCCGATAGCCGGTGGCAGGGGTCTTGTGTTCGGGCCGCTGAGCGGCAGTTCCGGTCAAGATAGTGAATTGTTGAACAATTCTGCAATACCTGATTTGGAGCTGTCTCGTTACACTCAGATCAACTGCTGGGCGCGTCGTTGGGAGCTCGATTGATCACCGCGGACCCGTGGGCGGAACTGCTCATGGCCGACCGATCGCTGCTGGACCGCACCAGCACGGCCGAACGGGTCGCCGACGTGCTGCGGCAGCGCATCATCGATGGCGCGCTCGCCCCGGGCACCCGTCTTTCCGAGGAAACCGCAGGCAAGGCGCTCGCGGTGTCCCGCAACACGCTGCGCGAGGCGTTCCGGCTGCTGGTGCACGAGCGACTGCTGGTGCACGAGTTCCACCGCGGCGTGTTCGTCCGGGTGCTCAGCGCCGACGACGTGATCGACCTGTACCGGATCCGCAGGCTGCTGGAGACCAGCGCGGTGCGCCGGGCCGGCACCGCGGCGACCGAGCTGGTGGCGACCGTGGACCGGGCGGTCACCGATGGCGAGCGGGCGGCCGAGGACGAGCGGTGGAGCGACGTCGGCACCGCGAACATGCGCTTCCACGAAGCGCTCGCGGCGCTGGCCGCCAGCCCGCGGGTGAACGAGACGATGCGGCAGCTGCTGGCCGAGCTGCGCCTGGCGTTCCACGTGATGTCCCGCCCGCAGGAGTTCCACCAGCCCTACCTGACGCTCAACCGGGCGATCGCGGACCTGATCACCGGCGGCTCGATGGAAGCGGCGGCCGACCGGCTCGACGAGTACTTCGACGAGGCCGAGACGCAGCTCGTCGAGGCGTACAAGAGCTACAACTCGCACTGACGGCGCCCCGCGACGGGACGGGTCTAGGATCCTGGCGCGTGATGCCTCCGTTGCACGCTGTCACGCTGAGCCATCGTCGACTCCGCGAAGCGCTCGCCGTGCTGACCGATGATCAAGTCGCCGCGCCGTCGCTGCTCCCCGGGTGGAGCCGGGGCCACGTGCTGGCCCACCTGACCGACAACGCCCGAGCGTTCGCGCGGGTCTCCGAGCTCGCGTTGCGCGGCGAGCTGGTCGACGCCTACGAAGGCGGGCAGGCCGAACGCGACGCGATCATCGAAGGACTCGCCGCGAGCAGCGCCGACGAACACCGGTCCGCCATCGCCCGGCACTCCGCCGCGCTCGAAGCGGTGTGGTCGCAGGCCGCCGCCGACGACTGGGCGCGCCCGGTGCGGTTCCGCAACGGCGACCTGGGCGGGCTCGTGCACATGCGCTGGCGGGAGGTGTGGATCCACCTGGTGGACCTCGACCTGGGCGTCGGCCCGCAGGAGTGGACCGACGAATTCTCCTGCCACGCGGTCGATTTCCTGCTTCCCCGGTTGCCGGACGGCGTCGCCCTGCGGCAGACCGACGGCCCGCGCCGGTGGACGACCAGCGACGCCGACGGACATCCCGGGATCAGCGGCCGGGCCCGCGACCTCGCGGCCTGGCTCGCGGGCCGGACGCCGGAGCGCTCCCCGCTCGGCCCGCTGCCGGACCTCGGCCCCTGGCCCGCGCACCCGGCCCCGATCCCGGATCAGGAGCGCCGCACGATCCGGTGACCTCGCCGCACGGCGGCCAGGAGAACTTCCCGATTTTGCCTGAAATTGGGAAGTTCCCCGTGCCGGTCCTGGCCGGGACGGGGAACTTCCGATTTCGCCCAGATCTGGGAGGTTTCCAGGCCCGCCGCGCCGCGACTCCCGATTTCCCCTGGAATCGGGGGTTCTCGTCAGGCGAGGCCCGCGAAGAGGTCGGATTCCCAGTCGTAGGTGCCGGATCCGGGTCCTCGCTCGCCGCGGACCAGCAGGTAGTGCTCCATCGCGAACTCCGGACGGGCCACCAGCTGGGCGAAGAACCCGCCGTCGTCGAGGTTGACCTGGCTGCGGTAGTGCCGCAGGGCGGCGTTCTTGATCGCGTGGAAGTCGCGGCCGTCGACCATCGCCGTGAGCTCCTCGTCGGGCACCGTGTACGGCTCGAAGCCCTCGACGCCGGCCTCCTCGACCTGCTTGAGGATCGAACGCGGCAGCGTCGTCCAGTACACCTTCGACACCTGCCACGGCTCGCCGAGCTCCGGCGCGTAGTCCGGGTCGGCCGCCGGGTCGATGGAGGTCATCACCGCGCGGTGCGCGCCGATGTGGTCGGGGTGGCCGTAGCCGCCGAACTCGTCGTAGGTGATCACCACCTGGGGCCGCTCCGCGCGCAGGATCTCGACCATCGCGCGGGTGACCTCCGCGGGATCGGCCTTGGCGAAGGAGCCGTCCGCGTCGTTGCCCGCCTCGCCCGCCATGCCGCTGTCCCGCCAGCGGCCCGGGCCGCCGAGCCAGTGGTGCCGGACGTCGCCGTACTCGGCCAGCGCCGCGCGGATCTCGCCGCGCCGGTGCTCGCCCAGCGCATCGGGTTCTCCGCGCAGGTGCGCGAGGTCGTCGACGATCACCTCGCCGAGCTCCCCGCTGGTGCAGGTCACCAGCGAAACCGATGCGCCCTCCGCGACGTACCGGGCCATCGTGGCGCCGGTGGCGGTGGATTCGTCATCGGGGTGCGCGTGAACCAGCAGCAGGCGGCGATCGTTCATGAGCACGAGCCTAGCCACGGTCACCGACAGCGGGTGGCGATCGCCGACCGGGTCACACCCGCAACCCGCCGCGGAATTCCGGCAATGTTCGCCTTCCGGTCAACCATTTCCGGGCCTCCGGCGGTGAGGATCTCGGTCAGACGATCAAGGAGGCAGTAGTGTCAGGTGTTACCCGACGGGGAGTTCTCGGCATGGCGGGAGTCGCGGCGGTCGCCGGCGTGCTCGGCACCGGCGGCCAGGCGGTCGCACAGCCGGGCGGCAAGGCGCTGATCGGGCCCGCGCGCGGCCATCAGCTGCACGTGATGACCTACAACATCCGCTTCGACACCAAGGCCGCGCCGCCGAACCCCGACGCCTGGACCACCCGCCGCCCGATCCTCGCCGAGCTGCTCAACACCGAGCAACCGACCCTGCTCGGCGTGCAGGAAGCGCTGTACAGCCAGGTGAAGGAGGTCCGGGCGGACCTCCCGCAGCACTACGACTGGATCGGGCTGGGCCGCGAGGGCGGCGGCCGCGGCGAGTACATGTCGATCTACTTCGACACCCGCCGGGTCGAGCCGCTGGACTACGACCACTTCTGGCTCTCCGACACGCCGAACGTGATCGGCTCGAAGAGCTGGGGCAACAACGTGGTCCGGATGGTCACCTGGGTGCGCTTCCTGGACCGCCGGACCGGCCGCGAGTTCGTCCACGTCAACACGCATTTCGACCACCAGTCGGAGGAATCCCGCCGCCGCAGCGCGCAGCTGGTGCGCGACCGGATCGCCGGTTTCGACGCCGCGCTGCCGGTCGTGCTCACCGGCGACTTCAACACGCCCGCCGAGACGTCGGAGTCCTTCCGGATCCTGACCGGCGGCGGGCTGGCCGACAGCTGGGCGACGGCCGCCGAGCGGCTCACCCCGGCGTGGGGCACCTTCGGCGCCTACAAGGAACCGGTCGAGGGCAAGGAGCGGATCGACTGGCTGCTGCACAACGGGCACTTCCGGGTGCTGCAGGCCGCGATCAACACCTACCGCCGCGACGGCTACTTCCCGTCCGACCACCTGCCGGTCCACGCGCTGCTCGAATTCGCCTGATCCGTTCCACGCGAGAGGGGCACGGGCCCGTGAGTGGTTTGGGCGCCATAGCAACCCAAACCACTCGCGGCGCCCCGGAAGGCCCACGGCCTGGCAGAGCGTGGTCGGCCGAAGGCGGCCTTCAGTGCCCGGTGATGCGGTCGAGCCAGGACTGCCAGGCGGCACTGCGGGACTCGCGGTCCACCTCGACGCCGTAGAAGTACTGGGTCGTGCTCACCATGTGGTGCAGATCGTCGGCCATGAAGCGGTAGAGGCCGTGCTCGGTGCGGATGCCGAGCAGCGACTCGCCGCGCAGGTCCACCACGCCCTCGATGGGTTCGAGCCCTTCCGGGGTGAGGCGCACCCGCTCGCCGAGAACCGGATCCGCGCCGAGCCGCGCGATCAGGTCCGCCCACACCGCTTCGCCGGGTCGCTCGGTGAAGCCGGTGGCGACCACGTTGGCCACCGGCAGCCCCGGGAAGTGCCGGAAGTACTCGGCGAGGTTGTTGAGGAACACGTCCCAGCCCTTGCCGAAGCCGTCGTACTCGGCCTCCCAGTCATCGCCGCCGAAGAATCCACTTTGGACGAGCCGGAGCACGGTCGTGCCGCCCTCCTTGCCCTCGACCAGGAACTCGAGCGTCATCGGGGGTTCGCCGTCCGGGCCGGGCGCGCCGTAGACGACCCGCCTGCCCGGCTCTCGCTCCAGCACCTGGCCGGCCTGGGAGTTGCCGCCGCCGAAGTCCGCCTCGATCTCCTCGCCCGCGTGCTCGTGCGGCACGAACCAGACCGACATGCCCTCCGGGGTGGCGATCGTCTGCCAGACCTGTTCCGGGGTGGCGGCGAGCTCGATCTCCTTCGCCAGCCGCCGGCGCTCGTCCACCGCGATCAGCCCTGCTGGACGAGGATGATGAGGTTGCCGCAGGTGTCGTCGAACACCGCCTGCGCGCCGAAATCGGTCTTCGTCAGCTCTTGGGTGAACCTGACCCCGAGTTCCTTCATCCGCGCGTAGTCCTTCTCCAGGTCCGTGCTGCCGAGCATGGTGAACGGGATGCCCGCGTCGTAGAGCGTCTTCTTGTACACCTGCCCGGCCGGCTTGCCGTCGATCTGGATCCCGGGGTTGCCGTCCGGTTCGAGCAGCAGCTCGACGCCGTCCGGCGCGTCGGGCGAGACGACGGTCAGCCATTTGGCGTCGCCGGCCGGGATGTCGGTCTTCTTCACGAAGCCCAGCACGTCGGTGTAGAACGCCAAGGCCTTGTCCTGGTCGTCGACCAGGATGCTGGTCACCGGAACGAACATGATCAACCCTTTCCTTCTCGTCGAACCGTCGGATGCACAGCGACCACGATCCGGTGCGCACGCCCGTCCGCAGCGGATTCGTCGTGGTATTTCGAGATCAGCGACGTCACGGCCCCGGACAGCTCCTCGGCGAACGCGGCGCGATCGGCCGCGGAGGCGAACCGGACCTCACCGTCGATGGCGAACGTCGCGAGCCGCTTGCGGACCTTGGCCGCGCCCGCGATCAGCTCGCCCACGTCGCGCACCAGCCGCGCGGCCACCGCGAGCAGCCAGCGCGCGGACTGCCGGTCGCGGGATCGTTCGGGATCGGGCTCGACCGCCGCCAGGACGCTCGGCGAGATCACGTACGAGACTGCGGTCGCCCGCAGCACGCGCTCGGTGAAGTTGCCCTTGCGCCGCTCCTCGACCAGCTCGACCAGCCCATGCCGCTCCAGCTCGCGCAGGTGGTAGTTGACCTTCTGCCTGGTCAGCCCGACCTGCTGCGCCAGCGTAGTCGCCGAGCCGGGTTCGGACAGTTCGGCGAGCAGCCTGGCGCGCACCGGGTCCAGCGAGGCCTCGGCCGCCGCCGGATCGTCGATCATCGCCACATCGTGCATGTCAACACCGTGGCATTGACAAATTTTTTTGTCAATATGGACCGGCATGCTGACCAGCCTGGAATCGCTCACCTAGACCGGGACCAGGGCGATCCAGACCTGCCCGGGCGCGAACGGGATCGGCTCGCCCGCCGGGGTGGTGAAGGCGGTGCCGACCTCAGGGGTCGGCCGGGACCAGCGGGCCTCGAACGACAGGCCGTCGCGGAGGACCAGCGCGCGCCCCTCCCCGACGGTTTCCGCGAACGGCGACACGTTCCCCACCACGTCGCGGAACGGCGAGGCGGACACCGGGACTTCCTGGAGCACCACCGTGCTCGCGCCGAGCCGTCCGCTGTCGGCAGCCGAGTACGGGCGGCCGTCCATCGACACCAGCCATCGCCGATCACCCGGCGACCAGGTGAAACCCACGCGCGCAGCCCGGTAGGCGACCTCCTCCCGGTCGGCGGGCACGCCGCCGGGAGGGGCCGCGCCGAACAGCAGCCGGGCGTTCGGCGACCAGCCCGCGCCCGCCGGAAGCCGGGCCGGGCGCACGAAGAGGTTGTGCGGCGCCTGGCCCGGTCCCCGGAAGTACGCGCCGGGAACGCTCGCCTGCGAGGCGTCGTTCACCGGTGCCCGCCCGATCTCCGGCAGGAGTTCCGGTGCCGCACCGGAGAACGCCAGCGTCGGATGCCCGAACTGGGGCAGCAGGCGCAGATCGGTCTGCCGGGCGCTGCGCACCGGCCCCACCACCGGCGGCAGGCCGGACGCGAAAACCGCTATCAGCCTGCTGATTCCCGCCTCGACCGGTTCGACGAAGACGACGTCGGCCGCGCCGATCCCGGTCGGCGGGCGGGCCGGCGGCGAGTTGTCCACCTTGACCGCGAGCACCGGCGGCCCGGCCGGCGGAGGCGGCGGTGGGGGCTCAGGAGGCGGCGGCGGGGCCGGCTCGGCGATCGGCACCGGCAGCGTCCCGGTGGGCTGCAGGGCCAACCCCCCGAGCACGACGCCCAGGACGGTGACCAGGGTTCCGAACACGCGCAACCACCACATCGCACCTCCACGACGGCAGTCGTCCGCTGCCGGGTAGCTTCGCGCGCCCCGGCAGCCACGACAAGCGGCCGATCAGCGGTACGGGCGCCGGATCCGGGCCTCCTTCGTCGCGCGCGCCCACCAGACGACCTGGTCCAGCATCAGTTTCGCCGCGCCCGCCGGGCCCGTCTCGTCCTTGGGATTGCCGGACTCGTCGAAGCGGTCATAGACGCCGTGGAAGCTCACGGTTTCGCGGACGGTCACCGCGTGCAGCTCGGCGAAGACCTGGCGGAGCTGCTCGACCGCCCGCAGGCCGCCGGAAATCCCGCCGTAGGAGACGAATCCGACCGGCTTGGTCTGCCACTCCGCGCCGGCGGTGTCGATGGCGTACTTCAGCGATGCCGGGTAGCCGTGGTTGTACTCGGGGGTGATCACGACGAACGCGTCCGCGGCGGCCAGCCGGCCGGTGTACGCCGTCAGCTCCGGGGTGGGTCCGGCCGGGTGCACCGCGGGGAGTTCGAGCTCGGCCAGGTCGATGAGGTCGACGTCCAGTTCCGGGTGCTGCTCCGCCAGGCCGGCGAACCAACCGGCCACCGTCCCGGCGAAGCGACCCTCCCTGGTGCTGCCGACGATGACGCCCAGTCGCAACAGGTCTTCGGACATTTTCGGTTTCCCTTCAGGATGACTGCCTTGCGGGACCATCCTGAAACCTCGACATTACTCGAAGTCAAATCTCCTTGTCCTGAGTGGACCCGTGCCGCGCCCGGAGCGCGTCGACCTCGGCGTCGCTCACTCGCACATCGAGGCCGCGCAGGACGGATTCCAGCTGGTCGACGGAGACCTTGGTGACCTCGGCGCGGCCGCCGGGGCGCTCCACCGTGAGCTCGTCGCCGACCAGGCGACGGCTGATCCCCTGGTCCAGCCGCATGACGACCAGCTTGCGGCCGAACGGCGACCGGGGATGCGTCGAAATGAAGTGGTGCGCCACCTCGTAGTCGGTGAAGTGCTGCGGCATCTCGTCGGAGGAGTGCAGCGCTTCCCAGCCTTCCGCGGTCTCGATCTCCAGCGTCCACAGTGCACCCTCGCGGACCAGGCGGTGCTTCCAGCCGGCCTGGTCGACCAACGCCCCGTCCTCGAACGGCATCGGCGTGAACAGGTTCGCGCCGAAGCCCACGTCGGCCAGGTGGTCGGTGCCGTCGGCGCGCACCCGGAGCATCGCGTGGGTCCGGAAGCCGAACTGCCGCGGCCGGGTCCGCGCCATCCGGCGCTCCACGTCGAACCCCAGGTTCTCCAGCGCCGCCGCGAACAGCAGCGCATGCTCGTAGCAGTAGCCGCCGCGGCCGCGCCGGACGAGCTTGTCGTTGATGACGGGCAGCGCGATCCCGGGATGCTGCCCGAGGATCACGTCGATGTTCTCGAAGGGGATGGCGCGCACGTGCGCCTCGTGCAGCGACCGCAGCGCCTCCGCCGACGGCTCGACCCGCGGGTGACCGATCCGGGCCAGGTAGGCGTCGACGTCAACGGTCTCGATCTGCCATTCGCCGTGCTCGTTCTCGCTCATGCCCAAAGCCTGGCAATTCGACCGCCCTGGAGGTCAAGGCGCAGATCCGGGATTTCCGGCGCAGCGCGCGCGAATCCCGTGCCGTTGACATCGAACGCGAGCCGCAAATACGGTATATCAACCGGTGTTCGAAATACCAGACATGGAGCGGACATGCCGAACATTCCGACCCTCATCCACCTGCGCGACGAGGACGACGTTGCCATCGCCGGCGCCGACCTGGGCGCGGGCACCGAAACCAGGGTCGGCGGCGGCGCGGTCGTGCTGCGCGCGGACGCGCCGCGCGGGCACAAGGTGGCGGTGCACGACATCGCGGCGGGCAGCGCGGTGCGCCGGTACGGCCAGGTGATCGGCTTCGCCGGCCGGGACATCGCCGCCGGGGAGCACATCCACCTGCACAACCTCGAATACCGCGAGTTCGAGCGGGCCTACGAGTTCGCCGTCGACGCCCAGCCCGAACAGCTCCTGCCCGCGGACCAGCGCGCCACCTTCCAGGGCTACGTCCGCTCCGACGGCAAGGTCGGCACCCGCAACTACCTCGGCGTGCTCACCAGCGTCAACTGCTCGGCGACCGCGGCGAAGCTCATCGCCCAGCAGATGCGGTTCTCCGGCGTGCTGGACGACTTCCCGAACGTCGACGGCGTCGTCGCGCTCACCCACGGCACCGGCTGCGGCATGGCCCCCGACGGCGAGGGCATCGACGTGCTGCGGCGCGTCATGCGCGGCTACCTCACGCACCCGAACTTCGCCGGCTTCCTCGTCCTCGGCCTCGGCTGCGAGGACAACCAGATCGTCAAGCTCACCGAGGACGTCGAGCTGCGCAGCGGCCTGCCGGTCGTCACCGCCACCATCCAGGAGCTCGGCGGCACCACCAAGACCGTCCGCGCGGGCGTCGGCCGGCTCACCGAGCTGCTGCCCGAGGTCGACAAGGTCGAGCGCACCGCGGTGCCGGCCAGCGAACTCGTCCTCGGCACCAACTGCGGCGGCTCGGACTCCTACTCCGGCATCACCGCCAACCCCGCGCTCGGCGCGGCGGTCGACCGGCTCGTCGCGCACGGCGGCACCGGCATCGTCGGCGAAACCCCCGAGATCTACGGCACCGAGCACATGCTCGCCCGCCGCGCCGCCAGCCGCGAGGTCGGCGAGAAGCTCCTGGACAAGATCGCCTGGTGGCAGGACTACACCGCCAAGAACGGCGGTTCGATGGACAACAACCCGTCCCCCGGCAACAAGGCGGGCGGCCTGACGACCATCCTGGAGAAGTCGCTGGGCGCGGTCGCGAAGGGCGGCACCACGACGCTGCGCGACGTCGTCGACTACGCCGCCCCCGTCACCAGCAAGGGCTTCGTGTTCATGGACACGCCCGGCTACGACCCGGTGTCGGTGACCGGGATCGTGGCGGGTGGCGCCAACGTCGTCTGCTTCACCACCGGCCGCGGATCGGCGTTCGGCTGCTCCCCCGTCCCGAGCCTCAAGCTCGCCACCAACACCCCGCTCTACGAGCACATGAGCGAGGACATGGACATCAACGCGGGCAGCATCATCGACGGCGAGACCAGCGTCGAGCAGCTCGGCGAGCAGATCTTCGACCACGTCCTGCGCGTCGCCTCCGGCGAGCACACCAAGAGCGAAGACCTCGGCTACGGCGAGGAGGAGTTCGTCCCCTGGCACATCGGCACCGTCATGTGACGGCCCCGGGTCACGTCGGGGAATTCCCGCGCCAGACTCGGGGAATCGCCCGGATGGCGTGGAGCGGCTGCGGCACCAGCATTGCGGGCAACCGAAGCAAGCCCCGCGAATGACAGGGACTTCAATGCACACCGCAACGCCGGTCCGGCAGTGCGCGCCCACCAAGTGGACCCGTCCGCTGCAGGTCACCACCGTGATCTGCGCGGTGGTGTTCACCATCGGCACGGCATTGCAGAACTTCGTCATCGTCGACCTGGCGATGCTCGAGAACACCATGCAACTGGCCGGAATGGCGCCCGAGCAGGCCGCCGAGAGCGCACCCGGGTTCCTGCTCGGCTTCCGCACCGTCGGCTGCCTCTACATCGCCGGCAACGCCATCGGCCTGCTCGCCATGCAGGGCCGGACCTGGGTCTTCTGGGCGGTGCTGGTGGTGAACCTGACGCAGGCCGCGGGTGTGGTGGCGATCCCGCCGGAGGTCTTCCAGGCCTCGGTCGAGGAGTTCGGGTTCGCCGGGGTGCTGCCGTCCGTCGTCACCGATGGCGGCGCGCTGTTGCTGGGCCTGGTGCTGCTCGGCTTCCTGATCCGCTTCCGCTCCCCGTGGGCGCAGCTCAAAACCGCCTGATCAGCGGCACCGCGTCGCACGGTTGGGCCTTACTCGATGCGCCGCGCGCTGGCTAGATTCGAAAACATGAGCGAATTACCGCAGGCGGGTGGTCGCGAGCACGAGTACTGGTTCGACAGCGACTACGCCCAGTTGATCGAAGCGTTGCGGCAGGGAGACGACCTGGCCGACATCGCCGCGGAGTTGCAGCGCAGCGTGCGCGCGGTCGAAGGCCGGCTCAGGTACCTGATCCCCACCGATGCCGTGCGGGGCGCGCGGGCCAGGGAGGACTGGCTGCGCGCGAAGCTCGCCGAAGAGCCCGACTACGACTGGCGCGCCGTCGCGCTGCGGAACTACGCCGCCGAGGAACGGCGGTACTGGGCCGCGACCGACGAGCGCGAGCTCATCGCGGGCTGGCGGCGGCGAACGTTCCTGCCGGCGCTCGCAGAAGGGCTGCGCGCCTCGGACTTCCAGGTCGCGCGGCACCTCTGCCGCCTCGGCCTGGCGGCCTCGGTGACGGACGTCGTCGAGCACCTCGGCGCCGCGCCCGGCAGCACCACGGAGATCCGCGCCCGGATGCACGCCGACCGGGCCGCGGCGGCGGTGTGGGTGCTCGTGGTGGACGGCGCGGGCACCCGGATTCCGCTGTTCGACGGGCAACGGCGGCACATCTCGCTGCACGCCGGCTTCGACGACGCGCAGCGGCGCCTGGATCAGCTGCTCCGCCAGGCCGGCCGCCACCACCGCGACGAACTCCGCTGGAGCCTCGCCGAACGCACCATCGGCGAGGACGCGCACGGGGCCACCCACCACGACCTGACCCCGCCGCCCGCGGTGGCCGGCTGACGGCTCAGGCCAGCAGGTGGGGGCACTCGTCGGGTTCGCCGAGCGGACCGGGCCAGTCGAGGGAGTGCCAGAAGCCCAGCGCCTCGGTACTGCGTTCGATCGGCGCAGTGCTCCACCGGTAGTCCGGCCAGGTGCGCCGCAGGAGGTCGATCGCGATCGTGGCCAGGCCCCGCCGCCGGCAGCGCCGGTCGATGCGGATGTACTCCACGACCGCGACCCGGCAGCCGTGGCAGATCCGGAGTTCCAGGTCGCCGACGACGAGCCCGTCCAGGCGGATCTCGACGCCCGGCGGACCGGTGGGCAGCAGCGCCGGCACGGCGGCCAGCTCAAGATCCCCGACCATGTGATCAGGATGTGCGGTCCACGCCCGTTTGTCTCGCCGAACCCGGATTCCGGCGGAAGTCGGCGCCCCGAAGCCGTGCCACCTGGTCACGTGGTCCGTGAGTACTTCGTGTCGCTATGGCAACCAAAAGTGCGCACGGGCACTGACCCGCGGAGACGTTCCGCTCAGCGGCGGCCGCGTTCCCAGGAATCCAGCGCGATCAGCGTCTTGGTGCTGGTGACCCGGTGGCTCCGGCGGATCTCGTCGATGGTGCGCTGCAGGTGCGCCATGTCCCGGACCCGCAGCCACACCAGCGCATCCGGGTCGCCCGCGATCGTGAACACCGCCTGCGCCTCGGGCATCCGGGTCGTCGTCTGGATGATCTCGTCCACGCCGCTGGTGCCCAGGAACCGCAGCTCGATGAACGCCTCGACGGCCCAGCCGAGCTTCGCGTGATCCACCTGCACCGTGTACCCGCGGATCACGCCGGCCTCCTCCAGCCGGTCGATCCGCCGCTTCACGGCGGCCGTCGACAACGTCACCCGGCTGGCGATGTCCGACAGCGTCCGCCGCGCGTCCTCGCGCAGCAGCGCCAGGATTTCGTGATCTGTCGCGTCGAGCGTTGGGTCGGCCATGGATCGCGATGTTACGCAAAATTCGGGCGTCTTACGGCATCTGTACTACCGAAGTTTGCGTGCTTCCCGCAGTTTCGGGTCTCGGTGTTGTGCACCACACCGCGCATCCGCTGAAGTGTCGGCGATCACGATCCGCGTGCCCGACCGAGGGAGTTCGACATGGCCGCCTTCACCCTGGACGACCGCTACCTCCAGGAGTCGGGCACCGTCTACGTGACCGGGGTGCAGGCCCTGGTGCGGCTGTTGTTCGACCGGATCCGGCACGACCGCCGCCACGAGCTGCGCACCGCGGCGTTCGTCTCCGGCTACGAGGGCTCGCCGCTGGCCGGGTTCGACCTGGAACTGGCCCGCCGCGCGAAGCTGCTCGCCGACCACGACGTGGTCCACCGGCCGGGCCTGAACGAGGAGCTGGCCGCGACGTCGGTGATGGGCAGCCAGCTCACCGAGGGGCTCGGCACGCAGCGCCCGGACGGCGTCGTCGGCGTCTGGTACGGCAAGGCGCCGGGCCTGGACCGAGCCAGCGACGCGCTGCGCCACGCCAACCTCGCGGGCACGAATCCGCGCGGCGGCGCGGTCGCGCTGATCGGCGACGACCCGAACGCGAAGTCCTCGACGGTTCCGGCGGCCTCGGAGGCGGCGCTCGCGGACCTGGCGATGCCGGTGTTCTTCCCGGCGGACTCGCAGGACCTGCTCGACTTCGGGCTGCACGCGGTGGAGCTGTCCCGGGCCAGCGGGTTGTGGACATCGATCAAGGTGGTCGCCAACGTCGCGGACGCGGCAGGCACGGCGGTCGTCACGCCGGACTGGACCGCGCCCGAGATCCCGGCGGAGCTCAAGCCGTACTCGCACCGCCCCAGCGCGCGTCTGCTCGGCGCCGAGCTGGCCGGGCTGGAGCACAGCCTGCACAACCGACGCCTGCCGCTGGCGGTGGAGTACCTCCGGCGCAGCGGCGTCAACCGGGTGGTGCGCTCGGGCCCGGCGGACCGGATCGGCATCGCGGCAGCCGGGAAGTCCTATTTGGACATCCGGCAGGCGCTGCGGGCGCTCGGCCTCGGCGAGGCCGAGCTGGCCGCCTACGGGATCCGGCTGCTCAAGCTCGGCGCGATCTACCCGCTCGACCCGCAGCTCATCCGGGACTTCGCGACCGGGCTCACCGAGATCGTCGTGGTCGAGGAGAAGCGCTCGTTCCTCGAAACGGCCATCAAGGAAGTCCTCTACGGCCGGCCCGACGCCCCGGCCGTCCACGGCAAGAAGGGGCCGGACGGCGGCACGCTGTTCACCGAGCTCGGCGAGCTCGATCCGGACCGCATCGCCAAGGGCCTGGCCGGCCGGCTGACCGCGCACGGCGAGATCGAGGCGGTCGACGCCTGGCGGCAGCGCCGCCGCCGCGAGCGCATCGCCGTCCCGCTGCTGGCGCGCACGCCGTACTTCTGCTCGGGCTGCCCGCACAACTCGTCGACGAAGGTGCCGGACGGCACGGTGGTGGGCGCCGGTATCGGCTGCCACACGATGGCGCTGTTCATGGACGCCGACCAGGTCGGCGACGTCGTCGGCATCACGCAGATGGGCGGCGAGGGCGCCCAGTGGATCGGCATGGCCCCGTTCGTCGGCACCGAGCACTTCGTGCAGAACATCGGCGACGGCACCTTCACGCACTCCGGCAGCCTCGCCGTGCGCGCGGCGGTCGCCGCCGGGGTCAACATCACGTACAAGCTGCTGCACAACTCGGCCGTGGCGATGACCGGCGGCCAGGACGCGGTCGGCGCCCTGCCGCTGGCGCGGCTGACCGAGGTCCTGCTGCTGGAAGGCGTCGCCAAGGTCATCGTCACCAGCGACGCGCCGAAGCGGCTGACCGGCAAGCTGCCCCGCGGCGTCGAGGTCCGGCACCGCGACGATCTGCTGCGCGCGCAAGAAGAACTCGCCGCCGTACCCGGCGTGACGGTGCTGGTCCACGACCAGGAGTGCGCGGCCGAGAAGCGCCGCAAGCGCCGCCGCGGCAAGCAGCCGACGCCGCCGGAGAAGGTGCTGATCAACGAGCGGGTCTGCGAGGGCTGCGGGGATTGCGGCGCCAAGTCCAACTGCCTCTCGGTGCAGCCGGTGTCGACCGAGTTCGGCCGCAAGACGCAGATCCACCAGTCCTCGTGCAACGTCGACTACTCCTGCCTGGCCGGTGACTGCCCGTCGTTCCTGACCGTGGTGCCCAGCGGCCGCAGGGCGCGCCGCGAGATCAGCGAGGTCAGCGCCGACGAGCTGCCCGAGCCCGCGCGCGGGACCGGTGACTTCACCGTCCGCATCACCGGCATCGGCGGCACCGGCGTCGTCACGGTCACGCAGATCCTCGCGACGGCGGCGGTGATCGACGGCAGGCAGGTCCGCACGCTCGACCAGATCGGCCTCGCGCAGAAGGGCGGCGCGGTGGTCTCCGACCTCAAGATCACCGCGGAACCCGTTGCGCAGGCGCCGAAACTGGCCGCCGGCGAATGCGACCTGTACCTGGGTTGCGACCTGCTGGTGGCGGCCGACCCGGTGCACCTCGCGGCGGCCGACGCCGAGCGGACGACGGCGGTGGTGTCCACCACCGAGGTCCCGACCGGCCGGATGGTCGTGGACACCGCCGTCTCGTTCCCGGTGCAGTCCGGCATCCGCGCCGCCCTCGACGACGCCACCGCGCGGGCGTTCTACCTGGATGCGCGCGGCCTCGCCGAGCAGCTCTTCGACGACGACCAGTTCGCCAACATCCTGCAGCTCGGCGCGGCTTACCAGGCGGGTTCGCTGCGGCTGTCGGCCGAGAGCATCGAGCGCGCGATCGAGCTCAACGGAACGGAGGTGGCGGCCAACGTCCAGGCGTTCCGCCGTGGCCGCCAGGCGATCGCGGACCCGGACGCGCTGCAGGCCGAGATCACCCCGCCGCCGGCGGCGCCCCGCGAGCCGAGCGCGGCGGCGCGGCGAGTGCGGGCGCTGGTCAAGGCCGCGGAGGGTTCGGAACTGGCGCGGCTGCTGGACATCCGGATTCCCGACCTCGTCGACTACCACGACGAGAACTACGCGCGCACCTACGCGGAGTTCGTCGAGGAGGTGCGCGGCCGCGGGGCGGACGCGGTGACCGAGGCGGTGGCCCGCAACCTCTACAAGCTGATGGCCTACAAGGACGAGTACGAGGTCGCCCGCCTCTCGCTCGACGAGGGCCTGCTGGCCGACATCGAAGCCCAGTTCGGCGCGGGCTCCCGGTTCGCGTTCCGCCTGCACCCGCCGGTGCTCCGCGCGCTCGGCATGAAGCGGAAGATCAGCCTCGGCCCCTGGTTCGGCAACGTGCTGCGGGTGCTGCGCGCGGCGCGGAAGGTCCGCGGCACCCGCCTGGACCCGTTCGGCTACGCCAAGGTCCGCCGCGTCGAGCGGGAACTGGTCGGCGAGTACCGGACGACGATCACCAAGGCCCTGGCGAAGCCGGACCACCCGGCGGTCCTGGAGCTGGCCGAGCTGCCGGACGTCGTCCGCGGCTACGAGGAGATCAAGCTGGCGAACGTCGAGACCTACCGCCGGCGCCAGGCCGAACTACTCAGGTCGCTGGACACCGCCGAGGTCGTCGCCGCCTCGTGAACGGACGGAAGGGTGCCTCCCGCCCGCCCGGCGGGAGGCACCCTTCCGTCTGCTGTGGACGAGCTCAGTCCGGTGGCCGGATGCTGACGACCTCCACCTGCGTTTTGCCTTCCGGCGTCGGGAAGCTGACCTTCTCCCCAGGTCGACTTCCGGCCACCGCCAGGCCCAGCGGGCTGTCGGAGGTGAACGTGGTGTCCTCTTCGCCGTCGGGGATCTCCTCGGGGATCGCCACGACGCGGTAGGCCTGCGTCGCGCCGTCGGGCAACCGCAAGGTCACCTCGGTACCGGCCGCCAAGCCCCGGACGTCGGACGGCCCGCCGGTGAGTATGCCCTCCAGCTCGGCGATGCGGTCGTCGATCGCGACGAGCTCGTCACCGCCCTGCAACTCCTGCGCGGCGTCGCCCCTGTCCCCGGAGTCGTCGCCCTGCCTCAGCTCGTCGACCAACTGCTGCCGCCGCGCGCAGCGTGCGGATCTCCTCGGTCAACCGAGCCCGACCCACCGCGGATTCCTCGCCACCCATGATCGATCCCTTCACCGGCCCCCGACTGCCATCATCAGCGGTTGCCCGGCCTCGGGCGAGGCGAAACCGGCGGGTGCGCGACCGCGGAGCCCGTTGGCATCCCCGCAGGCCAACGGGCTCCGCCGCCAGGTGGCTCACTCCTCCCGGGTGGCCACGATCGCGTCGAGCGCAGCGGTGATGTTGGCTTCGGCAGCGGCTTTCTCGATGCCCAGCCCGGAGAGCAAACCGGTGCCGTCCTCGTTCTCCAACAGCGCGAGCAGGATGTGCTCGGTGCCGACGTAGTTGTGCCCCAGCCGCAGCGCCTCCCGGAAGGTCAGCTCCAGCACCTTCTTCGCCGCGGCGTCGAACGGGATGAGTGGCGGCACTTCGTCGGCGGCAGGCGGCAACGCCTCGGCCACGGACTCCCGGATGGTGTCCGGCGACACGCCCTGAGCGACGATCGCCTTCGCGCCGAGCCCGTTCGGCTCGCCCAGCAGCCCCAGCACCAGGTGCTCGGGCCGGATCTCGACGCTGCCCGAGGTGCGGGCCTCGGCCTGCGACAGCACCACGACATTCCGCGCCCGGTCGGTGAACCGGGCGAACCCCTGGCTCATGTCGAGGCCGGCATCGGCCTTCGGCACGAACCGCTTCTGGGCGGCCTGCTTCGAGACGCCCATGCTCTTGCCGATCTCGGTCCAGGAAGCGCCGGACCGCCGGGCCTGGTCGACGAAGTGCCCGATCAGGTGATCGGCGACCTCCCCGAGGTGATCGGCGGCGATGACGGCATCGGAGAGCTGGTCGAGGGCGTCGGGGCGCGCCTTCTTGATGGCCTGGATCAACGCGTCCAGCGAAACGTGGTTGGAAACCTGCACCTTGTCGTCCATACGTCAACCATAGGTTGACGTTCTCTTGGCGTCAACTCTGAGTTGACGATGATCCGGGGAGCCGCCACCTCAGGGCGCGGGCGAACGCCAACGCGTCGGCGTCGACGGGTTCCGCCCGAGCGGCCGACCGGAGCCAAGCGGCAAGCGGCCCGGCCAAGGCAGGCGAAAGGGCGGCGATCCACCGAGCGCTCCCGGCCCGCGCCTCCGCGACGTGCTCGGTCGAGCCACCGCCGAGGTCCGCAACGACATCCGGCCTGGTCGCAAGCAACCCCCCGACCCGCCAATCGCCGCCGGTCGAAACGGCGGCAAGCCGCTCAAGCGCCTCGGCCACCCCAAGCAGCTCGCCCCGCTCACTCGCATCCACGCCCACATCATCCAGCCATCCCCCGAACCGGTAGGTCGTCGGGCACACAGCGCGCCCCGGAGGTGCTAACCTGACCTCGGTCGTATTGAATTCTGAGTTCGTGTTCTCGGCACGCTCGCAGGACGAGTTGCGGGCGAGCTTCTCCCTTTGGTTCAGCTGAAGTGGTAGCCGTCTGAAACTACGGCCCGGGTTGCCGCACCAGCGGCGGTCCGTCTTCAGTTCCACAGAGGAGACAGTAAATGGCACAGGGAACCGTCAAGTGGTTCAACGCCGAAAAGGGCTTCGGCTTCATCGCCCCCGACGACGGCGGCGCTGACGTGTTCGTCCACTACTCGGCGATCGACTCCAGCGGCTTCCGCACGCTGGAGGAGAACCAGCAGGTCAACTTCGAGGTCACGCAGGGCCCGAAGGGCCCGCAGGCCAGCAGCGTCCGCCCGCTCTGAGCATCCTCAGAAGCTAGCGGTTAATAACATCGACGCGGCTCCTCCCACTCGGGAGGAGCCGCGTCGCGTTTCAGCACCCGGGACCGCGCGGAACGAGGCGGAACCGCCGACGGCGTCAAGCCAGTCGCGAACGGCCGCATCCCACACAGGAGGCGGGATCGCCAAACCCCGAGGCGTCAGAAGGCACTGCGGACGGTGCCGCCGTCAACGCGGATCGTCGCGCCGCTGATGCACTCGGCGTACGGGCTGCACGGGTAGGCGACCGCGCCGGCGATCTCCTCCGGCCTGCCGTAGCGGACCCGGTCGTTGGGCACGATCTCGCGGACCGAGTTGTACTCGATCTCCTCCCAGGTCTGCCCACCGCCGCGCTCCGGCGACAGCTCGGTCACCTCGCGTGACCGAGACCGCCTACCGAAAGCAGATCAGACTGTGATCATCCAGGGCTCACAGGCAATGGACGGGATCTTCGCGAGACCAAATCGGGGGTCGTAGTCACTCAACTTGGCCGACGAGGAAGCGCAGCTTCAGCAGTACCCCGTTGACCTGGAGTTTCTAGGTGGGCGCAGTAGGGTTCGAACCTACGACCCCTTGCTTGTAAGGCAAGTGCTCTTCCGCTGAGCTATGCGCCCCGTTGGTGGCCGTCCGGGTTCATCCGATCGGATCACTTCGAACACCCTACCGGTGTTTCGCGCCGTGATCGGCACCCGGTCGGCCACCGCTTCGCTCAGGCCTTGAGCTCGGCGAGTGCCTTCTTCCAGACATCCTGGTCGCGGGCCTCACCCGGCTGGTTCACCTCGGCGAAGCGGACCTTGCCCTCGGTGTCGATCAGGAACGTGCCGCGGTTGGCCATGCCGGCCGCCTCGTTGAACACGCCGTAGGCCTTGGCGATCTCGCCGTGCGGCCAGAAGTCCGACAGCAGTGGGAAGGTGTAGCCCTCCTTCTCCGCCCATGCCTTGAGCGCGAACGGCGAGTCGACGGACACGCCGAGGACCTGGACGTCGTCGTTCTGGAACTCACCGAGGTCGTCGCGGACCTGGCACAGCTCGCCCTGGCAGATCCCGCTGAACGCGAACGGGTAGAAGACCAGCAGCACGTTCTTCTTGCCGCGGAAGTCGGCCAGCGAGACCTTCTCCTTGTTGAAGTCCGGCAACGTGAAGTCCGGCGCCTGCGCGCCGACCTCGACCGTCATGAGGATTCCTCCTGATCGACGTGACCTTGTCATCGCCGAACCTACACCGACCCGACCGCCGTGGGCACCGATGGCGAGCACCGGTGCCCACGGGGTGGACATGCGCACTGCGATTTGCGACGGCCGATCAGCGCTTGGCCTTCGCCTTCCGGTAGGCCAATCTGGTACCCATCCAGCCCTCGCCGAGGCTGACCTTCCCCGTCTGGGCGAGGTTCGCCGTCGATGCCGCCTCTGAGATGTCGGCCGGCTCGACGTAGCCCTCCCGGCCGGTCTTCGGGGTCAGCACCCAGATGACCCCTTCATCTGACAGCGGCGTCATGGCATCGAGAAGCGTGTCCGTCAGGTCGCCGTCGTCTTCGCGCCACCACAGCAGCACGACATCGACCACTTCGTCGGCATCTTCGTCGAGGATTTCGCTCCCGCAGCGCTCCTCGATCGCGGCTCGGACGTCGTCATCGACGTCTTCGTCCCAGCCGAGTTCCTGGACAACCATCTCCGGCTCGATGTCGAGCCTCTCGGCGACGTCGGCTTCGCCTTTACCGGCGTCTCCCGCGGCGACCACGGTTTGCTCACTCCTCCAATGCACCGGTGCGGCGACCGTCCGACGCCGCACACCTTCTAGATCTGGCGGATAGCGAACACTGCCGACCGCCATCCGCGCAACTGCTAACGGCACGACACGCCGTAGCAACGCGTTGGGATTCGACTCTAGACCGGCCGGCACGACATCAACAGTCTGGTTCGCCTCCGGTGTGCGCATCGGGGGCCGAGATGGTGGACCATGAGAGTGTCGGACATCACTGCCCGGCGTCCTGCCACGTCCACGACGTAGTCGAGGAGTTCCCTTGTCTCCGCTCAACAACGACGCCCCCGTGCCCGCGCAGCGGGTGCGGGTCATCCGGGACGGTCTCGCCTCCCACCTGCCGGACATCGATCCGCAGGAGACCGAGGAGTGGTTGCAGTCCTTCGACTCGGTGCTGTCGGCCAACGGACAGCAGCGCGCCCGCTACCTCATGCTGCGGCTGCTCCAGCGCGCCCGCGAATCCGGTGTCGGCGTCCCCTCGCTGACCAGCACGGACTACGTCAACACCATCCCCACCGAGCAGGAGCCGTGGTTCCCCGGCGACGAGGAGACCGAACGCCGCTACCGGGCCTGGATGCGGTGGAACGCCGCGATGATGGTGCACCGCGCGCAGCGGCCGGGCATCGGCGTCGGCGGCCACATCTCGTCCTTCGCGTCCTCCGCCAGCCTCTACGAGGTCGGCTTCAACTGGTTCTTCCGCGGCAAGGACCACCCGGGTGGCGGTGATCACCTCTACATCCAGGGCCACGCCTCCCCCGGCATCTACGCCCGCGCCTTCCTGGAGGGCCGGCTGTCCGCCGACCGGCTCGACGGGTTCCGCCAGGAGTACTCGCACGCCGGCCCGGGCGGCGGCCTGCCGTCCTACCCGCACCCGCGGCTGATGCCGGACTTCTGGGAGTTCCCCACGGTCTCCATGGGCCTGGGGCCGATGAACGCGATCTACCAGGCGCGCTTCGACCGCTACCTGCACGACCGCGGCATCAAGGACACCAGCCAGCAGCGCGTGTGGGCGTTCCTCGGCGACGGCGAGATGAACGAACCCGAGTCGCGCGGGTTGCTGCAGGTCGCGGCCAACGACGGGCTGGACAACCTCACCTTCGTGATCAACTGCAACCTGCAGCAGCTCGACGGACCCGTGCGCGGCAACGGGAAGATCATCCAGGAGCTGGAGGCGTTCTTCCGCGGCGCCGGCTGGAACGTGATCAAGGTGGTCTGGGGCCGCGAGTGGGACTCGCTGCTGCACGCCGACCGCGACGGCGCCCTGGTGAACCTGATGAACACCACCCCGGACGGCGACTACCAGACCTACAAGGCCAACGACGGGGCGTTCGTCCGGGAGCACTTCTTCGGCCGCGACCCGCGCACCAAGGAGATGGTCAAGCACCTCACCGACGACCAGATCTGGGGCCTGCGCCGCGGCGGCCACGACTACCGCAAGGTCTACGCGGCCTACAAGGCGGCCACCGAGCACCACGGCCAGCCGACCGTGATCCTCGCGAAGACGATCAAGGGCTACGGCCTCGGCCCGCACTTCGAGGGCCGCAACGCCACCCACCAGATGAAGAAGCTGACGCTGGACGACCTGAAGCTGTTCCGGGACAGCCTGCGGATCCCGATCAGCGACGACGAGCTCGACCCGTACCTGCCGCCGTACTACCACCCCGGACAGGACGCGCCGGAGATCCAGTACCTGCAGGACCGGCGCCGGCAGCTGGGCGGCTACCTGCCGGAGCGGCGGGCCAAGACCAAGCCGCTGGTGCTGCCCGGTGACAAGGTCTACGAGGTGGTCCGGCGCGGCTCCGGCAAGCAGGAGGTCGCCACCACGATGGCGTTCGTCCGGCTGCTCAAGGACCTCGCCAAGGACCGCGAGATCGGGGCGCGGATCGTGCCGATCATCCCGGACGAGGCCCGCACGTTCGGCATGGACTCGATGTTCCCGTCGCAGAAGATCTACAACCCGCTCGGCCAGCTCTACACGCCGGTGGACTACCAGCTGATGCTGGCCTACCGGGAGAGCGAGCAGGGCCAGATCCTGCACGAGGGCATCAACGAGGCCGGCTCGACCTCGTCGTTCACCGCCGCGGGCACCAGCTACGCCACGCACGGCGAGCCGATGATCCCGGTCTACATCTTCTACTCGATGTTCGGCTTCCAGCGCACCGGCGACAGCTTCTGGGCGGCGGCCGACCAGATGGCGCGCGGGTTCGTGCTCGGCGCGACCGCCGGGCGGACCACGCTGACCGGTGAGGGCCTGCAGCACGCCGACGGGCACTCGCAGTTGATCGCCGCGACGAACCCCGCGGTGGTCGCGTACGACCCGGCGTGGTCGTTCGAGGTGGCGCACATCGTCAAGGACGGCCTGCGGCGGATGTTCGGCGAGAACCCCGAGGACGTCTTCTACTACCTGACCATCTACAACGAGCCGTACCAGCAGCCGGCCGAGCCGGCGGACCTGGACGTCGACGGGCTGCTGCGCGGCCTGTACCGGTACCAGGCCGCGCCGGGCGGCTCGGGGCCGCGGGCACAGATCCTCTCGTCGGGCGTGATCATGCCGCTGGCGCTGAAGGCGCAGCAGATGCTGGCCGAGGAATGGGGTGTGCAGGCCGACGTCTGGTCGGCGACGTCCTGGTCGCAGCTGCGGCGCGAGGCCGAGGCCGCCGACCGGCACAACCTGATGCACCCGGAGGCCGAACCGCAGGTGCCGCACGTGACCCGGGCGCTGGCGGACGCCGCCGGGCCGGTGGTCGCGGTCAGCGACTGGATGCGCGCGGTGCCGGACCTGATCCGGCCGTGGGTGCCCGGCGACATGGTCAGCCTCGGCGCCGACGGGTTCGGGTTCTCCGACACCAGGCCGGCCGCGCGGCGGGTGTTCCTGGTGGACGCGGAGTCCACGGTGGTCGCGACGCTGGCCGCGCTGGCCCGCACCGGCCAGGTGGACAAGGCCAAGGTGATCGAGGCGACCCGGCGCTACCGGCTGGACGACGTCCAGGCCGCGGGGCCGCAGACGTCGGATCCCGGCGTCGCCTGATCGAGGAACGACCGCGGGGCGCTCGCCGGGTGGCGGGCGCCCCGAGGCGTGCCGGGCGCGGGATCAGACCGCGTGCAGGCCCGGGCCGCGGTCCTGGGTGACGAAGCGGGCCGCCGGATGAACACGCCCCGCCGGCCCGCACGAGGTGATCGCGGGTGTCCCGGCTTCGACCGAAACCGGTGGTCAGCCCGCGACGGCAGCGCTCTCGCGGGTGCGCTGGACGCGTGCCGTGCGGTTCCAGCTCCACCAGCCGTGGATCACCAGCGCCGCGAAGACGACGTAGATCGCCGCGCTGAAGTACAGGCCGGAGGCGATCTGCAGCGGCACGCCGACCGCGTCGACGGCCAGCCAGACCAGCCAGAATTCGACGAGGCCGCGGCCCTGCGCCCAGAACGCGACCAGGGTGCCGATGAAGATCCAGGCGTCCGGCCACGGGGCCCACGAGGCGTCCAGCGCGGACAGCAGCATCGCGAACGCGGCGGTGCCCAGCGCCAGCGCGGCGATCAGCACGAGCCGTTCGACGGCGCCGGCCTTGCGCACCACGACGCCGTAAACCGGGTCGCTGCGCCGGTTCCAGGCCCACCAGCCGTAGAACGAGATCAGCAGGATGATCACCTGCCGGACGGCCAGCCCGCCCAGGTGAGCGGAGGCGTAGACGGCGAACAGCAGCACCGTCGCGGACACCTGCACCGGCCAGGTCGCGAGGGTTCTGCGTTGCGCAAGGAAGACGACGGCGAGCGCGCACAGCTGGCCGATCAGTTCTGCCCAGGAGATCTTCTGGCCCAGCACGGTGAACCCGTTGTCGAGCACCCATTCCGCGATTGCCTGCACGCCCGCTCCTCCCGCCGGATGCGAACGCACCGGGGTACACGCGGGAAGCCGACGTCAACGACCGCCGGCCCGACACGCCGACGGCCGATCGCGGCCGCCCGTGCGCTGCCTCTCATCCGGACTTTCACCGTCGGTACCGGAATTCCACCGGATCGGCCGACACCTCCGCGTGGAGGCGCCGGTTCGCGGACTTTCACCGCCGGTTCGGATTTTCACCGACCCCGGAGCGCACGACTTCATTCGTTCTGCTCAACATCGTGCGCCCGGAGATCTGTTCCGCACCCGATACGTGGGTTGGATCACAGGATTGATCTGCCCGGAAAACCGGTTGCGCCCGGGTCCGCGCACCGATGATCGTTGCCTGGTGACAGCACTTCCCGGACACCTGGAAGCAGCCCCGCCGGCATGAGTCGGCCGCTCGTCCTGCTGCTGGCGCTGACCTGCGGCGTGGCCGTGGGCAACATCTACTTCCCACAGGCGATCAGCCCGCTGATCGCCGCCGGCCTGCAGGTGCCGCCGGAATCGGCCGCGCTGGCGGTGACCGCGGCACAGGTGGGCTACGCGGCCGGGATCTTCCTGCTGGTGCCGCTCGGCGACCGGCTCCCGCACCGCCCGTTGATCGTCGCCCTGCTCGGGCTCACGGGGGTCGGCCTGCTCGTCGCGAGCACCGCGGCCGCGCTGCCGGTCCTGGTCGGCACGTGCGTCCTCGTGGGCGTGACGACCGTGATCGCGCCCATCATCGCTCCCATGGCGGCCGGGCTGGTGGCCGACGACCGGCGCGGGTCGGTCACCGGCGTGCTGCTGAGCGGCTCGATCGGCGGCATGCTGCTGGCCCGCGCGTTCGGCGGAACCATCGGGGAATGGCTGGGCTGGCGGGCGCCCTACGCGGTGGCCGGAGCGCTCGCACTGCTCGCCGCGACCGCCTTGGCCTTCTCGCTGCCGACGACGGTCCCGGCATCCCGGCAGCGGTATCCGGCGCTGCTGGCCGAGTCGCTGCGGCTGTTGCGCACCGAGCCCGAGCTGCGCCGCTCCTGCTTCTACCAGGCGACGATCTTCGCCGGGTTCACCGCCGTCTGGACCGGCGTCGCGCTGCTGCTGACGGGCCCGGTGTACGGCCTGGGCACGTCGGCGGTCGGGGCGCTCGCCCTGGTCGGCGCGGCGACCATGATCTGCACGCCGCTCGCCGGTCGGCAGGCGGACCGCCACGGGCCCGACCCGGTCAACCTCGTCTGCATCCTCGGCGTGATCGTGGCGGCCGCCGTCCTCGCGGTCGGCAGCCTCGGCGGGGCGCTCGGCCTGGCGGCCCTGGTGGTCGGCACGCTGCTGCTCGACGTCGCGATGCAGTCGGGCATGGTCGCCAACCAGGTGCGGATCTTCGCGCTGCGCCCAGAAGTGCGCGGCAGGCTCAACGCGGCCTACATGACGTGCGCGTTCCTCGGCGGCAGCCTCGGTTCCTGGCTCGGGGTGCGCACCTACTCCCGATTCGGGTGGCCGGGTGTCTCGGTGCTCTTGGCGCTGCTGGCGGGGCTTGCGCTCGCCCGCCACCTGTTCCACCTGCGACGCGCCGTCGCCGCTCGTTTGCCCTGAGTGACAACGGAATTCTCGCGCGACGGACCGGGACGGCCGATCGAACACGCGTGCCCCAGCCGGTAGACTCGATCGGCAGCGACTCGAAGGGGGCACGGCGGGATGAACGACATCGATCGCGACATCCTCGACTTCGAGTCGGAGCACTGGCACTACCAGGGCAACAAGGAACGGGTCATCCAGGAGCGCTTCGGCTTCTCGCCGAACCGCTACTACCAGCGGCTGAACCGCCTGCTGGACGAGCCCGAGGCGCTCCAGCAGCAGCCGGCCCTCGTCAAACGCCTCCAGAGCCGCCGCGATCAGCGAGCCCAGCGCCGCGTCGTGCGCGACGCCTGACCGAACGATCTCCCGGCCCACCACCTCGGCCCACGCGCCGGGGCTTCCGGTTTCGCCTGAAATCAGGGACTTCTCGCGCTCACCAAAGCACAACGCTTCCCCACCCGCCGTCGTCCGCGCGGACACGGGAGCGCCGGCAGGCCGCCGCGTCCACTGACTGACCGCCCCCGACGAGCACCGACGGCACCAGATCCACCACCCATAGTGGACGGACACCGCGGCGCACGTCGGGTTCGAGCGGTTCCACCCCGCCGATCGCTACGCCTGCGGGCGCTGGGCGTACTGCTCCGGGGTGAGTTGGCGGTCCTGCTGGATCCGCACCAGTTCCGCCAGCAGCGGCGCGGCCTGATCCGGCGGGAGCGCCTGGAACGCCGCCTTGATCGCTTCCGCGCCGGGCCCCTGCGCCGGGGCCACCGGGGCCTGCTGCTTCGCCACCACCTCGTTGACCAGGTCGACGAGCATCGCGACGATCGTGCGCGGACCGATCTCGGTCTGCCAGCCCTGGATCTCGCCCTTCGGCCCGCGGGGGCCGAGCAGCTCGTGCTCCAGGCGTCGCAGAATCGCGTCCTGCTCCGGGGTCATGGCGTCCTCCTGATCCCTCTTGCCGAGGTCGGCGCGGAACTGGTCCATGTCGACGTGACCTGGGTCGATCTTGCCGGTGACGCTGGTCTCCTTGTGGCCGCGCGCGGCGTCCATCGGGCGCCCGAGGTGGTTGAGCACCGCGGTGGTCGCCTTGAGCGCCGCCCGGTACTGCTCCGGGCTGGGGCCTTGGTCCACGCCCTGGTAGTCCCACTCGAACCCGACGTAGAGGGTGTTGCCATCGCCCTCGGGATTCGGCCCGGAGGCCTTCGCCTTGCCGGCGTGGTTGGCCCGCCCGGCGGCGATCATGTGCACCACCCCGTCGAAGCCGATCACCGCGTGGCACAGCGGCCCCGCCAGGTCGGGGCGCCCGTCGATGCACAGCTGCACGCTCGGCGCGGGGTTCTCGTAGGACGCAGGTGTCGCGGTGTGGTGTTCCAGCACGCCGACCGGTGCGGGCTGCGCCCCCGAGGTGGCGGTCCGGTCCCGCCAGCCGTCCGTCTCGACCACCGTCAGCCCGGCCGCGCGCAACACGTCCGCGAGCCAGACGAGAGGCAGAGCCACTACTGATCACCTCCCGGCTTGATCCGTTCTCCCATGGTGTCGCGACCGCGCACGGGCGACCACGCCCAAGTGCGTGAAAAAGGCCGGGACTCACCCACCGGGTGAGTCCCGGCCTTCGGCTAGGCGCGGCGTGCGGTCACGCGTGGCCGCTCACGCCCGCGTCGCCGGTCCCCGGCTTCTTGCCGTTCCCCGCCGGGCCACCGGTGGAGCCGCCGGTGGTGCCGGAGAACTGGGCCTCGGCGCTGTCCAGCCACTTGCCCCAGCGCTGCTGCATCGGCTTGATCAGGCCGCCGCCGACGCCGACGATGATCACGCCGGCCAGCGCGGACAGCGCGGCGATCAGCACCGGAGTGGTCACGGTGAGGGCGATGCCGAGCTGGTTCAGCGCGGCGATCACGCCGAGGGCGACGATGAACCCGAAGCTGATCTTGGCCAGCACCGGCCCGATCGGGCGGTTGCCCAGCGCGCCGCGGATCAGGTCGCCGACGGCGCGGCCGATCGCCGCGGCCACCAGCACCAGCACGATCGCCACCACGATCCGCGGCAGGAACAGCACCACGGTGTCGATCAGGTCCTTGATCGCATTGGGCCCGAAAACGCCCAGCGCCAGCTGCACGAAAATGAGCAGGATGAAGTAGTAGACCAGTTTCACCAGCAGGCCGGCGATGTCGATGTTCGATTTCGACGTCATTTCGCCGAGTCCGGACTTCGCCAGCAGCCGGTTGAAACCGAGCCGGGCGAAAACGATCTGGATCGCCTTGCCGATCGCCTTCGCGATCAGCCAGCCGACCAGCACGACGATGAGGAATACGACCAGCTTCGGGACGAAGGTCGCAATTGCGACCCACGCCTCTGCGAGTCCCTGCTGGAGAGCTCCCACTTGAATTCACCTCGATAGAACAAAACCCGATTCGCGTGTGCCGGAGATCGTTTCCTGCGACGGCTTTACCGGCAACCGCGACAGGCCCCTCGAAAGGGCGATTCATTTCCTCCGATCGGGTCGATGCCAACGAAGGCGGCCGACCCGACCGTGGGATCAGCCGTCCGCGCCGGTGGTACCGCGACGCTGCTCCCCGATCCGAACCCCCGGCGCGTTGTGAGCCGGCCCGCACCGCCGGCCGCTGGTCGTCGGAGCTGATCGGCGACGTGCGATTCTGGAGGCATGAGTACCGAACGCGCAGGTGAGCGGGATACCGGTACGCAGCGTCAGCTCTCCGCCGCCACGCTCCGCCGCCTCGAACGGGGCACCGGCGGGCTCGCCAGCGCCAGCGTCAGCGCCATGGAGCAGCGCCTGCCGTGGTTCCGGCGGTTGCCCGCCGACCAGCGGGCGAGCGTGCTCCTGGTGACCCAGACCGGCGCCACCAACTTCGTGGCGTGGCTGCAGGACCCGACCGAGGCGATCCGGCTGACCGCCGAGGCCTTCCGCGCCGCGCCCCGGGACCTGTCCCGGTGGGTCAGCCTGCGGCAGACCCTGGAACTGGTCCGGGTCGCGATCGACGTGCTCGAACAGCAGCTGCCGGAGCTGGCCGCCGAGGAGCACGAGCGCATCCTGCTGACCGAGGCGATCCTGCGCTACACCCGCGAGATCTCCTTCGCGGCCGCCACCTCGTACGCTGCGGCGGCGGAGTCCCGCGGCGCGTGGGACGCGCGGCTGGAAGCACTGGTGGTCGATGGGATCGTGCGTGGCGACGCCGAGGAGTCGCTGCTCTCCCGCGCCGCCGCGCTCGGCTGGGAGCCCTCGTCGGAGGCGACCGTGCTGGTCGGCAACGCCCCGTCCGACGACCCGCCGACCATCGTCTACCAGGTGCGCAGCCGCGCGGCGCGAGTCGGTTGCCCGGTGCTGCTCGGCGTGCAGGGCACCCGGCTGGTGGTGGTCTTCGGCGGCCCTGGCGACGCGCGCACCAACGAGGAGGCGGCCAAGCGACTGGCCGAGGCGTTCGACGACGGGCCGGTCGTGGCGGGGCCGACCGTGCCCAGCCTGGCCGAGGCGCACCGGTCGGCCGGCGATGCGATGTCCGCGCTGCGGGCCGTGGTGGCCTGGCCGACGGCGCCGCGCCCCGTGCCCTCCGGCGACCTGCTGCCGGAGCGGGCGCTGGCCGGCGATCCGGAGGCCGAGCGGCAGCTGGTCGAGCGGATCGTGCTGCCGCTGGTGGACGCCGGCGGCGCGCTGATGGAGACCGTCGACACCTACCTGGAGGTCGGCGGCGTGCTGGAGAACTGCGCGCGGCAGCTGTACGTGCACCCGAACACGGTCCGGTACCGGCTGCGTCGAGTGGCGGAACTCACCGGCCACACGCCGTCCAACGCCCGCGACGCCCACGTCCTGCGGGTCGGCCTCGCGGTGGGACGGCTGGCCAAGTCCCGCGGCCTGTGGTGACGTGGCGATCACGCGGCGCAGCAGGGCTTTACCGGTGTTCACCGATGGGTCACCAACCGGACACGGCCGACAACGATTCGACCCCTGGCCGGGTTCCCCCACCGCCGCGCTTGTAGACACTCCACAACATTGCGGTCCGGACTTCGTCTCTATCGACATCACGTGGATCGCACCGGGACGTGTTCAGTAACAAGGGTGATCGCGCTTCTAGCCCCCGGACAGGGGTCGCAGACCCCAGGGATGTTGAACCCGTGGCTCGAACTGGACGGCGTCGCCGAACGCATCGCCACCTGGTCCGAGTCGACCGGCCTGGACTTGCTCCGCCTCGGCACCACCGCCGAAGCGGACGAGATCAAGGACACCGCGGTCACCCAACCTCTGGTGGTGGCGCTGTCGCTGATCGCCGCCGACGAGCTGCGTCGCCGGGTGACGATCCCGGCGGGCACGCCGGTCGCCGGGCACTCCGTCGGTGAGCTGGCCGCCGCCGCCATCGCCGGCGCCCTGACCTTCGACGACGCGGTCGCGCTCGCCGCCGTGCGTGGCCGGGAGATGGCCGCCGCGTGCGCGCTGGAGCCGACCAGCATGTCCGCCGTGCTCGGCGGCGATGCGGACGACGTGGTCGCCCACCTCGAGCGGCTCGGCCTGGACCCGGCCAACCGCAACGGCGCGGGCCAGATCGTCGCCGCCGGGCGGGTGCCCGCCCTCGAAGAGCTCGCGGCCGAACCGCCGGCCGGCGCCCGGGTGCGGCCGCTGCCGGTGGCCGGCGCGTTCCACACCCGCTTCATGGCGCCCGCGCGGGAAAGCCTGGCCCAGTACGCGGAGAAGGTGACCGCCACGGACGCCGCGCTGCCGCTGCTGTCCAACGCCGACGGCGAGGTCGTCACCGACGCCGCCGAGATCGTGGGCCGCCTCGTCTCGCAGGTGACCAGCCCGGTGCGCTGGGACAGCTGCATGGCGGCGCTGGGCGACCGCGGTGTCGAGGCCGTGGTGGAGTTCCCGCCCGCCGGAACCCTCAGCGGCCTGGTGCGCCGCGAACTCAAGGGCGTCAAGACCGTCGCCCTGAAGACCCCTGCCGACCTGGACAAGGTCGCCGATCTGCTCGGGAGCGACGCGTGACGCGACCCCGCCTCACCCAGAACCCCATTCCGGCCGCCACCCGGCTGCTCGGCTTCGGCAGCACGCAGGGCAACCGGATCGTCACCAACGACGACCTGGCCAAGATCGTCGACACCAACGACGAGTGGATCCGGCAGCGCGTCGGCATCATCCACCGCCGCCTCGGCGACGAGGACCAGACCGTGGTCAACATGGCCGTCGAGGCCGGCGCCAAGGCGATCGCGAACGCGGGCCTGGCACCGTCCGATGTGGACCAGGTAATCGTCGCCACGTGCACCATGCAGGGCGGCATCCCCAACGCCGCGGCCCAGGTCGCCGACCAGATCGGCATCAAGGCCAAGAGCGCCTACGACCTCAACGCCGCCTGCGCCGGGTTCGTCTACGCGCTGTCCGTCGCCTCGGACGCGGTGCGCTCCGGATCGGCCCGCAACGTGCTGGTGATCGGCTCGGAGCGGTTCCAGGAGTGGCTGGACTGGGAAGACCGCGGGAACTGCATCATCTTCGCCGACGGCGCCGGTGCCACGGTGGTCGGACCGGCCGAGGAGCCGGAGCTCGGCCCGGGCGTGCTGGGCAGCGCCGGTGACCTGGCGGACACCATCTACCTGCGCGACGGCAAGTACATCTACCAGGAGGGCCAGTCGGTCTTCCGGTGGGCGACCACGCAGATCGCGCCGGTGGCGGCCCAGGCCGTCGAGGCGGCCGGACTCCAGTTGTCCGATGTGGACGTCCTGGTGCCGCACCAGGCGAACCTGCGGATCGTCGAGGCGATCGCCAAGAAGCTGAAGTCGCAGGGTGCCCGTGACGACCTCGTGGTCGCGCGTGACATCGTCTACTCCGGCAACACGTCGTCGGCATCCATCCCGCTGGCCATCGACCACATGCGGGCGGCTGGGGAGATCCCCAGCGGTGCCGTGATGCTGCTCGTGGGCTTCGGAGCCGGGCTGTCGTACGCGGCCCAGGTCGCCATCTGCCCCTGAGCCCACCCCCCAAAAAAAGCTGCCGCAGGCCCACCGGCTCGCGGTGCGGAACGCAAGAACCAGGAAGGAACTACCAGTGTCGAACGAGGAAATCACCACCGGTCTCGCCGCCATCGTCGAGGAGGTCGCCGGTGTCGACGCCGCCGACGTGACCGTCGACAAGTCCTTCGTCGACGACCTGGACATCGACTCGCTGTCCATGGTGGAGATCGCCGTGCAGGCGGAGGACAAGTTCGGGGTCAAGATCCCGGACGACGAGCTGGCCAACCTCAAGACCGTCGGTGATGCGGTGGACTACATCACGAAGAACGCATGACCACGGATGTCGTGATCACCGGGCTGGGCGCGACGACACCGCTGGGCGGTGACGTCGCGTCCACCTGGGACGGATTCGTCAACGGCGCCAGCGGCGTCCGCCGGCTCGAAGCCGAGTGGGTGGACCGGCTCGAACTCCCGGCGAAGATCGGCGCCCCGCTGCTGGTCGACCCGAGCGAGGTGCTGCCCCGCGTCCAGCTGCGGCGCATGGACCGCTGCGAGGCGATCGCCGTGATCGCCGCCCGCGAGGCCTGGGCCGACGCCGGGTTCGAGCTGCCCACCGACGACCACGAGCCGGTCGACCCGGACCGGCTGGGCGTGTCGCTGGGCACCGGCATCGGCGGACCGGTCACGCTGCTCCAGCAGAACGAACTGCTGCAGCAGCAGGGGCTGCGCAAGGTTTCGCCGCTGACCGTGCCGATGCTGATGCCCAACGGCCCGGCCGCGATGGTCAGCCTGGACGTGCGGGCCCGCGCCGGGGTGCACTCCCCCGCGTCGGCCTGCGCCTCGGGCGCCGAGGGCCTGGCCAAGGGCTTCGAGATGATCCAGCACGGGCATGCCGACGTGGTGGTGGCCGGTGGTGCGGAGGCCTGCATCCACCCGATCACCATCGCCGGTTTCGCCCAGGCCCGGACCCTGAGCACCCGCAACGACGCCCCGGAGCGGGCCTCCCGCCCGTTCGACGTCGATCGCGACGGGTTCGTGATGGGCGAGGGCGCCGGCGTGGTCGTCCTGGAGAGCGCGGAGCACGCCAAGGCGCGCGGCGCGCGGATCTACGGGCGGCTGGCGGGCGTGGGCATCACGTCCGACGCCTACCACATCACCGGCAGCCCGCCGGACGGCCGCGGCCAGGTCGCCGCGATGCGCAAGGCCCTGCAGACCGCGGGCCTGCAGCCGTCGGACATCGGGCACGTCAACGCGCACGCGACGTCCACCGTGGTCGGTGACATCGGCGAGGCGAACTCGGTGCGCAAGGCGATCGGAGACGGTGCGGTGGTCACCGCGCCGAAGGGATCGCTGGGTCACCTGGTCGGCGGGGCCGGCGCGGTCGAGAGCATCCTGACGATCCTCTCGCTGCAGCGCGGCATCATCCCGGCGACCCGGAACCTGGAAACGATCGACCCGAAGATCGAGATCGACGTGGTCGCCGACAAGCCGCGGCACGTCGAGCAGACGGCAGCGATCAACAACGCCTTCGGCTTCGGCGGGCACAACGTCGCGCTCGCCTTCGCCAGGGCATGACCGCCCGCGCATAGGACGGGCTGGGCTTCCGCTCAGCCCGTCCTTTAGCGCTCTGCGGTAGGACAGCCGCACGCGGTCGGCCGCCATCAGCGGCGCCGACCCCGCTCCCGGCTGCCCACCCAACACCGAACTTCCGGAGGATCCGATGACCGCAGTGGCCACCCGGCCGGAAACCGAGCAGGCGCAACGGGATCCGCGCGATCCCGACGTGCGGCTGGAGCAGCTGCTCGACCCGGAGTCGATCGAACCACTGCACCCCCGCGACAACAGCGGGATGTACGCGGTGCGCGGCCGCATCGACGGCACGAAGGTGATCGTCTACTGCAGCGACGCCACCAAGATGGGCGGTGCGCTCGGCTCCGAGGGCTGCGGGCACATCGTGGACGCCATCGACATGGCGGTGCGCGAGCGCTGCCCGGTGGTCGGCGTGTGGCACTCCGGCGGCGCCCGCATCCCGGAAGGCGTGGAATCCCTGGACGGCATGGGCCAGATGTTCGCGGCGATGATCCGCGCGTCCGGCCGCGTCCCGCAGATCTCCGTCGTCGTCGGCCCGGCGGCCGGCGGCGCCGCCTACGGCCCGGCGCTGACCGACGTGGTCATCATGTCCCCCGCCGGGCGCGTGTTCGTCACCGGCCCGGACGTGGTCCGCAGCGTCACCGGCGAGCAGATCGACCAGGAGGGGCTCGGCGGGATCTCCGCGCACGGCGCCAAGTCCGGCGTGGTGCACGTGACCGCCGCGGACGAGGCCGACGCGTTCGTGCGAGCGCGCCGGCTGACCGGGCTGTTCGCCAAGCCGGGCCTGTTCGACCTGCACTCCGTGCAGGACGACGAGGACCTGCGCGCGTTGCTGCCGGACCGCCCGCAGCGTGCCTACGACGTCAAGCCGGTGATCCGCGGCATCCTGGACAAAAAGGACGACGGGGCCGGCAATATTTCTGCGGACTTCGAGGAACTGCAGGCCAAGTGGGCCCCGAACGTCGTGGTCGGCCTGGGCCGCCTCGGCGGCCGCAGCATCGGCGTGATCGCTAACAACCCGCTGCGCAAGGGCGGCTGCCTGGACTCGCTGTCGGCGGAGAAGGCCGCCCGGTTCGTGCGGATGTGCGACTCCTTCGGCGTGCCGTTGCTGGTGCTCGTCGACGTGCCGGGCTACCTGCCCGGCGTCGGCCAGGAGTGGGGCGGCGTGGTGCGCCGCGGCGCGAAGCTGCTGCACGCCTTCGGCGAGGCCGTGGTGCCGCGGGTGACGCTGGTGACCCGCAAGTCCTACGGCGGCGCGTACATCGCGATGAACTCCCGCGCGCTGGGCGCGACCACCGTGTTCGCCTGGCCGGAGGCCGAGGTCGCGGTGATGGGCGCCAAGGCCGCGGTCGGCGTCCTGCACCGCAAGGCGCTCGCCGCCGCGCCCGAGGAGGAGCGCGAGGCCCTGCAGGACAAGCTCATCGAGGAGCACGAGCGCGTGGCCGGCGGCGTCGGCCGGGCGATGTCGATCGGCGTGGTCGACGAGGTCATCGACCCCAAGACCACCCGCCGCCGCATCGCCGAGGCGCTCGCCGCAGCCCCGGCCGGCCGCGGCGCGCACGGCAACATCCCACTGTGAC
>NZ_FNOK01000039.1 GCF_900106995.1 Saccharopolyspora shandongensis
GCCGACGCCACCCGCATCCCCACTAGTGAGGGCGTGTTCTGGCTGGCGGCCGTCCGCGATGCCTTCTCCAACCGCATCGTGGGCTGGCGCTGCTCCGACCGGTGTGACACCGACCTGGTCCTCGGCGCGCTGGAATACGCCATCTTCTCCCGCGATGTTCGTGACGGCCAGCTGATCCACCACAGCGACCGCGGCTCGACCTACACCGCTATCCGCTTCACCAATCGGTGGGCGGACAACGGGATTCTTCCCTCGATGGGCTCCGTCGGCGACTCCTACGACAACGCCCTGATGGAGAATTTCTTCTCCACGCTGAAGATCGAACTGGTGTATCGGAACTCGTGGCGAACCCGTGACGAAGCGGAGAACGCGATCTTCAACTACATCGACGGCTGGTACAACACCCAGCGCATCCAGAAAGACCTGGGCCGGCTCTCTCCGGACGAGTACGAGACCGCCTGGCACGCCAGCCAGGAAGCCGAGCCAGCGGCAGCTACGATCCCAACGTCCCCAACTGGAGTCAGCTAACCAACCCTCCGAGTTCTCGGGGGAACCTCAGGTGGTGCGGGGGACGGTGATCAGTAGGTTCGGGCCGTCGTGGACGTGGATGTGCTGGTCGTCGATGGTGGCGGTGATGAGTTTGCGGGCGTGGTTGCGGCCGATCTGGATGCGTTGGCGGCCGATCATGACACTGCGGCTGCTGGACGCGATCCGTTCGACCGTGACCGGTCCGGTCGGCGGGGGTGTGGGTGGGGTTCCGCCGGGCTGAGCGCCGCGCAGGTAGGCCACCGCCCTGGTGGTCAACGGGGTGGGCATCGAGCGCAGCAGGGTCCGTTCGGTGGCGTCGAGCACCGTCATGGTGGTGGTCTCGAACCGCAGCACGACCTGTCGGTCGGCCAGCGGGAAGCCGACGCTGACCGCCTTGTTTGCCAGGCCGACGCAGCCGGCCGCGTTCACGGTCCGTTCGACCTCGATGACGGTGCTGGTCGGCTGTTGGGCGGTGGGAGCCTCGTCGACCTGGCGGGCTTTGCCGTTGTGCACCAGGGCGTGCAGGTCGGAGGCGGCCAGTTTCGAGCCCACGGTCTTGATCAGGACACCGGCCAGCAGCACCCGCAGGTGGGTGGTGGAGATCCGCAGGGTGACCGGTGTCCCGGCCCGGTCGGGACCGAGCCAGAGCTGTTGGCCCCGCACCGACATGTTGCCCGAGGCAGGCACGACGGTGTCCATCTCGATGGTGATCGGCGCGGCGGCCGGGGAAGGCCCCATTTCCTTCAAGCGCAACAGGTTCGCCGGCATGGTGGCGATCGCCGGGGCTGGCTCCGTCTCGACGACTGGGTCAGGCGTCTGGCCGTTGATGACGTCGAGTTCGGCGGGCAGCACCAGCGGCAGGACCGCGGCTTGTTGTTCTGGTCCGCTGTCGGTGCTGGTGAACCGGTCGATCGGGGAGGCCATGCTCAGGGCTTGATGCGGGCGGTCGATGTTGTAGTCGGTGACCCAGGTGTCGATCACTGCTTGGGCGTGGATGATCGAGTCGAACGGGTCGTGGTGGTCGAGTAGTTCCCGCCGCAGGCTGCCATGGAATCGTTCGATTTTGCCGGTGGTGGTGGGTGAGCGGACCTGGGTCAGCCGGTGGGTGATGCCGTTTTCCCGGCAGATCCGGTCGAACAGCACCTCTCCTGCGCGTGGCCCGCCGAACTTGCCGGTGAACTGTTTTCCGTTGTCGGTCAACACTTCCCCGGGAACGCCGTAGCGTTTCAGGGCGTGAGCGAACGCGGTGGACACCGCGCGGCCGGTGGCCCGGGCGACCACGTCACAACAGACGATGAACCGGGAGTGGTCGTCGATCCCGGTCACCACCTTGGCTTCGGTGCCATCAGCCAGGAACACGCCGCCGACGATGTCCATCTGCCACAGCTGCATCGGCGTGGACCGCTCCCAGCGCCGGTAGTCGCCGCGTTTGCGTTTCCGGGTGGTGTGTTCCAGCAGGCCCGCCCGGATCAGCACCCGGTAGACCGTGGACCGGGAGGGCACCGGGGTGACCTCCCGGCGCTTCAGCTCGTGCACCAGTCGCCTCGGTCCCCAACCGGGATGAGCGCGTCGCAGCTCGCAGATCAACGCCTCGATCTGCCCGTCGACCTGACGTGGACAGCACCGGGGCCGGTGGGAACGGTCGGCCAGCCCCGCCAGCCCGCCCTCCCGATAGCGCTTCACCCAGGTGTGCACCGACTGCCGCGAGACCCGGTAACGGGTCGCGACCTCCGTAACCGGAATGCCCGCCAGAACTTCCATCACGGCGTGATACCGCTGCTCGACCACACTCAGCTCCACCAGCATCAGGCCCAGGCCCTCCACCCCGAACGGCGACGTCCGGGTGATCAAACCTGTGACCAGCGGTGTCAAGCATCAGGTGGAGCCAGCGTGTCAAGCATCAGTCGAACCACGACAACGACTTAACGCGATGTGTTGCCGAATTTTTCTCTACTAGATTCAAGGGGCGCCGCCAAGGCGGCGCCCGCCGGGGACCCGCGCGGGCTTGCGCCTGCGGCCTGGCGGCCGACCGCGCCCGCGCACCCCGGCGACCACCATTGAACGGACACCCTGAGAGCTTCTTTTGAAAGATCCGATTAGAAATGTGGGCAGAATCTGCTTCGATAAATAACACTAATCTCCGCCTTAGAGACACAGGCGGTGAGTCGCCGCAAGAAGGCAGCTAGAATTTTCCAGACACGCAGGCGGACACAAAAGTTTCCTCGATGAGCTGTGCCCATGCTTCGGTCTTATGCGCATCAGGGCCGCCCCGGTCGCTAGGAGCATCGTTGTTGAGGGCCAAGTTGGCATTTTTGCAGCTCTCGACCGTGATCTCTTTTCCTTGCCCCCGCAGAAGGCTATTTGTCTCGATGCCACGCAAAGAAGTTTCGCGAAGATACTCCATTCGTTCATCGTAGCTAGCCGCACAGGATGTAATCGAGCCAATGCACAAAAATGCAGTCGCGGCAACAAGGATCCTAGGGCTCATTAATTTCTTTCTTTTTCTCGTTAATTCCAGCGTAGGGGCTTCCGCATGCGCCATGACGCTACTCCCCTTCGGAGTGCCGCTTAGAGGGTTGATCCAAGTTCTGTTCGCGATTTTTCTGCTCGACGCGTAGGCGATGAACCTCTTCGGAAAAGAGAACGAGAGCGCGGCCGTCTTCCTTCTCCTTTGCGTATTTTCCGATCCCTAGGCTATAGGCGTGCCACTCTTGCTCTATAGCGTTGGCGGTTTGCTGCGCATAGAAGCTTCGATCTTTGTATTTGAAGTAGGCGGCCACTCCAGATGCTGCACCGACAATGAAATTGATAACAAGAGCTACTGTTCGAAAAGCTTCCAGGGCGAAAGATAGGCTAGTCAACCCGGTGGCGCCAAGGGATCCAACGATGGTTGTTACCTGCATTATGTGGTTTAGTCTGCGATTCTGAGTTGCCTGCTGGCGAAGCTCATCGACGTAGAACATTACCTCTTCTTTGTGGGCCGCGCGCCTCTCCGCGTGATCTACCTTCTTTACATCCGGATGGCTAAATCTTTCTTGTCGAAGCAGGGCGCACTCAAGTTCTAGACTTGCTGGGGGTACGCGCTCATTATTCTTCCATTTGCAGAAACCTGATTCGTTCGGAGTGATCAACACGCCTGGTTTGTAACGAGTCCAAACCCCATACCCGCCGAGCGTTGCGCCAACAATAATTAATAAGAAGCTTAGGCTAAGACGATCACCGGGAGGGAGTACATACCAGGCCACCGCTGCTGCGCCAAGTGGAACGGGGGCAATAATCAAGGCCAGCACGCCAATTCGTGCGCGCCTTTTTGCTCGCCTTAGCAGATCCGAAGCTACGGTGATCTTCTGATCTAGCTTCAGCAGAGCCTCTTCTTTTGGCCTCGTCGGCTCTTCTTTTGGACTCGTCACAAGTTGATCTTATATAACGTAATCGGCATGTTCGTCTGCCTTACGTCGAAATGTCGCCCGAATGGAGCAGTGCCGCCAAGCGGGTGATCCGCAGGTCGATCCGCAGATAATTGCGGAAACTGAGCCAAAATTTTGTCGAACTGACAACCTGAACTAAATGATTTCAAAGATAACCCGTGGGGCTTTAATCTTTGACATCAGTGGAAGGAGAGGGAAGACCAAGGGGCGCCGCCAAGGCGGCGCCCGCCGGGGACCCGCGCGGGCTTGTGCCTGCGGCCTGGCGGCCGACCGCGCCCGCGCACCCCGGCGACCACCATTGAACGGACGCCAGGGGTTAGGCGTCTTTGTTGATCTCAAGCTCTACCGATGCACGGCGGAAACGCAGACGGAACGTCACCGAACGCAGCTTCTCCACCTCACGACACGCTTTCAAGATGCGGACTAGCGCCCAGGGCGCTCCCACAACCAATACGCCGACCGTAAGAGCAATCGCGAGCAACACGTCGCCGAACAAGGCACACCCCAACACCGTTACGCCGGTTCCGCGCTACCGGACGATGCAGGTTGCCGTATTCGGTTAGTTGCAGACACATCGCGTGGCCAGGCTACTTCCCCTTGCGCGGCCCCGGTTGTTAGCGGTCAACCGGGGAAAGGGCTTCGGCGCTACCAAGTCGCAACCACGCTGTCCGGGGCCATGCCTCACGCCGATTCAGCCGCCCCGCCTCACTCGGTACGGGCAGCATAGCCAACGCGCACAGGAGCACTCTGACCGCCTTGCAAACCTCCAGTACTTAACTGGGGCGCTCGCCGCCCCCAGACCCCCGGCAGGTCTCCAGGAAGAGTGGAGCTGCAACGCTGCGGTCCGCTTGGTGCGTGCCCTCTTCTCATCGACCTCCACAAGGGCTATCAGGCAGCGTCAAGGGGCCGACTCCGCCAACCTCGCTCAAGCCGAAATGTGCCCCTTGACGCTGCCTGATCGGGCTCCGCCAGGTCGATGGGAAGAGAGCACAGCCCCTCCCTTGTAGGTGGGGCCACCTACCTCCGACAAGCCCAATCAGACCGCTTGACCAGCAAAGCCACTGCATAACAGTGGTGCAACAAAAGCCCAGTTTCTATGGCGACACAAAATGCGCACGGTCACTGGCCAGCGGAAACGTCGATCCCGGCGATTTCCAGGAACGCCTCGGCAGCCGGGGACAGCGGCCCCGGGCGGTGCACGAATCCGACGCTGCGCCAGGTTTCCGGCGCGGTGGAGCGCAGCACCACGCCTTCGAGTTCCGTTTCGGCGAGGTGGCGGGGGAGGAACGTGGCGCCCGCGCCGTGCGACACCAGGTCCCAGACCGCTTGCCGGTTCGCGCATTCGACCGCGACCGTCTGCACCGCCGGATCCAGGACGTCGTCGACGATGGTGCGGGTGGTGCTGTCGGTGAACTCCAGGACAAGCGGGATGCCCGCGACCGCCTCCAGCGGCACCGGGTCGGGCAGCCGGTCGGCCAGCTCGGGCGGCAGCACCAGCACGATCTCCTGCGTGCACAGCTCTTGGGACCGCAGCGACGAGTTCTGCGGCGGCAGCTTGGTGAGGCCGAGCTCGGCGTTGCCGCGCCGCACCTCGTCCGCGACGCGGGCCGATCCGCCGGGGTCGATGACGTTGAGCAGCACCCCGGGATAGCGCCGCTGGAACTCGCCCGCCAGCTCCGGCAGCGGGTGCGCGGCCAGCGTCGCCAGGGCCGCGATGTCCAGCTGCCCGCTGCCCATCGCGCGCACGTCGTGCACCGCGCTGCGCGCCCGGTCGACGTCCCGCAGGATGCGGCGGGCCGGTTCGACGAACGCCTCACCGTCGGGGCTGAGCACCAGCTGGCGGCCGGTGCGGTGGAACAGCTGCACCCCGAGCTGCCGCTCCAGGCTCCGGATCGCCTGCGACAACGACGGCTGCGCGATGTAGAGGGCCTGGGCCGCCTTGGTGACGCTGCCGTGGTCGATGACCGCCACGAAGTACTCGACCAGCCGCAGATCCATCACCGCACGATAGGCGGTTCCATGGGCGTTTTGCGTGGCGGTGCGGGTGGCACCACAGAAGCCTTCTCGGTCCGGGATCCCGGCTGTGCGGCTGCTATTGGTCGTGGCTATGGGTCCGTGCGGCGCTCGATCTGCGTCAGACCGGACGGTCGGTCTGGACTGCCGGTGGCGGGCAGGCGAAACTGGAGGCCGCTCTTTGCCTAACCGGAGGAGACAGCGTGGGTGACAGCGTCCTGACCGAGATCGCCGATGGCGTCGCCGTGATCACGATCGACCGGCCCGAGGCCCGCAACGCGGTCGACCGCACCGTGGCCGAGGGGCTGGCCGCCGCGATCGACGAGCTCGAAGAGCGGTCGGACGCCGTGATCGGCATCCTCACCGGCGCGGGCGGCACCTTCTGCGCGGGCATGGACCTCAAGGCGTTCACCCGCGGTGAGCGGCCGTCGATCCCCGGTCGCGGCTTCGGCGGGGTCACCGAACGCCCGCCGTCGAAGCCGCTGATCGCCGCCGTCGAGGGCTGGGCCCTGGCCGGCGGCTGCGAGCTGGCGCTCAGCTGCGACCTGATCGTCGCCTCCCGCGAGGCGAAGTTCGGCCTGCCCGAGGTCAAGCGCGGCCTGGTAGCGGCCGCGGGCGGCCTGCTGCGGCTGCCGAAGGCGCTGCCGTACCAGCTGGCCATGCAGGTCGCGCTGACCGGCGACCCGCTGACCGCCGAGGTCGCCCACGCCCACGGCCTGGTCAACGAGCTCACCGAGCCCGGCGGCGCGCTGGACGGGGCGAAGGCGCTGGCCGCCCGGGTGGCCGCCAACGGGCCGCTGGCCGTCCGCGCTACCAAGCAGATCGTGGCCGGGGCGGTCCGCTGGACCGACGCGGAGGCGTTCGCGAACCAGGCCGAGATCAGCGCTCCGGTGTTCAAGTCCGCGGACGCCCAGGAAGGCGCGCTGGCGTTCGCCGAGAAGCGCGCACCGGTCTGGCGAGGTGAGTGAGCGCCTTGTCGCACGATCCCGAAACCGACCTGCGGGAGCGCCGCCGCGCGGTGCGCGAACTCGGCGCCGCGCTGCGCGAGCTGACCGACGCCGCGGTGTCGACGGAGGTGGACACCGAGACGCTGGTCGAGACCGCGGAGCAGATCCGCGCCCTGGTGCCTGCGCTGGCCGCCGCGCGCCGGGAACGCGGCCAACCGGCCACTGTGGACGACGGTCGGCGGCCCCGCCGGATGTACAGCCCGGCCGCCGGGCCGGGCAATCCGATCGCGCCGCCGATGCAGGTGGAGATCGTCGACGGCGTCGCGATCGGCACCTGCGAACTCGGCCTGGCCTACGAGGGGCCGCCCAGCTACGTGCACGGCGGCATCAGCGCGCTGCTGCTGGACCAGATCCTCGGGCACGCGCACGCCGCGAACGGCAAGCCCGGCATGACCGTGAAGCTGGCGCTCCGCTACCGGCGTCCGGTGCCGCTGAAGGCGCCGCTGCGCATCGTCGGCCGCGTGATCCGGCTCGACGGGCGGTGGACAAGCTCGATCGCCACGATCAGCACCGCCGACGATCCCGACACCGTGCTGGTGGAAGCCGAAGGCGCCTTCGTGGTGCCCAACGCCGAGCAGAACAAGCGGCTGTTCGGGGAACTGGAGCGCATCGTGTGACCGTCGCATGAGGTTCGAGGAGAAGCCGCATGTATCCAGGAATCCACGCCGCCGCGAACCCCGACAAGCCGGCGCTGATCATGGCCGGCTCGGGGGAGCGGCTGACCTACGGTGAACTCGACGATCGATCTCTGCGGCTGGCGAACCTGCTGCGCGCCGCCGGGCTGACCAAGGGCGACGTGGTCGCGCTGCTCACCGACAACTCGGTCCACGCCTACGAGGTCTACTGGGCGGCCGTGCGTTCCGGGCTGTACGTGTGCGCGGTCAACAACCACCTGCAATCCGACGAGATCGCATACATCGTCAACGATTCCGGCGCCAGCGCGCTGGTGGTCTCGGCTGCGTTGGGCGAGCTCGCGGAGGACGTCGCGGACCGGGTTCCCGGGGTGCGCGTGCGGATGGCCTACGGCGGCTCGGTGCCCGGCTACGAGGACTACGAGAAGGCCCTTGCCGCCGCGTCCGACGAGGTGCCCGCTGTGCAGCCGCGCGGCGCGGACCTGCTGTACTCGTCCGGAACCACCGGGCGCCCCAAGGGGATCAAGCCGAACCTGCCGGACCGGCAGGTGGACGAGCCCGGCGACACGCTCGTCGAACTCCTGCGCGGCGTCTACGGATTCGACGAGAACGCCGTGTACCTCTCACCCGCGCCGGTGTACCACGCGGCGCCGCTGCGGTACTGCGCGTCGGTGCAGGCGCTCGGCGGAACGGTGGTGATGATGGAGCGCTTCGACGCCGAAGGCGCCCTGCAGGCCATCGAGCGCTACGGCATCACGCACAGCCAGTGGGTGCCGACCATGTTCGTCCGGATGCTCAAGCTCGATCCGGAGGTCCGGCGGCGCTACGACCTCTCCACGCACCGCGTCGCGGTGCACGCCGCCGCGCCGTGCCCGGTCGACGTCAAGCGGCAGATGATCGACTGGTGGGGTCCGATCCTGATCGAGTACTACGCCTCCACCGAGGGCATCGGCATGACGATGATCGATTCCGCGCGGTGGCTGGAAAAACCCGGCTCGGTGGGCGTCGCGGTGCTCGGCGAGGTCCGGATCTGCGACGACGACGGCCGGCTGCTGCCGCCCGGCGAGGTCGGCGGCATCTACTTCCAGCGGGACGAGATCACCTTCGAATACCTGGGAGACCGGGAGAAGACCCGGTCGGTGAAGCACGCCGAGCACGAGAACTGGGCCACCATGGGCGATCTCGGCTACCTCGACGAGGACGGCTACCTGTTCCTCACCGACCGCAAGGCGTTCATGATCATCTCCGGCGGGGTGAACATCTACCCGCAGGAGGTGGAGAACGTGCTCGCGCTGCACCCGGCCATCCTCGACGTCGCGGTGTTCGGGGTGCCCGACGACGAGATGGGCGAGTCGGTCAAGGCGGTGGTGCAGCCGGCTCCGGGCGCCGAGCCAGGGCCGGAGCTGGAGCGGGAGATCCTCGCCTACGCCCGGGAGCGGGTGGCGCACTACAAGGCGCCGCGCAGTGTCGACTTCCTCGACGAGCTCCCGCGGACGCCGACGGGGAAGCTGGTCAAGGGAAAGCTCAAGGCGCGCTACGCGCGTCCGTGACGCAACGACGAAAGGGATTGTCGTGGAACGACGTTGGGGCATCACGATCCCGCTCCAGGGGCTGCCGCTGGCCGACCAGCGGGAGCTGATCGCCGAACTCCCGGACCTGGGCTACACCGACGTGTGGTCGGCGGAGGCCAACGGCGCCGACGCGTTCACCCCGCTGGCGCTGGCCAGCGCGTGGGCGCCGGAGCTGCGGCTGGGCACCGCGATCGTCCCGGTCTACACCCGCGGCCCGGCGACGCTGGCGATGAGCGCGGCAACGCTGGCGGCGGCCGCGCCAGGCCGGTTCGCACTGGGCATCGGCACGTCGTCGAACGTGATCGTGCAGCGCTGGAACGGCATTCCGTTCGAGGAGCCCTACAAGCGGGTGCGCGACACGCTGCGGTTCCTGCGCAAGGCGCTGCGCGGCGAGAAGGTCACCGAGAACTACGACACGTTCCAGGTGCAGGGCTTCACCGCCGGCGTCGTGGCCGATCCGCCACCGCCGCTGCTGGTCGCCGCGTTGCGGCCGGGCATGCTGCGGCTGGCGGGCCGGGAGGCGGACGGGGCGATCATCAACTGGCTGTCCGTCGACGACGTGCGCACCGTGGTCCCGCACGTGCACGAGGGCGGGCCGGACAAGGAGATCGTGGCGCGGATCTTCGTCATGCCCGACACGGACGCGGAAACGGCGCGCGGCGTGGCCCGGCGCCAGATCGCGGCGTACATGAACGTGCCGGTCTACCGGGCGTTCCACGAGTGGCTGGGGCGCGAGGAGCTCAAGCCGATGTGGCAGGCGTGGGAGTCGGGCGACCGGAAGGCGGCGCTGACGGCGATCCCGGACACCGTGGTCGACGACCTGGTGGTCCACGGCCCGGCGGCGCACTGCCGGGAGCGGATCCAGCAGTACATGGCCAACGGAGTCACCACCCCGGCGATCGCCCTGATGACGCAAGGAGATCCTGCCGCGGCCGTCCGGGCTCTCGGCCTGAAGTAGTCGCGATTTCGGGCGGAATCGAAAGGCCCGCTCCCGGCGCGCCAGCGTGCCGGGAGCGGGGCGGTCCGAGGAGTTCGCCAAAGACCATCGAGGCACGAACATTGACGTTTGCCCTGTTCAGGTGTGTACTGAAGGTGCGGTTGAGCGATTGGAAGGATCAGGAAACCGTAGGGGCGATGTCACGACAGCCCCGAGAGGAACGCATGGTCCAACGGCAAGGACGTTCGTAGTCCTGAGCCCCATGGTGAGGGGATCAGTGGAGTTCAGAAGTGCGAAAGACGCTCGTTTGACTCGAGCAGCGTTTCGTTGAGGGTCTCCGCAGGTGCGGGGGCCCTCAATCTGTGCGGGGTCCGTCATGCGGCGCTCGCCCGCGTTCCTCCTGGCATGCGCAGGCAGAAGCAGGCGCCTCCGGCGTCGTTGGGCTCGTACCAGGCGTCACCGCCGATCGCCCTGGTGAGCTCGCAGACGATCCACAGGCCGAGCCCGGTGCCTTCCGGGCGCGCGCCTCGCGGCTGAAGCGTTCGAACAAGCGGGGGACGAACGTGCTCGGAACACCCGGCCCGCGGTCGCAGACCCGAACCTCGACCCACCCGGCCCGCTCGGTGACCCGCACCTCGACCGGTGGGCGTCCGTGGGTGAAGGCGTTCTCCAGGTAGCTGGTGAGCATCTCGGAAAGATCCTGGCGGTCGACGACGACCACCAGTTCGGGGGCGCACGACAGGCTCACCTCCTTCTGGTGGTCCACGGCCCGGCGGCGCACTGCCGGGAGCGGATCCAGCAGTACATGGCCAACGGAGTCACCACCCCGGCGATCGCCCTGATGACGCAGGGCGACCCCGCCGCAGCGATCCGCTCCCTGGTCCTGAAGTAGCTTTTCCGCTGCTCAAGCCCGTGCGTACGTTCGGGATGCGTAGTGTCCCGAACGTACGCACGGGCGTGTTCCGTCCTGCCGTGGCTCGTGGGGAGGACCGAGATGAACGTCGGCGGACATGGGTGACCCCAACTCACGGTCGGAGCCGGAACTCGTAGCCACGACGTGCGATCTTGCCTGGTCAGGAGTACGCAGAGCTCCTTGGGGCGCTAACCGGAGCGCGCTTGCGCGCCCGTGTTCGCCCCTCGATCGGATCGAAGATCGTTGGAGGTTCACGAATGACACGACAGATGAGCGCCGAAATGCAGCAATGCATCGAAACGTGCAACAAGTGCCACGACATGTGCGAGCAGATGCTGTCCCGCTGCATGGAAATCCACAGCGAGCCGGCCATGCAGATGAGCATGATGATGATGTCCTGCGCGGACATGTGTCGCATGTGCGCGGACATGATGATGCGCTGTTCGAGCATGGCGAAAGTCAGTTCGGACATGGTGCAGATGTGCGTGCGGATGTGCGGGATGTGCGCGGACATGTGCGAGATGAGCGCCGAGGCGTGCAGGCGGATGGAAAGTCGGGAGATGTCCGAGTTGGCGGACATGATGACGCGGTGTGCCGGCATGTGCCGTCAGATGACGCCGCAAGCCATGCAGCCCGCGTGATCGAAGCCGGGCCACGTCGGCTGCCACGCGTCCGACCGGGCGGTGGACGTGGCCCGGTGATCGCGCGCCGGGTGCGCATGGCGCAGCGAGAAGCCGACCCGAATCGGATGGCGGAATTGAGCTTGCGCTTTGAGGAAATCGACTGGCGGGAGACGCCGATCGGCGTGATCAGCCTGCGGCGCCGACGGGATCCGCTGCTCGAAGTGGACGTCTACGAGGTCAAGCTCGACGACGAGTACCTGATGTCGAGCCTGTTCACGGTCGCCGAGGTCGAGCTCGCGAGGCTGGGTCTGGCCGGGCTGCCGGACACTGGTCTCGACGTCGTGGTCGGTGGGCTCGGGCTCGGCTACACAGCGCGGGCCGCGCTGGAGGATACGCGTGTGCGCTCGCTGACCGTTGTCGAAGGACTGGGCGAGGTGATCGAGTGGCACCGGCGCCGACTGCTGCCGTTGGGCGAGTCGCTGTCCGGCGACTCGCGAAATCGTTTCGTGCACGGTGATTTCTTCGCCATGGCCCGTGCGGCCGCGGGGTTCGACCCGGATGTGCCCGGTCGGCGGTTCCACGCGATCCTCGTCGATATCGACCACTCGCCCCGTCACGTCCTGGACCCCGGCCACGTCTCGTTCTACACCACCGAAGGGCTGCAGCGACTCGCCCGACACCTTCAACCGGGCGGGGTGTTCGCACTGTGGTCCGATGATCCGCCGGACGAGGATTTCGCCTCAACACTCGCCGCGGTCTTCGCGACCGCCGAAGCTCACGTAGTGGACTTCGACAATCCATATGGGGGCGGGAAATCTGCCAACACCGTCTACGTTGCTCGCCTCAGGCAGGGGAATGCCATGCGCGGCGCGTAATCAGCGGGCGGCGCGACGCATCCAGCGACGCCCCGCCGAGCAGCGCGTCGCCGTCGGCGATGCGTACGTGCCGCCCGGCGTCATCGACCCGCACGTGCTGACGATGCTGTGCGCGCCGCAAGGCTCGCACCGCCGTGGCAGCGCAGCGGACACCGGTGCCGTGAGCTTGCCGCGGGGATCGGGTCGTGGGTCTTCCGGGCAGCGCTGGCCGGAAGACCCACGGGTGTCAGCTCAGGGCGCTGGCGGCCTTGCTCAGGCCTTCGTCGAGGTGGGCCGAGTCGTTGAAGCGGCGGACGATCCAGAGGTCCCCGGTGACCACGATCTGCGAGATCGAGCCGTTGTTCGCGCCCAGGAACGCCATCGGGCGGGAGCCCGCCGCCATGGCCATCACCTGGCCGATGATGCCGCCGTGGGTGAACACCGCGATGCGCTGGTCCGGGTGCGCGGCGGCGAGGCGTTCGACCGCCTCGCGCACCCGGGTGGTCAGGTCCTCGGTGGATTCCGCGCCAGGGATGACGTCCCAGCGCTGCTCGGCGTGCATCTTCTGGATCACCGGGTCGTTCTCCGCGACCTTCTGCCGGAACAGCCCGCCTTCCCAGTCGCCCAGGTGCACTTCGCGCAGGCCGGGCTCGACCCGCGGCGCCAGGCCGAGGCGGGCGGCCAGCGGCGCCGCCGTCTGGGCCGTTCGCCGCAGCGTGGTCACGTAGATCGCGTCGAGGTCCTCATCCGCCAGGCGGCGCGCGACCTGCTCGGCGTGCTCCCGGCCAGCCGGCGCCAGCTCCGGGTCGCCCTGGCCGTCGACCAGCGGGAACGACCGGCCCGGTCGCGCCGGTTCGGACTCGCCGTGCCGGATCAGCAGGACATCGGTGGATCCGGCCGGTGCCGAGAACCGCGACTGCCGGTACTCCACTTCGGACATGCTCACTCGCTTCCTCCGCCGCGCAACAGGAAATCGGCCGGGTCGGGCCGCTTCGTGCGCTTCCAGTACTCCATCAGGGAGAACGGCCAGTTCTGCGCCACCCGGCCGTGCTCGTTCTTGTACCAGCTGTGCACTGTGGACTTGCCCCAGCTCATCAGCAGGTTCGCGCGGTCGACGTCGGCGTTGAACCCGTCGTGCACCTCCGCGCGGCATTCGAGCGCGGCCGAGCCGCGCTCCAGCAGCAGGCGCAGGCAGCCGACGATGTAGTTCACCGCGCACTCGGAGAAGAAGATGATGCTGCCGTTGACCACGATGTTGGTGTTCGGCCCGTAGATCATGAAGAAGTTCGGGAACCCCGGCACCGTGATCCCCAGGTAGGCGCGGGCGTCGCCGCCCCACCGGCGGTGCAGGTCGACGCCGTCGCGGCCGGTGACCCGCATCGGCGTCAGGAAGTTCGACGCCTGGAAGCCGGTGGCCAGGATCAGTACGTCGGCGTCGTGCTGCCGCCCGTCGGTGGTGCGCACGCCCGTCGCGGTCACCTCCTGGATCGGCTCGGTCACCAGGTGCACGTCCTCCTGCCGCAGCGTCGCCGGCCAGGTGCCGTTGTCGCGCAGCATCCGCTTCGCCGCGGGCGGGTACTGCGGGGTGATCTTGCGGACCAGCTCGGGATCGTCGGGCAGGCTCATCTCGAGGTAGGCGACCAGGAGCTGCCGGAGTTCCTCGTTGCGCGCGGACACCGAGCGCGGATCGCCGGCCCAGTCCGGATCGACCGCGACGGCCGGGAGGACACCCTCCGCGGAGCGGCAGAACAGCCAGAACCGGTACCACCTGGCGTAGTGCGGCACGTTGCGCAGCAGCCACCGCAGGCCCGACGGCACCGGGTCGTGGTAGTCCGGGGTGGGCACCAGCCACGGCGGGGTGCGCTGGAAGAGGTGCACCTCGGCGGCCTGCTCGGCGATGATCGGCACGAACTGCACGGCGCTGGCGCCGGTGCCGATCACCGCGACGCGCTTGCCGGTCAGGTCCACGTCGTGGTCCCAGCGGGCGGAGTGGAAGCTGGGCCCGGCGAAGTCGGCCAGGCCGCTGATCTTGGGGTAGCTGGGCCGGTTGAGCTGGCCGACGGCGCTGATCACCGCCTGCGCCCGCAGCCGCCGCGAGCCTCCGGCGTCGCGGACCTCCAGCTCCCAGCAGTGCTCGGCCTCGACGTACTCCGCCGCCACGACCTCGGTGCCGAACCGGATGTGCCGCTTGAGGTCCTGCTCGTCGGCGAAGTCCCGGAAGTAGTCCAGCAGCGCCCGCTGGGTCGAGAAGTGCCCCGGCCAGTCGTGGTTGCCGGTGAAGGAGAAGCTGTAGAGGTGGTTGGTGACGTCGACCCGGCAACCCGGGTAGGTGTTCTCCAGCCAGGTGCCGCCGACGTCGGCGTTCTTCTCGAGGATCTCGAACGGCACCCCGGCCTGCCGCAGCCGGTGCGCGGCGGCCAGCCCGGACATCCCCGCGCCGATGATCACCACGTGCAGCGGCGCGTCGGCGGCGAGCTCGGCCTTCGTCCAGTCGGGCCGGCCCGGGTCGCCGTCGTGGGCCAGTTCCTCCACCAGCAGCGGCAAGTAGTCGTCCAGGGCGCCGCTGGTGGTGAACTCGATGAGCCGGCGAACCTGGCCGTCGGCGAACTTCGGAGCCGTCGGGCAGCCCCGGTCGCGCCAGTCGGCCAGCGTGCGCAGCGCGAGCTCGCGGGCGGCGGCCAGCTGCTCGTCGCCGAGCGCGCCCTGCGGGCTGAACCGGTCGGTCGGATCGGGGCGCAGGTCGTCGCGCAGCAGCGACAGGTCGCCGGTCAGCTGGGCGAGCGCGGGCAGCAGCGCCGGGATCTCGGCCTCGTCGATCGCCGCGCGCAGGAAATCGTCATCGTCGTTGATGGCCATCGTTCTCCTTCCCCGCCGGGGTCGGATCCGGGCGCGCGCCGAGGCGCCCGAGCCTCGACTTTTCCATTGTGCCGCGTGGTTTTCAAGCGCCGATCGATGCTTGGGAGGTGATGCCACCGGATGCTAACTTAACGAACGATACACGGCTGGCGGATCGCGCCGCCGCACGCGAAACGATGGGAACGTGTGAGCACAATGGACGGTGACACGGTTCTGCTGGCCCAGGACGGCCCCGTGCTGACGGTGACGATCGACCGGCCGCGCCGGAAGAACGCGATCGACGGGCCGACCTGGTCGGCGTTGCGGAAGGCGCTCGAACACGCGGCGGCCGAAGACAGCGTGCGAGCCGTGGTGCTCACCGGTGCGGGCGGCGACTTCTGCGCCGGCGCGGACCTCAGCGGCGACCGGGGCTCGCAGCACCCGCTGCACCGGATGCACGGCATCAACGACATCGCGCTGGCGCTGTACGAACTGCCCAAGCCGGTGGTGGCGAAGGTGCGCGGCGTCGCCGTCGGCGCGGGCTGGAACCTGGCGCTGGGCTGCGACCTGGTGGTGTCCACGCCGGATGCGCGGTTCTCGCAGATCTTCGCCAAGCGCGGCCTGTCGCTGGACTTCGGCGGGTCCTGGCTGCTGCCGCGGATCGTCGGGATGCAGCAGGCGAAGCGGCTCGCGCTGCTCGGCGAGATCATCGGCGCGAAGGAAGCCCTGGAACTCGGGCTGGTCACCTGGATCAAGGAGGACCACGAGCTCGACGAGTTCGTCGCCGACATCGCCGGGCGGCTGGCGCAGGGCCCGCCGATCGCGATGGCGCAGAGCAAGGACATGCTGCACGCCGGCTCGCACCAGAGCTTCCGGGAGGCGCTGGAGAACGAGGCCCGCGCCCAGACCATCAACTTCGCCACCGCGGACGGCCCGGCCGCGCGGGAGGCGTTCGTGAACAAGACGGAAGCGGTGTTCACCGGCGAGTGGATGGTGCGATGAGCTACCAGCAGATCGCCTACGAGGTCGCCGACGGCATCGCGACCATCACGCTGAACCGGCCGGACAAGCTCAACGCCTTCACGCACACCATGCGCGCCGAGCTGATCGACGCCTTCGACGCCACCGACGCCGACGACTCGGTGCGCGCGGTGATCGTCACCGGCGCGGGCCGCGGCTTCTGCGCGGGCGCGGACCTCAGCTCCGGCGCGGACACCTTCAACGCCGATGCCGACTCCGAACGCGCGAAGACCCGCCGGGAGGCGGGGGAGATCGGCGGTGTGCCGCGCGACGGCGGCGGCACGGTGGCGCTGCGCATCGCGGCGTCGCGCAAGCCGGTGATCGCGGCGTTCAACGGCCCGGCGGTCGGGGTGGGCGTGACCATGACGCTGCCGATGGACATCCGGCTGGCCGCCGAGTCGGCGAGGTTCGGCCTGGTCTTCGCCCGCCGCGGCATCCTGCCGGAGGCGGCCTCCACGTGGTTCCTGCCGCGCGTCGTCGGCATCTCGCAGGCGATGGAGTGGGTGGCCACCGGCCGGGTTTTCGGCGCCGGGGAGGCGCTGGCGGGTCGCCTGGTCTCCCGCGTGGTCCCCGACGACGAGCTGCTCCCGACGGCGCGGGCGATCGCCCGCGAGATCGCCGACAACACCTCGGGCGTGTCGGTCGCGGTGGCTCGCCAGCTGCTATGGGGCATGCTCAGCGCGGATTCGCCGTGGGAGGCGCACCGCCTGGATTCCAAGGGCATCAACCACCTCGGCGCGGCCGCCGACGCGGCCGAGGGCGTCGCGTCGTTCCTGGCCAAGCGCCCGGCCGAGTTCCCGCTCAAGGTCAGCCAGGACTACCCGGACTTCATCCCGCCCTGGCCCAGGCGCCCCGACGGCATCTGACCCCCCGCCGCAGTTTCAATTGAAACTGCCCCTCCCAGCGGTCCCGGACACCGGACCACAGTTTCAATTGAAACTGTGGTCCGGTCTCCCAGTGCTCAGGCACAGTTTCAATTGAAACTGCGGACCACCGCGACCGGCACGTCGGGGGTCAGGTGGTGGGATCGGCGAAGTTCGGGGCGCGCTTCTCGAGGTTCGACTTGACCGCTTCGACCTGGTTGGGGCTGCCGATCAGGGCCTTGATCGCGGTCTGCTCCGCCTCGAAGCCCTCGGCGAGGGTCACGCGGCCCGCCATGTCGAGGAGTTGTTTGGAGTAGCGGATCGCCTCCGGGCTCTTGGTGGCGATCTCGGCCGCCAGGGTGAGGGCCGCGGCCAGCGGGTCGGCTTCGACGCGGGTGCACAGGCCCAGGGCGGCGGCTTCCTCGCCGCTGATGACGCGGCCGGTGTAGGTCAGCTCCTTGGCGACGTCGCGGCCCACGAGCTCCGGGAGCAGCTGGGTGCCGGTCATGTCCGGCGCGATGCCCCACTTGATCTCCATCACCGACAGCTTCGCGTCCGGCGCCACGAGCCGGATGTCCGCGCCCAGCGTCACCTGCAGGCCGCCGCCGAAGGCGACGCCGTGCACCGCCGCGATCACCGGCACCGGCAGCGTCGCCCACACGTGCGCCGCCTGCTGACCGCGCGCCTTCGCCGGGCCGATCGGCTCGGTGGTGACGGACTTGCGGTCGGGAAGCCGGCCGCTGCCGTCGGCCATCTGCTGGAAGTTGGCGAAGTCCAGGCCGGCGCAGAAGGACCGGCCCTCGCCGGAGAGCACCACCGCCCGCACGCCGTCGTCCTCGCGCAGCCGCAGCCCGGTCGCGACGAGGGCGTCGAACATGGCCTGGTCGAGCGCGTTGAGCTTGTCCGGTCGGTTCAGCCGCACGTCCGCCACGCCGTCGGTGATGGTGCAGCTGACCCGTTGCTCGGCCGTTGTCGTCACGAACCCTCCTGAGAGCACTGGAACCGGTGCGGGCACTACGCCTTGCGCACCAGGGATTTCCGCACGCTATGGGGCGGTCGAGCGGGACGTCAAGAACGCCCTCGTTCGTCCTCTTGTGCTACCTGCCGCGCCGTGTCTAGGGTCACTGAACGAACGTTAAAGTGATGATTTCAGAACGGGCTCGCGGGGCGGATTGCGGCCCTGCGGGATTCTGGCTCGTGCACGTCCGCGGCATCGGGGCCGTCCTCACCGGGCGACGCCGTGCGAACCGGCGGTGGTGCGGGGTGATCCCCCGCCGCATGCGGTCGGCGCCGCATTCCGTTGGGACACGTGAGGAGGACGCATGGATTTCGCTCTCCCGGCCGAGCTGGTCAGTCGTCTCACCGAGCTCGACGCGTTCATCGACTCCGAGATCCGCCCGCTGCAGGAGCAGGACGACAACGAGCGGTTCTTCGACCACCGCCGGGAATTCGCCCGCACCGACTTCGAGGCGGGCGGCACGCCGCGCCGCGACTGGGAGGAACTGCTCGGCGAGATGTTTCGCCGCGCCGACCGGGCGGGCTGGCTGCGCTACGGGCTGCCCGCGGCGGTGGGCGGTTCGGACGGCACCAACTTCGACATGGCCGTGATCCGCGAGCATCTCGCCGCGAAGGGCCTCGGCCTGCACAACGACCTGCAGAACGAGTCGTCGGTGGTGGGCAACTTCCCGGTCGTGCACATGCTGCTGGCGTTCGGAACCCCGGAGCAGCGCGAGGAATTCCTCCAACCCCTGCTGGCGCGCCGCAAGCGGCTCGCGTTCGGCCTCACCGAACCCGACCACGGCAGCGACGCCACCTGGCTGGAGACCACGGCGGTCCGCTCGGGCGGCGACTGGATCATCAACGGCGCCAAGCGGTTCAACTCCGGGATGCACTCCGCGACCCACGACATCGTCTTCGCGCGCACCTCCGGCGAGCCCGGCCAGGCCGCCGGCATCACCGCGTTCATCGTGCCCACCGACGCGCCGGGCTTCTCCGTCGACTTCCACTGGTGGACCTTCAACATGCCCACCGACCACGCCGAGGTGACCCTGCGCGACGTGCGGGTGCCGGATTCGGCGGTGTTCGGCGAGGTCGGCGGCGGGCTCGCGCTGGCGCAGCACTTCGTGCACGAGAACCGGATCAGGCAGGCGGCCTCGGGCATCGGCGCGGCCCAGTACTGCATCGACCGCAGCGTCGAGTACGCCCGGAAGCGCGTCACCTTCGGGCAGCCGCTGGCCAGCCGGCAGGCCGTCCAGTGGCCGCTGGTGGAGCTGCAGACCGACGCCGAGCTGCTGCGCGGGCTGGTGCGCAAGACCGCCTGGGAGCTGGACCGCAGGCCGCACTTCGAGATCAGCGATCGGGTGTCGATGTGCAACTTCCGCGCCAACCGGCTGGTGTGCGAGGCGGCGGACCAGGCGATGCAGGTGCACGGCGGGCTCGGCTACACCCGGCACACCCCGTTCGAGCACATCTACCGCCACCACCGCCGCTACCGGATCACCGAAGGTTCCGAAGAGGTGCAGAAGCGGAAGGTCGCCGGTTACCTGTTCGGCTTCGCCGGGCCGGGGCGGCGCCGGTGAGCGCGGCGGAGCCGCTGGACGGGCTCGCGCGTCGCCTGCCCGCGGTGCTCGGCCGCCCGGTCGAGGTGACCGGGCTGGCGCAGGCCAGCGGCGGGGCGAGCCGCGAGACGTGGTTCGTCGAGCTCGACGGGGGAGCGCGGCGGCTGGTGCTGCGCCGCGACCCGGTCGGCGCGGCGCGCCCGGAGGGCATGGCGCGCGAGGCGGTGGTGCTGGAAGCGGCGCGGGCCGCGGGCGTTCCGGTGCCGCTGCTGGTGGACCACAGCACCGACGCCTCGATCCTCGGCTCGCCGTACGTGCTCACCGAGCACGTCGACGGCGAGTCGATTCCCCGGCGCCTGCTGCGCGAGCCGGAATTCGCCGCAGCGCGCGGGAAGCTGGCCCGCGAACTCGGCCGGGCCGCGGCGCTGATCCACCGCGTTCCCGCGCCGGACCTGCCGTCCGCCGACCCGCTCGACCAGCTCGTGGCGACCTACGAGGAGCTCGGCGAACCGCTGCCCGCGGTGGAGATCGCGTTCCGCTGGCTGCGCGCGAACCGGCCGGCCGGCACCGGAAATACGTTGGTGCACGGCGATTTCCGCAACGGGAACCTGATCGTCGGCCCGGACGGGCTGCGGGCGGTGCTGGACTGGGAGCTGGTGCACCTCGGCGATCCGATGGAGGACCTGGGCTGGCTGTGCGTCAACGCCTGGCGGTTCGGCTCGCCGCTGCCGGTCGGCGGTTTCGGCACCAGGGAAGAACTCTTCGACGGCTACGCGGAGGTCGCCGGGCGGCGGCCGGATCCGGATGCGGTGCGCTGGTGGGAGATCTTCGGCACCGCGCGGTGGGGCGTGATCTGCCGCTCGCAGGCGCAGCGGCACCTCAGCGGCGAGCGGCCGTCGATGGAGCTGGCCGCGATCGGCCGGCGCGTCTGCGAGCAGGAGCACGACCTGCTGGCCGAGCTCGGCGTGCCCCGCCCGGCCGGTCCCGGGCAGGAACGCCGGGCGCCGGTGTCGGATCTGCACGGGCGGCCTTCGGCGGCGGAACTCGTCGCGGCGGTGGCGGACTTCCTGCGCGACGAGGTCGTGCCGGGCAGCACCGGCCGGATGCGGTTCCAGTCCCGGGTCGCCGCGAACACATTGTCCATTGTGGAACACGAGCTGGCGTTGGGGGAGCGGCAGGAACAGCGGCACCGGCGTCGGCTCGCGGACCTGGGGCTCGCCGACCGGGCGGCGCTGGCCGGCGCGATCCGCGACGGCGAACTCGATCCCTGGCAACCGGAAACGGCCGCCGCCGTGTGGGAGCAGGTGCTCGACCGGCTCGCGGTGGCCAATCCGCGGCACCCGAGAGGAATCTCATGACCGAGCTGACGACGATCGCGTCGGGCCTGCAGTTCCCGGAAGGGCCGGTGGCCCTCGCCGACGGCTCCGTGCTGCTGGTGGAGATCAAGCGCGGCACGCTGTCGCGGGTCGCGCCGGACGGCACGGTGTCGGTGGTCGCCGACTGCGGCGGCGGGCCCAACGGGGCGGCGATCGGTCCGGACGGCGCGGTGTACGTCTGCAACAACGGCGGGTTCGAGTGGCACGACATCGGCGGCCGCGACGTTCCCGGCATGCAGCCCGACGACTACATCGGCGGCCGCATCCAGCGGGTCACCATGGACGGCGAGGTCACCGACCTCTACACCGCCGTCGACGGGAACGGCCTGCGCGGCCCCAACGACATGGTCTTCGACGCCCAGGGCGGCTTCTACTTCACTGACCTCGGCAAGCGCCGCCCGCGTGAGACCGACCGCGGCGGGCTTTACTACGCCACCGCCGACGGCAGCCGCATCGAGGAGATCGCCTACCCGCTGGCCGACGCCAACGGGGTCGGGCTGTCACCGGACGGTTCGCGGGTCTACGTGGCGGAAACGTCGACCGGCCGAGTCTGGTACTGGGACGTCGAGGGTCCGGGGAAGCTGGGCCGGGACGGCAAGGGACCGGCGGGCGCCAAGCTGCTGCACGGCTTCGAGGGCTACCAGCTGCTGGACTCGCTCGCGGTGGACTCCGAGGGCAACGTGTGCGTGGCGACGCTGGTGACCGGCGTGATCAGCGTGCTGTCGCCGGACGGCGAGCTCAAGGGCGTGGTCAAGCCGCCGAAGCACGACTTCCACGTCACCAACATCTGCTTCGGCGGCCCGGACCTGCGCACCGCCTACATCACCTCGTCCGGCTGGGGAATCCTCTACGCCACCGAGTGGCACTGCCCAGGACTGAGGCTCAACCACGGGGCTTGATAGATCACAGTGGACACTCGAGGAGGGAACGTGCCGGAGGACCAGCGACGGCGGTTGCTCGCGGAGCTCACCGGTCCGGGCGGTGAGTTCGAGATCGTGCCGCAGGACGTCGGCGGCGTCCCGATGCGGGTGTACGCCAAGGGGCCGACGACGCTGCGCGACGTGGCGCTGTTCAGCCAGGGCTACGGCGCGCGCGACTTCCTCGTCTACGACGGCTACCGGTGCACCTACGCGGAGCACTACCGGCTGGTGGCGGGCTTGGCGCGCAGCCTGCGCGAGGAGTACGGCCTGGTGTCCGGTGACCGCGTGGCGATCGCGATGCGCAATTACCCGGAATGGGTGCCGATCTTCTGGGCGATCCAGGCGGCCGGGCTCGTCGCGGTGCCTCTCAACGCCTGGTGGACCGACGCGGAGCTGCGCTTCGGCCTGACCGACTGCGGCGCGAAGCTGGTGTTCGCCGACTCGCAGCGAACCGCCCTGCTGGACCGCGATATCCCGGTCGTCGAGGTGCGCGGCGGTGATCCGGCGCCGGGCGTGCGGTCGTGGGCGGAGCTGCTGGCATCGCTGCCCGCGGACGCGGACCTGCCGGACGTGGCGATCGGGCCCGACGACGACGCCACGATCCTCTACACCTCCGGCACCACCGGCCGTCCCAAGGGCGCGATCGGCACGCACCGCAACCACTGCACGAACCTGCTGAACACGGTGGTGAACCGGCGCCTCCAGGCGGCGCTGGCCAACGGCGGCGAATTCCCGCCGCTGGGCGAGGGACCGCAGCCCGGCGTGCTGCTGACCTTCCCGATGTTCCACATCGCCGGCCTCACCACGCTGTACTTCGGCACGCTGGCCGGGGCGAAGCTGGCCACCATGTACCGGTGGGACCGGGAGGCCGCGGCGCGGCTGATCAAGACCGAGGGGCTGACCAGCGCGGCGGGCGTGCCGACCGTGATGCGGGACCTGGTCGAGCAGGGCGACGCGGTGGCCGGGCTGGACGGCGTGAACATGGGCGGCGCGCCGATCCCGCCCGACCTCGTGCAGCGCATCGGCGCGTTCGGCACCGGCGTGGCGCCCTCCAACGGCTACGGCCTGACCGAGACGACCTCGGCGGTGGTCAGCAACGCGGGCGCGGACTACCTCGCGCGCTCCAACAGCGTCGGCCGCTGCATGCCGGGCGCGGACCTGCGCGTCGTGGACCCGGCCACCGCCGAGGACGCGGCGCCCGGCGAGATCGGCGAACTGTGGTTCCGCGGGCCGAACATCGTGCGCGGCTACTGGAACAACCCGCAGGCCACCGCGGAATCCTTCACCGACGGCTGGTTCCACACCGGCGACCTCGGCTACGTCGAGGACGACTGGGTGTACGTGGTGGACCGGCTCAAGGACGTGGTGATCCGCGGCGGCGAGAACGTGTACTGCGCGGAGGTCGAAGCGGCGCTCTACGAGCACCCGGAGGTGGCCGACGTCGCGGTCATCGGCCTGCCGCACCCGACGCTCGGCGAGGAGGTCGCGGCTGTGGTGAACCTGCATTCCCCGGTTTCAGAGGAGGAACTCCGGGCACATGTCGCGGCGCGGCTGGCGGCTTTCAAGGTCCCGGCGCACGTCGTGGTGCGCGCGGAGGCGCTGCCGCGGACACCGACCGGCAAGGTCCTCAAACGCCAACTGCGCGAGCAGATCGCCGTGAAGGACTGATTCGAAGCGGCTGTCACTGGAACGCCTAGGTAGTGCGAGGTTGACGTGGAACTGCGTGGCATCGAGCTGGAGAAGACCGAGCGCTGGCTGGCCGAGAACGTGCCGGGACTGCGCCCGCCGGTGACGTTCTCGCTGGTCTCCGGCGGGCGGTCGAACCTGACCTACCGCGTCGTCGACGCCGACGGCGCGGTGCGCGCCCTGCGCCGCCCGCCCACCGGCGGCGTGCTCACGACGGCGCACGACATGAGCCGTGAGTGGCGGTTCATCTCCGCCCTGCACGGCACCGACGTGCCGGTTCCCGATCCGCTCGCGTACTGCGCAGACGCGTCGGTGACCGGAGCCGAGTTCTACGTGATGGGTTTCGTCGACGGCCACGTGCTCGCCGGTCCGGATTCGGCGGCGTCGTTCTCGGCGGAAGCGCGCCGGCGCGCGGGCCTGGCGACTGTCGAGTGCATGGCGGCCTTGCACGGCGTCGACCCGGACTCGGTCGGGCTGGGCGACATCGCGCGTCGCGACGGCTACCTGGAGCGGCAGCTGCGCCGCTGGCAGCGGCAGGTGCACCAGTCCGGTGCGCCGGACCTGCCGCTGCTGGACGCGGTGCACGACGCGTTGCTGGCGAAGGTACCGAGGCAGGAGACCGGCATCGTGCACGGCGACTTCCGGCCGGGCAACCTGTCGTTCTCGCCGGACGGCGAGGTGCTGGCCGTCTTCGACTGGGAGCTGGCCACCCTCGGCGAACCGCTCGCCGACCTCGGCTGGCTGCTGGCGACCTGGGTGGAGCCGGGCGACGAACTGCCTCCCGCGACCGCCCTCGGACCTACGGCCGAACCGGGCTTCCCCACCCGCGCGGAGCTGGTCGACCGCTACGTCGCGCTCGCCGGCCGTGACGTCTCGGACTTGCCGTACTACGTGGCGTTCCAGCGGTGGCGGTCGTGCTGCATCAGCGCCGGCGTGCGCGCCCGCTACCTGGCGGGTGTGATGGGCGACGACGGTTACGTCGCCGAATCCCGCGCGAAGAACGAACTGCGCCAGGCCGAAGCGGCCTGGCAAGCGGTGCAAGAGCTCTCGTGAGCGTTCATGCCGGTTCTCACCGGAACGAACGCTCACGACCGCAGAAGGGGAGGAACTCATGACCCGGGCGATCCGCATCGCCGGCTTCTCCGGCTACCTCGGTGACCGGCGCAGCGCCTTGGCGGAGGCCGTGGCAGGCGACCCGTGCGACGTGCTGATCGGCGACTACCTCGCCGAGTTCACGCTGGCCATGCTGGCGGCCCGGCACCGCAGCGACCCGTCGAAGGGCTTCGTCGAGTACTTCCTCGACCAGCTGCGCCCGCATCTGGCGACGCTGGCCGAACGCGGCACGCGGGTCGTGGTCAACGCCGGCGGCTTCAACCCGGCCGGCCTGGCCGACGCGGTGCGGGCGCAGATCGCCGAGGCGGGCGTGCGGCTGCGCGTCGCGCACGTCGAAGGCGACAACGTGCTGTCCGCATTGGACGATCTGCAGGCCGCTGGGCACCCGTTGCAGAGCCTCGACAGCGGCGCGCCGCTGTCGGACTGGGGAGTCCGGCCGATCGCGGCCAACGCCTACCTGGGCGGCTGGGGCATCGCCGCCGCGCTGCGCGAAGGCGCCGACATCGTGGTCTGCGGCCGCGTCACCGACGCCTCGCTGACCGTCGGCCCGGCCGCCTGGTGGCACGGCTGGCGCAACACCGACTGGGACGAACTCGCGGCGGCCGTGGTGGCCGGGCACATCATCGAGTGCGGCCCGCAGGCGGTCGGCGGCAACTTCTCCGGGTTCACCCAGGTGCCCGGCATGGTCGCGCCGGGATTCCCGGTCGCCGAGATCGCCGCCGACGGCACCGCGATCATCACCAAGCACGCCGGCGACGGCGGAATGGTCACAGTGGACACCGTGACCGCGCAGCTGGTGTACGAGATCCAGGGCCCGCGCTACCTGAACCCGGACGTCACCGCGTACCTGGACACCGTGCGGCTGCGGCAGATCGGCCCGGACCGGGTGGAGCTCTCCGGCACCACCGGCTCGCCGCCGCCGCCCACGACCAAGGTCGCGGTGTTCGCCCCGATCGGCCACCAGCTCGTCTCGACGCTCTACGCCACCGGGCTGGAGATCGACGAGAAAGTCGCGCTGATCCGCGCCCAGGCGGAGGCGCTGCTCGACGGAGCGGAAGCGGAGCTCGACGTGAGCGCACTCGGCACTGCGGCGGAGGATCCGGAACGGCAGTGGGACGCCACGGTCCAGGTGCGCATCATGGCCACCGCCGCGGAACGGGCGCCGCTGGAGCAGCTGGCGGAAGGACTCGGCGGCCTGTTCCTCTCGAGCATCCCCGGCTTCTACACCGACAGCGCCGCCCGCCAGTCCGGGACGCCCAAGCCGCGCATCGACTACTGGCCGTCGCTGCTGGCGATGGACGCCGTGCCACATGAGACGGTGCTCGACGACGGCAGCCGCATCACGATCGCTCCGCCGCCGGCCGCCGAACAACCGGCTCAGCCCGCGCATCCCGAGCCCGAGCCGAGCCCGGCGGGCGAAACGCGCCGCGTCCCGCTCGGCCGGATCGCGCACGCGCGCAGCGGCGACAAGGGCGGCAACAGCAACGTGGGCCTGTGGGTCGACGACCCGAAGGCCTGGCCGTGGCTGCGCGGCCTGCTGAGCACGGAAGAGCTGCGGAGGCTGATGCCGGAGGCGAAGGACCTGGAGATCGTCCGGCACGAGTTCCCCAACCTCCGCGCGGTGCACTTCGTCCTGCGTGGACTGCTGGGCACCGGCGGTTCCAGCAACCTGCGGGTCGACCCGATCGGCAAGGCGGTCGGCGAATTCCTCCGGGCCCGCCACGTAGAAGTCCCGGTGGACCTGCTGGACGGGCGGTGACGGGAGCACCGCGAACGCCCCCGATGGCCTGACAGCCGCAGAGCCTGTCCGCAACCCAGGTGTGGAGTGAACGGCCTGTTCGTCTCGGTAGGTGAGGTGAACAGGCCGTTCGCTCGGTCCATTTGGCGTTGGTGCGCGCGGCTAGGCGGAGCCCTCCGGGGCGAGCGGGTGCGCGAGCTCGTCGGCGGGCAGCCTGCCGAGGACGATCGCCGCCACGGCCGCGATCGCCGGCACCGTTCCGGCGATCAGGAAGGTCGCCTGCGCCCCGATCAGCTCCGCGACCGGGCCCGCCGCCGCCATCGAGACGGGCAGGAACGCGATCGACACGAAGAAGTCGAGGCTGGTGATCCGGCCCAGCAGGTGCGGTGGAACCCGGCGCTGGAGCAGCGTTCCCCACAGGACCATCGGGCTGGAGAACATCGCACCGACGGTGAACGCGGCCGCGACGACGATCCAGAGCTCGCCCGCGAACGCGATGGCCACGAGCGGCAGGCAGCTCACGCCCCACAACCCGATCAGCACCGTCAGGTAGCGGCGGGGCATCCGCAGCGAGCCCATGATCAGCGAGCCGACGGCGCCGCCGATTCCCCACGCGGCCAGCACCAACGCGTGCTGCTCGGCCCCGCCGCCCAGCCGGTCCTTGATGAGGAACGGCAGCACCACCTGCAGCGGGCCCATCACCATCATCACCATGAGCGAGCCGAACAGCAGCGACGCGAGCAGCCACCGCGTGGCCACCATGTAGCGGAATCCCTCGGCGATGTCGGCGACGACGCTGCGCGCATCGCCCCGCCTGCGCACCGGCGTGCGCGGAACCGCCAGGAACGCGCAGAAGGCGGCGAAGGCCGTCGCCGCGGCCACGGCCATCGCCGCGCCGGGGGAGGCGGCGGCGATGATGACGCTGCCGACCGCGGGCCCGGCGGCCTGCTGGATGGTCGGCCGCAGCATTCCCTCGAACCCGTTGACCGCCATGAGTTCGTCTTCGGCCAGCAAGGCGGGCAACCACGCGGAATACGCGGGGAAGTAGAACGCCGTGGCGGTGCCGCCCAGGAACGCGACCACGACGAGGTGCCACAACCGGAGCTGGTCGGTCAGCGCCAGCACGGCCGCGGTGGTCAGGACGAGCGTGTGGGCGCCCTGGACGGCGATCAGGATCGTCTTCTGCGCCACCCGGTCGGCGACCGCGCCGCCGAGCAGCAGCGGCAGCAGCGCACCGAGCGACGCCGCTGCCGCGACGTAGGACAGTTCGCTGGCGCCGCCGCCGATCCGCACCACTTCCCAGACCTGCGCGACCACCCACAGCCCGCTCGTGCACAGCGCGAAGAACAGGGCGGCGGCGAGCCGGCGGTAGGAGGAACGGCGGAAGGGCAACAGCACGCGGGGAAATCCGGACGGGGCGGGCGACGGAGGCGCCAGGGCGTCGTTTTTCGTCATGGCCGCTCACGACTCCAGGAGCCGGCGGATAGGTTCTCGATCACGCGATCGACGCTAGAACCTCGACATTGCTGGAGGTCAACATCGCGCCCCGGAAATCGGTCCGGTGGCGGGCCGAGGGCGATTTCGCGCGAAATCGACGGCGTGATCGACGGCCCAGCGCCCGAAGGTGCCGGACGGCCGCCCGGTCAGGCGCTCCACGTGGTCGGTGATGAGCCCCGACTCCGGCCGGTGCACCGACGCGGCGACTAGCGCCTCCACCAGGTGCTCGGGACGACCGTCCGCGAGCATTCGGGATCGCGCGAGATCCGGGGGAACCGCCTCGAAGCGCAGGCGGCGTCCCAGTGCGGCACCGAGCAAGGCGACCTGGTCGGCACGGCCGAGGATCTCGGGGCCGGTCAGCAAGAACGGGGCGTGCTCCTCGTGGTCGCCGCCGAGCAGCACGGCCGCGGCCGCATCGGCCACGTCGCGCTCGTCCACGACGGCTGTCCGCGCGATGTCCGGGCCGGACACCACGTCGCCCGCCTCCAACTGCGCCGCCCAGCCCCGGGCGTTGGAGGCCAACGTGTCGCTGCGCAATGCCACCCACCGCAGGCCCGAATCGCCGAGCAGGGCTTCCACGTCCGCGTGCACCTGGACGATGGGATCGCTCTGGCGGGCGGCTTCGTCGTCGATGGCCGTCGAAGACACGTACACGACGCGAGGCGCCGCCGCGGCGAGTTCGGCGACCAGATCGTGGGCGTGGGCCACATCGAGCAGCGGCCACATGAGGAGCACGGCGTCCACACCCGCGACCGCGGAGCGGACGACGGCGGGGTCGGTGACGTCGCCGCGCACCGACTCGACTCCCGAAAGCGGGCGACGCGAAAGGCAGCGAACCCGCACACCGCGGGCTAGCAACCGGTCGACGACTTCCCGGCCGAGGTTGCCGGTGGCGCCGGTGACCAGGACCGATGAGGTCCGCTCGCCGACCGCGGGGAGAATGGTTCCAGACATGCCGCGGACACTAGGGGTTCAGGTCGACATGAAGGCAAGGTGCGCGTGGTGAGGACGATCGGAGAAGCGGCCGCGGAGCTCGGCATCGAGGCCCACGTGCTGCGGCACTGGGAACAGGCCGGCGCGCTCACCGTGCCCCGTGACGGCAACGGCTACCGCACCTTCGACGACGCCGCCCTGGAACGGGCGCGCACCGTGCTGAAGCTACGGCGCGTGGGACTCTCATTGCCGGAGGTCACCGCCGCCATGACGCCGAAGAAGTCGGCGGCGCAAGCGGTCGTCCGGGAGAAGATCGCCGCGCTCGAAAGCGAAGTCCGCCGCACGCAGCAGGCCATCACATACCTCCGGCACACCGCGGACTGCCGGCACCGGTACCTGGACGACTGCCAGGACTGCGCGGCTTTCGCCCGCGAGCTCTGAGCCGTCAGGCGCCGACGATGCGCAGCGCGATCGCAACGTAGCGGTCGGCGAGTTCGGCCGGTCCCACATCGCTTTCCGGGTCGTACCACTGCGGGATCGCGTTGCAGGCGGCCTGGATCGCGCGGCGGGCCTCGGCGGGGTGCTCGCAGCGGAATTCCCCGCGCCGCACGCCGTCGTCGATGATGTCCTGGAACAGCCGCGTCGCCGACTCGCGCAGCGCCCCGAGCCGACGCGCGTGCTCATCCTCCAGGTTGCGGATATCCCGCACCGCGATGGTGCTTTCCACCCGCCGCCGCACCCGGTAGTCCACGGTGGCGCGCACGATCGCGCTCAGCCGCTCGGCCGGGTCGTCGCCGCAGTCGCGCAGGGCCGCGTCGCAGGCCTGCACGTAGTCGTTGACGCTGTCCTCCAGCAGCCCGGCGAACAGCTCCTGCTTGCTGGAATGCCAGTAGTACAGCGCAGACAGGCTCAGCCCGGCCCGCTTGGCGATGTCCCGGATGGACGCGCCGTGGTACCCGCGTTCCGCGAAGATCTCGCGCGCCGCGACGGAAAGCGCGTCGCCGCCCTGGCCGCGCGGGATGGCGGAGCCGTTGTGGGCAGAGGATTCGGATGCCGCCGTCACACCATCAGAATACGGGCTGCGGCCCGGCATCGGACATGGTGCGGGGTCGGGCAGTCCGGCTTGCCCCTTCGGGCCGGTGCGCACCCGGGCCGACGCGGTTCTGGTCGTGCACGTGGCCCTGCCATCGCGCCTTTCCCTGCCCGAGGAATTCGCCCTGCTCGCGCACCGCGACAACGGCACGGTGCACGACTCCAGCCAAGTCGTGGCCGGTTGCGCCGAGCCGAACGTGGCGCTCGGCTCGGCGCGGTGCCGATGAGCTCCCAGGGCGGGTGACGGCGGTTCAGGCGGTGAGGTGCTCCCAGAGGCCGGTTTCGCCCGCCGCGAGCGCCGCCCGCCCCAGCTCGGCCGACCAGCGGCGCTCGCTGCCGTATTCGTCGCGCCACGCCCACAACTTCCGCGTGACGTGGTGCAGCGAGTGCTCGCGGGTCACGCCCATCGCCCCGTGCAGTTGGTGCGCGGCACGGGCGATGCTGGTGGCCGTCCGCGCTGCGGTGATCTTCGCGGTCGCCGAGGCGGCGAAGGCACGTTCCGCGGAGTCCTCCTGGTGGATCCGCGCCGCCCGCGCCACCGCGGCTTCGGCGGCGACCAGGTGGGTGCTCATCTCGGCCAGCCCGTTGGCCACCGCCTTGAGCGCGACGAGCGGACGGCCGAACTGCTCCCGCTGCGTCACGTGCTCGCGGGTGCGTGCGTACGCGCCGCGCGCGGCGCCGAGCAGCGCGGCCGCGTTGAGCACAGCGGCGCGGGCGAGCACGGCGTCGTGCGCGGGAGCGTCGGGCAGGGGAGTCGTGGCGCCCGGAACCCGGATCGTGTCGCGCGGTTCACCGGCGAGGTTCTGCCCGTGCTCGACGTCGCTGTTCGGCTCGACCAGGTAGGCGGATTCCCGCTCCGGGCACACCACGACGTGGTCGGCGTGCCTGGCCCACGGGACGTTCTCGAGGCCGGTGGCCGCGACGACCAGCCCCGCCGGGAGCTGCTCGCCGAGAATCCACTGGGCCAAGGAGGTTTCCAGCAGCGGCACGCTCACGCCGCTCGCCGCCGTCGCGGCGATCAGCTCCGCCAGGTCGCCCAGCGTCCCGCCGGCTCCGCCGCGCTCCTCGGGAATGCCGACCTGCGGCCAGCCCAGTTCGACCAGCGTCGGCCACAGCGGGTGCAACGCACCCTCCGGCGCCTCCGGCGACACCCCGGACAGCACGTCCGCGGCGACCTCGGTGATCAGCGAGTTGCTCAACGTCGGGCCTCCTGCTTGGCGAGGATGGACAGCAGCACCTCCGAGGAGCCGCCGCGGATGCTGAAACCGGGCGAGGCGAGGATGGCCTCGCCCAGCGTGCTCTCGGGCGAGACGATCCCGGAATCCATTGCGTGGCGGGCGCATTCGAGCACGTCGCGCTCGAACGCGGTGCCGAGGTACTTCAACGTCGCGGCGGCCCGCACGGGAGCCTCGCCCGCGTCGACCGCTGCGGCGACCTGCGCGCACAACGCTCGCAGCGTCGCCAGCCGGGCCACCAGCTCGCCGACCTCGGCCGCCACGCTCTCGTCGCCGCTGCCCAGCAGCTCCTCCAGCACCGGATACGTGGACAGGACACGCTCCGGCCCGCCGCGCTCGTAGGCGAGCTGCTCGGTGACCTGCCGCCAGGCGTTGCCCTCGACGCCGATCACCCGTTCCTCGGGCACGAAGACGTTCTCGAACACCACCTCGTTGAAGTGGTGCGAACCGGCCATGTCGACGATCGGCGACACCGACACCCCGGGATCGCTCATGTCCAGCACGAACTCGGTCAGCCCGGCGTGCTTCACCTCGGACTTCTCGGTGCGCGCCAGCAGGTAGGCGTGCGTGGCGCGGTGCGCGTGGCTGGTCCAGATCTTCCGGCCGTCGATGCGCCAGCCGCCCGCGACGCGGGTGCCGGTGGTGCGCACCGCGGCGAGGTCCGAGCCGGCGTCGGGTTCGCTCATGCCCAGGCAGAACACGAACTCGCCCGCGGCGATGCCGGGCAGGATCTCCTGCTGCAGCCGGGGCGTTCCGTGCCGCAGGATCGACGGGCCGATCTGCCGGTCGCCGATCCAGTGCGCGGCAACCGGCGCGCCCGCGCGCAGCAGTTCCTCGGTGACCACCAGCCGCGCCAGGTTGGACCGCTCGGCGCCGCCCACCGAACGCGGCCAGGTCATGCCCAGCCAGCCGCGCTCGGCGAGCGCCTTGCTGAAGTCGAGGTCGAAGGACCGCAGCCAGGCGTCCGGCCGCGGCCGGTACCGGCCGTCGGCCCGCCAACTCCGGCACAGGTCCCGCACTTCCCGGCGCAGGTCGGACAGCGCACTCATGCGACGGTTTCCTTTCCGCTGCTCTGCAGCTCCTGCTCGGCGCGGCTCAGCGCCGCGGTCCTGGTCTCCGGCATCAGCAGGTAGGTCAGCAGCGACACCAGACCGCAGGCCGAGACGTAGAGGAAGAAGTAGTTCTCGACGCCCGCGTCGCGGAACGCCAGCGCCACGTACTCCGCGGTGCCGCCGAAGACCGCCTGCGCCAGCGCGTAGGGGATCGCGACGCCGACCGTGCGGATGCCGGTCGGGAACAGCTCGGCCTTCACGCAGGCGTTCACCGACGAGTACCCGGCCACGATCGTCAGCGCCAGCATCGCCAGCGCCAGCGCGACGCCGAAGCTCGGCCAGCGCTGCATCGACGTCATGATGGGGTAGGTGCCCAGCGTGGTGCCGACGCCGAAGAAGATCAGCACCGGGCGGCGGCCGATCTTGTCCGAGATCGCCCCGCCCAGCGGCAGCAGGACCGTGAACACGCACAGCGCGATGAACATGACCCGGGCCGCGTCGGGCTTGCTCAGCCCCACGGAATTGCTCAGGTACTTCGTCAGGTACGTGGTGTAGGTGTAGAACGCCACGCTGCCGCCGAGGGTCAGCGCGAACACCAGGACCGCGGCGCGGCGGTGCTTCCACACCTCGCGCAACGTGCCCCGGCGCATCTGCGCGTCGTGCGACTCCTCTTCGACGTAAGCCGACGTCTCGTGCATCCGGCGCCGCAGGTAGAACACGACGAGCGCGGCGACCGCCCCGATGACGAACGGGATGCGCCAGCCCCACGCGGTGAGCTGCTCCTCGGTCATGACGGCCTGCAGCACCATCAGCACGACGAGCCCGAGCAGCTGCCCGATCGTCACCGACACGTACTGGAAGCTCGAACCCAGGCCGCGCCTGCCCTGCTGCGACACCTCGGTGAGGTAGGCCGCACTGGCCGCGTACTCGCCGCCGACGCTGATGCCCTGCATGATCCGCGCGACCAGCAGCAGCGCCGCGCCGAGGTAGCCGGCCTGCTGGTGGGTCGGGGCGATGGCGATCAGCAACGCGCTGAACGACATCATCGTCACCGACAGCGTCAGGCCGAACTTGCGGCCCCGCCGGTCGGCGATCCGGCCCAGCACCCAGCCGCCCAGCGGGCGGGCCAGGAAGCCCACCGCGAACACCGCGGCGGTGTTCATCAGCTGCGCGGTCGGATTGCCCTTCGGGAAGAACTGCCCGGCGAAGTACAGCGCGAAGTTCGCGTAGACGAACCAGTCGTACCACTCGACGGTGTTGCCGATCGACCCGCTGAGCACCGCGCGGGCGTGGGTGAACCGGCGGGGCTTCGTCGACCCGCTCATCTGCTACCTCCGGGTTCTTCCGGTCACGACGAGGTCGGCGGCGACCGCGCCGGACCCGTGGACCACGAGCGGATTGATCTCCAGTTCGCCCAGCCGGTCGCCGAGTTCCACGGCCGCCTGGGAAATCGACGCGATCGCGGCGGCGGCCGCCGCCACATCGCAGCGCGGACGACCGCGGAAGCCGTCCAGCAGCGGCCAGCCGCGCAGCCGCCGCAACAACGCGGTGGCCTGCTCGGCGTCCACCGGGCCGAGGGCGGAGACGACGTCCCGGTACAGCTCGGTCGTCGTGCCGCCCATGCCGACGGTCAGCACCGGCGGGTAGCCGTCCTCGCCGCCCTGCACGCCGACCAGCAGCTCGACGCCGCCGGGCAGGAGTTCCTGCACCAGCACGCCGTCGATGCGGGCCTCGGGCGCGTTCGCGGCGACGGTTTCGAGCATGTCCGCGGCGGCGTCGCGAACTTGCTCCGCCGGGACGCCGACCACGACGCCGCCGACGTCGCTCTTGTGCGCCAGATCGGGGGATTGGACCTTCAGCACGATCCGGTCGCCGAGTTCCCCGGCGATCGCGCCGGCCTCGGCCGGACCGGCCGCAAGCCGTCCTCGCGGCCGGGCGATCCGCATCGCGTCGAGCAGTTCCGCGCCATCGGCCTCGGTGAGCGCCGGCCGGCCCAGGAAGCCGGCCAGGCCGCGCGGCGCGGCGACGGCGGCGCGCCGCTCGTCGTGGGGCACCAGGTGCCTGATGAGGCGCAGCGCGGCGGTCGTCGTGCTCAGCACGGAAACACCGTTGCGGCGCAACAACGATGCCGCCGCGGCGATCTGGTCGTGGGAGTAGATCCAGGCCACGACGAACGGCTTGGCGGAGCGCTTCGCGGCTCGCAGGATCGACTCGGCCACCGCCACCGCGGGCTCGCCGCCGATGGTCGTCAGCACCACCAGCACGGCGTCCACCTCGGCCGACTCCGCGACGGCCTCGCACACCGCGCCCAGCTGCGCGTGGTCGTTGATGACCTGCGCGGTGACGTCCACAGGGTTGACGACGCTGCCGAACGACGGGACGAGCGGCGCCAAGGCCGCCTGCGTCGAGGCGTCGAGTTCGGGCAGCGCCAGGCCGTTGCCCTCGGCCTGGTCGGCGGCCAGCCCGCCCGCCCCGCCGGAACTGGTGATGACGCCGATGCGGCCCGCCCGCAGGCTCGGGGCGCCGGTCAACGCGACCGAGACGTCGAGCAGTTCGTCGAGGTCGTCGACCTGGATCGCGCCGGATTCCCGGGTGAGCAGGTCGAAAGCGGTTCCGGAGCGAACCAGTGCGCCAGTGTGCGAGGCGATGGCGCGCTCGCCCGCCGAGGAGCGGCCGGAGCGCAGCACGACGATGTGCTTGCCGAGCTCAGCGGCGCGCGCCGCGAGTCGGGTCCACCGCGCGCCGTCGGGCAGTTCTTCCAGGTAGCAGGCCAGCACCCGGACATTCGGGTCGGCCACCAGCAGCTCGGCGGCGTCGGTCGCGGTCAGATCGGCCTGGTTGCCGACGCTGATCCAGGCGGTGAGCCCGATCCCGCGATCCCGCGCCAGCCCGAGGAAGCTGCCACCGAGCGCGCCGCTCTGGCCCACGTAGGCGATGCCGGAATCGCCCGGCTGCTCGCCGTCGGCGGCCGCGGTGAACGTGGCGGTCAGCCCGGTGGGCCGGTAGATCAGGCCCTGGCAGTTCGGGCCGATCACCCGCAGCCCGTGCCGCTTCGCCGCCGCCACCAACTGGTCCTGCAGTTCCCGGCCGTCCGCGCCGATCTCGGCGAACCCGGACGACAGCACCACCACGCAGGACGCGCCCGCTCGGCCCGCTTCCTCGACTACCGGCAGCACGCGCGACGCCGGGACCAGCACCAGCACCAGGTCGACCGGGCCCGGCAGTTCCAGCAGCGACGGGTAGCAGGGCAGCCCGTGGATCTCCCGGTGGTTCGGGTTGATCGGGTAGACGGCGCCGTCGAAGTCCCGCAGGTAGCGGGTGAGCCGTCCGGCCATCGCGGAGCGCTCCGAGGCGCCGACGATCGCCACCGACCGCGGCCGCAGCAGTCCATCCACAGTGGTCACCGGCCCCGGAACTCGGGCTTGCGCTTCTCCTTGAAGGCCTGCATCGCCTCGGCAGAGTCCTCAGTGGACTGAACGACGGCCATGTGCGAGGAGATCAGGTCCAGCGAGGTGCGCAGGTCGGTGCGCGCCGACTGGTACACGGTCCGCTTGATGGCGCGGATGGCCACCGGCGGGCCGTCGGCCAGGCGCCGGGCGAACGCGTAGGTCTCGTCCATCAGTTCGGCGTCGGGCACGCGCCGGCTGGCGATGCCGATGTCCACCGCGGTCCGGGCGTCCACGAAGTCGCCGGTCCACAGCAGCTCCAGCGCTTTCGCGGTGCCCACCAGTCGCGGCAGGTAGTAGCAGCCGCCGTCGCCGGGGACCAGGCCCACGCGGACGTAGCCCTCGGAGAGCCTGGCCGACTCGCCGACGAACCGGATGTCGCACATCAGGGCCATGTCCATGCCGGCGCCGACCGCGACGCCGTTGACCGCCGCGATGACCGGCTTGTCCAGGTCCTCCAGGGCGAGGGCGACCTGGTGGATCCGGTCGGTGAGGACGGTCTTGTGGTCCAGCACGGACTTCTCGCCCGAGGTGAAGGCGTCCAGGTCGACGCCCGAGCAGAACGCGTCGCCGGCGCCGGTGAGCACCAGGACCCGCACCTCGGGGTCGAAGCGAGCGGAGCGGATGGCCGCGGCCCACTCGTCGATCATCTCCATGGTGAAGGCGTTCTTGCGCTTCGGGCGGTTGAGCAGGATCGTCCCGATCCCGTCGCTGACCTGGTATTCGAGATCCGCCATGTCCGTCCCTTCCCCGTCGCCTGCGTCCGGGCCCGAGTTAAGCACTCGACGAGAACAGAGTCCATACAAAATTGTATTCAATTTCTGGAACCGCCTAGCCCGATGAGAAACCGGTTGCGCCCGCCCGCGATGCGCGCAGGAGGCGGGCGCTGGGCGTGATCAGGCGGTGGGCAGGGTGTGCGTCGTTGCGGTCGTGGCGGCGACGTAGTCGCCGAGTCGCGGCTTTTCCGGGCGGCGGGCGACCAGCAGCGCGAGCAGCACGCCCGCTGCGGAGAAGGCCGCGAGCGCGATCGACGCTCGCGACAGGCCGGTCGCGAGGGACTCCGCGGGCGGCTCGCCGCCGGTTGCGCTCCTCATGGCGACCTGCGCGTAGATACCGGCGACGACGGCCGTCATGACCGCGCCACCCACATAGCGCGCCATGTTCGAGATCCCGGACGCCGCACCCACCTGCTCACGTGACACGGACGCGGTGGCGACTGACGACGCCGGGCTGTTGGAAAGGGCCAATCCCACGGCGATGCCGAGCAGCGGGAGGACGAACGCGCCGTAATCCCACGACGGCCGGACCGCGGCGAGGGCCACGAACGCCGCCGTGAGGATCGCGAAACCGGCCACGACGACCGGGCGCGCGCCGAAGTAGTAGGCCAACGGTGCGACCAACGGCGCCACGAGGACTACCACCGCGGCCACCGGCAGCGTCGCCAGACCCGCCTGCAGGCTCGTCATCCCGAGGGTTTGCGGGGCCTGGAAGTACAGGCTCACCAAGAAGCTGAGCGCGGCGATCGCCCCGGCCCCGATCAGGATCGCGCCGGTGGAACCCACCAGCAGGGCGTTGCGCAGCAGGCCCAGATCGACCAGCGGGGCGGCCACCCGGCGCTCTACCACCACGAACCCGACCGCGGCCGACGCGGACAGGACCAGGCACAGCAACGTGGGCGGCGACAGCCATCCCCAGGACGAGCCCTCGGTCATGGCGAACACGAACGGCACGAGCGCGGCGGCGACCAGCCCGGTGCCCGCCAGGTCGATCGTGCGGGCGCGGTTCGGGTCGCGGGATTCCGGCACCGTGCGCAGCGTGAACGGGATGCACACCAGTGCGATCGCCGCGTCGATCCAGAACAATCCCTGCCAGCCCGCGAGCTCGTTGAGCACGCCGCCGACGACCGGCCCCGCCGCTGCCCCGGCCGCAGCGGCAGCGCCCCACAGCGCAACCGCCTTCATCTGCGGGGCACCGGACGAGTTCACCGAGAGCAAGCTCAGCCCGCTGGCCAGGATCGTCGCGCCGGCCGCGCCCTGGATCAGGCGCCCCAGCACGACCAGCACCCCGGTTCCGGCGAGAGCGATGAGCGCGCACGACACCACGAACAGCGCCAAACCGGCCAGGAACATGCGTCGCCGGCCGAAGACGTCGCCCAGTGCGCCGGACGTGACGATCACGGCGGCCCCGATCAGGAGGTAGCCGGTCACCGCCCACTGCAGCACGTTGATCGGGGTTCCCAGGTCCGCGCTGATCGAGGGGATCAGGATGCTCACCGCGGAGGTGTTGGCGTTGACGACGAACGTCGACAGGCACGCGGTGGACAGGACGCCCCATCCCGCGCGCACCCCGAATTCCGCACCACCCACCGGAGCGCTCATATCGCCACGATCGCCCGGAACCGGCATCACCCACAGAACCGAAGGACCCGGAAGGTGCTCACGAGGAGCCCGAGGACTAGGCGAACTCTGGGGCGAACGCCGGATTGCCGAAGGGGAACCCCTGGGGCGAGCCGGGCAGCGAGCGGTGCATCCGCCGGATCGCCGACGGCTGAGTCCACTTCCGGGGCGACCACTTCAGCGGCATGGCATGGTCGCCGGCTCGTCATCGGCCACGGTTCGATCCGGGTGATGCGCATCGGCCTGCCGCAGGAAGCCCCTGAGGATCCGCGACCGCCGAGCCGCGGCTGACCCTGCCTCGACCGCCGTCCGCTGGTCCTAAGTGGACGTATCGGATTCGTCCACGGGGACCGAGGAGTCGTTCCGGAATGGGGGGCGCGTGCGAGGCGTGGCCGTCAGGAACGCAGAACGCTGATCTCGCGCGAAACCGCCGACCTGGCAGGCGTCCGGCGCCTTCGGGATGAGCTTGCCCGGAGCCTCGTGAAACGGCCTCCGACTCACCCCGGCAGCGGGAGGCTGGCGCCGAGGGCGGGGGCGAGCTGGGCCGGGGTGGCGTCGCGGTGCGAGTCCATGATCGCGATCGCTCGCTCGGTCTGCCCGCGGCGCAGCGCGTTGATCAGCTGCCGGTGCTCGCGGACGATCCGGCGGCGCGCCGACTCGTCGTAGATGTACACCGCGCGGTACGCCTCCGTCATCTTCCAGATGCGCTCGATCTCGTCGACGATCAGGTTCAGGCCCGAACTGCGGAAGATGACGAAGTGGAAGTCGTGGTTGAGCTCGATGATCCGCAGGACGTCGACCGCCTCGGCCGCCTCCTCGATGCGCTCGTTGATCTCGGTCAGCTCGATGATCTGCGCCGTGCTCAGGCGCGGCAGCTCGCGCAGCACGACCGCCTCCAGCGCGGCGCGCATCAGATAAGACTGGCGCAGTTCCTCCGCCGAGAGCCGGGCCACCGTGTAGCCGACGTTCGGCTGATGGCGCACCACGCCCTCCGCTTCGAGCGCCTTCAGCGCCTCGCGGACCGGCACGCGGCTGACGCCCAGGCGTTCGGCGAGCGCCTCCTGGCGCAGCGGCTGTCCCGGCAGCAGCTCCTGGCTGCGCATCATCTGCCGGATCAGCTCGACGGCGCGGCCCACCGAAGTCTCCGCCATGCCCTCACCTCACGCTCCGCTGGATCGGTGCACGCGAGAGTAACGCACCGTGGTGATCCGACTTCGGGCGCAACGTATTGACAAACCCGCTGGCCGGGCGCACCGTATCCCCCAACGCGGTGCGCAAATAGCGACAGCGTTGTGCATATCGCAACACTACGGGTTTGGAGGCCGGTTTGGCGAGCTCGGGACTCCTGCAGACCGCGGATCGGGCCATGCAGGTGCTGCTTTCCTTCTCCGACCAGCGGCCGGAGTGGGGTGTCAGCGAGCTCGGGCGCGAGCTCGGGCTCGACAAGTCCGTCGTCCAGCGGTTGCTGGCCACGCTCGCCAGTCGCGGCTTCGTCCTCGCCGACCCCGAAACCCGGCGGTACCGCCTCGGGCCGGCGATTTCGCAGCTCGCCCGGGTCGCCGAGCGCAGCGGCGCGCTGAGCCTGATCGCCAGGCCGGTGCTCGCGAAGCTGGCCCGGGAGACGGGGGAGAGCGCCGTGCTCAACGTCGCGCACGGCGGCTCCTACCGCACCGTGGCCGCGGTGGACGCGCGCGGGCCGTTGAGCTACTCGGCGATCGTCGGGCACGTGATGCCCGGTCACGCTGGGTGTTCGGGGCACGCGTTGTTCGCCGGGCAGCCGGTGGAGGAGGTCCGCGAGCTCTTCGGGCCCGAGCCGCTCACCCGGTTCACCCCGAACACCCCCACCACCTACGCCGAACTGGCCCAGCGGTGGCAGGAGGTCGCCGACACCGGGATGTCGGTGTCCGACGGCGAGTTCGATGCCAACGTCGGCGCCATCGCGGTGCCGCTGCTGCTCGCCGGCGCGACCGTCGCCTCCCTGACGTTGATCGGACCGGCCGAGCGCGTGTCCGGCCGGATCGACGACCTGACCGCCCCGCTGCGCGCCGCGGGCGCCGACCTCTCCAGCCGACTCGCGCCCGGCGACGCCGGGCCGCCCAGCTGACCGACCGCTTTCCGGAAAGGCTGCTCATGACCATCAGCGACCCCGTGGCCGGCGCCGAGCGCGCGCATCCGCGGGCCTTCGAGCCCACCGTGCTGGTGATCACCATCGTGCTCTCCGTGGTCGGGGCGATAATCGGCCTGCACCTGATCACCACCCTCGGGATCTCGGCCAACACCTCCGTCATCGGCGCGCTGATCGCGATGATCATCGGCCGGATCAACGTCGCCGCGCTGCGCAAGATGCGCTCGGTGCACCGCCAGAACCTGGTGCAGAGCGCCGTTTCCGGCTCCACCTTCGCCGCCGCGAACTCGCTGCTGGCGCCCATCGCGGTGCCCTTCGCGTTCGGCCGCGCCGACCTCGTGTGGCCGGTGTTCGCCGGCGTCGCGATCGGGCTGTTCGCGGATTCCTTCGTGCTGTACCGGCTTTTCAACTCGCGGCTGCTGCCCGCGCAGGCCGCCTGGCCACCCGGCATCGCCGCCGCCGACACCATCATCGCCGGGGACAAGGGCGGCCGGCGGGCCGCCGTGCTGGCCGGTGGCGCGGTCCTCGGCTTCATCGGCGCGTTCTTCAAGTTACCGGTCTCGGCGGCAGGCGTGGCCTTCATCGGCAATGTCTGGGCGCTCGGCATGTTCGGCGTCGGGCTGCTGTTCAGCCAGTACAGCCCCACCTGGTTCCACATCAACATCGGCAGCTTCTACATCCCGCACGGCGTGATGATCGGCGCCGGCCTGGTCGCCCTCGGACAGGCCGCCTACCTGATGTTCCGGAAGAAGGACCGGAAGGGCGAGCGCACCACCTCGATCGATCCGAGCGAGGTGCCGCAGGTCGATGAGAAGGCGCTGCGCAAGGGAGTCCTGCAGGGCTACGTGCTGTTCGTGCTCGGTGCCGCCGTCGTCGCCCTGGCCGGCGGGCTGATCTCGGAGCTGTCGGTGCCGGCGCTGATCCTCTGGATCCTGGCCGCCGCGCTGGCCGCGATCATCCACGAGATCATCGTGGGACTCGCCGCGATGCACTCCGGCTGGTTCCCGGCGTTCGCCGTGACGCTCATCTTCCTGGTGCTCGGCCTGATCCTCGGGGTGCCGCCGGTGGCCCTGGCGCTGTTCGTCGGCTACACCTCCGCGACCGGGCCAGCGTTCGCCGACATGGGCTACGACTTCAAGGCGGGTTGGCTGCTGCGCAAGGAACACCGGCCCTACGACGCCTTCGAGCGCGCCGGCCGGTTCCAGCAGTACCTCGCCTCGCTGGTGGGCTTCGCGGTGGCGACCATCGCGGTCGCCGTGTCCTGGCAGGCGTTCTTCGGCGACGGGCTGCTGCCGCCGGTCGCCAAGGTCTACGCCGCCACCATCCAGGCCGGGCTGTCCGATCCGAACGTGCTGATGACGCTGCTGCTGTGGGCGATTCCCGGCGCGCTGATCCAGTTCCTCGGCGGCGCCAACCGGCAGATGGGCGTGCTGCTGGCCACCGGCCTGCTGATCGCCACCCCGCAGGCCTGCTGGCTGGTCTTCGGCGCCCTCGTGGTGCGGATCATCTACCGCTGGCGGCGCGGCGACAAGGCGGACGAGGACCTCAACCTCGTCGGCGCGGGCCTCATCGCGGGCGACGCGCTCTATTCGACCAGCCGGATCTTCGAGTCCAAGTGACCGGGTCCGTTCGGGAAAGTGCAATGAGAGAAGGGGAATTGTCGTGGAGGTTGTGAGCCGAGTCGAATCCCGGCCGGAGTACCTGTCGTGGGAAGCGGCGATCGGCGCCCGCAAGCTCGTCGAGCAGGTCATGCTGGTCAAGCCGGGGGAAGAGGTGGTGCTCACCGGTGACACCTCGACCGACCGGCGCGTCGTGGAGCTGACCGCGCAGGCGGTCGCCGCTGCCGGGGCCACGCCCACCGTGATCTGGTACGAGACGCGGCCGAGCTCGGCGATGGAACCGCCGGCGCCGGTGGCCGGCGCGATCGCCAAGGCCGACGTGTGGATCGAGTTCAGCGTCGCCTACATCATGCACAGCGACGCCTTCCGCGCGGCCATCGCGAACGGCGCCCGCTACACCAACCTGACCGGCATGGACATCCCGATGCTGGTCGACACCGTCGGCAAGCCCGACTTCGAGGGCGTCATGCGGCTGGGCCGCGCGCTGGTCGCGCTGCTGCAGCAGGCCGACGAGGTGCGCATCACCTCCGCCAACGGCACCGACCTGGTCGGCCGCAACCAGGGCCGCCCGATCAACCTGCGCGGCAAGCCCGCCGAGAAGCCGGGCGAGACCGTGATGCTCTCCGGCCAGATCTCCTGGAACCCGATCGAGGAGACCCAGAACGGCACCCTCGTGTTCGACGGCGCGCTGTGGCCGCCGGCCGAGATCGGGCTGCTGCGCTCCCCGGTGCGCTGCAAGGTGGAGAACGGCGTGGTCACCGAGATCACCGGCGACCGCGACGCCGAGGTGTTCCGGAACTGGATGGAGTCCTTCGACGACCCGAACATGTTCCGGCTGGCGCACTGGTCGCTGGGCTTCAACCCGGGCGTGCTGGTGCCCACCGGCCGCATCGTGGAGGACGAGCGGGTGTTCGGCTGCGTGGAGATCGGCATCGGCACCAAGGGCGCGTGGATCGGCGGCGAGCCGTGGGTGGCGGCGGCGCACACCGACGGCAGCGTGCTCGGCCCGTCGATCTACCTCGACGGCGAGGCCATCGAGCTCGACGGCCGCTACGTGCACCCGGAACTGGTGCGGATCTGCCGCGAGATCGGCGCCCCCGGGTACTAAACGGGTGTCCGACTCGTCTTGAGTAGCGGTGCGGGTAGCGGAACCTCAGATGCCTTCTCGACTCCGGGATCCCCGATTTACGTATGACCAATTACGCGGCGTCGGGGCTGTCCTCGCGAGAAGGCATCTGAGAACCCGCGGCGGTGCGAGTTGCGAGGGTGGGCTAAGCGGCTTCGCCGCTTGCGGCAGCTCACGCAGGTGGCGCGCGTCTAGCGTCGCGGCGACCGTGTACCACTGGAAACGGCTTCGCCGCTTGCTCGATGCCACCAGCCGCTGCGTGGACGAGCACCGCTGCAAGAGTGATTTCCAGAGCTATCAGTCCACTGTGGAGGAATCGCGATGTCCGATGTCACGTACCGCCGTCCGGGCCTGGTGGCCCGGGACCGCGTCTTCCGGGTGCCGTTGCGCCACGACGACCCGGGCGCCGGGGAGATCGAGGTCTTCGGCCGGGAGGTGGTGGCCCCGAGCAAGCAGGACCAGGCGCTGCCGTGGCTGATCTACTTCCAGGGCGGACCGGGCGGCAAGGCGGAACGGCCGCTGAGCACCAGCGCGTGGCTGGGCCGCGCCCTCCAGGACTACCGCGTGCTGCTGCTGGACCAGCGCGGCACCGGGCGCAGCACGCCGGCCAACCGCCAGACGCTGGCGGGCCTGTCGACGGCCGAGCAGGCCGAGCACCTGAGCCTGCTGCGCGCCGACTCGATCGTCCGGGACGCCGAGGTGCTGCGCGAGCAGCTGATCGGCGACGAGCCGTGGTCGGTGCTGGGGCAGAGCTTCGGCGGCTTCTGCGCGCTGACGTACCTCTCGCTGGCGCCGGAGGCGCTGCGCCAGGTGATGATCACCGGCGGCATCCCGACGCTGACCGGGCACGCAGACGACGTCTACCGCGCCGCGTACCCGCGCACGCTGCGCAAGAACGACGCCTACTTCGCCCGCTACCCGGAGGACGCCGCCATCGCGCGCCGCGTCGTCGACCACCTCGCCGAGAACGAGGTGATCATGCCGACGGGGGAGCGGCTGACCCCGGAGCGCTTCCAGGCGCTGGGCATCCAGTTCGGCCAGGCGTCGCGGTTCGACGCGCTGCACTACCACCTCGAGGAAGCGTTCGCGGGCGACGTCCTGTCGGACACCTTCCTGCGCGGCGTCGATGCGGCGCTCTCCTTCGGCGAGCGCCCGCTGTACGCGGCGCTGCACGAATCCATCTACTGCCAGGGCACCGCGTCGAAGTGGTCGGCACAGCGGGTGCGCGCGGAGTTCGACGAGTTCGACTGGTCCCGGGGCGGCCGCGTCAACTTCACCGGCGAGATGATCTACCCCTGGATGTTCGAGCAGGACCCGGCGCTGGTGCCGCTGCGGGAGGCCGCCGAGCTGCTGGCCGCCAAGTCCGACTGGCCGCACCTCTACGACCTCGACCGACTGGCCCGCAACGACGTGCCGGTCGCCGCGGCGGTCTACCACGACGACATGTTCGTCGACCGCGATCAGGCGCTGGAATCGGCGCAGCAGGTGCGCAACGCGCGGGTGTGGGTGACCAACGAGTACGAGCACGACGGGGTCAAGGCCTCACCGACCGTGCTTGACCGGTTGCTGGCGATGAACTGCGGCGACGCCTGACGCGTACGGTGGGCCACCACGCCGATGCGTGCCGCAGTCGCGCCCGCTATGGTTCGGTTCTCATGTCCCCCTCGGTGCCGAATTTCGCCGCTGGCGTGCCCTGGCAGCGCGTCTTCGACCAGGCGGCGTCCGCGATGGCGATCCTCGACTTGCAGGGCCGATACCTGCACGTCAACGAGGCCATGTGCCGGATGCTCGGCTACCGGCGGGAGGAGCTGGAGGGCCTGGACTACCGGGCCGTGACGCACCCCGACGACATCGATCCGGAGGGGCCGATGGAGTCCCCGGACCTGCTGGAGAAGCGGTACATCCGCTCCGACGGCAGCGTCATCTGGGCCCTGGTGGCGCGGTCGTTCATCCGGGACAGCCACGGGCGGGCGATCCACTTCTTGTCCCAGATCCAGGACATCACGCGGCGCCGGGAGGCGGAGCTGCTGTGGCAGCGCAGCTTCGCCAACGCCCCGATCGGCATGGCCCTGCTGGACCTCAAGGGCGCGTGGACCGCGGTCAACGACACGCTCTGCACCATGCTCGGCTACACGCGCGAAGAGATGCTCTCGATGTCGTTCACCGACATCACCTACGAGGAAGACGACGAGCAGGGCATGGCGGCGCTGGCCGAACTGGTCGAGGGCCACGTGGACAGCGTCAACGTGGAGAAGCGCTACCGGCACAAGCAGGGCCACCCGATCTGGATCCTGATCCGGGCGACCACCGTGCCGGGCGCCGACGGGACCCCGGCGTACGTGGTCAGCCAGTACGAGGACATCGGCGAGCAGCGCCTGGTGGACGCCCGCCTCGCGCACCTGGCGCTGCACGACCCGCTGACGGGGCTCGCGAATCGCGCGCTGCTGTCCGACCGGCTCGACCACGGGCTGCAGCAGCTGGCACGCGGCGACGGCGTGCTGGCTGTGGTGCTGGCGGACCTGGACCAGCTCAAGCCGGTCAACGACCGCTTCGGGCACGCGCTGGGGGATCAGCTGCTGATCGCCGCCGCGCGGGAGCTGCAGCTGGCGGTGCGCGCCGGCGACACCGTCGCCCGCATGGGCGGCGACGAGTTCGTCGTGGTCAGCCTGCTGCCGGACGAGGACGCCGCGCGGGCGCTGCGGGATCGCGTCGAGCGGCATCTGAACACCGACGTGACGGTGCACGGGGTCCGGATCCGGCTGCGCGCCAGCGTCGGCTACACCGCGACCCCCGACCCCGCGATCGCGCCCGACATGCTGCTGCACGCCGCCGACCGGGACATGTACGCCAGCAAGCGGCGCCGCCGCGAGTCGCACGGCGGGGGCCGCTGACCGGCTCGTCAGGCGTCCAGCCCGGCCAGGGCCGCTTCGATCGCCCGGTGGAACGTCGGGTAGGCGAAGATCATTTCCCGCAGCCGCTGCACCGGCACTTCCGCGTGCACTGCCACCGCGAGTGCCCCGACGATCTCGCCGCCCGCCGGCGCGACCACGGTGGCGCCGACCAGGACGCCCCGGTCGGTGTCCGCGACGAGCTTGATGATGCCCTCGTTGCCGGCCTTGTGGATCCAGCCGCGCGTCGACGCGGGGATCTGGGTGATCGCGGTGCGCACCTGGATCCCGGCGTCCCGGGCCCGGGATTCGGTCAGCCCGACGGTGGCGACCTCGGGGTCGGTGAAGATGACCGAGGGCATCGCGCGGTAGTCGGCGACCTCGGTGCCCTGGCCGAGGATGTCGGCGGCCGCGATCCGCGCCTGGTAGACCGAGGTGTGCGTGAAGGCCCCGTGGCCGGTGATGTCGCCGATGGCCCAGACGCCGTCGGCGGCCCGCATCCGCCCGTCGACCGGGACGGTCCGCGCCTGCTCGTCCAGCCCGACGGCCGCGACGCCCAGCGCGCCCAGGTCGGTGCTCCGCCCGGTGGCGACCAGCAGGCGTTCGCCGGTGAACACCTCGCCGGACTCCAGGTGCACCTGGAACAGGTCGTCGTGCTTGACGCGGTCCACGGCGCAGCCGGTGCGGACCTCGATGCCGCAGGCGTGGAACGCCCCGGCCAGCACCTCGGAGGCCTCCGGCTCGGCCATCGCCAGCAGCCGCGGCCGCGACTCCAGCACCGTCACCGAGGCGCCGAAGCGGGCGAAGACCTGCGCGAACTCCACGCCGACCGGCCCGCCGCCGAGCACCAGCAGCGACTCAGGCACCCGGGTCGCGGGCACGGCGTCGCGGTTGGTCCAGTACGGGCTCCCGGCGAGGCCCTCGATCGGCGGGACCAGCGGATCGGTGCCGGGGTTGAGCACGATGCCGCGGCGGGCCCGGAACACCTGGTCGCCGACGGTGACCTCGCCGGGCGCGCTGATCCGCCCTACGCCGCGCACCAGCCTGCCGCCGGTGTCCTCGAAGCGCCGCACCGCGATCTCGTCGTTCCAGTCGGTGGTCGCCTCGTCGCGGATGCGGTTCGCGACCGGCGTCCAGTCCGGCCGCACGGTGGCCTGCCCGGCGAGCTCGGGCACCCGCCACGCCTCGCCGAGGGCGTCGGCGGCCCGCACCATCATCTTGGTCGGGATGCAGGCGAAGTACGGGCATTCGCCGCCGACCAGCCGCGATTCGACCGCGATGACGTCCAGGCCCGCGTTCGCCAGCCGAGCCGCCGCGTCCTCGCCGCCCGGGCCCATGCCGATGACGACGACGTCGACCTCTTCGGGCACCGCACCCACCCCCGATTCCGCCTCGGTGTAGGTCCTCAGCCCAACACCCCGGCCCGGCCCGCGCACGTCGAGTGTCGTGAGCGGTGACGACCACGATCACTCACGAACGCGCGAAGCGGGCGAGTCGGATCGGTGAAATCGCGTGGCTTCCAGGTGTCAGCGCCAGATCAGGGCCTCGTCGAGGGGCTTGCGGGTCAGGTCGGGCACCTCGCAGTCGGCTGCCGGGTAGCCGATCGGGAACACGATGTACGGGCGCTCGCTGGTGGGCCGGTCGAGGATCTTGGTCAGGAATCCCATCGGGTTCGGCGTGTGCGTCAGGGTCGCCAGGCCCATGGTGTGCAGCGCGTTGATGAACAGCCCGCAGGCGATCCCGACGCTTTCGTTGACGTAGTAGTGCTTCTGCCGCCCGGCGCCGGTCACGCCGTACTTCTGGGCGAACGCGACGACGATCCAGGGCACCACGTCGAGGTAGTCCTTGTTCGCATCGGTCTCCAGCTGCGACAGCGCGCCGTGCCACTGCGGGATGTCCGCGCGTTCGTAGAACGCCTTCTCCTCGGCCTCGGCGGCCAACCGGATCTGGTGCTTGAGGCCCGGGTCCTGCACGGCGACGAACGTCCACGGCTGCTGGTGCGCGCCGCTGGGCGCGGTGTTGGCGCTGCGCACGGCCAGCTCGATCGCCTCGCGCGGCACCGGATCGGGGCTGAAGAACCGCACGCTGCGCCGGGAGTCCAGGTGCTCGAAGAGCTCCTGACCGCGGCGCAAGCCGTCGGCCACCGGTAGTCGTTCCGGGCGGTAGGGCACGAACGGATGGGCGTGCGGGCGGGGCGACGGTGCGGTCATTTCTCCTCCGGTACAAGGGCTTCCCGCAGCGCGCGGTGCACCTCGGCCATCGCATCGCCTGCAATCGGCAGCAGATCGGCGCCCCCGGCGAAACCGTGGAACAGTCCCGGGCAGTGCTGGACGCTGGTGGGCACTCCCGCGGCCTTCAGCCGCTCGGCGTAGCGCTGACCTTCGGTGCACAGCGGGTCGCGGCCCGCGGTGAGGACGTGCGCGGGCGGCAGCCCGGCGAGGTCGGTGGCGCGCAGCGGCGAGACGTGCGGGTGGTCTCGATCGGCGGTGTCGGGCGCGTACTGGTCCCAGAACCACTTCATGTGCTGCGTGGTCAGCAGGCAATCCGGCCCGCTGTCCACATAGGATTCCGTGGTGAAGTCGTGGTCGGTGACCGGGTAGACCAGCATCTGGAAGCTGATGTCGGGGCCGCCGGTCTCGCGGGCCCGCAACGCCGTCACAGCGGCCAGGTTGCCGCCGGCGCTGTCCCCGGCGACGGCGAGGCGCGCCGGGTCACCACCGAGCTCCGCGGCGTGCTCGGCGGCCCATCGCGTCGCGGCGTAGGCGTCGTCGGCGGCCGCCGGGTAGCGGTGTTCCGGTGCGAGCCGGTAGTGCACGGCGATGACGATCGCGCCGACGCCGTTGGCCATCGCGCGGGAGACGCCGTCGTGGCTCTCCAGATCGCCGAGCACCCAGCCGCCGCCGTGGAAGTACACGACCACCGGCAGCGGCTCGCCGTCGACGCGCGGCCAGTAGATGCGCACCGGGATCTCGACGCCGGGCGGCCCGGGGACGAGCCGGTCCTCGACCTTGGCCACGGGCTGGCGGGGCCGCTCCGCGGCGCCTGCGTTCAGCATCGCGCGGGCCTCGTCGGCGTCGGTGACTGCGCCGCCGAGATCGGGGAAGTAGTCCTGCATGAGCGCGACGAACGGTTCGGCGTCCGGATGCAACGGCATTGTCTTCCTCCAGCGCAGGTGGAACGTCGCAGTGATGTAAACCGACGGCGAGGTGCCGAAGGTATCGGCCGTTCCGGCGAACGTGCTCCCGCATCATGGGAAACGTGGCGAAGTGGCACGGATCACACAGCGCTCGGCCGTCGGGGTATGGCCGAGGTCACATGACCTGATTCCGGTTCCGCGGCCGGTTGTCCCGTCCGGGCGCCGGGTACTTCGATACAGGGGTCGCCACCTGCGGTCGAATCTGGAACTCGGTCGTTCCGGTGAAGATCGCGGTGGTCGTGGGGATTGCGTGCGGGCACGTGCGGACCGTGACGGCGAGGGGCCTGGTTGTGATCGGAATAAAAACCGGGGCTGTATCGTTCGCCACAGGATGAGCGTTGCCTGCAGGTGAAGGGGAACGGGTCAATTGAGTACGACGAACGGCCACCGGTCCAACGGAACCCGGAAGCTGAACCGGGTCGTGATCCGGTTCGCGGGTGACTCCGGCGACGGGATGCAGCTGACCGGCGACCGGTTCACCTCGGAGGCTGCGGCCTTCGGGAACGACCTGGCGACGTTGCCGAACTTCCCGGCCGAGATCCGGGCTCCCGCCGGCACCCTGCCCGGCGTCTCCAGCTTCCAGCTGCACTTCGCCGACTACGACATCCTCACCCCCGGCGACCGCCCGGACGTGCTGGTGGCGATGAACCCGGCGGCGCTGAAGGCCAACATCGGCGACTTGCCGCACGGCGGCATCCTCATCGTCAACACCGACGAGTTCAGCAAGCGCAACCTCACGAAGGTCGGCTACGACGCCAACCCGCTGGAGACCGGCGAACTGGAGCGCTACGCGGTGCACCAGGTCGCGATGGCCACCTTGACGCAGGGCGCGCTGGAGGGCACCGGGCTGGGCAAGAAGGACGCCGAGCGCTGCAAGAACATGTTCGCCCTCGGCCTGCTGTCGTGGATGTACCACCGGCCCACCGAGGGCACCGAGCGGTTCCTGCGGGAGAAGTTCGCGAAGAAGCCGCCGATCGCCGAGGCCAACATCCTGGCCTTCCGGGCGGGCTGGAACTACGGCGAGACCACCGAGGCGTTCGCGGTCACCTACGAGGTCGCGCCCGCGAAGCTGCCGGCGGGGACCTACCGGCAGATCACCGGCAACACCGCGCTCGCCTACGGCATCGTCGCCGCCGGGCAGCGCAGCGGCCTGCCGGTGTTCCTCGGCACCTACCCGATCACGCCGGCCTCGGACGTGTTGCACGAACTGGCCAAGCACAAGAACTTCGGCGTCACGACCTTCCAGGCGGAGGACGAGATCGCCGGTGTCGGCGCGGCGCTGGGCGCCTCCTTCGGCGGCGCGCTGGGCGTGACCACCACGTCCGGCCCGGGGCTGGCGCTGAAGTCCGAGACGATCGGCCTGGCCGTGACGCTGGAACTGCCGCTGCTGGTGTGCGACGTCCAGCGCGGCGGGCCGTCCACCGGCCTGCCGACCAAGACCGAGCAGGCGGACCTGTTGCAGGCGCTCTACGGCCGCAACGGCGAATCGCCGGTGCCGGTGATCGCCCCGTGCTCGCCCGCGGACTGCTTCGACGCCGCGCTGGAAGCCGTGCGGATCGCGCTGGCCTACCGGACGCCGGTGCTGCTGCTGTCCGACGGCGCGATCGCCAACGGCTCCGAGCCGTGGCTGCTCCCGCAGGTCGACCAGCTGCCCGACCTGAGCGTCGAGTTCGCCACCGAACCCAACGCCCCGGACGGATCCGGCGAGTTCTGGCCGTACGTGCGCGATCCGGAAACCCTGGCCCGCGACTGGGCGGTGCCGGGCACGCCGGGGCTGGAGCACCGCGTCGGCGGCCTGGAGAAGGCCGACGGCAAGGGCAACATCTCCTACGACCCGGACAACCACGACAAGATGGTCCGGCTGCGCCAGGCCAAGATCGACGGCGTGCGGGTCCCCGACCTCACCGTCGACGACCCCGACGGCGACGCCCGCGTGCTGGTGCTCGGCTGGGGATCGTCGTTCGGGCCGATCGGCGCCGCCTGCCGCCGGGTGCGCGCCCAGGGCATGTCGATCGCGCAGGCCCACCTGCGCCACCTCAACCCGATGCCGGGCAACCTCGGCGACGTGCTGCGCAGCTACGGCAAGGTGATCGTCCCGGAGATGAACCTCGGCCAGCTGGCGATGCTGCTGCGCGCCCGCTACCTGATTGACGTGCAGTCCTACACGAAGGTCGCCGGACTCCCGTTCCGGGCCGAGGAGCTGCAGAACGTGCTCACCGATGTTGTGCAGGGGGTGCCCGCGTGACCACGACCGATCTGGGAATCCCGGTCCTCGGCGGGTTGGCCGGCGTGCCGACCACCGACGAACCGCAGAAGGCCAAGGACTTCAAGTCCGATCAGGAGGTCCGCTGGTGCCCGGGGTGCGGCGACTACGTCGTGCTCAACGCGGTGCAGAGCTTCCTGCCGTCGCTGGGGCTCAAGCGGGAGAACATCGTGTTCATCTCGGGCATCGGGTGCTCGTCCCGGTTCCCGTACTACCTGAACACCTACGGGATGCACTCCATCCACGGCCGCGCCCCGGCGATCGCCACCGGCCTCGCCACCAGCCGGCCGGACCTGTCGGTGTGGGTGGTGACCGGTGACGGCGACGCGCTGTCCATCGGCGGGAACCACCTGATCCACGCCCTGCGCCGCAACGTGAACCTCAAGATCCTGCTGTTCAACAACCGGATCTACGGGCTGACCAAGGGCCAGTACTCGCCGACCAGCGAGGTCGGCAAGGTCACCAAGTCGACCCCGGCGGGCTCGCTGGACCACCCGTTCAACCCGGTGTCGCTGGCCCTGGGCGCGGAGGCGTCGTTCGTGGCGCGGGTGATCGACTCGGATCGCGCGAGCGTGACGGAGGCGCTGAAGGCGGCGGCGGAGCACCGCGGCAGCGCGCTGGTGGAGATCTACCAGAACTGCCCGATCTTCAACGACGGCGCGTTCGACGTGCTGAAGGACAACGACGAGAAGCAGCGCCGGATCGTCCCGCTCAAGCACGGCGAGCCGATCGTGTTCGGCCCGGAGGACGAGCGCTTCGGAGTGGTCCAGGACCGCGACGGCTTCCGCGTCTCGAAGCTGTCCGAAGTGGACGAATCCGAGGTCGTGGTCCACGACGTGAACCGCGAGGACCCGTCCTACGCCTTCGCCCTGTCCCGCCTCGGCGGCCAGGACCTGAACCCGGCGGTGACGGGAATCTTCCGAGCGGTCCAGCGCCCGACCTACGACGACCTGGCCCGAGCCCAGGTAGCGGAAGCCCAGCAGGCGAAGCCTGCGGACCTCCAAAAGCTCCTCACGGGCAACGACACCTGGACGATCTGACCGGCGTCTCGTGAGTGTTTTGGAGCGCTGTAGCAATCTGTCCTGTCTCGGGACCTCGCGGACAGTTTTGTCTCATGACGTCGTGGACAGTTTTGGTGTGAGTCGTTGGTAGCGGACGCTGCGGTCCAGCGTCAGCGTCCGCACGACCGTGTCGCTGATCATGATGCTGACGCGGTCGCCTTGCCAGTGCAGGGTAGCGGTCTGCCGGGCCCATCGGCGGCCGATGACGATCGAGCAGCCGGAGAAAGCGATGACGCCAGTGCTGGTGACCGGACGGTGGGCGACGCCGGCGAGCTGGACCGGCCCGGACGGAGCGGCTTTGGGGGCGGCGTCGTAGCGCTGTTGGGGTGTCTGTCCCTCGATGCCTTGATGCCGACGGTTGTTGTAGATCTCCCGGTATTCCTCCAGAAGATGTTGCAGTTCATCGAGAGTCGCTGGTGTGGAACGCTTGGCAAGCCACTTGCGCAGGGTTTGGTGGCTGCGTTCGTCTTTGCCGCAGGTTTGCGGGTGATACGGCGACGAGGCGATCGTGTGCACCCCGGTCTCGGCCAGGCGGCGTTCCAGGTCGACCATGCCCCCACGGTGCTTACCGGAGAACGCCAGACCGTTGTCGGTGAGCACCTTCACCGGCACCCCGTAGCCGGCGAACGCCTGCTGCAGCGCAGCCCACGTCTCCTCCCCGTTCTCGCTGGAGGCGGCATACGTTCCCACATCCAGCCGGGAGTGATCATCCAGGATCTGCAGAATGCACACCTTCTCACCACTATCGAGGTAGAACTCCAACCCGTCGACCTGCCACAACCCGTTGGCCTCGGCGTACTCGAACCGGCGCCTCGTGCGGGGGCGTTTGCGGGGTTGCGGGGTCACATGCCCCTCGTCGACCAGGATCCGGTGGATCGTGGCCCGGGCAGGCACCCGCACGTCCCCAAACTCCTCCAGCCGCCATCCGATCGAGATGGCCCCGTTGTCCCGCCCTTCGTCAGCCAGCTGCTTGCGGGCGCGCACTACCGCCTCACGCACCTGCGCTGAGGTCGACGTGGGTCGACGATGCGGGGCAGAGGAACGGCGGATGAACCCCGCCGCCCCTTCTTGCCGGAATCGGTTGACGTACTTGTAGAACACCGTGCGCGAGATCTGATGCTCAGCACAGAACCTCGACACGTTGATCTTGTCACCGCCAGCCACCGCAGCCACCGCCGCGACCAGGTCCGGATCCATCGAAAACCCTGTTCCGCCCACCACTGATGATCACAGACAGCAGGCCAGCCAGTGTTCACGAGGTCCTGAGACACAAACTGTTCACGAGGTCCTGAGCGAGGACAGAGCGCTGTAGCAATCCAAAACACTCACGAGGCGGGGACGCTACGGCCGGTCGAAGCCCCCGGCCTTGAGCTTGCCGATGAAGCTCCGCCATAACTCCTGGTCGAACGCGAGAATCGGCTCACGGCCCTGCTGCTTGGAGTCCCGGACTCCGGCCACGGGCGGGGGCCAAAGCGACCTCTACGCAAGCGTTCTCGCCCTGAGATCGCTTTGACTTCCTCCAACCGGTCGTCGAAGCAACTTCGACGCAGGCGTTCGCCTCGTTGCTATAGGTGCTCTTGCGCCAGCGGGCGCTCGTGAAGTCTGGCGCGGCCATCCGTGACTCCTCGTCTCTACTTCCAGTGCTCCCGGAGGTCCGTGATCCGCTGGACCGACGCTTCCGGGCTGAGCGCTCGTTCCGCACGCCTTGGACGTCGTCCGGGCTGGATGTGACTGGAAAGGCTTGTCACGCAAGGGGAACGGGCCCTTCGTGAGCTCCGGGCGAATCAGGAGCACGGCTAGGAGGTGCCCGTGCGTACTTTTTGCTGCTATAGCAGCAAAAAGTACGCACGGGCCTTCGGCTAGGCTACGACGTCGGCCAGGCGGTGGACCTGGTCCGGGTCGGGAGACCAGCAGTAGAGGATCGCCTCGTCGGCTCCGAGGTCTTCGAGGCGTTGCAGCTGGGACTTCAGATCGGCGGTGGTGGTGACCATGGCGTTGGCGAAGCCCGGATTTCCGTAGTACTCCGTCATTTCCGCCCGTGCTTCGTCGGCCACCTCGTCCGGGCCGATCGCCGCGTTCAGCTGGCCGATCAGGCGGGGCCTGCCCGGCCGGTCGTGGGTCTGCCAGGACTTCTCGGCCAGGCGGAAGGTCGTGTCCATGTAGTCCAGCAGGCCCGCCGCCAGGAAACCGTCACCCCAGCGGCCGACCCGGTCGATCGCCGCCGGGACGAAGCCGCCGAACACGACCTCCGGGCGGACCGCCGGGCCGATCGGGCCCGCCTGGTCGCCGTAGGGCTCGCCGGCCCAGAGCCGGTGCATGAGCTGCAGCTGATCGTCGAGGATCCGGCCGCGGCGCTTGATGTCCGTGCCGGCGGCCACGTGGTCGTCCTCGCGGCCGCCGACGCCGATGCCGAGCGTGAAGCGGTTTCCGCTCAGCTGGGCCAGCGTCGCGCTCTGCTTGGCCAGCAGCGGGGTGTGGCGCAGCGGGGCGAGCAGGACCTCGGTCTGGACCCGGATGCGTCGCGTCGCGCCGGCGAGCGTCGCGAGGGTCACCAGGGGTTCGGGGTTGTCGTACACCAGGCGGTCCAGCAGGCCGAGCGTGCTGAACGGGCCGTCATCCGCCCGTCGCGCCCACGTCAGCAGGGCGGTGGGGTCGGCGATGGGCAGGCCTAGGCCGATCTTCATGACTTGCGCCTCCAGAATAAGGGCAGGGTGAACACCTGTGCCGCCCCCTCGTTTCGCGCAAGCGGGTTCCCGTTCTGCGGCGCACTCCTGGGGAACCTGATCAGAGTGCCGTCACTCTATCGCGGCGGTCGCCCGGCGCGCACCCGGGTTTCCGCCAGGTGCGCGAAAGCGCCACCCGGAACTCGGATGGCGCTTCGCACACGGGCCTCAGCCGGCGTAGACCGCGGCGTAGGGCTTCGCGTCGTCCTGGCCGGCGTTCGCCGCACCGACGGCGAGCAGCTTTCCGTCGTCCAGAACGACCCCGCTGAAGGTGACCACCGACCTGCCCTGCGGCGGGACCGGATCCGGCACGTTCTGCCAGTTCTGGCCGTCATACCGCAGCACGTACGGGCTGTCCGAGTCATACCCGACGGCCCAGAGCACGCCTTCGCCGGCGACGACATCGTCGATCTCACCCAGTTCATCCGGCACTTGCCCGGGCGACCACTGCTTGCCGTCCCAGTGCAGCGCGACCGGACGCCGGGCGACGGTGCCCTGGTCCCGGAAGCCGACCGCCCACACGTCGTCGGGCGCCAGCACGAGCGCGTCCTCCAGGCTCACGCTCCAGTCCGGCACGTCGACCTGCGGCAGTTCCTGCCACTGCTTGCCGTCCCAATGCAGGATCAGCCCGGCCACCTTGCCCTTGCCGTCGACCGTGATGTGCTTGCTGCCCACCGCCCACAGGTCGTTCGGTGCACTGCCGTCGATCGTGGACACCTTCCACCAGTCCCCGAGATCGAGCTGCAGTGGAACCTCGTTCCACGCCTTGCCATCCCAGTGCTGGATCGAGCCCCGCCGCCAGGCTTCGTTCGCCTCGGTCGCCGATCCGGCGGCCCACACGTCAGCGGCGCCGAACACCTTCGTCCCGTGGTACTGGGTGTAGGTGTTCGGTGGGGACGTGAGCGGCACCTCCTGCCACTGCTTGCCGTCCCAGTGCATCGACCTGCCGTCGCCGACCGACCACACGTCGTCACGATTCACCACGGCGGCGGTGTTCACCCGGCCGATGTTGGGGGCCGGCACCTGCTCCCACCCCTGCTGACCGCGGCGGAAGGCCTGCGTGCGGAACTCCTGCCCGTCGAAGTCGATGCCGAAGGACCACGTGACGCCATCACCGCCGGCGGCGGTGTGCAGGGACGACTGGTACTGCTGCGGCGGAATTGGCTCCTCCGCCCAGGTCCCCGCGGCCGAGGCGGACTGCCCGAGCAGCAGCGCGGTGGCGCCCACCGCCCCGGCGATTGCCAGATGCTTCACCCAATGCCTCCTTGGAGAAAAGGTTCACGCCAGTTACCCGCCGGTGCGGAGAAGGGTTTACACCTCGGCGGAAGTTGCGCCGAATGCTCCAGTCCCGGTCGGCATTTGTTGCAAGGGCGGTGATCTCCGAGACGCACCAGGGCTGTGGCTCGGCGCAAGGAGGTGTGCGGATCGGGGTCGCATTACCCACTGGCAGTTGATTGACCGATCAAAGACTTCGAATTACGTTGCCTGGCAGATGATCAACCGAGCGCGACCACCGGAGGTCGGCGATGTGTCAGGAATGCTGTCGTCCTTCCCCGCAGCCTCGGATTTCCCGGGCGCAGTTCCTGAAGCTGGTCGGGCTGGCCACCGCGGGCGCGGCGTTCACCGCCGGTTGCGCGAGCGGTGACACCGGAGCCGGGCAGTCGGGCGGGCGGAAGCTGATCGACAACGTGCGGGGCTTCACGCTGACCGCCGACGGGCCGCGCGAGTTCGGCAGCCTGCTGGTCGAGGCGGACGGCCGCGTCGGCGGGCTGGACGTCGGCAGCGCCGGTGGCGCGGAGCGCATCGACGGGCGGGGCCGGGTGCTGATCCCCGGGCTGCACGATGCGCACGGGCACTTCGGGCAGCTCGGCGCCAACGTCTCGCAGCTCAACCTCGCCGGGACGAAATCCCTGCAGGAGGCGATGCAGGCGCTCAAGACCTTCGCCGCGCAGCACCCGGAGCGCCAGTGGATCCTCGGGCGCGGCTGGAACGACGTGATCTGGGGGCTCGGGCGGCTGCCCTCGGCCGCCGACCTGGACGCGGTGGTGCCCGACCGGCCGGTGTGGCTGGTCCGGGTCGACGGCCACGCCGGGGTGGCGAACTCGGCCGCACTCCGGCAGGCCGGCATCACCCGCGACACCCCGACGCCCTCGGGCGGCGACATCGTGCGTGGCGCGGACGGCGCGCCGACCGGTGCCTTCGTCGACGCGGCGCAGGACCTCGTCGAGCAGCACCTGCCGAAGCCGACGGTCGACGACCTCAAGCAGAACTTCCTCGCCGCGCAGCGCAAGCTCAACGAGGTCGGGCTCACCTCGGTCAGCGACGCGGGCACCAGCGCCGCCGAACTCGCGGTGCTGCACCAGCTCGCGGGCTCCGGCGAGCTGACGATCCGCACCAACTCGTTCCTGACCTACGACGCGTTCCGCGAGCTCGGCGCGAAGGCCCGCACCGACTCGGTGGCGGGCGACATGCTCCGCGTGCGCACCGTGAAGCTCTACATCGACGGCGCCCTCGGCAGCCACGGCGCCGCCATGTTGCAGCCGTACGAAGACGATCCGGGCAATTCGGGGCTGCCGCAGCTGGACGCCGCCGAGCTCCGGAACCGGGTCTCGCAGGTCATGCGGGACGGCTTCCAGGTCGCCACGCACGCCATCGGCGACGCCGGGAACCGGATGGTGCTCGACGCCTACGAGGCCGCCGCGGCGGAGTCCGCGAGCGGCATGCGGCACCGCATCGAGCACGCGCAGGTCCTCGCGGTGGAGGACATCCCGCGGCTGCGCGCGCACGGCATCATCGCGTCGATGCAGCCGGTGCACGCCACCGACGACATGAACATGGCCGAGAAGCGGGTCGGGCACCGGCGCATCGCGGGCGCGTACGCGTGGCGGACCATGCTGGACCAGGGCATCACCATCGCCTCCGGCTCGGACTTCCCGGTGTCGTCGGAGAATCCCTTCGACGGCCTGCACGCCGCGGTGACCCGCACCGATCGGGACGGGCAGCCGGTCGGCGGGTGGTACCCGGACCAGGCGATGAGCCCGCACGAGGCGCTGCGCTCGTTCACCCTCGACGCCGCGTTCGCCGCGCACCAGGAACGGGTGCTCGGCAGCCTGGAGCCGGGTAAGTGGGCGGACTTCGTGATCCTCGACCAGGACCCGCTGGAGCCGCCGCCCGGCCGGGCCCGCTGGCAGACCAAGACCCTCCAGACCTGGGTGGCGGGCCGCCGCGTCGGCGAGTACGGCTCGCTGTAGACGCGCCGGTTTCGCGCGAAACCGTCACCTGGCACGCGCGGCCGGCGGCGCTTTCGCGCGAAACTGTCATCCCGCCCCACGTGACGTGGCGGTTTCGCGCGAAAACGCCGGGTGACGGAGTTCGTGACGCTCCGTGTTCGTTGTGCTCGGTTCGTGCGGCGGCGCGGGGATTTCGCGAGAAATCGACGTTCACCCGGGTGGCCGGGAATTTCTCGCGAAATCGCGTGCCCTTCGGGTGAGGATCGTACGGGTGCGGTAGCGGGCTTACCGCAGCGGACGGATCCCGATGGGGCGTCCCGTCCTTACGTTGGCAGGAACTGCTGCCGAGGAAAGCGGCGACGCCATGACGCAGACCGTTACCCAGTGGGTCCGGAGCGAGACCGAACGTCCGTTCCCGTACGTCCTGATGTACCACTCGGTGGCCACCTACTCCCGCGATCCGTACCTGGTGACGGTCGATCCGCAGCGCTTCGAACGGCAGTTGCGCTGGCTGCGCCGCAACGGCCTGCGCGGGGTGTCGATGCGCGAGCTGATGCAGGCGCGCGAAGAGGGGGACGCTAGCCGCCTGGTCGGGCTGACCTTCGACGACGGCTACGCCGACTTCGTCCACAATGTACGGCCCTCGCTGGAGAAGTACGGCTGCACCGCGACCGTCTTCGTGATCGCCGGGCGCCTCGGCGGGCACAACGCCTGGGACGCCGACGGACCGCGCAAGCGGCTGGTGACCGCGGAGGAGGTCCGCGGGATCGCCGAGGCCGGCCTGGAGGTCGGCTCGCACGGGATGCTGCACCAGCAGATGTCCGAATTGGACGATGACGAGCTGCTCATCGAGATCGCCGAGAGCCGCGAGCGGCTGTGCGATCTCACCGGCCAGGACGTCGGCGGGTTCTGCTACCCGTACGGCGACGTCGACCTGCGGGTGCGGAACACCGTCGAGGCGGCCGGTTACGACTACGCCTGCGCCATCTGGCGTTCCCCGGTCTCCGGCCGGCACGCCCTGCCGCGCACCTATGTGGGTGACCAGGACGGCGCGCTGCGCCTGCTGGCCAAGCGCCTGCGCCACGCGCTGACGGCCAACCGCTGACCCCACCGGAATTCCTTCTCTTCGCGCGACCTCCGCTGTCGAGGTGCGACCGCCTGTGCCTGGCCCCGGTCGAGCGGGCGAGGCGAACGGCCCGTTCGTCTCGTCTAGCGCAGCGATCAGGCCGTTGACTCCACCCCGCCCCGCGAACGGGTGACGCCCCGATCGTGCAGGTTTCGTTGGGGCGAAAGGGGTTTCGCCGGGAAAGATCGCGCGGGCTCGTCCGGATTCGGTAAAAGCGCTCCCCCCGATGCAGGAGAACCCGTCGGTAATCGGATGCGAGGGTTCTTCCGAGCAGCACGGCGAACTGGGGGAGGAACCGTGACTGAACATCCGCTTGCCTTGGCGGTCAACGGCCGCGAACGCCTATTGGCCGACCGGCTGATCGCGTTCGAGCCGAGTCGGCCCGAACGAGCCGACTCGGTGGTCGTCGTCGGGCTGGGCTACGTCGGCCTGCCCACCGCGTGCGCCCTGCAATCGCCGACCGCGCGGGTCACCGGCTTCGACATCAGCGAGGACCGGTTGCGGGCCATCAAGACCGGCGAGGTGGACCTGCCGGAGCCGGAGCGGCGCGCGCTGTCGGCGTCGCTGGCCGCGGGCGGGCTGGAGCTGTCCTGCGATCCGTCGGTGCTCGCCGACGCGGACGCCGTGATCGTGTGCGTCCCGACGCCGGTGGACGCCGCGCACAAGCCCGACCTGGCCGCCTTGCGGGCGGCGTGCGAGACCGTGGTGGCGTTCGCGCGCCGCGGCCAGGTGATCATCCTGACGTCGACGACGTTCGCGGGCACCACCCGGCAGCTGCTGGTCGAGCCGCTGGCGCAGCGGGGCCTGCGGGTGGGCACCGACGTGCACGTGGCGTTCAGCCCGGAGCGCATCGATCCCGGCAACTTCGACCACGTGCAGCGGGAAACGCCGCGCGTCGTCGGCGGCGCCACGGCGGAGTGCGCCGAGCGGGCCGCCGAGGTCGTCCGGCGGATGACCGATTCCGTGTACCTGGTGAGCTCGCCGGAGGCCGCCGAGCTGACCAAGCTCTACGAGAACATCTTCCGCGCCGTGAACCTGGCGCTGGCCAACGAGATGGCCGACGCGTGCGCGGCTCTGGGCCTCGACCCGATCGAGGTGACCATCGCCGCGGGCACCAAGCCGTACGGGTTCCTGGGCAGCTTCCCGGGGCCGGGCGTCGGCGGGCACTGCATCCCGTGCGACCCGCACTACCTGCTGTGGCAGCTGGGGCAGCAGGGGCTGTCGGCGCCGGTCATCGAGCAGGCGATGCGGTCGATCGACCAGCGGCCCGGCCAGGTGGTGCAGCGGGTGGGGGAGCTGCTCGCCGAGGCGGGCCTCGACCACGCGGGCGCCCGGGTGCTGGTCGCCGGGGTCAGCTACAAGGCGGGCGTGCGGGACCTGCGCGAGTCGCCCGCGCTGCCGATCCTCGCCGGGCTGCGGCGGATCGGGATCGACGTGCACTACTTCGATCCGCTGCTGCCGGAGATCACCTTGCCGGACGGCACCCGGATGACCAGCGAGCCGGCGCCGCACGGCCGCGACTGGGACGTCGCGGTGCTGCACACCGTGCACCCGGGCGTCGACTACGGCTGGGCGCGGGAGTGCCCGCAGGTGCTCGACGCGACCTACCAGTTCGACGCCGTGCCGCACCGGCGCGTGCTGTGAGGGGGTGGGCGCCGATGTTCGACACGTCCACGCCCGCGGTCGTCTTCAAGCTCGATCCGAACGTCCTGCACCACGGTGGGCTCGGGGTGATCCGCAGCCTCGGCCGGATCGGGATCCCGGTGCACGCGGTGCAGGAGGATTCCCTCGCCCCGGCGGCGCATTCCCGCTACCTGCGCGGGCGCTGGCTGTGGAGCCCGGACCCGGCGGAGACCGATCAGGTCCTCAGCGGACTCGGCGAGCTCGCCGAACGGATCCGGCGGCCGGCGGTGCTGATCCCCACCGACGACGCGGGCGCGATCTTCCTGGCCGAGCACGGCGATCCGTTGCGGCCGTACTTCCGGTTCGCCCAGCCGACGCGGGACCTGCCGCGCCGGCTGGCCGGGAAGTACTCGATGTACGAGCTGTGCAGGCAGCTGGACGTGCCGTGCGCGGCCGCGTGCCTGGTCGGCAGCTGGGACGAGGCGCTGGATTTCGCCGCGCGGGTGGGATATCCGCTGGTGGCGAAGCTCTCCGAGCCGTGGGTCACGACGAAGGGCAAGGTCCGCAGCACCACGATCGTGCAAGACGCCGACGAGCTGGCCGCGCTCTACAAGCGCTGCGGGGAGGCCGCGGTCGACGGGCTGATGCTGCAGGAGTTCATCCCGGGCGGGCCCGGCGATGACTGGTTCTTCCACGGGTACTGCGACGCCGCCGCGGTCTGCCTGCCGGCCTTCACCGGCGTCAAGGAGCGCTCGTACCCGGCGCACGCCGGGCTGACCAGCCTCGGCGCCTGCGCCGAGAACGACGAGCTGCAGCGGGAGGCCACGAAGCTGCTGGAGCGGTTGGCGTTCAACGGCATCGTGGACCTGGACTTCCGGTGGGACGCCCGGGACCGGCGCTACAAGCTGCTGGACTTCAACCCGCGGCTGGGCGCCCAGTTCCGGCTCTTCCGCGACAGCGCGGGGATGGACGTCGCGCTCGCGTCCTACCTGGACCTCTCCGGGCAGCGGATCCCGGCCGGCCGGCAGCCGGTCGGCCGCCGCTTCCTGGTGGAGAACTACGACCCGATCGCCGCGGTGCGGTACTGGCGGCGCGGCGAGCTCGGGTTGCGGTCGTGGGCGTCATCGGTGCGCGGCGTGGACGAGACCGCCTGGTTCGCGCGCGACGACCTGCTGCCGTTCTTGCTGATGTGGCTCTGGATGGTCTGCCGGGCGGTGGCCCGGCCGTGGCGCCGCCGCCGGACCCGCCATCCGGACCTGCACCGGCCCGAGTACGTCCCCGGGCGCAACTGCGAACCGGGCAACGCGACAAGACGCCGCCAGAAGCGGCTGTTCGAGGAGTACAGATGAGCGATCTCGTCGATGTGGCCATCGTCGGTGCCGGGCCGTACGGCCTGTCGCTGGCCGCACACCTGCGCCGGACCGGCCTGTCCTTCCGGCAGTTCGGGTTGCCGATGAACCTATGGCGCGCGCACATGCCGCGCGGCATGTACCTGAAGTCGCAGGGCTTCGCGTCGAACCTGTCCGACCCGGACGGCACCCACACGCTGCAGAACTTCTGCCTGGAGACCGGGCGCCGCTACGCGGACTACGGAATTCCGGTGTCGCTGGAGAACTTCGTCGAATACGGCGAGTGGTTCCAGCAGGGCCGGGGCCTGGACGTGGAGGAGCAGCTGGTCACCGGCATCGAGCAGCGGCCGGGGCGCTTCGAGCTGACGCTGGCCGATGGGCAGCGCGTCGAGGCGAGCCAGGTGGTCGTCGCGGTCGGCGTGGAGTACTTCGCGCGGGTTCCGGGAGCTCTCGCGGACCTGCCCGCCGAGCTCTCCACGCACAGTTCGGTGCACGACGACCTCAGCGGCTTCGACGGCCAGGACGTGATCGTCCTGGGTGCCGGGCAGTCGGCGCTGGAGACCGCGGCGCTGCTGCACGAAAGCGGTGCCAACGCGCGGCTGGTGGCGCGCGCGCCGGGCATCGCGTGGAACGGCAAGCCGCTGCTGCCCGACCGTCCACTGCTGAACCGGATGCGCGAGCCGGAGGCCGGGCTGGGCTCGGGCCTGTCGACCTGGTTCTACTCCGAGCACCCGAAGCTGTTCCGGCACCTGCCTCGCTCGACCCGGATCTACCGGGCGCGCACCGCGCTCGGGCCGGCCGGCGGCTGGTGGCTGCGGGAGCGGGTCGAAGGGCGCTTCCCGGTGCACGTCGGGCACCGGCTGGACTGGGCCAAGGCCACCGGGGACCAGGTGCGGATCGGGGTGCGGGTCGGCGGCGGCGTCCGCGAGTTCACCGCGGACCACGTCATCAGCGCCACCGGCTACCCGCCGGACCTCAGCAGGCTGCCGATGCTCTCGCCCGGGCTGCGCGCGGCGATCCGCACCATCGACGCCACGCCGCGCGTCGGCCGCGACTTCGAGTCGTCGGTGCCGGGCCTGTACTTCGCCGGCCCGCTGGTGGCGCCGAGCCACGGCCCGGTCATGCGGTTCGTCTACGGCGCCGACTACGCGGTGCGGATGATCACCGAACGGCTCGTCGCGACCACGGCACGCCCGATCGCCGTCGGAGGTGCCGGATGAGCATGACCGACCCCGCCGTCGCGCAGCCGTGGCCGCTCGCGGCCGGCAATCCCGGGCTGCGCGTGCGGCGGCAGGTCGGGGGCTGGGTGCTGCCCGCGGTCGACTTCGTCGTGCTGCTGCTGCTGATCCCGGTCGCCGGGGCGAACTGGCTGCTCGACGCGGGATACGCGTTGGTGGCGTTCGCCGTGCTGGCCGCGCAGGGCCAGCACCGGCTGCGGATCTGCCTGCGGGTGTCGGACCAGCTGCCGCAGCTCGCGGTCGCGGCGGGCGCGCCGTTGGTGATGCTGCTGCCGTGGCTCTCCGGCGGCGCCGTGCTCCTGACCGGTGCCTCGGCGTTCGCGGGTCTGGCAGTGGTGCGCGGCGGCCTGTACGCGGTGCTGCGCGGCGGGTACCGGCGCGGAGTCCTGGGCGAGCCGACGCTGATCGTCGGCTCGGACCCGCTGGCCGGGGAGATCGCCGAAATGGCCGCGGAGCACCCGGAGTTCGGGCTGCGGCCGCGACTGCTGGAGCGACCCGGTGAGCTGGCGGAAGTCGTTGCCGCGCAACGCATCACGCGCGTTCTGGTGTGCGGGGACGACCCGGATCTGGTCACCGCGATCCGGGCCGCCCGCCCGCTGCCCGCGGACGTGTGCGTCGTGCCGCGCCTGCACGAGCTGGGCATGGCGCTGCCGCGCGCCGGGCTGGACGAGATCTGGGGCGTGCCGCTGATCCCGTTGCGCCGCTTCGGCCACGGCCGGGCGGGCGAGCTGGTCAAGCGCGGTACCGACGTCGTCCTCAGTGGACTGATGTTGCTGGTGTTCGGCCCGCTGCTGCTGGTGCTGACCGCGGTGGTCGCGCTCGGCGGCCGGGACCGGGCGTTCTTCCGCCAGGTCCGGGTGACGCGGGCCGACCGGATCAGCGAAGTCATCAAGCTCCGCACCGTCGACGGCGATCTCGGGCAGACCTGGGCGGTGACCGCCGACCAGTGCACCGCGCTCGGCCGCTGGCTGCGCGGCACGCACCTCGACGAGCTGCCGCAGCTGATCAACGTCCTGCGCGGCGACATGTCGCTGGTCGGGCCGCGCCCGGAGCGGCCTTGCTACGCGGTGCGATTCGGCCGCGAGATCCCGCGCTACGAGGACCGGCACCGGGTGCGCGGCGGCATGACCGGCTGGGCGCAGGTGCAGGGCCTGCACGGGGACACCTCCATCCCGGACCGGGTGCGGTTCGACAACCAGTACGTCGAGTACTGGTCGCCGTGGTGGGACGCGGTGATCGTGGCCCGGACGGCCGGGATCGTCCTGCGGGCCGGCCTCCGGCGCGCCCACCGGTGCGGGAAATGACCTGGAAATCCGAAGAGGGGAACGTGATGAAGGTATTGCACGTGATCACCGGGCTCGGCGTCGGCGGAGCCGAGCTGCAGCTGCGGTCGATCCTGCAGCACACCAGGCACGACGCCGACGTGGTCTCGCTGTACAACCCGGGCGACGTGGCCGGGATGATCACCGGTGACGGGGTGCGGGTGCGCGATCTCGGCATGACCCGCAACACGCAGATCGGCGCCGTGCTGCGGCTGCGCGAGGTGATCCGCGACGGCGGCTACGACGTGGTGCACACCCACCTGTACCGGGCCTGCGTGTACGGACGGCTCGCGGCAAGGATGGCCGGCACCAAGGTGGTGGTCTCCACGGAGCACTCCATCGGCGAGACCCACCTGGAGCGCCGCCGCATGACCCTCGGGGTGCGGGCGCTCTACCTGGGCACCGACCTGTGCTCGGACGCCACGATCGCGGTGTCCGACACCGTCGCCGAGCGGCTGCGCAACTGGGGCATGCCGGCGCGCAAGATCACCGTCATCCCCAACGGCGTCGACTTCGGGCGGGTCGAGTTCGACGGGGCCGCGCGCGCCCGGGTGCGCCGAGAGCACGGCATCGGCGACGGCGCCTACGTGGTCGGCGTGCTCGGCCGCCTGGACCCGAACAAGCGCTTCAACCTGGTGATCGACTCGATGGCGCCGATGCTGGGCCAGGAGACCAAGCTGCTGATCGTCGGCGACGGGCCGGACCGGCCGCGGCTGGAGGCGCTGGCCCGCGAGCACGGCGTCGCCGAGCACGTGATCTTCGCGGGGCAGCGGCATGACGTCGCCGCGATGCTTTCCGCGCTGGACCTGTTCATCGCCTCTTCCGAGCAGGAGACCTTCGGCCTGTCGGTGCTGGAGGCGATGGCCAACGGCATCCCGGTGCTCTACACGACCTGTCCGGCGCTGGAGGGCATCGAGACCGACAGAGCCCGCCAGGTGCCCGGCAACGCGGAGCGGATGCGCGCGGAGATCGCCTCCGAGATCCTGGCGGCCCGGCCGCGCGCCGACGAGCCCGCGATCCGCCGGGCCTACGGCATCGAGGCCGTCACCGACCGCATCGACGACCTGTACGCCCGGCTGTGGCAGCGGCGTGGCAACGCGGTGCCCGCGGGGAGGTCGTGATGCGCGCACTGGTCACCGGCGCCGCCGGTTTCATCGGCTCGCACCTGGTCGAGCGGCTGCTCGCGGACGGCCACGAGGTGGTCGGGCTCGACGACCTCAGCACCGGCCAGACCGCGAACCTGCCGGTCGGCGACCCGAAACTGCGGATGATCCCGGGCACCATCCTGGACTCCTCCCTGGTGGACGAGGCGATGGCCGGCGCGGACGTGGTGTTCCACCTGGCCGCCGCGGTCGGCGCGTTCGTCATCCAGGAACGCACCCTGCAGGGGCTGCTGACCAACGTCCACGGCACCGAGAACGTGCTGGACGCCGCCCTGCGGCACGGCGCCCGGGTGCTGGTCGCCTCCACCAGCGAGATCTACGGCAAGAACAGCAAGATCGGGCTGTCCGAGGACGACGACCGGATCATCGGCTCGCCGCTGAAGTCCCGCTGGACCTACTCCGAGGCGAAGGCCATCGACGAGAGCATCACCTTCAACTACGTGCGGGAGCTCGGGCTGCGGGCGGTGATCGTGCGGCTGTTCAACACGGTCGGGCCGCGGCAGAGCGGCCGCTACGGCATGGTCATCCCGCGGCTGGTCGCGCAGGCGTTGCAGGGGCGGCCGGTGACGATCTTCGGCACCGGCAAGCAGATCCGCTGCTTCTGCCACGTGGCCGACGTGGTGCCCGCGCTGATGCGGCTGGTGCAGCTGGACGGCGCGGAGGGCATGGCGCTCAACATCGGCAGCACCGAGCAGGTGACCATCGAGGAGCTCGCCGACCGGATCATCGCGATGACCGGCTCGTCCAGCGGCACCGTCCACGTGCCCTACGAGGTGGCGTACGGACCGGACCACGAAGACATGCAGCGGCGGGTGCCGGACTGCACCCGCGCGCTGGAGCTGATCGGTTTCCAGCCGCAGCGCACGCTGGACGACATCGTCCGCGACGTGATCGACGAACAGATGCGGGCCGGACAGGCCGTGACTGCTTGAGGCGAGAACAGGATGAAGCAGAGCACTGAGAAGAAGCACTGGCTCGTCGAGCGGGCCCGGCCCGCGAGCAACTCGCGGCAGCGCGGCGACGGGCGCAGCAAGTCCACTTCGGACCCTCCGGCGACGGTGCGTCGCCCCCGGACCTTCAGGAAGCTCGGCGGCTCCCTCTGGTTCCTGGTGCTGATCGCGGTGGCGGTGCTGGTGGTCGTGGTGACGGTGATGCCACGCGGCGCGCCGCCGTCGGCCGGCTCGCTGGTCGTCGCGTCGCTGCCGTTCTGGAACTTCGAGAACGGCACGTCGATGGTGGTGCAGAACCAGAAGGCGGTCAACGAGGTCTCGCCCTGGATGTACGGGGTGGGGCAGGACGGCGGGCTGACCAACCAGTACCCGCCGGAGCAGACCGCCGAGGTCGCCAAGCGGATCGAGCAGCTCCGCGAGGCGGGTGTCCCGATCGTGCCGTCGATCGCCAACATCACCGACGGCATCTGGGCCTACGAGCCGGTCGCCCGGATGCTGCACGATCCGGCGAAGCGGCGCGACCACATCGCCCAGATCGTCGAGCTGGTCAAGCGCGAGGACTACGCGGGCATCGACATCGACTACGAGAACCTGCGCGCCGGCGACCGGCAGGCGTTCAGCGACTTCGTCGCCGAGCTGGGCAAGGCCATGGACGACGAGGGCAAGACGCTGTCGGTCGCGGTTTTCGCGAAGGCCACCGACGCCGGCTACGACGAGCGCAACGTGGCGCAGGACTACGCCGCGATCGGCCGGGCCGCCCACGAGGTCCGGCTGATGGGCTACGACTTCCACTGGGCGACCTCGCCGCCGGGGCCGGTGGCGCCGATCGCCTGGGTGCGGGAAACGCTGGGCTACGCCAAGAGCCAGATCCCGCCGGAGCGGGTCGTGCTCGGCGTGCCGCTGTACGGCTACGACTGGGTGGACGGCCACGGCACGGCCGTGACCTGGCTGAAGGCGTTCCAGCTGGCCACCGAGCACCGGGCGAAGGTCAACTACGACGCGCCGACCCAGTCGCCGTGGTTCGGCTACACCGACGACCAGGGCCGGGAGCACGAGGTGTGGTTCGAGAACGCCGCCAGCTCCAAGGCGAAGTTCGAGGCGGCGCGCGGCTCCGGCATCCGCGGGGTCTACCTGTGGATGTACGGCTACGAGGACACCGACACCTGGCGGGAGCTGCAGCACAGCCTCCCGCTGGACAGCTGAGCGGCCGGTCCGCTGTGGAGGATTCGGATGATTCCCTGGTGGGTGCTGGCCATCGCGGTGTTCGGGACCAACTTCACGCTGTGGGGCCTGATCGGGCTGATGCGCCTGCTCGAGACATCGACGCGGCGCTGGTGGTGGCACCGGGGCGGGGTGGCCTCGCCGGAGCAGGACTTCCTGGTGGGCCGCCACCGCGTCCAGCGCCGGCGAGACCGCCCGGTGCGGCTGGGCGTGGCCGACGTGGCCGTGCTGATGGCCGCGCACAACGAGGAACGCGTCATCGTCGACAGCATCCGGGCGATCACCGCCCTGGTGCCGCTGGAGAACGTGCACGTGGTCTCCGACGGTTCGACCGACCGCACGGTGGAACTCGCGGAGGCGACCGGCGTGAACGTGATCAGCACGACCCGCAACGTCGGCAAGGCCGGCGCGCTGCAGGAGGCGATCCGCCGGTTCGGGCTGGTGGACCGCTTCGCGGTCGTGATGCTGCTGGACGCCGACACGCACGTGGAGCCCGGCTACTTCCGGGCGGCGCTGCCGCTGTTCGACGATCCCGGGGTGGTGGCGGTGGCGGGCTGCGTCCGGACCTCGTGGCGGGACCGCGCGCTCGGGCCGGTCGGCAAGCTGGTGGCCTTCCACCGGCAGCGGATCTACACGATGACGCAGTACCTGCTGAAGTTCGGCCAGACCTGGCGGCGGGTCAACGCGACTCACATCGTGCCCGGCTTCGCCAGCATGTACCGCACCGAGGTGCTGCCGCGCATCGAGGTCAACCCGCCGGGGCTGGTCATCGAGGACTTCAACATGACCTTCGAGGTGTACCAGAAGCGGCTCGGCAAGGTCGGTTTCACGCCGTCGGCGGTGGCGACCACGCAGGACCCGAGCGGCTTCGGGGACTACGTGAAGCAGTGCAAGCGCTGGGCGCTGGGCCTGTGGCAGACGGTCCGGCGGCACCCGCCGCGCACCAACCTGTTCACCGCGATGCTGGCGTTGCTGCTGTTGGAGATGCTGGCCAGCAGCATCATGCTGGTGCTGCTGCCGTTGGTGGCGCTGGTGCTCGTCGTCCCCGCCGTTTTCGACGGCGTGCTCGCGATACCTGTGGTGCACGAGGTGCACGACTTCGTCGCCGGGTTCGCGTCGCTGGAGACGCTGCTTTTCGGCGTGGTGATCCCGGATCTGGTGCTCACCTGCATCGTCGCCGTGCTGCAGCGACAGCCGAGATTCCTGCTGTTCGCCTGCTTCTTCCTGGCGCTGCGGGTGCTGGACGCGGGCATCGCGCTCTACGCGATCCCCGCGGCCTGGCTGTCCAGTTCGTCCGGTCGGTGGCGCAGCCCGGATCGCCGCCCGGTCGGGCCGGCCGAGCCGACCACGGCATCGACGCGGTGAGACGTGAAGGGCCTTTTTCCCCGTTGTACCGGGAAAAGGTGGTCATCACCCATCAGACCGCCATGCGGGCGCGGGAGGGTGCTTTCGTGCGATTGGAGGAGGCCCGGTCGGGCCGGGGAGTTCAGGCTGGGGGGCGTGGACGTGGTGCGGCTGCTCATGGTGGATGACCACCTCATGCTGGCCGAGGCGCTCAGCGCCCGGCTGGCCGAGGTGCCCGACCTGTGGGTCGTGGGGCACTGCCCGACCGGCGACCCGCGGCTGCCCGATCTGGTGCGGCAGACCCGGCCGGACGTGATCACGATCGACCTGGAGCCGGCCGGTGCCGGGCGCCTGGTGCGGCGGCTGCAGGAAGTCCGGCCGGCTGCGGAAGTGGTCGTGCTGACCGGGATTCGCGACGTCCGGAAGGCCGTCGAAGCCGCCCGGGACGGCGCGGCCGCGTGGGTGCCGAAGGAACGGGGGATCGAACGCCTGACCGAGGTGCTGCGCGGTGTGCGGCGCGGGCGGAGCTGGTACCCGCCGGACCTGCTCGGCCCGGTGCTGCGCGAACTGCGCGAGGACGTCGTGCGGGCAGGGCAGCGCAACGGCCCGCTGGACGCGCTCAGCGACCGAGAGCGGGACGTGCTCGCCGGCATGGTCGCCGGCAAGCGGGGCGCGCAGATCGCCGGGGAACTGCTGATCTCCACCGAAACGGTCCGCACGCACACGCGCAGCATCCTGGCCAAGCTCCGGGTGCACAGCCAGCTGGAGGCGGTCAGCGTCGCCCGCGCCGCGGGCCTGCGCGGTGAGCCGGACGGCGAATCATGACCGCGGGACCGCTGCGGGTGGCCACGGTGATCACCCGCTTGGCGGGCGGTGCCGGGGTGCTGGCGCTGCGCGGGGCGGTGGCGCTGGACCCGGCCACCCACCGGGTCGCGGTGATCACCGGGTCCGGCGCGCTGCTGCCCGACGCGGAGGCCGCCGGACTGGAGGTGATCGTCGAGCCCGCGCTGCGCGCGCCGATCTCGCCGGCCCACGACCTGCTCGCCCTGCACCGCCTGACGACGCTGCTGAGGCGGCGCCGTTTCGACGTCGTGCACACCCACTGCTCCAAGGCCGGTGCGCTGGGCCGCATCGCTGCGCGCCGCGCCGGCGTCGGCCGGATCGTGCACACCTACCACGGGTTCGGGTTCCACGAGTTCCAGAGCGGATTCCGGCGGCGCGCCTACGTCGAGATCGAACGCGGCCTCGGCCGGATCACGGACCTCGCGCTGTGCGTGGGCAGCGGCGTGGCGGTCGAGGCGCTGCGACGTGGGCTGCTCGCCCCGGACCGCATCCGCACCACCGGGGTGGCCGTCGACCACGACGCGCCGACGCGCACCGCGCGGGCCAGGCGACGCGCCCGGCAGCGGCTGGGGCTGGCGCCGACCGACCTCGTGGTCGGCTCCGTGGGGCGGCTGACCTACCAGAAGGCGCCGGAAGACTTCGTCGCGGCGCTGCGCGCGCTGAACCGGCCCGGCGTGGTGGGGGTGTGGATCGGCGACGGAGAGCTGGCCGAGCCGATGCGCGCGCGCATCGCCGAGAGCGGCGCCCGCGTGGTGCTGGCGGGCGAGCGCGACGACGTCGCAGAGCTGCTGCCCGCGTTCGACGTGTTCGCGCTGCCCAGCAGGTATGAGGGGCTGCCGCTGGCGATCGTCGAGGCGATGGTGTGCGGCGTGCCGGTGGTGGCCACCGCCGTCAACGCCGTCGGCGACGTGGTGGCGCCCGGTGAGACCGGGCTGCTGGTGCCGCCCGGCCGGCCCGAACTGCTGGCCGCATCGATCGCGCACCTGCTGGACTCGCCCGGCGTCGCCGACCGGCTCGCCGTGGCGGCGCGCGCCCGGATCGACGGCCGCCACCGCATCGAGGCGCTGGCCGGGACGCTCGTCGAAGCCTACGGAGCCCGGTAACCGACGGTAGCCGGGTTACCGCGGGAACAGTACTTCGGCGTGCCTGGACCTCGAGCATCTGCTGCACGTGGAGTAGTCACCCTCCTCTTTTCGCAGCAGCTGCAACGCTGCGCGCGCGGCATCCGATTTGCCGGATAGCACAAGACTGCCGATGGGGGAGAGGAGTCGAGGTGCACACGATTACCGATACGGCGATACCGCGCGGGCGCCAGCGGAGGGCGACCTCGCGAGGTGGCGCGGAGTTGCACAGCCTGCTGCACGATCTCGGGCACGGTCTTGCGACGCTGTCCTACCTCGCGGACGGCCTGCGCACCGACCCGGCGCTGCCCGGCGACGCGGCGCACCGGCTGCAGCTGATGGAGCTGGAGCTGGACCGGCTGCTGGAGCTGGTGGAGCTGCGGGCCGCGCAGCGCAGCGAAGAGACGTTCGCGCCGCGCGAACTGCTGAACCAGCTCGTCGAGGTGAAATCGCTGTCCGGGACGGCCGAGATCACCCTGCGCGCCGACGAGGGCGTCCGGCTGCGCACCGACCAGACGCTGCTGTGGCGGATGGTGTCGAACCTGCTGGACAACGCGGTGCGCGCCGCGGGGAGCGGCGGCCGGGTCGAGGTGGCGGTGCGCCACGCCGAGCCCGGTGGGGTGCAGATCGAGATCACCGACGACGGGCCGGGGTTCGGCCGCGGGCCGCGCGGATCGTCGTCGCTCGGGTTGGGCATCGTGCTGGCGCTGGCGCAGCGCTGCGGATCCGACCTGCGGATCGAGCCGGCACCGGGCGGGGGCACCCGCGCGCTGCTGGTGTTCCCGGCCGGCTGCGCGGCCTGAGCGGGGGGATGCCGAACATGGTCGATCTGGTACTCGGCGACGATCACGCGATCTTCGTCGACGCGCTGGCGGCGACGCTGCCGCGGCACGGCTGCCGCATCGTCGGGACCGCCGACAACGTGGCCGGGGTGGCCGGGGTGGTCCGGGAGCACCGGCCGGACATCTGCCTGCTGGACCGGTACTTCGGCGACGGCGACGCGCTCGACGCCATCGGCGGGATCCTCGACGCGGGCGGGCGGACCAAGGTCCTGGTGCTCACCGCGGACGGCGACGTGCAGGGCATGCGCGACGCCCTGGCCAGGGGCGCGGCGGGATACGTGAACAAGATGTGCGGGCTGTCGGTGCTGGCGGGGGCGATCCGCGGGGTGATGGACGGCGAGGTCGTCGTCGAACTGGCGGCGGCGCGGGCACCGCGCCTGGCGGGTACGACGGACGCCCGGCGGCTCGCATCGCACCTGACCGGGCGGGAACGGCAGTGCCTGCGGATGCTCGTCGAAGGCGCGCACACGACGGCGATGGCGAAGCAGCTGGGGGTGGCGCCGACGACGGTGCGCACGCACGTGCAGTCGGTCCTGACGAAGCTGGGAGTGCACTCCCGATTGGAGGCGGCCTCCTTCGCGATGCGCCACGGCGTGCTCGACGACGGGCGGATGCCCGTCGCGGGCTGATCACTGGGGGTCCGTGAGTCCCTTTGGATTGGGGGCCAAAGGGACTCGCGGTCAGCTCGGCAGCACGACCACGCGCGCCGGCGTTCGGTCGACCGCACCTGAGCGCTCGTCCGGGGCGCCGGGTCTTCACCGGCTCGCGCGGAGGTAGCCGGTGAGCATCGCCACGAGCTCGTTCTCCAGCCGCGTGGTGTCGATGGAGCCGGGCGAGGCGATGAGCTGGTGCACGGTCAGCTCCACAGTGGACGCCACGAGCCGGGCGGCCGTGTCCTTGTCCCGGACCCGGACTTCCGCGTGGCGGTCGAACAGGTCCCGCAGGCCACCGACCATCTCCCGCTCCTGCCGGGTGACCCTCTCCAGCAACTCGTCGGAGCGGGGCGCCTGCTCCATCATGATCCGCAGCAGCTGCGGGTCGTCGAGGTGGTTCTCGATCACCACTCGCACGAACGTCCGGATGACGGTTTCGAGAGACTCCGGCAGGTCCTCGTACCGGCGGAGCGTTGCCACGGCCCCATCGCCGTCGAGGTGGCGGGTCAGCAGCTCGGCCAGGATCGCGTCCTTGTTCGGGTAGTACTGGTACAGCGAGCCGATCGAGATCCGCGCCCGCTCGGCGATCCGGTTCGTGGTACCCGCGGCGTAGCCGTACTCGGCGAAAATGTGAGCAGCGGCAGTGAGGATGCGCTGCCGGGTCAGCTCGGCCCGGACCTGGCGCGGCTGTTTGCGCGGCTGAAGCCGGCGCTGCTCCGACGTCATGAAACCCCCTGCGAACCGGCGCGAAAGCGAGTAGCGCGCAAACCGAATGATTGCTCATAATTGTGCCATGACCAGCACTGATGCCGCCAGCGAGACGCGCCCGCGCCGGCTTTCCGCCGAGGAGGTGCGTGCCCGGCTCGGGGAGCCCGAGGCCATGATCAAGGCCAAGGTGCACGACCGCATCGACCGGCATTCCCGCCGCTTCATCGCCCATTCGCCGTTCCTGGCGATGGCCACGTCGGATGCGACCGGCCTGCCCGACTGCTCGCCGCGCGGCGACTACCCGGGATTCGCCAAGGTGCTCGACGAGCGCACGCTCGCGATCCCCGACCGGCCGGGCAACAAGCTCGCCGACTCCTTCCGCAACATCGCCGAGAACGACGGCATCGGGCTGATGTTCGTCGTTCCCGGGATGCGGGAAGTGTTGCGGGTCAACGGTCGCGCGTATCCCACCGACGAACCGGACGTGCTCGCCCGGATGCGAATCGAGGGCAAGGCGGCGGAGCTGGCGATCGTCGTGGAGGTGGCGGAGGTCTTCTTCCACTGCGGACGCGCGCTGATCCGGTCCCGGCTCTGGGATCCCGCGAGTCAGGCGCTGGCCGAGGAGTTGCCGTCGGCGGGCGAGATGGCCGCCGATCAGATGGGGGCCGACCTCGATCCGGCGGTGCTGGAGAACATGCTCGAAGCCGGCTACCGGCAGCTGTACTGAGGGGATCCGCTTGATGCAGCGAACAATTCTCGACCACGTGGAGCCGGTCGCCGAGGACACCGTCTCGCTCGTCCTGAGCGGTGCCGACGGCCCGTTGGCACCCTGGGAACCCGGCGCGCACGTCGATCTGGCACTGCCCAACTGGCTGACCCGGCAGTACTCGCTGTGCGGGAACCCGGCCGATCGCGACAGCTACCGCGTCGCCGTCCGCCACGACCGGCTCAGCCGGGGCGGCTCGGAATACGTCCACCTGTTCCTGCGCACGGGGGGGCGCACGCTCGAAGTCTCGGTGCCGCGCAACAACTTCCCGTTGCTGCCCGCGCCGGAGTACCTGTTCCTCGCCGGCGGGATCGGCATCACTCCCATCGCGCCGATGCTGGCGGCGGCGGTCGAAGCGGGAGCCTCGGCGACGCTGGTGTACGTGGGCAGGACGGTGGCCACCATGCCCTTCGCCGACGAACTCCGAACCGTCCACGGCGATCGGGTGCGCATCTACGCCACCGAAGAGCAGGGCAGGCCGGACTTCGCCGCGCTGGCGGCCGCGCTGAGCCCTCGAGCGCTGGTGTACTGCTGTGGCCCCGCGTCGATGCTCGACGCGGCCGAGGCGGCGTTTTCCGCGCATCGGCTGTACATCGAGCGCTTCCGGCCGGCGGTCAAGGAGTTCGCGCCCAACGAGCCGTTCGAGGTGCACTGCGTCCGATCAGGGCAAAGCGTGCAGGTCGACGCGGGGGAGTCCATGTTGAACGCGTTGAACCACGCGGGGTACCGGATTCCGTCCGACTGCCTCGAAGGGGTCTGCGGCAGTTGCGAGATCGCCGTCACAGACGGGGAACCGGAGCATCGCGACGACATCGGCGCGCCGCCCGGCCGCATGTACTGCTGCGTCTCCCGCGCGCTGACGTCCCGCCTCGTCGTCGACCTCTGACAGTGATGAAAGCGCCTGCTCCGCAACGGATCGGCTATTCGCCCGAATCGTCCCGTGGTGTCGGCGTGCTTGGTGCAGTCACGCCTCGCGAGTGCTCATGGCCCCCAACGACCATGAGCACTCACGACCCCCGCACCGAGCGGGTGTCGTGGTGGAAGAGGCTCATTTGGGATCGCCCTTTCACAGCACGGCTTCGATCAGGTGCGGGCCCGGTTCGGCGTGCGCCTTGCGGAGCGCCGCGAGCAGTTCCTCGCCCGTGGCCGCTCGGCTGCTGGGCACGCCGAAGCCGCGCGCCACCGCCGTCCAGTCCATCGCGGGCTCCGCGAGGCTGGTCATGCTCGCCGCCGCCGCGCCGGGCTCGGCGACGCCCGCGCGCCGCAGCTCGGCCTCCAGGATCCCGTAGCGGGAGTTCGCGCAGATCACCGTGGTGACGTCGAGGCCCTCGCGGGCTTGCGTCCACAGTGCCTGGACGGTGTACGCGGCGCTGCCGTCCGCCTGGAAGTTGATCACCGACCGGTCCGGGCAGGCCACCGCGGCACCGGTGGCCGCAGGCATGCCCATGCCGATCGCGCCGCCGGTGTTGGTCAGCTCGGTGTGCGGCGGCGCGGCGGCGGCGATCGCCGGGTACGCCGCCCCGGACGAAATGCCCTCGTTCACCACGATCGCGTGCTCGGGCTGGGTGAGCATGATCGCCGCCGCGATGCTCGCCGCCGTCAACGTCCCCTCCGGGGCCTGCACCTGCGGGCGCTCGGCGCTCGGCACTTCGGCCGCCGCGCTGCCGGTCGCGTCCGCCAACGCGCGCAGCGCCTCGACGGCGTCCTGGTCGGTGTCGGCCAAGGTGCGCACGCTGAGATCGTTGGGCAGCGGGAAGCTCGGCATGCCCCGGTAGCCGAAGAACGCCACGGGGGTCCGCGCGCCGACCAGCACCAGGTGCGAGAACCCTTCGAGGGAACGGAGAACGTCCTCCGGGAAGTAGGGCAGCGACCGCACGGCCGGGACGTCCGGGCCGCGCTCGATGCGCGCGGGCGAGCGCTCGACCAGCACTTCGCCGCCCGTGGTCGCCACGATCCGCGCGGCGGTGCGGATGCCTTCGGCTCTCAGCGCGTGCCCGCCCAGCAGCAGCGCGGTCCGGCCGCTCCCGCCGGCGAGCAGCTTCGCGATCGCGGCGATCTGCTGGTCGTCGACCGCGGGCCTCGCGGGCACGGCCGGGATGGCGGCGGGCTCGCCGCCCTGGCTCCACATGTGGTCGGCGGCGGCGATCAGGGTCGCGGGCAGGCGCTGCCCGAGCGTCGCCCGGTAGGCCTCGGCGAACTCGGCGGCGGCCGACGCCGGCGAGGTGGTGCGGCCGACCCAGCCCGACACCGGCCCGGCCAGCGACTCGATGTCGCTGGACAGCGGGGCGTCGGCGGGCTGGTGCCAGGAGGCGTGCTCGCCGATGATGTTGATCATGGGTGTGCGGGCGCGGCGCGCGTTGTGCAGGTTCGCGATCCCGTTGGCGAACCCCGGCCCGAGGTGCAGCAGGGTCATCGCGGGGACGCCCGTCATGCGCGCGTAGCCGTCGGCGGCGCCGGTCACCACGCCCTCGGACAGCGCGAGCACCGCGCGCACGCCGGGGACCTGGTCGAACGCCTCGACGAGTGGGATCTCGGTGGTGCCGGGGTTGGCGAAGCAGACCTGGATGCCGGCCGCGGTCGCCGTGGCCAGCAGGCTCTCGGAACCCTTCACGTGCCACTCCTAAGGATCTCGCTGCCGTCCGCGTGGACGGATCTCGGCTGCCATGCTCTCCGTCACCCGCGGCCCGGGCAAGAGACGAACGCGGTTAGGCTGGTGAACCGGACCAACCGGACGGGTGGAGGTGGCGTGGCGCGCGAACGGATCTCCGGGCGCTTGCTGATGTCGGTGCTGCTGGTCGCGGGTCTGTCCGGTTGTGCAGCGCCGCCGATCGCGAACGCGCCGTCGCCGGCGCCGGTCGTCGAGCCCGCACTGTCCGAACAGGACATGCCGGTCATCCGCACGGAGTACGTGCACTCCGAGCACCGCGGCGTCCCGGTGGAGCTCTACCTCGCCTACCCGCGCGGCCTCGAATCCATCGAGGACCTGCCGATCGTGCTCTACCTGCACGGCCGCGACGGCGTCCGGCCCACCCCGATCCCGTACGACACGCTGGCCTCGCTCGAACGGCTGCACCGCGAGGGCACGATCCCGGCGTTCGGCTTCGCCGTTCTCGACGGCGGCTACAACCCGTACTGGAACGACGGATCGGCCAACGGCGACCTCGCCGCCATGCTCCAGGACGAGCTGCCGCGCTGGCTGAGCGAGCGCGGCCTGGGCGACGCCTGCGGCCGGCCGTTCGCCGTTGCGGGCATCTCCACCGGCGGCTTCGGCGCGCTGAACTACGCGGCGGACCGCAACCTGGCCGGTCACCCGGTCGCGGCGGTCGGGGAGGTCGCGCCCGCGCTGCAGGTGAGCTGGGAGGGCATGCGGGAGAAGGAGGCCTTCGCCACCGAGGCGGAGTGGCTGGCCGTGGACCCGTTGCGCCGCCTCGACGACCTCGGCGGCGTGCCGGTCGGCGTGTGGACCGGCGACTCGGACCCGTTCCTGGACGGCATCGACCAGCTGATCGAGCGGTACTCGAACATCCCGGTGGTCAGCTTCCTGCCCGGCGGCCACGAGGGCGCGGTGTTCGAGGCCGTCGGCACCGAGTTCGTCGAGTTCCTCGCCGACGCCCTGCCCGCCGTGGACTGAGCGTCCGCGGGCCCGTCACGCCTGGTGCGCCACCAGGTGCTGGAGGAGCAGCCGGATGAAGGTCTCCGGGGCCTCCTCCGGGATCCAGTGCGAGACGTCCTCCAGCATCTCGAACCGGTAGGGGCCGGTGACGTGGTCGCCCGTGGCCAGCGCCGCCGTCGAACCGACCGCGGTGTCCTCGGTGCTCCAGACGTACAGCGTCGGCACCTCGACCGGGCCGATCCGGCCGCTGTAGCGCATGGCGCGGTACCAGTTCAGCGCCGCGGTCAACGCGCCCGGCTCGGTGAGCCGCTGGACGTAGTCGTCGACGTGGTGCTGGGGCACGCCGGGGTAGTAGATCTGCCGCAGCTTCTTGGCGTTGTCGGCCAGCAGCGTCTTCTCCGCGCCCGAGGACTGGAAGACCTGCATGTGGCCCGAGCGCTGGTGCTGGTCCTCGTCGGAGCGGATGGCTTCGAAGAACGGGTCGGGGTGCGGCATCGACGCAGCCGTCAGGGTGCGGACGCGGTCCGGGTGCTCTGCCGCCGTCGCCCACGCGACGATCGCGCCGAGGTCGTGGCCGACCAGGTCGAAGCGCTGCCAGCCGAAGTGCTCGGCGATGGCCAGCACGTCGCCGACCAGATCCGCCAGCCGGTAGTCGGTCGCCTGCTTGGGCCGCGCGCCGGGGGAGTAGCCGCGCTGGTCCGGCGCGACCGCGAAGCACTCCGCGCCGCCGAGCACCGAGAGCTGCTCGCTCCACTGCACCGCGGCCTCCGGGAAGCCGTGCAGCAGCAGCACCGGGCGGCCGTCCTCGGGACCGGCGGTCAGGGCGTCGAACTTCCCGGCAGGAGTCGGAATCTGGATGTACTCGGCCACCCGGTCACTCTACTGGTGCGCCGAACGGCGGATCATAGCGCAGCGGGACCGGAAACACAGCCCTTGATCAGGGAAGGCTTGCCTAAGTAAAGTGCGTGCGGTTTCGCCGGTCGCGGGGGGCGCGTCGGCGGTGTCGACGTTCAACCCCGATCGAGAGGAAACCCAGATGCGCCAACGACGATTCATGCGCACCGCGGGCGCATTGGTCGCCGCCGGGCTGGTCGCGCTGACCGCGGCCTGCGGCGGTGCCGCGCCGAACGCCGCCGCGCCGGCCGCCGAACCGGGAGCGGGCTTCCCGCGGACCATCGCCACCGCCAAGGGCGAGGTGACCATCCCGAAGAAGCCGGAGCGGGTGGTCGTGCTCGACACCGCCGAGCTGGATTCGGTGACGCTGCTGGGCATCACGCCGGTCGCGGCGATCCCGCCGCACCTGTCCACCGGCGAGGAGTTCCCGGCCTACCTGCGGGAAAAGCTCGGCGGCACCGCCCTGGTCGGCCCGTCGGACTCGCCGAAGCTGGAGCTGATCGCCTCGCTCAAGCCGGACCTGATCCTCACCAGCAGGGTCCGCCACGACGCCCTCTACGACCAGCTGGCCCGGATCGCGCCGACGGTGATGACCGAGACGACCGGCTTCCCCTGGAAGCAGAACCTCGCCATGCATGCCGCGGCGCTCGGCAAGGAGGCCGAGGCGCAGGCCGCGCTGCAGGCCTACGAGGCCCGGGCGAAGCGGATCGGCGACGCGATCATCGCGAAGAACGGCGGCACCGCCCCGACGGTGTCGGTGACCCGCTTCATGGCGGGCAAGATCCGGCTCTACCAGAAGTCGAACTTCTCGGGCGTGGTCCTCACCGACGCCGGGATGACCCGGCCGCCGTCGCAGAACGCCGACGAGTTCGACAACGAGATCAGCCCCGAGCTCATCGACATGGCCGACGCGGACACCGTTTTCGTCACCACCGCGGTGTCCCCGGAGAAGACCCAGCAGAAGGCCGTGGAGTCCAGCGCGCTGTGGACCCGGATGAACGCGGTCCGCAACGGCCGGGTGTTCCCGGTTCCCGACGAGACCTGGATGTCGGGCATCGGCGTGCAGGCCGCCAACCTGGTCCTCGACGACCTGGCCAAGGCCTACGGCGTGGCTGCGGCCTGAGCGCACTCGCGACCCGATCAGCCCGCGATGCGGTAACCCCAGGTGCCGCGGTGGGTTTCGCCCGGCCGCAGGGTGATCAGGCCGTCGCCGGTGACGAACGCGTTCGGCGCGCACGTCATCGGCTCCACGGTGATCCCGGCCCGCCCCGGGCGGTCGGTCGCCGGGCTGTCGTCGGTGTAGACCTGCAGGTAGCCGTGCGTGCGGTCGACCCAGAGCTCGGCGGTCACGCCGTCCGGGCGGGCGAACCGCACCACCGCGCCGCCGCGGCTCAGCCCGGTGAACGCGGTGTCCATTTCGGTCGCCCCGATCGGGCGCGGCGACCGGAAGTCGTAGTCGGTGCCCTCGACCGGGGCGGTGCCGGTGGGGATCAGCCGGTCGTCGACGACGTAGTAGGTGTCGGCGGGCAACTCGAAGACGATGTCGTCGATGCGGTCCCCGCCGGCACCGAGATAGGTGTGGTTGGCGGTGCCGAACGGGGCGTCGGTGTCGCCGATGTTCTTGGCGCTCAACGTGCTTCGCACCCCGGTGGCGTCCACTTCGTACTCGATCCGGAACGCCAGCCGGAACGGGTAGCCGTAGTCCGGCGGCAACACGTACTCCAGGGCGACGCCGTCCGCGCAGTGCCGCACGGGCTGCCACTCCACGAAGCTCATCAGGCCGTGCAGCGCCGTGTCCCGCTCCGGCTCGTTGATCGCGACCTGCAGTTCCTTGCCGCCGAAGGTGTAGCGGCCGTGGTCGATCCGGTTGGGCCAGGGCAGGATCGTCTTGCCCTGGTAGCCCTCGCCGACGTCGTCAGCCGGGTGCGTCAGCAGCATTTCCACGCCGTCGACCTGCCAGGACAGCAGCGTCGCCGACACCCCGGCGATCACGGCCCGCTGCCGCCCGGAGCGGATCTCGTACAGCCGCCCGTTCGCCGTCCACCGGCCGCCGCCCGGATCGGCCGGCTGCGCGGCGGCGCTGCCGCTGAGAGCGGCGGCGGTGGTCGCACCGGCAGCGGTGGCGAGCGCGGCCCGCCGGCTGAAACGTCGCATCCTGGACCTCCTGGGGAGCGCGATTTCGCGGGAGAACGGCGCTCACCCGGGTGACGGTCGATTCCTCGCGAAATCGCGCCGGTCCCGGGTGATCGCCATCCACTGTGGCCGGTGGGCGGCCCGGCCGCCAGTCGTCAGGGCGTGCCCGCGTCGATCACCGCCTGGTTGCGGGCGCGGACCACGTCCGGGTTGGGCTTGAGGATCCGGCGGTCGTAGGTGAGGAAGCCGTTCACCTCGTTCTCCACGTCCGTGGTCTGGGTGTAGATCGCCGCGGACAGGCCGTTGGCCGAGACGATGCGGGCCAGGTCGGCGCTGACCTCGGCGTAGCGGTCGGTCAGCTCGGCGCGGCTGTTGGTCATCTCGTACGCGCCCGGCTTGCCGGGCCACAGGTGGCCCTCCTCGACCAGCCCCAGCCCGCCGTACTCGCCGTCCACCGACGCCCGCTCGCCGCGCACCTCCGGGCTGCCCGGCCCGACGTAGGTGTGGTCGTCGTAGATGTCGCCAGCGCCGCTGTCCGGCAGCGAGTAGCAGCAGTTCACCCCGCTGTTGGCGTTGACCAGCCGGGTCGGGTCGGTGCGCCGGACCAGCTCGGCGATCTCGGCGGTGTCGAACTCGCCCCAGCCCTCGTTGAACGGCACCCAGGCCACGATGGACGGGACGCTGCGCAGCTGGTCGATCATGGCGGTGAGCTCGTCGCGGTAGTGCGCGCGGGCCTCCTCGCCGGGGGGCGGGTTGCTGCCGGGCGGGTCGGCGAGGTCGATCGGCAGCGACGGCATGTCCTGCCACACCAGCAGGCCCAACCGGTCCGTCCAGTAGTACCAGCGGGCCGGCTCGACCTTCACGTGCTTGCGCACCATGTTGAACCCGAGCCGCTTGGTCTCGGCGAGGTCGAACCGCAGCGCCTCGTCGGTGGGCGCGGTGTAGATCCCGTCCGGCCAGTAGCCCTGGTCCAGCGGCCCGTGCTGGAACAGGATCCGGCCGTTGAGCGCCATCCGCGGCCGCCCCTGCGAGTCGTCGATCAGCTCGATGGTGCGTAGCCCGCCGTAGCTGCCGACGGCGTCGACGGTGCGCCCGTCGGCGCCGACCAGCCGGACCGCGATGTCGTAGAGGTAGGGGTCGTCGGGCGTCCACAGGTGCGGATCGGCCACCGCCAGCCGCAGCGCCGTGTCGGCCGGGCCTTCGGCGCGCCCCACCTCGCGGCCCTCGGTGTCGAAGGCGACCGCCTCGACCCGTTGCCCGGCGCGCGCCGAGGTGCGCGCGGTCAGCTCGAAACCGCGCAGATCAGGGGTGATGTCGAGCTTGGCGATGTGCGCCTCGGGCACCGGTTCGAGCCAGACGGTCTGCCAGATCCCGGACGCGCCGGTGTAGAGGATCCCGCCCGCTTCGTTGCGCTGCTTGCCCACCGGGTAAGGGTTGGCGTCGTTGCGGTCCTCGACGGCCACCGACAGTTGCTGCTTCGCGCCGGGGCGCAGCGCGTCGGTGATGTCGGCGCTGAACCCGGTGTAGCCGCCCTCGTGCACCGCGACGGTGCGGCCGTTGACCGACACCTCGGCCTTCTGGTCCACCGCGCCGAAGTGCAGCAGCAGCCGCTGCCCCGACCAGCCCGGCGGCACCTCGAAGGTCCGCCGGTACAGCATGTGGTCGTCGTGGCGCTGGACGCCGGAGAGCCCGGATTCCGGCGGGAAGGGCACCAAGATCTTCTCGGCCGCCGCGGCCGGCGGGGTCGATCCGCCGCCGTAGGACCACAATCCGTTGAGGTTCAGCCAGCGCTCGCGGGTCAGCTGCGGGCGCGGGTACTCGGGGAGGGCGTTGTCCGGACCGACCTCGTCGGTCCACGGCGTGGCCAGCGGCGGCGGTTTCGGGCGCCACGGGTCGGCGGCCACGGCGGCGGTCGCGGGAATCCCGGAGGCGGTGGCCAACAGCGTGGTGAGCAGCAGGGCGCGCAGCAGCACGATTGCCTCCAGACCGACTTGCCGAAGAAGGCGAAAAGCAATCACCCATCAACCGACAACAATGACCATGAACGCACGCACAGTCAACGCGGCCGAAAGAGCGCCCGCAAATCGGAGCAAGCGCCATGGATCGGTAGGGCTCACGAGGTTACGTTGTTGGCCCGGTCAAGTGATCGGGCGACTCAGCCGAGTCCAGGAGGGTGTGCACGTGACCGGTTATTCCTCAGCCCCGCAAGGCACCGCGACGGAGGTGTTTCGCGCCGCCCGGGACTTCTTGCTGCGGCACCGCGAGGACTACGAGACCGCGCGACGCGATTTCGAGTGGCCGAAGCCCGCCGAGTTCAACTGGGCGCTGGACTGGTTCGACACGATCGGCGAGCGCCGCGACGGCATCGCGCTGTGGATCGTCGACGCCGACGGCAGCGAGCACCAGGTGACCTTCCGCGCCATGACGCGCCGTTCGAACCAGGTCGCCAACTGGCTGCGCGGGCTCGGCGTGTCCCGCGGCGACCGGCTGGTGCTGATGCTCGGCAACCAGGTCGAGCTGTGGGAGACGATCCTGGCCGCGATGAAGCTGGGCGCGGTGATCATCCCGGCGACCCCGCTGCTCGGGCCGGCCGACCTGCGCGACCGGATCGACCGCGGCCGGGCCCGGCACGTGGTCACCACCGCGGCCGACGCGGCGAAGTTCGCCGACGTGCCCGGCGACTACACCCGCATCGCGGTCGGCGACCCGGTGCCGGGCTGGGAGTCCTATGCGGACAGTTCGGCAGCCGCCGCGGAGTTCGCCCCGGACGGGCCCACCCGCGCCGAGGACCCGATGCTGCTCTACTTCACCTCCGGCACCACGGCGAAGCCGAAGCTGGTCGAGCACACCCACGTGTCCTACCCGATCGGCCACCTCTCGACCATGTACTGGATCGGGCTGGAGCCGGGCGACGTGCACCTGAACATCTCGTCGCCGGGGTGGGCGAAGCACGCGTGGAGCAACGTCTTCGCGCCGTGGAACGCAGAGGCGACGGTGTTCATCTACAACTACACCAGGTTCGACGCGGCCGGGCTGATGGCGCAGATGCAGCGCTGCGGCATCACCAGCTTCTGTGCGCCGCCGACGGTCTGGCGGATGCTGATCCAGGCCGATCTCGGCAGCCTGGCCACGCCACCGTCCAAAGTGGTCGGTGCGGGCGAGCCGCTGAACCCGGAGATCATCGAGCAGGTGCGGCGCGCCTGGTCGGTCACCATCCGGGACGGCTTCGGCCAGACCGAGACCAGCGTGCAGGTCGCCAACACGCCCGGCCAGCCGGTCCGGCCGGGCTCGATGGGCCGCCCGCTGCCCGGCTTCGAGGTGACGCTGCTCGACCCGGTCACCGGGGAACCCGCCGAGGAGGGCGAGATCTGCCTGGCGCTGCAGCCGCGCCCGGTCGGGCTGATGACCGGCTACGCCGACGACACCGAGCGCACCGCCGAGGTGACCCGCGGCGGGCATTACCACACCGGTGACGTCGGATCGCGGGACGCCGACGGCTACATCACCTACGTCGGGCGCACCGACGACGTGTTCAAGGCCTCCGACTACCGGATCTCGCCGTTCGAACTGGAGAGCGTCCTGCTGGAGCACGAGGCGGTGGCCGAGGCGGCGGTGGTGCCGTCGCCGGACCCGATCCGGCTCGCGGTGCCGAAGGCGTACGTGGTGCTGGCCGGGCAGCACGAACCGACGCCGGAGACGGCGCTGTCGATCCTGCGCTTCGCGCGCGAGCACCTGGCCCCTTACAAGCGGGTGCGGCGGCTGGAGTTCTACGAGCTGCCGAAGACGATCTCCGGCAAGATCCGCCGCGTCGAACTGCGCGGCCGGGAGGATGAACTGCACCGGTCCGGCGGTGGATCCGGTGGCGGACCCGGCGGTGAAAACCGCGAATTCCGAGAAGAGGACTTCCCCGAACTGAAGGGCTGAGCCGGGCGTTGCTGCGGTGGCACGCGCCGGGGGCGCGTGCCACACTTCCCCAGGGCCGATGCGGCGAGGAACCTTCCGCCGATCGTCCCGGCAAGGGGAGCGTGAAGCAGGCCTGATGGGGGAGGGCGGTGGCCGGCGGCCGGTGGGCCGGATCCGGTGCGGAAAAATGGCTCGCATGCGTGAGGCGGGCACCGTAATATCTGTGCTCCGCGCCGCGATGAACTCAATGAAAAGAGAAAAAGTCAACCGCCACGCTGCCCAGTCTTCATAATTTTGACGGGAATCGCGGTTGTGTAATTTGCAGTTGTTGTGGTAAGGCAAAGCGGGCGCCAGTATACACAGATCGCTGACATTCTGCACTCGCGTGATCGTTGTGTCTCTCGAAAATGCGCCGAATCGGCGCAGGTGGCAGCGCATTTATTCACCCAGGGTGACAGTGGAAATCACGCATTCATCGTATTCTGGTGATTAGCGTCACACGTTTGTACGCTTGCTTTGCGATCTCCTTCGCCTAGGTTAGTTAACCGACGCAGGAATATCGCGTCAGGGCCGGTCGGCAAGGATGCCGACTGGCGGTGATCGGCGTAGGTGTCGCGGCCTTGAGCGTTTCTCGGCTGCCCACGCCGGTACAGGCGTTGCCTTTTTTCGCAGTGGCGACCCGACACGGCCACGAGACGAGCTCGGGCACGGATTTGCGCGGCCCCGAGTTCTGCGGTGGCGCATGACCAACGTGAGTGGTGGGAGTGAAGAATGGCGAAGAGCGTGGACGATCTTGCTTCGAGCGAGCAGCCCGGATCTCAGGACACCGCTGATCTGGTGGCACGCGAGGAGCAGGTGTTCGGCGAGAACCCGTTGGAAGTGCGCGAATCTGACCACTACACGTTCGAGTACGTCGGCGGTTTCGTCGAGAAGTGGGACGAGCTGATCGACTGGAAGAAGCGCTACCAGAGCGAGGGCTCGTTCTTCATCGACCAGCTCAAGGCCCGTGGCGTCCGCTCGGTGCTCGACGTCGCCACCGGCACCGGCTTCCACTCCGTGCGGCTGCTGGAGGAGGGCTTCGACGCGGTCAGCGCCGACGGCAGCCCGCAGATGCTCGCCAAGGCGTTCAGCAACGGCCTCACCTACGGCGGCCACATCCTCCGCGTGGTGCACGCCGACTGGCGCTGGCTGAATCGTGACGTCCACGGCGAGTACGACGCGATCATCTGCCTCGGCAACTCCTTCACGCACCTGTTCTCCGAACGGGATCGGCGCAAAGCGCTCGCCGAGTTCTACGCGATGCTCAAGCACGACGGCGTGCTGATCATCGATCAACGAAATTACGACTCGATTCTGGACAACGGATTCTCGTCGAAACACACCTACTACTACGCCGGCGAGGACGTTTCCGCGGAGCCCGATTACATCGACGAGGGCCTCGCGCGCTTCAAGTACACGTTCCCGGACAAATCTGAATTCTTCTTGAACATGTACCCGCTCCGGAAGAACTACACGCGGCGGCTCATGCGCGAAGTCGGCTTCCAGCGGATCGACACCTACGGCGATTTCCAGGAGACCTACCACGACGCCGAACCCGACTTCTTCATCCACGTGGCGGAGAAGAAGTACCGGCCGGACGAAGAGCTCTCCGACGTGTACTCGACCGCGGTGCACACCGCGCGGGATTACTACAATTCCGAGGACGCGGACAACTTCTACTACCACGTCTGGGGCGGCAACGACATTCACATCGGCCTCTACCAGACTCCGGACGAGGACATCGACAGCGCCTCGCGGCGCACCGTGGAGCGGATGGCCGCCAAGGTCGATATCACCCCGGAAACCCGCATCCTGGACATCGGCTCCGGCTACGGCGGCGCGGCCCGCTACCTCGCCGCGACGTACGGCTGCAAGGTGTCCTGCCTGAACCTCAGCGAGGTCGAGAACGGCCGGAACCTCGAGTTCACCCGGGCCGCGGGACTGGCCGAGCTGATCGAGGTCAAGGACGGTTCCTTCGAGGACATCCCGTTCCAGGACAACGCCTTCGACATCGTCTGGTCGCAGGACGCGATCCTGCACAGCGGCGACCGGGAGCGGGTCCTGGAAGAGGTGTCCCGCGTGCTCAGGGGCGGCGGCTCCTTCATCTTCACCGACCCGATGGCCGCCGACGGCGCCAAGCTGAAGGACCTCGGGTCGATCCTGGACCGGCTGAACCTGGAGACGATGGGCTCGCCCGGCTTCTACCGCCGCGAGCTGGCCCGCCTCGGCCTGCAGAACTTCGACTTCGAGGACCTGACCGAGTTCCTAGCCGTGCACTATGGGCGCGTTCTAGAAGTACTCGAGGGCCGGGAAGCGGAGCTGGCGGACTGGATCAGCGACGAATACCGAACCAAGATGAAGACGGGTCTGAAGAACTGGGTCGCAGGTGGCAAGGCGGGCAACCTCGCCTGGGGCATCATCCACGCCCGCGCCTGAGACCCCCTCAGGAAATCGTCACATCCGTACGCAAGGATCAGTGCTGCATCAGCTGTGAGGTGAGGAGCAGTCGTGAGTGAGATCAACCGCAGGTTGTTCACCAGTGAATCGGTGACCGAGGGGCACCCGGACAAGATCTGCGATGCGATCAGCGACGCCGTGCTGGACGCGTTGTTGTCCCAGGACCCGCGGTCGCGGGTCGCGGTGGAGACGCTGGTGACCACCGGCCAGGTGCACGTGGCCGGCGAGGTGACCACCGACGCCTACGCGGACATCCCCACGATCGTGCGGGAGAAGATCCTGGAGATCGGCTACGACTCCTCCGCCAAAGGCTTCGACGGTGCTTCCTGCGGTGTGAACGTCGCGATCGGCTCCCAGTCGCCGGACATCGCGCAGGGCGTCGATGTCGCGCACGAGTCCCGCGTCGAGGGCGTCATCGACGAGATCGCCAAGCAGGGCGCCGGCGACCAGGGCCTGATGTTCGGCTACGCCTGCACCGACACCGACGAGCTGATGCCGCTGCCGATCGCCCTCGCGCACCGGCTGTCGCGGCGGCTGACCAAGGTCCGCAAGGACGGGGTGCTGCCCTACCTGCGGCCGGACGGCAAGACGCAGGTGACCATCGAGTACGCCGGTGACCAGCCGGTTCGCCTGGACACCGTGGTGCTGTCCACGCAGCACGCCGCCGACATCGACCTCGAGGGCATGCTGGCGGGCGACATCAAGGAGAAGGTCATCGACCCGGAGATCGAGCGGGTCGGCCTGGACTCCGCCGACACCCGGCTGCTGGTGAACCCGACCGGTCGGTTCGTGGTGGGCGGCCCGATGGGCGACGCGGGCCTGACCGGCCGGAAGATCATCGTCGACACCTACGGCGGCATGGCCCGCCACGGCGGCGGCGCCTTCTCCGGCAAGGACCCGTCGAAGGTGGACCGCTCGGCCGCCTACGCGATGCGCTGGGTCGCCAAGAACGCCATCGCCGCGGGCCTGGCCGGCCGCATCGAGGTGCAGGTCGCCTACGCGATCGGCAAGGCCGCCCCGGTGGGCCTGTTCGTCGAGACCTTCGGCACCGAGAACGTCGACCCGGTGAAGATCCAGGCCGCGATCAACGAGGTCTTCGACCTGCGGCCCGCCGCCATCGTGCGTGACCTGGACCTCTTGCGGCCGATCTACGCGCAGACGGCAGCGTACGGTCACTTCGGGCGCAGTGACGTCGACCTGCCTTGGGAGCGCACCGACCGGGCCGAGGCGCTGAAGAGCGCCGCCGGTATCTGACGTCGACCTTCGATAGCCGTGGCGGCAGACTGCGGGGCGTGCCGATGGCGCCCCGCGGTCAGTCGTGACCGGCGACGGGGTCCAATGGAGCTTCAAAGGTCGGCGCCGCAGCGGCAGCCGGCCCTGGTGAAGGAGTAAAGCAGTGCGGATTGCGGTGACCGGTTCGATCGCCACCGACCACCTGATGTCCTATCCCGGTAGGTTCACCGATCAGCTCGTCGCCGATCGGCTCCACCAGGTTTCGCTGTCGTTCCTGGTCGACGACCTGGAGGTGCGACGCGGCGGCATCGCGGCCAACATCACCTTCGGCCTCGGCCAGCTGGGCGTCGGCTCGGCCCTCGTCGGCGCCGTCGGCCAGGACTTCGACGAGTACCGCGGATGGCTGGAGCGGCACGGGGTGGACACCGCGTCGGTGTACGTCTCCGAGACCAAGCACACCGCGCGGTTCATCTGCACCACCGACCTCGACCACAACCAGTTCGCCTCGTTCTACGCGGGGGCGATGGCCGAGGCCCGCGAGATCGAGCTCCAGCCGGTCGCCGACCGGCTGGGCGGCCTCGACGTGGTGGTGATCTCGCCCAACGACCCGGCGGCGATGGTGCGGCACACCGAGGAGTGCCGGGACCGCGGCTACCGGTTCGTCGCCGACCCGGGCCAGCAGCTGGCCCGGATGGAGGGCGAGGAGATCCGCCGGCTCGTCGAGGGCGCGGAGTACCTCTTCACCAACGAGTACGAGCACGGCCTGCTGCTGCAGAGCACCGGCTGGACGCACGCCGACGTGCTGGACCGCGTCGGCCTCTGGGTGACCTCGCTGGGCCCGAAGGGCGTGCAGGTGGAGTCCAAGTCGGAGCCGACCGTCGAGGTCGCGCCGCCGAAGGAGAAGCAGAAGGGCGACCCGACCGGCGTCGGCGACGCGCTGCGCAGCGGGTTCCTCGCGGGGCTGTACCACGACCTCGACCTGGAGCGTTCGCTGCAGCTGGGCTGCACGCTGGCGACCGTCTCGCTGGAGACCGACGGTCCGCAGGAGTACCAGGTGGAGCGCGACTCGTTCGTCGCGCGCATCGCCGAGGCGTACGGTGACGCCGCCGCGGCCGAGGTCCAGTCGAAGCTCGGCTGAGAACGGGGAGTAGCAGGGGATGGCAGATCGGCAGAACGATCCGAGCGGGTTCCTGAGCGCCCTCGGCGAACGGGTCCTCGTCGCCGATGGCGGCATGGGTACCGCGCTGCAGGCGTTCGACCTGACGTTGGACGACTTCGCCAACCTGGAGGGCTGCAACGAGATCCTGAACGTCACGCGGCCCGACGTGGTGTCCTCGATCTACCGGGGCTACCTGGAGGCGGGCTCGGACGCGATCGAGACCAACACCTTCGGCGCGAACCTGGCCAACCTCGGCGAGTACGACATCCCGGAGCGGATCCGGGAGCTGGCGGAGACGGGCTCGGCGCTGGCCCGCGAGGCCGCCGACGAGTACTCGACGCCGGAGCGGCCGCGGTTCGTGCTCGGTTCGGTCGGCCCGGGCACCAAGCTGCCGACGCTGGGCCACGCGCCCTATCCCGTCCTGCGCGACGCCTACGTCGAGCAGGTCCTGGGCATGCTCGACGGCGGCATCGACGTGGTGCTGGTGGAGACCTCCCAGGACTTGCTGCAGACCAAGGCCGCGATCGTGGCGGCGAAGCGGGCGATGGCCCAGACCGGCCGGTGGCTGCCGATCATCGCGCAGGTCACGGTGGAGACCACCGGCACGATGCTGGTCGGCTCGGAGATCGGCGCGGCGCTGACCGCGCTGGAGCCGCTGGGCATCGACCTGATCGGGATGAACTGCGCGACCGGTCCGGCGGAGATGAGCGAGCACCTGCGGGTGCTGGCACAGAACTCCCGGATCCCGATCTCGGTGATGCCCAACGCCGGTCTGCCCCAGCTCGGCCCCAACGGCGCGGTGTACCCGCTGCAGCCCGATGAGCTGGCGGAGGCGCTGGTCGGGTTCGTCAACGACTTCGGCGCCCGGCTGGTCGGCGGCTGCTGCGGCACCACCACCGAGCACGTGCGCGCGGTGGCCGAGGCGGTCGCGCCGCTGGCGCCCGCGCCGCGGACCCCGGAGTTCGTCCCGTCGATCTCGTCGGTGTACCAGACGGTGCCGTTCGAGCAGGACGCCTCGATCCTCAACGTCGGCGAGCGCACCAACGCCAACGGTTCCAAGGCGTTCCGCGAGGCGATGCTGGAGGGGCGCTACGACGACTGCGTCGAGATCGCCAAGGGCCAGACCCGCGAGGGCGCGCACATGCTGGACCTGTGCGTGGACTACGTGGGCCGGGACGGCACCGCGGACATGCGGGAGCTGGCCAGCCGGCTGGCCACCGCATCGACGCTGCCGATCATGGTGGACTCCACCGAGCCGGCCGTGATCGAGGCCGGGCTGGACAGCCTCGGCGGCCGGTGCGCGGTGAACTCGGTGAACTACGAGGACGGCGTCGGCGAGGACTCGCGCTTCCACCAGGTGATGGAGCTGGTGCGCGAGCACGGCGCCACGGTGGTCGGCACCTGCATCGACGAGGAGGGGCAGGCGCGCACCAAGGAGTGGAAGCTGCGCGTCGCCGAGCGGCTGATCGCCGACCTCACCGAGAACTGGGGCCTGGACGAGTCCGCGATCATCATCGACTGCCTGGTGTTCCCGATCACCACCGGGCAGGAGGAGGTCCGCAAGGACGCCGTCGAGACCATCGAGGCGATCCGGGAGCTCAAGCGCACCCATCCCGACGTGCAGACCACGCTGGGTCTGTCCAACGTGTCCTTCGGGTTGAACGCGGCGGCGCGGCAGGTGCTGAACTCGGTGTTCCTCAACGAATGCCGGGATGCGGGGCTGGACACCGCGATCCTCAACGCCTCGAAGATCCTGCCGATGAACAAGATCCCGGACGAGCAGCGGGAGGTCGCGCTCGACCTGGTCTACGACCGGCGCCGCGAGGGCTACGACCCGCTGCAGAAGCTGATGGAGCTCTTCGAGGGCAAGACCGCGAAGTCCAGCAGTGCTTCGCGGGCCGAGGAGCTGGCGAAGCTGCCGTTGTTCGAGCGCTTAGAGCGGCGGATCGTCGACGGCGAGCGCAACGGGCTGGAAGCCGACCTGGACGCGGCGATGGCGGAGAAGCCGCCGCTGGGGATCATCAACGAGAACCTGCTGGCCGGCATGAAGGTCGTCGGCGAGCTGTTCGGCTCCGGTCAGATGCAGCTGCCGTTCGTGCTGCAGTCCGCCGAGGTCATGAAGGCCGCCGTCGCCTATCTCGAACCGCACATGGAGAAGGACGACTCCGGCGGCAAGGGCAAGCTGCTGCTGGCCACCGTCAAGGGCGATGTGCACGACATCGGCAAGAACCTGGTCGACATCATCGTGTCCAACAACGGCTACGACGTGGTCAACATCGGCATCAAGCAGCCGATCAACGCCATCCTGGAAGCCGCCGAGGAGCACAAGGTCGACGCCATCGGCATGTCCGGCCTGCTGGTGAAGTCGACGGTGATCATGAAGGACAACCTGGAGGAGATGAACTCCAGGGGCATCGCCGAGAAGTACCCGGTGCTGCTCGGTGGCGCGGCGCTGACCCGCTCCTACGTGGAGCACGACCTGGACGAGCTCTACCAGGGCGACGTGCGCTACGCCAAGGACGCCTTCGAGGGCCTGCACCTGATGGACCGGCTGATGTCCATCAAGCGCGGCGACAACCCGGAGGAGAACGCCGCCGAGGAGGCGAAGAAGGCCGAGCGCAAGGCGCGCCGCGAGCGGTCGCTGCGGATCGCCGAGAAGCGCAAGGCCGACCAGGGCGAAGAACCGTCCTACGAGGACACCACTCGGTCCGATGTGGACGCCGAAGCGCCGGTGCCGACGCCGCCGTTCTGGGGCTCCAAGGTGGTCAAGGGCGTCGCGGTCGCCGACTACCTGGCGCTGCTGGACGAGCGGGCCACGTTCTTCGGCCAGTGGGGGCTGCGCGGCGCCAAGAAGGGCGAGGGGCCGTCCTACGAGGACCTCGTCGAGTCCGAGGGCCGGCCGCGGCTGCGCCACTGGATCGACGAGCTGTCCACCGCGGGCATCCTGCAGCACGCCGCCGTGGTCTACGGCTACTTCCCGTGCGTGACCGAGGGAAACCACCTCGTGGTGCTGGACAAGGACGAGCCGGACGCCCAGGAGCGGCACCGGTTCTTCTTCCCGCGGCAGAAGCGCGACCGGCGGCTGTGCCTGGCGGACTTCTTCCGGACGCGCGAGCAGGCCGAGCGGACCGGCCAGGTGGACGTGCTGCCGGTGCAGCTGGTCACCATGGGCCAGCCCATCGCCGACTACGCCAACGAGCTGTTCGCCAAGAACGCCTACCGGGACTACCTGGAGGTGCACGGCATGGGCGTGCAGCTCACCGAGGCGCTGGCCGAGTACTGGCACCGGCGCGTCCGGCGGGAGCTCCAGTGGGCCGCCGGCGGTTCGGTGGCCGAGGAGGACCCGGCCGACGTGCAGGAGTTCTTCAAGCTCGGCTACCGAGGCGCGCGGTACTCCTTCGGCTACGGCGCCTGCCCGGACATCGAGGACCGGGCCAAGATCGTCGACCTGCTGGAGGCGGAGCGCATCGGCGTGGTGCTCTCGGAGGAGTTCCAGCTGCACCCCGAGCAGTCCACCGACGCGATCGTCGCCCACCACCCCGAGGCGAAGTACTTCAACACCTGATCCACCCCCGCAACCGCATGGGAAATCGAGAAGGGAAACCATGAGCGTCAAGTTGCAGAAGGTCAATGGCCTTGAGTTCGCTGTCCGGGATTTGTCGTTGGCCGAGGCTGGTCGGCATCAGATCCGGTTGGCGGAGCATGAGATGCCGGGCCTGATGGCGACTCGCAAGGAGTATGCGGGTTCGCAGCCGTTGAAGGGTGCGCGGGTTGCGGGTTCGTTGCACATGACGGTGCAGACGGCGGTGCTGATCGAGACCTTGGTGGCGTTGGGCGCGGAGGTCCGGTGGGTGTCGTGCAACATCTTCTCGACGCAGGATGAGGCTGCGGCGGCGATCGTGGTGGGCCCGAAGGGGTCGCCGGAGGCGCCTGCGGGTGTGCCGGTGTTCGCGTGGAAGGGTGAGTCGCTGGAGGAGTACTGGTGGTGCACGGACCAGTTGTTCCAGTTCGGTGACGGCCAGGGTCCGAACATGATCCTCGACGACGGTGGCGATGCCACGTTGTTGGTTCACAAGGGTGTCGAGTTCGAGGCGGCGGGTGTGGTGCCGAACGCGGGCGAGGATGACCCGGAGGAGTACAAGGTCATCTTGGAGACCCTGCGCGCCAGCCTCGCCCAGAACGGCCGGCGGTTCACTAAGATCGCCGGTGAGATCAAGGGTGTCACCGAGGAGACCACCACGGGTGTGCACCGGCTGTACGAGCTGGCGAAGACCGGGGATCTGTTGTTCCCGGCGATCAATGTGAACGACTCGGTCACCAAGTCGAAGTTCGACAACAAGTACGGCTGCCGGCACTCCCTGGTCGACGGCATCAACCGCGCCACCGATGTGCTCATCGGCGGCAAGGTCGCGGTCGTCTGCGGCTACGGCGACGTCGGCAAGGGCTCGGCGGAATCGCTGCGCGGCCAGGGTGCGCGGGTGATCGTGACCGAGGTCGACCCGATCTGCGCGCTGCAGGCGGTGATGGACGGCTACCAGGTCACGACCCTGGAAGACGTGGTGGAGACCGCGGATATCTTCGTGACCACGACGGGGAACTTCAACATCATCACCGCGGAGCACATGACGCGGATGAAGCATCAGGCGATCGTGGGCAACATCGGTCACTTCGACAACGAGATCGACATGGCCGGTTTGGAGAAGGTGCCGGGTGTCCGCAAGCAGGAGATCAAGCCGCAGGTCCACGAGTACGTGTTCGAGGACGGGCACTCGATCATCGTGCTGTCGGAGG
>NZ_FNOK01000041.1 GCF_900106995.1 Saccharopolyspora shandongensis
GCGCGGGCGTCGGCGAAGCGCTTGGAAACCTCGTCCCAGTCGACGACGTTCCACAGGTGCTTGACGTAGTCCGCCTTCACATTGCGGTACTGCAGGTAGTACGCGTGCTCCCAGATGTCGAACACCAGCAGCGGCGTCGTCGCGATCGACAGGTTCGAGTGGTGATCACGCAGCTGCTGGGTGATCAGCCGCTGACCGACCGGATCCCACGCCAGCACGCCCCAGCCGTTGCCCTGGATCGTCGTCGACACGGCCTCCAGCTGGGCGCGGAACTTGTCGAACGAACCGAAGTCCTCGTCGATGGCCGCCGCCAGCTCGCCGGTGGGCTTGTCCCCGCCATTGGGCGAGAGGATCTTCCACCACACCAGGTGCAGCGAGTGCCCCGCCAGGTTGAACGCCAGCGTGGTCTCCAGCCCCACGATGGAGGAGAAGTCACCCTTCTCCCGCGCCTCGGCGATCTTCTCCACCGTGTCGTTGGCGCCCTTGACGTACGCCGCGTGGTGCTTGCTGTGGTGCAACTCGTTGATCTCACCGGCGATCGCCGGCTCCAACGCCGCGTAGTCGTAATCCAACTCCGGCAACACGTACTGCTGCGCCATTGTCCCCATCCCTTCCGCTGATCTTCTGCGATCGACGAAAGTCTCAAACCTCAAGCGCGCTGAAGGTCAATGACCCGACCGTGGTGTGCTCGATCACGTTTCACCCTGTTCGGCCGATGTTCGGACGACTACTCTCCGCTTCCTGCACGGTTACCCGGAGGCATCATGTCGGAACACGGCCAGCTCCCGCAGGAGCTCGACCCGGACCGCCCCAGCGGCGCCCGGGTGTACGACTTCTTCCTGGGTGGCGGCAGCAACTTCGCCGTGGATCGCGAGCTGGGCCGACGCGTGCTGGCGGTGGCCCCGGACATGCGGCTGAGCGTGCTGGCCAACCGCGCCTGCATGCACCGGGTGGTCCGGATGTGCCTGGCCCAGGGTGTGCGGCAGTTCCTCGACGTCGGCTGCGGCATCTCGTCGATCGGCACTCCGCACGAGCTGGCCCAGCGGCTCGACCCGACCGCGCGGGTGGTCTACGTCGACAGCGAGCCGGTCGCCGTGACGCACGGCGAACTCGTCCTCGAAGGCAACCCGAACGCCGCCATCGTGCAAGCCGACCTGCGCGACATCGACGAGGTGCTGGCCGCCACCGACGTCCGGCGACTGCTCGACCGCAACCAGCCCACGGCGGTGCTGATGTTCGCGGTGCTGCACCACGTTCCCGACCACGACGACCCGTCCGCCCTGGTCCGCGCCTACCTGGAGTCCTTCGCGCCCGGCTCGTTCGTGGCGCTGACCCACCTGACGGCCGACCACGCGCCGGAGATCATGCGAGCCGTGTTCGACCTGCTGCCGACCGACCTGCATCCCGGGACGTTGCGCAGCCGAGCCGAGTTGGAGGCCCTGCTGACCGGCCTCGACCTGGTCGATCCGGGCGTGGTGCCGATCGCGCAGTGGCGGCCGGAGCGGGGCGATCTGGACCTGCAGCCGGCGGTGCCGCTCGGCTACGCCGCCGTGGCTCGGAAGTCGTGACCAACCCGACAGCGATCCGACGAACCGGTGCTCGTCGTGATCAAACCGATCAGAATCCGGTAATAATCAGACAAAACTCCCTGGTACGGTGGCGGGCGTGCCCGAGATGACTACTGCGAGAACCCGTCAAACCTCGGGCCGGAGCACTCGCAAGATCAGCTGGGACGTGGTGCGCACCGGCTGCGTGGTGCTCGTCATGCTCTACCACTCGACGTTCCTCAGCACCTTCCTGCACCCCGAGATGACGCCGCGAGACCTCGTCTTCCCCTACCAGGTCGGCGCGAGCCTGCTGCTGGTGATCTCGGCGTACTTCGCCTGCGTGACCATCGGCCGCGGCTCCGTGCTGCGCTACTGGTGGGGCCGCATCGCGCGGCTGCTGCCGCCGTTCCTCGGCGCGGTGGTGGTGATCTTCGCGGTGATGCGCTGGGCGGCGATCGAGGGCTGGTTCTACCCGAGCTTCAACGATCTCTGGTGGAACCTGCTGATGCTGTGGAACTGGAAACCGGCGGACTACTGGTTCATCGACGGATCGCACTGGACGGTCCCGCTGCAGCTGATGGGTTTCACCGCGGCCGCGCTGCTGTTCCGCACCAGGTGGGGGCACGGGCGGCGGATCATCGCGGTGCTGTGGGCGGCCGTGCTGGTGCCGATCGCGCAGTGGCCGATCCGGGTCGCCGACAAGTCCGAGCTGTACCGCACGATCGTCGACGGCATCGGCGTGCACCGCTGGCACCTGTTCGTCGCCGGGGTGGCGATCTGGCTGTGGTCGACGCGGCGCATCCACCTGCTGCACTTCGCGGCGATGCTGGCGGCCTGCATGCTCGGCCAGGCGCTGCACAACTACAGCGAGACGCCGGAGGGCCTGATCGCCGACTGGGGCTCGACGGTCGCGGTGTGCATCGGCATGGTCGTGGTGGCGCTGACGGCCTTCGGGCCGGACTGGAACCGGTTCGTCCCGGGCTGGCTGGCCGGCCGGATCACGTGGTTCGCCGGGATCTCCTACGGCGTGTTCCTGGTGCACCAGACCGTCGGCTACATCGTCCTGAAGAAGCTCGACGAGATCGGCGTCGACCCGCTGCTGCAGACCGCCGCGATGCTGGTCACCGGCACGGCGCTGGGCTGGGCGCTCACCCGCGTCGTCGAGCGCCCGACGCACAAGTTCCTGATGCGCGTCTACGACTCCCTCGCCGGCCGCCGCACGCGGTCGAGCGAAGCGTGAGGGGCGCCAACCGGGCCGGTTAGGCGCCCGTCTCGCGTCAGATCGGGCGTTGCATCGCGGGTTCCGCGTCGAGCGGGGTGAGGACGCGGGCGGGTGCCTGGACGCCGGCCCAGCGGCGGACCGCCGCTTCCGCCTCGACTCGCTGCTGATCGGGCAGGCCCTCGATCTTGGCCCCGTGGTTGCCGCCCGGCACCAGGTAGCTGTAGGAGTCGGCGGTGCCCCGGCCGAGTTCGAAGGGTTCCGCGCTCCACGGGTCGCGCTCGCCGTTGACGAACATCAGCTCCGCTCCCCTGCTGCGCACCCACGCGTCGATCTGCCGCATCACACCCGGCTCGAAGCGCATCGGGATGTCGCGCGACACCAGGTTGCGGGGCTGGCTGAGCTCGCGGTGGTGCAGCAGGTCGGCGAGCGGCTCGTCCGAGACGGCGGGCCAGCCGAGCTGGGTGCCCGCCTGGAAGTAGTACGGCGCGTACGGCTCGATGCCCTGGTCCGTGTAGAAGGAGAATTGCACGGTCTCGTCGAAGAACGCGTAGATCTCGTCGGTGCTCGCGGTGGTCGCCGGGACCTTGCCGCAGTCCTGCTGGCCGCGGTACTGCCAGAACGCGAACGGCGCGTCGAGCACGACCATCTCCAGGCCCCGGTCGATGTCGCCGATGATCCGGTCGAAGGTCAGCCCCTCGGCGTCGGCGTAGGCGCGGAATTTCGCGACCATCTCGTCGCGCCGGACCAGCGCCTCGCGCTGCACCGCGAGCAGAGCACCGCGGCAGGCCGGGTCGGTGCCGACCGAGGCCAGGAACTCGTCGTAGCTGTCGCGGTCGTTGTCGACGTCGTTGGGCGCCACGTAGGCCACCGTCCCCGCCACGTCGTCGGGGTAGAACCGGCGGTGGTAGACGGCCGTCATGCCGCCCTTGCTGGCGCCGGTGGTCAGCCATTCCCGCTGGTAGACGGACTTCAGCGCGGCGATCACCCGGTGCTGGTCGGTGGCCGCCTGCCAGATGTCCAGGTCGTCCCAGTCGGCGGGCTCGGGCCGGGACGGGGTGAAGAACCGGTGCTCCAGGTCGACCTGGTTGCCGTCGACCAGCCGCGTCGGCTCGGTGCGGGCGGTCCGGCCCGGCAGCTCGTACCCGCTCGTGTAGAGCACCGTGGGCCGGTCGAGGTCGCGGTGCAGCAGGGTCAGGCGCTGCTGGAACTGCCCGGCTTCCGGGTGCCGGTGGTCATCGGGCTGCGTGAAGGTCAGGTCGAACAGCCGGAATCCCGGCTCGGTGGGCCGCTCGCCGACGACGGTCAGCCCGGGCACCGCCGCCAGCCGTTCCCGAATGTCGTCCGGCGGGGCCGCGCCCACCGGTGCCCCGACGAGCAACATCCCGCACACCACCGCGAAGGTGACCAGACCGCGCCAGTTCATTCCGCCTCCTGCTGGGCCCGAGATCAGGCCGAACCTAGTTCCACCGGGCGGCAGCGGGAAGACCGCGGCGTGTTCTCGCCGTTTCCCGCTGCGCCAGCTGGAATCCTCGCGGCAGGTGACGAGAACCGCCTCCCGGAAGGAAGAACCGATGCCGAAGGAAGACCTGCCGCCGGACCTGCAGGAGCTGCTGTCGCGCCCGAACCCGGCCGTGATCGCCACCGTCAACACCGCGGGCGCGCCGGTCTCGGTGGCCACCTGGTACCTCTGGGACGGCGGGAAGGTGCTGGTCAACATGGACGCGGGCCGCGCGCGGCTGAAGCACCTCCGGGCCGATCCGCGGGTGTCGCTGACGGTGCTGGACGGCGAGAACTGGTACCGGCACATCAGCTTGCGCGGCCGGGTGATCGCCCTGGAGGACGACCCCGACCTGACCGACATCGACCGGCTGGCCCGGCACTACACCGGCGAGCAGTACCCGGTCCGCGACCGGCCGCGGATCAGCGGCTGGATCGAGGTGACCTCCTGGCACAACTGGGGCGGCTGACGGCAGGCCCGCCGCGAGCAGGCAGCGGCGAACGGCCTGTTCACCCCGCTAGACGGCGCGAACGGGCCGTTCGCTCCTGCACCCGGTCAGGCCGTGGCGGCGGCGTCCGCCTCCTGCGGCACCGGCTCCTCGTCGCGCTGCTTGGGCACGCTCAACTCGCCGGACGGCACCTGTCCACTGTGGACCACCTCGGCGACGTAACCGTCCGCCTCCGCGCTCGCCGCGCCGGCCTCCGTCGCCGCCAGGAGCGGCTCCGCCGTCGCCAGCACCTGCTGCGCAGCCCGGACCCGCTCCGCGACGTCCTGCCGCATCCGCAGCATCGACTCGGCGTACTCGTCCGCCTCGCGCATCCGCCGCTCGGCCTCGGCGGTCGCTTCGCGGACCCGCCGCTGCGCCTCATCGCGGCTCTTCTGCTCGCGCTCGGCCTGGATGCGCATCGCCTCTTCGCGGCGCGCCGCCATCGACACCTCGAAGTCGTACTCGACCTGGGTGCGCCGCTCCTCGGCCTCGGTGTCCAGCCGGCGGCGGCACTGCTCCGCCTCGCGCGCCATCGCCTGGACCTCTTCACGAGTGCGCGCCAGCATCTCGCCGCGCTGCTGCTCGGACTGGCGGCGCCACTCGTCGGCCTCCGCAACCAGCTTCTCGTAGCGTTCCCGGAGCTCGGCGGCGGCCTGCTCGGAGCGCGCCCACTCGTGCTCGGACGCGGCCTGCGCGGCGGCGACCACCTCGTTCGCCTCGTCCTGCGCGAGCCGGACCATCCGGCGTAACCGGTCGGTCAACGCGGCGGCGTCGATCGGCGTGCGCGCCTGCTCGTCGAGCTGCACCTTGAGCGACTCGATCTCGGCTCGCGCCTGGTCCAGCTGCTTCGACAGGTCGCCGACCTGGCTGAGCGCCGAATCCCGGTCCTCCGTGATGAGCCTGATCTCGTTCTCGGTCTGCTGGATGTAGAACTTCACCTGCGATCGACGGAACCCGTACCACACAGTGTCGAAATCCGACTTCAGCGGCACCAGTTCGCGGTCTTCGATGTGCCCCACGGTCTCACCCCGCTCGATTGATCAACTTTGCTGGGAGCGAGCCACGCCCCGACGCGGCAAGTCCGTTGTACACCCGGAGAACGTCCTCGCGATGTGCTCCGCCGGGCTGAAATCCGGCGGAGAACCGCGCGAACGCGAGGTGCCACGGATCGCTGCGACCATTGTCGCCCGCAGCGGCGATCGAGATCAACTGCCCGGAATCCGGTGCAATGCAACGGTCATCGGATGTTGACCATCCGGTCACCAGGGCGGAATTACCTGCTGGAATCAGGTTTTCGCGCCCGGGCCGAGCACCCGGCGAAATATCGTCTCGATTTCATCTCGGCTCGGCACCGATTCCCGGACGATGCCTTGCAACAGCAAACCGCAGAACAGAACGGACAATGCACGCCCGGTGGACGGATCGGTGTAGGAGGCGAACAGCTCGGCCAGCGCGGTGTCCCATTCCTGACTGACGCCGCGCAGCGCCGGCTTGTGCAGCGAGGCGATGTAGAGCTCGTGCTCGACGGCGGTCTGCGCCCGGGCCGGGCCGAGGTAGTGCAGCACCAGGTCGGTCAGCGCGACAGCGAGATCGCCGCCGCGCTCCAGCAGCCCGGCCCACTGCCGCAGGTGCTCGACGTCGTCCTCGGCGGCCTGCCGCAACGCGCTGGCCAGCAGGTCGTCTAGCGTCGCGAAGTAGTAGGTGGTCGACCCGAGCGGAACACCCGCTGCTGCTGCGACGGCACGGTGCGTGAGCTTCTCCACCCCTCGCTCGGCGACGACCGTGATCGCGGCGCGGGCGATGCGCTCGCGGCGGGCCGGGTCCTTGCGGCGGGCGGGCGCGGGCTGGGTGGTCGACATTCGCTTCGGCGTTCCTCCCGTGAACTCCACAACGGCGTCCAGCGTGCCATGTCGCCCACCCCGCGCGATGCGGTCCAGGTCACCGCTACGGCGTTCCGCCTGTTCATCATGCCTTTTTCGATGATTCATCCCTGGGCTGCAACCCCGATGATGTACAGATGTACAGGACCGGTGTTAGGGTCTTCCGCGGCACTGCGCCGGGACACACGCGTTAACCCGCCACCGAATGGACCGCCAGGAGGTGAATTCCGCAACTCGCGGGTCGATCGGTCCTCATTCGGCGAATAGCGCGCCGCCCGCGCTTACCGGCGGCGCAATCGACGAACGCGTTTTAGTGTGGCGGAGCGAATCGGATCGCGGCAATGTGCACGCCGGTACCAGAAGTGCGCAGCGGTGCGGTTCCGGCGCGAAAAGCACAATCGACATCACGGGGAAACGAGCCATGTCGCAAGCAGAGAATTCGACAGCCTCGCTGTTCATCGATGGCGAGTGGGCGTCGGCCGCCGACGGCCGCACCCGCGAGATCCGCTGCCCCGCCGACGGCTCGCTGGTGGCCACAGTCGCCGAGGCCGGGCCGGCCGACGCCGAGCGGGCCATCGCCGCCGCACGCCGCGCCTTCGACGACGGCGCCTGGGCGAGCACCTCACCGTGGGAGCGCGGCGACCTGCTGCTGCGGGTCAGCGACATCCTGCAGCGCGACAAGGCGGAGTTCGCCCGCGCCGAATCGCTGGACACCGGCAAGCGGCTGGTCGAGAGCGAATTCGACATGGACGACATCACCGCGTGCTTCCGGTACTTCGGCAAGATCGCCGGCACCGACGCGGGCCACCTCGTCGACACCGGCTCGCCGGACGCGATCAGCCGCGTGCAGTACGAGCCCATCGGCGTGTGCGGCATGATCACGCCCTGGAACTACCCGCTGCTGCAGGTGGCCTGGAAGGTCGCCCCGGCGATCGCGGCGGGCAACACCTTCGTCCTCAAGCCCAGCGAGCTCACCCCCAGCACCTCGATCCTGCTGATGCGGGCGCTGACCGAGGCCGGGCTGCCGGCCGGGGTCGGCAACCTCGTGCTGGGCACCGGCGCCGAGGTCGGCTCGGTGCTGGCCGAGCACCCCGGCGTCGACCTGGTGTCGTTCACCGGCGGCCTGCACACCGGCCGCAAGATCTCGGCCGCCGCGGCGGCGACGGTGAAGAAGGTAGCGCTGGAACTCGGCGGCAAGAACCCGAACGTCGTGTTCGCCGACGCCGACTTCGAGACCGCGGTGGACTACGCGCTGACCGCGATCTTCCTGCACTCCGGGCAGGTCTGCTCCGCCGGGGCGCGCCTGATCGTGCAAGACGAACTGCACGACGCGCTGGTGGACGAGATCGTCCGCCGCGCCGAGCTGATCCGCATCGGCGGGCCGTTCGACTCCGACGCCGAGACCGGGCCGCTGATCTCCGCCGCGCACCTGAAGAAGGTGGACGACTACGTGGCCAAGTCGGTCTCCGAAGGCGCCGTGCTGCGCACCGGCGGCCGCCGCCCCGAGGGCGAGCGCTACGCCAACGGTCACTACTACCTGCCGACCGTGCTCGACGAGGTGAAGCAGGGCAGCTACGCGGTCAACGAGGAGTCCTTCGGCCCGGTGCTGACCGTCGAGCGCTTCACCGACGAGGACGACGCGGTGCGCATCGCCAACGACACCTACTACGGCCTGGCCGGCGCGGTGTTCACCGGCGATCCGGGCAAGGCCCAGCGGGTGGCCAACCGGCTGCGGCACGGCACCATCTGGATCAACGACTTCCACCCCTACCTGCCGCAGGCCGAATGGGGCGGCTTCAAGCAGTCCGGCGTCGGCCGCGAACTCGGCCGCGCCGGCCTCGGCGAGTACCAGGAAGCAAAGCACGTCTACCAGAATCTGCGGCCCGCGCCCCAGAACTGGTTCTCCGGAGAATAAGGAGGAATTCCCTCTCCCCGCGGCGGTGACGAGCCACCGCCGCGGGAACGGCGCGGCCCGTCGGGCCGCGCTTTGCTCGAAACCGCCGGCGTAGGCGGTGTTCTTCGCGCGACGCAAAACAACCACCCGATTCGTTCCCCTCCCCGCATCCCGCGGGCGGGGAGATCGGGAAAGGAGTTCGGGGCATGAGCGCGCCCAATTACGACGCCGAGCTCAACGAGTTCGGCTACACCAACAAACTGAAGAGAAGCCTGGGTGGATTCTCCACCTTCGCCGCCGGGATCAGCTACATCTCGGTGCTCACCGGCACCTTCCAACTGTCCTACTTCGGCCTGTCCTTCGGTGGCCCCGCCTACTGGTGGTCCTGGCCGATCGTATTCGTCGGGCAGTTGCTCGTGGCGTTGAGTTTCGCCGAGCTGGCATCCCGGTACCCGATCGCGGGTTCCATCTACAACTGGGCGAAGAAGCTGGGCGGTCAGCACGTCGGCTGGCTGGCCGGCTGGATGATGCTGCTGGCCTCCATCGTGTCGATCTCTGCCACCGCGCTGGCCTACCAGAACACGCTGCCGCAGATCTGGTCCGGCTTCCAGTTCGTCGGCGACGGGAGCACCAGCACCGAGCAGGCCGTCAACGGCATCATGCTGGCCCTGGTGCTGATCCTGTTCACCACGATGGTCAACGCCTTCGGCGTGAAGCTGATGGCCCGGATCAACAGCGCCGGGGTGTTCATCGAGCTGATCGCCGCGGTGCTGCTGATCGTCGCGCTGGCGCTGGTCGTGGTGAACCCGCCGACGGTCGTGTTCGACACCAACGGCACCGAGTCCGCCTTCGGCGGCAATTACCTGAGCGCGTTCCTCGTCGCCGGGATCGCCTCGTCGTACGTGATGTACGGCTTCGACACCGCCGCCTCGCTGGGCGAGGAATCCATCGACCCGCACCGCAACGCGCCCAAGGCGATCCTGCGCGCGCTGATCGCCTCGTTCATCCTCGGCGGGCTGATCATCCTGCTCGGCCTGATGGCCACCAAGGACTTCTCGGCGCCGCAGCTGGCCGAGAGCGGCCTGCAGTTCGTGCTCAACGACGCGCTGGGCCCGCTGGTGGGCCGGCTGTTCCTGCTGTCGATCTTCGTGGCGATCACGGTCTGCGTGCTGGCGGTGCACACCGCGGCGATCCGGATCGCCTTCGCGATGGCCCGCGACAACGCGTTGCCCGCCGGTTCGCTGCTGGCGCGGGTGAGCCCGCGCTTCCAGACGCCGATCGTGCCGGCCGTGGTCATCGGCGTGCTCGCGGTGGCGCTGCTGGTGGTCAACGTCGGGCAGCCGCAGATCTTCACCGCGGTCACCAGCCTGGCGATCATCCTGATCTACATCTCGTACCTGCTGGTCACGGTGCCGATGCTGGTCGCGCGGCTGCGCGGCAAGTGGTCGGTGCCGCGGGACGAGGCCAAGCGGCAGGGCCGGTTCAGCCTGGGCAAGCTCGGCCTGCCGATCAACGTCCTGGCCGTGCTCTGGGGCGTGGGCATGACGATCAACCTGGCCTGGCCGCGCCGCGAGGTCTACAACGCCGAGCCGCCCTACCACTGGTACCTGCAGTACAGCTCGGTGCTGTTCGTCGGAGTCGCGGCGGTCGGCGGGTTCGCGTACTACTGGTTCGTCCAACGCCACAAGGTCGGCGTGCTCGCAGACCACGCAGCCCGGTCCACTTCGGACAACACGACCAGCCCGGTTGCCTGAGCGGAAACGGAGTTTCGATCCATGACTGACCAGTTCGACTACGTCGTGGTGGGCGGCGGCAGCGCCGGCGCAGCGGTCGCCGCGCGGTTGTCCGAGGACCCGGACGTCACTGTGTGCTTGCTGGAGGCCGGGCCGTCCGACGTCGACGACAAGGCGATCCTGGAGCTCAAGCGCTGGATGGCGCTGCTGGAGTCCGGTTACGACTGGGACTACCTGATCGAGCCGCAGGCCAATGGCAACTCGTTCATGCGGCACGCGCGGGCCCGGGTGCTCGGCGGCTGCTCCTCGCACAACTCCTGCATCGCGTTCTGGGCCCCGGCCGAGGACCTCGACGAGTGGGAGTCGATGGGTGCCACCGGTTGGGGTGCCAAGGACATCTTCCCGCTGTACAAGCGGCTGGAGACCAACGACGGGCCGGGCGAGCACCACGGCCGCAGCGGCCCGGTGACCATCCGCAGCGTCCCGCCGGCGGACCCGTGCGGCGTCGCGCTGCTGGAGGCCTGCGCCCAGGAGGGCATCCCGACCACGGAGTTCAACTCCGGCAAGACCGTGCTGCACGGCGCCAACTGGTTCCAGATCAACGCGCGGGAGGACGGCACCCGGTCCTCGTCGTCGGTGTCCTACCTGCACCCGAACCTGGACCGGCCGAACCTGGAGATCCGCACTCAGGCGTGGGCCAAGAAGATCACCTTCGACGGCACCCGGGCCACCGGCGTCCAGTACCTGGACGCGGACCTGATCCACACCCGCACGGTGACCGCGCGCCGCGAGGTGGTGCTGTCCGCCGGCGCCATCGACACCCCGAAGCTGCTGATGCTCTCCGGCATCGGGCCCGCCGAGCACCTGCGGGAGTTCGGCATCGACGTGCTGGTCGACTCCCCCGGCGTCGGCTCCAGCCTGCAGGACCACCCGGAGGGCGTGATCAGCTGGGACGCCAAGCAGCCGATGGTCACCGACTCCACGCAGTGGTGGGAGATCGGCATCTTCACCACCACCGAGCCGGGCCTGAACCGCCCGGACCTGATGTTCCACTACGGCTCGGTGCCCTTCGACATGCACACCGTGCGCCAGGGCTACCCGACCTCGGAGAACAGCTTCTGCCTGACCCCGAACGTCACCCGCGCCCGGTCCACGGGCACGGTCCGGCTGCGCAGCCGGGACTTCCGGGACAAGCCGAAGGTGGACCCGCGGTACTTCACCGATCCGCACGACATGCGGGTGATGACCGAGGGCATCAAGCTGGCGCGCAAGATCGTGGCGCAGCCGGCGATGCAGGACTGGGCGGGCGCCGAGCTGTTCCCCGGCCCGGACGTGCGCACCGACGACGAGATCGCCGACTACATCAAGCGCACCCACAACACCGTCTACCACCCGTCGGCGTCGGTGCCGATGGGCGCCGAGGGCGACCCGACGAAGCCACTGGACCCGCGCCTGCGGGTGAAGGGCGTGCAGGGCCTGCGCGTGGCGGACGCCTCGGCGATGCCGTTCCTGGTGGCGGTGAACCCGAACATCACGACGATGGCGATCGGCGAGAAGTGCTCCGACATGCTCAAGGAGGACAACCGCTGAGGTTCCCGGCATCCGGTGGATCACAGTTTCAATTGAAACTGTGATCACCCCGGGTGCCGGCGCCGGAACCACGGTTTCAATTGAAACTGCGGAGACCCCGGCCGGGACCGGACGTCCAGGTCGTTCCCCGAATCTCGACTTCGTGCCCGGCCGTGCCGAAGGTCCCTCCGGTCCCCCGTCCCGGAGGGACCTTCGGCGTTCACGCCTTGGTCATCACCTCGTAGAGGTTCCCGGTTCCGTCGGTGAAGAACAGGCCGCGGGGGCACAGCGGGTGGTCGGTGCGGCCGTTGGCGGGATCGCGCGGGCTGTTGCCGTAGGGCACGCCTCGCGCCTGCAGACGCGCGAGGATCTGGCCGAACTCCGCCGGTTCCACGTCGAACGCGAGGTGGTGCGGTTCGGGCTCCGGCAGGGTCATGAACTGCAGGGTCAGCGAGTCGTTGACCGCGACCGGCGCGAACTTCCCGTCGATGCCGTCCGGCTGCAGGCGCCGCAGGCCCATGATCCCGGCGAAGAAGTCCGCCTCCGCGTCGTTGTCCCGCGCCGGGACGATGGTGTGGTTCAGGGTGACCGTCATTTCGCCTCCTCGATCGCTCCGCGCAGGAAGACCTCGACTATCTCGGCGGTGTCCAGGGCGTCGTGCTCCCCCATCCGCGGCCGCACGAACAGCAGCCCGAGGAACATCGCCGCCAGCTTCTCCGGCGGCAGCCGCAAGGACTCCCGCTCCGGCTCGAACAGGTCGGCCATCGCCTCGCGGATCTGCCGCATGGATTCCGCCCGGTCGTCGTGCTTCGGCGGCTCTCCGCGCCCGCGCAACTGCCCGGAGGCGTGCAGGGATCCGACCACCGCGCCCATCCGCTCCAGGTGCGCGGCCAGCGCGTCGGCCGCATCGCCGAGCCGCTGCGCCAACGGCTCGTCGATCGAGATCGAGCCGATCTCCCGGACCACGTGGTCCGGCCGGACGGCTTCCGCCACGCACGCCCCCAGCAGCTCGTCCTTGTCCGCGAAGACACGGAAGATCGTCGCCTCACCGATCCCCGCGGCCCGCGCGATGCGGCTCGTCGTCACGGCCGCCCCGTACTCCGCGACGAGCGGCACGGCCGCCGCGATGATCATCGCCCGCCGCTCTTCCGGACTCATTCCCGGCGCCCTGCGCCGCGTCTTCGTTTCCGCCATGCCACCAAGCTACGGAGTGAGCACTCACTCCGTCAAGGGCGAAGTGAGTGCTCACTCCGATCTATCTCGCCGCTCGATGTGGAGCGAACGGCTCGTTCGTCCCACTAGGCGAGGCGAACAGTCCGTTCACTTCATCCACCCAACGCCGGCGCGCCCCAAGACGCGCGCGAAACCGGATGCTTCAGGCCTCCTCGACGTAGCGCATGACGAGCGTCGCGGTGGCATCGACTTCTAGCGCTTGGTACACGTGATCGACACCGCCGTCGAAGCGGATGTAGTCGCCAGGACCGAGCGTTTCCGGCGCGGATTCCGGACCGACGACCAGGGTTCCGGAGTGCACCAGGAGCTGCTCGATCACGCGCGGCCGGTGCGCGGCCGAGACGTACCGGCTTCCGGCGCGCACGTGCAGCCGGTACACCTCCAGCTGCTGGCCGCCGCTGAACACCCGGTCCATCAGCTGCACGTCCACCGTCCGCCCGGAGAGGTCCGAGCCACTGGCCCGGCTGACCACCACCGTCGGCTCCGCGACGGCCCCGGACTCCGCGACGAGCAGCCACCCCAGCGGCACGTCGAGCACCGTCGCCAGCGCGTAGAGCGTCTCCAGCGTCGGGTTGCGCCGGCCCGCTTCCAACTCGGAGAGCGTGCCCTTGCCGATGTCGGCCCGGCGGGCGGTCTCGGACAGCGACAGGCCGCGCAGTGCCCGAGCGGCGCGCAGGTTCGCGCCGACCACCTTGACCAGCTCCACCGCTTCCTCCTAACATCGCGTCGTTCCATAAACAGAACGGAAGCCCTAAGTGCAGTTGCGGCAACAGCTCCCGACCGCCCCGCCGATGTCCACAGTGGTCTCCGGCGCCATCACCACGCTGGTCGGCGTGGTGAGCTCCGCTGCCATCGTCTTCCAAGCCGCGCGGACCCTCGGCGCGGGCCCCGCGGAAATCGGCTCGTGGATCCTCGCTCTCGGCGCGGGCATCGGCGTCACGTCGATCGCGCTGTCCCTCCGCTACCGCGCGCCGGTCGTGCTGGCCTGGTCCACGCCCGGCGCCGCGCTGCTGGCCACGAGCGGCCAAGGTACCTCGATGGCGGAGGCCGTCGGCGCATTCCTGATCGCCGCGGCGTTGACGGTGCTCGTCGGGCTCACCGGCTGGTTCGAGCGGGCGGTCAACCTGATCCCGTCGTCGATCGCATCCGCGCTGCTCGGCGGCGTGCTGCTGCAGTTCGGGCTCGGCCTGTTCACCACCATGCAGACCCAGTTCTGGCTGGTGCTGGCGATGCTGGTGGGCTACCTACTCGGCAAGCGGCTGCTGCCCCGGTACGCGGTACTCATCGCGCTCGTGATCGGCGTGGTGTTCGCCGCCTTCCAGGGCTCGCTGCACTTCGACGGCGTCGGCTTCGCGCTCGCCACGCCGGTGTGGACCTGGCCGAGCTGGTCGCTGCACGCCACGATCAGCCTGGCCGTTCCGCTGTTCGTCATCACCATGACCTCGCAGAACCTGCCGGGAATGGTGACGCTGCGCGCCCACGGCTACTCGACGCCGGTCTCGCCGATCCTGTCCTGGACCGGGGCGGTGAACGTGGTGCTGGCGCCGCTGGGCTGCTTCGGCATCAACCTCGCGGCGATCACCGCCGCGCTGTGCATGGGCCGCGACGCGCACGAGGACCCGGCGCAGCGCTACAAGGCCAGCATCGCCTCGGGCGTCTGCTACCTGCTTCTGGGGATCTTCGGGGCGATGCTCGGCAGCCTCATCGCCGCGTTCCCGCTCGCACTGGTCACCGCGCTCGCCGGGATCGGACTGCTGGACACCATCGGCGGTTCGCTGGCCAAGGCAACCGAGGACCCGGGCAGCCGCACCGCCGCGTTGATCGCGTTCCTGGTGACGGCCTCGGGCGTGACCGCCTTCGGCATCGCCTCGGTGTTCTGGGGCCTGCTCGCCGGCCTCGCCACCCACCTGATCACCAGGCGGGGCTGATGCGGAACGGCCTGCCCGCCTCCGTCGCCGAGGTGGGCAGGCCGTCGCATCGCAGGGTCAGCCGATCGTCGTGGTGGTCAGGACCGGGTTGGGGTTCGGGAAGCACCGCGACGGCACGTTCTGGTCGCCGATGATCGACCCCACCACGGCCGTGAAGGTGAGGCCCGGGTCGTCGTGGCTGGTGCCGTGCAGCTTCGTCTCGATCGCGCCGGAATCACCGGCCGTGAGGTGTGCGGTCACGGTGGGCAGCTCGAACTCCGAGCCGCCGGCGATCGGGCCGTCCAGGTGGATCGTGGCGACGTTGCCGTCCACCGTGAACGTCGGCGGGTTCGGCCCGAGGCCGGAGCCGCCCGTCAGGTCCGCGGAGACGAACGCGGAGTTCGCCGGGATCGGGATCTTCAGGTCCATGCCCTCGATCCGCTTCACGGTGTACCCGTTGACCTCGGCGGGCACGGCGTTCGGGCCCGGGTCGATCACGACGTCCAGCGCCCCGCCGGGAGCGACCGAGGCCGGCGCGGTGACGTCGGCGGGCTGCTGCAGGGTGAACTTCTGCTCTCCCACCGGGGAGTCGCCGGCGCAGTCGAAGTTGATGTCGAATGCGGCGGCCATGGCTTGGGGGGTCAACGCGAGCGCCGTGGCCGCGGCGACCGCCGCGGTGATGGCGGCGCGTCTACCACGAAGAAGGGACTTCATTGGCCTCACCTCGCAGAATCGGTGAACGAAAGGGGGCGAGCCGCGCGGCGACCGAAATACTTACTGACGAGTAAACTCGGCGTCAACGCGAAAGCTTTTCACGGAATTCACAGCCCGCACCGAGCACCACAGCCCGCTGTCCCCGGCTCCGCGCGCAACCGCCGACGAGCTGGATCGCGTTGCGACATGCGTGTTCCGGCGAAGCGCGAGCGGCGCGATTCGCGACCCTGCGTGATCGCGGAGCTCCATTGGTGGTAGTTACACGCTCACCCGGGGCAAGGCCGTGGTTCGCGGCGCGCGCTCACCCGAACGCCGACCCGGTGCACCCGTTCCGACCAGCCCCATCCCGGATCGTCAGGAGGATTTCCCATGCGTCTCGGACTCGCCCTCCCCCAATTCGGCCCCTTCGCCGACCCGACCCTGGTACCGGCGATCGCGGCCGAAGCCGAAGCGCTCGGCTTCGAAAGCCTCTGGACCGGCGAACGCGTGCACGCCGCCACCGCCCCGAGCACGCCGTACCCGGGCGGCACCATGCCCGAGCAGTTCCGCAGCGGCCTCGACCCGATGCTCGTGCTGACCCTCGCGGCGAGCGCCACCACGCGCCCGCGGCTGGGCACCAGCACGCTCAACGCCCCGCTGCACCCGCCGATCCACCTCGCCCGCAGCCTCGCCGGGCTCGATCGGCTCAGCGACGGCCGGGTCATCGCCGGGTTCGGGCTCGGCTGGTCGCGCGACGAGTACGACGCCGTCGCGGTGCCGTGGCGGGAACGCGGCGCCCGGCTGGACGAGACGCTGGACGTGCTGGAAAGCCTCTGGGCGGCCGACCCCGTGCAGCACGACGGCAGGTTCTGGACCATCAGCCCCGGCGACTTCGGGCCCAAGCCGGTGCAGCAGCACCTGCCGATCTACCTGGGCGGACGCTCCCCCGCCGCGTTCCGGCGCGTCGGTCGCCGCGCGGACGGCTGGCTCGGCGTGGCACTGCCGGCGGAGGCACTGCGGGGCGCGCTCGCGAGCATCGCCGACCAGGCGCGGGACGCCGGGCGCGGACCGATCGCCACCGCCCTGCGCATCAACGCCGCGGTCCACGCCGCGGTCCACGCCGCGGTGACGGCGAAACCTGGGGTCGGCCCGGTCGAGCAGCTCGTCGACTACCTGCACGAGGTGGCGGAGCTGGGCATCGACGACGCGTTCGTGGACCTGCAGTTCACCACGTCGACCCCGGCCGAACTCCTGGACCTCGCGGCCCGGATCCGGACCGCCTTCGAAACCACCGCTTGACGCGAACCACGCACGATGCGCAGATCAAGATTTCCAATTTTGCCTAAAATCGGGAAATCCTGGATCCGGCGGGGTGGCACCTCGGGGCGACCCGGCCTGGGCTCGGGTTTCCGATTTTGCCTAAAATTGGGCTGGTTCAGGTGAAGCTTCGGCCCGCCGAGGCGCGGTAGAGGTCGCGCAGCAGGCTCACCTCGGCGCCGTGGTGGAACAGCTCCCGGTTGAGGTGCAGCGCCAGCGCTACGTAGCTGCGATCGGCGAACGGCCCCTCCGCCGGACCGACCGGCTTCTCCCAGCCCTCGGCGTCGAGCGCGCCGATCCCGTTGCGCCACAACGCCTTCTGCTCATCCAAGTAGGACAGCGCCGCCGCCGCGGTGCCCGGGTAGTCGTGGTCGTCCATCCGGTACGAGGCGTCGCCGAAGTGGTTGCTGGCGCGCATCGCGAAGACGTGCCCGGAGATGTGGCCGAGCCGCCAGGCGATCGTGGTGAACGGCGGCGGCACCGGCTCCGGGTAGCCGAAGTCCATCGCCCAGCCGTCGTCCACCTGCCGCAGCGACCAGCACTCGGCGACCGGCTCCCAGAAGTACTCCTCGTCGGTCAGGCCGTCGAGGCCGGGGCGCCACATCGTCCAGTAGAAGTCGAGCTGATCCAGCACTTCCGCCCGCCAGTCCATGCCGCGACCCTAGACGAGCAGCACCGATGTGCTCAGCGACCGAAGGCGATCGGTGATCGCGCTGGCCGGCGTCCCGATCACGCGTTCGACCAGCATCAACGCCTTAATGGCAGTTTCTGCCATTAAGGGCTACGATGGACTGCATGGCAAGGCAGGCTCTTGATCGGGACGAACTGCTGGCGATCTCTCGTCGCTGCGCAGAGGTCTTCGCCGAGGCCGGCGATTCGTCGCCCACCGTGGCGCGGCTCGCGGAGGCGGCCGGGATGTCCCAGCGGAGCTTCTACCGGTACTTCCCCACCAAGGAGGACTGCCTGCGGCCGGTCTTCGACGAGGGCAGCCGGGCGTTCGCCGACGCGCTCACCGCGCAACCGCCGGGCACCGGCCTGGCCGATGCGATCCTCCGGGCCTTCGACCTGGCCTTCTCGACGAGCACCGACGAAGAGGCACGCGCGCTCATGGCGGTGGTCTTCACCGAAGATGTCCTGCGCCGGGTTTGGCTGCAGGCCACCTACGAGATCACCGACCTGCTCAGGCCGAGCGTGGCTGCGTTGCTCGGCGCACCGGAGGGCGACTTGCGCACCACCGTGGTGTGCGGGCAGGCAGCACTGCTGACGATCGTGGCTCTCGAACATTCGATCCGGGACGGAACCCCGCTGGCGGCCGCAGCCCGCGCCGCAGCCGCCGTCATGTTCGGCCCGCTCGCCGAACCCCAGACCGCGACGCCGCCCGGCGCCGCACGGATTGCAACGAAGTAGGAAATCATGGATTTGTCGAACAAGGTCGTCATCGTCACCGGTGGTGCCCGCGGGCTCGGTGAAGCCTTCGCGCGCGGGATCGTGGCGGCGGGCGGCGAGGTGATGATCGGCGACATCCTCGAAGCCGAGGCTGCGGCCGTGGCTGCCGACCTGGGCGATGCCGCCCGCTCGATGCACCTCGACGTCACCGATCCCGAGTCCTGGCAGGCGATCGTCGCGGCGACCGAGGAAGCATTCGGCTCGGTGACCGGGCTGGTGAACAACGCCGGGGCGGTCGCATCCGGGGTCCGGCTCGTCGACGAGCCGCTCGACACCTTCCAGAGCATCATCCAGACGAATCTCGTCGGCGTCCACATCGGAATCCAGACCGTGGTTCCGGCGATGCGGCGGGCCCACGGCGGGTCGATCGTCAACATCTCGTCGGCCGCCGGCCTGGTGGGCATGGAGCTGACCGGTGCGTACGGCGCGGCCAAGTGGGGGGTGCGCGGCATGACGAAGCTCAGCGCCGTCGAGCTCGCGCCGGAACGCATCCGGGTGAACTCGGTGCACCCGGGCATGGTGCTCACCCCCATGACCGCCCCGACCGGGATCAGCATCGACGAAGGCGGTTTCCCCAGCGCCCCGGCCGGACGGGTCGGCCGTCCCGACGAACTCGTCGGAGCGATCACCTACCTGCTCGGCGACAGCGCGAGCTACACGACCGGCGCGGAGCTCGCCGTCGACGGCGGCTGGACGGCCGGCCCGCCGATGCCCGGCCACTAGCAATGCCGGGACCACCGGGTGCGGGGACCGCGCCCGGTGGTCCCACCGCCCCGTACGAACGCCCAGCCGAGAAAGGTCGAGCCCGCATGCCCAAGGCAGCCATCTACCAGGAGTACGGCGACAGCAGCGTGCTGCAGATCGCCGAGGTCCCGACGCCCACGCCGGAGCCTGGAACGGTGCGGGTTCGCGTCGCGTACTCGAGCGTGAATCCGGTGGATTCGAAGATGCGCAGCGGCTTGCTCGGCGACGGCACGCCGCTTTCGGCGCCCGCGATCGCCGGCATGGACGTCGCCGGCGTCGTCGACGCGATCGGCGAAGGTGTCACCGGATTCGCGGTCGGCGACCGGGTCGCCGGCCTGTCCCCCGCCGGCGCCGCCGCCGAGTTCGTCGTCACCTACGCCGCGGCGCTGGTAAAAGTGCCTGCGAGCGTCTCGTTGGAAACCGCGGCCACGATCGGCGTCGGTGGCACCACGGCAGTGCGCGCGCTCGGCCTGGCGAACGTCGCGAGCGGCCACCTCATCCTCGTCGACGGCGCATCCGGTGGCGTCGGCACCTTCCTGACCCAGCTCGCCATCGCCCGCGGCGCCACCGTCATCGGCACCGCGTCGGCGCGAAACCACGAGCACCTGGCCGATCTCGGCGCCAGGCCGATCAGCTACGGCCCCGGCTGGGAGGCCCGCGCAGCGGAAGCGGCCTCCCGTCCCTTCGACGCCGCCTTCGATCTGGTCACCGGCAACAAGTACGCCCAGCTGCGAGGCATCTCCACTGCGACCGCGCCGGTCGTGACCCTGGTCGACCCGACGTTCCCCGGCCTGGGCGGCATCCTCGTCACGGGCCTCGAACCGGGCTTCGACCACGCCCTGCAGGACGTCATCGATGCGGTCGCCAGCGGAAAGGTCCGGATCCCGATCGCGCAGACCTTCCCGCTCGCAGAGATCGCCGCAGCTCAGGACCTGTCGGCCCAGGGACACGTCCGGGGAAAACTGGTCCTCTCGATCGCGCCCCAACTCTGACGACACCGACGGCACAGCCCGCAGTGATCGCCTCCTGATCACAGCGGAACTGCTCGCCCGGATTTCGCGGAACACCGCCCGAGGTGAGCACCGGGGTCTAGCGCACATACCGTCTAGTCGGTACGGTCCTGGGCATGGGTTCCAGCGACGCGATCCCGGAGATCCGGGCGGCGATCTTCGACTACGGCGGCGTGCTGACCACGCCCGGCCGCACCGCCATCCGGGCCTGGACCGAGCACGAGCGGATCCGCCCGGAGACGTTCTCCGCAGCGATCAAGGACTGGCTGTCCCGCAACGCCCCCGCGGGCACCCCGATCCACCAGCTGGAGACCGGCGAGATCACCGCGGACGAGTTCGACCGCACCCTGGCGAAGCGGCTGCGCACCGTCGACGACGGACCGGTCGCGCCCGACGGGCTGATGGGGCGGATGTTCGCGCGGATGCGCAGCGAACCCGCCATGCTCGACCTGGTGCGCCGGCTGCGCGACTGCGGCGTGCGGACCGCGCTGCTGTCCAACAGCTGGGGCAACAACTACCCCTGGGAATTGCTCGACGGGCTCTTCGAGTGCACGGTGATCTCCGGCGAGGTAGGACTCCGCAAGCCCGATCCCCGCATCTACGAACTGACCCTGGACCGGCTCGGCCTCACCGCCGGCGAAGCAGTCTTCGTCGACGACGGCGCCCCGAACGTGGCAGCCGCCGAGCGGCTCGGACTGCACGCGGTGCTGCACACCGACGTCGACGCGACCCTCGCCCGGCTCACCGAGCTCGTCCCGGCCCTGGGCCGGAACGCCCCGCAAAGCAAGGAGAGTTCATGAACGCCCAACCGTCGCCCGGCGAGCTGCCCGGCCTCGACCTGGACCGGCTGCGCGCGCACCTCGACGCCGAGCTGCCCGGCCTGGTCGACGGCTCGCTGACCGGCGAACTCGTCCAAGGCGGCCGGTCGAACCTGACCTACCTCGTCGGCGACGGCGCGAACCGCTGGGTGGTGCGCCGCCCGCCGCTGGGCCATGTGCTGGCCACCGCGCACGACATGAGCCGCGAGTTCCGGATGATGTCCGCGCTGGCGGGCACGCCCGTGCCGGTGCCCGAGACCCATCTGCTGTGCCAGGACGAGGACGTCATCGGCGCCCCGTTCTACGTGATGGAGTACGTGCCGGGCACCGTCTACCGCACGCCGAAGCTGACCGAGCAGCTCGCGCCGCAGCAGCGCATCGAGCTGGCCTGGCAGCTGATGGACGTGCTCGCCGACCTGCACTCGATCGATCCGGGGTCCGTCGGGCTGGGCGAGTTCGGCCGCCCCGAAGGATTCCTGGAACGGCAGGTGCGCCGCTGGAGCAAGCAGCTGGCCGCCTCGCACAGCCGCGACATCGACGGCATCGACGAGCTCGCCGCCCGGCTGGCCGGCGCCGTCCCCGGCACGCCGCGCACCGGCATCGTGCACGGCGACTACCGGCTGGACAACGTGATCGTCGGCGACGACCAGCGCATCCGGGCCGTCCTGGACTGGGAGATGGCCACCATCGGCGATCCGCTCACCGACCTCGGGCTGCTCGCCGTGTACTGGGAAGGTTTCAACGGCGTCGAGAACAACCCCATCGCCAAGGGCGTCGGCCCCGAGTACGGCTTCCCCACCGCCCGGCAGCTGCTGGACCGCTACGCCGAACGCAGCGGCACCGATCTGTCCGAAATGGACTGGTACCTGGCGTTCGGGTTCTTCAAGATCGCCGTGATCCTGGAGGGGATCCACTACCGCTTCATCCACAACCAGACCGTCGGCGAGGGCTTCAACCACGTCGGCGCCCTGGTAACACCGCTCGTCGCGCAGGGTCTCGCCACCCTCAAAAGCAGTTCCAGGGCTCACCTTGAGTAGCGATGCGGGTAGCGGAACCTCAGACGCCCCCTCGGTCCGGGATCCCCGACTCGTGTATGTCCAAATACGCGACGCCGGGGCTGTCCTCCCGAGGGAACGCCTGAGAACCCGCGGCGGTGCCGGTGGCGAAGGTGGGCTAAGCGGCTTCGCCGCTTCAAAGACAGGGCATTCAAGGAGGAATGAAGATGGATTTCGGCTACGACGAACGCACCGAGGAGCTGCGCAAGCAGCTGCTGGACTTCATGGATTCCCACGTCTACCCCGCCGAACCGGTGTTCCTCGAACAGCTGGCCGCGGGCGACGACCCGTGGGCGGCGCACCCGCCGATCATGGAGGACCTCAAGGCCGAGGCCCGCAGGCGCGGCCTGTGGAACCTGTTCCTGCCCGGTGAGCACGGCGCCGGGCTGACCAACCTCCAGTACGCGCCGCTGGCCGAGATCATGGGCCGCGTCGGTCGGCTGGCCCCGGAGGCCACCAACTGCGCCGCGCCGGACACCGGCAACATGGAGGTGCTGTCGCTGTTCGGCACCGAGCAGCAGAAGAAGCAGTGGCTGCAGCCGCTGCTGGACGGCGAGATCCGCTCCGCGTTCTGCATGACCGAACCCGACGTCGCCTCCTCCGACGCCACCAACATCGGCACCCGCATCGAGCGCGACGGCGACCACTACGTGATCAACGGCCGCAAGTGGTTCTCCTCCGGTGCGATGAGCCCGCGCTGCAAGATCCTGATCGTGATGGGCAAGACCGACCCGGACGCCGAGCGGCACCGCCAGCAGAGCCAGATCCTGGTGCCCAAGGACACGCCCGGCGTGCAGATCATCCGCAGCATGAACGTGTTCGGCTACGACGACGCCGACCACGGCGGCCACGCCGAGATCGTGTTCGACAACGTCCGGGTGCCGGTGGAGAACATCATCGCCGGCGAGGGCGAGGGCTTCGCGATCGCCCAGGCCCGGCTCGGGCCGGGCCGCATCCACCACTGCATGCGCGCCATCGGGATGGCCGAGCGGGCGCTGGAGCTGATGTGCCGCCGCGCCAACGAGCGCATCGCCTTCGGCAAGCCGCTGGCCGAGCAGGGCGTGGTGCAGCACTGGATCGCCGAGTCGCGGGTGAAGATCGAGCAGGCCCGGCTGCTGGTGCTCAAGACCGCGTGGCTGATGGACACCGTCGGCAACCAGGGCGCGCACACCGAGATCCAGTCGATCAAGGTCGGGGTGCCGGAGATGGTCACCTGGGTGATCGACCGCGCCATCCAGGCGCACGGCGGCGGTGGCGTCAGCCAGGAGTTCCCGCTGGCGAACCTGTACGCGCACGCCCGCACCCTGCACATCGTCGACGGCCCGGACGAGGTGCACCGCCGCTCCCTGGCCCGCCGGGAGCTGAAGAAGTACAAGTAAGAGGTGCGAGCTGGTTTGCGTAGCGGTGCAGGCAGCGGAACCTCAGCGGCCTTCTCGGTCCGGGATCGCAGACTCATGTATGACCACCTGCAGCCGCGTACGCAATACCACCGTCCCTGAGGCCTCGTGAGTGGTAGTGGTCGCTGGAACGGCCACTACCGCTCACGACCCCCACCACAACACTCGCAAGGAGATCAAATGGCAGACAGTCGTGTCGCGATCGTCACCGGTGCCGCGCGCGGAATCGGGGCGGCCACTGCCAAGCGCCTGGCCGAGGACGGCTTCGCCGTGGCGGTCATCGACCTCGACGAGAAGCAGTGCGCCGACACGGTGTCGGCCATCGAGTCCGGCGGCGGCAAGGCGCTGGCGGTCGGCTGCGACGTCAGCGACGCCGCGCAGGTGCAGGCCGCGGTGGACCGCATCGCCGCCGAGCTCGGCGGGCCGACGGTGCTGGTCAACAACGCCGGCGTCATCCGGGACAACATGCTGTTCAAGATGTCCGAGGACGACTGGGACATGGTGATGAACGTGCACCTGCGCGGCGCGTTCCTGATGAGCCGTGCCGTGCAGAAGCACATGGTCGAGGCCAAGTGGGGCCGGATCGTGAACCTCTCCAGCACCTCCGCGCTGGGCAACCGCGGCCAGGCCAACTACTCCACCGCCAAGGCCGGGCTGCAGGGCCTGACCAAGACGCTGGCCATCGAGCTCGGCAAGTTCGGCGTCACCGCCAACGCCATCGCGCCCGGCTTCATCGCCACCGACATGACCAAGGCGACCGCCGAGCGGGTCGGGATGGACTTCGAGGACTTCACCAAGGCCGCGGCGAGCCAGATTCCGGTGGCCCGCGTCGGGCAGCCGGAGGACATCGCCAACACGGTGTCGTTCTTCGCCGACGACCGCTCCGGGTTCGTCTCCGGCCAGGTGATCTACGTGGCCGGCGGACCGAAGGCGTGATGACCGTGGACGCCGACGAACTCCGCGGCAAGGTGACGGAATTCCTCGCCGCGAACGATCCCGCGCAGATGGATCGGCTGGAGTTCCTGCGGGCCCGCTTCGACGCCGGGCTGGCGTGGGTGCACTTCCCCGCCGGTCTCGGCGGCCTGGGCGCCGCGCGGGAGCTGCAGCCGGTGGTGGACGCCGCCTTCGCCGAGGCCGGCGCGCCGGACAACAAACCGCAGCTGAACGTCATCGGGCTGGGCATGGCCGCCCCGACGATCCTGCGCTTCGGCAACGACGAGCAGCGCCGCCGCTACCTCCGTCCCCTGTGGACCGGCGAGGAGATCTGGTGCCAGCTGTTCAGCGAGCCGGGCGCGGGCTCGGACCTCGCCGCGCTGTCCACCCGGGCGGTCCGCGATGGTGACGAGTGGGTGGTGGACGGGCAGAAGGTCTGGACGTCGCTGGCGCACCAGGCCCGCTGGGCGATCCTGGTCGCCCGCTCCGACCCGGACCAGCCCAAGCACAAGGGCCTGAGCTACTTCATCTGCGACATGACCGCACCGGGCGTGGAAGTGCGGCCGCTGCGGCAGATCACCGGCGAAGCCGAGTTCAACGAGGTGTTCCTGACCGGGGTGCGGATCCCGGACGCGCAGCGCCTCGGCGAGGTCGGCCAGGGCTGGCAGGTCGCGCTGGGCACCCTGATGAACGAGCGGGTCGCCATCGGCGGGCGCGCGCCCGCGCGGGAAGGCGGCATGATCGGCCTCGCCGCGCAGGCCTGGCGCGAGCACCCCGAGAAGCGCACGCACGGCCTGCACGACCGGCTGCTGCGGCTGTGGGTCGAGACCGAGGCGACCCGGCTGACCAGCATCCGGCTGCGCCAGCAGCTCGCCGTCGGCGAACCCGGCCCCGAGGGCTCCGCCGTCAAGGTCGCCTACTCCGAGCAGAACCAGGCGATCACCGGGTTCGAGCTGGAGTTCCTCGGCGAACCGGGCCTGGCCTACGACGACTGGACGTTCCGCCAACCCGAGTACACCGACTTCGTCAAGCGCGGCCCCGGTTTCCGGTACCTGCGGGCGAAGGGCAACTCGATCGAGGGCGGCACCACCGAGATCCTGCGCAACATCATCGCCGAGCGCGTGCTGGGCCTGCCGCCGGAGATCCGCACCGACAAGGACCGGCCGTGGAAGGAGCTGCCGCGATGAGCGCCCCGGACCTGCTCTACAGCGAAGTCGAAGAGGACCTGCGCTCGAACGTCCGCCGCCTGCTGCGGGACCGGTGCGACTGGACCGCGGTGCTGGCCCGCTGCGAGACCGACGAGCCCTACGACCTCGCGCTGTGGCGGACCCTCGCCGGCGAGCTCGGGCTCGCCGCGCTGCTGGTGCCCGAGGACCTCGGCGGCGCCGGGGCCAGCGCCCGGGAGCTGTCGGTGGTGGCCGAGGAGATCGGCCGGTCCGTCGCGCCGGTGCCGTTCCTGAGCAACCTGCTGACCACCGCGACCCTGGTGGCCTGCGCGGACGAGCCTCGGGTGCGGGAGATCCTGCCGCAGTTCATCGACGGCTCGCAGCTCGGCACCGTCGCCGTCGGGCTGACCACCGTGCCCTACGGCGCGTTCCCGCAGTCGGTGAAGGCCGACGGCGCCGCGCTGACCGGCTCGGTGTCGGCGGTGGTGGACCTGGAGGTCGCCGACTACGTGGTCGTGCCCGCCGCCGACGCGGACGGCGCGGCGCTGTACCTGGTGGACACCTCGGTGTCCGGGGTGTCGCGGACGCCCACGACGTCGCTGGACCTCACCCGTCGGTTCGGCACGCTCGCCCTCGACGGGGCGGTCGGCGAGCGGATCGCGGCCGGTGCCGACGCCGAGCGGATCCTCCGGCAGGCGCTGGTGACCGCGGCCGGGCTGCTGGCCGCCGAGCAGGTCGGGCTGGCCCAGCAATGCCTGGACGCCACCGTGGAGTACGCCAAGACCCGCTACCAGTTCGGCCGCCAGATCGGCTCGTTCCAGGCGGTCAAGCACCGGCTGGCGGACCTGTGGGCGACGGTGAGCTCCGGGCGGGCCGTGGCCCGCAACGCCGCCGACGCCTTGGCGCGCGGCGACGACGCGGCGGAACTCGAGGTCGCCATCGCCCAGGCCTACTGCTCCGAACTGGTCGTGAAGGCCGCGGAAGAGCACCTGCAGCTGCACGGCGGCATCGGGATGACCTGGGAGCACTCGGCGCACCTCTACCTGGGCCGGGCCAAGAGCTCCCAGCTCACCTTCGGCATCGCCGAGGCGCACCGGCAGCGCATCGGAGAACTCGCCGACCTGCCCACGCCGTAAGGACCGTCTCCGTACTCATCTTGCATAGCGGTGCCGGTAGCGGAACCTCAGAGGCCGCCTCGACCGTGGGAGCCCCGACTTGCGACCAATACGCGGCATCGGGGCTGTCCTCGCTGAGAACCCGCAGCGGTGCGAGTTGCGAGGGTGGGCCAAGCGCCTACGGCGCTTCACAACAACAGACAGATAACCGGGATCAACGGTCTGGCGCCCAGATTTTCGTTGTCGCTCAAGGAGGTTGTGCGTTGCGGGTATTCAGCAGCAAGGAAGAGATCGTCGCGGCCAAGGGCGAGCGGCTCGGCACCAGCGAATGGCTCACCGTCACCCAGGAGCAGGTGAACCTGTTCGCCGATGCCACCCTGGACCACCAGTGGATCCACATCGACGTCGAGCGCGCCGAGCAGGGTCCGTTCGGCGGCCCGATCGCGCACGGGTTCCTCACCCTGAGCCTGCTGCCGAAGCTGAACTCCCAGACCTACAAGTTCGAGGGCGCCAAGATGGGGATCAACTACGGCCTGAACAAGGTCCGCTTCCCCAGCCCGGTCCTGGTCGGCTCGCGGGTCCGCTCCACCACGGAGCTCGCGGACGTGACCGAGGTGGCCGGCGGCCTCCAGCTGACGGTCAAGTCCACCATCGAGATCGAGGGCGGCGCGAAACCGGCCTGCGTGGCGGAGGGCCTCACCCGGGTGGTCTTCTGACCGATCCTCCCCGCCGAAGGGCATCTCCGGATCGTTCGGGGATGCCCTTCTCGCGTCACGGTGCGATGTGGATGCCCATGCCGGGACCCAGGGGCAGGTCGGCGAAGTAGAAGACCGTCAGGATCAGGGCCCACACCAGCCAGAACGGGACCACGAACGGAACCATCCTGGCGACCAGGGTGCCCATCCCCGCGTTCGGCTCGTAGCGGCGCAGGTAGCCCAGGATGATGATCATGTACGGGTTCAGCGGCGTCATGATCTGCGTCGCCGAGTCGCCGACCCGGAACGCCGCCTGGGCGAAGCCCGGCTCGAAGCCGAGCAGCACGAACATCGGCACGAACACCGCCGCCATCAGCGTCCACAGGCTCGAACCCGAGATGATGAACAGGTTCAGCATCGACGCCAGCACCATGAACCCGAGGAACGCCGGGTAGCCGTCCAGGCCGAGCGCGCGCAGCAGGTCCGCGCCCGAAACCGCCACCCACGCACCGAGGTTCGTCCAGTTGAACAGCGCGATGAACTGGCCCAGCATGAACGCCAGCACCAGGAATCCGGTGAGATCCCGCAGGGCGGCGGCCATCAGCTTCGGCACGTCGGCCGCGCGGCCGATCGCCCCGACGATCGCGCCGTAGACGATGGCGGGCACCGCGAAGCCGAAGAAGATCAGCGTGGTCACCGAGTCCAGCAGCGGCGACTTCGGCAGGAATCCGCCGGTTTCGTTGCGCAGCGGCGAATCCGGCCACAGCACCAGCAGCAGCACCAGCCCGGACGCGATCAGGAACGCCACGCCCGCCCAGATCAGCCCGCGCCGCTCGGCGGGCTCCAGCGCCACCGAGAGCACCGGCTGATCGGCCACTTCGGACTCCTCGCGGGACACGCCGGTGCGCGCCAGCCGCGGCTCGATGACCTTGTCGATCAGCACCCCGGCCAGCAGTCCGAGCAGGATCGAGGACACCACGTTGAAGTAGTAGTTCGACACCGGCGTGACCGCGGTGCCTGCGTGCGGCAGGGTTTCGGCGACCTTGTTGCTGATCCCGGCGAACAGCGCGTCCAGGCTGGTGACCACCGGCGCGGTGGAGTACCCGGCGCCGGTGGCGGCGAAGCCGCCGAGCAGCCCGGCGACCGGGTGCCTGCCCGCCGCCTTGAACACCAGCGCCGCCAGCGGCGGGATGATGATCATCGATGAGTCCGCCATCACGCTGGACGAGATCCCGACCAGTCCCACCGCGTACGGCAGCACCCAGCGCGGTGCCCCGCCGAAGGCGGCCCGGATCATCGCGGTGAGCAGCCCGGTCCGCTCCGCGAGCCCGACCGCCAGCATGATCGTGACCACGGTTTCCAGCGGCGGGAAGCCGATGAAGTTCTCCGCCATCTTGGTGAACAGGAACTCCAGGCCCTCGCCGCTGAACGCGCCGCGGATCCGCGTCACCCCGTCGGCGCCGGGGATCTGCACGGTGACGCCGAAGGCGGCGACCACCGTGGACACCACCGCCACGGCCAGGAACAGCAGGCCGAAGAGGATGAACGGTTCGGGGAGCTTGTTGCCGACCCGTTCCACCAGGTTCAGCACGCGGTCGAGCCTCGGTGGCCGGGCGGCGCGGGTTTCACTGCTCATGTTGGCTCCTGCGGCCGGAGGGGAAAGCCAAGCAGCAGCGAACCGTTCCGTTCCCGCCCGCGCAACCCCCGGCGACAGATCGATCGAACCGCGCAACACGACCGAAACCGGCGGGCCGCGAGCGCTTCCGGATTCTGCAGCACCCGGAAGCGCTCCACTACGCGGAGTCTTGGATGCGCTCCAGCACCACCACGGGAATGATGCGCCGCGTGCGCGCCTCGTACGTCCGGTACACCGGCGCCATGTCGACCATCAGCTGCCACAGCCGCTCGCGTTCCGCACCTTCCGCGGTGCGGGCCCGCACTGCGAAGCGCTCGCCGCGGATCTGGACCTCGGCCTCGGGGTTCGCGGCCAGGTTCAGGTACCACTTCGGGTGCGTGTGCGTGATCGCCGAACCCGACGCCACGAGCACGTACCTACCGTCGTCCTCGCCGAAGAACAGGCCTGTCCGGTACAGCTTCCCGGTCTTGCGGCCGCGGTAGGTGAGCACCAGGTTGGTCGCGCCGCCCTCGCGGAAGCCGCTCTCGCCGTTGGTCGCGAGGTAGCGGCGCACGTGCTCGGCGACCGAGGGGTCGGGGCTGTCCAGCACCTCGGCCACGTCAGTGACCCCCCAGTCCCTGCGCGAAGCCGCCGTCGACCGCCAGCTCGACGTTCGTGGTGAACGTCGCGCTCTCGGCCAGGAAGAGCGCCGCGGCGGCGACTTCCTCGACGGTGCCGTTGCGGCGCAGCGGGGGTGGCCTGGCGGCGCTGCTCGCCGAGGCGCTCGGCCTGTGGCGCGGCGAGGCGTTCGCCGGGTTCGCCGACGAGTCCTTCGCCAGCACTGCGGCCGCCGCTCTGGAGGAGCAGCGCCTGGTGGCCTGGGAGGACTACGCCGGGGCACGGCTGCAGCTGGGCGACCACGCGGTGCTGGCCGGTGAGCTGGGCGAGCTCATCGAGCAGCATCCGCTGCGCGAACGCCTCCGCGCCGCGCACCTGCGCGCCCTGCACGGCTCGGGCCGGACGACCGAAGCCCTCGACAGCTACCGCAAGTTGCGCCGGCTGCTCCGCGACGAGCTCGGGCTCGAACCGGGCGCGGAACTCACGGCGCTGCAAGAGGAAATGCTGAGCGCCGGGCCGCCCGCACCGGTGCAGCGGCAGGCCCCGCCGACGCAAACTCCGTTGCCCGCACCGCAAACCGAGCTCGTCGGCCGCGACGACGCCGTCGCCGACGTCCGCGCGCTGCTCGGCACGCATCGCCTGGTGACGCTGACGGGACCGGGCGGAGTAGGCAAGACCAGGCTCGCGCTCGAAGTGGCCCGCGCCGAGGACGAGGCGTGCCTCGTCGAACTCGCCGGCCTGCCACGGGAAACCACAGTGGACGGACTGGCCGACGTGGTCGCCGCCGCGCTCGGCATCCGCGACGGCGCCCGGCCGCAGTCATCGGTCGAACGGCTCGCCGAGGCGCTGCGCGGCAGGCGGCTGCTTCTCGTGCTGGACAACTGCGAGCACGTCGTCGAGCCGGTCGCCGCGTTCGTGCCGCTGGTGCTGCCGGCGTCGGACGTGCGCGTGCTGGCGACGAGCCGGGAGCCACTCGACGTCTCGAGCGAGCACCTGCGGGAGGTGCCGCCGCTGGACGTGCCGACGCCAGGCGCGCCGTCGGCGGAATTGCTGCGCTCCGGGGCGGTGCGGCTGTTCGCCGCGCGAGCATCGGCCGCCTCGCCCGGATTCGCGCTGTCGGCCGAGAACGCCGAAACTCCTGCGGGAATCCGCCGGCGCGCCACTGCCGCCCTGCGAGCGCGGAGACGTCGACCGCATCGAAAACGCGCTGCGCGGCGAACTCCCCGGCAGCGACCGGGAATTGCAGGAGTGCCGGTAGCGGCTACGGGCGCAGGGACGCGATGAGCAGATCGGCGAACTGCTCGCCGACCTCCTCGCCGGTGAGCTTGCCGTCCTTGCGGAACCAGGTGCCGAGGTGGTGCACCGCGCCGAAGAAGAAGTCGACCACCAGATCGGCGGCCTTGTCCTCGCGGAACACCCCGGAGCGCTGGCCCTCCTCGATCAACGCCCGCACCCGCTCGTGGTAGCGCCGCCGCTGCGCCCGGACCTCGGCCTGCTTGTCCGGGTGCAGCAGGTGCATCGAGCGGAAGAAGATCACCGTGTCGTCGAGGTTCGCCGCCGTCGTGGCGACGACGTCCGCGGCGACCGCGTGCAGCCGCTCCTGCACCGGCGCCCCGCTGTCCGCCGCGCTCTCCATCCGCGCCTGCTGGACCCGCAGGACCCGCGCGTAGATCTCGTAGAGCAGGTCGTCCTTGGAGCCGAAGTAGTGGTACATCGCCCCCTTGGTGACCCCGGCCGCGTCGACGATCTGCTGCACCGAGGTCATTTCGAAGCCCTGCTCGGCGAACAACCGCGTGGCCACGGCCAGCAACCGCTGCGGAACCGGTTCGGCGCCCACCGCCGGTCCGGCAGTAGTGCGACCGTTCGCCGACCGCGCCATGTCAACCTCCCCTGTCGATCCGAACCCAGCGTATCGACCCGCCGGCGCGAACCGGCGGCGACACCTCCGGCCTACTGCACCTTGCGCTGGAGCTTCCGCATGCCCGCTTGCCAACGCTGCGGCTCGGCGGCCCGCAGCGCGTAGTAATCGGCGACCTCCGGGTGCGGCAGGATCAGGAACTCACCGCTGCCCAGCGAGTCGGCGACCACGTCGGCGACCTCCTCCGGTTCGAGCGCGCCCTTCGCGAGGATCACCTCACCGGCGTTGCTGCTGCTGCCGAGCATGTTGGTGCGCACGCCCTGCGGGCACAGGGCCTGCACCGTGATGCCCTGGTCGGCGTAGCTGATCGCCAGCCATTCGGCGAAGCCGAGCGCGGCGTGCTTGGTCACCGAATACGGCGCCGCCTTCAGCATCGTCAGCAGCCCGGCGGCCGACACGGTCGCCAGGAAGTGCCCCCGGCCCTGCTCCAGCCAATGCGGCAGCACCGCGCGGGCGGCGCGGACGTGCGCCATGACGTTGACCTCCCAGGACTGCGCCCAGGCGGCCTCGTCGGCCTCCGGCCCGCCGCCGCGGGAGATCCCGGCGTTGGCGCAGAACAGGTCGATCCGGCCGTGCTCGCCGAGCGCGGTGTCGACCAGCGCGCGCACGCCGTCCTCGCCCGCCGCGTCGCCGGGCACCGCCGTCCCGCCGACCTCGGCGGCCACCTGCCGCACCGCGTCGGCGTCCACATCGCCCAGCACGACCTTCGCCCCGGATGCCGCGAACTTCCGGGCCATCGCCGCGCCGATGCCGTTGCCGGCACCGGTGATCACCACGACCGCATCAGCGAGCTGCAACTCGCACACCGCCCTTCCCAAGTCTGGTTCCGCTTCCGCCAACGGCGATTTCGCGCGAAATCGCCACGAGCTCACACACCGCCCCTCAGGGTCACACCGCCGTCGAGCACCAGGACCTGCCCCGTGATCCAGGATGCCTCGTCGGAGAGCAGGAACGCCGCCGCACCGCTGACGTCGGCCGGAATTCCCAGTCGCTTCAAGGGATAACCCGCCGCGACCTCGTCCTCCTTGTCCTCGTACAGCGCGGTGGCGAACTTCGTCTTCACCACTGCCGGGGCGACGCCGTTGACCCGGACGTCCGGGCCGAGTTCCACCGCGAGGTCCTTGGTGATGTACGCCAGCATCGCCTTGGTGGCGCCGTAGAAGCCGATGCCCGGCGCGGGCCGCAGACCGGCCACCGAGGACACGTTGAGCACCGAGCCGCCGTGCTCCTTCATCCACGCCTTGTACACCTGCTGGGTCCACGCCAGCGCCGCGAGCACGTTGACCTCGAAGGTCTTGCGCGCGATGCCGTGCTCCAGCTCGACCAGCGGGCCGTAGGCGGGGTTGATGCCGGTGTTGTTGACCAGCATGTCCACCCGGCCGAAGGTCTCCACGGTCTTGGCGACCGCTTCCGCCTGGTGCTCCGCGTCGTCGGCCTTGCCCGCGATGCCGAGCGCGTTCTCGGCTCCGCCGAGGCCCTGCACCGCCTCCGCCAGCGGCTCGGGCTTGCGGGCGGTCAGGGTGACCTTCGCGCCCTCGGACACCAGGCGCTCGGCGATGGCCAGGCCGATGCCGCGGCTGGCGCCGGTCACGATCGCCACCCGGCCGTCGAAACGCTTGCTCATGAATTTCCTTCCTCTCCAGGCACTTCCGGTGTCGAACGGCCCGTCACCGCGCAGCGGCTCGGGCGGTGTCCCGCAGTTCGCGGCGCAGGATCTTGCCGGTCGCGGTCTTGGGCAGCTCGTCGAGGATCTCGATGCTGCGCGGGTACTTGTACGCGGCGAGCTGCCGCTTGCAGTGGGCCACGAGCTCCTCGGCGGTGGCCGACGCGCCCGCGCTCAGGCTGACGTAGGCCTTGACCGTCTCGCCCCGGTAGGAGTCCGGCACGCCGACGACGGCGACCTCCCGCACCGCGGGGTGTCCGTAGAGGACGTCCTCCACCTCGCGCGGCCAGACCTTGAAGCCGGAGGCGTTGATCATGTCCTTCTTGCGGTCCACGACGTAGAACCAGCCCTGCGCGTCCATGAACCCGACGTCGCCGGTGTGCAACCGGCCGCCGCGGATGCCCGCCGCGGTCTCCTCGGGCTTGTTCCAGTAGGACGGCACCACCATGGGCCCGTCGACGACGATCTCGCCGACCTCGCCGACCGGCAGGTCCTGCCCGGCGTCGTCGACGATGCGCAGCACGGTGTTGTAGGTGGGCACGCCGACGCTGAGCGTGCCCGACTCCTCGTCGACCGGCGCCTCCAGGTGCGCGGGCACCGACGTCGCCGTCGCGGTCGTCTCGGTCAGGCCGTAGCCGTTGCGGATGTAGTGGCCGTACCGCGCGCGGAAGTCCTCGACGACCGCCGACGGCAGCGGCGCGCCGCCGGAATACACCAGCTCCAGCGAGGAGAAGTGGTCGGCGGTCACGTCCGGGTGGTTCATCAGGGCCATGTACGCGGTGGACGGGCCGACCATGTAGCAGGGCCGGTGCTCGGCCAGCGCGTCGAGCACCACGCCGGGCTCGAAGCGGTACACCAGGTCGAGCTGCCTGCCCAGCGCCAGCGCGGCGCCGAGCTCGCAGACCAGGCCGGTGATGTGGAACAGCGGCGCGAGCCCGAAGATCCCGTTGCCGCCGAGCTTCTCGACGCGGATCCGCATGCCTTCGGCGTTGAACACGACGTTGCCGTGCGTGTTGGTGGCGCCCTTGGGCACGCCGCTGGTCCCCGAGGTGTAGACGAGCAGCGCGACGTCCGAGCTCGACAGCTCGACCTCCGGCGGCCGCCGGCCGGCGTGCGCCCGCGCGACCGCCAGCAGGTCCGCGCAGCCGGCGGCCGGGCGGCGTTCGAGCTCGGCGAACAGCCGCGGGTCGTGGCGGGTCTGCAGGTCGAGCTCGCTGGTGGTGATCGCGACCCGCACCCCGGCGGGGCCGGCGAGCTCGCCGAGGACGTCGTGCCAGCCCTGCTCGGAGGAGACGACCGCGGCCGGCCGCGCGTCGGCGAGGATCTTGGTCAGCTCGCGGCTCCGGTACATCGGGTTGAGCGGCACCACGATCGCGCCGGCCTTCCAGCCGGCCAGCAGCGCGATCGCGAACTGCGGCACGTTCTGCAGGTACAGCGCCACCCGGTCGCCCGGGCCGACGCCCTGTTCGACGAGGTGGCACGCCAGGCCGTCGCTGAGCTCGTCGAGTTCCCGGTAGCTGAGCCTGCCGTCGAAGTAGGTGATGGCCACGCGATCCGGATGGTCCCGGCGGGCCGCGGCGAACAGTTCGAGCAGGGTGCCCATCCGCGGCTCGAACGCTGCGGGCACATCGCCGTTGTAGAGCGCCAGCCAAGGCCGTTCGTCGTACGCGCTGCCCAACACGCCACCTCCACGTTGAGACCGACCAGTCGGTACGTCCAGTCAACGGCCCGCGCCCCGTCTCGTCAACCCTCGGCGGCATGCCGTGCTCCGACCGGCGCAACTCCCGCGTCGCAACCTCGCCAAAACCTTGACCGGACAACTGGTCCAGTCCATTTTTCGAGGACATCATCCGGCTCTCACCCCACGGAGGCCCGCATGACCAGACGACTGGCCGCGCTCGCCGCGGCCGCCCTCGCCACCGCACTCGCGTTCGCACCGGCCGGCTCCGCCGCCACCCCGGAGGCAGTGCCCAACCACCACCTCACCGGGTACTGGCAGAACTTCGTCAACGGCGCCAAGCCGCTGAAGATCAGCGACATCTCGGCGAACTACGACGTCATCGCACTGGCCTTCGGCAACGCCGATCCGGCCAAACCCGGTGCGGTCACCTTCAATGTCGACCCTGAGCTGTCCAGCGCACTCGGCGGCTACACGGACGAGCAACTCAAAGCTGACATCGCCGCGAAGAAGGCCGAGGGCAAGTCGTTCGCGCTGTCCATCGGCGGCGAAAGGGGAAACGTCGATCTGGGTAGCGAAGCGAACGTCGCAAATTTCGTCGACTCTGTTGGAAAAATTTTAACCGATTACGGAATCAATGGGTTAGATATTGACTTGGAGCACGGCCTCAACGTCGCCAACACGACCAGCGCGATCCGCCAGCTGCGCGAACGCGTCGGCGACGGATTCGTGCTCACCATGGCGCCGCAGACCCTCGACGTGCAGCCCGGCGGCTCCTACCTGCAGCTCATCGAGAACGTCAAGGACATCCTCACCGTCGTGCACACCCAGTACTACAACTCGGGCTCGATGAACGGCTGCGACGGCCAGGTCTACAGCCAGGGCTCGGTCGACTTCATCACCGCACAGGCGTGCACCCTGCTGCAGACGCTGCGCCCGGACCAGGTTTCACTGGGCCTACCGGCGACCGCCTCGGCGGCCGGTAGCGGGTACGTCGATCCATCGATCGTCAACAACGCGCTGAGCTGCCTGGCCGCCGGCACCGACTGCGGCCAGTACACCCCGGACCAGCCGCGCCCCGAGATCGGCGGCGTGATGACCTGGTCGATCAACTGGGACGCCAGCAGCGGCAACGCTTTCTCCGATCCGGTTCGGACCCATTTGGACAGCCTGCCGTAGCCGAGTCCGACTCCGGTCGGGGTCTTCAGATCCACGATCACGCCAAAGAACACCCCGACCGGAGTCAGCAGATCGTCACGTTGCGCAATCCACCTGCTACGACAAGTGATATTTGGCACCGGGCGCACGTTCGCGCACACATTTCCCGAATCCCGCGCTACCCTGGAGTCATGTCAGCCGCGCTGGAGACCGTGTTGGCACGAGCCGGTTTAAAGGTCACCGCCAACGAATTCCTGACCCTGGTCGAGGACGCCGCGAAGAAGCTCACCTCGCCGCAGGTGGACCCGGGCGCGCACTTCACCGAGACGGAGCGACGTGCGCTCACCGAAGCAGGCCTGGACCTGACGCCGCTGAGCGACTCCGAAGTCGACGCCCGGGCGCGGACCGTCGCCGAGCAGGCGGTGCTGCGCGACACCGCGCTCTCGGTCAACCAGGCCGCGGACCGCGTGGGAGTGGACAGCAGCCGGATCCGCCACCGCATCAGCGAACGACGGCTGATCGGGTGGAAGGACCGCGGCGGATGGCGGCTGCCCGCGTGGCAGTTCAGCGACACCGACGTGCTGCCCGGCCTGGACGCCGTGCTCGCGCTGATGCCCGCCGACCAGCCGGCGCTCGTGCTGGCCAACTTCATGACCACGCCGCAGGAGGACCTCGAAATCGGGGACCGGCCGGCGAGCCCGCGCGAGTGGCTGCTGGCCGGCGGCGATCCGCAGCGGGTCGCCGAGCTCGCCGCCACCATCGGCACCCCGGCCTGAGCGCACTCCCCAACCTTCGAGACCCCAACCCAGGACCTCCATGGCACGGCTACCACAGCCGCCTGCGCCCGCTGCGCTGCAGGCGATGCTCCGGCGGACCGAAGACGTGATCGCGGTCCCCGCGGGCACTCGCCTCGTGCGCGTGTTCACCTCCGGGGGCAACCACCCGCAGCAGTGGAACAGCTTCCGCTACGCCGGCCCGCTGCCGCACGCCCGGTTCGACCCGCACCTGCCCAACACCCAGGGCGGCCCGACGGTCACCCGGGAGCACGGCGTGCTGTACTTCTCGCTGTCGGTGCAGACCTGCATCGCCGAGGTCTACCAGGCGACCTCCACAGTGGATCGCCGGACGCGCAGCCCGCACCTGGTGCTGTTCCGTCCACGTCGGACGCTCCGGCTGCTGGACCTGACCGGCCTGTGGCCCACCCGGGCCGGGGCCTCGCAGGCGATCAGCAGCGGCCCCAAACTCCGCACCCAGGCGTGGGCCCGCGGCATCCGCGCGGCCTACCCGGAACTCGACGGCCTCTGGTACCGGTCCTCGATGGACGCGGGGAACCCGTCGCTGTGCCTGTGGGACCCGCCGGCGGCAACGGCGCTCCCGGATTCCCCGGACGTCCTGTTGCCCCTGAGCCACCCGGGACTGGACGTCCCACTGGGACGAGTCTGCAAAGAACTGAGCTACACCCTGCTCGACTGACCCATGTGCGTTTTGTTGCCATAGCGGCTGTTTTGAATGTGGTGACCTGCGGTGCGGTAGGGCGGGTTGTTGTCTTTGAAGCGGCGCAGCCGCTTAGCCCACCCTCGCAACTTGCACCGCCGCGGGTTCACGGCGCCCACCCCTCCGGGGTTCTCCCAGCGAGGACAGCCCCGACGTGGTGAATTGGTCATTCATGATGTCGGGGATCCCACAGCGAGAAGACCGCAGCAACTCCCGCAGGGGGCCGCCACCCGCACCGCCACGCAAAACGAGCCTGGAAACAAACCAAGTGCCCGGAGTTCTCATGTGGAACTCCGGGCACTCGTGTTTCAGGTCAGGCGTTTTCGGCCGGTTCCTGTTGCTGCGACTCGGTGTCCTTCTTCGACTTCGCCAGGCTGGCCCAGGTGGTGATGCCCAGGACCACGATGATGAAGGCCAGCGACATCCAGTTGGTGATCTCCAGCCACTCCGGCACCAGGTGGTACTCGTGGAACGCGTGCAGGATCAGCTTGATGCCGATGAACCCGAGGATCACCGCCAGGCCCACCGACAGGTAGATCAGCTTGTCCACCAGGCCGCCGAGCAGGAAGTACAGCTGCCGCAGCCCCATCAGGGCGAAAGCGTTGGCGGCGAAGACCAGGAACGGGTCCTGGGTGATGCCGAAGATCGCCGGGATCGAGTCCACCGCGAACAGCAGGTCGGCGCTGCCGATCGCGACGATCACCACGAACATCGGCGTCAGGAGGCGCTTGCCGTCGATCTTCACGGTCGACTTGGCGCCGTGGTAGTCGTCGGTCACCGGGAACAGCTTGCGGACCCAGCGGACGACCGCGTTTTCCTTGTACTCCTCGTCCTCGTCCTTCTTGCGGACCATGCTGACCGCGGTCCAGATCAGGAACGCGCCGAAGATGAAGAAGACCCAGACGAACTTGGCGATCAGCGCAGCGCCGACCGCGATGAAGATGCCGCGCATCACCAGCGCCAGCAGGATGCCGATCAGCAGCACCCGGTGCTGGTGGATGGACGGCACCGCGAAACTGGACATGATCACCATGAAGATGAACAGGTTGTCCACGCTCAGCGAGTACTCGGTGATGTAACCGGTGAAGTATTCGATCGCGAAGTGGGAGTCCCCGAACACCCAGACGCCGATCCCGAACAGGATCGCGCAACCGACGTAGAACACGACCCACTTGGCCGCTTCACCGGTGGTGACCTCGTGCGGCTTGCGGTCCACGATCACGAGGTCGAGCAGGAGCAGCAGGGCGAGGCCGCCGAGCGTGGCCGCCCAGATCCACCAGGGAACGTCCAGTCGATCGACTGCGGGCTGTGCCTGTTGGGCCAGCAACGTCACGGCACCCATTCATCACCTCCGGTTCAGGGCATGCGCCAGGGACCGGAGGTCTCTTCCACCGGCCTTCGGCCGGTCGACGGCACCGGGCTTGTCAGAGCAAGTTCCGTGATGACGACACCGCCGCGAAGGAATACTCCCCTCCACTTGCCAAGATTGTCACTTATGCGTGGGTCCGCACACCACCCCGGGGCCGCACAAGCAACGAACATCACGTGGCGAACCGTACGGGCGACCGTCCAAGGCGGCAACGGGAGCAAACCGGGCATCACACCGACGGCCGCACCGAGATCATTGCGTCTCACCCGATCATCGCTATGATCACCACCGCCCGGTCCCACCGGGACCGCACGCGGGGATGCGGAGGCGACCTCTGCGGCCGGCACGACGACGTGTCCGGTTGCTGTTTGGTCTCTGGTTCATAGCGTCTTGCCTTCGCCCCCGTCTGGAACGAATCTGGTGCCGTCGTCTTCACCTAATGTCGAATGCGTGTCCGCCTCCCCCCGTCGCCGCAAGGGCCTCGCGCTGATAGCCCTTACCTGCGTTGCTCTCGTGGTGTTCGGTGCTTTCCTGTGGTCCGGCGATGAGAAACCGGCCGCCGCGCCGGAAGCGCCCCGGGAGGCACTGCTGGACGTGCTCGACGGCCCCGGCGCGAACGAGCGGGTGCAGATCGACGTCACGCTGTTCGCCCCGGCGGACACCCCGGCGCCGGCGATCCTGCTCGCGCACGGCTTCGGCGGCAGCAAGGACGACACCGCGGCGCAGGCGCAGGAGCTGGCGCAGCGCGGGTTCACCGTGCTCACCTATTCCTCCCGCGGTTTCGGCCGCAGCACAGGGAAAATCGCGCTGAACTACCCCGACTACGAGGTGACCGACGCCCGCCAGCTGCTGGACTGGCTGGCCCGCCAGCCGGAGGTGCTGCGCGACGGCGAGGGCGATCCGAGGGTCGGCGTCACCGGCGGCTCCTACGGCGGCGCGCTGAGCCTGCTGCTGGCCGGCACCGACCGGCGGGTCGACGCGATCGCGCCGGTGATGACCTACAACGACCTCGGCCAGGCATTGCTGCCCAACTCCGCCTCGCGGGACCAGATCGACGGCAGCACCCCGGCCCGCAGCGCCGCGACCGCCCAGGGCGTGTTCAAGCAGGCGTGGGCGGGCCTGCTGTTCTCGGCGGGGAGCTCGCCGGAACGCCGCGCCGAGGACCCGCCGCAGGCCCCGCCGTCCGACGGCGCCTCGGCCACGCCGACCGGGCAGCCGCTGACCTGCGGGAGCTTCACCGAGCAGGTGTGCGCGGCCTACACCGAGGTGGCGCAGACCGGCCGCGCCGGGCAGGCGACGCTGGAGCTGCTCGACCGCGTCTCCCCCAAGTCCGTCACCGCCCGCATCAAGGTGCCGACGCTGCTGGTGCAGGGCGAGCGGGACACCCTGTTCGGCCTCGACCAGGCCGACGCCAACGCCCGCCAGATCTCCGCCGCCGGGGGCAAGGTCAAGACCATCTGGTTCGCCGGCGGCCACGACGGCGCCTCACCGGACGCGGCGCTGCGGGGACGCATCGCGGACTGGTTCGCCTTCCACCTCGGCGGGGTGCCGCCGGTGCCCGATCCCGGCACCGCCTTCGAGTACGACATCGCCGGGCGGCCGCAGCGCAACGGCGAGATCCCGGTGCGCACCGTGTCGGCCCCCGCCTACCCGGGCGTGCAAGCCGAACGCACGCCGCGTTTCGCACTGCAGCTGCACGGCGCGGTCACGCAGGTGGTCAACCCGCCGGGCGGCAGCCCGGCCGCGACCAGCTCGCTGCCCGGCGCCGGCGAGGTGCTCGACGCCGCGGGCAGCCTCGGCCGCTCGCTGGCGCGCGACCTGCCCGGCCAGGTGGCGGTGTTCCGCACCGATCCGCTGGACAGCCAGCTGCTGATCTCCGGCACGGCGCAGACCCGGCTTTCGGTGGCGTCGGTGCCCGGCCAGCCCGCGACCGGGGACGCGGTGCTGTTCACCAAGCTCTACGACGTCGGCCCGGACCAGCAGCGCAGCCTGATCGGCAACGCCGTGTCGCCGCTGCACGTGACCGGCCTGCCGGCGGACGGCACGCCGGTCGAGATGGACGTGGCGCTGCCGGGCGTCGTGCACCCGCTGGAGACCGGTCACCGGCTGGAGCTGGCGGTGGCCACCACCGACCAGGCCTACGCGGTGCCGCGGGAACCGGCGGTGCACCGCATCGGCCTGGCCGGCGACGGCTCGGTGTCGATCCCGTCGGTGCGCGGCGAGACCACGACCGGCAACTCGATACCGGTGGCGCCGCTGGTCGGCATCGGCGTCGTTATCGCGGCGGCGCTGGCGGCGTGGGTGATCTCGCTGATCCGGCGCAAGAGCACCGACGACGTCGACCAGCTGCTGACCGATACGCCGCTGCTGATCGCCGGGCTGACCAAGTCGTACCCGGAGAAGCCCGCCGCGGTCGAGGACCTGTCCATCCGCGTCGAGCGCGGCCAGATCGTCGGGCTGCTCGGCCCCAACGGGGCGGGCAAGACGACCACGCTGCGGATGCTGCTGGGGCTGCTCAAGCCGAGTTCCGGGCAGATCCGGGTGTTCGGCCACCGGGTGGTCGGCGGGGCTCCGGTGCTGTCCCGGGTGGGTTCGCTGGTGGAGACGCCGGGCTTCCTGCCGCACCTGTCCGGCCTGGACAACCTGCGGTACTACTGGGCGGCGACCGGGCGGCCGATGCTGCAGGCCCGCTTCGACGAGGTGCTGCAGATCGCCGGTCTCGGCACGGCGGCCCGCCGTCCTGTCCGCACCTACAGCCAGGGCATGAAGCAGCGGCTGGCGATCGCGCAGGCGATGTTGGGGCTGCCGGAGCTGCTGGTGCTCGACGAACCGACCAACGGGCTGGACCCGCCGCAGATCCACCAGATGCGCGAGATCCTGCGCCGCTACGCGACCACCGGCCGCACCGTCCTGGTGTCCAGCCACCTGCTCGCCGAGGTCGAGCAGACCTGCACGCACGTGGTGGTCATGCACGACGGCCGGCTGGTGGCGGCGGGCAGCGTGGCCGACATCGTGTCGGTCAACGGCGAGGCGACGTTCCGCGTCGACCAGCCGGAACAGGCCGCCGAGGCGCTGTGCACCATCGAAGGGCTCGGCCCGGTGGAGACCGACGGCGACCTGGTGCACGCCAACCTCGCCGGGCACTCGACCGCGGTGGCGGTGAACGTGCTGGTCGCCTCCGGGATCGGAGTGCACCAGGTGGGGCCGCGACGGCGGCTGGAGGACGCTTTCTTGCAGCTGGTCGGGGAGGATCAACGGTGACCGAGGACGCCGAAGGACCCAAGGTCGGACAGCTGGACACCGCGGAGACCGCGGTCGTCCGGTCCGGCCGCCGCCAGCCGACCCAGGCCGACGGCAGCGTCGAGGGCTACCGCGCGAAGCGGACCCTGCCGGTGCGGGTGGAGCTGGCGCGGCAGCTGCGGCGCCGCCGCACCCGGCTGGCGCTGGGCTTCCTGGCCGTGCTGCCGTTCCTCCTGCTGCTGGCCTTCGAGCTCGGCGACGACGGCGGGCAGCGCGGCCGCACGCTGGCCGACATCGCCACCGCCAGCGGCCTGAACTTCGCGGTGTTCACGCTGTTCGCCTCGACCAACTTCCTGCTGGTCGTGGTGGTGGCGTTGTTCTTCGGCGACACTGTGGCCAGCGAGGCGTCCTGGTCGAGCCTGCGGTACCTGCTCGCCGCGCCCATCCCCCGCACCCGGCTGCTCCGGCAGAAGGCTGTCGTTTCGGCGCTGCTGGCGGGTTTCGGGTTGGTGCTGCTGTCGGCGGTCGCGCTCGGCGTGGGCCTGCTTTGGTACGGCAGCGGCGACCTGGTCAGCACCACCGGCGAGGCGGTGCCGTTCCCGACCGGGGTGGTCAGCATCGCGGCGGCCACGGTCTACCTGGCGGTGCACCTGACCTGGATCGCCGGGCTGGCCCTGTTCCTGAGCGTCAGCACGGACGCGCCGCTGGGCGCGGTCGGCGGTGCGGTGGTGGTGTCGATCCTGTCGGAGATCCTGGACCAGATCACGGCGCTGGGAGACCTGCGGAACTACCTTCCGACGCACTACTCGACGGCCTACTCGGACCTGCTGGGCCACGACGTCGACTGGACGGCGATGACGCACGGGGCGTTCTCCGGCCTGGCGTACGCGGCGGTCTTCGGCGCCCTGGCGATCTGGCGCTTCAACCACAAGGACATCACCAGCTGACGAAAGCTGTTTTCAGACTCGTTTTGCGTGGCGGTGCGGGTCGCGACCCCCCTGCAGGAATTACAGACGCCTTCTCACTGTGGGATCCCCGACTTACGTATGAACCAATACGCGGCATCGGGGACTGGCCTCGCCAAGAACCCCGACGGGGTGGGCACCGTCTGAGAACCCGCGGCGGTGCAAGTTGCGAGAGTGGGCTGAGCGGCTGCGCCGCTTCAAAGAAAAAGATCAAACCACCTGCAAACAGGTGGGGTTGCGCCGGAAGTACTCACGATCCTGTCAGGGCAGCTCGGTGGGCAGGTCGAAGGGCGGGAAGTGGTCGCGGCCGATGAACGACGTGATCTCGGCGATGCGGTCGTCGCGCAGCGTCAGCACGTTGACCGACCAGGCCAGGTGCGCGCCGGCCTCGTCGTCCCAGAGGTAGCAGCCCACCGCGGGCTGGCCGTTGGCGGTGGTCCGGAGATGCCGCCAGGAGCCGCAGACCAGCGGGACGTGCACGGCGAAGTCGGTGACGGCCTCGATGCCGCGGTACCAGTGCCGCATCGGCGGCATGGACCACGTGACGTCCTCGGTCAGCAGCGCGACCAGCGCGTCGGCGTCGCCGTGTTCCAGCGCCGCGGCGAACCCGTCGACGATCTCGTGCAGGCGCGCGTCGTCGATCTCCCGCAGCGCCTGCTGCTGGGTGCGGGCCGGGACCCGCTCCGCGACGACCTTGCGGGCGCGCGCCAGGGCCGAGTTCACCGACGTGGTCGTGGTGTTCATGGTGGCGGCGATCTCGGCAGCGGAGAATCCGAGCACCTCGAAGAGCAGCAGCGCCGCCCGCTGGTTGCCCGGCAGGTGTTGCAGCGCCGCGACGAAGGCGAGTTCGACGGCTTCGCGCTGCTCGTAGCGCGAAGCCGGGCCGGCCGGGCCGTCGCCGAGGCCCGCGTCCGGGTAGGGCCCCAGCCAGGCGACTTCGGTCACCGGAACATCGCCGGTCACGGCGCGGTCGCTGGCCGGGCCGAGGTCGACGGGCAGCGCCCGCTTGCCGCGCGCTTCGATCGCGTCCAGGCAGGTGCGGGTGGCCACGGTGTAGAGCCATGAGCGCAGCGAGCTGCGGCCCTCGAAGCGTGCGAGGCCGCGCCACGCCCGCAGGAGCGCGTCCTGCAACGCGTCGTCGGCGTCGTAGGTGGAGCCGAGCATGCGGTAGCAGTGCGCGTGCAGCTCGCGGCGCAGCGGCTTCACGAGCCGGGTGAACGCGGCGTCGTCACCGCCACGCGCCTGCGCCAGGTCGTCCTCCACCACCGGATCCGAAGTCCGCGCGGAAAAAACTTCGCTCACGATCGACGATTCTGCCGCATCGCGGGAGTCCCTGTGTCGACCTGACATCGACCGCTCGCCCAGGAGGCGATCCACCATGGCCGAGGCCGATCTGAAAGCCGATCTCCACCGGTACCTGCGGGAGGCGCGCGCGGCGCTGCTGTGGAAGCTGGACGGGCTTCCCGAGCGCGACATCCGCCGCCCGCTGACGCCGACCGGCACCAACCTGCTGGGGTTGGTCAAGCACCTGATCACCGTCGAGCTGCTGTACCTGAGCCACGTCTTCGGCGAGCCCTTCGACGAGCCGGTGGCCTGGTTCCGGCCGGACGCCGAGCCCAACGCGGACCTGTGGGCCACCGCCGACGAATCCCGGGAGTACATCGTCGGGTTGTACCGGCGGGCGTGCGAGCACTCGGACGGCACGATCGCGGCGCTGCCGCTGGATGCGGCCGGTCATGTGGAGTGGTTCGCCGAGCCGGACCGGCAGACGACGCTGCACGGGATCCTGCTGCACATGATCGCGGAGACGAACCGGCACGCCGGGCACGCGGACGTCGTGCGGGAGCTGATCGACGGCGCCGTCGGCCTGCACGAGGACGTCCCGATGATGGCCTCCGGCGATCCGGAGTGGTGGGCGGACTACCGGAACCGGCTGGAGCTGATCGCCGCCGGCGCCGCCCCGAGCTGACCGGTTCGGCGGGGCTCGGCCGCGGTCCGCCGAGCCCGCCACGGCGTTCCGCGCCGGCAGCGCCGAACCACTTCGATCCACTGTGGACCGATGAATTGATCGACCCCGCCGGCCCGCCGCGAAAAGGATCAAGGACAATTCGCGGCGGGCCGGTTTCACCGACAGCCGCCGCGCGGAGCTGAGCCGAGCGCCGGATCGTATATACCCGAATGGAGCAGCGAAGCCTCGCCACCTGCGAGGACATCCGCCGCCGCAGCCCGCCCGGACCGGGATCTCCGCAGCTCAGCAGCCACTCGACCGGGCGCCCGGGCAATGCGCGGGGCCGCTCCCGGTGGGCGTCGCGCTCAGTGAGCGGAGTCGCGGATTCCACATCCGGACGGGAAGTTTGGCCACGTCGCGCCGGGTAATCCGCGTCATTCCAATAGGTCGGCCCCCTGCCTATTCAGCTCTCATTAGTGTCGCTAGGATCACCCTCGGTGATAAAGTTGATCAACTAGTGAGCACCAGTAGTCCCAGCGGTGACGCCCCGACCACAGGCACGCGTGCCCGTCGCCGAACATTCCCCGTACCAAGGACGCTGATGTCAGAGTTACCCCCGCCGGCCGCAGGTTCCGAGCAGGCGCCCGGATCGCGGCTCAGCAGCACGGACGACGACCTGCGGAGTCGATTGTTGCGGCTGGTCATGGTGCACCTGGCCGCCATGGCAGTGTTGGGGATCGCCGCCGCTGCCGTGCTCGCCACCAATCCCTCCGACGTGCTCCGCTACTCGGTGCTCGGCGGCGGCCTGGTCGGCTGCGCAGCCATCGCGATCATCGCCTTCAACCGGGTCAACGCCACGGCGGCCGCCGTCGACCGGGAGATCGCCGAATCCTCCCAGCGCGCCAAGCAGAGGATCGAGGAGTCCGCGCAGCACACGCAGCGGTGGATCGAATCCCTGCGCGCCACCGTCGAGCAGGGCAAGAACGAGTTCCCCCGGCTCGTGGAACAGGTTCGCGCGGGCGAGCCGCCCGCGCCGCGGTGGCCCGCCGACGACCCCGCCCCGGGCAGCCACCCCTTCGCGCTGCTCTCCCACGAGATCCGGCAGGCGCAGGCCGCCGCCGAGTTCGCCGTGGTCCGCATGCAGCAGGCTCCCGACGCCACCACCGGCGCCCCCGAGCCCAGCGTCGCGGTGTTCGCCAACATCGCGCGGCGGGTGCAGTCCCTCGCACACCGGGCGATCCAGCGGCTCGACGAGCTGGAGCAGCTGGTGGAGGACCCGGATCTGCTCAAGGGCCTGTTCGCCGTCGACCACCTCGTGACCGGCATGCGCCGGCAGGCGGAAAGCCTCGCCGTGCTCGGCGGCTCGATGCCGCGGCGGCAGTGGAGCCGGCCGGTCCCCATGTACACCGTGCTGCGCTCCTCGGTCGCCGAGGTCGAGCACTACGCCCGTGTCAGGGTGCTGCCGCCGGTCGAAGGCACGCTCCACGGCCACGCCGTGGCCGACGTGATCCACCTGATCGCCGAGCTCGTCGAGAACGCCACCGCCTTCTCGGAACCCGACACCCAGGTCACGGTCAGCACCCAGCGGGTCACCGCCGGGCTGGCCATCGACATCCGGGACCGCGGGCTGGGTATGCGCCGGGCCGACCGGGGCAAGCTGAACGCGCTGCTCGCCGATCCCAGCGGCGTCGACCGCGACGAGCAGCTCAAGGACGGGCGGATCGGCCTGTACGTGGTCGCCCAGCTGGCCCAGCGGCACCACGTCGCCGTCGAGCTCGAGAACAACATGTACGGCGGAATCGACGCCCACGTCGTGGTTCCTCTCGGCCTGCTGGGCGACACCGACGAAGAGCAGCACCAGCCCGCGGTCGTCGAGGGCGCCGCGAGCGCCGCCGAGGCGCCCGAGCCGCAGCCGGTCATCGCCCCGGCTCCCGCGCTGCCCGCCGCACCGAACGGCGAGCGCGGCGGCGCGCACCGTGCCCCCGCAAAGCGGGTACCGGTCCGGCAGTTCGATGCCTCGGTGCCCGCCGCGTCGTCGAACGGGACCGGCCCCGCGTCGTCGAACGGGACCAGCACCGTGCAGTGGTACGGGCGGCACACGGGAGTCGTGCCCGAGGCCGCCGCGGGCGAGGACGCGATCGCCAACCCGCCGGGCAACACCGAACGCCCGCCGCTGCCCAAGCGCGACCGCGCCAAGTCCTACGTGGCGCCCCAGCTCGCCGGTGGCCCCAAGCCCGCCGAGGCTCCGCGCGGTGGACCGACCCCCGGCTTGTGGGCCGCATACCGACATGGCGCCAAAGGCGGCGCCCGCGACAACGACGGTCCGGGTGACCACGGCGCCTGACCCCGCCTCGTCCGCACCGCATTGATCTCAAGGAGACGTTACCCATGGCCAATGACCTGCCCGCTGGCCAGGCGTCGGACCTCGGTTGGCTGCTCGCCGACCTGCTCCGTCGGGTCCCGCACACCCGCTGCGCCCTGCTGGCTTCCACGGATGGGCTCAAGCGGCACTACCACGGCCTCGACGCCGACGAGGCGGACGCCCTCGCGGCGTGGGCCGCCGCACAGTGCTCCCTCGCCCGCAACGGCGGGGCCCGCTTCGGCGCGGGTGACGGGGTCCGCCAGGTCGTGGTGGAGTTCGACGACCTGCTGTTCTTCGTCTCCGCCGCCGGCGTCGGCGCGGTCCTCGTCGTGATCGCCTATCCGGACGCCGACGCCAGCGTCCTCGGCTACGAGATCGCCCAGCTCGTCAAGCGCGTTCCGTCGCACCTGACCACGGCCATGCGCCAGCCCGCCGCCGCGCGGTCGGGCGAGGTGAGCGGCTGATCATGTCGGTTTCGCCGGACAAACCCTGGGTCGACAGCGAAGCGGGGCCGCTGCTGCGCCCGTACTCCCTCACCAACGGCCGGACCAAGCCGACCGCGACCCTGACGCTGCAGTCGATGGTCCGGTCCACCGGCAGGATGGCGCCCGACCGCATCGAGCCCATGCACGCCAAGATGCTGGAGCTGTGCCGGTACGCCACGTCGGTCGCCGAGGTGTCGGCGCACCTGCACCAGCCCGCCGTGGTCACCAAGGTCCTGCTCTCGGACCTCATCGACTGGGGTGCCGTCACCACCCGACTGCCCGACGACCTGCCCGACCTAGGACAACTGGAGGCATTGCTCCATGGTCTCCAACAACTCTGACCTCTTCCCGACCGCGTTCAAGTTCCTCGTCGCGGGCGGGTTCGGCGTCGGGAAGACCACGTTCGTCCGATCGGTCAGCGAGATCGAGCCGCTGACCACCGAGGAAACGCTGACCGTCGCCAGCATCGGCACCGATGACCTGGCCGGGGTCGGCGACAAGAGCACCACCACCGTCGCCATGGACTTCGGGCGCATCACGTTCGCGCCGCAGAACATCGTGCTGTTCCTGTTCGGCACCCCGGGCCAGGAGCGGTTCTGGTTCATGTGGGACGACCTGGTGCACGGCGCGCTCGGCGCCGTCGTGCTCGCCGACACCCGGCGGCTGCAGGACTGCTTCGCCGCGGTCGAGTTCTTTGAACAGCGCGGCGTCGACTTCCTCGTCGCGGTGAACCAGTTCCCCGACGGCTTCCGCTACGGACCCGATGAGGTCCGGGAAGCGTTGGACATCAAGCCCCACGTGCCGGTCGTCCTGTGCGATGCCCGGGATCGGCGCGCCGCGGCGGCGGCCCTGGCGCGCCTCACCGAGCACGTCCTCACCAATCGTCGCCTGTAGCCGAAACGTGCAGGGACGGACGTGACGTTGACAGCACACAACCGCGCACAGGGATGGAGTTCTTCTTGAATACCTACGATCCTCAGGGGACGACCACCTTCGACGACCAGGGCAATCGCATGCTGGAGCCTCAGGAGAGCGACAAGGTCGTGCGGTTGCGGGTGGCTCGACTGCGGGAGCTCGGCCTGCTGGGCCTGCAGCGGGACGAACAGCTTTCCGGCTTCGCGGCGAAGATGACGGAGACGTTTCAAGCTGCCGTCGCGGTGGTCAACATCTTCGACGCCACGAATCAGAATTTCGTCGGCGCCCACATGCAGGCGGGCGGAGATGCTTCAAGCCTCACGGGCATGCCGAAGAACGTTGGTTGGTGCCCGCACACGCTAGCGCGGAAAAAGGCGTTTCCGCTCGGCAATGTCATGGCCTACCCGCGTTTCGCAGGGAACGTCCTCGTCGACGAGATGGGCGCGAAGTCCTATCTCGGGGCGCCGCTGATCGACGACACCGGCACCGCCTTGGGCACGGTCTGCGTGGTGGACATCGTGGAGCGGGACTGGAACATGTCCGACGTAAACGCCATCAAGACGTTCGCCAAAGACGTGGTGCAGGGGATCTACCACCGGCAGGGCGGGATCGCGTTGCCCTGATCGCCGACACCGCGGTGCAGCTCGCGTGGACAGTCCGTGCGAGCCGCACCGCATCCGTGTCGTGCGGTGGGATCACGGTGCCGTCAACGCATGAGCAGCGGATCCACGCAGTGTTCTTCGTCCGGTCTGCGCTGGTCGACGTCGCCGATCGTCTCCTCGTATCCGGCGATGTGGCTGAGTAGCGTCGACACGGACGGAAGCTCCAGCCCCACGTCGCGTCGTGCTTCCGTCAGCCGCTGGCGCAGTTTGTGCTCGCACCACTGGGCGGTGTACGCGTGCATCTCGGAACGGGTCGCCGTCGAACTTGTCAACGCTGCCATGACAGACCAGCACAGCAGGTCTCCAAGCACGTTGTAGAGGATGTGTTGCTCCTGCTCGGTGACGGCGCGGAGGGCGGTGAACGAAGCGGCCTCGTCGACGAGGTCGGTCACCTGCCGGGATGCGGGGAAGGCATGGACGATTTCACCGAAGCCGGCCGGATTGCGGTGGATCATCTTCCCGACGTAGACGGTGATGGCCTCAGTCGCTCCTTCGAAGATCCGGAAGAGACGGTAATCCCGGAAGAACGGCCCGACGATGTTCGTGTCCAGGAAACCTCGCGCTCCCAGCATCTGCAGGCTGCGGTCCACGACCGTGAACATCTCTTCCGATGCGATGATCTTCGCGACGAAGTAAAGCAGTTCCGGCGGCTGCTCCCCCATGTCGAGCTGGAACGTGAGGTGATCGAGCAGCGTCTCCACCGCCTGGGTCGCGGCCACCGCTTCGGTGAGGACCTGCTGAGTTCGGCCGTTGTCCACCAGCAGGCCCGTGGCGACGGTGCGACGCGTGGCGTACCGCGCCGCCACCTCCAGCGATCTTTTCATCGCTCCGACGCTGCCCGCGGCGAGCACGAGCCGCGCGAGCATGAAGGCCGCGTTCGCGGCGGTGATCCCCTCACCTTCGGCGCCGAGCATCCAGTCCGCCGGCACTCGCATGTCCTTGAAGGTCAAGATGTTTTGCGGCACGGCCTTCAGGCCCAAGGTCAGCAGCTCGGGACCGGCGGTGAAGCCCGGGGTGGTGGTGTCGACGACGAAGCCGGCGTATCCCAGTTGCTCGCCGTGCTCGTCGCAGAGCCGGGTGAAGACGTTCAGGTAGTGGGAAGCGGCGCCGAGGCTGATCCACCGCTTCGTGCCGTTGATCGTGTAGCTGCCATCCCGGTTCCTGGTCGCGCAGGTGGTCATGGCACGCAGGTTCGAGCCCATGCCCGGCTCGCTGGCCGCGCTCGTGGTCAGGCTCTTTCCCTGGGCCAGCAACGGAAGGACGTCGGCTTTGACTCGGTCAGACGCGTGCTGCATGATCGGCGGGATGCCGACCGCGTTCTGCACGGCGGTCATGACGAACAGGTTGCAGTCGATGGCTGCGAGTTGTTCCATGATCCGGAACGTGTCCCGGTAGCTCAGTTCCTGTCCCTGGTACCGGCGTGGAACCTGAAGCCCCAGCAGCCCGGCGTCGGCGAACTCGGGCACTACGCCGAGGTCGATGGATCGACGCTCGTCCATTCTCCGCGAGTCGAGTCGTTCCCGCGCGTACCAGCGGAGGAACTCCAGTATTTCCACGGCTTTGCCGGACGGCATTGCGGTTTCGGCAGGGAGGTTCCAATGCAGTTCTTCATTGGACGTCCTGTCGAAAGCGCGCTGGTTCAGGTCTGATGTCACTGCTCCTCCGGTGGACTTGGTGTGACCTCGTCGGAAGGTGTACGTGGCGGTGTGGTGCCGGGAATCGATCCCGCCCTCGCGGTACCTCCGCCGGAACTCCGGCATGTCCGACACGGCACCCCGGGCGACGTGCTCTTGCCGGTCGAGTCCATACGTCCCTCCTATGTGGACCGCTCGGCGGTGATCGTTGCGACGCCATGACGGGAGATGGTCGGTTCCGGGATTCCGACGCCTGCCGGGGGCGGGTCTTCGGGGCGCGAAAAATACCCCGCAGGAAGCGATTCCACGCAGGCGAGTTGCGAAGAGTCTTACAGCGTAAAGGCGACTCCTCGGCCGATGGCCGCTCGGTTCGCGAACGCCGGCCGCCGGTCGACGCGGCACGACGGGGGCCACGACGCCCAGCCGGCGAGCGGAAATGTCGGGGTCGGCCCGCGATGCGCACCGACCGCCGGCAGCAGCGCCACCCGGAGCTGCGGAGAGGCATGCCCGCACCCGTCGGGAGCACCGACGCGAAGCGGCAGGACGGCGCCCATGCACATCTCCGATCCAAAGTGGCCCACTGCACCCATTCAACTACGAACAGTGAGATTAACCTAGCTTGCTTTACTTCTTACGTGTACCACCTTTACGGTGACATAATCGGCAACCTGCCCGAATTTCGTTACATAGCGCAGTATTTTCGAGTTCACACCGGGTTGGGACATCAACTTGGCCCACCCGATGATCATCCGTGAGACAATCATCACCCCCCATCCGGCGGACGCGTTCGCGCGCCCGGACAGCGGGGTAATCTGCTGCTCGATGGAGATGTTCCACCTGCGCTACTTCGTGGCGGTCGCGGAGAACCTGTCCTTCTCCAAGGCCGCCCGGCAGCTGCACATGGCGACCTCGCCGCTGAGCCAGCGAGTGCGGGACCTCGAACGCGACCTCGGCTCGGTGCTGTTCGAGCGGGACTCGCACCACGTGCAGCTGACCGATGCCGGCGCGACGCTGCTGCCGATCGCCAAGGACGTGCTCGGCCGCTTCGACGACATCCCGCGGCGGCTGCGCGAGGCGATCAGCCCGCAGCGCGCCGTCGTCTACATCGGCATCCCGCCCGGCCTGCACTCGTCGATGCGGCAGCGGCTCAGGTCGTTCGAGGACCGGTGCGCCGCCGAATGCGACATCAAGCGCTGGCCGAGCGGCAGCGACGACCTGCTCGCCGGGGTGCAGCGCGGCGAGCTCGCGATGGCGCTGGTGCACCTGCCGGTGCACGCCGAGGGCATCGAGGTGTTCGAGCTGATGCGCGAGCCGCTCGGGGCGGTGCTGCCGGCGGCGGAGTTCGGCGCCCGCAGCTCGGTCTCGCTCGCCGAGCTGGTCGACTACACCTACGTCAGCCCGGCGCCGCGGATGCTGCCGGCCTACTACGGGGAACTGCTGGTGCGGTTGGAGGCGGCGGGAATCCACCGGCGGATCACGCTCGACACCGGCGATTACGGCAGCACCAGCGAATTGGTGGCGAACGGATCGGCATTCTCCATTTCGACGCTGGATCCGGAAAGCGGGATGCACAAGCACCGCAGCGAGAACACGGTTGTGCTCCCGTTCGAGGATTTCGACCCGAGCTTGGCGACCGGTCTGATCTGGCGTCGCGACCGCGCCGAGAGCCAGCCCGGCCTCCGTCGGCTGATCGACGAGGCCATGCGTGCCCTGCGCTGATCATCCGCCGGGCGCGCATTTTCCCGAGAAATGCGCATTCGCCGGGCAAACGTCGATTTCTCGCGAAATTGCGCCCCCGCGGGGCGAACGATTGACGTGACCGCTGCGGTCACGCCATTGTTCGCACATCGGTGCCGCTGATCAATTGAACCGCCGCCCCGGCCGGACCTAGCATTATTAGCAAAGCTAGCAAAATCCGGGACGGCTCCCCTTTTCCCACCTGGAACGGCGATGATGACCAATTCCGCACCGAGCGCCGAAGGCAGGTCCGGCCCGCTGGCCGGCGTCCGCGTGATCGACATGGCCACCGTGGTGATGGGCCCGTACGCCGCGCAGATCCTCGAGGCAGCTACCGCGTGGTCGGGGTGCCGATGAGCTTCTCCGCGACGCCGGGCTCGATCCGCAGGCATGCCCCGCTGCCCGGCCAGCACACCGATGAGGTCCTCGCCGAACTCGACGCGCGGAGGCTCTAGCACTGAGCTTTGTACTCCAACATCGAGCGAAACTCCGACCACGACGCGTCGGAGATCGCCCGCGCCAGCGTTTTGTTCTTGAGCATGTTGCGGACAGTCAGATCCTCGATCACGACCACTTGGTTCTCGCGGACGAGTCGAGTCGTCTAAACGGGTTGCCAGAGAATCTGAAAATCGGGACGTCACAAGCAAACTCGGAATCTGCCCTACCCGGCCAAGAAGGCGAGCCGGCCGGAGCTGACCCCGCAAGCATCGCCGACCATAACGAAGCCGCCTACGGAGCCAAGCAGAACGCGCTCAGCGCCGCACTCCAGAACATCGAGCACAACTGATTTAAGGATCACCGCAATGCTCAGCGACCACCGCACCGGGTCGGCGTCGCGGATGGGGCGCTGGATCCGGCCGACAAGCCGATCGGTGCCACAGCAATGCGGCTCGCCGGGTGGCCGCGGTCGAATGCGCTCATCCCCGCTCGCGCCCGAACCGGACCAGCGCCAGCACGGCGGCGGCGCCGACGAGGGAGACGACACCGGTGAGGACGGCGACGTGGTTCCAGCCGGACAGCCGGGCGGCGATGTCGTCGTGCGGGGCGGCGGCGAGGACACCGACGACGGTGACCCCGATCGAGGCGCCGACGTAACGGGTGGTGTTGTTCATCCCGACCCCCACCGCGGCCCGGTCGGGCGGAACGGTCGCCGTGGCCTGCCGTCCCAGACCCGCGTTGAGCACCCCGGTGGCGACGCCCGCCACGAGAAGACCGGGAATCAGCCGCCCGGCGGTCGAATCCGCGCCGAGCCCGGTGAGCATCAGCAGGCCGACACCCGTGGCCGCGAGCCCGATGGCCAACTGCGCCGTGCCGGTCAGCCGCGCGACGAGCCGGCGGCTGAGCACGGCCGAGACGGCGCTGGTGCCGGACCACAGCCCGAGCAGGGCACCGGCCTCCAGAGTGCTCATCCCCATGCTGGTGACGAGGAAGGTGCAGGCGAACGACATCAGTGCGATCACGCCGGCGCCGGTGACCGCGGCCGCCATCGTGGCCGCCGCGAAATCACCCCGGCGGAACAGTGCGAACTCCACCATCGGCGATCGGCTCCGGAGCTGGCTGATGGCGAAAGCCGCCAACGCGACCGCCGCACCACCGGCGCAGAGCAGCGCGGGCCGGACTCCTCCTTGGCGCACTTCGACCAGCGCGACCAGCAGCAGCCCCAGCCCGCCGGTCATCAGCGCGGCGCCGAGCAGATCCAGGCGACGGCCCGGAATCACCGCCGTCTCGGGGAAGCACCACCGCGAGGCGATGGCGATGCTCACGCCGACCGCCGCGAGCAGCCAGTACGGCGCGCTCCACAGGCCCGCGAGGTCGAACAAGCCGGTCATCAGCGGGCCGAGCGCGATGCCGAGGCCCATGCTCGCGCCCCACCAGCTGGCCGACGCGGAGCGGGCGCGGGCGTCGCTGTTCACCGCGGCCACGAGCCCCAACCCGGTAGCGATGACACCGGCCGCGCCAACGCCTTCGACGAGCCGTCCGATGACGAATTGCGCCGCCGTGGCCGAGGTGGCGCACACCGCGGAGCCGACCGCGAAAACGTATGCGCCGAGCTCGAAGATCCTGCGGCGGCCGGACTGGTCGGCCAGCGCGCCCGCGGTCAGCAGGCTCACCGCGAGGCCGGTGCTCATCGAGCTCAGGATCCACATGGTGGTTCCCGGTCCGGCGGCCAGCGCGGCGGTGAGCGTCGCCGCGTTCCCCAGCGGGCCCGAGTAGGCCAGCATCGCCCCGAACGTGCTCAGCGACGTCAGCGCGAGCGCCGCCGCGAACGACCTGCGCGCAACTCCGGCGCGCCGGGTCGCGGCATCGCCAAGACTCAGTCTGTTCACCAGACCATGGTCGCACGGAGATGGTCCAGTGAACAGACCGACCCGCGGTACAATCGCGTCGTGGCACTCGGAACGGGATACGACCAGCAGGGCTGCTTCCTCGCCCGCGCGCTGGAAGTGGTCGGAGAGCGCTGGACCCTCCTGATCCTGCGCGACTGCTTCTACGGCGTGCGCCGCTTCACCGACCTGCGCGAGCACCTCGACATCTCCCGAGCGGTGCTCACCGACCGGCTCGACACCCTGGTCGAGGCGGGCGTGCTGACCCGGGAGGAATCGGGCGGACACCCGGAGTACCTGCTCACCGAGGCCGGCCGGGCGCTGTGGCCGGCGATCTTCGCGTTGTCCAAGTGGGGCGAGCGGTACACCAGCGGACCGCACCCCGCCCGGATCTTCAGCCACGCGGCATGCGACGCCGACATCGACGAGTCCGGACGATGCCCCGCGTGCGGCGAGAACCCGGGCCCCGACGACCTCGTCGTCCGCCCCGGTCCCGGAACCAACGAGATGAGCCGCAGCGACCGCGTCGCCCGCGCCCTGCAGAACCCCCACCGGATGCTGACCCCGATCGGCACCGCAACCGACTGATCGGCACCGGAGCCCACCAGAATCCATCCACGGTGGACACGGCTGTCAGCCCGGGTCCGGCACGGACGGATCAGACGGCCGCCAGAACGACGTCGGTCCGCGGGAAGTCATCTCCGACGCAGAGCAGCGGCCGCCCGGTCACGCAGGCGACCGCGTAGGTCAGGCAATCGCCGAAGTTCAGCCCCGCCGGGTGCCGCCCCTTCCCGAATCGTTCGTAGGCCTCGACCGCGATCTTCCAGTGCTGCGCGCCGCAGTCGACTACCTCGACACCCGCCTCCTCGAAGAAGCGGGCGAGCAAGGTCCGTCCGACCACGCCGAGCCGAGCGGCGAGGACGATCCCGGTTTCGGCGGCGGTCGGCCCGCCGACGCCCACCTCGTCCGCCCGCGCGAGCGACTTGAGCAGGCGATCGTGACCGTCCTCCTTGAGGAGGATGGCCACGATCGCAGAGCTGTCGAGGATCACACGCCCTCCGGCCCGTAGCCGAGAATCGCTTCGCGTTCGGCCCGGGTGACCGGCCGCCCCAGCTCGGAATGCGGGACCTGCGGCCACGCCTCGTGCTCCAGGAACCTCGTCAGCCGGGCCTCGCGGTCGGCCCGACGAGCCTGCTGCAGGAGCCGTTCGAGGCGTTCCTCCAGCGATTGCCGAATCGCACCCGTCTTCGTCTCGCCCGCCAGCTCGGCGACCTGGGCGGCCAGCTCCTCGGTCCGCCCATCCTTGATGTTGAGCGCCATGGCACCATGGTACCAATCGAGGCACCTTTACACCATTCGCGGCAGTTCGGTGTTCCAGTCCAGCCACTCCGCCGGGTCGCCGTCGGGCGGGGCGTCGGCGTGGCGCAGGCCCAGCCGTTCGACCTCTTCGGGGCGTTCCGCGTGGTCAGGGGCGAGCGCTGCGCTCAGCTGCGCACTGCGGGCGGTGTTGCGCTCAACCCTCGGCCTGCGGAGCCGCTCGTAGCCGTCCAGGCTGCCGTGGTCGCGCAGGGCCTTGGCCAGGACCACGGCGTCCTCGACCGCCATCGACGCGCCCTGGCCGGTCGCCGGGGATGCCGCGTGCGCCGCGTCGCCGATGAGCAGCATGCCGCCGTTGCGCCAGCGCGGCGTCGGCACGAGGTCGTGGGCGTTGGTGGCGAGGACGGTGCCGGTGGCCGCGACGATGTCCGCCGCCGGGGTCGCGTCCGGGCGAAGCGCCGCGAGCAACCGGTCCCGCATGGCCTCGGCGCTTTCCCCGTCGTCCAGCGGCGGCGCCGACAGCCGGCTGAACCAGTACGTCCGCCCTTCCGGCGAGACCGCGTAGCCGAACGCGCTGCGGCTGCCCCGGATCATCTCGATGCGCGCCGGCTCGTGCGGCGGCGCGGCGCGGTCGGCGTAGCCGTAGAACACCTGCTGGCCCACGTAGCGCTTCGGCACGGGGTCGACGAAGGGGCGCACCGCCGAGTTCAGCCCGTCGGCGCCGAGGAGCAGGTCTCCCGCGACCTCCCGGCCGTCGGCGAAGCGCGCCACCACCCGGTCGCCGTCCTGCTCGGCGCCGACGAACCGCGCGCCGTACTCCACGGGCAGGCCACAGCGGTGGGCCTCTGCCCGCAGCGCCTCGCACAGCTCGGCGCGGCGCAGGCAGCGGAACTCACCATCCAATGTGGACACCGCGACCTCGGCGCCGTCGCTGCCGGTGAGCCGCAGCGAGGTCAGCGGGAAACCCGCCGCCGGCACGACGCCGATCTGGCGCAGCGCCAGCAAACCGTTGGCCGCCACCGTCAGGAACGCCCCGATGTCCGCGCCGCTGTACGGGTGCGCCTCGTGCACGCTCACGCCGAACCCGGCCCTGGCCAGCGCCAGCGCGGCCGACGTGCCCGCGATCCCACTCCCGACGACGACCACGTGCATGGCGACTCCCCAGCTGCCGGCCCGGCATTTGCGCGCTCACGATCACCGTAGTCCAGCTCGCAAGACCGCCGTCGAACCAGCGGGTCGGCAGGGTGTGTCCATCGTGGACTCCCCGCCGAGGCGCCGTCACTCGATGCCGGCGGCGTCCATGCCCCGGATCTCCTTCTTCAGGTCGTGGATCTCGTCGCGCAGCCGCGCCGCCAGCTCGAACTGCAGCTCGCGGGCCGCGTTCATCATCTGGTCGTTGAGCTGCTGCACCAGGTCCGCCAGCTCCGCGCGCGGCATCGACTTGATGTCGCGGTCGTCCAGCAGCCCGGGGCTGGCCACGGACTCCCCGGTCGGCTTCTTGCCGCGCGAGACGTTGCGGCCAGAACCGCCGACGGCCACCGACTCCTCGGTGTCCTCCGACTCGGAGTACACCCGGTCCAGGATGTCGGCGATCTTCTTGCGCAGCGGCTGCGGGTCGATACCGCGCTCTTCGTTGTAGGCCACCTGCTTGGCGCGGCGCCGGTTCGTCTCGTCGATGGCGTGCCGCATCGAGTCGGTGATCCGGTCCGCGTACATGTGCACCTGGCCCGACACGTTCCGGGCCGCGCGGCCGATCGTCTGCACCAGGCTGGTGCCGGAACGCAGGAAGCCCTCCTTGTCGGCATCCAGGATGGACACCAGCGAGACCTCCGGCAGGTCCAGGCCCTCGCGCAGCAGGTTGATGCCGATCAGCACGTCGTACTCGCCCAGGCGCAGCTGCCGCAGCAGCTCGACCCGCCGCAGCGTGTCCACCTCGGAGTGCAGGTACCGCACCCGGATGCCCAGTTCGAGCAGGTAGTCGGTGAGGTCCTCGGCCATCTTCTTGGTCAGCGTGGTGACCAGCACCCGCTCGTCGCGCTCGGCGCGCTCCCGGATCTCGTGCACCAGGTCGTCGATCTGGCCCTCGGTGGGCTTGACGATCACCTCGGGGTCGATCAGCCCGGTCGGGCGGATCACCTGCTCCACGAACTCGCCGCCGGCCTGCGCCATCTCGTACGGGCCCGGCGTCGCCGACAGGTACATCGTCTGACCGATCCGGTCGGAGAACTCCTCGAAGGTCAGCGGCCGGTTGTCCAGCGCGCTGGGCAGCCGGAAGCCGTGCTCGACCAGGGTCCGCTTGCGGGACGCGTCGCCCTCGTACATGCCGCCGATCTGCGGCACCGTGTAGTGCGACTCGTCGATGACCAGCAGGAAGTCGTCCGGGAAGTAGTCGATCAGCGTCGCGGGCGCCGTCCCGGCGGGGCGGTCGTCGATGTGCCGGGAGTAGTTCTCGATACCAGAGCAGAACCCGACCTGGCGCATCATCTCGATGTCGTACTGGGTGCGCATCCGCAGCCGCTGCGCCTCCAGCAGCTTGTTCTGCTTCTCCAGCAGGCCCAGCTGCTCCTCCAGCTCGGCCTCGATGCCGCGGATGGCCTTCTCCATCCGGTCCGGGCCGGCCACGTAGTGCGTCGCCGGGAAGATCCGCAGGTCGCGCACCTCGCGCACGACTTCGCCGGTCAGCGGGTGCAGGTAGTGCAGCCGGTCGATCTCGTCGCCGAAGAACTCCACGCGCACCGCGAGCTCCTCGTAGGCCGGGATGATCTCCACGGTGTCGCCGCGCACCCGGAACGTGCCACGGGCGAACGCGATGTCGTTGCGGGTGTACTGGACGTCCACCAGCGCGCGAAGGAACACGTCGCGGTCGATCTCGCCGCCGACCGCCAGCGGGATGGCCCGGTCCAGGTACGACTGCGGGGTGCCCAGGCCGTAGATGCAGGACACCGAGGAGACGACCACGCAGTCGCGGCGGCTGAGCAGGTTCGACGTGGCGGAGTGGCGCAGCCGCTCGACGTCCTCGTTGATCGACGAGTCCTTCTCGATGTAGGTGTCGGTCTGCGGGACGTAGGCCTCGGGCTGGTAGTAGTCGTAGTAGCTGACGAAGTACTCGACGGCGTTGTCCGGGAAGAAGCCGCGCAGCTCGTTGGCCATCTGGGCGGCCAGCGTCTTGTTCGGCTCCAGCACCAGGGTGGGCCGCTGGATGCGCTCGATCAGCCAGGCCGTGGTCGCCGACTTGCCCGTACCGGTGGCCCCGAGCAGCACGACGTCCTTCTCACCGGAGTTGATCCGGCGCTCCAGGTCGGCGATCGCCTGCGGCTGGTCGCCGGCGGGCTGGTAGTCGCTGACCATGCGGAACCGGCCGTCGGCCCGCGGGATGTCGCTGACCGGCCGGAACTCGGAGTGGGCCAGTACGGGGTACTCAGTCGCGAATGCCACGACAACCAATGTACGAGCCCACCCCGACATCGTGTCGCGTCACGGGGTGCTCAAACGGCCACCAGGGCAGATAATGGGTTACGTCACCCCAGTGCAGGAGGTGGTGTGATGTCGAGCAGCGCACCGATCGCTGGGCATCCGGATCTCACCGAGATGCGCCTGCGCTACGAGCGGGCATCCGAAACTCCGACCGCTCAGGTGGCGGACGGCTTCACCGTGCTCGGTGGCCTGTTCGTCGCATTGTCGCCGTGGATCACCGGCTTTCACGCAATGACGACGTCGTTGACGCTGAACAACCTGGTCACCGGTCTGACCGCGACCGTTCTAGGGCTCTCGTTCGCGGCCGCCTACCACCGCACGCACGGCATCGCCTGGACCGTACCGGTGCTGGGTGTGTGGACGATCGTGGCCGTATTCGTCATGAGCGGCACCGCCGTCACGACCAGCACCGTGTTGTGCAACGTGATCGGCGGAGCGGTCCTGATCCTCGCGGGTCTCGGCACGATGGCTCCGGCCTACGCCACCCGCGCGACGACCTGACCTCGACCGATCGGAGGTGACGGAAAACAAGTGGTGAAGGAATAGCGGGCGCGACGACCTTCGGACGTCGCGCCCGCCCGCATACAGTGGCAGGGTGACCACGCAGCGCGAGATCGCCGAACAGCTCGGCCTGCCCGTCCACCCGCCGAAGGTCGAGGTCTTCGACCTCGTGGCGAACACCAACACCGACCCCAAGGGCCACGTGCGCACCGTGACGCACTACGCGCGCGAGCCCTTCGGGCTCTACCTGGCCCGCCCGATGCCCGGGCATCCGCGCATCGCCGCCTTCGAATCCTGGCTGCTGCCCAGGCTGGGGTTGCGCGTGACCCGCTGGTACTGGCACCCCGGGCACGAGGACGACGTGGACTTCTACCTCGACGTGGCGGACGTCGAGCCGGGCGAACGGCAGTGGCGGACCGTCGACCACTACCTCGACATCGTGGTGCGGGACGGGCGCGCGGCGGAACTGCTGGACGTCGACGAATTCGTGATCGCGGTGCGCGCGGAACTGCTCGATCCGGAAACCGCGGAACGCGCGATGCGACGCGCCTGCGCCGCCGTCGACGGCCTCGCGAGGCACGGGTACGACCTGCCGAAGTGGTTGCGCGCCAACGGGATCGAGCTGTCGTGGCGAGGGCAACCCGTCCAAGATCCCGTGCCGGACCAGCGGACGCTACCGCCATCCCGGTGATGATCGCACCACGCACCGAATCGATATTCGACGAACTCCGAAAAGTTACGTTAAAAACTGGTGCTGTCGATCTTTCAACGCCGTTTTCCCGTTACTGTCTGACGCCGTGAGCGCTGCGATTTCACCCCAACTGGTTGAAGTTATCGACGTCTTCAGCTCGCAGCGTAGGCAGTCGTCCGGTGTCGTCGCGCAGCTGGAGGTCTGCCACGTCGAGCGCTGGGGACTCTCGGTGGAATGCCCGACACCGGAAGCGGCGGACCACGCCGCCGAGATCACCTGGCTGCTGCCCGACCTCGGGCTGCGGCTGACCCGCTTCCGCCCGCGACGCAGGCACTCCCGCCGCGGGCCGAGCCTGCTCACCGCGGTCCACATCGAGCGCGAAACCCGGTCCTGGACCACGACCGACCTGCTGCTGGGCCTGGAGGTCGGAGAGCACGGCCGGCCGCGGATCACGCGCGCCGCCGATTTCGCCGCCGCGGTCGGCAACGGCCTGATCCGTCTCAGCGAAGCCGACTACGCGCTGCGCACGGTGCACCGCACGCTCGACGAGGTGACCCGCCACCGGGACATCAACCAGTGGCTGGCCCACCGGGGCATCTTCGACATCTGGTGACCAGAGCCTGTTTCCAGGCTCGTTCTGCGTAGCGGTGCGGGTAGCGGAACCTCAGGCGCCTTCTCGCTGTGGGATCCCCGACTCATGAATGCCAATTCACCACGTCGAGGCTGTCCTCGCGAGAAGACCCCTGAGAACCCGCAGCGGTGCCGGTTGCGTAGGTGGGCTAAGCGGCTGCGCCGCTTCAAAGGCAAAACCCGCTCTACCACACCTCACACCACGACATCCAAAACAGCCTCTACAGCAGCACGAAGTACGCACGGGTCCTGAGTTGCAGAGGCTCCTGTCAACGCGGCGGGGAATCGAGGCGGATGAGGCGGCGCTCGACCGCCGCGCTCACCGCCGCCATCCGGCTGTCCACCCCGAGCTTCGAGTAGATGTGCACCAAGTGGGTCTTCACCGTCGCCTCGCTGATGAACAGCTTCTTCGCCAGCTCCTTGTTGCCCAGGCCCTGCGCCAGCAGCTCCAGGATCTCCACCTCCCGGGCGCTCAGCGACTGCTCCGGCGCGCGGCTGCGCTGCAGCAGCCGGGACGCGATCTCCGGCGAGAGCATGGTCTTGCCCTGCGCGGCCGCCCGGATCGCCTGGAACAGCTCCTCCGGCGGGCCCGCCTTGAGCAGGTAGCCGGTGGCGCCCGCGTCGATGGCGCGGGTGATGTCGGTGTCGGCGTCGTAAGTGGTCAGCACCAGCACCCGCAGCGGGGTGTCCAGCGCCAGCAACCGCCGGGTCGCCTCCACGCCCTCGACGCCGTCGCCGAGCTGGAGGTCCATCAGCACCACGTCGGGCCGGAAGGCGTCCGCCTGCCGCACTGCCTCCACCGCGGTCGCGGCCTCGCCGACGACCTCGATGCCCGCATCCCCGGCGAGCAGCGCCTTCAGCCCGGCCCGCACCACCGGGTGGTCGTCGACCACCAGCACCCGCACCGCGTCCGTCACGAGATCCCTCCCACCGGCAACGTCGCCGCCACCGCCGTGCCCTCTCCGGGCCTGCTCTCCACCGCCAGCGTGCCGCCCGACTGCTCCACCCGCGCCCGCATCCCGGACAGCCCGTAGCCGCGCCCGGTGCCGGACCGCGGGGCGGCGGGGTCGAAACCGGTGCCGTCGTCGCGCACGTCCAACGTGACCGAATCATCCAAATAGGACAGCGTCACCCCGGCGATGCGCGCCGCGCTGTGCTCGCGGACGTTGGCCAGCGCGCCCTGGGCGACCCGCAGCAGCACCGCGTCGTCGGCCGCCCTGGTCGGCAGCGGCTCGCCCACCACCTCGAAGCGGACCTCCACGCCCGACTCCGCCGCGGTCCGGTCGGCCAGCTCGCGCAGCGCCTCCGGCAGCGACTGCCGTTCGAGCGCGGCCGGCGCGAGCCCGCGCACGAATCGTCGGGCCTCGGCGAGGTTGTCCTCGGCGACCTCGCCCGCGCGCCGCACGTGCTCGTTGGTGTCGCCGCCGCGCTCCGCCGCCTGCAGCAGCATCCGGATGCTGGACAGGCCCTGGGCGATCGTGTCGTGGATCTCGCGGGCCAGCCGCTCGCGCTCCCAGCTGATGCCCGCCTCGCGCTGGGCTTCGGCCAGTTCGCCGCGCGTGCGCACGAGCTGATCGATCAGCGCCTTGCGGCGCTCGCTCTCCCAGCGCAGCTCCAGGAACACCGCGGTGGCCATCGTCGCGACGGCCAGCGGCACCAGCACGTCGACGACCTCGAACCTCGGCGCCAACCGCAGCTGCCCGAAGATCACCGTCGCGGTCAGCAGCACCACGGCGATGATCAAGGGCTTGGGTCGCAACAGCCGCAAGCAGACGAAGAACAGCGGCACCGCGCACCAGCTGAAGCTCGGCGCCACCAGCACCAGCGCGCACCAGAGGGCGACCACCGCGGCCAGCCACAGCTGCCGCACGTGCTTGCTCTGTCCCCAGAAGACGACACCGAGCACGTAGACCACGACCAGCGCCCCGGAAAGGCCCAGCAGCAGCGGGGTCACGCCCGCCAGGCCATGCGCGGCGACGTAGCGCGACGCCGACGACGCGAGCAGCACGAAGAAGCCCGCGTGCATCGCGCGGTACAGCCAGCCTCCCGGCCGGAAGTCGTCGGCCAATGCGGTCCTCTCATCGCGGTCGCGTCGGAGACACGAACCTAGACGGCGCGCCACGAGCCCGCATCAATGGATCGGTTGATCCGGGATCCACCGGGCAAGGCCGTCGAACGATCCTTTCCGACGACGTCCGGAGCCCGCCTGCGCCGGAAGCTTGGAGCACAAGCCAATCGGACCTAGGAGCGAATCCCGATGCAGTCCACCACCCGCAACCGCGCGATCATCGGCACCCTGGTCGGCCTCGGCATCCTCGGCGGCGCCACCGGTCTGACCGTCGCGCAGGCCGACCCGGCTCAGCAGCAGGCCCCGCAGCGCCCACCGGCCGCCGTCCTGCAGCAGCCGGTGCTGAGCGTCGACGCCGCCACCAAGGCCGCGCAGGCCGCGCTCGACGCCGCCGAGGCCAAGGGCCAGCGCGTCACCGTGTCCATCGTGGACCGCGCGGGCAACGAGCGGGTTCGCCTGACCGGCGACGGCGCGGGCCCGCAGAGCGGCGAATCGGCGAAGCGCAAGGCCTTCACCGCGGTCGCCTGGGGCCGTGCGACCTCCGAGCTGGGCAAGCAGGCCACCGGCGACGGCGCCACGCTGCGCGACATCCCGGGCACCTTGTTCCTCGGCGGCGGCGTCCCGGTGACCGCCGGCTCGCCGATCGCGGGCATCGGCGTGGCCGGTGCGCCCAGCGGCGACCTGGACGAGGAGTTCGCCCGCGCCGGGCTGCAGGCCATCCAGGCCGAACTGCGGTAACACCCCTGACCGGTCCCCGGCGATCGCCGGGGACCGGTCAGCACCCGAGCAGGAGGATCTGATGAGGACCGCGCACACCGCGATCGGTCGACGAGCGGCAGTCGGGGTGTTCGCCGCGATCGCGCTCGCCGCCTGCGCCCCGGCCGAGCCGCCGGCGGCGCCAGCGACTCCCCCGCCGCCACCCGCGGCACAACAACAGCCCGCCCCCGAGCAGCACGCGCCCAACCCCACGGCGGATCAACAGCTGCTGAGCGCCGCCGACGATGGCGATCTCGACCAGGTGCGCGCCGCGCTCGCCGCCGGCGCCAACGTCGAAGCCCGCGACGAGCACCAGCGCACCCCGCTGCTGCTGGCGGCGCTCGCCGACCACGTCGACGTCGCCCGCGAACTGGTCAAGGCCGGGGCCGACCCGAACGCGCAGGACGACCGCCGCGACAGCGCCTTCCTCGTCACCGGCGTCACGGGCAGCGTCGCCATGCTCGAAGCGCTGCTGCCCGCCAACCCCGACTTCACGGTGACCAACCGCTTCGGCGGCATCTCGATCATCCCGGCCAGCGAGCGCGGGCACGTCGACTACGTGCGCGCAGCGGCACGCGCCGGGCTGAACGTCGACCACGTCAACCGGCTCGGCTGGACGGCACTGCTCGAAGCGGTGATCCTCGGCGACGGAAGCCGCCCGTACCAGGAGATCGTGCAGATCCTCCTCGACGCGGGAGCGGACCCGAACATCCCCGACCACGACGGCGTCACGGCGCTCCGGCACGCCGAAGCCCACGGCTACACCAAGATCGCCGAGATCCTCCGCTCGGCGACCTGATCCGGGCTCAGCCGGCCCAGCCGGTGCTTTCGGCCCATTGCCAGGCCCTGGGGAGCGCTTCCGCGAACCAGGGCTCCTTGGCGTCCGCGTAGGCGCCGTGGTCCGGGTCGGCCGCGTGTTCCGCCGCCACCTTCCGCTTGAGCGCGAGGTATTCGTCGCGGGCGGCTTCGTCGGTGCGCAGCCACGCCGGGAAGAGCAGGGCGACGCGCTGGCCCGGCGTCCCGTCGACCCGGACGTGCAAGTTCGCGTAGCGGCCCGGGTCGGCCGACACGTGGATCCGCTTCTCCCAGAGCGCCGGATCGGGCGCGAAGGTGTGCGGGGTGTCCCCGAGGATGTACGGCAGCACCGGGAAACCCGCCTCGCCCAGCGGTCCGGCGAGCGCGTCCGCGTCCGCCAGCGACCGGACCGTCAGCTGCAGGTCGATGATGTCCTTCGCGGGCAGGCCGGGCACCGAGGTGGAGCCGATGTGGTCGATCCGCAAGGCCTTGTCGCCCGCCGCGCGCTCGACCCGGGCGATCAGCCGCCGCGCCTGCCGCGGCCACTCCGGATCCGGATCGACCAGCTCGGGCGACCGCTTCGGCGGGCGGCGGCGCAGCCGCACGTTCTCCTCGAACGGCACCAACCGGTCCCGCCACAGCGCATCGACCTGGGCGTGCACGGCATCGACCGAACCGCTGTTGTCCAGCCACACGTCCGCGACCTCGCGCCGCTGCTCGGTGGTGGCCTGCGCGGCGATGCGGGCGCGGGCGTCGTCCTCGGCCAGGCCGCGGTCGATCAGCCGCCGCACCCGGTCGGGCTCCGGCGCATCGACGATGAGCACCAGGTGGTAGTTCGGCGCGTAGCCGACCTCGACGAGCAGCGGGACGTCGTGCACCACGACCGCGTCCGCGGGCGCCTGCGCCATCCGCTCGGCCGTCAGGTCGCGGATCTTGGGGTGCGTGATCGCGTTGAGGTCCGCGCGCGCTTCGTCGTCGCCGAAGACCTTGCCCGCCAACGCCGGGCGGTTCAGCGCGCCGTCGGCGTCCAGGATGTCCTCGCCGAACCGCTCGACGAGTTCGGCCAGCCCCGGTGTGCCGGGCTGCACCACCTCGCGGGCCAGCACGTCGGAGTCGATGAGCACGGCGCCGCGCTCCACCAACCGCTGGGCCACCGTCGACTTGCCGGACCCGATTCCACCGCTCAGTCCCACCCGCAACACGAAGCCCATCTTGCCAGCCCACCGGGCCACGCGGACCGAAGACCCGAAGCGAACGGCCCCCTCACCCCGATAGACGAGACGAACCGGCCGTTCACCTCGGCAACTCCAGGAGGGGCTGGTGCGGGTTCCGAAAAGACTCACGGCCCCGCACCTCGGAAGGTGCGGGGCCGTGGTGTTGCCTCAGCCGCTAGGCGTCAGGCTCACGCGCCGCCGGAGAGCTTCTCCCGCAGCGCCGCCAGCTGCGCGTCGCTGGCCAGCGAGCCGCTGTCCTGCTCGTCGCTCGAAGCCGACGAGTAGTTGCCGCCACCGCTGGCCGGCTCCTCGCCGCCACCGGCCGCGGCGGCCGCAGCGGCCTCCGCGTCGGCCTGGCGGGCCTTCGTGATCTGGGCGATGTGCTTCTCGTAGCGCGTGTGGGCCTCGGCGTACTGCCGCTCCCATTCCTCACGCTGCTTCTCGTAGCCCTCGGTCCACTCCTGGGTCTCCACGTCGAAGCCCTCGGGGTAGATGTAGTTGCCCTCGTTGTCGTACTCGGCCGCCATCCCGTACTGGGTGGGGTCGAACTCCGAGTCCGGGCTGAAGCCCTCGTTGGCCTGCTTCAGCGACAGCGAGATCCGGCGACGCTCCAGGTCGATGTCGATGACCTTGATCATCACCTCGTCGCCGACCTGGACGACCTGCTCCGGGATCTCCACGTGGCGCTCGGCCAGCTCGGAGATGTGGACCAGACCCTCGATGCCCTCGTCGACGCGGACGAACGCACCGAACGGCACCAGCTTGGTGACCTTGCCCGGCACGATCTGGCCGATCGCGTGGGTGCGGGCGAACTGGCGCCACGGGTCTTCCTGGGTGGCCTTCAGCGACAGCGAGACGCGCTCGCGGTCCATGTCCACGTCGAGGACCTCGACGGTGACTTCCTGGCCGACCTCGACGACCTCGCTCGGGTGGTCGATGTGCTTCCAGGACAGCTCCGAGACGTGCACCAGACCGTCGACCCCACCGAGGTCGACGAACGCACCGAAGTTGACGATGGAGGACACGACGCCCTTGCGGACCTGGCCCTTCTGCAGCTGGTTGAGGAACTCGCTGCGGACCTCGGACTGCGTCTGCTCCAGCCAAGCGCGGCGGGACAGGACCACGTTGTTGCGGTTCTTGTCCAGCTCGATGATCTTGGCCTCGAGCTCGCGGCCCACGTAGGGCTGCAGGTCGCGGACGCGGCGCATCTCGACCAGCGAGGCCGGCAGGAAGCCGCGCAGCCCGATGTCGAGGATGAGGCCGCCCTTGACGACCTCGATGACGGTGCCGCGCACGGGCTCGTCCTTCTCCTTGAGCTCCTCGATGGTGCCCCAGGCGCGCTCGTACTGGGCGCGCTTCTTGGAGAGGATCAGCCGGCCTTCCTTGTCCTCCTTCTGGAGAACAAGTGCCTCGACGAAGTCGCCGACGGTGACGACCTCGTTGGGGTCGACGTCGTGCTTGATCGACAGCTCGCGGGAGGGGATGACGCCCTCGGTCTTGTAGCCGATGTCAAGCAGCACCTCGTCGCGATCGACCTTGACGATGGTGCCCTCAACAATGTCCCCATCGTTGAAGTACTTGATGGTCTGGTCGACGGCGGCGAGGAAGTCCTCCTCCGTCCCGACGTCGTTCACTGCGACCTGCGGCTTGGTGGCGGCGGCAGTCGGGACGGTGGTGGTGTCGGTGGACATCAGGTGGGTTGCTCCGGTACGGATAGTTTGGTCGCTGGATCTACATTGTTGCCGCGCCCCGGGCCGGGACCAGCTGACTCGCTGGACCAGGAGATCCCGCCTCGTCGGCCGTCCCCACCACCGGTGCGACCCGGCAGTCGGAACCGTCGGCGAAAGACCCACGGCGCGGGCGGTATCGTACGCGCTTTCTCGATCGTCGGGCAAACCGCGGTACGCCCGAACGACCGGCCGATCCCGGGCGAGGAGAATGCCCCACGTCCGAGCAATACCCGATATCGGCGGAGAGAACCCTTGGCACGAGCCGATGACCCGGAATACGACGAGCTCCAGAGTAGCTCCGCGGAGCAGCTGTTGGGCACAACGGGTGTGAGCAAACGCACTGTCGACGCGGCGGAATCGCGCGGCGCGAGCCGGCTGTGGTGGGACGCCGACGCCGACGACTACCAAGCCGAGCACGGCGCGTTCCTCGGCGACAGCGACTTCATGTGGTGCCCGGAGCGGCTGCGCGAGGCCGACGCCGGATTGCTCGGCGACGTCCGCGGCAAGCGGGTGCTGGAGGTCGGCTGCGGCGCGGCGTCGTGCTCGCGGTGGCTGGCCGACCAGGGCGCGCACCCGGTGGGGCTGGACATCTCGGCCGGGATGCTGCGGCACGCCGTCGCGGGCGGCGAGCGCAGCGGGACCGCCGTGCCACTGGTGCAGGCGAGCGCGGATTGCCTGCCGTTCGCCGACGCCTCCTTCGACCTGGCCTGCTCGGCGTTCGGCGGGGTGCCGTTCGTGGCCGATGTCGGCGCGGTGTTCCGGGAGGTCGCGCGGGTGCTGCGGCCGGGCGGCCGGTGGGTCTTCGCGGTGACGCACCCGATGCGGTGGATCTTCCCCGACGATCCGGGGCCGACCGGGCTGACCGCCACGCACTCCTACTTCGACCGCACGCCGTACCTGGAGGTCGACGACGCGGGCCGGGCCACCTACGTCGAGCACCACCGCACCCTCGGCGACTTCGTCCGGGAGCTGGCCGGCGCCGGGCTGCACCTCGTCGACCTGATCGAGCCGGAGTGGCCGGCGGGGCACACTCAGACGTGGGGGCAGTGGAGCCCGCTGCGCGGGCGCCTGTTCCCCGGGACCGTGATCTTCGTCTGCCACCGGTGAGGAAGACTATTTCCAGGCTCGTTTTGCGTGGCGGTACGGGTAGCGACCCCCCTGCGGGAGTCGCAGACGCTGCCTGGACTGCGGGAGCCCGACTTACGTATGACCAATGCGCGGCATCGGGGACTGGCCTCGCCCAGTAGCCCAATAGGGGCGGGCACAGCCTGAGAACCCGCAGCGGTGCCGGTTGCGCAAGTGGGCCGAGCGGCTGCGCCGATTCAAGGAACAAAACCCAGACTTACAGTCGAGACAGCCTTCGAGGGGAAGTCGTGGCGACTGCACAGGAGTTGATGCGGGCACAGTTCGCGCGGTTCGCCGCGCTGGACCCGCAGCTGCCCGACACCCACCAGCTGCCGTCCGGTGCCGAGGCGATCGTGGCCCGGATCGCTGACGGCAGCACGGTCGCCGGGCTCGCCACGCGGAACGCGAGCCCGCCGGGGTCGGCGCAAAGCCTCTGGCAGGCCGGCGAGGTCTTCGAGCTCTTCCCGATCGTCGGCGAGCAGCCCCGCGCCGGCATGGACGCGCTGTTGCACACCTGGCGCGAGTGGCTGGCGGGGCAGGCATCGGGGCCCAACTCGGCTTGCACGGTCGTGTGGCCGAGCCGGGACGTCGAGGCGACCAGGGCGTTTCTGGATCACGGTTTCCTGCCGCTGGCCTGCCTCGCCGTGCGCCCCACCGCACCGGTTGCATATACGAAACCGTCTGGTACCGTAAACATACGTCGCGCCGGACCGGCCGACCTCGACGCCGTCGTCGAACTCGCCCTCAGCGAGCTCGAATACGCCGCCCTGGTCGGCACGTCGACGTACCGACCCGATGCTCCGCAGCTGAAGCGGACCGCTGCGCACGTGCGCCTGCACTCCAGCGATCCGGTGTGGCTGGCGGAGCAGGACGGGACGCCGGTCGCGGTCGCGGAGTGCGGCTGGGTCGACACCGCCAAGTCACCCGGTGGCTCCCGGCTCAGGTCCGGCACGTGGGGATACGTCAACTGCGTGTCGGTGCAGGAGAAGCTCCGCGGCTCCGGCGTCGGCCAGCAGCTGATGGCCACGGCGCACAACGAGTTCGCGCGTGCCGGAGCCGTCGGCAGCTTCCTGTACTACAACCCGCCCAACCCGTTGTCCTCGGTGTTCTGGCCCCGCCAGGGCTACCGGCCGCTGTGGACGATGTGGGAGGTGCGCCCGGCCACCGCGCTGCGCTGACGCTCGCACGACCGGCGCACCGGTCGTGAAAGTCGAGGAGACTGCGTGGAGATCGTCGCCACCGGCGTCGAGGTCATCGGAGCGCACGGGACGCTGCTGGCGCCCACTTCGCTGCGGGCTCGGACCGGGCAGGTCCTGCTGGTCGCGGGCGACCCGAACTCCGGCCGCACCGCGCTGGCCCTGGCCCTTTCCGGCCGGCTGCGCCCCACCCGCGGCGCCGTCCGCCTGGACGGCGCCATCGACGCCACCGCGCTGCGGCGCAGCGTCGCGGTCGTCGACGCGCCGCAGATCACCGAGCCCGACGACGCGCTGGCGGTGCGCGACGTCGTCGCCGAAGGCCTGAGCCTGGCGGGCCGCAGATCCGGCCGCCGCCGGGTCCGGGACTGGCTGTCGGCCCGCGACTGGCTCCCCGAGGGGGCCGGCGAGCAGCGCTTCGAGCACCTGGCCGGCTACGAGCGCACCCGGCTGCTGACCGAACTCGCCTGCGAGGGCCGCGCCACCAAGGCCCTGGTGCTGGATTGCCCCGACCGCCACGGCGGCGACCCCGCGGGCTGGTACTCCCTCGCCGCCCGCCAAGCCGAGCGCGGCCTGGCCGTGATCGCGCTCTGCTCCCCGCACTCCGCCGACAAGCTGGGCATCTCGCCCGCCCGCGTCGGCGCGGACAACCCCGAACAGTCCACTCTGGATTCTGCTGAAGGTCTGCGATGACTACATTCCGGCTCGCCGCCACCGAGCTGCGCCGCCTCACTTCGGGCAAACTGCCCAAGCTCGCGCTGCTCGCGGTCACCCTGGTGCCGCTGCTCTACGGCGCGATGTACATCTACGCGAACTGGGATCCCTACGGGAAGCTCGACTCGGTGCCCGCGGCCGTGGTCGTCGAAGACCAGGGCGCGCAGCGCGAGGACGGCACGCGGCTGGACGCCGGTCAGGACGTCTACCAGGAGCTCCTGGATTCCGGCACGTTCGACTGGACCCGCACCGACGCGCAGGAGGCGCAGGACGGCGTCGCCAGCGGCCGGTACACGTTCGCGCTGGTGGTGCCGAAGGACTTCTCCGGGGCGCTGATCTCCCCCGCCGACTTCGAGCCGCGGCAGGCGAAGCTGCAGCTGATCACCAACGACGCCAACAACTACCTGGTCGGCACCATCGCCGACAAGGTGGCCTCCGAGGTGCGCAAGGGCATCGCGACCAGCGCCGGGACCGAGGCGGCGAACCAGTTCTTGCTCGGATTCAGCACCGTGCACGACAAGACCGCCGAGGCCGCCGACGGCGCGGGTCAGCTCGCCGACGGCGCGGGCCAGCTCCGCAACGGGCTCGGGGAAGCCCGGCAGGGCACCGACAAGCTGGCGTCCGGCGCCCACCAGCTGGTCGACGGCCAGACCAAGCTCGCCGATGGCGCCACCCGCCTCAGCGACGGCACCCAGCAGCTGCGCAGCGGCCTCACCGAGCTGCAGCGATCGACAGCGCCGCTGCCGGCGCAGACCGCCAAGCTGGCCGACGGCGCAGCGCAGGTCGCCGCCGGAAACGAACAACTCGCCTCCAAGGCGGAGACGCTCGGCGGGCTCTCGCAGGAGATCGTCGACAACCTCAGCTCGACCAAGAAGGACATCGCCGACCAGCTCCGCAAGAACGGGGTGGACGAGGACGCGGTGCAGCGCATCGTCGCGGGCATCGACGAGCTCGACAAGCCCATCACCGACGCCAACGGCAAGGTGCAGACGCAGGTCGGCCAGCTGCGGAAGCTCGCCGACGGCTCCCAGCAGGTCGCCGACGGCAACCGCGCGCTGGCCAACGCGATGCCGACGATGACCAACGGCATCGGACGCCTCGCCGACGGCGCCGTCCAGGTCGACAACGGCGCCCAGCAGCTCCGCTCCGGCGAGCAGCAAGCGCTGGCGGGCACCAAGCAGCTCAGCAGCGGTGCGGATCAGCTCGCGGGCGGCACCAAGCAGCTCTCCGACGGCTCCGGCAAGCTCGCGGACGGTTCGAGCACGCTCGCGACGAAGCTCGGCGAGGGCCTGAACGAGATCCCGAACCCCGACGAGGACACTCGCAACGCCACCGCGGACACCATCGGCGACCCGGTCGCGATCGACACCATGGCCCAGGTCAAGGCCGGCACCTACGGGGCCGGGCTGGCACCGTTCTTCATGGGCCTGGCCCTGTGGATCGGCGGGTTCGTGCTGTTCCTGCTGATGCGCCCGCTGTCCAGCCGCGCGCTCGCCGCCGGGGTCGCGCCCTGGCGGGTCGCGATCGGCGGCTGGCTGCCCGCGGCGATCGTCGGGTTCGTGCAGGCCGTGCTGCTCTACCTGGTCGTGGTCTTCGGGGTGGGCGTGCAGCCGGCGCACACCTGGTGGACGCTCGGATTCCTGATCCTCACGTCGTTCGCCTTCACCGCGGTGGTGCACGCGCTCAACGCGGCGTTCGGGCCGAAGGGCAAGTTCATCGCCCTGGTCATCCTGGTGCTGCAGCTGGTCACCGCGGGCGGCACGTTCCCGTGGCAGACGATCCCGGAGCCGCTGCACCCGCTGCACGAGGTGCTGCCGCTGGGCTACGTCGTCAACGGCCTGCGCCACCTGCTCTACGGCGGGGCGGGCACGGCGGCGGCGACGACCGCGGCAGGCGTCCTGCTGTGCTACCTGGTGGCGTCGCTGCTGCTGAGCACGATCGCGGCCTGGCGCCAGCGGGTCTGGACGCCCACCCGCCTCAAGCCCGAACTGTCCCTCTGATGCTCCCGATGGGGGAGGGTGGCGATTTCGCGCGAACGCCACCCTCCCCGCGCGTCGAGCGGCGATTTCGCGCGAAATCGGCGGCACCGCGTTCCAGGCGGGCACCGGTGCGCTGATCAGGTCAGCGGGATCGCGACCTCCATGCCGACCGCGTCGCCGGTCTCGTCGAGCCGCCCGATCTGGCGCATCGCCGCGAGGTCCAGGTCGGCCCCGCGCCGCTCGGCCTCGGCCAGCAGCGCGACGACGGCGGGATGCACCGCCGCGTCGATGACCACGACGCCGTCGTCGTGCCGCCAGCCCACCACGAGCTCCGGCCCTGCCCGGACCTGCCCGCGCACGACCGCCAGTCCCGCAATCCCCCAGCCCGCGGGCATCGGCCGGGCGACCGGCCAGCAGCACAGCAGCTCGACGTCGTCCTCGGTGGAACCGGCGCGGATCGACGACCAGAACGGGCCGACCGGCGCGTTGTCCGCCGCCGCCAAGGCTTCCCACAACGCGCCGAAGGCGGCGTTCGCCTCCTCGTCGGCGCCGTCGGACACCGGCAGCGCCACGCCCACCCAGTGCTGCGCGTCGGCTTGCCGCTCCTGGATCTCCCAGTCCGGCGCGTCACCGTCGAGCAACGCCGTCGCCGCCTCCAGCGCAGCGTCCTGCCGCCGCCGCTGCTCGGCCAGCCGAGCCCGGTGCTCTTCGAGCACCTCGACCGCCTCGCGCCGACCGAGCAGCGCCCGCTCGGCCTCCGCCAGCCCGATGTCGGCCGCGCGCAACGCCTTCAGCCGGATCGCCACCTCCAGCTGATCCGCCGAGTAGCGCCGGTAGTTCGACCACCGATCGACCGCGGCCGGCTTCAGCAACCCCTGCTTGTCGTACAGCCGCAACGCCTTCGCGCTCAAACCGGTCAACTGCGCGAAATCCCCGATACCGAGCATGCGTCCAGTCTGGACCTTGACCCGGGGGCAGAGTCCAACCTCGTCAGCTCGGCCAGGCGAGGGCCTCGTCGGCGCGGCGCGGTACGACCCGCGACCGGCCGGGCTTGCCCCACTGGCTCGACCCGGCGAGGAAGATGCGCCGGGTGCACAGCAGATCCCGCAGCGTCAACAGCACGCACATCTCGTAGACGGCGCGTTCGATGCGCCCTTCCTGATCCACCACGGCGTCCCGCCACTCCTCCGGAACCACGTCGTCCAGCGGGATGTCGCCGGGCGAGTCGTAGAAGCGGCCCTCGCCCCAGGACGCGGTGTAGTCGCTCACCAGCTCGCCGAGCGCCGCCATGATCGGCCGGCAGCCGAGGTCCCGGCAGCGGAACTCCAGGCCCGCCAGCACCAGTCGGAGAACCTGTTGGTAGTGCGCGGAATACGCGCCCCGCAACACCGTGCGCTTGCGCCTGCTGCGCACGGCGTCGCGAGCCTCGCTGACGCGCGTCAGCTGTCTGAGCACCTTCTCGCCGGCGATCGGGTACAGCACCGCTCGCACGGTGTCGTCGGGACGATCCAGGGCGGCCCGGGCGATCTCGACCAGGAGCAGCTCCCGCGCCTGCGTCTGCGGTGTGGCTCCGGCGACGACGGCGAGACGCCGCTCCACCCGCTCCCGGAGTTGTTGCAGCAGGCCGATCAGCACTCGCCCGAGCAGATCGGTGATCTCCTTGCGGCGCACGAAACACAGCGCACCCAACAACGTCACCCGCACCGCTCGCGGCTGCGACCGCAGCTCGTCGTGGTGCGCGCGGGCCGCCCGCACGCACCACGCCTCCACCAGTTCCACCGGAACGTCGTCGAAGAGCTCCGCCGGAAGCTGGAGCGCCTGCACCACGGCCTGCTTGTCGACCTCCTTCAGGAGCGCACCCAAGCAGACCTGGCCCGCGGTGTTCTCCTCCAGGTTGACCAGCAGCTCGGACGGCAACCCCAACGCCTGCAACGACATCAGGCTGTCGATCTCCAGCAGGAGTTCACGCAGGTCGATCCGGGGCACCTCGGACCGCAGCTCGGCCAGCGACCACTCGGGATGCTCCGGGGGATCCGCCAGCAACACCTCCAACTGGTCCGCCGAGTCGCCCATCCGGACCGCGACGCGGTGGCAGAGCAGCCTTTCGAAGTCCTGCAAGACCAGGCTCGCCACCTCCCGCGCCTGGTCCGGCCCAGGAGGCTCGACCTCCGTCGCGCGGCAGTGCGCGATCAGCGCGGTGGCGAGCTCGTCCCGGCCCCGCCCCGGCCGGACGGTCTCCTCCGTCAGCCACGCCAGCCACTGCCGCTCGTCGCCCAGGCCCACCGGGCATCTGAGCGCATCCACGATCTGCCCCGTCAGGAGCTCAACCGTGCCCCTCGTAAAACCCGATGCCAAACCCACTTCCACAACCCCGCCCCATGCCCCCAGCACGGATCTAGCCCCATTGCGCGCAAAGGTAGCGCCAGCGCCGAAGCCACGATCGGGCGATCACGGCGCGCCGGGCGGCGCGGGACGGGGCGGGGGTGCTACTCGGCCGCGGTCTCCTCGGCGACGTCGTCGTAGCGGGCGACCTCGATCAGGTTGCCGTCCGGGTCGCGCAGGTAGAGCGAGGTGATCGGGCCCTCCGCGCCGATCCGGCTGACCGGGCCCTCCTCGATGCGCACCTCGTTCGCGCGCAGGTGCTCCTGCACCTCGGAGAGCGGGTGGGACGTGACGAAGCACAGGTTGGCCGAGCCGGGCACCGGGTGCGTCGCGGTCGGCTCCACCAGTTCGCTCGCGGCGTGCAGCTTGATCGTCTGCCTGCCGAAGCTCACGGCGCGCCGCTCACCGGGGAACTCCACCGGCGTCATGCCGAGGATCTGCTCGTAGAACTCCACTGCCCGATCGACATCGGCGACGGTGAGGACCAGGTGGTCCACTCTGTCGATGCTGATCATGCTCCTCCTCGGGGTTGGCGCGGATGGCCGCGCCCGACCGACGCCCGGTCCGCGCGCGTCCGGCAGCGCGCGTACGGCAGGCTACCCCGCACCGATTCGATGCGGGGCAGGGCGGGGCCACCGACGGTGACATCCGCCATTCAAAGGGGTTGCACCGCATCGACTCCGGCGAGTGACCACTTCGTGACGGCGCCGAAACGCGAACTCAACGAGTAACGACCGGCACCCGAGGCGTGACGGCCTCAGTGCGCGGCGGCGTCCCAGGAGCGGCCGACGCCGACCGAGACCTCCAGCGGCACGTCGAGCTCGTAGGCCGAGCCCATCTGCTCGCGCACCAGCTTCTCCACCTCGTCCCGCTCGCCGTCGGCGACCTCGATGATCAGTTCGTCGTGCACCTGCAGCAGCATCCGCGACCGCATGTCGCTGTCCCGCAACGCGCGGTGCACGCCCAGCATCGCGACCTTGATGATGTCGGCCGCGCTGCCCTGGATCGGCGCGTTGAGCGCCATCCGCTCGGCCATCTCCCGCCGCTGCCGGTTGTCGCTGGTCAGGTCCGGCAGGTAGCGGCGGCGCCCCAGGATCGTCGAGGTGTAACCGTCCTTGCGCGCCTGGTCGACGACCTCCCGCAGGTAGTCGCGGACCCGGCCGAACCGGGCGAAGTAGGCGTCCATCTGCGCCTTGGCGTCCTCGGCGGAGATCCGCAGCTGCTGCGCCAGCCCGTACGCCGACAGGCCGTAGGCCAGGCCGTAGGACATCGCCTTGACCCGGCGGCGCAGCTCCTGGTCGACCTCGTCGATCGGCACCGCGAACGCCTTGGACGCGACGTAGTTGTGCAGGTCCTCACCGGTGCGGAACGCCTCGATGAGCCCCTCGTCGCCGGAGAGGTGCGCCATGATGCGCATCTCGATCTGGCTGTAGTCGGCGGTCATCAGCTCCGCGTACCCGTCGCCGACGACGAAGACCTCCCGGATCCGGCGGCCCTCCTCGGTGCGGATCGGGATGTTCTGCAGGTTCGGGTCCGTCGAGGACAGCCGGCCGGTGGCGGCGATGGTCTGGTTCAGCGTCGTGTGGATCCGCCCGTCGTCCGAAATGGACTTCACCAGACCGTCCACAGTGGTCTTCAGCCGGGTGGCGTCGCGGTGCTCCAGCATGTGCTGCAGGAACGGGTGCTCGGTCTTCTCGTACAGCGACTGCAGCGCCTCGGCGTCGGTGGTGTAGCCGGTCTTAGTGCGCTTGGTCTTCGGCATGTTCAGCTCGTCGAAGAGCACCACCTGCAGCTGCTTCGGCGAGCCGAGGTTGATCTCCTTGCCGATCACGCCGTAGGCGTCCTGCGCCGCCTGCTTGACGCGCGCGGCGAAGCGCGCGCCCAGCTCGGCGAGCTGCTCGGAGTCGACCGCGATGCCGGCGCCCTCCAGCTCGCTGAGCACCACCAGCAGCGGCAGCTCCAGGTCGGTGAGCAGCGCGCGGCTGTCGATGCGGTCCAGTTCCGCGTCCAGCGCGTCGGCCAGCTCCGCCACCGCGCGGGCCTTCACCAGCTCGGTCGAGGCGGCCTTCTCCTTGGTCTCCGCCTCGTCCTCCAGCAACGACAGCTGCCCGTCGTCGTCGCCCTGCTCCGCGCGCAGCTCGCGCTGCAGATAGCGGACCACGAGGTCCGGCAGCTCGAAGGACCGCTGCCCGGGCCGCACCAGGTACGCGGCCAGCGCGGTGTCGCTGGTCAGGCCCGCCACCGCCCAGCCGCGGTCGCGGATGGCGTGCAGCGGCCCCTTGACGTCGTGCGCCGCCTTCGTCGCCGCCGGGTCGGCCAGCCAGGCCGCCAGCGCCTGCTCGTCTTCCTGGGTCAGCTCTGCGACGTCGACGAACACGCCCGCGCCGTCGGCGGTGGCCAGCGCAACGCCGGTCAGGTCGCCGTGGCCGCGGGCCCACTGGCCGGTGCACGCCAGCCCGACCCGGTTGCCGTTGCGGGCGTGCTTGTCCAGCCACCCGGCCAGCTGGCCGGGCTGCACGACGCCGCCGGAGATCTCGAAGCCCTCCTCGACCTCGGGCTCGGCGCTGGACAGCGTCGCGAACAGCCGGTCGCGCAGCACCCGGAACTCCAGGTCGTCGAACAGCTGGTGCACCGCGTCGCGGTCCCAGGCCCGCACCGCCAGGTCCGGCGGCGCCAGCTCCAGCTCGACGTCGCGGACCAGCTCGGTCAGCTGCCGGTTGAGCAGCACCGACGACAGGTGCTCGCGCAGCGAGTCGCCGACCTTGCCCTTGACCTCGTCGACCCGGTCCACCAGGTCGGCCAGCGAGCCAAACTGCTGGATCCACTTGGTGACGGTCTTCTCCCCCACGCCCGGGATCTTCGGCAGGTTGTCCGACGGGTCGCCGCGCAGCGCCGCGAAGTCCGGGTACTGCTGCGGCGTGAGGCCGTACTTGTCCTCGACGGCCTGCGGCGTGAAGCGGGTGAGCTCCGAGACGCCCTTCGTCGGGTACAGCACCGTCACGTCTTCGGTGACCAGCTGCAGCGCGTCCCGGTCGCCGGTGCAGATGGCGACCTTGAAGTCCGCCGCGGTGGCCTGGGTGGTCAGCGTCGCGATGACGTCGTCGGCCTCGAAGTTCTCCTTGCTCAGCACCGGGATGTTCAGCGCGCCGAGGACGTCCTGGATCAGGCTGACCTGGCCGCGGAACTCGTCCGGGGTGGCGCTGCGGTTGGCCTTGTACTCGGTGAAGGCCTCGCTGCGGAAGGTCTTGCGGGAGACGTCGAAGGCGACCGCGAGGTGCGTGGGCTGCTCGTCGCGGAGCAGGTTGATCAGCATCGAGGTGAAGCCGTAGACCGCGTTGGTGTGCTGGCCCGTGCCGGTCTGGAAGTTCTCCTTCGGCAGGGCGTAGAAGGCGCGGTAGGCCATCGAGTGGCCGTCGATGAGCAGCAGGCGTCGGTCCTCGGAATGCGTCACGGCGGCGAGTCTAGGCTGAAGCTCTGACAGCTTGTACCGGAGGCGACAGGAGGACCCAGGCGTGGCTGCGCTCAACGACGGCAAGGCTGTGACCAGCGAGAACGACCGGTTGAACCGGGTGCTGACGGCCGCCGAGGAACAGCTCACCGCGCTGATGGGCATCGAAATCGTCGAATGGGCCCCCGATCGGGTGGTCGGCACGATGCCGGTCGCCGGCAACCGCCAGCCCTACGGCCTGCTGCACGGCGGCGCGAACGCCGTGCTGGCGGAGACCGTGGGCTCCATCGCCGCCGCGCTGCACGCGGGCGACGACCGGATCGCGGTGGGCCTGGAGCTGACCTGCACGCACCACCGAGCGGTCACCGACGGCGTGGTCACCGGCATCGCCACGCCCGTGCACCTGGGCCGCGCGACGGCGACCTACGACATCGTGATCACCGACGAGAAGGACCGGCGGACCTGCTCGGCGCGGCTGACCTGCGTCCTGCGCGATCAACCCCCGGGAAAGTAATCCGCCGGAAGCCGTCCAGCAACATCCTCAACGCGGGCCCCGCCGGGCCCGGCGGCACCACCAGCGACGTGGTGATCTCGACGCCCGCCAGCGGACGGATCGCGACGTGCCGCGCCGGTGGCAGATCACCGGCGCGGTAGAACGCGGTCCACGACGCGGTGGGGTCGGTCGCGATGTCGGCGAACGTGCCCTGCAGGTGCGTGAACGGCGGCCCGGCCGGCGGTTCGACTCCCGCGTCGCGCAGCGCAGCGTTGATCAGGTCGTGGAACGGCGGGTTGGCGTCGCGGGGCGCGAGGCGCAGCGGCAACTCGGCGAGCTGCTCCAGGCGCAGCACGTCCTCGTCGGCCAACGGGTGCCGCGCGGGCACCACCGCGTACACCGGATCCGTCCACAGCGGGACGAGTTCCAGCCCGGCCGCCGACGACATGGCCCGCACGAGGGCGGCATCCAGTTCCCCGGAGCGGACCGCCGCCAGCCGGTCGGCGAGGCCCGACTTGACGATCCGAACGCGCAGCCGCGGCGCCGCCACGACCAGGTCGTCGACCGCCGCGTCGACGCGTGGATCGGGGGCCCGTCCCGTGCCGAGCCGCAGGACGCCTTCGGTGCCGATCTTGATCTCCCCGGCGACCGCGAGCACCCGTGAAGCGGCGGCGAGCACCGCTTTCGCCTCCGGCAGCAGCCGCTCGCCGGCCGAGGTGATCCGGATCTGCCGGGTGGATCGGTCGAACAGCTGCACCCCGAGCTCGCGCTCCAGCCTGCGAACCAGCTGGCTCACCGCGGGCTGCACGATGTTCAGGCGTTCGGCGGCCCGGCCGAACCCGCCTTCCTCGGCCACCGCGACGAAGTACTGCAGCTGCCTGATCTCCACGTTCCCATCATGAACGGTGATGGGTGCGCGTGGTGATCGCGCCTTGTTCGGCCCCTCCGCCAGAGGTGGACTTGATCGGAAAGGACCACACACCTGTTGCGGAGGGGAAATGACTGCCCGAGCCGTTGTCGTGCACGCCGGCGACGCCGAGATCATCCAGGCCGGCACCACGCAAACGCTGCTGGCCGACAGCAGCGCGACCGGAGGCGTCACCGGCGCCAACCTGATCAGCATTCCGGCGGGCGGGGACGGCGCCCACCCGCACGTCCACGAGAAGTCAGCCGAGGTGTTCTACGTCCTGGACGGAGCCATGGAGATCCTGCTGGACGACCGGATCGAGACCGTCGGCAAGGGCGGTTTCGTGGTGGTGCCGCCCGGCGTGCCGCACGCGTTCGCGGCGACCGCGGACTCCGCCGTGGAGATCTTCATCTACATCGCGCCCGGCGTCGACAGGTTCGACTTCTTCCGGCTGCTGCAGCGAATCACCCGCGGCGAGGAGCCGGAGTCGGCGCTGGAGGACGTCCAGGACCGGTACGACGTGCACTTCACCACGAGCCCGGTGTGGGACGCCGCCGGCCGTCGCTGAGCTCCCCGGCGTCGGCCGCCGAACCGCGGCCGGCGCCGGGCCGCCGAACTAGGAGAGGTTCTCCAGCACCGCCTGGGCGACGGCCTTCATCGTGGTGCGGCGGTCCATCGCGGTGCGCTGCAGCCAGCGGAACGACTCCGGCTCGGAGAGGTTGTGCTTGTTCATCAGCAGGCCCTTGGCCCGCTCGATGGTCTTGCGTGCCTCGAGGCGCTCGGTCAGGTCGGCGACCTCGGCCTCCAGCGCCTGCACCTCGGTGAACCGGGACACCGCGAGCTCGATGGCCGGCACCAGGTCGCGCTTGGCGAACGGCTTGACCAGGTAGGCCATCGCGCCCGCGTCCCGCGCCCGCTCGACGAGGTCGCGCTGGCTGAACGCGGTCAGGATCACCACCGGCGCGATCCGCTCACCGGCGATGTTGGAAGCGGCCTCGATGCCGTCCATCTTCGGCATCTTGACGTCCAGGATCACCAGGTCCGGTCGCAGCTCCTCGGCGAGCCGGACGGCCTCCTGCCCGTCCCCCGCCTCGCCGACGACCTGGTAACCCTCTTCGCGGAGCATCTCCACCAGGTCGAGCCTGATCAACGCCTCGTCCTCGGCCACGAGTACGCGACGTTCGACGGGCTTGGCCTCGCGTGTGTCCTCGGCAGCCGGCGTCGTCACCGGGATCCTCCAAAAATCGGGTCCGCCGATGCGGTCTGCATCGGGAAACCGCAGCTTACCGGCTGTGACTTCACGCCGAGGTAAACACGCGACGTGACCATTGCGACATCGCGACGATCAAGCCCGCGCGACCCGCCGCCGCACGAACAGGACGTAGATCAGCAGGATCGCGGCGAGGCTGATCAGACTCAGCGTGAGCTGCGATCGGACCTCCTCGATGGCGCCCATGGTGACCACCACTGCGACGATCACGACCAGCGTGGCCCAGGTCAAGTAGGGGAAGAACCACATCTTCAGCTTCAGCCGCTCCGGCGCTTCCCGCTCCAGCCTGCGGCGCATCCGCAGCTGCGAGGCCGCGATCATCCCGTAGATGAACAGCGCGACGGCGCCGGCGGAGTTGATGATGAAGTAGAAGATCGTGTCCGGCGAGACGTAACTCGCGGCAACGGCGACGTAACCGACCAGTGTGGACAGCAGGATCGCCTTCCACGGCACGCCCCGGCGGTTGATGTCGCGCACCCAGCCGGGCGCGAAACTCCGCCGCTGCAAGGCGAAAAGCATCCGGGAGGCGGTGTAGAGCCCGGAGTTGAGCACCGAGATCACCGCGGTGAACACGACCACGTTCACCACGACTTCCGCGGCGGGCAAACCGAACCTGGCGAAGGCCGCGGCGTACGGGCTGCTCTCGCTGGGGATCTCCTGCCACGGCGTGATCATGACCAGCAGGGTCACCGAACCGACGTAGAACAGCAGCACCCGCCACACGACCGCCTTGGTCGCCTTGGCGACCGCCTTCTCCGGCTCCTTCGACTCGGCCGAGACGATGGTGACGATCTCGGTGCCGAAGTAGGAGAAGACCACGATGACGACGCCGTGCAGCACGGCGAAACCGCCCTTGGCGACGAACCCGTCCAGCGCGATGTTGCCGACCGAGAACTCCGCGCCCGGCCACAGCCCGAGCACGAAGATCGTCCCGCACACCAGGAAGATCACGATGGTGATGACCTTGATGGACGCCAACCAGAACTCGGTCTCGCCGAACGACCGCACCGAGACCAGGTTGGTGGCGGTGAGCAGCAGCATCAGCACCAGCGAGATGACCCACTGCGGCACGACGGGCACCAGCGGGTTCAGCAGCTCGGCGCCGACGACGGCCTCGAAGGCGACCACGCCGACCCAGTAGTACCAGTACAGCCAGCCGATGGTGAACCCCGCCCAGTTGCCCAGCGAGGTCCGCGCGTACTCCATGAACGACCCGAGCGTGGGAGCGGCGGTCGCCATCTCGCCGAGCATCCGCATCACGAGCACGACGATCAGCCCGCCCAGGGCGTAGGACAGCACGGCCGCGGGCCCGACGGTGGAGATCACCGCCCCGCTGCCGATGAACAGGCTGGCGCCGATGATGCCGCCGAGTGCGATCATCTGGAGGTGGCGGTTCTTCAGGCTCCGCCGCAACCCGATGTCGTCGCCATCGCCCGTCGCGGACTCGATCCTGGTTTCATCGACCATCACGGCCCCCCGTGTTCGACCGGCCACCCGGAGTAGAGGCTGTGAACCTAACTCGCGAAGATCACCACCACCAGGGTCCCGAACCGGGACAAACCACCCGGGAAAGTGACGCATACCCCTGATCGACCGGTTGATCAAGGGTCACGTATGCTGAGCGAACAAGCCCCCGTAGCCCAATCGGCAGAGGCAGCGGACTCAAAATCCGTCCAGTGTGCGTTCGAGTCGCACCGGGGGCACTCGCAGTAATCACACCAAATCCCAGTCCGCCTGACCTGAAGATCCAGGTCGGAGTGCAGCTGGCGGTGGAGCGCAGGGCAAGGCGGGCGCCGGCCCGATGAGCCAAATGCAACACGTGGTTCCCGTTCCTTCGATGGCCCTGACCATTGACCTGCACCTACAGCACGCGTGCCTGCAACTGTCCCGCATTCCACGGCGGGAGCTCGGCCTGCTGAAGTGGGCGGACTTGCTCGATGAGCCAGCAATCGCCCTGATGCCTAGCACCAGCGACAGCAACCGTCTGTCTCTCCTTTTCCGCCGGACCATTGGCGGGATGTCGATCGAAGCCTTCGACTACCCGGCTTGCGGCGACAGCCGCTTCGGTCTGCCGGCCGGACCGGAGCCTTCGAGACAGGTCAGGGCACCAGCCACGGCTTCCCCATGTTGCTCTTCGGACACCAGCGCCTCCCATGACCACGGCCGCCTGTGGAACCCAACGCTGCGAAGACCACCATCGCCATCAGCGAGAGCCGGAGCACGAAGAGCAGAACCGGCGCGCGACCGCATTGGCCCACCGGCCGTCTCTGGAGCGGTCGACCGGGTGGGCGGAGGCAGACAAACCGGGCGCCCCCATCCTCAGCCACGCCCGCTAGCACTATGCCATCACCAGCACAAACGTCACGAATGAGCACTACCGTGTCAAGGCAGTGACCCGCTGGGGCCGACCAGCTGTTCGCGTATCCCTGCAGGCCAGCGGCTCTTGTTCCTCCTCGTTACGACGGGTTGTCACGCGTTCCCGCGCGTTCCCGTCGCCAGGAAACCGCCATTTGATCACGGCAGTTACAAGGAGGACGACCACCGTGTTCGGTCATCTGACAGATCCGCAGAGAAAGACCCGGGGGTGGCGCGGATGGCTCACAATGCAGGGCCAGTGCCACGACACCAGGCACTCTGACTCGTTCGACGAGAGACGCGAGGCAGCCAGGCTAAAGCTCTGCTTCGTGCAAGACGGTCATCAACCACGCCGCACACGCACCTCCGGTGTGTCATACCGAGGTCAAGGTGATCATCATTGGTGACCTGGCCTGGACGTTCGTCACTTTCACACGTGTGCTTGCACGATCTTGGTCGCCGCTGGTGCGGCCTGCGTGTCATATCAGCGCGGCCGCCAGTTTGCCCTGCGGTTCGGTGCGGACCGAGCCACTGCAGCGATCTACGCAGACCGCGCCGGCGCCGTCGTCATCCCGGCGCACAGCGTGCGGGACGTGCTGACCGAAGCGCAACACATCCAAGCCGAGGACGAGGACTTCCTGGCTCAGATCCGCAACGAGGACCCTTCAGCACTACGGACAGGAAGGCGCTTCGGGCAGCAAGAGCTGTAGTGATCTCGCCTGCTCGGCGTTCCGCCCATTCCAGGCTGTCAAAATGTCCAAGCCACAGGACGCACTCGTCGCCGTGCAGTCGCACAGCGCTCCATATTGGACCCCGCGACCCCTTGATCACCAGTAATGTCCACAAGAGACACTGACCTGCGAGAACTGGGAAACAGCAGGACAAAACACGTCCGTTGACAGCGGTTCCACGCTGTTCTGGCCCACTACGGTGCGTACCGCGCTCCAGTTCCACTCCTGCTCCTGCCCGACCTGCCGCAGACACAGGAACACCACGGAGCGATCGTTAACCTCCGCGAGCAGTACCTGGTCGACGACCGCTGGTTCAGCAACACCTCCCCGGAGGAGGCGAGCGGCGCACTGCCGATGGAAGCGGCTTTGAGTACGTCAAAGCGGATGCTGGTCCGGGGCGAGGCAGGCATAGGCAAACTGCTTCGCTGGATTGCCGTCACGGCCGCGCGTGGACGATTCAGCCGCGAACTGGCCGACTGGAATGACACTGTGCCGATCCTCATCAAACTTCGCAGCTACGCAGGCAAGCCCTTGCCTCGGCCGGAGGAGTTCCTCGAAGATCCTGCGGGGCCGATAGCCGAGCCTGCCCCGGACGGTTGGACACACCGCCAGTTCGATGCCGGACACGCGTTGCTTCTGGCCGGTGGAGTCGACGAGCTGTCCGCTGGCCAGCGCCCCAAAGTGCGGCAGTGGCTGCGCAAACTGCTCAACCGCTACCCACAGACCCGCCTCGTGGTCACCTCCCGTCCAGCCGCCGCCGGAACACGATGGCATGAAGCGCGATATGTCCGCGGTCACACTCGTTGGAAGCAACCACCCACGGGGTCGCACGTCTATGTCATCGAAAGAAGGTTGCAGACCAGATCTTTTAAGGACAGTGAAATGAACCTGCGCACCATCGGGACCACCCTGACCGCCGCCGCGGCCCTCGCACTTTCTCTCAGCGCATGCGGCTCGGCCCAGCAGACGCCGCCGGCCCCGCAGCTGGGCAGTGCACAAGGTGGCACCTACGGTGGCTCGAACACACAGGGCGGCGAAAGCCCTGACGAACAGGGGCCCTGCGAAATCGGCAACATCGAGCCGTCTTTCGAGCTCTCTTCGACCGGCCACGTGAACGCCCACCTGAAGGTCACGAACGTCGGCGAGGCCAGCTGCACCCTGACCGACGACTTCCCGGACATCACGTTCATGGACCGGGAAGGGAACCCGTCCGACGGTCTCCAGATCAACCACGGCCAGCCCGGCACGGGCGGCCCCGTCATCCTCGAGCCCGGCC
>NZ_FNOK01000094.1 GCF_900106995.1 Saccharopolyspora shandongensis
GCTCAAAGACTGGCTGGCCCGCCACCACGACCGGATCGAGATGCATTTCCTGCCCGGATACTGCCCCGAACTCAACCCCGTCGAACTGCTCAACGGTGACATCAAACATCACGTGACCGCAACGACAAGCCCTCGCACCAAGTCCGAGCTGGCCGCAGCGACACGCACCCACCTGCGCCGTCGCCAGAACCAGCCCGACCACGTGCGTGCCTTGTTCGGCAAGGAAGAAGTCCGCTACGCCGCCGACTAGACACGCCACAATTGCCCTACCCCCCAATATGTATGACCAATACACGGCGTCACGACTGTCCTCGCTGGGGAACTCCAGAGGAGTGGGCACCGTGAACCCGCGGCGGTGCGAGCTGAGTCCCACACCGCATGCGGCTGACGCCGCATCCTGAAACGACCTCTAAGCCGTAGCGGTCCGGGCGCCGATCCTCAGCGATCGGCGATGAGGAAGATCTGCTCCGGTGGTTCGACGGCGGCGGGTTCGGCGGGCAGCGAGCGCGCCCGGCCCGCCCGCCAGCGGCGCCGTCGCCCGCGCGGCAGGACCACCGCCATCGCCGCGGCCAGCACGACCACCCCGGCCGCGGCGATGGTCAGCCACTTCGCCGCGTCCGTCGTGCCCTGCTCCCACGCGATCCGGTCGAGCCGAGCCTGATCCGGGGGCTGCGGGACGTGTGCGGGCAGTGCCGCCGGGCTGTCGAGGTCGAGCCCGTCCGTCACCGCCCGGTACGGATCGACCAGGCCGGCCCCGTAGCCGTCGCCGTTCGCGCCGCCGCGCGCCGGGCTGGCGGTGGCCATCAGCCGCTGGGCGACCTCGGGTGCGGTGAGCCGGGGCCAGGCGGCGCGCACCAGCGCCGCGGTCCCGGCCACGAACGGCGCGGCGAAGCTGGTCCCGTCGACGTAGTTGTGACCGTCCACCCTGGTCGTGGCGAGCACCTTCTCGCCCGGCGCGACGAGGTCCACGTACCGGCCGATCTGCGAGCCGGACATCCGGGCGCCGTCGATGTCCACGGCGCCGACGCCGAGCACGCCGTCGTACGCGGCCGGGTACGACGGCAGCTCGGCGCTCGCGTCCCGCTGCGCGTTGCCGGCCGCGGCCACCACCAGCACGTCCTTGGCCACCGCGTAGGCGACCGCGCCCCGGATGGCGGGATAGTCGTCCAGTCCCGCCAGCGACAGGTTGATCACCTTCGCGCCCTGGTCCGCGGCATAGCGGATGCCGTTCGCCACCACCTGCGGGTCGATCCGCAGCGACTCGCCGCGATCGCCGACGTCCCGGTCGCTGATCCGCACCGGCAGGATCGCCGCGTCCGGCGCGACCCCGTGGAAGCCGACGCCGGGCACCTGGTCGGCGGCGATGATCCCGGCCACCCCGGTGCCGTGGGAGACGCAGTCGAACGCGCCCGGCAGCGCGCCGCTCAGGTAGAAGTCGCGGCCCGGCAACACCTTTCCCGGCCGGCGCAGCTGTGGGTGGTCGGCGTCGACGCCGGAGTCGACGACCGCGACCAGCACCCCGGCGCCCCGGCTGTGCGGCCAGGCGCGCTCCGGGTCGAGGACCTGCTGGGCCCACGGCCGCTCCCGCACCTGCGGGCGCGCCGGCTCCGGGTCGTGGCAGGCGCCGGGCGGGGGAGCGGCGTCCGCGACGGTGCCGCCGGTGATGTGAAGCGCCGTCGCGGCAAGCACCGCGGCGGCGACAGACAGCACTCGATGTCGTTTCATTCCAGCAATGTTCTCGGCCCGATGTGTCACGCCATGCCTGTTTGGCCGCAACAGGTCACCTCGCCGCACCGCGCGAACGTTCGTGACAGGTTGGACGAGCCGGCGACGGAGGTGATGGCGTTGAGCTACGAAGTCAGGGCGGAAACCGGGCTGGTGTCGGCGGTCGCGACCAGGTTCACCGAGGACCATCCGGCCGATGCGGACAAGGCCAAGCTCGCCGTGGCCAGACAGGCCGGAGAATCGGACCTGGGCTGGGCGGTCGCCGCGGCGAACAGCATGTGCGTCTACACCTGGGAGGTTCGCCTCCGTCAGCTGGGCCGGGACGCGGAGGCCGCGGCCAACGGCGTGGCCGCGGCGATGGGCGTCTATGTGGCTTCGGGCCGAACGGCAGCCGATGAGCTGCGCCGGAACGCCCAGTGGTTGGAAGAGGCATGATGCTGACCGTTTCGGCGCTGGTGAACGCGAAACCGCAGTTGTGGGTGGCCGCGGCCGAGGACGCCAAGGAGGCCGCGCTGCATTGCCGTGAGGTGGCGGTGAGCGCGCGCTACGTCGCCCAGACCCTGACGCATTCCTGGCCTGACGATGCTGGTAGGGAGGCGCGGCAGAACTTCGTACGGCATACCCAGGACTACGAGGCGGCTGGGCTCGTGCTGGCCGGGCTGATGAACGTCTACGACGCCCTGGCCGGGGCGATCCAGGCTGCGCAGCGGACCCTGACCGGCGCGCTGGACTATGCCCGTCAGCACGAGCTCGCGGTCAGTGATACCGGGATGGTCAGCGGCAGGGAGAACCAGCAGGCGGAGATCAATACCGCGGCTTCGCTCATAAGCAGAGCCCTCACCGACGCCACCAGCGCGGATGAGCAAGCCGCCAACCGGTTGCGGACGATTGCCAGCCTCACTCGCGAGACGGATCCAGCCATGGTCCAGACGCGGTTGCGCAACGGCGCAGACAGCCCGCGCGAGATCGCCGAGCGGATGAAGAACCGGCCCGATGACGTGCATCCGCTGAACATCCCTCCCGAGCTGCTCGACCTGATCCGCGAGGTCTCGGAGGAGACCGGCATCAGCCAGACGCTGCTCCAGGCCATCGTGTGGCAGGAGCAGCAGTGGTACCAGAACTGGGAGAAGGACGGCGGCCCGCTGACGGAGGTGGGCCGATTCCTCGACTGGGTGGCGGAGGAGACCTTCATGCCCGACAAGTCGTTGGGCATAACCCACATGAAGATCGACACGGCCCGCGAGGTGATCGCGCAGAACCCTGCGGCGTTCACCACCCCCGACGGGACTTACCTCGGAGATCTCAGCGACGCGCAGTTGGCGAAGTACATCGAGAAGTACCCGCAGGAGGACATCCGGCTTGCCGCCTACTACCTGGCCGAGTTGAAGGAGAACCCCTACGGAGCGGCCACCGACAAGCAACTCTTCCTGCTGTACGCCACGGGCGACGAACCCGACATGCGAGCCAAGAACCACCAGTATGGAGACGCTACCGAGCCCCGGGGTGGGGAGATACGGCCCAGGGCCGAGGCGTGGGACCGGCTCCAACCGCGGTTGGCCGACGCCGCCGACTGGGCGTCGCTCACCGCGCGGGAGCGGCAGCAGGCGCTTGCCGAGATCGCGGCCGACACCCCACGGGGAGCCGAAGTCGACCTGCACCCGGTCTATGGCAGCGACGAAACTGCTGCCGGTGCCAAGCCTTGGCCCTTCGAGCGCTGAGGAACCAGCCCGGGCTGCCCAGCGGAGATCGAGAATCCTCAAAGGACTGGGTTCGTCGATCCTGCCCAATGCAGTCGGGTATTTCGACGTGGTGCGTGCGCGGCGGCGAGCGATCTGTGCGAGCGCTCAGTTGCCACCCGGCTCAGCGGCTCGGCGGGATCCGGCCCAGCGCGCGGTCCAGTTGGTGCAGCGCGGGGTCGAAATCGACGTCGGTGCGGTCGATTTCGGCGTCCGGGGGCAGGAACGGCTTGGCGAGCTCGAACACGTCCTGCCGCGCGCAACCGGCCGCGAACCGGATGGTCCCGACGATCTGCTCGGCCAACCGCCGCGAATCGGGGGCGCGGAAGACGCGCGGATCGATGTGCAGCTCGACGAGTTCGCCGCGGCCGCTCACCGTCGCCGAGACGAGGCCGTCGGCGGAGTCGGCGGTGACCCGCATGGCGGCCAGTTCGTCGCGGAAATCCCGGATCCCGTCGGCGAGGCGCTCGTAGGTCTCCCGCATCTCGCCGAGATCGTGGTCATCGGTCCCGTTCTGCACGCGTGCTCCGTCCCTTTTCGACACTGCCGGCGAGGCGGGTGGCCTCGGCGATGACCACGGGCCAGTCGTCCTGCCCGGCACCCGCGACCAACACGACGACCATCCGATTCCCGTCCGGCACTTGCACTTCCGCCTTGATCCGCGGCAAGAGCAGCTCCTCCCGCGTTCCCTCCGGCGGCCGGCGGTACGCCCCGGCGTGCAGGGCCACCAGCGCCGGCCCGTTGGCCAGCATCACGACGCCGACCTGTGCCGCCGGGTGTCGCCGCCGGTAGGGCACGACGAGGCTGCTCGCGATCGCCACCGCGGGCAGCGGCATCGCGGTCAGCGGGGCGACGCCGACGGCCAGCGCCAGTGAGACCGGCGGGTCGCCGGCGGTGAACTTGCCGAGGATGCGCGCGCCCTGCTCGGCGGCCTCCGGCGGCATCGGCATCGGCTCGAAGCCTTCGGGCAACGCGATCTCCGGCATCCGGGATCGGGAGGCTACCGGCGTCATCGCGCCCCCACCCGGTCCCGCGCCCTGGATTCGTCGCGCGCGCCCTGGCTCTCGTTGTCCGCGGCGATCCCGTCCCCGGCCGCGTTGGCGAACGGGACGACGATGCCCAGCGGGGTTCCCTTGAGCGCTACCTGCAAGGGGTTCTCCGGAACCCAGTAGGACTCCAGGTCGTTGAAGTACGTCGGCGGACCTTCGTCGGGGGTGGCGGCCTCGGCCAGTACCTGCTCGCTGACGACCAGGGTCGTGCCGAACGGCACGTTGCGCACGCCGAAGTTGACCGCCCGCCAGTCCCAGATCAGCGTCTCCTCGGCGACATCGGCGCCGGCCGTGTCCGCCAGCGCGTGCCCGCCCAGCGCAACGACACCGGTGCCCAGCGACGCCTTCCCCAACGCCTCGCTGGCCGCCACCGCGATGGGGTGCTTGCTGACGCCGACGGCGTCGGAGGCCAGGCCGAGCGTGGTGCTGATGTCACCCACCACATCGGACACCTTGTTGACGAGTTCGGCGTTGTCCGTCAGCAGGTCCTGGCCCCGCTCCAGCAGGTTCCGGCCCTCGCCGAGCTCCGCGACGATCGCGGCGTGGTCCACGTCCCGGCGGTTGGCGATGCCGCCCAGCAGGCCGTTGAGGTGGTTGTTGATCCACGACGCGACCTGCTTCACGATCCGCTCCTGGGCGTCGTCGCCGATGAACGGGACGGCCCCGGCGGCCTCGTACGGGACGGTGTTGAGCGCGATGATGTTCTGGATGTACTGCTTCGCGTTCTTGACGTCGGCGGCGAACGCGCCGGCGAGCCCGCCGAGCTGCACCATTTGACCGGCGACGCCGACGCCCAGGTTGATCTCCCAGGTCAGCACGCTGACGAACTGGCCGCCCGCCGGGTCCTGCCAGGCCTCCCAGACCGCCTCGATGCCCGCCTCGTTGAGGCCCGCGAACGCGGCGGCGGAATCCAGCAGCGCGAAGTACATCGCGCCCACCATGTCCTCGTTGGTGTCCGGCCACTCGGTGAGCGGCTTGACCTTGGACCACAATTCCCCGGAGGGTTCCGAAACAGGCACAGCACTTCCCAGTGTCGCGTGTGGACGGATTCAGCGGATGCCGGGAACCCCGCCCTCGATGGTCTGGCTCGCGGTGATCTCGGCCTCCCGGTACGCCTGAACGGCGACGCGGCCCGCGTGGGTGGTCATCTCCAGCTTGTCGAGCACGCCGTCGGCGAGGGTGCGGACCTGCTCGGCGGCCGGGACGTAGGTGGGCCGGAACGCCTGCGCCAGCCTGCCCTGCCCGATGCCTTCCTCGTTGTTGACGGTCACCGGCCGAAGCCGGAGCCAGGTGCTGCTGGTATCGCTCAGGAGCGACTGGATCTGCACTATCTCCGTGTCGGTCGCTTCGAGCCGCATGTTGAGTTCCCAGGTCACGCCCCACCCCGAAGTCTCGTTCCAGCCCGGATCCGGACCCACGGTAGGCGCGGAGCCGGCGGGGGAGGACCGGATGACACCTTGCTGCCATCACCGTCGTGCACGACCCCAACGGCGGAACGCCGAACCCTTCGACCCGAGTCGATGTGCCGCCCTGGCACGACATCACGATCCGCAGTTTCAATGGAAACCTGCGTCCCGCAGGCACCCCGAGGACGAGTTTCAATTGAAACCTGCGGTTCATCGAACCCTGGGGATCAGTTTCAATTGAAACTGTGGGTACGTCGACACCCGACGTCCAGTTTCAATTGAAACTGGGCACTCGGTCAGGACGTGCTCAGTGGGAGGCGCAGCTCGAAGATCGCGCCGCCCTCGTCGGCGTTGTAGACCGCCAGCGTCCCGTTGTGGGCTTGGGCCACCCAGCGCACGATCGACAGGCCCAGCCCGGACGATCCGCCGGTGCTGCTGAACCGGTCGAAGGCGTCCGCCGCCGCCTCCGCGTCGATGCCGGGGCCGTGGTCCGCCACCGTGACGGTGCCGCCGGCCACCGTGATGTGCACGATCGCGTCCGAGCCCGGCTGCCGCCCGTACCGCATCGCGTTGTCCAGCAGGTTTCCGATGGCCCGCTGCACCAGCACCGGGTCGGCGTCCACTTTGGTCGGTGCCGCCGTGACGGTCACCTGCGCCCCGTCGGTCCGGGTGTCCTCGACGACGCCGACCACCAGCTGGTCCAGCCAGACCGGCTGGATGGTCAGCTGTTCCACCCCGGCCGCGAGCCGCGCCCGGGCCAGCAGGTCGTCGATGATGCTGCCCATCCGCGCGGCCAACTGGACGGTGCGTGGCAGCAGATCGGCGCGCTGGGTCGGGTTGTCGAGCGCAGTTTCGGCGAGCGCGCGCAGCGCCGCTACCGGTGTCCGCAGGTCGTGCGCCGTCTCGGCGAGCAGCACCTCCTGCTGCTGCAACGCCGCTGCCGCGGGCCGGATCGAGCGTCCGGACAACAGGTGGCTCGCGGCCCCCAGCCCGCCGATCAGCACCGCGCAGCCGCCGATCACCACCAGCACCAGCTCGGCGTGCCGCTGCTGCTCCGGGCGGGCGTCGGCGACCGCGACCACCGCGCCGATGTAGGTGCCGTCCCGGCTGATCAGCGGCTCGGCCCGCACCCTGACCGGCTCGCCGCCGGTGCCCTCCTGGTAGCCGGCGACCAGGTTGCCGGACCCGACGGCCTCCGCGGCCAGCCCGTTGAGCACCCCGATGTCCATCGGCACGCACTGCCGGTCCGACAGGTGCGGCTGGAAGGTGGGGGCGCCGCCGGGCAGGATCGCGAACTGCGGGCAGCCCGCGTTGAGCACGTCGGCGTTGACGAGGTTGAACTGGATGGCCTCGTCGAAGCCGACGAGCCTGCTGACCGACGAGGTGATCCGGTGCAGCTCGGCATCGGTCTGCTCGATGCCCCGCTTGCCGTCCTCGCTGATCACGAACCAGGTGAGCACCACGAGCCCGATGGCGTTCATCGCCGTGAACAGCGCGGTGAGCGTCCAGCGCAGCCTGCGCAGCCGGTCCGCTGCGGAGTGGTTCACGGCGTGCCGAGCCGGTAGCCGACGCCGCGCACCGCGTGGATCAACTCGGGTTCGCGCAGCTTGCGGCGCAACCGCCGGACCGTCGCGTCGACCACGTTGGACATCGGATCGGTCTGCTCGTCCCAGCAGTGCTCGATCAGATCGGCCCGTCCCACCGTTCGCCCCGCCCTGGTGAGGAGGTATTCGAGCACGGCGAACTCCTTGTTCGTCAAGGTCAGCAGCGCGCCCGCCCGGCGCACCTCGCGACGCGCGCAGTCCATCACCAGGTCGGTGTGGCTCAGCACGGTGGGCCGGAAGATACCCGCCCGGCGGCAGAGGTTGGCCACCCGCTCGGCGAGCTCGGCCATCGCGAACGGCTTGACCAGGTAGTCGTCACCGCCGTGCTCGAACCCCGCGACCCGGTCGGCGAGCGCGTCGCGCGCGGTGAGGAACAGCACCGGCGCGTGCCAGCCCTCCCGCCGCCTGGCGTGGACGTAGTCGATGGCGTCGCCGTCCGGCAGCATCCGGTCGAACACCACGCAGTCGTAGTTGTTTTCGCGCAGGGCCGGATCCGCGGTCTTGATGTCGCCGCAGGCGTCGACCTCGACGTCCGGCGTGCGCAGTTTCGCGGCGAGCGCGATGCGCAGGTTCTCGTCGTCTTCGACGACCATGATCCGTGTCATCAAAACCTCATGTGGTGCGGAGGAAAGTCGGTGCCATGCAGTTCCAGCCACCCGCTCCGCCCGGCGCGCACACCGCGCGGAACACCTTCCTCGAGCCGGGGGACGCGAAGCGAACCGCGCCCCTGAACGCTAACCCGAGGACGGGCGCAGGTCAGCCGATCGGTCCGATCTGGCATGAACCGGCCGCGGGCGGGAGCCGGAACTCGTTGCGGCGCGCCGGGAAGCCCTGCTCGGGGGAGCAGCGGGACGCGGCCGCGCAGTCCGATTCCCACTGCTCAACGGAGGTGCCCGTCATGAAAGCCCAGTCAGCAGGTCGGCTCAGCCTGGTCGGGGGAAGCGGTCCGGCGACGGGCCGCGCCAGGATGGACGCGCTCCTCGCCTCGGCCACCGGTGAGGTGCTGATCATGGCGGTCGGCGCGCAGTCCTGGCCGATCGGGGCGCTGCGCCGGTCGGGCGCGAACCTGCGCCACGGCGTGCGGTACCGGGTGCTGGCGCCCGACGTGGTGCGGCTTTCCGGTGCGCTGACCGGCTTGGCGCTCGCCGGCGCGGAGGTCCGGACCGATGCCGAGGTCCCGATGGAGGCGGTGGTGGTCGACGGGACGTCCGCGGTGCTGCCCGCGGACCGATCGAACGCCGGGACCGCCGCGGGCGCGGCGTTCTTCCAGCTGCCCAGCGTGGTCACCGCGACCGTGGGCCTGTTCGAGCGCATCTGGCGGTCCGCGGTGCCGCTGACCCCGGCCGATCTGCCGGAATCCGGCGACGTTTCGGTGCTGACGAGCCGGGAGCGCGACCTGTTGACCCTGCTCTGCTCGGGCAGCACCGACGAGTCGGCGGCGGCCCGCCTGGGCATCTCGGTCCGCACGGTCCGGCGGATGGTGGCCGACATCATGCACCGGCTCGGCGCGCGCAGCAGGTTCCAGGCCGGGGTCAAGGCGGCCGACCGGGGCTGGCTGATGGACAAGGCGGGGTGATCCGGCCCGGTCTCGCCAATGCCGGTATGCGGCAGGCGGTCGCGCGCTAGCGTGCACCTGTGCGGGTGTTGGTGACCGAGGACGACGACAACTTGCGGGTGGCGCTCGACGGGGCCTTGCGCGGCGCCGGGTTCGCGGTGGACGTCGCGCCCGATCTGCCCGCCGCCGACGAGGCGCTGTTCGTGAACGCCTACGACTGCGCGGTCTTCGACCGGATGCTGCCCGCCGGGGACGCGCTGCACTACGTGCGCGGCAAGCGCGCGGAAGGCTGGCCGGTGCCGGTGCTCTTCCTGACCGCGCGGGACAGCCTGGCCGACCGGATCGACGGCCTGCGCCTCGGCGACGACTACCTGGTGAAGCCCTTCGCGATGGCGGAGCTGGTGGCCAGGGTGCGCGGCCTGTGCCGACGCACCACGGCGGGCCGGCCGGCAGTGCTGCGCTGCGCGGACGTCGAGCTCGACGGCGGCAACCACCAGGTGCGCCGGGCGGGCGTGCTGCTCACCTTGACCCGCAAGGAATTCCTGGTCCTGGAGCGGATGATGACCTCGCCAGGCACGCCGCTGTCGCGCCCGGAGCTGATCGACCACGCGTGGGACGAGGCGGCGGACCCGGCGTCGAACGTGCTCGACGTCGTGATCGGCCGCCTGCGCCGCAAGCTCGGCGACCCGCAGCTGATCCACACCGTCCGCGGCGCCGGCTACCTGATCGGCGAGTAGCGGGCCGACCACCACGCGGTAGGATCCGGCGCCCGGGTCGTCGGGACCGAGCGGATCGGCGCCCGGGTCACGTGCTTTCTGGGCTTCTTGCCCGATAGTGCGGGTTCGAAGATCGTGTCTGGACTCCGATTCCGGGAGTGTGGCTGGTGCCTTTGTTCTCGCGTGGCAACAACTCTGGGCGTTCCGCCGGTAACGGTGCGCAGCCGCAGATCGCGCGGGCTCCTATGGTGCCGCAGAACCACCCGGTTTTCGACCAGCCGGTGTTCGCGACCGGTGATCTCGCGATCCACCGGGACGCCCAGGGCAAGCTGCGGATCTTCGGGATCGGGCTCGACAAGAAGCTGTGGGAGGTCTCCGAGACGCGTCTCGCCTCCAACGACTGGGCACCGCCGGCGAACCTGGGCGGCACCCTCTTCGGCGTCCCGTCGGTGGCGATGGACGGGCAGGGCCGGTTGTGCGTGTTCGCGCTGGGTGAGGACGGTTCGCTGATGCGCATCCGCGAGGCGGATGCGGCGTCCCGCGAGTGGCTCGGCTGGCAGAACCTGGGACATCGCCTGGTCGGCAATCCCATCGCGGTCCCCGACGCCAGGGGCGCGGTCGTGATCTACGGGCTGAACGAGGACGGCTCGCTGCAGGAGATCCGGGCCGAATCGTCCGACGCGAACTCGGTGAACCACGGCGGCAACATCGCCGAGCTCGTGGGTGTGGCCCAGGACTCCACCGGCCGGATCTACGTCTACGGCATCGGCAAGAAGGGCGACATGGAGGGCATCCACCAGACCCAGCCCGCCTCCGGCCCGTGGTCCAACTGGAGCAACGAACTCGGCGGCGTGTTCCTCCCGTCCGGTGGGTAGCATTCCGCCGGAATCGCCGATCCCGCCGGGCCGTTGCGGTCATGCGCGGTTGCGAGTGCCGCGCGACCAGTGGCCGGTGCGTTGTAAGGACCTGGGCAACCGTCTCTCCACGCCCTTCTCGCGGGTGCCCAGCACAGCGGCGGCCGAGGAAGCGCCTCCAGCATTGCGAACAGGGCCTGGTTCACCGGTTCCCGAATCGGAAGAAGGAACCTTACCTTCTTACCTGGTCGTCGGCCGGTTCAAGATCATTGCGGACTTCTGAACTTTCTCGTTCATGTGTCTTTCCTGGCCCGGGATTCGGATGTGTCTGCCGCTAGCGTCCCAGCTTGCGCGGCAAGCGCATCGAATCCGGTACGGCGGCGCCGGGAACGGGACGGACGGCCATGGGGCGGGAACGGATGTCGATCGAAGGCGGGGACGACGTGCTGGCGGCGCTGCGGGACGAGGGGCGGCTGGTTGTTGCGGTCGACCGCTTCCGATTCGACGAGCCGGCGCACATCTGCTCGCCCTACGACCACGACCTGCTCGCCCGCGCTCGCCGCCTGGTCCGTTTTGGGCCACGGCCCTTTGCAGCGATTGCTTGGGCGAAGCGGCCGCAGGTGTCCGGCTTGCGCTGCACGGCGGAACTGTGAACTGGCAGATCCTGCTGAGCGTGCTGCTCGCGGTCTGCGAGTTCGTGGGTGTCGGACTGGTCGGCGGCGTCGTGCTGCGACTGCTGAGGCGGTTCCCGGTCGTGGTTCCCTTCGCCTGCGTAATCGTGATCACCGTGGTCGCGATGGCCACCGGCACCGCGATCCTCACGATCGGGCTTCCGGAACGGACGGTCGGGGAGCCCGTCGTCATCGGCATGGCAGGCGTCGCGGCAATCGGGGTCGGACTGCTGCTCGGCGCGCCGGTGATGCGCGACGGCCAACACCTGGTGCGCGGCCGCGTCGAGGAGCAGCGACTCGCGGCAGAAGTCGACGAACTGTTCGCTCCGCACCGGATCCAGGCCCGGGGAATCGATCTGCACCGCACGCCGGTGAGGCTTGGCGAACTTGTCGGCGACGCCGTGACCGAGGCAGCGGAGGCCGCAGAGGCGGGCGGAGCGCGGTTGTGGGCGAGGTGGGTCGACCCCGCTGTGCTCTCCGTGGACCGGGCGGAGATCGCTCGAGCCATCGACAACTTGCTGATGAACGCGATCCAATGCGGCCGGGGCGGCACGGTGTCCATGGACGCCTGGGCGGGCGAGTCGTGGATCACCGTGTCGGTCTCGGGTGAATCCGGCGGTGATTCGACGGAGGAAGGAGATCGGGCATCCGCAGCGGACAATCGTCGGCCGAAGGCATGCGACTACCGGGGAGTCGGATTGCGGCTCGCGATCGTGCAGGGCATCGTGCACGCGCACGGTGGTGAGCTGTCGGTGCGCGAGATCCCGGGCGGCTGCCGCTTCGAGCTCCTGCTCCCCGCCGGCTCGGTGCCTTGACGGCCCGGCGCGGGCGGCGGCGACGCCAGGCAGCGAATCTGCCCCCGTGAACTGTGCGGCAAGCGCCCGGCGCCTTGCCTTCGGTCGCCGGACAGGCGGCGAGTCCGGTGCGCGATCGACCGGGTGTGCCGAGTTCTCCCCGTGACCGCACGGCAAAAGTCATTCCACTTGAGCCGCCTCAGCGCTTGCTCGTGGTTCGGTCGAGCCGGGCGCGGACGGCGATTGCGGCGCAGGCGATCACGGCGATGCCGCCGAGGACCGTGGGCCAGGTGAGCTCTTCGCGCAGGAACAGCGCGGCCCAGCAGATGCTCATCACCGGCTGGGCGAGCTGGACCTGGCTGACCTGCGCCATCGGGCCGATCGCCAGTCCCCGGTACCAGGCGAAGAAGCCGAGGAACATGCTCACCACGGCCAGGTAGGCGAACGCGGCCCATTCGGTCGTGGTGCCGCTCGGGGCCTGCCAGGCGATCGAGATGCCGGTGAGCGCGATCATCAGCGGCGCGGAGAGCACCAGCGCCCAGGACACGGTCTGCCAGGCGCCGAGTTCGCGGGCGAGGAGCCCGCCTTCCGCGTAGCCGATCGCGGCCGCGACGACCGCGCCGAACAGCAGCAAGTCGGACCAGTGCAGCCCGCTGAGCCCGCCGCCCTGCAACGCGGCGAACACGACGGCTGCGGTCGCGCCCACGGCCGCCGTGATCCAGAACGTCATCGGGGGCCGCTCGTGGCCGCGGATCACGGCCATCACCGCAGTCGCGGCGGGCAGGACGGCGATGACGACGGCGCCGTGGCTCGCCGGCGCGGTGGTCAGCGCGAAGGAGGTCAGCACGGGGAAGCCCACCACCACGCCACCGGCGACGACCGCTACTCGGATCCACTGGACGCCGCGGGGCAGGCGCTGCCTCGTGATCGCCAGCGCGGCGGCCGCGAGCAGCGCGGCGATGACCGCGCGGGCAGATCCGATGAAAAGCGGTGACATGCCGCCGCTTTCGACGGCGACGCGGGTGAACGGGACGGTGAACGAGAACGCCGCGACCCCGAGCAGACCCCACCAGAGCCCGGTCCCCGGCGGGGATATCACTGGCGACGCGGTGAGAGTAGCGCTATCATTGTTCTTCATGTCTGACGATAGCAGTTCGGCGAGGATCGCGGCGGCCTTGAGGCAGTGGATCGCCACGGTTCCGCCGGGCGCGAAGCTGCCGTCGACGCGTTCCCTGGTCGCCCAGCACGGAGCGAGTCCGGTCACCGTGCAGAAGGCGCTGCGCAGCCTCGCCGCGGAGGGCGTGGTGGAGAGCCGCCCGGGCGTCGGCACGTTCGTCCGCGCCGCCCGCGTCGCCCGCCCGAACGACTTCGGGTGGCAGACGGCGGCGCTCGGGGCGCCGAACCACCGGATCCCGCAGCTGCCAACGGCTTTGCAGTCCGCCCCGAACGACGCGATCGCGCTGCATTCGGGATATCCCGAGCGCGCGCTGCTGCCGGAACGCCTGGTCCGCGCGGCGTTCACCCGCGCAGCCCGCACCGACGCACTGGTCGACAGGCCGCCGACGGCGGGCCTGCCGGATCTGCAGTCCTGGTTCGCGGCCGAGCTGGAGTCGGCGACTCCGGCCGGCACGACCCCGGTCGCGCCGAGCGACGTCGTGGTCATCCCGGGCAGCCAGGGCGGGCTGATCACCGCGTTCCGCGCCCTCGTCGGAACCGGGCGGCCGCTGCTGGTGGAGTCGCCGACCTACTGGGGCGCGATCCTGGCCGCCGCTCAGGTCGGCGTGCAGGTCATCCCTGTGCCCAGCGGCTTCGGCGGTCCCGACCCCGACGCGCTGTCGCGCGCGTTCGAGCAGTCCGGGGCCCGGGCCTTCTACGCCCAGCCCAGCTTCGCCAGCCCGACCGGGGCGCTGTGGTCGCCTGCGCTGGCCGGTCGCGTCCTGGACGCGGTGCGGCAGCACGGCGCGTTCCTCATCGAGGACGACTCGGCGCACGACTTCGGCATGACGGCGGACCCGAGCCCGGTCGCCGCGCAGGACGACGGAGGGCACGTCGTCTACATCCGCTCGCTGAGCAAGAGCGTCTCCCCGGCGGTCCGCGTCGCCGGGCTGATCGCGCGCGGCCCGGCGCGCAAGCGGATCCTCGCGGACGCGCAGGCGGAATCCATGTACGTCAGCGGTGTTCTGCAGGCGGTCGCGCTCGACGTCGTCACGCAGCCCGCCTGGCGGACCCACCTGCGCCGGCTCCGCCACGAGCTCAAGGCCCGCCGGGACCTGCTCGTCGACAGCCTCCGCGAGCACGTGCCCGGCGCGCAGCTGGAGGCCGTGCCGCAGGGCGGCCTGAACCTGTGGGCGCGGCTGCCGGACGCCGTCGATCTCGGCCGGGTCGTGCAGGAATGCAAGTCGGCGGGCGTCATCATCGGCGCGGGCAGCGAGTGGTTCCCGGCGGAGCCGACGGGGCAGTACATCCGGCTCAACTACGCGGGCCCGAATCCCGGGGCCTTCCCCGAGGGGGCGCGCACGATCGGCCAAGTGCTCGCGCGCGCGGCCTAGCCGCGGGCGCGTCGGTCGAAGTCCCGGACGAAGCGGGTCAGGAGGCGCGCGAGGGCGGCGCGGTCCTCGCCCGCCCAGTCCGCAGTGGCTTCGGCGATGACGCGGCGGCGGAAGTCGCGGATCTTCGCGAGAACCTCGCGCCCTTCGCCGGTGAGTGCGAGCAGGGAGCGGCGGCCGTCGTGCTGATCGGCCTCGCGCCGCAACAACCCGGCGTTGAGCGCCTGCGCGGCGAGCCGGCTGGACCGCGGCTGATCGACACCGAGCACCGCCGCCGCGTCCGTCACCGTCAGCGCGCCGCCCCGATCCTCGGCGGATTCGACCGCATCGAGCAGCTCGAAGACCGCATCGGGGAGTTCCGCGTGATGGCCGGTTCGCTCGCCTCGCCGCTCCGACAGCCGCGCCAGGGTGCGGCGCTTGTACGCGCGGCGCAGGGCCACGACGGCCGCCTCGATGTCCGCTGTGTCCCGGTTGCCGGCCATGCTCCTCCATGCATATCCTCGAATAACTACATGTCATCTTACATGGATATGAACTGGGGGATGCATGGACGCGCCGAAGCCGATCGGATACTGGCTCAAGCACCTGCACGACCTGCTGGAGCGGCATTTCGACGCCACGCTCGCCGACCTCGCCATCGGCAGGCGGCATTGGCAGGTCCTCAACACGCTGAGCCGCGGCGAGGCCACCCGGGACGAACTCGCGGAGGCCCTCGCTCCGTTCTGGGCCGGGGGAGAACCGGGCCTGGACGAGGTCTTGCGGGAGCTCGCCGGTTGGACGACCGGCGCCGGAGGTCCTCTCGCCCTGAGTGACGACGGCCGGGTTGCGCACGAGCGCATAGCCGCACGCATCCACGCGAATCGCGCAGCGGTCCTCAATGGACTGACTGCGGATCAGTACGCCGAGACCGTGCGGATCCTGTCGGTCATGGCGGCCAACGTCGAAGCGGCGCTCGGCGACCACGCCGACGCGCCCTTCGCCGTTTCCCGCGCCGGGACGAGGTGAACGCATGGCGGCCGGCGGGCTCGACGCGCCGATTTCGCGCGAAATCGCCATCTACCCGCCAGTCGCCATGCGGTGCTTCAGCGGGTTTTTCGCGCCCGGTCGAGGAGGACGAGCGGGATGGCGGCCAAGGCGAGGGCCGCACCGATCAAGCACACCGAGGTGAGCGCGGCCCCTTGTGCGAGCGAGGCGGCCGCCAGGACCGGCGTGATGCTGATGCCCAGCTGGAACGCCGACACTGTGGTAGCGCCGGCGAGCGTCGGCGCGTCGGCCGCGATCGCGAAGACGCGCCCGTAGAGGGCCGGGTTCAGCACGAACGCGGCGATGCCCAGCAGGAGCACCGCCGGGACCACCGTCCAGACCTGCTGGATCGCGAAAACCATTGCGACTGACAAGATCGCGATCGCCGACGCGCCGGTGAGCAGCGCGACGTGGGGGCGCCGATCGGAGACGCGGCCGCCGACGGACAGCCCGGCGAAGGCGCCGATCCCGAACAGCGCGAGGATGGCCGGGATCCACGCCTCGGGGACGCCGGTGACGCCGGCGAGCATGGCGGCCAGGTAGTTGAACGTGATCATGTATGCCGCGGTGGTCAGGATCGTGATCGCGTAGATGCCCCAGAGGACCGGCTTCCGCATCGTGGTGAGCTCCCGCGACACGCTCGGCGCGGCGGTCCGCTCGGCGCCCGAGGAGGCGGGCAGCCCGAGCAGGCAGCCGACCATCCCGGCGGCGGTGAGCGCCACCACGGCCCAGAAACCGCCGCGCCAATCGGTGAAGTGGCTCAGCAGCGTGCCAGCAGGGCCGCCGGCGACCATCGCCACGCTGAGGCCGCTGACCACGACCCCGGAGGCGCGCGCGTTGCGGTCCGGGGTCACCAGTCCGATCGCGGTCACCGACGCGACGGCGAAGAAACCCGCGTAGGCGATGCCCGAGATCGCCCTGGTGATCAGCAAGACCTCGTAGTCGCCGAGCAGTCCGGCCACGATGCCGGCCGCGAAGACGCCCTGGGTGACCACCAGCGCGGTGCGGCGCGGCCAGCGCAGGCTGAGCACGGCGAACGGCGGCCCGCCGATCACGACGCCCAGCGCGAACGCGGTGATCAGAAGCCCGGCGGAGGAGAGCGTGACGTCCAGGTCGGCGGCGACCGCCGGTAGCACCCCGGCCAGCAGGAATTCCGCGCTTCCCATCGCGAACAGGCTGAAACCCAGTAGGTACACACCGGCGGGCAACCTGTCGGAGCTACCGCTCCGCGTTGTCTTCCTCGTTGATTCCACAGTCGTGTCCACTCGGACCACCTCCACCGGGAGGATCCGGAGGAATTGGCGGTTTCAGCAAACAACGTTGCCGATTCCGGGACGGATTTGGTCGACTGCCCACATGGACGACAACCCGAGCGTCGGCGCCGTGATCGAGCAGATCGCACCGCGGCTGAGGCGCGCCCGCGAGAAGAAGGGCGTCAGCCTGGCCGAACTCGCGCGAGCCACCGGCATCTCGACCAGCACCCTCTCGCGCCTGGAATCGGCGCAGCGCAAGCCGAGCCTCGAACTCCTCCTGCCGATCACGGCGGCGCTCGGCGTCCCGCTCGACGAGATCGTCTCCGCGCCCCGGATAGTCGATCCGCGCGTGCCGCAGCAGCCCGCGAAGACGGGCGGCCGAGTGCTGCTCCCGTTGTCGCGGCACCAGGGGGAAGCGCGTGCAAGATGACGATCCCCGCGCACGACGAAGAACCCCACCTGCGGACCCACCAGGGCTTCGAGTGGCTTTACGTGCTGCGCGGACGGCTGCGCGTGAAGCTGGGGGACCACGACTTCGTCATGGGAGCCGGCGAAGCGGCCGAGTTCGACTGCCGGATCCCGCACTGGTTCGGCGCCGCCGGACGCGGCAGCGTCGAGGTGCTCAGCCTCTTCGGGAAGCGGGGCGAGCGCATCCACCTCCGCGCCTCGCGGCGGCGGGACGCTCCCGCCCGCGACGTCACGGGTTCCAGACCATCGTCTGCTGGTGCAGCCGCTTCCCGTCGTGCCTGATGCCGGGGACCAGCGGTGTTGGGCCGTGCTTGGCGAAGCCCATGCGTTCGAAGAACCGGACGGCGCGGGTGTTCTCGCACAGGGTCTGCAGGTGGCATCCCGGCGAACCGGCTTCGCGGAGCCGATCGAGCCACCGGTTCATCAGCCCCTCGGCGGCGCCGGTTCCGCGTGCCCGGCGCTCCACGTTGATGTGCAGGTGGGCAGGCCACCGGGCGTCTTCGAACTCGCCCGAGGTGAGCTCGCGCCGGATCGCGATGCGCGCCATGTCGACGGCGGCGCGGGCGAAGAAGGCCGCGGGCCCGGGCCGGAAGACCAGCCGGTACTTCCTGATGGCCTGGTCCATGCGCTTGCTCTCGCTGGGGAACGCCGAGCCGTCGAGGCATCCCGTCAGGTAGCCGACCAGGGTGCCATCGGACACGGCGACGAACAGCGAATCCGGTGCCAGGTCCATGTACGGCGTCAGGTAGACGGCGGCCTCGGATTCCTCGTGCCCCCACAGCGAAGCGGACGGAGAGCCCTCGCCCGCGCGCCCGAACAACTCGCGCAACTCGGCGCGGTCGGCCTCCGCGAAGGTGCGTATCTCCACCACGGGAACGACATTACCGATTCGCCCGGTGCTGCGGCCGCAACTTCGGGTTGTTCTGCATTCCCGGCGAGATCCGCTCGGTGAGCCGCGCCGGCGGCCAGGGCCGGTCCAATCCGAGCAGATCGGTGGTATGCGTCTCATTTTCGAACGGCTGGGCGCGTCGGTGTCGTGTTAGCGGTGACAGCGGAAGAAGGGAGGAGCTTGGTCCGAGCGTCGGCGGCAAGGCTTCCGGGAAGGAGGCGTGCAGGCCGAATAGGACGCGTTTCAAATGGGGGTATTCCCGCGATCTCGCGCTGCGGCCCCGATTATCAGCTCCGACGCCGGACGATCGAAACCGGTGGTAGGTGCGTTGTTCCGCGACGCTGGGGCGGGCATTGTGCCGAACAACGTGCTCGAACGCAGGGTCGGAGGAGGAACGCGATTGGTTACCAAGGCCGAATCGGTCCGGCGCTCGATGAACGCGGGCTGAATTCCGCCGGTTACACGTCTCGGGAGATCGGCGTGTTGCGGCTGCTGGCGGAAGGCTGGGACACCGAGGAGATCGGGAAGAAGCTCTGCTATTCGGAGCGGACGGTGAAGAACGTCATCCACGCCATGACGAGTCGGCTCAACCTGCGCAACCGGCCGCAGCTGGTGGCCCACGGTGTGCGGACGGGCGTGATCTGAGCTGTCCGGGTGCTCACGCCGCGATGCGCTGTTCCCGGTGGATGTTCCGGTGCGGGAACGGCTTTCGTCCCGTCCAGGTGCGGCAGCGATCTCGCGGTTCGATCCGGAAAGGCGCACTTCGACCGTCTGCACGTGGCTCGGTGGTTCGGACTAGGGTGGCATGAAAACGGCAAGAAGCAGGTTTCGAGGATGACGCAGGCTGATCTTGGTGCGGATCACCGTTTCCGGGGGCGGGAGCCGCGGATCCTGGTCGTGGAGGACGATCCGACGGTTGCTCAGGTGGTCACCGGCTACCTGCGTCGGTCGGGATACACGCCGGTGCATGCTTCGGATGGTCCGATGGGGTTGGAGTTGGCGCGGCAGATGTCGCCGGATCTTGTCGTGCTGGATGTGATGCTGCCGGGTCTGGACGGTATCCAGGTATTGCGTGAGTTGCGTGTGTCCAACCAGGTGCCGGTGATCATGCTGACCTCGCTGGGGGAGGAGGAGCATCGTCTGCGTGGTCTGGAGTCCGGTGCGGACGACTATCTCACCAAGCCGTTCAGTCCGCGTGAGCTCGTGTTGCGGGTCCAGTCCGTGCTGCGCAGGACGTCCGCGATGCCGCCGGCCCGGGTCGATGGTGTGTTGCGTGTCGGTGATCTCTTGGTGGACCGGACGGCGCGGGTGGTGAGCAAGGCCGGGCGTGAGCTGACGATGCCGATCAAGGAATTCGAGTTGCTGGTGTTCATGATCCGCAACGCGGGCCGGGTGGTGCGGCGGGACGAGCTGATGCGGGAGGTCTGGGCGCACAACTTCGGTGATGCCTCCACGGTCACGGTGCATGTCCGGCGGTTGCGGGAGAAGATCGAGGACGACCCGTCCCGCCCGGCGTTGCTGAAGACCGTCTGGGGCGTGGGTTACCGGCTCGATCTCCCTGCGGCCGGCGCCGGTTTGCCATGAGCCCGTTGCTGGTCGCGTTGATCGCGGTGTGCGAATCGGTCGGTGTGGGTCTCGTCGGCATGGTGGTGCTGCGGTTGCTCCGCAAGTACCCGGTGGGATATTCGCTGGTCGCGGTGATCATCATCACCGTGTATGCGATCAACACGAG
>NZ_FNOK01000126.1 GCF_900106995.1 Saccharopolyspora shandongensis
TGCCCTTCGCGATCCGCCGGCTCGCCTCCGCATCCAAGCCCTCCGACGCCGACCGCTCGCCCTCCTGCGCCTCGTACTGCGGCGGGGCACCGGTGGGTTCCTGGTACGACGGCGACGATGCCTCCGAGTACAGCGGCGGCGGGAACTTCACCACGCCCTCGCCGTCCGCCTCCATCGGCGGGGGCATCTGCCGCGGCACTCGCTGGGCCCACGCCGCCTGGCTCGTCAGCCCTTCTGCCTCCGCGATGCCCCGCAGGACATCGGACGGCCTCGTTCCGGTCGCGTCGAACTCCCGCGTAGCGGCGTTCAGGGTTTCCGCCAGGTTCTTGGCCAGCGGCAACGGCTCCACGCCAAGCTCTGCGGCCGCCCACAGCAGCGTGTGCACGTCCACGTTCTGCTTCTGCGCGACCAGCGGCAACTCGTCGGGAACGCGGCCCAGGGCCGTGGCCAACCTGCCGAGTTGCTCCGCGTCGAGCCGGTGGTCCGCCAGGTCTTGGAGCCGGGCCGGGTCGTGTTCCGGGTCGAACCAGGACTTGGCCGCCAGATCCGGGAACTTCTCGCGCAGCACCCGCTGCGTGGCGCTTTCAGCACTCACCTTCGTCAGGTTCTGCCACCACTCCCGCACCACCTTGAGAGGCACCCTGCCGAACTCGTCGGTGCGGCCGTCCGCACCGTCCAGGTATGCCCGGAAGCTGGCCAGTTCCCCCGCGCCGAGCCGCGGCATGTCGAAGAAGAACCGCAGCCGGTCGGCCGCCAAATCGGCCATGTCCAGCCAGTTGCGGACCGCCACGATCGCGATCCGGCGCTGCTGGTCCACCGGCACATCCCCGAGCCATGACAGCCTCAGCTTGTGGGGTTGGATCTTGAACCTCTTCCCCAGCTCGTTCACGGTTTGCGGCGACACGCCCCATTCGATCGCCGCCTCCCGCAGGCGGGGGTGGAGCGGACCGTTGTGCATCAGCGTCTTGACCTGTTTCGCCAGGTCCGCGGCCTGTTCCCGGGTCAGCTTCCGGCTGGTGGCCTGCTGCGCCATCCAGGCCAGATCACGCGAACCGAACGCGCCCGGCTCGACGCCGAGCCGCCAGGACCTGAACAACCCCGCCAGGTTCCGCCGGTTCGGACGGTGCACGTTGGCGAGCTGCTGGTAGTTCGGGAATCGCCACTGCCGCAGACTCGCCGTCAGGTCCCGGGTACGCGAGCCGGCCCGCGCGGCCTCCACCGTGAGACGGTGACGGTTCAGGTAATCGCGGAACCCCTCCAGATCCGCCCGCCCCAACCGATCGATCTGCCCGTGGAACACCTCAAGGTCAGCGGGCAGCAGGCCGTAGTCGCCGAGTAGTTCCTTCAGCCCACCAGCCATCTCCTCCGGCGAACCCGCCTCGACCAGATCCGGATGGAGGAATTCAAGAACCTCCGGTTCGACGCCGAGGTGCTGACCCACCTGCTCGCGAATCTCCGGGGCGCCCCAGATGCCCGGCCCGGGATCAACGTCGCTGATCGGCAGCGGCGCCTTCTCCCGTGTGGCGGTCGGGTTCGACGTACTCGGCCCAGGCTGGGACGACAAGACATCGGCGGACTGTCCGGCGCTGCGGGAACCACCCGGCAGGCCGGAGTTGCGCTTGACAGCCAGGTCGATGCGCAACTGCGCTTCCAGCGCCTCCTGCATCGCCCTGTCGCCGGCATCCAGTGCCCGGGCGTAGGAGTTCCGGAAATTCTCATACGCCGCAACCGAATTCAGCGCCACATCGCTGTGCGAGACATCCGGAAGGCTCCGCACCTCCGCCTTAAGAACGCTGAAGGTCCGCTGCGCCGCCAGCAACGCCCCCTCCGATGGCGCGTTCACCGCGCCGCTGGCGCCGCTTTCCCAACGCGCCCGCTTGGCATGAGGAGCACCACCGTCGTGGTCCAGCGCGGTTTCCAAGGTGCCCGGTTCGTTGTTCCCGAGGCCCAGCGCTGCGACGAGATCGGCCTCGGTCACGTCGGCTACGCCCCGCGACTGATCGAGCAACTCCCCCAGGTCGCCCATCAGCAACAACGTCAATTCATCGCCCGCAGCCGAACCGAGGACGGGTCGCCGCCGCATTTCAGTGCCAGCCTCGTGAAGCAACCTATAGGCCATCCGCCACGGGATATCGTACTCCACCGCGAGGTCGAGTGCGGTCACTCCCTTATCGGCCTCGTACCTCGTCTTCAACTCGGCCGCCAACGCCCGGCGCTCAACAGAACCCGTTTTCGGCACATTCTCATTAGCACCAGATCTCTGGCGAATTTGAGTGCCGGCCTCGTGAAGCA
>NZ_FNOK01000019.1 GCF_900106995.1 Saccharopolyspora shandongensis
CAAGTCCTCCGCCCACCTCGCCGCCTACGCCGGAATCGCCCCAGTCACCCGCAGTTCGGGCTCCTCCATCAAGGGCGAACACCCGGCCAGAACCGGCAACCGCAAACTCAAACGAGCGTTCTTCCTGGCTGCGTTCGCGGCCTTGTCCGATCCCACCAGCAGGACCTACTACCAGCGGAAACGCGATGAAGGGAAGAAACACAACGCCGCGCTGATCTGCCTGGCCCGGCGCCGCTGCGACGTCCTGTTCGCCATGCTCCGCAACAAGACCTACTACCGGCACCCCCATCCAGACGCCGCGCCCGCTGCGGCTTGACAACCACATAGGGACACCCCCCGTCCCTCCGTCGGGGCCGCCCCGGCGGCCCTGGCTCATCATCTCCCGGCAGTGACAGGAGAGCGAACACGGCCTCGGAGTCCTGGCTCAGACACCAGCCGCAAGGTAGCGGTGGATCACGCCTCTGCGGTCGCGGTGGCCTGCTCGTCGTGTTCGCGCAGCATCCGCATGACGGTAGCCGGTGACGGGTGCTGGCCCTTCTTCTTGCCGCTGGTGATGACGAGCTTCGCGGCCATGTCGCGCAGGCTCAGACCTTGATCCCGGTAGTGCAGGGCCATGGCGAGCATGTCCGGGTCGGCGACGGTGGCGCCGCCGATGGTCTTGCCGCGTTTGAGGGCGGACTCGTGGCCTTCGAGGGTGTGGTCGCGGATGTACTCGCGTTCCATGCCGGACAGCACGGTGAACACGACCCCGGAGGGATCGTGCTTGCCCTGGAGCTCTCCGGTGAGGAACTCCAGCCCGACCTCGGACGCTTTGAGTTCTTCGGCGAGCGTGGCGAGGTCGATGCCGCGGCCGAGACGCTTGTGCTCGTGGACGACGAGGGTGACCGCGACGCCGGAGGCGCGCAGTTCCCGCGCGAGCGTGACGGCCCTGTCCAGCTCGGGCCGCTTCGTGACCCGGGTGGAGATCTTCTCCGAGAGGACCCGGGTCACCCCGGCGTCGGCGAGGGAGTCGAGCTGAGCGTCGAGGGACTGCCGGACGGTGGAGGCGCGGGCGTAGCCGAGGCGGACGTGCCCAGTCGGCTCGGCGCCGGCGGCCGGCGGCCGCGGCAGCTCCACCCAGGCCGTGCCGGGCTTGCTACGGGCGGGGTGGGCACGTTGAGCGTCTTGGCGAGCTGAGGCACCAGGCGGAAGCGGGCGGTGTGGTACTGCACGGCGACCTTGCCCTTGCCGGTCCGGCACGGCGAGCCGGCCGGGGCGGCGCAGGACGACATCGGGCAGGTGTGCGCCTCAACGAGGGTGTGGGGGTCCGGGCTCACCCCCGGATCGTTTCATGAGGGTGTTTCATCTGTCCCGCTGTTTGCAACACCTCATGAAACATGATCGCCGCAGGTCGTGCGCCGTGGGTTGGGGTGTTTCACAGGCGAACACCTATGAAACGGGGCCGGGTGCTCAGCGGGTGGCGCGTACGGCGGCAAGCCGGTAGCCGCGGGCTTGATACGCCGGGACGAGCTCCTCCACCGCCCGCTGCCGGGCCCGCTCGCCGTGGAACGTCTCGCCGGCGCCGCCCTGGACACTCACCCGCTGACCGTCGGCGGACGCGATGAGGGTGACGGTGACTTCGTCGCCGTCGGTGTCGCGGACCAGCTGCCACTCGCTCCGGCCCTCGCCCGGGACGTGCGCGCGCACCTCCACCCGGAAGACAGGTACGTCGCGGGCCTGGCCGTGGTGCTCTGCCACTCGCCGGCCACCGCGTAGCCGAGGCGGGCGAGCGCGCGGGCACTTCGGCGGGCGGCTCGATCGCCCCGTGGCGGTGGACGAACAGGTGCCAGCGGCCGTCCGGCTGGCGGGCGAGGGTGGCGTGCGGCGGGGCGTCGGGACCGGCCTCCATGGCAGAGCGCATCAGGCTGTTCAGGCTCAGCGAGGACGGGTCGTCATCCGGTGTCAGGTGCGTCATGCCCTCTCAACGCGGCCGCGCCCGCGGCAGTCACTGCCAGTTCGTGGGTGGAGTATTCGCCGAAGCGGCGGATGTGCTCGGTCAGGTACGGAGAGACCTGCGCCAGGTCCTCCGGATCGATCTCCATCCCTTCGGCCTGCAGCTGGCGCACGATCTCGGCGATGTCGAGCGCGTTGTGGAAGATCACCGCGTTGGACAGCAGCGCGTTGAATTTCGCGGTCTTCTCCTGCTCGACGGGGTCGTTGTCGGCGATCACGCCGCCGTTACCGAAGCCGACCCACGCCGAGAACCGGTTGAACGACTCGACCTTGTTCGTCGCCGCGGTCACCCGCCGGCGCAGCGGCGCGTCCGTCAGGTAGCGCAGCAGCTGGATGGTGCGGATGACGCGGCCGACCTCGCGGAAGGCGGTGTAGGTGGCGTTCTTGTTGGAGCCCGCCCGCAGCCGGCGCAGCAGCAGCGTGGAGGAGATCGCGCCCTCCCGTACGGAGACGGCGACCTTCATCAGGTGCCGGAACTGCGACTCGATCGCAATCCCGCGTTGAGGAAGAGATGAGGTCCGCGATGGTCGCACCCCCGCTGCTGGACATCCGCGGGCTGACGGTCCAGGTCGACGGGCCCGCGGGGCCGGTGACCTGGTGGATTCCTTCGACCTCGCCCTGGCCGCCGGTGACCGGGTCGCGCTGGTCGGCGAGTCCGGGTCCGGCAAGTCCGTGATGGCCCGGTCGGTGCTCCAGCTGGATCCCGACGTCGCGTTTTCCGGCTCGATCCGCCTGGGCGGCACCGAACTGCTGTCCGGCGGCGAGGCCGAGTTGACCCGGGTGCGGGGCGGCCGGGTCGGCATGGTGTTCGAGGATCCGATGGGTGCGCTTAACCCGCTGCAGACGATCGGCAGGCAGATCGCCGAACCGCTGCTGCTGAAGGGAGTTCCGCAGCGGACCGCGCTGGACCGGGCGCGGGACCTGCTGGACGAGCTCGGCGTCGACCGGGCCGCCGAGCTGCTCGCGGCGGGGCCGGGCGATCTGCTGTGCGGATTCGGCCGGACGCTGGCGTCGGCCGCCGTGCTCGGCGTGCACGAGCTGACCGCGATCGTGGGTGTGGAGGCGGACCGCTTCGACGCCGCGATCCCGTGGCCGGAGCAGCTGCGCGCCACTGGTGATCTGCTGGTGCGGCTGGCGCCCGCGTTGCGCGATGCGGGCAGCAGGTTGCTGATCAAGACGCATGAGGAGATCACGACCTTCGAGATCGTCCGGCTCGTGGAGTCCGTCGGCCCGGACGTGCTGGGCGTCGCCTTCGACCCGGTGAACGTGGTGGTCCGGCTGGAAGATCCGGTGGCCGCCGCCCGCCGCGTCGTGCCGCACGTCCGCGCGATCCACCTCGATGACGCCTGGCTGTGCCGGACCTCGCGCGGTCTGGCGCGCCGGATGTGCCCGCTGGAGCGGGGAATCCTCGACTGGCCGCGCCTGCTGCCGGAGGATGCCCGGCCGGTCCTGGACTTCCACCGCGCCGAGCTGGAGTTGCCGTACTTCGACCAGGCGTGGCTCGCCGCGCAGCCCGATCGCCTGGCCGAGATCCGCGACCAGGGCTGGGCACTGCTGGTGCGCCCTGCTGCTCGCGCCGGCTGAGCCGGCCGACTCGACGCTGCCGCCCGACCGGGCATCAAGAGCGCGTAAATAGCCACCCCCTCCCGCTTGTCACCCCCGTGCGGCAGGCGTAGCTTATGCGTCTATGACCAGATGAGTAAATCCGGTCAAACATGTATCGAACATCGTGGAGGCTGGGGTGGCGGAAGGTGCTCGGGATCGTTCCCTCGAACGCCGGCAGCGCGGGCAGCGGATTCTGGACGCCGCTGCCGAGCTGATCCTGCGCTGGGGTTACGACAAGACCACTTTGGACGACGTCGCCCGGCTGGCCGGGGTCTCGAAGGGGACGATCCACCTGCACTGGAAGAACCGGGAACGGCTGTTCCTGGTCCTGCTGCGGCGGGAACGGGTCGGGCTGCTGGCCGAGGTCCGGCGGAGGGTGGTCGAGTCGCCGCAGCAGCCGTCGCTGCACGAACTGCTGCTGCACACGGCGCTGGTCTACCAGCGGCATCCCCTGCTCATGGCCGTACTGACGCGCGACATGGACGTGATCGGCAAGCTGGCCCGCACCGAGAAGGCCGCCCAGGCCGGGGAGGCGATGCGCAGCGATTTCGTGCGGTACCTGGAGGTGCTGCACGCGCGGGGCCTGATCCGCACCGACCTGGGGCTGGCCGAGACGGTGCAGCTGGTCAGCTCGGTGTTCCTCGGGTTCTTCCTGGCGCCGCCGCTGGTTCCGGCTGAGTTCGCGGTCTCCGACGAGACGCGTGCGCAGTTGCTGGCCGAGACGGTGTGCCAGGCGCTGGCGACCGGGCGGGAGTCCACTTCGGAGGATGCCCGGGATCTCGCGGCGACCACGGTGTCGTACCTGGACGAGTCATTAAGCAATGCGGAAGCGAAGTACCGGGCCCTGTTGGGCGCTGGGGAATGAGGGGTGTGCCGGTGTCTGTAGTGGTGCCGTTGGATGCCGCCGACGCGGACTTGGCGCTGGTCGGTGGTAAGGGTGCGTCGCTGGCGCGGCTGGCGGGCGCGGGGTTGCCGGTGCCGCCGGGGTTCGACGTGACGACGGTGGCGTACCGGGATTTCGCCGCCACCGCGGGTTTGCAGGAGCGGATCCTGGCTGCGGTGGCGGAGGTCGATCCGGACCGGCCGGAGACCGCGCAGGCGGCGTCCGGGAAGATCCAGCAGTGGTTCGCCGAATCGCCGGTGCCCGAGGAGATCGCGGAGGCGATCCGGGCGGCGTATGCCGGGATGGGCGAGGACGTTCCGGTGGCGGTGCGGTCGTCGGCGACCGCCGAAGACCTGCCGGAGATGTCGTTCGCGGGTCAGCAGGACACGTACCTCAACATCCGCGGCGAGACCGCGGTGCTGGATGCCGTGCGGCGCTGCTGGGCGTCGTTGTGGACCGCACGGGCGATCGACTACCGGCTGCGCAACGGGGTGGCCGCCGACGAGGTGGCGCTGGCGGTCGTGGTGCAGGAGCTGGTGCCCGCGGAGGCCGCCGGGGTGTTGTTCACCCGGGACCCGGTGACCGGGGCCGGCGAGGACGTCCTGGTGAACGCGGCGTGGGGACTGGGCGAGGCGATCGTGGGCGGCCAGGTCACGCCGGACACCTACGTGGTGGCGCGCGACGGCCAGGTGCGCGAGCAGGTCGTCGGCGACAAGGCGGTGATGACGGTGCGCACCGCCGAGGGCACCAGGGAAGAACCGGTGCCGGAGGGTCGTCGGGGCGTCCCGGTCCTCTCCCCCGCCGAGGCCGGTGAGCTCGCGGCGCTGGGGGTGCGGATCGAAGAGCTGTACAGGTGCCCGATGGACGTGGAGTGGGCCGCGCGGGACGGCCGGTTCTGGGTGGTGCAGGCGCGGCCGATCACGGGGCTGCGGGACCGGCCGGTGGAGACGTGGAACGACAGCCTCGGCGGGGATTACCTGTGGACGTGCGCGAATCTCGGTGAGGCGATCCCGAGCGTGATGACGCCGTGCACGTGGTCGCTGGTGGAGATCTTCATGTCGGAGACGATGGCGCTGTCGCGGGTCGGGCCGCACCGGCTGTCGGGCAACATCGGCGGCCGCTTCTACCTGAACCTGAGCTTGACGTTCGCGGTGGGCAACGCGCTGGGGCTGGGTTCGCTGGTGCGCGCCGCCAGCGAGCAGGCGTTCGGGCGCATCCCCGCGGATGTGGCGGTTCCTGCGCTGCCGATGTCGCGGTGGCGGGTGGTGCGGTCGGCGCTGGCGAGCGGGTTGCCGTTCCTGCGTCGCGTCGCGGCGTACCAGCGGCGGCTGCCGGAACTGCTGGCGGCCTCGCCGGATCGGTGCGCGCGGTTGCACGAGCGGATCGCCGCAGTCGGTGACGCCGGGGAGTTGCGGGCGTTGTGGCGTTCGGATGTGGAGCCGTTGCTGCGGGATTCCAGCCGGATGCTGGCGGCCGGGGCTCGGTTGGACGGCGCGGGTCTGGTGCGGATTCGGCCGCGGCTGCTGAAGCTGGTCGGCGAGGCGGACGCGAACGCGTTGCTGACCGGGCTCAGCGCCGGCGGGGACGCGCTGGCGAGCCTGGGGCCGGTGATGGGGCTGGGCGAGCTGGCGCGCGGGGAGATCGGCCGGGAGACGTTCGCGCGGTCGTGGGGGCACCGGTGCCCGGACGAGTTCGAGGTGTCCGCGCCCCGGCCCGCCGAGGATCCGGAGTGGATCGACCGGCAACTGGCGGGGTTGCGGTCGGCGGCGGATCCGGCGGAGTTGCTGGCGCGGCAGCAACGCGCGCGGGATGCGGCGTGGGCGCGGCTGCGGTCGCGGCACCCGGGCAAGGAGCGGGGGTTGCGGCGCCGGATCGCCGGGGCCGCGCGGGCCGCCCGGGGCCGGGAGGCGGCGCGTTCGGAGTTGATCCGGGCGTTCTGGGTGCTGCGGGCCTTCGTGTTGCGCGCCGGCGAGCTGACCGGGTGCGGCGAGGACCTTTTCTTCTTGCGGATCGAGGAGGTTCTGGCGGTGCTGGGCGGTTCGCGGGAGCCGTTGGGGGCAGTTGCGGACCGGCGGCAGACCTACCGGGCGTATGCGGCGCTGGGGCCGTACCCGACGTTGGTCCGGGGGCATTTCGACCCGGTGCGGTGGTCGACCCTGCCGGATCGGCGGATGGACGTGTTCGACGAGTCGGTGACGTTGGCGCCGGTGTCGCACTCGGTGCGCGGTTTCGCCGGCGCGGCCGGTGTCGTCGAGGGCACGGCGCGGGTGCTGACCTCGGTCGACGAGGGCGATTCGTTGCGGCCGGGCGAGGTCCTGGTGACGACGGTGACGAACGTGGGGTGGACACCGTTGTTCCCGCGGGCCGCGGCGGTGGTGACGGACGTGGGTGCGCCGCTGTCGCATGCCGCGATCGTGGCCCGGGAGCTGGGGATTCCGGCCGTGGTGGGCTGTGGCAACGCCACGACGCGGCTGCGCAGCGGTGATCGGGTGCGGGTGGACGGCGCCGCGGGAACCGTCGAGGTCCTGACCGCCGATTCGGGGGTTGAGGAGTAACCCGAACGGAAAGCCAAGTCGGGGGTCAGCTCGGCCGAGGCACGGCCGAGGCGTTTCATCTCGTTCACGGTGAGGATCACGCGGCAGTGCGGGGCGTGCGCCTTGATCTGCCGGCACGCGTCCGGGTCCGGCCTCGAACTTCGGCCGGACCCGGACGCGGGTAGCGCACCGCGCGCTCGCCAAGTCCCAGCGCAACTGCCCACCACAGTCGTCGTCTCCGGTTACGCCTCTGACCTCTACGACTGTGTCTGTTCGCCGATTGGCACCACCACGAATTGCCCGTCGCGACCAGCCAAGGCGGGACTTGGAAGGACCGCACCGAAGCGCTCTGGCCCAACCGCACCACCGGTCCGCAACCCGGATCCGGACGCAGCAGTGTCGCCTGCAGCACGGCGCTTCGCCGAACTCACCCGGGACAACCGCCGGCTCGCCAATAGATACCTTCGTGCACAACGGAAGCGCCATAGGGAAATCTTGCAGAAGTCGATTAACCCGATACGTGAGTTCGCGCCAAAATTCGAGGAGGCTAACTTGGCTACTGCCAGTAGAAGTCAGCATTAATGACCATAAGCGAATTATGGCGACCGGGATATCAAGCCCTACCGAATCGCCACCACGCAGCATGAGGCGGGCCGTCGTTGCTTCTGACAGACTCTCCGGTTTTGACACAGCTCGCAGGCAAGGATGTCACCCTCCTCCCCTTGGAAATGGGCGGGTTCGTCGTGCACGCCTCCCTGCCCGAGCACGCACCGGGGATCGCTGCGGCCCGGGGCTCTGGCATCGCGGCGATGTTGGCTCCCGGTGCGGTGGCCGATTTCAGCGGCTACTACCGCATCGGGCCAGTGTCGACGGCTTCCTTTCCGCAGCGGCCATGGCCGTGGTTGCCAGGGCTCGACCCGTTCCTCCTCATGGCGCACTCGTCTCAAAAGGAACGGATGTGCCTGGCGGTGGGCGGCCTGACGCATCCGGTCACGGATCATGCGCTGGGCTCGTGGCTGCGGGCGCTGCCGGAGCTGAGTACCTCGAAGCGGCCGCTGGAGGACCCGCTGGTGATCTTGACCTGCAGCAGGGGTGCGGTGCGCCAGCAGCTCGCCGACCTGCTCGGGCGCCTGGTCTGGTTTCCGCACGGTGAGATGGTGGTAGGTGCTGAGCCACTCGACCCAGCCGGCCGCGCCGCCGGGGTCAAGGTGAGGGTGGGCCTGTACTGCACTCCGGACGGCCGCGGCGGGCGGCTCAGATCGGCCTACCCCCAAGGCCCGGCCGGTGACCGGGTGCGATGGGCCTACCGATCCCGGTTCACGTCCAATCCCGCCAGCTGGCTGGTCGAACGCTCCGCCCCTTCCGGCTACCCTGCCCCGGCCGGACTGCGCCCGTACCTGGTCGGCGGTAAGCGCGCCCGCGGCCTGTGCTACTTCGACCGGCGCGACCGCCAATCCCGCTCATCCGCCCTGAACGCGCCGGTGTTGGGATCCTCGCACGTGGCGTGGACGCCGAACGACGCCTACCAGCCAGGGACGCCAGCACAGACCGACCCGGTCACTGGGGCGCTGCGCGCGGCGGCCCTGCCCTGGCACAGCCGGGAACTGGGCGAGCTGCCTTTCGGCCTCGAAGACGTGGCCGTGGTGGCCGGCTACTTCGCCGGCGGCCGGTTCGCCGTCTACGACGAGCGGCAGGACGTCAGCTACTGGGAGACGCCGCTGGCCTTCGGCCTGCGCCTGCGCAAGGACCTGGCCGCGGCCGATGGGGCGGCCTGGGGACCGATGCCGTCGCGTGTGCTGCTGCTGACCGACTTCGACGTGGTGCCTGCCATGGCGCGCAGGCAGGTCACGCGGGGCCTCGGCGGCGCGGAGCTGATCACCGTGAACACACTGTCGACCCTGTTTCTCGACGAGGATGCAGGGCGTGGCGTTCCCAGGGCGCGCATCGCTCTGCTGCCGGCAACCAGCGGCGGCACCCTGCCGGTGTGGACGGCCACGACCTCTGCCGGCATTTCCACCACACTGTCCCCGGCCCCGGGACACCACACACACGGGGCGCAGTCGGCCGATACCGCGCTGCGGCGGCCGATTCACACCACCCCACCCGCCCACAACACCGCCACCCCCCAGTCCTGGAGCTCCGACGCCGGCATGCAGACACCGCCGGCGCAGCGGCTGCTGGAGTGGGCACCGAAGCGCGCGAACCAGCGGCGGGCTGCGCTGGCCGATGGCGCGGATCTGGCCGACGATTGCGTGCCGCTGGCGGCGGAGGGGTTTGCGGTGGCGTATGGGCGGATGGGCAATCGCAGTGCGGAGGCCGAGGACGCGGCTGGCGAGCGGGTGATCGCCAAGAAGGACTGGCTGGGGCTGATGGACATCCTGCAGGTCGTGCCCGAGCCGTGGCCCGATCCGGCCAAGGTGGCGAAAACACTGGTGCAGAGGCCGGAAAGGCTAGCGGTGGTGCGGCTGGCCCGGCAGAACCAGCATGATCACGTGATCCTGGTGGTGCACGGCAGGGACCCCGATCACCCCGGCCAGATGGGGATCTGGGAGGTCGATTTCGCGAAGACCCCGGTGAAACGTCGCATCAGCTCCCAGCCGGAACTGCGCGCGCTTATGAGTCACGCTTCCGCGGTGGCGCTGCTGGACGGTAGCGGCTTGCCGCTGAGCCTGTCAGACGCCGCAGAGCGACGCACTCCCTACCGTGCCGCTCTGCCAGACCCAGGGGCAAGCCCGGCCGCGACCGGCAGACCAGCCGGCACAGGAGGGCACCAGCAGTCCGCTGCGAAGCACTCGGCTACGCAGACGCATCTCGATCTCCCTTTTCACAATGCCGAACTGAAGGAGCAGGGGCGGAACTCGGCGGATGTGCACACTCGTTTCCTCAAGCCCACGGAACCGGCAGAGGAGCAGGAAATCGACGGGTGGGTACGGCGGAAGATCACCCCGGAGCAAGCCGAGCATTTCAAGCGGATACAGCAGGCGGTGATCGCGAAGGAGGATGAGCACGGCCCGGACTACTATCCCTTCTTCCATGCCCAAGATCCCCGGATCCGGGTGGCGCAGGATGTCTACAATCGGGTCTACGCCCGTCATTATGGCGTGGAAATCCCGGATGACTTCCACTTCCTGAGATATCCGGGTCCGGAGGACAACGACTATTCGCAGTATGCGAACATGGCGCAGTTCTTCGAAGCCGACATGAGTCAACACGGGCTGATCGATGACAATATCGTTCCCACCAAATCGAACATCATATCCGCTAATTTGTCCCTCCACGGCGGCCTGAATCACCTGGGTGAAGAGACCTTCTTCTACTTCCAGGACGGAAAGGGTCAGCGGGGGATCGACGTGGTGTGGTTCATGGAGAACTTCCTGGCGAAATTCGGTCTGGACACCAGTGGTGCGGCCGAGATGTACAGGGCGGCTGAAGAGCTCACCGACACCGCGGAAGGCAGCCTGTTCCAGATCCTCGTCCCCAGGAATCTGGCTGACGACGTGGCCTACCTTGCCCACCCGCACGGTTTGCCGCACGACGACGAACTTCTCGACGATCTCCATACGCTCGGCCCCATCCGCTACAACAACCCGACGGGCGAGGGCGACAGCAAGCTGCCCGCAGGTCAGGAGCGGGAGAGGATGAATGACGAGATCGCCAGAAACCTCGATGAGGTCCGGGACGTATGGAATCGCTCTATCGAGGAGCCGTCACCGGTTCCGGATAGCAGCATCATCCCGCCCGGCGCCCACATCACCGCAGAACAGGCGAATGCGGTGCGTGCCCAACTTGATGCGCGTGCGGAGCAGCGGCGCCAGTGGCGCCTGAAGAATCAGGCCATGGAGCTTCACAACAGGACCCTTGAACGGTTCTGGCAGGGTGCATATGCGCCGACCACATATCTCGACGACTATGTGGCTCATCCGGAAAGGTTGAGCCATCCGGACCTGGACCGGCAGCGCGAACTCGTCGAGCGAAACCCCGAACATTTCCAGGGGCAGGGAAAAAAGAGCAGCCACGAGATGATGCGAGTGGCGAACCGGCAGAACTTCATGCAGGCACGCATTCTCCTGTCGGCGAACTACATGCTGAATCCCAGCAGCGGGATCAAGATCGTCCGGCACACCACCATGGACGAGGAAAGCGCGAAGGCATACGACATCCTTCTCGACAGGTACGTCGAGAAGCTCTTCGCCAACCGGGCAGCGAACCAGCAGGCCCCCGGCGGCCGCGAGGCGTAGAGCGCACGCCGGGCCAGGCAGCATCGACAGGTCCGGCGTGTGAGCGTCCACGCTCCGCAGGCAAGCCAGCGAAGCGATCGAGCTGGAGGCGGTGGAGTTCCTGCGGGCACTGCGCCGCGCCAAGGCCGCGTTCGTGCTGCGAGGAGATGACGGCAGAGAGGCCGGTCCCGCCGGTGACCCACACCTGGGATACGCCCACGGGCCACACCTCTGCCTCGGCGCCGCGCTGGCACGCGTTCAGACCGAGGTCGCACTCACCACGCTACTGCGCCGCTTCCCCACTCTCGCGCTCGCCGACGATGACGGTATCGCCGAGGCGGGACGAGAAAGCCGGTACAGGTAGGTATCTGCCCGTTTGCTTCCGGAACCCGCTCGGAAAGGCCGCGCCTCTCGGCGCCCCTGGACCGGCGGGTTCAGGGGCGCCAGCGGGCGATGTAGCCGGGGCGGTCGGCATAGGGCAGGCCGAGGAACGCCCGGGTGGGACAGCCGCGTTCGTCCTCGGGCGGGTAGCTCTCCCCCAGTTCGTCGCAGGGGCCGCCGCCGGTGCCGCAGTGGTGGTGGTTGGTCAGCAGGCGGGACTTCAGCTCGCATTCCCGGAATCCCCTGATGGGGGTGATCAGGCAGGCGTGGGCGGCGCCGGTTTCGGCGTCTTGCCTGGCCACGCGCAGCAGCTCGAGGTCGATGTCGAGCTGGCGGCGCAGGAACGTGACGAACCGGTCCATCTTGCGCACTCCCGTTGTCCGCGGTGTTCGTCGGTCACAGAAAGGGACGCTGCGGCGGTTCGGTTGTGACGCGTTCGACGCGGGTGATCTTGTCATCCGGCGGTGGCGTGGTGATTCTTTGACCGGTTGTTGGCGGATTGTCGCCAAGAATTCCCCGCTCTAGTTACCGCTGCGTACCGTTCGGATCTCCAAGGCTCGGCCCTGATCATGATCGTTCGTCCGGTTTGGGGAGTGGCTATGGCATTGCGCGATGTTCGGATGGCCCGTCGGGTGTTGCTGGCCGGTGGGCTGGCGGCGACGGCGGTCGGCATGTGCGGGTTGCCTGCGGTGGCAGCCGGCGGGTCGCGGCGGGCGGCCGCGCCGGAGATCGCGTCGACGGCGGATTGGCAGGCGCGGGAGCCCAGTTCGCCGGTGGACGTGCTCGACAGCAAGCCGGTCAAGATCGTCGTGCACCACACCGCCTCGCCCAACGTCGACGACACCTCGCAGGAGGCGGCGTTCGCGCTGGCCCGGCAGATCCAGGACTTCCACATGGATTCCAACGGGTGGAAGGACACCGGGCAGAACTTCACCAACTCCCGCGGCGGCTGGCTGATGGAGGGCCGCCACCGGAGCCTGGAGGTGCTGACCGCCGGCGATCAGCACGTGCACCTACATCGACACCGACGTGCCGGAAGACCTGTGGGATTCGCTGGTGCTGTTGTGCACCTACATGGTGTCGCAGTACGGCATCGAGCCCGGCGAGATCTACGGGCACCGCGACTTCATGGCCACCGAATGCCCCGGCGATGTCCTGTATGGACGATTACCGGAGCTGCGCGAGGCCGTCGGCGCGGCCGCGGGCCAGGCCGTGGTGCAGCCGGCGGTGTGGCCGCTGCTGCGCCCGGAAGCGGCGGGCCCGTCGGTGACGGCGTTGCAGCTCCTGCTGCGGGCGCAAGGCGCTTCGGTGCCGGTGGACGGCGTGTTCGGCCCGCAGACCCAGGTCGCGGCAGGCGAGATCGTCGCGGCCGGCGGCGCGGCGGGCGTGTCCTGCTACGCGACGCGGCTGCCGGAGCCGGGCTTGTTCGGCGGCTCGGCCTGGGCCGGATTGGCGCCGGTGCTCGGTGCGGGTGCCGGTGGTGAAGCGGTGCGGGCGGCGCAGGTCCTGCTCACCTCCTGCGGCCGGTACGTGGCGGCGGATGCGCGTTTCGGCGACCGGATGACCGCGGTGGTGCGGGAGTTCCAGTCCGCCAGCGGCCTGGCCGCCACCGGCGTGCTGGACCAGCGGACCTGGCAGCACCTGCTGGGCTGAACCGGCGCGCCTGCGGTGAACGGTGCTCGTCCTAAGGTGGGCCGGTGAGCACCGCCCCGTCCCATGACCGACGTCTTGCCGAGCTGCGTGCGTTCCTGCGCAGCCGCCGCGAACGACTGACGCCCGCCGATGTCGGCCTCCCCGACGCTGGGCGGCGGCGCACGCCCGGATTGCGGCGCGAGGAGGTCGCGGTGCTGGCCGGGGTGGGCGTGTCCTGGTACACGTGGCTCGAGCAGGGCCGCGACATCAAGGTCTCCGATGACGTCCTGGACGCGGTCGTGCGGGCGCTGCTGCTCGACGAGGCCGAACGTGACCACCTCTACCGGCTCGCCGGTCTCAATCCGCCCCAGCGCACGGCGGTGCCGTCGGCGCCGGTGTCTCCGCAGATGCAGGGGTTGCTGGACGCGTGGGCGCCGCGGCCGGGCTACATCCGCGATCGGCATTGGAACTTCACCGCGGTGAACGACGCCGCGCGGGTGGTGTTCGGCTACGGCGAGACCGACCACAACTGCCTGGTGTCGTTCTTCACCAACGCCCGGTACCGGGCCGTGCACCGGCATTGGGACGCCACCGCCCCGGCGGTGGTCGCCGGTTTCCGCGCCGACGCCGCCCGCTATCCCGACGATCCGGAGTTCGACCGCATCGCCGCCGACCTGGCCGAGGTCAGCGGCGAGTTCGCCGCCTTGTGGGCCCGCCACGACGCGGCGGAGCACACCAGCGCGGTCAAGGCCGTCGATCATCCCGACGCCGGGCTGCTGGTGTTCGACGCGACCTCGTTGCCGCTGCCGGAGCATCCCGGCCACCACCTGATCCTGCACAACCCGCAACCGGGCACCGATGCCGCCGAGCGGCTGGCGCGGCTGATGCGCGCACATCCTGGTGGTGGCACACCCACCATGAGCTGACACTGCCTACCCGCTCGCCGCGCCCGCAGGATCGTCGTCATGACGAACAACACCGCGCAGATGCAGGCCATCACCATCCCCGAGTTCGGCGGCGCGGAGGTGCTGCGCTTCGCCGAGCTCGACGTCCCCGAGCCCGGGCCCGGCCAGGTGTCGATCGACGTGGCCTACGCGGGCGCGAACTTCGCCGAGGTCCTCTACCGGCAAGGCGTGGTCGACGTGCCGCTGCCGTTCGTGCCCGGCATCGAGGTTTCTGGACGCATCCGCGCCGTGGGCCCCGGCGTCGACGGGCTGCGGGTCGGTCAGCCGGTCGCGGCGCTGACCATCGTGGCCGGCGGCGGGTACGCCGAAGTGGTCGTCACCGCCGCGGATCTGGTGGCCCCGCTCGACGAGCACGGGCCGGACCTGGATCTCGCCGCGGCGCTGCCGTCCAACAGCACGACCGCGTTCCTGGTGCTCGACCGGGTGGCCCGGATCGAGCCGGGCGAGAAGGTGCTGGTCCATGCCGCCGCCGGCGGGGTGGGCAGCCAGCTCGGGCAGGTCGCGCGGCTGCTGGGTGCCGGGCGGGTCGTCGGTACCGTCGGCAGTCCCGCGAAGATCGACGTGGCGAAGCGGTTCGGCTACGACGAGGTCGTCTTGCGCGACCGGTTCGACAACGCCGGCGAATTCGACATCGTCGTGGACATGGTCGGTGGCGCCAACAGGCGAACCGGCCTGGACGGGTTGGCACCGATGGGGCGGTTGATCGTGATGGGCAACGCCTCCGGCGCCGAGGACGTGGGCGTGTCCGCCAACGAGCTCTGGTTCACCAACAAGACCGTATCCGGGTTCAACCTGGCCGCGTTCTCGGCCGCCTACCCCGAACACGCGGGACGGGCATTGCGTCGCGCGGTGGCCGCGGCCGCGCGCGGGGATCTGCACGTGCAGGTGGAATCCCTGCGGTGGGACCAGGTCGCGGACGTCCACCGCCGCATCGAAACCGCTGCCACCACGGGCAAGATCGTGCTCGAGGTCGCGGCCCGCTAGGCGGTCTCCTCGGTGACGGCGGTTCTGGTCGTTGCGTGCGCACAGTTCCCGAAGCCGGTCACGCCCCGGCCGGGCGGGCGAAGCGCAGGGTCCGGATCTCGAAGGGCCGCAGCCGCAGGTCGAATGCGTCGGTGGTGGCGTCGGGTTCGGCGAGCGGCCGTTCGAGGAGGTCGGTGCGGGTGACCGAGGTGGCCGGGAACGAGATGGTCAGCCGGGCGCGGGCACGACCGCCGCGTGATTCGTAGAGGCGGACCACGAGGTCTCCGCTTCGGTCGTCGGCGAGCTTGACCGCCTCGATGACGACGGCGTCGTTGTCCACGGCCACCAGGGGCGCGACGGGCCGCGAGCCGCTGATGACGCGTTCGGGCAGGTTGATGCGGTAGCCCTCGCGGACGGCGTCGCCGATGTCCGCCCCGACGACCAAGGCGTAGCGCAGGTGGTGGCGGCCGTGGTCGGTGTCGGGATCCGGGAAGCGGGGCGCGCGCAGCAAGGACAGGCGCACGGTGGTGGTCGTGCCGCCGTCGGCGCGGGTGTCGCGGGTGACGTCGTGCCCGTAGGTGGCGTCGTTGACCAGGGCGTGGCCGTAGCCGGGTTCTGCGACGTGCAGGAAGCGGTGGGCGCAGATCTCGAACTTCGCGGCGTCCCACGAGGTGTTGGTGTGGGTGGGGCGCATGACGTGCCCGAACTGGGTTTCCGCGGCGGAGCGGTCGGCGTGCACGTCCAGCGGGAAGGCCGCCTTGAGGAGTTTCTCGGTTTCGTGCCAGTCGATGTCGGTGTCGATGTCGACGCGGCGGGCGTCGGCGGCGAGGCTGATGCGCTGCTCCACCGTGGACCGGCCGAAGCGGCGGCGGATGCGGACGGTGCCGGTGTCGAGGTCCAGTTCGTCGAGCTCGGTGAGGTCCTGGGTGTGGTGCCGGTAGAAGGCGTCGAGGTCCCAGGCGTCCCAGGCGTTGGGGTGGTCGGCGTGCAGCTGCAGCAGGTTCGCGGGGCCGGCCAGCGCCTCGCGTTCGGCGGCGTGGTCGTAGACGGAGGTCAGCAGCCCGCGGTGGTCGATGGTGACGCGCAGCAGGCCGTTGTCGAGGGTGGTGGTGCCGTCGGGGTGGCGGGTGGCCGTCGCCGCGGTGGTGGTGTTCGCGGTGGCCGCGCCGAGGGCGGGAACGCCGTCGCGGGCGTGCGGGGCGGCGTTGAAGGTCAGCGGCCCGGCGGGTTCGCCGGCCAGGGCGTGCAGCGCGCCGGTGATGATCGCTTCGAGTTCGGTGGCGATGCGGGCGTAGGCGGCTTCGGCCTCGCGGTGCACCCAGGAGATCGAGGAGCCGGGCAGGATGTCGTGGAACTGGTGCAGCAGCACCTGCTTCCACAGCCGGTCCAGCGCGTCGTGCGGGTAGTCGCGGCCGGTGGCGATGGCGGCGGTGGCGCACCACAGCTCGGCTTCGCGCAGCAGGTGTTCGCTGCGGCGGTTGCCCTGTTTGGTCTTGGCCTGCGAGGTGTAGGTGCCGCGGTGCATCTCCAGGTACAGCTCGCCGGACCACACCGCGGGGCGGGCGTGGTCGGCTTCGGCGGCGGCGAAGAACTCCTCGGGGGTTTCGAGGCGGACGCGCGGGGAGCCTTCGAGGTCGGCGGTGCGGTAGGCGCGGGCGAGCATTTCGCGGGTGGGACCTCCCCCGCCGTCGCCGTGGCCGAAGGGCAGCAGGGAGCGGGTGGCGTAGCCGTGCTCGGCGAAGTTGTCGGTGGCGTGGGCGAGTTCGGCGCCGCTGATCTCGGAGTTGTAGGTGTCGGCGGGCGGGAAGTGGGTGAACACCCGGGTGCCGTCGATGCCTTCCCACCAGAAGGTGTGGTGCGGGAACTTGTTGGTCTGGTTCCAGGAGATCTTCTGGGTGAGGAACCACCGCGAGCCGGACTGGGCGACGAGCTGTGGCAGGGCGGCGCTGTAGCCGAAGGAGTCGGGCAGCCACACCTCGCGGGTTTCGATGCCGAACTCCTCGAGGTAGAAGCGCTTGCCGTGGACGAACTGGCGGGCCATGGCCTCGCCGCCGGGCATGTTGGTGTCGGCTTCCACCCACATGCCGCCGACCGGCACGAACTGCCCGGTGTGCACGAAGGTGCGGACGCGGTCGTACAGCTGGTGGTGGTGCTCCTTGATCCAGGCCAGCTGCTGGGCCTGCGACATGGCGAAGTGGAAGTCGGGGTGCTCGGCCATCAGGGCGGTGACGTTGGCGACGGTGCGGGCGACCTTGCGGACGGTTTCGCGCAGCGGCCACAGCCAGGCGGAGTCGATGTGCGCGTGGCCGATGGCGGAGATCACGTGGGCGCTGTGGTGCGCAGGCCGGGCGAGGGCGCCGGCGAGTTCGTCGCGGGCGGCGGGTGCGGTGCCGGTGATGTCGTGCAGGTCGAGGCGGTCGAGCATGCGTTCCAGGGCGCGCAGGATCTCGTGGCGGCGCGGTGAGTCCGCGGGGAGTTGCCGCATGAGCTGGTCGAGGACCTCGGCGTCCTGGACGAGTTGCCACACGGGTTCGTCGAGCACGGCGAGTTCGGCGCGGCGCAGCCGGTACAGCGGCGGGGTCGCGGTGGTGGGCTTGGTGCCGAGGTCGGTGGGCCGGAAGCCGTTGTCGCCGAGGATGATCGGGTTGGCGGCGGCTTCGACGTACCAGGTGCGGTGCCGGCCGGCGGAGTTGCGGCCGGCGGGCAGGTAGGTGTTGCGGGGGTTGAGGCCCTTGATGGGGGTGCCGTCGGCGCTGTGGGCGAGGCCTTCGCACTGGAATCCGGGGCGGTCGGCGTCGAAGCCGAGGTCGACCACGACTTCGACGGTGCGGCCGTCCCACTGCGGCGGGATGGTCGCGGCGAGGCGGAACCAGCTGGTGCCCCAGGCGGGTCCCCAGGCTTCGCCGATGCCGGCGGGCGCGTAGTCGGCGCGCAATGCCTCGGCGACGGGCACGGGTTCGCCGGGCGCGTGCCAGACCGCGATGTCGCAGGGCAGCGTTTCGGCGTAGTAGGCGGGTCGCAGGCGTTCGGCCAGCACCCGGTCGAGGCGCTGTTCGACGATGCGGCGGTCGTCGTGCATGTGCTCCCCCGATGCGTTCGGTGTGATCGTGATCATGCTGGCATATCCCGGCGGCGGGTGGGCAGCTGCGAATCGGGTGGTGGTGCGGTTGCTGACCCATTGGTAGGGACGCATCCTGCGGGTGTCCACCCGTCGGCATGGAAAGGCGACGTCATGGCGACCTGCGAAGTCTGCGGCAACGACTACTGGATGACCTTCGAAGTGCACACCGTGGGCGGTGGGGTGCACACCTTCGACTGCTTCGAATGCGCTGCGCAGCGACTCGCGCCGCAGTGCGAGCACTGCGGGACCCGGATTCTCGGGCACGGGGTGGAGGCCAGCGGCCGGTTCTTCTGCTGTGCGCATTGCGCGCGGCAGTCGGACATGGCCATGGCCGGGGAGCTGCGTGACACCGTCGGCGCGCATCCCGGTTGATGGTCCACCCGGGGCATGCACGCAGCGTCGGCGAAGCCCAACGAGCATGCCCCTATCGATGGATAAGCACCCTATCTGAATCTTCGTTACCAATACGTTATGAATTGCGAGAAACACGGGAGCTACCTGCGACGACATGGCGGGTGAGACGGCTTCATCCCGCCCGGTTCGCGCCGGTTGTCGCGTCCGGCATTTGACAACGGGACGAAGCACCGTCGACTCATCCCCTCGAAGTTAGTGGAGGACGCCCCGATGGCAGGTCTGGTTCGCTGGCTGGGCGGTATGGCACGTGAGATGCAGCGGGCCCGCATGGTGATGCGGAACCCTGCGTCGAGCAGCCACGCCCGGCGCTGACGTCCGTCAGTACCCAACCCTGCCCGGCCGCTTCGCCGGGCGCGGTCGAGGCATCGGTCCGGCGGCCACGCGCCGCGACGCAATACCGGGGCGACCAACAACCGGGCGACTGATGCCGGAACCTGCTGAAGACACTGGTGCCGTGGCCGGCCGGCCACGGCACCAGTGCGTTTCGGGCGGTCACTTCGCCTTCTCCGACCTGCGCCCGGCCTTCGAGGACTGCTTGCGCGAGATGCGCGGCGGGCTCGGTCTGGACTACAAGACCGCCGACTGAGGCCGCAACACCGCGACCCGGGGGCAGCTCGTGCTCCTGCCGCACGGTGCCCCGTACGCCCTGTGGCCGGGATCCACGCCGCCGCCGCGCGTGCCGCAGACCTCTTCCCCCGGCGGGTGGGAGTGCTTCGTCGAGGACCTGATCGAGGCCCGGGCCCAGGTGAGCTCCGGCGGCCGCCTGGATCCCGCCGCGCTTGACGCCATCGCCGCGAAGTACCGGATCACCTACGAGGAATGAGCCAGGGTAGTCCTATGTGGACCGATGGGTGGCGGGTGGGTCCGCTCCGGTGCTGCTGCTAGTGTTGCCGCAACATGCGCGACCGAGGAGGTGAGACCCATTACCGCTGTTGCAGGTCGGGTGCTCTCCTTCCGTCGCCGTGACCGGCGTCGCTGAGAGCGCTCGTGGTCACCGAAAGGCACTTCTCATCTCTGTGTTGTCATCATCTTTTTCCGCTGTTGTGAGCAGCCTGCGCGCTGCTGGTTGTGTGTTCGCCGAGGACGAGGCGCGGCTGCTGCTGTCGGCGGCCGCCGACCCGACCGAGCTTTCCGGCATGGTGCAGCGCCGGGTCGATGGCCTGCCGCTGGAGCAGGTGCTGGGCTGGGCGGAGTTCTGCGGTCTGCGCATCTCCGTGGATCCCGGGGTGTTCGTTCCCCGGCGCCGCACCGAGTTCCTCGTCGAGCAGGCCGCCGTGCTGGCCCGGCCGAGCTCGGTCGTGGTCGACCTGTGCTGCGGCTCGGGTGCGGTCGGCGCTGCGCTCGCCGCACGGCTTCCGGTGGAGTTGTACGCCGCGGACGTCGATCCCGCGGCGGTGCGCTGCGCGCGCCGCAACATCACTGGTGAGGTCTTCGAAGGCGACCTCTACCGGGCGCTTCCGGTGGCGTTGCGGGGCCGTGTCGAGGTCCTGGTGGTCAACGCCCCCTACGTGCCTTCCGACGAGGTCGATCTGATGCCTCCGGAGGCGCGGCTGCACGAACCGCAGGTGGCGCTGGACGGCGGCGCCGATGGCCTGGACGTCCAGCGCCGGGTGGCGGCCGCGGCGCCGGAGTGGCTCGCGCCGGGCGGGCACCTGCTCATCGAGACCAGCCGCCGCCAGGCGCCGCACACGGCGGAGCTCTTCGCGGATGCCGGGCTGGTACCGAGCGTGGCCGGGTGCGAGGAGCTGGATGCCACGGTCGTGGTGGGGGCCAACCCCGCGGCGGCGTAGCGTTTCCGGCTACCGGCCGGGCAGCTCCGGGGCGGTGGTCTCGAATCGGCGCAGGGATCTGTTCGTCAGCGCGAGCACGACGATGCCGACGACGCAGAGCACGCCGCCGGAGAAGGCCGCGAACGCCGCCGATGTCGCGTCGGCGACCAGGCCGCCCCGGAAGTTGCCCAGGTCGGGGCCGGAGACGCCGACGATGTGGTCCACGGCGCTGACCCTGCCTCGGTGTGAGTCCGGCGTCGCCAGCTGCACGATCGCCCCGCGCGTGATCACCGAGGTGGTGTCGGCCGCGCCGGCCGCGGCAAGGCAGGTCAGCGCCAGCCACAGCGGCTGTGCCAGGCCGAATCCGGCCAGTGCCAGGCCCCACGCTCCGGCCGCGGCCAGCATGACCGCGCCCGGTCGGCGGGCGCGGGTCACCATGCCGGAGGCGGCGCCCGCCGCGAGTCCGCCGACGGCGACCGCGGAGAAGAACAGCCCCAGGGTTTCCGGGTGCCCGCCGAAGCGCTCGGAGTTGATCAGCGGGAACAGCGCCATCGGCATGGCCGTCACGGTCGCGAGGACGTCGCTGAGCAACGCGCCGTGCAGCAGGGGTTTGCCGGTGATGAACCGGCAGCCTTCCCAGATCGCTCGCGCCCCGGGGCGGGCGGTCTCCCCCTGCGGCCGCATGGCGGGGAGCCGCTGCACGCCGTAGAGCGCGGCGGCGAAGGTCAGCGCGTCGAGCAGGTAGCAGGCGCCCACGCCCCACTGGCCCACCACCACGCCCGCGATGGCAGGGCCGATCAGCATGGCCGCCTGGAAGGCGAGGTTGGTCAAGGCGATGCCCGCGCCGACCTGGTCGGCGGGCAGCAGGCGCACCACGAATGTCTTGCGGGCGGGCGCGCCCAGCCCACTGCCTGCTGTCTGCAGCGCCGTGAGCGCGAGCAGCCCCCACATCGAGGCGGCGCCGGAGGCGGCGTGCACGGCGAGCAGTCCGGCGGCCAGCAGCTGCACGACGGTGGTGATCAGCACCAGGCGCCGGCGGTCGACGGCGTCGGCCAACGCGCCGCCGAGCACTCCGAAGAAGACCATCGCGATGGACTGGACGAGGCCGATCGCGCCCACCGCGAGGGCGCTGCCGGTGAGCTCCCACATCTGGAAGAGCACCGCGACCACCGTCAGCTGCCCGCCCAGGGCGGAGAGGACGCTTCCCGCCCACAGGCGGCGGAAGGCGGCGCTGGTGCGCAGCGGCCGGGTGTCGAGCAGCCGGTCCGCCAGGCTCACGAGGACTGTTCCGGCGACCGCCGGAGGTGGTGGGCGATCCGGTCGTGGAACGAGCGCCGCGCCAGGGCCTCCTCCAGGTCCCGGACCACTTCGCTGAGCGGGTGCGGCAGTTCGCCTTCCAGCTCTCGGACGGCCTGTTCGGTGGCCCGCCACTCGGCTTCCAGCAGCGGGAGGAGCGCGTGGGCGCGTTTGGTCAGCGTCACCTGGCGGGTTCGCGCGTCGGTGCCCGCGACGCTGCGCACCAGTCCTTCGCGGCGCATGGCGCTCACGGTCTGGCTCATCGCCGAGTGGGTCACGTCCAGGGCGCCGGCGAGTTCGCGGATGGTCATGGCGCCGCGGTGGCCGAGGCGGATCAGGGGCATGACGAACCGCGGGCGGATGCCGTCCAGGCCCCGCTGCCGGTACAGGCGGCCGATCTCGTCGTCCATGTCGGCCAGCAGGCGGCGCAGCGGCTGCCAGACGCTTTCTTCCTCGGTCGGATCGGGACCGTCGATCATCACCGGCCGACTGTAACAGCGCTTATGTAAGTGCTGTTGCTCTTTCTGGGGCAAGATCCCCGGCCTCGTGTACCCGAGCGCTTTCGCCGCGGCGCTGAGAGCGGGCCGCCCCAGCCGGAAGAGGCGGCCCGCTCAGCGTCAGGCGAGGGCTTCGCGGTGTTTGGCGGCCAGGGTGACGTAGTGCTCGGCGGAGAGCTTGAGGCCGGCCTGCTCTTCTTCGGTGAGTTCGCGGCGGACCTTGCCCGGGGTGCCGGCGACCATCGAGCCCGGCGGGATCACGGTGCCTTCCAGGACCACGGCGCCGGCCGCGATCAGCGATCCGGCCCCGATGCGGGCGCCGTTGAGGACCACCGCGCCCATGCCGATCAGGCAGTCGTCTTCCACTGTGCAGCCGTGCAGGACCGCCTTGTGGCCGACGGTGACGCCGGTGCCGATCTCGGCCGGGAAGCCGGGGTCGGCGTGCACGACGCAGCCGTCCTGGATGTTGCTGCGGGTGCCGACGCTGATGTTCTCCTGGTCGCCGCGCAGCACGGCGTTGTACCAGACGCTCGCGCCGGCGGCCAGGCGCACGCGGCCGATGAGCGCGGCGCCGGGCGCGACGAACACGTCGGCGTCGAGCTGCGGGGCGATCCCGTCGATGGTCAGCGTGTGCGAGGGGCCTGAACTCACTGTTCCTCCTGTTTCTCCCGCTGCCGCCGCAGCCACTGCAGCGCCACGTCGGTGTGTCCGTCCACTTTGGTCTCGATGCCGTCGAGGAAGGTGCGGTCGCCGTGCTCGGCGAGTTCGGTGAGCACCGCCTCGGGGTCGCCGGCCTCGATGATCGACAGCAGGCGCCGGTGGCGGGCCACGTCCTCGGCGAGGCTTTCGCGGCCCTGGCGGGCTTTCCGGTTCAGCGCCATGGACAGCATCACTTGCAGCTGCAGCGACCGGTAGGCGTCTTCGAGGCGCTGGTGCCCGGACAGGCCGACGACCGACAGGTGGAACTCGAAGGAGCATTCCATGAAGGCCGATTCGTCGCCGGTGACCGCGGCGTCGTCCATCCGCTGCAGGGCCTGCCGGCAGCGGCGCAGCCGGGCGGATTCGGTGACCGGCACGCCCAGGCGCACCGCGAGGCGCTCGAATTCGGCGCGCAGGGTGCAGATCTCGTAGATGTCGTGCAGCGTCAGCGGGGTCACGATCACGCCTTTGCGCGGCACCTGCCGCACCAGGCCTTCGCGTTCGAGCACCCGCAGCGCTTCCCGCAGCGGCGGCCGGCTGATGCCCAGCTCGTGGGTCAGCCGGTTCTCCACGACGCGCTGCCCGCACAGCAGGTCGCCGCCGATGATCATGCGGCGCAGCGTCGCGGCGGCCAGCTCCACCAGGCTCGGTGGGCCGACGATGCTCGGGGCCCGGCGGGTCGCGGGGCTGTCTTCAACGGATCCGGTCACGTCCAGCAGTCTTCCCTTCCCGGGCCCGGTTCCGGCGCGCTTTCGCGACGGTGCCGTGGCGCTGGTCCGCTCGGGGCAACCTCGTGGGACAAAGCTTGTCAGCTCCGATCTGCCTGCTGTAGACAAAAGTCAGGTGATGCCGATCACGGTATCCGGTTTCCGCCCGGATTTCTTGGAGCCGCGCATGACTTCTCCCCCGGACTCCCGATCCCAGGCCCCGCTGCACGGGGTGCGCGTGGTGGAGATCGGCGCGTTCATGGCCGCGCCGTTCGCGACGATGCAACTGGCCGACCTCGGTGCCGACGTCATCAAGGTGGAAAACCCCGCCGGCGGCGACCCGGTGCGCCAGACCGGGCCGTTCCTCGACGGCCACAGCTCCCCGTTCGTACGGCTCAACCGCAACAAGCGGTCGGTGGCGCTGGATCTGAAGACCGACGAAGGGCGGCGGCTGCTGTGGTCACTGCTGGACACCGCGGACGTGCTGGTGGAGAACCTGCGGCCGGGCGCGCTGTCCGCGCTGGGCTTCGGCTACGACGCCGTGCACGCCCGCAGTCCGCGGCTGGTGTACGTGTCGGCGTCGGGGTGGGGGCAGGACGGGCCGCTCGCAGCTCAGCCCGGGCTGGACATCATGGCGCAGGCCCGCGCGGGCCTGATGAGCATCACCGGCCCGCCCGGCGGGGAGCCGGCCAAGGTTGGGGTGCCGATGTGCGACCTGGTGTGCGGGTTGTACTCGGCGATGGCCGCGATGGCCGCGCTGCGGGCCCGCGAGCACACCGGCGAGGGCCAGCACGTGGACGTGTCGCTGTACGAGGCGGGGGTGTCGTTCGCGGTGTGGGAGGCCGGGAACTACTTCGCCACCGGCGAGGTCGGCCGCGCGCACGGTTCGGCGCACCAGAACAGCGCGCCCTACCAGGCGGTGCGCAGCAAGGACGGGTGGGTGACCGTCGGGGCCACGACGACGAAGACCTGGCCGGCGTTCTGCCATGCCCTCGGGCTCGCCGAACTGCTCGACGACGACCGCTACACCAGTTCCTACGACCGCTACCACCACCGCGACAGCCTCATCGCGGCCATCGAGGTGGCCACGGCGTCGCGTACGACTGCGGAGATCGTGGACGTGCTGGTGGCCGCGGGGGTGCCGTGCGCGCCGATCGCGACCATGGACCAGGTGTTCACCGACGATCACCTCGGGCAGCGCGGATTCTTCTGGGACGCGCCGCATCCGGAGCTCGGCGAGGTGCGGCAGATCGGTTCGCCGATGCGGATGTCGGCGACCCCGGCGCGTCGCGGCGCGGCCGGGCCGGTGCTGGGCGCGCACACCGCGGAGGTCCTGGCCGAGGCCGGTGCCGGTACCGAGGAGCTGGAACGGTTGCGCGAGTCCGGGGTCATCGCCACCGGCGAGTAAATCCCCTACTTCTTCCCTTTTTTTCGCGACGCAGCTCAAGGAGGAGCAGCGATGCGCGTGTTGTTGCGGAGTCGCGGCGTGGTGGCCGCGTTGTGCGCGGCGGTGCTGCTGGGTGGGTGCGCCACCGGCAGCGCCGGGCAGGAAGGTTCCGGTGGGCCGCGGCCGGTGGGGAACGTGACGATGGTGGTGCCCTTCGCCGCCGGTGGCGGCAGCGACATCGCGGGGCGCGCGATGGCCGACGGACTCGCGGGCGTGGAGCCGGGGCTGCGGGTCAACGTCGACAACCGGGAGGGCGGACAGGGCGCGGTCGGCTACTCCTACTTCCTGGCCAAGGCAGGTTCGCCGGACTACCTGCTGGCCACCGAGACGTCGCTGCTGTCGCTGCCGTTGAGCGTCGACGTGGCGTTCTCCTACCGCAGCTTCACGCCGATCATGAAGATCGGCGACGACTACACGCTGCTGGTGGCGCTGCCGGGGTCGCCGATCACCAGTTGCGCGGACGCGGTGGCGCAGAGCCGCGGGCGGCGGGTGCTGGCCGGGATTTCCGGTGCGGTAGGCCCGGATGCGGTGGTGTTCTCGCAGATGGAGCGCGTGGCCGGCGCCGATTTCGACACCGTGCCCTACGAGGGCGGCGGGGAGACGCTGGCGGCGGTGCTCGGCGGGCAGGTGGAGCTGGCGTCGCTGAATCCCAGCGAGGTCGTCGGCCAGCTGCGGGCCGGGCAGCTCAAGGCGCTGTGCGTGTTCGCCGACCAGCGCTACACCTATCCGGAGCTGGCGGGGATCCCGACGTCGGTGGAGCAGGGCGTGCCGGTGTCCATCGCGCAGTTCCGCGGCATGATCGCGCCAGGCGGGCTCAACCCGCAGGCCGCCGAGTACTGGATCGGGGTGGCACGCCGCTTCGCCGGCTCCCCCGCCTACACCGAGTACGTCGAGTCGGAGTTCCTGCAGCCGCGGTTGGCTTTCGGCGAGGAGTTCACCACGTACTTGCGGGACAACGAGGAGCTGCTGGCGCAGGTGGTGCGGCGATGAGCGGGCAGCGGTCGCCGCAGGTGGCGCTCTTCGGTGGGCTTGCTTTGGTGGGCACGGGTTTCGCGGTCAGCGCGGTCGGTTACGGGGTGATGCTGCCGGAGTCGCGGATCGGGCCGGGGTTCCTGCCGCTGGTGGCTGGAGGTCTGCTGGCGGTGTTCTCGGTGCTGCTGCTGGTCGAGCAGCTGCGCCGGCCGGCCCCGGCCGCCCCGGAGGGCGGCACCGATGATTTCGGGCGAACGCCCGCGCAGCGGATGTGGATCTTGCGGCGGGTGTTCGCGCTGTTGCCCGCGGCGCTGCTGGTGGTGCCGCTGCTGGGCATGGTCACCGCGTTCGGGCTGCTGGTGCTGGTGATCTCCACCTGGCTGGAGCGGCGCAAGGTGCTGCCCTCGCTGGCGCTCTCAGCGGTGTCGGCGGCGGCGATGCACGTGATCTTCGCGGTGGTGCTGCGGGTACCGCTGCCCACCGGGGTGTTCGGGTTCTGAGAAACCGGAGTCGAGGCGGGAGGCCCAGCATGCTCGACACGGATTCGCCGGTTTTGAAGCGGCGTCAGCCGCTTAGCCCACCCTCGCAACTCGCACCGCCGCGGGTTCTCAGATGTCGTCTGGCGAGGACAGCCCCGATGCCGCGTATTGGTAACACCTGTTTTCACCGGAGGCACAAGTGATCGACAACTTGTTGCTGGGTTTATCCACTGCTTTCACGCCGACGAACTTGTTGTGGTGCTTCGTCGGCGTGGTGTTGGGGACCGTGATCGGGTTGCTGCCCGGGCTGGGTTCCAGCACGGGGGTGGCGATCCTGATCCCGCTGACGCTGACCGTGGAGCCGGTCACCGCGCTGATCATGCTGGCCGGGATCTACTACGGCTCGCAGTACGGCGGCACGATCACCTCGGTGCTGCTGTCCACGCCGGGCGAGGCGGCCAGCGTGGTGACCACTTTGGACGGCTATCAGATGGCGCGGCAGGGCCGCGCGGGCGCGGCGCTGGCGATCGCGGCGATCGGGTCGTTCGCCGCGGCGATCCTGTCGCTGGTGCTGCTGGCCGCGCTCGCGCCGCCGTTCGCGCAGTTCGCGTTGCGGTTCGGGCCGCCGGAGAACCTGGCGGTGATGGTGCTGGCGCTGGTGACGATGGTGGTGCTGTCGACCGGTTCGAAGCTGCGGGCCGCGGCGATGGCCTGCGCCGGGGTGTTGCTGGCGTGCGTGGGCATCGACGCGGGCACCGGCGAGGCCCGCTACACCTTCGGCAGCATCGAGCTGCTCTCGGGCATCCCCTACATCGAGGTCGTCATCGGGTTGTTCGCCGTCGGCGAGGTGCTGTACCAGATCCGGGTGGGGGCGGCGACGCCGATCCGCGCGCGCTTCCGGGATCTGATGATCCGCCGCCGCGACATCCGGGATTCGGCCGGCGCGATCGGCCGGGGCAGCGCGATCGGGTTCCTGCTGGGCACGCTGCCGGGCGCGGGGTCGACGCTGGCGTCGTTCCTGGCCTACGGTCTGGAGAAGCGGGTTTCCCGGAACTCCGCGCAGTTCGGGCACGGCGCGATCCAGGGCGTCGCGGCACCGGAGAGCGCCAACAACGCCGCGGCCAACGCCAACTTCATCCCGACGCTGACGCTGGGCATTCCCGGTGGTGCGACCACGGCGGTGCTGCTGGGTGCGCTGACGGTCTACGGGGTGCAGCCGGGGCCGCTGCTGTTCGAGGAGCAGCCGGAGCTGGTGTGGGGTCTGCTGGTGTCGTTCTTCATCGGCAACGTGATCCTGCTGGTGCTCAACCTGCCGTTGGCGCCGGTGTTCGCGCAGCTGCTGCGCATCCCCTACGCCTACCTGTACCCGTTGATCCTTTTCACCAGCTTCGTCGGGGCCTACGCCATCGACAACAACGTCTTCAGCGTGTGGCTGGTGCTGATCTTCGGGGTCATCGGCTACGGCATGAAGCGCTTCGAGTTGCCGATGGCACCGCTGGTGGTCGGGGTGGTCATCGGGGCGTTGTTCGAGAAGGCGCTGGTGCAGTCCTCGGCGCTGCTGGACGGGAATCTGTGGCTGGTGCTGACCAAGCCGATCGCGGTGGTGATCCTGGCACTGGCGGTGGTGCTGCTGGCCGGCCCGGCGCTCGGCCGCCGCGCCCGGGTGTTCCTCCGGCGCGCCGCGCCGGAGCAGTCCGAAGAGGAGTCGCATGTCTGACGAGTTGCTGGTGGCCCGCGAGGGGGCCGTGCTGCAGGTGACGTTCAACCGGCCGCGGCAGCGCAACGCGATGAGCTGGGAGATGTACGACGGGCTGGTCGCCGCGTGCGAGGCCGCCGACGCTGACGACGGTATCCGGGTGCTGGTCCTGCGCGGCGCCGGGGACGAGGCGTTCGTGGCCGGCACCGACATCGCGCAGTTCACCGGGTTCACCTCCGGCGAGGACGGGGTGGCCTACGAGCAGCGGATGGAGGCGGTGCTGGAGCGGTTGGAGACCACCAGGGTGCCCACGGTCGCCGCGATCTCCGGGTTCTGCGTGGGTGCGGGCATCGCGTTGGCGGCGGCGTGCGACATCCGGGTGTCGACGACGACGGGCCGGTTCGGGGTGCCGGTGGCGCGGACGCTGGGCAACTGCCTGTCGATGAACACCTATTCGCTGCTGGTGTTCCACCTGGGGCCGGCGCGGGCGAAGGACATGTTGTTGCGGGCGCGAATGTTCAGCGCCGACGAGGCGCATGCGGCGGGGTTCGTCGCGCGGCTGTGCGAGGTCGGTGAACTGGAGGAGACCGTGGCGGGTGTGGCCGCGCGGTTGGCGCAGCACGCGCCGTTGACGATGTGGGCGGGCAAGGAGGCGGTGCGCCGGTTGCGGTTGGCGAACCTGCCCGACGGCGACGACCTGGTGCGCACCGTGTTCGGCAGCGAGGACTTCCGCAACGGGGTGCGCGCTTTCCTGGACAAGACGCCGCATCGCTGGACCGGCCGCTGAGGGTCGCGGGCGGCGCCCGGGGGTATCCGGGGGTTGTCCGAGATCGAGCGAGGGGGGTGGATCATGACCACCATCGTGCGGGCCCATGATGTGGCGCGAACCGAGCATGCGCACGCGGCGGAGGTGCTACGGCCAGAGGTCGCGGCGATGCGGGCGGTGCTGGGCGAGTTGTCGGCCGAGGAGTGGCTGATGGCCACCGACTGCCCTCGTTGGACCGTGCGCGACGTCGTCGCCCACGTGCTCGGCAACGCCGAGGCCGCGCTCGCCCCGGATCTCATGGTGCTGCGGGCGCGGGAAGGCGCACTGCGGTATCCGCGGCTGTACCGGCTGGATGCGCTGAACGAGATGGCGGTGGACGCGTGGCGGGACCGGCAGGCCGGTGAGCTGGCGGCCGAGTTCGCGCCGTTGTGGCGGCAGGTGATCCGGGCACTGCCGGGCATGACCGAGGCGGTGCGCGGGCAGACCTTCGACACGGGTTATCCGGGGACGCTGCCGGTGGCGATGGGGTACGTGGTGGACGTGGTGCTGGCCCGCGACATGTGGATGCACCGCGTCGACATCTGCCGGGCGACCGGGCGGGCGTTCGCCACGCACGAGCACGACCGCGGCGTGGTCGAGCAAGTGCTGCGGGATCTCGACGATGCGTGGACCGGGCCGCCGCTGGTGCTGGAGCTCACCGGTGCGGTCTCCGGTGGCTGGCAGATCGGGGCGGATGCGCCCGTGGCGACCGTGCGCGGCGATGCCGTGGGTGTGCTGCGCATGTTCTCGGGCCGCGTCGAGCCGCAGCCGGATCTGGTCGTGGAGCACGGTGACAGCGCGGTGCTGGGCGCGCTTCGCGACGCGCGGGTGCCGTTCTGAGGCTAGTAGGTGCCGGCCAGTGGTGCGCCGATCTGGACGTCGAGGTACGTCACGTGGTCGGCCCCGTCGACGGGGCCTCGGCGCGCGTCGACGATCACGATGGTCCCGGCCACGATCCCGGCGAAGCTGGTTCCGGAGCGGCGGCAGTCCTCGATGCGGTCGGTGACCGCGCGGCGGACCCCCTCGGTCAGGAACGTCAGCCCACGCGGGAATTCCTGGCTGAGCAGATGCCGTTGCCGACCGCCCTCGATCCAGCTGCCGATGCCGAACTGGGCCGAGACGATCTGGTCGCCGCGCAGCGAGACCCGGAAGTAGCCGTTGGACTGGACGCGGTTGCAGGACTGCTGCGGCGGGTAGTAGCAGTCGTATCCGCCGGCCCGCAGGTCGTCGACGGCGGAGCTCATCGTCGTCGCATAGTGCTCGGCGCCGGAGGGCCAGCGCCGGACCGAGGTGTCCCGAGCGGTGACGACCAGCCCGTCCACGGCGGACAGGACGTAGTCGGCGTGCCCGTCCCGCCACGCCGTCCGCCGGACCTCGCCGTCCTGGCGCTGCGTGCGGTCGCGCTCGAAGTCGTCGGCCTCCTGCCGGATCCGGTCACCGGCGCCGGGCCAGATCGCGGACAGCGCCGGTGCCGCGGCGGCCGTGACCGGATCGTCGCCGTCGGGGGCCGTGTCGGGCAGTTGGAACCACGCCCACGCGAGCCGGTCATCGCGGTCGAGGAGGAACTGCGCCACCTGCGAGACGACCGCGTCGGTGGTGTCGCGGTCGTCTCGGTGACCGATCCGGCACCACAGGGCGCGCCCGTCCGCGTTGGCCCGGACCTGCGCGCAGAACCAGCCGGCGTCGATCAACGGGCCGGTGACCGCTGCGGCGGTGCCGCCGGGCGAGATCGGTTCGGCCTGCGAGGTCTCCCCCGCCGCGTCGTGTTCGTACACCCCGGCCGGTGGTAACTCGGGCGGGTCGGCCGATGCGGTGCAGCCGGTCAACGCGACCGCGCTCAGAGCGAGGCCCAGCCAGGGCGCGGCGAGGGTGCGTGATCGGCGCATGAGCTCATCAAAGCAGGCGACCGAGGTGAGTTGCGGGGATGGTCGTGCTGCTGCGTGCAGCGGCTAGAGTCGTGTCGTGCTTTGACGTAGTCGCGGCCCGCCCCGGACTCCTTCGTCCACGTGATCACAGATGACGAAGGGGTGTTTCGACGATGTCTCCTGCTGTGGTGGTTCCGGCCGCGCTCGCGGCGACCCATCGCACCAGCTCCCGCGGATCCAGTTGGATCGACGGGCTTCCCGCGCTGGCCGAGCAGCGGCTGGCGGCGTGGCGCCTGCGCCCGGATGGCGCCGCCCGGCACGGCATGGTGGCTCTGGTGCTGCCGGTCGTGCGCGCCGATGGCAGCCCCGCGGTGCTGAAGTTGCAGCCGGTCACCGAGGACACCGCCGGGGAGCCGGTGGGGCTGCGGGTGTGGGGCGGGCGAGGTGCGGTGCGGCTGCTGGAGCACGATCCGGATTCGGGCAGCATGCTGCTGGAACGGCTCACGGCCACCTCGTTGTCCAGTGTGGACGATGACGTGGCGGCGACGCGGATCCTGGCCGGGCTGCTGGCGCGGTTGAGCGCCGTGCCCGCGCCGCCCGGCGTTCGGCGGTTGTCGGACATCGCGGCCGCGATGCTCACCGACGTGCCCGAGGCGTGCGCGCAGCTGTCCGATCCGGCGCAACGGCGGCTGCTGGAGCACTGCGCGGGCGTGGTCGAGGAGTTGCGCGGCGAGGCGGGCGACCGACTGCTGCACTGGGACCTGCATTACGACAATGTTCTTGCGGCGCAACGGGAACCGTGGCTGGCCATCGACCCGCAGCCGCTGGCCGGTGACCCGTGTTTCGAACTGATGCCGGCGCTGCACAACCGGTGGGACGACGTGGTGGCCACCGGCGATGTGGCCGCGGCGGTGCGACGCCGCTTCGAGGCGATGATCGAGGTGGTGGGCCTGGATCGGCAGCGCGCGGCGGGCTGGACGCTGGGGCGGGTGCTGCAGAACTGCCTGTGGGACATCGAGGACGGCGAAACCGAGCTGAACGACGTGCAGGTCGCCGTGGCGGAGGCGCTGATCGGCTGTGGACCGTGACCAGGGCAGAGTGCTCGACCGCTGTTGATTCCTGGTCCTGGAGTCGGCTGGCGAGCTGGCCGTTGTGGGAGTGGTGCTGCCCGAGCTTCGCGGCGGGCAGCACCACGGGGCCATGTTCGTCAGCCGGGTCCGTTCATGACTCCGAATTCCAGTGCCGTCCGCCCGTCCGCGACCGGAACCGAGTCGCGGAGGACGAGTCCGCAGTCGGCAGCCAGCTCGGCCAGCTCGTCGACCGTGCGTTCCCGGCCGCCGAAGCACATCAGCATGAACAGGTCGATCGCGGTGCCGACGCCCTGCCGCAGCACCGGCTCGATGACCACCACGGTGCCGCTGGGTGCGGCAGCGCGGCGGCATCCGGCCAGGATCGTGCGGGCCTGCTCGTCGTCCCAGTCGTGCAGGATGTCGGACAGCAGGTAGGCGTCGGCCCCCACGGGCAGCGGATCGAAGAAACTGCCGGAAACGGCGCCGGCCCGACCGTCGAGTCCAGCGGCCGCGAATCTGTCGTTGGCAACGGTAGCCGTCGGAGGCAGGTCCAGGACACGCCCGCGAAGGCCGGGATGGGCGTGCAGGATCGCGGCGAGCACGGTCCCATCACCTCCGCCCACATCGAGGATCTCGGAGAAGCGGCTCCAGTTGAAGCGCTCGGCGATCTGCGGTGCCTGCGCTTGGAACCGCCAGTTCATCTGGGCGTCGAACGAGCGCCGCAATTCGGGCCGGCTGTCGAGGTCCGCCCAGAAATCGCGCCCGTACCGGTGCGGGTAGGCGGGCGTACCGGTGGTGATCGTCCCGAGCAGTTCGACGAAGGCGAGTTCGGCGCGGCCGCCGGCGCTGTTGATGTCGAGCAGGGGCTTGATCCCGTCCGGAGCGTCCTCGCTCAGCTGGATGCCGAGGTCCGTGGGCCGGTAGCGGCTGGACTGCGGATCGAGTTCGAAGACGCCGATCGTGACCAGGTGATCGAGCAAGCGTCGCAGTGCAGGCGCCGAGGTCCCGGTCTCGGAGGCGAGTTGCTCGGCCGTCGCTCCCGCGCTCCCCGCGTGCTCCACCAGGCTGAGCGTCGCGGCCACCCGGATGGACATAGGGGTGGCCAGATCGGCCATGCCGCGAATCGACGGTGCTGCCGTTGGTAGGTCCATGGCCCGAACCTATCCATGTCGACGGGCTGTGCTGACCCATTCGACCCACCGCCGCATCTTCCAGCGACGGCGGCCACCGGGTGCCTTCTCCAGCGACCGATCAAGCCCCGACCATCCGGACAGGCCGAGATGCCGCCCTGGTTCACCCGGCGGTTCGGCCATTGTGGACGATGAGCGGAGGGACGGCACCGCACGGCGGGCTCGGGCTCGACGTCAGCGTCCCCCGTCGACCGTCGCCTGACGGCTTCCCATTCGAATAGTGTTGCGCATCACATCCGACCCATGTCACGTCCAGGCCGCCTGCCCCCATCTGGTGGGCATCAGCAAGCGAGTCGAGGAGGACGCGACGATGAGCGCACGACAGGAGACCGGCACGGCGACCACGCACCGCGTGGTGATCTTGGGGGCGGGATACGCGGGCATGGCCGCGGCTATCCAGCTCGCGGCCCGAACCAAGCGGCGCGAACCAAGCGGCGCGAAGAGGTGCAGGTAACCGTGGTGAACGCGCAGGAGCGGTTCACCGAGCGCTTGCGGCTGCACATGACGGCGTCCGGCCAGCGGCTCGCCGAGCTGAGCATCCCGGAGCTGCTGAACGGCACGGGCACGCGGTTCGTGCAGGGCTGGGTGACGGCGGTGGACGCGGCTGCGAAGACCGTGCGGATCGACGACGACCAGGTGCTGCACTACGACACGTTGGTGTACGCCTTGGGCAGCGTGGCCGACACGTCGGCGGTGCCGGGGGGCGAGGACCACGCGTACACCCTCAGCAGCGCCCAGGACGCCGAGTTGCTGGCCGACCGGCTGGGGCGGCTCGGTAGCGGCACGGTGGTGGTCGGCGGCAGCGGGCTGACCGGCATCGAGTCGGCCGCGGAGATCGCCGAGCGGCACCCGGAGCTGAACGTCGTGCTGCTGGGCCGGGCCGAGCCAGGTGCCGCCATGAACTCCAAAGCCAAGGCGTACCTGCACGCCGCGCTCGACCGGCTGGGCGTCCAGGTGCGCTCCAGGGTCGAGGTGGTGAAAGTGCTGCCCGACACCGTCGAACTGGCAGGCGGGGAGAGCATCGCCGCCGACGCGGTCCTGTGGACGAGCGGTACGCGGGTGTCGCCGCTGGCGGCCGCCGCTGGGCTGGCCGTCGACGAGCGCGGACGCATCGTCACCGACGCCGCGCTGCGGTCGGTGGACCCATCCCGAGGTGTACGCGATCGGCGACGCGGCCGCGATCCGCCAGGGCTACGGCGTCATGCACGGCACCTGCCAGGGCGGCATGCCGACCGGGGTGCACGCCGCGCTGTCGATTGACCGTGTGCTCAACGGCAAGCAGCCCAAGCTGTTCCGCTTCGGCTACTACCACACGCCGGTCAGCCTGGGACGAAACGATGCCGTGGTGCAGTTCACCCGCCCCGATGACAGCCCACGCCGGATCTGCCTGACCGGCCGCATGGCCGTCCGGTACAAGGAGACGGTGACCGCCTCACCATGGCCGACCTACGGCCGCATGAAGAAGATGCCCGTCTCGGGCGTGTTCTGGCCCCGTGGGGGCCGTTTCACCCGTGTCCGGGAGGCCCGGTGACCGACCTGTCCGCCCACCTCGACCAGCAGGTGTTCCGCGAGCACCGCAACCTGCTGTTCTCCGTGGCCTACCGCGTCCTCGGCTCGGCGGCCGACGCCGAGGACGCGGTCCAGGACGCCTGGATCAAGTGGTCCGCCACCGACCGCTCACAAGTGGCCGACCCCAAGGCTTACCTGGCCCGGATCGTGTCGAACCTGGCGCTGGAGCGGCTGCGCTCGACCCGGCACAAGCGGGAGACCTACGTGGGGCCGTGGCTGCCGGAACCGATCCTGACCGGCGGTGACGCCTCCGAGAGCGTCGCCGACGCCGAGTCGGTGTCGATGGCCATGCTGGTGGTGCTGGAGACGCTCAGCCCGCTCGAACGCGCGGTGTTCGTGCTCAAGGAGGTCTTCGACTTCAGCCACGCCGAGATCGCCGAGGTGGTGGAGCGCTCCGAAGCCGCCGTGCGCCAGTGCGCGCACCGGGCCCGGGAGCACGTGCACGCCCGGCGGCCGCGCTTCGCCGCGGACCGCTCGCAGCAGCGCAACGTCACCGAACGGTTCTTGGCCGCGGCCACCGGCGGCGATGTCAACGCCCTGATGAAGTTGATCTCGCCGGAAGTGACGCTGTGGACCGACGGCGGCGGCAAGGTCCGCCAGGCGCTGCGCCCGGTCGTGGGCGCGGAAACGGTGGCCGGGTGGTTCGCGGCCATCGGCACCGTCACCTACCAGGGCATCGAACCCGCCGACATGAAGGCCGAACTCGTCGAGATCAACGGCGGGCCGGGCATCCTGTTCAGCGGACCGGACCGGTTGATCGCCACCGTCACCTTCGACTTCGGCGCCGACGGCCGCATCGCCGCGATCCACAACGTGGCCAACCCGGACAAGCTCCAGGCCATCGCCGGCGGCACCGCTTACGACATCGGGACGCAGTGAGCGCCAGGTCCGACCGTGACACGAGGCCGCTGTGCGCCGGGCCACGCCCTGTTTTCAGGTCCGCTGCCGGGCGAGTTCGGCCAGTGCGGTGACTGTCTTCCAGTTGCGGGCGGTGAGGCCGACCCCGAGCCGCTTCTCCAGGTAGGCGGCGGTGAGCTTGCTCCGGCCCGCCCCGGCCGGGTAGTGCAGGTAAAGCTCGCGGCCGGCCAGGTGGAGTTCTTCGGGCGCCCCGTCGGGCACGGCCAGCTGCGCGGCCTGGCCGGGGTCGGGTTCGGCGGTCAGGAACGCGACGTGCAGCTTGGCGTGGTCGTGCTGACCGTCCTGGAAGGGGTGGTGCGCGGCGATGCCGGTGATCTCGGTGCCGGTGCGCACCAGGACCGGGGTGTCCACGCCGAGTTCGCCGGCCAGCCGCCGCCGCAGGTCCGCCGACAGCGCCTCGGGGTCGGTGCGATCGGAGGTGAAGACGACGTTGCCGCTCTGCAGGTACGTCGCGACGTCACCATGCCCGGCCGCGGCGACCAGGTCGCGGAGGTCGGCCATGGCGACGCGGCCGCGGCTGCCGAGGTTCACGGCGCGCAGCAGTGCGATGTAGGTGTGCACGGCGGGAATCCTGCCATCCTCCGGCGGGGTCGGACGGCTTGCTCCTAAGATGATCACCCATGGTCGTCCCTTTCTCAGCCCCGCTTCCGGTCGTCACGATCGGGGACATCGTGTGCACCCGGACAGAGGTCATGACGCCCTCAGGAACGGCCCCGGTGGGCGAGGTGGCGTGGACGTTCACCGACATGAGCCGCACGACCCGCACAATCCCGGCGTGGGCGATCGTGCTGTGCGTGCTGTTCATCTTCTTCTGCTTGCTAGGGCTGTTGTTCTTGCTGGCGAAGGAGGAACGCACCGAGGGCTGGGTGCAGGTCGGGGTGCAGGGGCCGCGGCTGCTGCACTTCACGCAGATCGCAGTGACCTCGCCAATGGCAGTCGCCGACCTCAACGCGCGGGTGAACACGGCGCGGGCGGTGTCGTTCCAGGCCGGACAGCAGACCCCCTGATCGCGAAAACTATTCACGTACACCCCGAACCGGCCGAACACTTCACCAAGGCCTGGCAGCATGTCGCACAACACTTCGCCACCGACCGCCGCGTCCTCGGAACGACGGCTGACACCGCTGAGGCGCGTCACCCACGCGCCTCAGCAACCGCCTCCGCCGCCGAAGCCCGGCACACGAACCGCTCGCGCAGCCGCGTGATCGTCAACAACCGCAGCACCGCACCATGACCAGGAACCACGAACAACCTGGTCCGCCGGTGCTCGGCACGACGCTGCGCGTGCAACAACAACTCGATCGCCGCACTGCTGGCGAACGACACCTCCGAAACATCCACCACGATGGCCTGCAACGCCGCGGCCGTCAGCCGCTGCCGGATCAACTCCGTCAGCCTGGGCACCGTGGACAGATCGATCTCACCACCGATGCGCACCACCACCACGCCCGGCACGGGCCACTCCACGGCCAGCCTTAATGCGGACGTGCACATCGAATGCCCGACGACCGGATCGTCGGACGCGCGCGGCGCAACGATCTCGTGGCCCACGCTCACCCACGCGGCCGATGACATCCCGGATCTGGAGACGATCACGCTACCTCCCCTGGTTGCGTATCGACGGTTCGGTTGGCCACGGGACCGCGAACTCGCCGCTGCGCTCAACGCAAGGGGTACTCCGTGGCGGCTGCTCAACCGCACCCCCCACCGTAGGAGCCGCCGCCCGACCCGAACAAGGCTCGCCACGTTCGTGTGAAATTCGCTCCCGATCAGATGGCCACAAAGCTGCAACGAGCCAAAATACCGACCAGCCGGGCGACACACCGCCCCACCGCCGACCACCACCCAGTCGCACAGAGTCACCACGACCCGGCGTTCCGACACCCGCAACACGCTAAGCTCACGACCATGCCGGCCAGCCCAGCCCAACGCATCGTCGTCTACGGCGTCACGGGATCCGGCAAATCAACCGCCGCGAGCCGCATCAGCCGAGCCACCGGCCTGCCCTGGCACTCCGTCGACGACCTCACCTGGGAACCCGACTGGATCCAGATCCCCACACACGAACAACGCGACAAGATCCACGACATCTGCACCCAGCAGCAATGGATCCTCGACTCCGCCTACGGCCAGTGGCTCGACATCCCACTCGCCCGCGCCGACCTCATCGTCGCCCTCGACTACCCCCGCTGGCTGTCCCTGAGCCGACTGCTCCGACGCAGCATCGCCCGCGTCATCAACAGGACCACCGTCTGCAACGGAAACCGCGAAACCATCCGCACCCTCCTCGCACACGACTCCATCCTGCTCTGGCACTTCCGGTCCTTCCACACCAAACGCACCCGAATCCGGCAATGGGCCGCCAACCCCCACGGCCCCACCGTCCACCGATTCCGCCGCCCCAAGGACCTCACCACCTGGATCGCCACGCTGCACCGCTGACGCGCTCACCCGAACACGCTGTGCCTCCGAACCGGCTGCGAACCCTCCACCTCAGCACGCTCCACCGGCGCCGCATGCCGACCACCCGACACCGGCTCCCACACCGACGTCACCGACAACGCCAACTCCCCACCAACGACATCCACCGACACCTGATCACCCGCCGACACCGTGCCCGCCAACACCATCGACGCCAGCCGGTTGTCCAACTCCCGCGCGATCACCCGCCGCAACGGCCGCGCCCCGAACTCCGGCTGATACCCCCGCTCCACCAACCAATCCAGGCCCGCATCACCCACCACCAACCGGACGCCCTTCGCCTCCAACTGCGCGCCCGTGCGCTCCAGCAACAACGACGCGATCCGCCGCAACTGCTCCGCCCCCAACGGCCGGAACACCACCACGTCATCGATCCGGTTGATGAACTCCGGACGGAAGAACGCCCGCAACTCCTCCAACACCACCAACGCCGACTCCCCGGCATCGGCCCCCGCATCCAGCACCCGATCCGCCCCGATGTTCGAGGTCATGATCACCACCACGTTGCGGAAATCCACCAAGCGACCCTGCGAATCGGTCAACCGCCCCGCATCCAGCACCTGCAGCAACGTGTTGAACACATCCGGATGCGCCTTCTCCACCTCATCCAGCAACACCACCGAATACGGCTGCCGCCGCACCCGATCCGTCAACTGCCCCGCCTCGCCATAACCCACGTACCCCGGCGGCGCACCGACCAGCCGCGACACCGTGTGCTTCTCCTGGAACTCCCCCATGTCCAACCGCAACAACCGCTGCGCATCACCGAACAACGCATGCGCCAACGCCCGCGCCAACTCCGTCTTGCCCACACCCGTCGGCCCCAGGAACAAGAAACTCCCGATCGGCCGATCCGGATCCGCCAACCCGGCCCGAGCCCGCCGCACGGCCTCGGCCACCGACGCCACCGCCGCATCCTGACCGACCACCCGCGACCGCAACTGCTGCTCCAACTCCAGCAACCGCTGCACGTCCTGCGCACTCACATCCGCCACCGGAATCCCGGTCCGCGACGCCACCACGTCCGCCACGTCATCCGCGACCACCGTCGGCTCGAACACCGCCGACTCCCGCACCTCACCACCGCGCCGCAACCGCACCCGCGAACACGCCTGGTCCAGCAGATCCACCGCCTTATCCGGCAAGAACCGATCCGCGATGTAGCGCTGCGACAACTCCGCCGCCGCCGACAACGCACCATCATCGATGCGCACCCGGTGATGCCGCTGGTATTTCTCCCGCAACCCCTCCAGCACCACCACCGTCTCGGCCACCGACGGCTCCCCCACCATGATCGGCGCGAACCGGCGCTCCAACGCCGGATCCTTCTCCACGTGCCGCCGGTACTCCTCCACGGTCGTCGCCCCGATCAACCGCACCTCACCGCGCGCCAACGCCGGCTTGAGCATCGTCCCCGCGTCCATCGAACCCTCGCCCGCGCCGGCCCCTACGATGCTGTGCACTTCGTCGATGAACACCAGCACGTCCTCCCGATGTGCCCGGATCTCCGCCAGCACATCCCGGAACCGCTGCTCGAACTCACCCCGGTACTTCGCCCCGGCCACCATCCCGGCCAGGTCCAGCGACACCACCCGCATGTCCGCCAACGACCACGGCACCGCGCCCTCGACGATCCGCCGCGCCAAACCTTCCACGATCGCGGTCTTGCCCACCCCCGGATCCCCCATGAACACCGGGTTGTTCTTCGACCGCCGCCCCAGCACCTCGATCGCCTGCTCGATCTCGGCATCCCGGCCCACCACCGGATCCAGCTTCCCGGCCCGTGCCAGCTCCGTCAGATCCAGCCCGAACTCGTCCAGCCGCGGCGTCACGCTCAACACCGACCGAGCCGCACCCCGATCACCCAACTCGATCGCCCGCGCCAACGCCCTCCCGGCCACGGAATCCGCATCCGCGGCCAACCCCAACACCAGGTGCCGCGCCCCCACCACGTCGACACCCTCGCCCAACGCCTGCTGATAAGCCCCCAACAACGCCCGCCGAGCCGCCGACGACAGCACCGGCCGGCCCGCCGCCCCCGAATCCTGCGCCTCCACCGCCGACCGCACCGCGGCCGCCAACTCCTCCACCCTTACCCCGGAGGACACCAGCAACTCCGCCGTCGCCGGCACCTGCGTCACCGCCCACAGAAGATGCGCACCGTCCAGCTCCCGGCTGCCCCAGTCCACAGTGGCCCGAACCGCCTTCGACACCACCTCGTGCGCCTGCGCATCCAGCAACGTGCCCAACGCCAGACCGCGCTCCGACGCAGAAGCATCCGCCGACGTCCCCGAGAACACCTCGCTGAACAGCGAATCAAAGGCGGCAGAGGAATCACCGACACTGCCGCGAACCAAAGGGGCCACCTCCACACGCACACGCAGGCCCCGCCTGCAACCGAACTCCAGCAGCAGACCAGCACGCAGCACCCGCAAGGCAGGACCGGCGCCCGACCGCCGACCCGCCAACGCGCCCACCAACGGCGCCGCGCTGATCCCCACGACCACGCCACCGAGCCCGCTCCGCGGAGCGCAGTTCGATCATCGCGATCGTGATGTTGGCACCAACATACTGAGAGGCCCGCAACAGCCGTGCAGCACCACTGCGCTCGCCGCGGCGCCGCACCGACAGTGTTCGCCCGCGCGCCCCGCGTCAGCTCGCGCGCTTCTGCGCCTTCTCGATCGCGTCGGCCAACCGGGTCAGCTCCTTGCCGATGTGCGACAGGCGCTCCGACATCACGCTGGCGTGCCCGGACAGCGGACCGACGTGCCCGGCCGCCCGCAGCCACTCGGTCACCCCGCCACACCCGACGGCCATGCCCTCGACCGTCAACGAGAACCCGCGCATGACCTGCTCGATCTCCTCGACGCTGTGCGGCACAGCGGGGTCGCGCAGCCGATCGCCTAGCGCGGCGGCGGCCTCGCCGACCTGCCACGCCACCTCGGCCGAATAGCCCGACTCGCCGGAATCGGCACTCCGTCTCGTCCCCGACCGCCGAGGTGGCGTGTGCCTACCCGCCTGCGTCGGCGTGCTGTCGGAATGTCCAGCGGCAGTCATAACGAACCAATCAACCCGAGACGGACACCTAGCTCCACCCCGACGCGCCAGAAGCCCCCCGACCGGTGGCGCAAGTCCACCCGTTTCCCGGTTCTCCGCAGCGCAGGAGTAAGTGCCGCGAGGCTATCGCGTCGTGGCCTCGGTTGGTGCAGGTTGGTCAGGAGGATTGATTTTGATCAACACTGAAATCATGAGAAATATCAAACTCAATGTTGTGGCAAGGTGGATACCCGTGCCGGAAAAGCGATTTCCTCCCCGGCGGGAGACTGGGACCATCGGGTGGTGGAGATCGACTACCGGTGGCGGGCCGAGGCCTCCGACGACGAACTCGTGTCCCTGACCCTCTCCCACGGCGGCACTGCCGAGCCCGGCTGGTGGGAAAGGGTGCGCGCGCACAGCCTGGGCTGGGTGACCGCGCGACTGCCCGGCGGCGCGCTGATCGGCTTCGTCAACATTGCGTGGGACGGCGGCGACCACGCCTTCCTGCTCGACACCAAGGTCCGCCCCGACCATCAGCACCGCGGCGTCGGAACGGAACTCGTGCGGCGCGCGGCACAGTCTGCGCGGCGCGCGGGCTGCACCTGGTTGCACGTCGACTTCGAGCCGCACCTGCGCGGCTTCTACTTCGACGCCTGCGGCTTCCGCCCCACCGACGCGGGCCTGATCCTCCTGGCAGATCGCTGACGCGCCGCTGGCGCCGCTCGTCTCCGCCACCAACATCGCCGCGTTCTGCCTCGGTGCCGCCGCCGGAGCGTGGCTGGGCGGGCTCGCCAGCGGCCCCGGCTACGCCTCCCCCAACTGGTTCGGAGCCGCACTGACCGGAGGCCCGCGCCGCACCGGCAGGCATCCCGCAGCCACGAACCGCACCCCGGCCCACCACTGACCACAAAGGACACCGCCGGACGCGGCACCGTCGACCACTACACCGACCACTCTGCGATTCGGGCAAACTACAACGAAGTCGTCGCACGGGAGACACCAACGCATGTACACACCACCACCGCCAGCCGGCGCGGAGCGGACCGACGGATCGTCCGTCCAGATCGGCACTCTCGTCCCGCTGACCCGGCCCGGCTGGGTCGAGGCGGGCCGACACCTGCTCGCCGGACTCGAACTGGCCGCTCGCGAAGTCAACGACGCCGGCGGGATCGCCGGAAGGCCACTCGAGCTGGTGGTCCGAGACACCGCGGCCGATCCGCAGAAGGCCGCAGCGGCCGTAGATGAACTGGCCGGCCTGGGCGTGGCCGCCCTGACCGGGGAGTACCACAGCGTCGTCGCTCGCGCCGCTGCCACCAGAGCCGACGCCCTTGGCGTGCCGTTCCTCTGCTCGTCAGCGGTGCTCGACGTGCTCACCGAACAGCCAACGGAATGGGTCGCGCGCATCGCTCCGGCGCAGTCCGTTGGCTGGCAGATCTACGCGGACTTCCTCCTCAACGCGGGCCACAGTCGAATCGCCGTAGCAGCCGAGCCGAGTGTCTACTGGGCATCTGGGGCCCGCGTTCTGCGGGACCACCTCGCTCCACTCGGTGGCACCGTCGTCGAACTCGACATGCGCGCGCTCGCTCCCACGGCCGTGTGCGACGAACTCGTCGACAATCGCGCGACAGCCCTCCTCCTTCTGGTCGGCAACCCGGAGCCGGCGGTGTCGATCGTCAAGTCCGTCCGCAGCGACCAGCGTCTCGCCGGGGTCATGATCGGTGCTCCGGCAGGGCAACCGGAGTTCGCCGAATGGGCGGCGTTGCTGGGCGACGACGGCGCCGCGATCCCGTTCTTGCGCTACCTGCCCGAGCGCCTCAGCCCGCTCGGTGCACGGGTCGAGGCGGCCCTCCGGGAGCGGCTGGGTGAAGCGCCCTCCTTCGTCGCCTTCGAGGGCTACGACACGGTCGCCGTCCTCGCCGATGCCCTGCGTTCTCACGGCCCCGACCGGGCTCGCATCGCGGAATCCTGGCCACACGTTGCAGTCGACGGCACCCGCGGGCAGATCCGGTTCTCCCGCACGCCAGGCATCAGCGTGTGGCAATGGGCCTGGGCACCGATCCAGGTCGTTGATCGAGATCTGGGGGGACCCGATCGCCTTCGGATCCTTCACACCGGCTGAGCCAGCAGGCACATCCGTCCGAACTCGAGGACGTCCACTCACCAGTCGGACCACAGTGGACTGTGAGTAGCCCCGGTCAGGCACGGGCGGTCGCGGGAACGCCGAACCACCTCTCGGCCGCCGCCTGGAGCGCGTCCAGCTCGGCGGCATCCGGGCTGGACGATGCCGATGCCCACGCCACGTAGCAGTCCGGCCGGAGGAGCAGGGCGGTGGCACCGATATCGGCCCCGACGATCCGCCCGCGGACCACGTCCACCTGGTCGGTGCGCCCGGCGAGCGCACCCGGCGATCCGTCGTCGGTCAGGTCGATCAGCAGCGGTCGCGCGCTGCGGGTCAGCTCCGCCAACCGCACCGGCCCGGTTTCGGTGTGCAGCTCGAATTCCGGGGCGCACCGGCCGGTGCGCGGATGCGCGCCGGCGGCTCCCATGTCGTAGCGGACGTCGGAGCCCGCGGTGAGGTCCGCGATGCGCTGGATCGTGCCGGGGTCGTCGAGCAGCTCGGTGAACAGCTCGCGCAGCGCGGTGACGTCGCTGCCCGGGGCGATCAGCGCGGACTGCGCCTGGGCGTAGGTGTTCATGCGCCTGGCTGCCTGGCCGCGTTCCGCCTCGTAGCTGTCCAGCAGCCCGGGCGGGGCGTCGCCGCGCAGCTCGGCGGCGAGTTTCCAGCCGAGGTTGATCGCGTCCTGCAGGCCGAGGTTGAGGCCGGGACCGCCGCCCGCGGTGTAGACGTGCGCGGCGTCGCCGAGGAGGAACACCCGTCGGTCCCGGAACCGTTCGGCCACGCGGGTATTGCCGCCGCTGCGGCGTCGCAGCACGTGCGGCCCGGCGCCGGTGGGCGGGCCGAGCGGCACGTCGACGCCCAGGACCCGGCGGGCGCTCTCCCGCAACTCGTCGAGGGTCATCTGCGCCTCGGTCTCCGGCTCGTCCCACTCGATGGTGCTGATCAGCGGGTCCTGCCCCGGCAACGGCGCGTACCCGAAGCCGCCGCGCTCGGTGCGGTGCGGCAGGAACGGCAGGATCGCGCCGATGCCGGGCACGTTCAGCGCGCCGGTCGTGGGGTCCACCCAGTCCGCGGGAACGGTGGCGTTGGCCGTCCGGTTCGTCGTCCGGTCGTAGCTGACGCCGGGGAATCCGATACCGGCGCGCTTGCGGATGCCGCTGTGGGCGCCGTCCGCGCCGACCAGGTGCCGGGCCCGCAGCCGGTACGGCCCGTCCGGGCCCGTGACCTCCACCTCGACCGCGTCGTCGTCCTGCGACAGGTCGGTGACCTCGTGTCCCCGGCGGATGTCGGCTCCGAGCTCGGCGGCCCGCTGCGCCAGGACTTCCACGATGCGGCGCTGCGGCACGGGCAGGTTGTAGACGGGGCTGTCCGCCAGCAGGCCCAGGTTCAGGCTCATCCCGGCGAACATGAAGTAGGCGGAGTTCGGCCGCGGTGGTCGCGGCCCGCCGCTGAGCTGGTCGTGCAGTCCTCGGCGGTCGACCATCTTCACGACCTGGCCGACGAGGCCGTTGGCCTTGGGTTCGTCGCCGGGCTCGGTCAGGCGTTCCAGCACGATCGGCCGCAGCCCGGCCAGGCCCAGCTCGCAGGCCAGCATGAGCCCGTTCGGGCCACCGCCGGCGATGAGGACATCGGCGATCATCGGGGTTTTACTCCGTTCGTTCGAAAAGGAAGAGGGCAGGGCGAATCGCCCGGCCGCGACCGCGCCGGGCGATTCGGTCGGGTTTCAGGGAGTCGGAAGGCCCGCCGCGATCCGGGCGAACGCCTGGCGCAGCAGCGGCAGAGCAGAGCCGTGCGGGTCTTCGCGCAGCCAGTGCGTCACGGCCGTGGCGCTGCCCGCGCCGACCACGGCGGCGACCAGTTGCGGGTACAGGTCGTGCGTCACGTCGGTGCCGGTTCGTTCGGCGATGGCCTTCGCCAGCTCGTCCTGCGCGATCGCGTTCGCCTTGAGGACTTCGCCCTGCACCGCGGGTTCGGCGAGCATGAGCCGCAGGCCGTCGATCCAGCCCTCGTCGCGAGGCTGCCGGTCGTCCGGTGCCGGCGCGAACTGCGCCTGCACCGCGTTGCCGATGGCGTCCCACAACGGTTCGTCGGCCGGTCGCGCGCGCAGCTCCTCGGCGATCCGCAGGGCGCGTTCGAGGTGGCTGGCGGCGATGGCCTCGGCCTTGCCGGCGAAGTAGTTCCGGAAGGTTCGTGGGGAGACGTCGGCGGCCGCGGCGATGTCGTCCACCGTGACGTCCTGCCATCCGCGTTCGACGGTCAGGCGGATCGCCTCCCGGCTCAACGCGAGGCGTGTCTGGCGCTTCTTGCGCTCCCGCAGCCCGATGCGGGCGTCGTCTTCGGCGGTCATGTCGACCACCGTAGCAAATCTTGCCAGATTTGCAATATTGCCATCTTGGCAAGATTTACGGTTGGTCTAGGTCCTGCAGGATCTCGAAGATCTCCTCGTCCGTGGTGGCGTTGAAGTCTCGGTACCACTGCCCCACCGCGGCGAAGCCGACCGGCTGCAGCACGCACACCACCACATCGGCTTCCGCACGCAGCGCGGCGACCGCGTCCGGCGCCCCCACCGGCACGGCCAGCACAACGCTGCGCGGTGCCGACCCGCGCAGCATCCGCACCGCCGCGCGCGCAGTGGCCCCGGTGGCCAGACCGTCGTCGACCAGCACCACGTCACGCCCGGCCAGCGGCAGCGGCTCGCCGCGCTGGAACAGCCGCTCCCGGCGCCGCGCCTCGGCCCGCTCCCGCTCGCAGGCCGCTTGCAGGGTCCGCTCGTCGAGGTGGAACGAGCGCACCAGCTGCTGGTCGTAGCTCGGCGGCCCGTCGGCGGTCACGGCGCCGACGGCCAGTTCCGGCTGGCTCGGCGCGCCGATCTTGCGCGCCACGCAGACCCGCAGCGGCGCCTGCAGCATCCGGGCCACCTCGGCGGCCACCGGCACCCCTCCCCTGGCCAGCCCGAGGACCACGGGATCGACCAGGTCCAGCCCGGTCATCCGCTGGGCCAGGACCCGCCCGGCGTGCCGGCGGTCGGCATAACCGGTGGTGGTTCGTTCCGGGAAACCCATGCGAGGCATCGCTCGCCTCCCGTCCGCCGCGCGTGCGCACGGCAGCACATCGGGAAAACCACTCGCCTCGATGATGCCCGTCCGCCGCCGCCGGGCAAACCTCCTCACGTGCGAAAACCGGCCACCCTCAGCACCCGGAGCCGGTTCAGCGCGGCCGCCAGCTCAAAGCGCCGCGGCACGGCGAAATCGCCCACGTAGCGCTCGTCGACGGCCAGGACGCCTCGCTCGGCGACGTCCGCGTCGAAGGCGTCGAGCACCTCCGCAACGGTGCGGGCGCCGTCGAGCACGCCCCGCCGCGCGCAGCTGACCAGCGCCAGCCCGATCCCAGTGACCTGCGCAGGGTCGACGACCTGCTCCACGCCGCGCAGCTCCACAGTGGATTCGCCCAGCGTCAACGCGTCCACTCCGCGGGCGCGGACCTTCGGCCGTTCGGTGGGGATCGAGCGCGGGTCCACGACGCGGTGCCGGACCTGCGGGAACGCCTCGGCCTCCGAACGGCGGCCGGTGGGCGCGGCGGCCAACTGCCGGGCGCGCCCGGTGACGTCGCGCGCATGGTAGGCGTCGAGCATCAGCACCTGGTCGGCCACGTCCATGTAGTCCCCGGAGCCGCCCATCACCAGCACCGTCGACACCCCGTGCGCGGCGTGCAGCGGCCGGATCAGGTCGACGAACGGCGTCAGCGGCTCGGACTCCTTGGCGACGAGCGCCTGCATCCGGGCGTCGCGGATCATCAGGTTCGTCGCCGCGGTGTCCTCGTCGACCAGCAGCACCTTCGCCCCGGCCTCCACAGCCTCCACGATCGCGGCGGCCTGCGAGGTCGAGCCGGAGGCGTTGTCGGTGGAGAAGTCGGTGGTGTCGGCGCCGGTGGGCAGGTGCCCGACGAACGGGCTGACGTCCACCCGGTGCACCCGCCGCCCGTCCTCGGCGCGCACCTTGACGGTGTCCTCGCGGCACACCACCAGTTCCCGTCCGTCGCCGGGAACGTGGTCGTAGACGCCAAATTCCAGCGCGCGCAGCAGCGTCGACTTGCCGTGGAACCCGCCGCCGACGATCAGGGTGATCCCCTCGGGCACCCCCATGCCGCGCACCCGGCCCCGGTTGGGCAGCTCGACCTCGACGCTCAGCGACTCCGGCGAGGCGAACGGCACCCCGTCGGTCAGCGGCCGCTCGTCGACGCCGCTGAGCCGGGGCAGCATCGCGCCGTCGGCGACGAACGCCACCAGGCCCAGGTCCGGCAGCATCCGCCGCAGCGCGTCGGTGTCCTCAATGGAGTCCACGAACTCACGCAGCCGCCGTTGATCGGCCGTGGCCCAGCGCAGCGCGGCCTCCACCGCGTCGGGCAGCTCGTCGCACAGCGCCTGCTCCGCCTGCCTGCCGTCGATGGTCCGGCCGCGTCCCGGCAGGTCGATGCCCAGGCGCAGCACCACCTCTCCCCCGGCGATCTGGCAGGCGCTGCGGTCCAGCACCTCCTGCCGGCCGGCGTCGACCCGCAACCGGCTGTCGCGGAGCCTGCGGTACACCGCCCGCACCAGGTATCCGGCCAGCGCCCGCGCGCGAACCGGCGTCGACCACAGCTGCTCGGGGAAGCCCGCGACCTCCGGGTCGATCCGGACCTCGCAGCGGCTGGCCGGGGCGAACGGGTCCGGCTGCACGCGCTGGACCTCAAGGGTGAATCCGCCGAAGGACCAGCAGCCACCCAAGGACTTGTAGCGGCCGTAGCTCGCGCCGTGCATGGCGTGCAGCTCCTGCCGCAGCGCTTGCTCGTCACCGCGATCACCGCGGGGCCGCTCGTCGCGCCGGTGATCGCCCGGCCGCCGGCCCCTGTACCGCCCCGCTCCGGGACCACCCGTTCGCTGTGCCATGCCCGAGACCTACCGGACGCGACGCCGATTCTCCAATCGGGAGACGTGGATCACGCCGGGTACCACCACAGTGGACAGCTCGTGTCCACATGGGGCAAAACCGGCGAAACGCCGTGGCGGACCTGAGCGGGCCCGCAATGTGCGGGTTATTCTCCCAACGCGCAAGATCCGCACCCCCGGTCCCACTCGACGACGATGCCTTTGCTGGTGAGGAGGCGAGTGCATGCTCCGCAAATTCCGCGGCCCGGTCGGCAGCCGTCAACGGCGACGCCCGGCCCGCAACGTTTCCCGCCGTCCACGTAGGACCGCAGCGCTGCTCGCGGCGGTGATCGCGACGGCCGCGCTGGCCGGCGGCACGGCCAACGCCGAACAGTCGCGCGCCGCCCCGCGGCTGAACCCGGAAGATCCCAATGGCGCCTGGGCGGGCTACAGCGTGCCAGGCGGCAGGGACGCCCAAGCGCGCTACCTCCCGGCCGGCGCGGTGTCCGGAATGGACGTCAGCGGCCATCAGGGTGACGTCGACTGGCCGCGGGCCTGGGCCGACGGCGCCCGGTTCGCCTACGTCAAGGCCACCGAGGGCACCGGCTTCCGCAACGCCCGATTCGGACAGCAGTACGACGGCTCCCACGACGTCGGCATGATCCGCGGCTCCTACCACTTCGGGCTGCCGGATCGCTCCGCCGGCCGCGACCAGGCCAACTTCTTCGTCGACAACGGCGGCGGCTGGCGCCACGACGGTCGCACCCTGCCCGGGGCGCTGGACATCGAGTACAACCCCTACGGCGAGGCCTGCTACGGCCTGGACCCGGCCGCGATGTCGCGGTGGATCGCCGACTTCAGCAACACCTACCACGCCCGGACGGGGCGCTTCCCGGTCATCTACACCACGACCAACTGGTGGAACCGCTGCACCGCGTCCAATCCGGACTTCGCTCCGAACAACCCGCTGTGGGTCGCCCGTTACGGCACCGACCTCGGCGCGCTGCCGGCTGGCTGGGATTACCAGACCATCTGGCAGCACAACGACAAGGGCACCTTCCCCGGTGGGCAGGACACCTTCAACGGCAACAACAAGCAGCTCAAGCGATTCATCTCCTGACCGTCCCTCCCAACGGCGATGCGGGCCGCCCCGGAGCTTCCGGGGCGGCCCGCATCGTTGGTCGCGCGGTCTACTTGTTCAGCAGGTCCGGCGGGATGGGCTGGTCGTTGGCGATCGCGTCGAACATGCGACTGGCGGCCTTGGAGTCCCAGACGACGACGGAGCCGCCGTTGGAGTCCTTGCCGAAGCGCCCGAACGGCGCGCTGGTGGTCACACCATCGCCGCCGCTGATGTCGCCCATCGCCAGGCCCAGCGAGGCCAGGTGCCACAGGTGGTCGCCGTCGTTGACCACGAACGTCTTGCTCGCGCTGGAGGCCAGCGGGAACAGCCGGAACGGGTTGAGCAGCGTCGACGGGCTGGTCGCCTTGTTGACCAGGGCGCCCAGCAGCTTGCGCTGGTTCTCCGCCCGCTCCAGGTCACCACCCTTGAGCGAGTAGCGCGCCCGCACGAAGGCCAGAGCCTGCGGGCCGTCCAGCTCCTGGCAGCCGGCCGGCAGGTGCGCGTTCGCCATTTCGTCGTCCATCGGCTTGTCCAGGCAGATGTCGACCCCGCCGACGGCGTTGACCAGGTCGGCGAACCCGCCGAAGCCGATCTCCGCGTAGTGGTCGATGTGCACGCCGGTGGCCTTCTCGACGGTCTCCGCCAGCAGTTGCGGGCCGCCGAAGGAGAACGCCGCGTTGAGCTTGGTCTTCCCGTGACCCGGGATCTCCACGTACGAGTCGCGGGGCAGGCTGATCAGCGCCGGCTGACCACCGCCGCCGGGGATGTGCACCAGCATCACGCTGTCGGTGCGCTGGCCGCCGGCGTCGCCGGCCGACAGCTCTTCGCGCTGCGCGTCGTCGAGGCCTTCACGGCTGTCGGAGCCGACCAGCAGCCAGTTGGAGCCGGACGAGTCCGGGGCCTGCCCGCTGAACGACAGCGCGTCGGTGCGCTGCAGCATGCTGTCGAAGTAGATCACGAGGCCGCCCAGCAGCAGCACCAGCACGACCAGGGTGATGCCGATGCGCCGGCCCCACCGCTTCTGCTTGCGCCGCGGCGGCAGCGGTGGCGGTTCGTCGTCCACCGGCCGCCGAGGGCCTTGATGAGGCGGAGGGGGCGGCGGACGCCGTCCGGGTGGCGGCCCGCTCGGAGCGCCCCGGTAGTAGTCGTACCTCTCGCCGCCGCCTTGCGGTCTCCGGCTCCTCGGCGGTTGTCCCGCCGACCAGTCGCTCATGCACACACCTGCGTCGGTTCGATCCGGCGCGCCCCGCACGCGCCGGGTTTGGCGTGAAGCATCGCAGACGACCGCCGGGGAATCACCCACCGCTACCGAACGGTGATCGGAGACCACCCGTTTCGGCTGGTGGCGGGCGTGAGTGCGACCTCACAGCCCGCCACCACGGCCGTGGTGGTCAGCCGTTGACGGCGTCGCGCACCGCTTCCGCCCACAGCCCGACGGCGTCGTCGACCTGTTCGGCGGTGACGATCAGCGGCGGGATCATCCGCACCACGTTGCCGTGCGGTCCGCAGGTCAGCAGCAGCAGCCCGCGCCGGGCGGCGGCCTGGTGCACACGGGTGGCCGTCTCGGTGTCCGGCACGCCCTCGGGGGTGCTGAACTCGTTGCCCACCATCAGGCCGAGCCCGCGCACGTCGCCGATCACCGGGTGCTCGGCGGCGACCTTGCGTAGACCCTCCTGCAGCCGGGCACCCTGTTCGGCGGCGTTGTCGACGAGCCCCTCGTCCCGCACCACGTCGAGGGTGGCCAGCGCCGCCGCGGCCGACACCGCGTTGCCGCCGTAGGTGCCGCCCTGCGAGCCCGGCCAGGCCTGGCCCATCAGCGCCTCCGGCGCGGCGATGGCCGACAGCGGGAAGCCGCTGGCCAGGCCCTTGGCGGTGATCAGGATATCGGGACGGATGCCGGCGTGGTCGTGGCCCCAGAACCGGCCGGTACGCCCGACGCCGGTCTGCACCTCGTCGACGATCAGCAGGATGCCGTGCCGGTCGGCGCGTTCCCGCAGGCCGGCGAGGAACTCCGGCGGCGCGGGGATGTAGCCGCCTTCGCCGAGCACCGGTTCGATGATGATCGCGGCGGTGTCGCGCGGCGAGCTGACGGTGACCAGCAGCTGGTCGAACTCGGCTAGCGCGAAGCGCACCGCGTCGGCCTCGCTGCAGCGGTGCCGGTAGGCCTCGGGGAACGGGGTGAACACGACGCCGGGCATCATCGGGCCGATCCCGGCCCGCACCTTCACCCCGGAGCTGGTGAGCGCGCCGGCGCCCATCGTGCGCCCGTGGAAGCCACCTTGGAAGGCGACGATGTTCTGCCGTCCGGTGGCCTGACGGGCCAGCCGGACCGCGGCCTCCACCGCTTCGCTGCCGGAGTTGACGTAGAACAGCCGGTCCAGACCGGCCGGGAGCACCTCGCCGAGCCGTTCGGTCAGCCGCAGCAGAGGCCGGTGCATGACGGTCGTGTACTGGCCGTGAATGAGGGTACCCACCTGGCGCTGGGCGGCCTCGACCACGCGCGGGTGGCAGTGGCCCGTGCTGGTGACCCCGATCCCGGCGGTGAAGTCCAGGTACCGGCGATCCTGCTCGTCGTAGAGGTAGACCCCTTCCCCGCGGGCGGCCAGGACCGGCGTGGCCTGCTTCAGCACCGGCGAGAGCTCAGCCATGATCGACTCCAAGGGTTCGTGACATGCAAAATGTAGGATTGTTGACAATCTCCGCTGACATGCAACCATCACCGAGCGTCGCTGTCCACCACCCGAGGCAGAAGGGTTCGCCGTTGCCATGACGATCTCAACCGAACAGCACCCCCGAGAGGCCGCCGTCGTCGACGCCGCGCCCAAGCAACTGCTCATCGGCGGCAAATGGCGCGATGCCGAAGGAGACCGCAGCTTCGAGGTCGACGATCCCTCCACCGGCCGTGCGCTGTGCTCGGTCGCCGACGCCTCCCCGCGCGAAGGGCTGGCGGCGCTGGCGGCCGCGGCCGATGCCCAGCCGCAGTGGGCCAAGCACCCGCCTCGCGAGCGCGGCGAGATCCTGCGGCGCGCCTTCGAGCTGATCATGCAGCGGCACGAGGACCTCGCGCTGCTGATGACGCTGGAGATGGGCAAGCCGCTGACCGAGTCGCGCGCCGAGGTCACCTATGCGGCGGAGTTCTTCCGCTGGTTCTCCGAGGAGGCCGTGCGCATCGGCGGCGACTACGCGGTGGCGCCCAACGGCAGCGGCCGGTTCCTGGTGATGCGCCAGCCCGTCGGCCCGGCGCTGCTGATCACGCCGTGGAACTTCCCGATGGCGATGGGCACCCGCAAGATCGGCCCGGCCATCGCCGCGGGCTGCACCACGGTGATCAAGCCGGCGCACCAGACGCCGCTGTCGATGCTGGCGCTGGCCGAGATCCTCATCGAGGCCGGGCTGCCCGACGGCGTCCTCAACGTGGTCACCTCGCGCAGCGCGGGCAAGCTGATGGAACCGATGATCCGCGACGGCCGCGCCCGCAAGCTGTCGTTCACCGGATCCACCGCGGTGGGCCGCAAGCTCATCGAGCAGTCCGCCGACCAGGTGCTCAAGGTGTCGCTGGAGCTGGGCGGCAACGCGCCGTTCATCGTGTTCGACGACGCCGACCTGGATGCCGCGGTCGACGGCGCGATGCTGGCCAAGATGCGCAACATCGGCGAGGCCTGCACGGCGGCCAACCGGTTCTACGTGCACGCCGACGTCGCCGAGGAGTTCTCCCGGCGGCTGGCCGAGCGGATGAGCGGCCTGCGGGTCGGCCGCGGAGTCACCGACGAGATCCAGGTGGGCCCCCTGATCGACGACGCCCAGCTGGGCAAGGTCACCGAGCTGGTCGCCGACGCGGTGCGGCTCGGCGCGGACGTCGTCACCGGCGGCGCCGGCCGCGACGGCGAGGGCTACTTCTACCAGCCGACCGTGCTCACGAACGTGCCACTGGAGGCCCGGATGGGCCGGGAGGAGATCTTCGGGCCGGTCGCGCCGATCACCACCTTCACCGACGAGCAGGCCGTCATCGCCCAGGCCAACGACACCGAGTACGGGCTGGTCAGCTACCTCTACACCCGCGATCTGCAGCGCGGCCTGCGGGTGTCGGAGGCGCTGGAGAGCGGCATGGTGGGCCTCAACCAGGGCATCGTGTCCAACCCGGCGGCGCCCTTCGGCGGCGTGAAGCACTCCGGACTCGGCCGCGAAGGCGGCAAGTTCGGCATCGACGAGTTCCTGGAGACCAAGTACGTCGCCGTCGGCGGCCTCTGACAACAACAGATTCGCGGCACGGCCTGCTTAGCGGGGCGGGGTTCCCTCCACTGTGGAGGGAACCCCGCCCCGCATCAGGTACCTCAGTTCACCATGGAGCCGTTGAGGCGCTCCAGCGCGTCGGTCATGTGCGCCGTCAGCCGCTCCAGCAGCAGCTGCTCGTCGCCCGACTCGATCGCGTCGACGAGCCCCTTGTGCTCGTCGACCAGCGCCTGCACGTCCGCGTGGTACTTGTCCTGCAGCGCCGTCAGGCACATCCGCTTCTCCACCAGCAGCGTCTGCGCCATCCGCTGCAGCCGCGGGCTGCCCGACACCCGCACCAGCGTCTCGTGGAACTCCTGGTCGGCGTCGGCCAGCTCGATCGAGTCGCCCTTGCCCGCCGCGGCCACCATCCGGCTCTGCGCCGCGGTCAGCTCCGCCACCGCCTCCACCCGGTGGTGGCGGACGATCTGCTCGCACGCGGCGCGCTCCACCGCCAGCCGGGCCAGGTAGATGTCGTGGACGTCCTCGGCGTCCAGCGTCATCACGAAAAGCCCGCGGTGCGGTTCGCTGCGCAGCAGCCCTTCGGCGACCAGCCGCTGCATGGCCTCCCGCAGCGGCCCCCGGCTGACACCCAGCCGGGCGGCGAGTTCGGCTTCGCCGAGCTGGCTTCCGGGCGGCAGCGACCCGTACATGATCGCCGCCCGCAGCTGGTCGGCCACGATCGCCGCGGTCGACTTGCGCTGCACCGGCTCTAACTCACCCGGCTGCTGGTTCTGCTCGTCGGTCCCGAGCACCTGACACCATCTCCTCATTCCGGGGAGGCATCGCGCTCCCCTCCTGTTCCCTCGCGGAACAGCGTTCCCAATCCGTCGCGCGCCGCGCGATCACCGGCCAGTCGCAGCGCCTCCCAGGCGCTGACCTGGTTGGCGGTGAGCACCGGTTTGCCGAGCCGGTCATCCAGCTCACCCAGCCACGCCGCGGTGTGCAGCGCGGTGTCCGGCATCAGCAGCGCATCGGCCCGGTCGTCGTCGTTGGCCGCCGCGAACTCCAGCACCGCGTCGCGGCCGAGCGTGCCCACCTCGGCGGCGGTGATGATGCCCCGGCTGGACAACCTCACCACCTCCAGCCCCGCGGCCTGCAGGAACTCGACGAACCTGGTGGCCACGTCGTCGGGGTAGGTCGCGGCCACCGCCACCCGCCGCAGCCCCAGGGCCGCCGCGGCGTGCACGAACGCGAACGACGTGCTGGACGTCGGCAGCCCGGTGACCGCCTGCAGCTTCTCCACCTGCTCCCGCGCGCCCTGCGGGCCGAAGACGAAACTGCCGCTGGTGCACGCCCAGATCACCGACTGCACACCGTGCTCCAGCAACTGCCGCGCACCCTCGGCGAGCACGTCGTCCGAGCCGATGTCCAGCAGCGCGTCCACCCGATGCGCGTCCTCGCGCATCAAGGTGTGCACCAGGGGCAGCCGGACATCACCGCCGAGCAGCCCTTCGAGCGCCGGGTAGTCGTCCTCGGCGCTGTAGCCGGGGTAGAGAATTCCTGCGGTGAACGGCACCGGTAGCTCCATCCTTAGTCGACATCGTTTCCGACACCACCGCTGCGGATCCGTCGACGCCAACACCGCACAACCGGTCGATTGTTGACAATGTTACCGCAGGGTCCGCAGCGGCTAACCCGTTCTTGATGCGATCGTCACGCGGCCGGCGCGTCCACCACCTGCATCAGCCGCTGTTCCGGGGCCACCGCCTGCAGCCCCATCTCGCGCAGCGCCGCCCAGATCGTGACCTGGTTGGCCGTCAGCACCGGCTTGCCCAGTTCCTGCTCCAGCGGCCCGATGATGTCGTAGGTCGGCAGGTTGGTGCAGCTGATGAACATCGCCTCGGCCTCCGGCCGGTCGGCCGAGCGCACGATGTCCACCACCTGCCGGTAGTTGACCTTCCAGATCTGGCCGAGCAGTCCCAGGCCGACGCTGGTGACCACCTCGATGCCGTGCTCGTCGAGGAAGCCGTGCAACCGCTCGGTCACGCTCTCCACGTACGGCGTGGCGATCGAGATCCGGCCGGCGCCCAGCATCTGCAGGGCCTGCACCAGCGCGCCGGAGGCGGTGACCGCGGCCGGCGCACCGGCCTGCCGCATCACCTCCACCAGCGCGCGCTCCCCCGTCGCCCCGTTCACGAAGCTGCCGGAGGTGCACGCGTAGGCGACCACCTCCGGCTCCGGGACCAGCAGGTCGCGAGTCGCGCCGTGCACCGCGGCCTCGTCGCTGACCAGGCTGGCCTGCTCGACGGTCACCGGCACCGGCACGAACGCCGTGCGCGTCAAATACAGCGAGACGCCCGCTGGGGTCCACCGCCACAGCTCGCGGTCCAGCGCCAGGTCGAACGGGGCGATCACTCCCACGCCGCGTTGCGGCTCCGGGCCCGATACCGCCCCGAGGAAGTCAGGCGGCATTTGTCCCCCCGTCAACCCTGGTAGCGGTCGTAGCGGAGGGTCTCGCCGACGCTGCCGGACCGCCAGACGTCGTTGCACGCCTCGGCCATCCGGTCCAGCCCCTCCACGATGGTGGCGTAGACGTTGCCCGGCACCCAACCCACGTCGCCGTTGAGCAGCAGGTTGTTCCGCCCGTAGAAGATCGCCAGGTCGATCACGCCGGGCAGCTCGTGGATGTTCTTCTCCTCCTTGAACTGGCGGTCCAGCATGCCGCCGGGGAAGGAGAAGTACACGACGTCGCCCGGGATCGGGGTGACCGTCGGGTTCTCCTGGCCGGGTTCATCGGCCGCGAACCGCGGCACCATCGTGTAGATCTCGTTGCGCGCGTACTTGGCGTGGTGCACCGGCCCGACCTGGGGCAGCGCTTGCCACACGGCTTCGCAGGTGCGGGGGGCGTCCTTGTCCAGCAGCTCCGCCACGCAGGACACACCGCGCTTTTCCAGCGTGATCGACAGGTACCTGGGCATCGTGATCTTCCGTTCGCAGGAGTGGGGACTGTTGACTCATCTCCTCCGGTCCCGGCCCCGCCGCGCGTGGTCGGGAATCGCCTCGGTCGCCGAGGGTACCCGTGGATTGTTGACAATCCTACGAACGCTTCATAGCGTGTCAATGCCTCGCGCCGAAGCGGTTTTCCCGTTCAGCGCAGGCGAAACAAACTCTTCATCCGGCGCGCCCGACGATCACCGTTGCCCGGCCCCCACGCCCCACCGCACCTAAGGTCAGGTCATGATCCACCGCACTCCCACGGTCGTCGTCCTCCACGGTGGGACCCCACCGGCGGAAATGGCCCGCATCCAAGCCCACGCCGAGTTGCGCTACGCCGACGCCGACCAACTGGCCGACGCGCTGCCCGGCGCCGACGTGCTGTTCGTCTGGGACTTCCGCTCCGATGCGATCGCCGACGCCTGGCCCCGCTCCGACGCCCTCCGCTGGATGCACGCCGCCAGCGCCGGAGTCGACCGCCTGCTGTTCCCCGCACTGCAGGACTCCGAGGTGCTGCTGACCAACTCCCGCGGCGTCTTCGACCGCCCGATGGCGGAATACGTGCTCACCACCGTGCTCGCCTTCGCCAAAGACCTGCACACCACGCTGCGACTGCAGGACCGCAAGCAGTGGCAGCACCGCGTGACCGAACGCGTCGCAGGCAAATCCGCCCTCGTCGTCGGCACCGGACCGATCGGCCGCGCCATCGCCCGCCAGCTCACCGCCGCCGGGCTCACCGTGTCCGGCACCGGCCGCGTCGGGCGCAGCGGCGACCCCGACTTCGGCGACGTGCACGCCTCCAGCGACCTCGCCCACGTCATCGGCGCCTTCGACTACGTCGTGCTCGCCGCCCCGCTGACCGAGCAGACCAAGGGACTCGTCGACGCCGAGGTCCTCGCCCACTGCCGGCCCACCGCACGGCTGATCAACGTCGGCCGCGGCGAACTCGTCGTCGAAACCGATCTCATCGCCGCCCTGCAAGCCGGGCAGCTCGGCGGCGCGGCCCTGGACGTCTTCGACACCGAACCACTGCCGGAGACCTCGCCGCTGTGGGAGATGCCCAACGTGCTCGTCTCCCCGCACATGTCCGGCGACACCATCGGCTGGGTCGACGAACTCGTCGACCTGTTCCTCGCGAACCTGCGCAGCTACACCGACGGCACGCAGCTGCGCAACGTGGTCGACAAGCAACGGGGTTACATCAGCGGAACGGAGCACTGATGGCGAACACGCACCCGGCCGAACGCACGGTCGCCGACCTCACCGCCACCGAACTGCTCGCCGCCTACGCCGCGGGCGAGCTGTCCCCGGTGGAGGCCACCGAGGCCGCGCTGCGCCGCATCGCCGACGCCGACCCGGCGGTCAACGCCTACTGCCTGGTCGACGCCGACCGCGCGATGGACCAGGCCAGAGCGTCCGAAAAGCGCTGGCACCGCGGCGAACCCGCCGGGCGGCTCGACGGCGTGCCGACCTCGATCAAGGACATCTTCCTCACCGAGCACTGGCCGACGCTGCGCGGGTCCCGAACCATCGATCCGCACCAGCAGTGGACCGCCGACGCACCCGCCGTCGCCCGCCTCCGCGAGCACAACGCCGTGTTCGTCGGCAAGACCACCACACCGGAACTGGCCTGGAAGGGCGTCACCGACAGCCCGCTGCAAGGCGTCACCCGCAACCCGTGGGACCCCACCCGCACCGCCGGCGGATCCAGCGGCGGCGCCGCCGCGGCCGTCGCGCTGGGCATGGCGCCCCTGGCCATCGGCACCGACGGCGGCGGATCCGTGCGCATCCCCGCCGCGTTCTGCGGCATCGTCGCCCTCAAGGCCACCTACGGCCGGATCCCGCACTACCCCGCCAGCCCCTACGGAACCCTCGCCCACGCCGGACCGATGACCGGCACGGTCACCGAGACCGCGCTGATGCTCGACGTGCTGTCCGAACCGGACAGCCGCGACTGGTCCGCGCTCGAACCACCGACCACGTCCTTCCTGGACGGGCTCGACGTCGGCGTCCGCGGCCTGCGCATCGCGATCAGCCTCGACCTCGGCTTCGACACGCCCGTCGACCCCGACGTGGCCCGCGCGATCACCGCCGCCGCCCGCGTCTTCGAAGAGCTCGGCGCCGTCGTCGAGCAGGTCGACCCCGGCATCACCGACCCCGTCGAGGACTTCCACGTGCTGTGGTTCGCCGGTGCCGCCAAGTCCGTCGAACACCTCACTGCCGAACAGCGCGAACTGCTCGACCCCGGGCTGCACGAGATCTGCCGCCAAGGCCTCACCTACTCCGCGCAGGACTACCTCGAAGCCACCAACACCCGGATGCTGCTGGGCCAGCGCATGGGTGCCTTCCACCAGACCTACGACCTGCTGCTGACCCCTACCGTGCCGATCCCGGCGTTCGAAGCGGGCCTGGAAGTGCCGCCCGGCTCCCCCCAGCCGCGCTGGACCAGCTGGACGCCGTTCACCTACCCGTTCAACATGACCCAGCAACCGGCGATCAGCGTCCCCTGCGGGAACACCACCGACGGGCTGCCGATCGGCCTGCAGATCGTCGGCCCCCGCCACGCCGACGCCAAGGTCCTCCGCGCCGCCCGCGCCTACGAGCAGACCCAGCCCCGGCTCCGCCCGCACACCCCCTGACACCGCGATCACGCCAGCGTCAACATGGTGGCGAAGCCCAGCGCCGTCACCAGCAGAGTGGAACAAGCCGCCAGCGCGAAGGCCTTCGGCCCGTTGCGCAGCAACGCCTTGATCCGCACCCCGAAACCCAGCGCGAACAACGCACCCGCCAGCAGCACGGTGGTCAGCTGCTTCGCACCATCGAGCACCTCGACCGGCAGCACATCCACGCTGCGCACCGCCACCGCGACCAGGAAACCGAGCACGAACAACGGCATCACCGGCGGACGCTCGCCGCCGGCCGCACCGCGGCGCCGGCGCTCCACCAGGCTGACCGCGGTCACCATCGGCGCCAGCAGCACCACCCTGCTCAGCTTGACGACCACCGCGACCGCCACCGCCGCACCGCCGGCCGGTGACGCGGCCGCCACCACCTGCGCCACCTCGTGCACGCTCCCACCGGCGATCCGGCCGATCTCATCAGCGGACAACCCCATCCCGACCGCCACCGCCGGCAACGCCAGCATCGTGATCGTCCCGAACACCGTGACCATCGCCACGCTCGTGGCCACGTCCTCGTCCTCGCGCTCGACGACGCTCTCCATCGCCGCCACCGCCGACGCACCGCAGATCGAGAACCCCGTCGCCACCAGCACCGACAACCCGCGCGGCACCCCCATCAACCGGCCGAGCAGCAACGTCCCCAGGAACGTCAGCCCCACGATCAGCAACACCGCCACCACAGTGCCCGCGCCCAGCCCCAGCACCTGCGAAACCGACAGCTGCAAACCCAGCAGCACGACCCCGACGCGCAGCAGCTTCTTCGTCGCCCACGCGATGCCCGGCCGGGTCGCCACCGGAAAACCCGGCACGTTCCCGGCCACGATGCCCAGCACCACCGCAGCGGTCAACGCGCTCACCGCCGGGACCAGGCCCGAAACCACCAACGACACCACGACCGCCGCGCCGGTCACCAACAGCCCCGGCCACAACGCACCGACACCGGACTGTTGCGAGCTGAATGTCTTCGTCACCAGTACAGGCTCGCCACCAGGACACCCGCGCAGTAGCCATGATCTGCACAGGACGTCATAGCCCAAGTGCATGGCCCACCAGCACGGCAACCGGCTGCCGACCGACACCGCCCGGCCACCGACCTATCCTTGGGGCATGGCCCCGCCCGATCCCGAATCGCTCCGGCTGCTGGTCCTCGTCGGCGAACTCGGCAGCATCGGCGCCGCCGCGGCCGAGCTGCGCATCAGCCAGCCCTCCGCCAGCAAACGGCTCAGCAGGCTGGAACGCCAACTCGCCCTCCCGCTGGTGGAACGCACCCGCCAGGGCTGCACGCTCACCCCCGCCGGAACCATGGTCTGCGACTGGGCCGGGCAAGTCCTCGCCCACGTCGACGGCCTGATGAACGGCGTACGCGCCCTGCGCGCCCAACACGAAGCCAAACTCCGCGTCGCCGCCAGCATGACCATCGCCGAATACCTCGCACCCCGGTGGATCAGCCGGCTCCGCGCCACCCTCCCCGACGTGCACCTCGAACTCGACGTCGCCAACTCCCTGGCCGTCGCCGAAACCGTCCGCCACGGCCACGCCGACCTCGGCTTCATCGAAACCCCGGTGCCACCCGAAGGCGTCTCGGTCCGGTTCGTCACCCGCGACCGCATGGTCGTCGTCGCACCGCCCGAACACCCCTGGGCCCGGCTGCGCCGCCCCCTGCCCGCCACCGAGCTCGCCGCCACCCCGCTGATCGTGCGCGAACACGGCTCCGGAACCCGCGAAACCCTCTACCGCGCCCTCGTCGAGGTCGGCGCCGAGCCCGTCACCCCGCTGCTCGAACTGCGCTCCACCACAGCCGTGCGCAACTCCGTCGTCGCCGGCGCCGGCCCCGCGGTCCTCAGCGTCCTCGCCGTCGCCACCGACCTCGCCGAACAGCGCCTCGTCGACGTGCCCGTCACCGGCCTCGACCTGCACCGGCCGCTGCACGCGGTCTGGCGCGCCGGCCTCCAGCTCACCGGCCCGGCCGCCGCCCTGCTGGCCATCGCCATGCGCACCTCGGACACCGGCGCCGCCGGATGAGCGCACGCCGGCTCTGCAGCGGCGTACCAACCGAGCCCGAAACGGGGTCTACTCCTCGTCCCAGGCCGACATCACGTGCTTGATCCGGCTGTACTCCTCCAGCCCATAACGACCGAAGTCCCGCGCCGACGCCGAATGCTTGAACCCGCTGTGCGGCATCTCCGCCACGAGCGGGTGGTGCGTGTTGATCCATACCGTCCCGGCCTGCATCCGCCGCGACACCCGCATCGCCCGCGCGTGATCGCGCGTCCAGATGCTCGACACCAACCCGTAGCGCACCCCGTTGGCCAGCTCCACGGCCTCCTGCTCGCTGTCGAAGCGCTGCACCGTCAGCACCGGCCCCAGCACCTCGTTCTGCACCAGCTCGTCGTCCTGCTCCACCCCGACGACCACCGTCGCCTCGTGGAAGAACCCCCGCTCCCCCTTGCGCCGCCCACCCGCGACGATCCGCGCGTGCTCCGGCAGCCGCTCCAGATGCGCCTGCACCAACTCCAACTGCCCCAGGCTGTTCAACGGCCCGAACGCCGCATCCGGATCCTGCGGCGGTCCCGGCCGCATCGCCTCGGCCCACTCCGCCAACGCCGCCACCAGCTCGTCGAACACCTCCGGACCCGCCAGCACCCGGCTCGCCGCCGTGCAGCTCTGGCCTGCGTTCCCGAAGGCCGCCGCGGCGATCCGCCGCGCCGCCCGCGGCACGTCCGCGTCGTCGAACACCACCGCCGGCGCCTTCCCGCCCAGCTGCAGGTGCGCCCGCTTGAGATCGGCGGCCACCGAACCCGCGACCTCCATCCCGGACCGCACCGTGCCGGTGATCGAGAACATCCCGGGCACCTCGTGCGCCACCATCGCCCGACCGCTGTCGCGATCCCCGCAGATCAGGTTCAACACCCCGGCCGGCAGGAAGCCACCCGCGATCTCCACCAGCAACGCCGTGCTCACCGGCGTCGTCTCGGCCGGCTTGAGCACCACGGTGTTCCCCGCCGCCAACGCCGGCGCGAACTTCGCCGCGGCCAGCAACAACGGATGCGTCCACGACGTGACCTGCGCGCACACGCCGATCGGCTCCCGCCGCGAGAACGACGTGTGCCCCGGCTGGTACTCGCCGCCCGAGCCGTCCTCCTGCACCCGCGCCGCCCCCGCGTAGAAGCGGATCAGGTCCACCGCCAACGGCAGCTCGTCATCGCGCACCACCGTCCAGGGCTTGCCGGTGTTGCGGCACTCCGCCACCACCAGCTCGTCGGCCCGATCCTCGATCGCGTCGGCGACGTCCAGCAACACCTGCTGCCGCTGCCGAGGGGTCGTCTGCGACCAGGGCTCGAACGCCGACGCGGCGACGGCCATCACCGCGTCCACATCCATCCACCGCGTCAGCGGAGCGGTGCCGTACTCGTCGCCGGTGCTCGGATCCACCAACGGCAGCGTCTCTCCGGCCAGGGTGCCGGCGGGCTCGCCGCCGACGAAGTTGTGCAGTTCCAGCGCCGCGGTCAACAAAGGCCTCCATCGCTGAGCCCGACCGTCGGTGGCCGGCCGGTGCCACGTCTGCCCACCGACCCTAGCCGCCACGCCGGGCGCGTGTAGACGGCTCGCCGAGTCAGCCCGCCTTCACCGGCCGCCGCAACCACTGCGCCAGGGTGCCCACCGCCATCAGCATCAGCACCGGGGCGAACGCCCAGCGGTACGCCTGCGCCGCGGGCAGCTGCGATACCGCCTGCAGCACCGCGCCCACCAGCAGCTGCACCAGCACGGCCGCGGAGAACCCGCCCATGTTGACCACGCCCGAGGCGGTCCCAGAGCGGTGCGCCGCGTTGGCCATTCGCGCCCCGTCGAAGGCCAGCATGGCCCCGCCGCCACCGACACCGACGAGCACCAGCGCCACCACCAGCACCGGCATCGGCAACGTCCCTGGCCAGCCGACCAGCACCGCCCACACCAGCACCACGACGGAGGACAGGCCCAGGGTGAACCGGTCGCGCCGCTGCGGGCGGCCGGAGATGTACTGGCCCGCGAACCACGAGCCCGCGATGAAGCCGAACACGCTGAGCATCAGCAGCGAACCGACCTCGGCCTGGCCGTGCCCCTGCGACTTCGTCAGCCACGGCCCGCCCCACAGCGTCGTCACCGCCAGGAACTGCGACATCAGCACGAAGTGCACCCAGAAGGAATGCTTGGTGCCGCGCTGCGCGACGACGTGGCGCAACGTGTGCCAGACCCGCTCCGGCGACGCCGGCGCTTCGTGCTCCGGCCGGGCGTTCGCCGGTTGGTCCCGGATCGCCAGCCCCGCGACCACCGCGAGCACGACCGTCAGCCCGGCCGCGCCGAGGAACGTCGGCACCCAGCCCAGGCTGTGCAGCGTCAGGCCCAGCGGCAGCGTCGAGACGACCTGCCCCAGACCGCCCGCCAGCCCGGTCAGGGCCGCGACCTTGCCGAACCGGTGCGGTGGGAACCAGTGCGCCGCCAGCCGCAGCACGTTGGTGAACATGAACGCGTCGCCGAAGCCGATGAGCATCCGGCCGGCGATCCCGCCGATGATCGACCCGGTGAGCGCGAACACCGCCGAGCCGACGGCCATCGCGACCATGCCGCCGGTGATCACCTTCCGCGGCCCGAGCCGGTCCGCCAGCAGCCCCGACGGCACCTGCAGGACCAGGTAGACACCGAGCTGCAGCGCGGAGAACAGCGCCAGGACCGCGGGCCCGGTTTCGAAGCGCTGCAGCGCTTCCGGCGCCGCCACGCCGAGGCTGGCGCGGTGGAAAAGCGCCGCGCAGTAGCAGAGCGCGCCGACTCCCCACACCAGCCACGCCACCCTCGACGAGCTGGGGCGATCACCCTGCTCCCTGGCGGGTGGCGCGGTCATGACGGTCTCGGACACCGGAAACTCCTCCCCTGGAAAATCTTGTATTCAGCATAGATACAAGTTGGGTAGAAGTACGATGACCTCGTGTCGAGCGCAACACCACGCGAAGCCGTGTCCTCCGCCACTGCCGCCGCAGCCGAGCTCCCCGCTGCGGACCGCGCCTACCACCACGTCAAGGCCGATCTGCTGGACGGCAGCTACCCCGACGGCGAGCTGCTGTCCGAGGGCGAAGTGGCGAACGCGCTGCAGATGTCGCGCACCCCGGTGCGCGAGGCCTTCCTGCGGCTGCAGACCGAAGGATTCCTGCGGCTGTACCCGAAGCGCGGCGCGCTGGTCGTGCCGGTGACCGCCACCGAGGCGCGGGCGGTCGTAGAGGCCCGGCTGGCGCTGGAGAGCTTCGCCATCGACAAGCTCGCCATGCAGGGCCGCGAGGCGATGACCGCGGTCGGCGAGCAGCTGGCCGCGCACCCGGCCTGCGATGCCGCCGACCTCAGCGATGCCGAGATGCACGAGACCGACCGCGCGTTCCACGCGACCCTGGTGGCTTCGGCGGGCAATCCCGTGGTCGCCGACCTCTACAACGCCCTGCGCGACAAGCAGATGCGGATCACGGCCATGGCCCGCACCCACGCCGTGCGCCCCCGCATCACCCAGCAGCACGCGCACCTCGCGGACGCGCTGCGCGACGGCGATCCCGAGCTGGCCAAGACCCGGCTGCGCGAGCACCTCCTGGGTACGGTCCGCGTGTTCGGCGTGGCAGGCGGCCCCTACCTCGACCCGGATTCGGACGTCTGAAGCCGTTTTCGATCGGCGAGCCGGAGTGGTCAGCGGCCAGCCGGAGGTTTAATTTCGATCAACACTGAAATGATTGTGATTATAAAAATTCTGTGTCGAACCGAACCGAGGTTCGGCCCGACACAGGTCTACGCCACGCAGAACTCGTTGCCTTCGGGGTCCTGCATGAGCCACCAGTGCCCGGCGGGCCCCTGATCGACCTCGCGGACGCGGGTCGCCCCCAGCCCCTCCAGCTTGGCCACCAGCGCCTCGCGGCCGCCGGGCTCGCTGTGGACGTCGATGTGCAGGCGGTTCTTGCCGGCCTTGCCCTCGGGCACGTCCTGGAAGAGCAGGCGTCGGCCGCGGCCGACGCCGCTGGTCCCGTCGAACGGGTCCTCGGGGTGGCGGACCGCGGCGTAGCCGCGGAAGTTCTTGCGGCCTCGATGCTCGACGACCGCCTCCTCGCCGATGTGGCCGGCGGCCAGCAGCTGCTCGATGAGCGCGCTGGGGTCTTCCACCTCGTAGCCCAGGGCCTCGGCCCAGAAGTCTGCGAGGACGGGTGCGTTCGTGCTGTCGATGACCAGCTTCCAGCTCAGTGCCATGTAACCAGTTATATCGGTTACCGGGATTCGGCGGCAAGCGGTGGGCCGTACTCCCCTAGCTCGCCGCGGCGGCGTAGCGGCGGGCGAGGTGCGCGAAGGCGTCCTTGAGCTCGGTCGGCCCGACGACCTCGATGTCCGCGTCGAACCTGCCGATGGTGGCGGCCAGTCCGGGCCACGACCAGGAACCGAGGACGAGCCGGCAGCGGTTCGGGCCGAGCTCCTCGACCACGCCCTCCCGGACGTAGGGGGATACCTCGTCGGCGGGCACGTCGAGGATCACCTCGCCGCGGCAGGGCCAGTCGCCGGAGCCGCCGAAGCCCCGGAACCGGCCGGAGACGAAGGCGGCCACGTCACCTCCCGGCAGTTCGCGCGGGACGAAACGGGGGCCCGTGGGGATGCGCGGGGTGATCCGGTCCGCGCGGAAGGTGCGCCAGTCCTCGCGGTCGAGATCCCAGGCGACGAGGTACCAGCGCCCGCCCCAGGTGACGAGATGGTGCGGCTGCACCCGGCGCGGCGCACCACTGCCGCCCACCCGCGACGGGGACACGGGCGCGTAGTCGAAGCGCAACACCTCGCGGGTGTGGACCGCGGCGCTGAGGGCCATGAGCACGCCGCTGTCGACCGGCGGGGGCGGCCCGGTCGCGTGCCGCTCGACGGCGGTGATCTGGAAGGTGTCGATCCGGCGGCGTAGCCGTGCGGGCATGACCTGCCGGACGGTGTTCAGCGCTCGCGCCGCGGCTTCCTTGATGCCCGCACCGGCGGTGGCGGCGCTCTGGAGCGCGACGGCGAGGGCGATGGCCTGCTCGTCGTCGAACAGCAGCGGCGGCAGTTCCACGCCCGCGTCCAGCCGGTACCCGCCGTCGGGACCTTTGATCGCCACCACGGGATAACCGAGCTCGCGCAAGCGGTCGACGTCGCGGCGCACGGTCCGCTCGCTGACCTCCAGCCGCTCGGCCAGCAGCGCCCCCGGCCAGTCGCGGCGCGCCTGGAGCAGGGAGAGCAACGACAGCAGTCGCGCTGATGTCTTCGGCACGAACCAATACTGCCCCAAGAAGCGGCCACATCCTGTCCGCTTCTCCTGCGACCGTGGTCCCATGCTGAACGACGAGAACGACCGCGAGGGCACGACCGCCACCCTCGACGGCGAGCGGGCCGACCTGCTCACCGAGCTCGCGACCGCGCGATCCGCCCTGATCAACACGACGCGCGGGCTCAGCGACGAGCAGGCCGGCGTGCGCCCGACGGCCAGCGCCCTGTGCCTGGGCGGGCTGATCAAGCACGTGGCGGCCATGGAGGAACAATGGATGCGTTTCGCGCTCGACGGGCCGTCGGCGATGCGCTTCGACCTGCCCGCCGGCGTCACCTGGGCAGACCTGGCGGCCGGTACCGCACGTGAGATCCCGCAGTGGGCGATCGACAACCAGAACGGCTTCCGGATGCTGCCCGGCGAAACGCTGGCCGGTGTCATCGAGCGCTACGAGCAGGTCGCCGCCCGCAGCGAGGAGATCATCGCCGCCGTGCCCGACCTGTCGGCGACGCACCCGCTTCCGGAAGCGCCGTGGAACGAGCCAGGAGCAGCGCACAGCGTGCGCCGGGTACTGGTGCACGTCATCGCCGAGACCACCCAGCACGCGGGGCACGCGGACATCCTGCGCGAGACGCTCGACGGCCAGACGTCGAGCTGACCGGCGGCATCCCGACCAGATCGAGCTCGCCCGGACTTGCACGAAATCGAAAGGAATTGCATCGCTGTGAAGATGTGCGAGCCCGGGCGGGTTCTCCACTACCGCCCGGGCACCATGACCGACCGCGTCCGGCTCATCGGCGAGGTGCTGACCCGATGACCGTTCTCGACGCCCGGGCGCTCAATCGCGCGACGCTGGCCCGGCAGCTGCTGCTCGATCGCGCCGACATGCCTGCTCTCGACGCCGTCGCGCACCTCGGCGGCCTGCAGGCGCAGGAACCGCAGGAGCCGTTCGTCGGACTCTGGTCCCGGTTGCGCGCGTTCACCCCACCTGCGCTCTCGGACCTGCTGACGGGGCGGGACGCGGTGCGGATCCACCTCATGCGCCGCACCGTCCACCTCGTCACCGCCGCCGACGCCCTGTCCTGGCGGGCCCGCTACGACGCCATGCTGCGCCAGCGGGTGCTCGGGACCTACCGCCGCGAGCTCGACGGAGTCGACCTGGACGAGCTCGCGGCGGCGGGCCGGGCGGTGATGGCCGACGGCGAGCCTCGCTCGATGCCCGAGCTCGCGCGGGCTCTCGCTGAGCACTGGCCGACGGCGGGCGTGCGGGCGCTGGGCGAAATGCTGCTCGCTGCGCTCATCCCGGTGGTGCAGCTGCCACCGCGCGGGCTCTGGCTGGCGAAGGCAGGCGTGCGCAACGCACTGTTCTCCTCCTGGCTGGGGCGCGAGATGGACCCGCTGCCCTCGGACGATTCCGATCCGGTGGGCCAGGCGCTGGTGCGGCGCTACCTGGCCGCGTTCGGCCCGGCCTCGTCGGCCGACCTGCGCGCCTGGTGTGGTCTGGCCGGGCTGCCCGCAGCGGTGGCCGCGATGCGCGACGAGCTGGTGGTCTTCCGCGACGAGCGAGGCCGGAAACTGCTGGATCTGCCCGACGCGCCGCGCCCCGGCCCCGACGCACCCGCCCCGGTGCGGTTCCTGCCGGCGTTCGACAACGCGGTCCTGGGTTACGACGACCGCAGCCGGATCATCGACGACGCCCATCGCGGCCTGTCGGTCACCGGCGCGCGCTTCGTCCTGGTCGACGGCCGGGTCGCCGCGACCTGGACCGTCGAGGCCGACACCGTGATCGTCACCCCGCTGCGCCGCTTCTCCCCGGCCGACCGCACCGCCGTCGCCGAGCACGGGCAGGAACTCGCGTCGTTCCTCTCCGACAAGGACAGCGACCGCGTGCAGATCGCCGCCGCTCCCCGGTGAACCGGCGCCGGTTCACAGCAGTCGTCGTTGCACGACATCGGCGATCACCGCGGTCACGACCTTGTCCAGCGCTCCGGCGTCCGGCGATGCCCTACCCGCGAACAGCAGGTGCCCGGCGCCGATGAGCGAGAGCGCGAGCGAGTCGACGTCCGCGTCGGCGGCGATGCGGCCCAGCTCGCGCTCGTCGGCGAGGTAGGAGGCGATCATGGTGCCTGCTTCCGCCAGGAGCGGGATGCCGTGGGCGTGCCCGGTCCGGCGCAGCCGGGCGCGCAGCTCGTCCCGGAAGACGACGAGGCCGACGATCGCCACCGCGACCGAGTCGAACAGGTCCGCCAGCGCGCCGGTGAGATTGCCCGCGACCTCGCCGGTTCCGGCCGCGGCTCGGAGGTCGGCGGTCTGGGCCTCGATCCGGGCGATGCGATCTCGCACGAGCTCGGCGAGGAAGGCGTCGAAGTCGGCGAAGTGCCGGTGCAGGACACCCTTGGCGCATCCCGCCTCGACGGTGACCGCCCTGCTGGTCAGCGCGCTCGGCCCGTCCCGCAGCAGGACGCGCTCGGCGGCGTCGAACAGCTGCTGTCGCGCGTCGCGAATGTGCACCCCGGTCGGCACCGCGCAATCCCTCCGCACTTCGATGGTCACGTTGCCCTAGTGGGCATGCGCCCACTAGGGTGGGCACATGCCCACTATACCGTCCGGGGACTCTTCCCCGGCCCGGCCAGAGCCGCATCGAGCCCGGAAGATGGCGGAGTCGTTCGGCGTCAACCCCGAGCGCTACGACCAGGCCCGGCCCCACTACCCCGACGCCCTGGTGGAGCGGATCGTCGCCGCCAGCCCCGGCCCCGACGTCCTCGACGTCGGCTGCGGCACCGGCATCGAAGCCCGCCAGTTCCAGGCGGCCGGCTGCGCCGTGCTCGGCGTCGACCCCGACGCGCGGATGGCCGAGTTCGCCCGGCGAACCGGCGTCGAGGTCGAGGTGGCGACCTTCGAGGCGTGGGATCCCGCCGGCCGGACCTTCGACGCGGTCGTCGCCGGCCAGGCCTGGCACTGGGTGGACCCGGTCGCGGGCGCCGCCAAGGCCGCGCGGGTGCTCCGGCCCGGAGGTCGGCTCGCGGTGTTCGCGCACGTCTTCGAACCCCCTCCCCCGGTGGCGGAGGCCTTCGCCGCGGCCTACCGGCGGGTGGCGCCGGACTCGCCCTTGAACCTCCACGCCCGATCGGCCAAGCCTGCCCAGGACGTCTACCAGACGATGTTCGCCACGGCCGTCGACGGGATCCGGCAGTCGGGCGAGTTCGGCGAGCCGGAGCAGTGGCGATTCGACTGGGAGCAGCGCTACACCCGCGAAGAATGGCTGAACCTGCTGCCCACCACCGGTGCCCTCACCCTGCTCCCGCCGGACGAGCTGACGGAGGTGCTGGACGCCGTCGGGACCGCCATCGACGAGATCGGCGGCGGCTTCACGATGGCGTACACGACGTTGGCGGCCACCGCGGCGCGATCCGGTGCCGCCGTCGAGTAGGGCAACGCGGACGTCAGGCCCGGCGTCTAGTCTTCCGGCGTGGCTGAGACGCAGTACGTCAAGGCGAAGCCGCCGCCCCACCTGCGACCGCTGATCACCGACATGGCGGGATACCGCATCCGCTCGGCGCCCGGCGTGCACCGCGGCCTGCCGTCACGGAGCCTGACCGTGATCCTCACGCTGGACGAAACCGTCGACATCGCCCCCGATTCGGGACCAGCGCAGTCCTACACCGCCCTCGTCGGCGGTCTGCACCGCAAACCGACCCGGATCACGCACGGCGAACTGCAGCACGGCATCCAGTTGGGTCTGACGCCGCTGGGTGCCCGCGCGCTGCTGGGCATGCCCGCCGGGGAACTCGCCGACACCGGCGTCGACCTCGCCGCGATGCTGGGCGCGGCCGCACCGAGGAACTCGTCGAGCGGCTGCGCTCCGCGACCACCTGGAGCGATCGCTTCGCCCTCCTCAACGACGCGCTCGCCCGGCTCGCGGCCCCGGCCGCGCTCCCCTCCCCCGAGCTCGACTGGATCTGGCGGCGGATGACCGAGACCCACGGGCACGTTCCCGTCGCGTCCCTGGCCACCGACGTCGGCTGGAGCCGCCAGCACCTCGGCTCGCGGTTCCGCCGCGAATTCGGCCTGCCACCCAAGCTGATCAGCCGGGTGATGCGCCTCGAACAGGCGCGCGGCCGGTTGATCAACGGTACCCGCGGCAGCCTCGCCGACGTCGCCGCCGACTGCGGTTATTCCGACCAGGCCCACTTCAACCGCGACTGGCTGGAGTTCACCGGCGTGCCACCGTCGCGGTGGATGGCGGAGGAGCTTCCATTCGTCCAAGGCGCGACGCACCTCGCCGACGCATCCTGAGGCCATGACGACGAACACGACCCGGACCGGGATCTGGCCGCTGATCCCCTACACCGACAAGAAGGCCGCCATCCGCTTCCTGGTCGAGGCCTTCGGCTTCGAAGAAACCCTGATCGTGCCCGGCGACGACGGCGAGATCGTGCACGTGGAACTCGGCTGGCCGCACGGCGGCGGCATCATGTTCGGCACCTGCGACGCGGCGAGCCCGTTCGCCAAGCCGCGGGGCTCGGGCACCGCCTACGTGGTCACCGACGATCCCGACGCACTGTTCGAACGCGCCGTCGCCGCCGGGGCCGAGGTCGTCCTCAAACCGTCCGATCAGGACTACGGTTCGCGGGACTTCGTCGTCCGCGACCCGGAAGGCAACACCTGGAGCTTCGGGACCTACGCGGGCAGCTGACGGCCACGACGACGAGAAGGGCCCGGCGGAAACGACGTTCCGCCGGGCCCTTCTCCTGTTCTCAGCTCAGCCCTGCTGTTCCGGCTGCTCCGGCAGCGCACGGGTGCCCAGGTCGGTCGCGCTGGGCACCTCCTTGCGGGCCACCGCCTCGGCCGCCCGGACGGCCTCCGCGACCTCCGGCGTGGTCGAGGTGTCGAACCAGGACTTGACCGAGTCCTCCTCCTCTTCTGGCGCGCCGGCCGGCGGCTCCTCCTTCGGCGGCTCGTAGCGGAACACGCCGTCCTCGCCGGGCGCGCCGAGCATCCGCGCGAAGCCCTCCAGGGACTTGCCGAACTCGCTGGGCACCAGCCACACCTTGTTCGCGTCGCCCTGCGCCATCTGCGGCAGCGTCTGCAGGTACTGGTAGGCCAGCAGCTCCGGCGTCGGCTTGCCGCGCTTGACGGCCGCGAAGACCTTCTCGATCGCCTTCGCCTGGCCCTGCGCCTGCAGGTACCGGCTGGCCCGCTCACCCTGCGCCCGCAGGATGCTGGACTGCCGGTCCGCCTCGGCGGTCAGGATCGCCGCCTGCTTCTGGCCCTCAGCCGCGAGGATCGAGGCCTGCTTCTGGCCCTCAGCGGTCTTGATCGCCGACTCCCGCGCGCCCTCGGCGTTGAGGATCATCGCGCGCTTCTCCCGGTCGGCGCGCATCTGCTTCTCCATCGAGTCCTGGATGGACGGCGGTGGGTCGATCGCCTTGAGCTCCACCCGCGCGACCCGGATGCCCCAGCGCCCGGTCTCCTGGTCCAGCACCCCGCGCAGCTGCGTGTTGATCGCGTCCCGCGAGGTCAGCGTCTCCTCCAGGCTCATCGCGCCGACCACGTTGCGCAGCGTCGTGGTCGTCAGCTGCTCCACCGCGATGATGTAGTTGGAGATCTCGTACACCGCGGAGCGCGAGTCGGTGACCTGGAAGTACACCACCGTGTCGATGGACACCGTCAGGTTGTCCTGGGTGATCACCGGCTGCGGCGGGAACGAGACGACCTGCTCCCGCAGGTCGATCCGGGCGCGCACCCGGTCGAAGAACGGCACCAGGAAGTTCAGGCCCGGCTCGGCCACCGACCGGAACTTCCCGAGCCGCTCGATCACCGCAGACTGGGCCTGCGGCACGACCATCACCGACTTGACGGCGATGATCAGCACCAGCAGCACCACGACCACTAGCACGATCAGTCCGGTCATGCGTACCTCAATCTCCTCACGGCTCGGCCCACACGACGGCGGTCGCGCCCGCGATCTCCATCACGGTGACCGTCTGGCCCGCCTCGATAACCTGGGTTTCGTCGAACGCCCGCGCCGACCACAGCGCCCCCTCGATGCGCACCTGACCACCATGCGCGTCCACAGTGGATTCTACCAGCGCGTGCTTGCCGACCAGGGCGTCCACATTGGTCTTGAGCTCGTGCGGCAGTTGCAGCCGCCGCTTCAACGCGGGCCGCGCCACGAAGATCAACCCCAGTCCCAGCACCGCGAACACCACCGCATCCACCGGCAGCGGCGCACCCAGCGCGGATGAGCCGGCGGCACCCAGCGCGGCGGCGCCGAGCATCACCAGGACGAATTCCCCGGAAAGCACCTCGGCAGCGATCAGCAGTACCCCGGCGATGAGCCAAAGCAGCGCGGGCGTCATGTAACCCATGGTGACACGACACCCGCGACGGGAAGGGACGAATCGTCCGACGTGATCAACGCGTGATGTCGCCGGCCACGCTCGGCTCAGCTCGGCTCGGTGACGAAGTCGATGAGCCGCTCGACCGCGCCGAGCAGCGGCGTCTCGACGTCCCGGAAGCTCGACACCGACGACAGGACGCGCCGCCACCCGTCGGCCGGTTCGCCCCAGCCCAGCTCGGCGCAGACGCCCTGCTTCCAGTCCGTGCCGCGCGGCACCCGCGGCCAGCCGGGGATGCCCAGCACCTGCGGCTTGACCGCCTCCCAGATGTCGACGTACGGGTGGCCCGTGATGAGCACGTCCGGGTCGTCGATGCCCTCGACGAGGCGGGACTCCTTGCTGCCGGGCACCAGGTGGTCCACCAGCACACCGACCCGCCGTCCCGGCTCGGGCGCGAACTCCGCCAGCAGCCCGGGCAGGTCGTCGACGCCGTGCAGCGGCTCCACGACCACGCCTTCCACCCGCAGGTCGTGGCCCCAGATCCGCTCGACGAGCTCGGCGTCGTGCTGCCCCTCCACCCAGATCCGGCTGCCGCGCGCGGTGCGCGCCCGCAGCCCTTCGACGCGCACCGAACCGGATGCCGACTGCTTCGGCTTCGCGGGCGCGCCGCCGCGCACCGGCACCAGCGTTACCGGCTTGCCCTCGAACAGGAACGCGGCCGGGCGCATCGGGAACAAGCGCTGCTTGCCGTGCCGGTCCTCCAGCACGACGGTGTCCTTCTCCACCCACAGCACCGCGCCGCAGAACCCGCTGGCCGGGTCCTCGACGACCAGGCCGGGTTCAGCGGGGATCTCGGGCACATTCCGCCGCCGCGGGCCCGCGAGGATGTCCTTGCCGTAATTGACCGAACGCACGAGGCGTCACGTTAATCCGATCGGGGACAACGTGGTCGGCGGCGCGCCGCCGAAACGCAGATCACAGTGGCCGCCCCCGGGACGACAGGACGCGGATCCGGTCCGTACCCTCTCTCGACGTGCCTTGCCCAAGCGCCACGATGGTTGTCTGGACGTCCGCCTGGCTGCACGGTGCAGCCGCCTCGGACGACTTGCTCGATGCCCTGCAGACCTGGGCCGAGTCCCAGGAAGTGCTCGCCGCCGACGAGGATCTGGCCGCGCGGCTAGACCTCCCCGGCCCCCAGGAGACCCCGGCCGGTCCGGCGCTGCTGCTGGCCGCGCTGCGCAAAGCCGGTGCCGGCGGCGGCCAACTGGTGCTGCCAGTGCCCGGCGATGCCCGCGGTCTCGGCGGCTCGAGCCCGTTCGCGAAGCTGGCCATGCGCGTCGGCGAGGCCGTCGTGCTGCCGCAGGCCGGGATCGGGCTGGTCCCCCAGCGCATCGCCGAGGGAATCCTGCGCTGGACGGTGTTCGGCATCGGGGACCTGCCGCCTGCCGAGCACCTGCCGATCGGCGAGGCCGAGCACGGCATGGCCTCGGCGATGCGGGAAGCCGCCAGCACGCTGGTCGACCTCGGCGTCGCCAAGCACCGGCCCGGGGTGCGCGAGGAGATCGCGCAGACCATCTCGGCCCGCCCGGCGCCGCCGTGGCCCGAGGGCGTGCCGCAGCGCACCCTGCGCATCCTGCAGCGAGCCACCGAGGTGGAGGCGATCCTGTGGGTCGCCACCGACGACGCTCCCGGCGGCGCCCTGTCCGCCTCGGCGATCCGCGGCCGCACGGAGGCCCTGCGCCCGCTGTTCGACGCGGTCCGGGCGGCCCGCCGCTCGTCGGTCGCCGAAATGGTCCGCGTCCTCGGCGACCACGCGGAAAAGCCCTGAACATCACGATGGGGGTCACCTTCGCCCGAAGGTGACCCCCATCGTTTCGTCTGGTCCGCGCGTCAGCAGCCCGGGGCGCAGGGTTCCCCGTTGGCGCTGGAACCCGCCGCTGGCAGCTCGGAGAGCTTGCGGGGCTCGGCGCCGTCGGTGTGCTCCGCGATCAGCTCGACGATCAGCTTCGCGAAGCGCGGGTCCGGCCCCGCCGTCGCCGCGCGGGCGAAGCCCATGCCCAGCTCGGCGGCCTTCTCCGCGGCCTCGTTGTCCAGGTCCCAGACCACCTCGAGGTGGTCGGAGACGAAGCCGATCGGGCTGACCACCACCGCCTGGACGCCCTTGGCGTGCAGGTCGTCGAGGTGGTCGCAGATGTCCGGCTCCAGCCACGGCACCTGCGGCGGGCCCGACCGCGACTGCCACACCAGGTCGTAGGCGTCCACCCCGGCCGCCTCGGCGACCAGCCGCGACGCCTCCGCGACCTGGCGGGAGTACCACTGGGGGCGGCCGTCCGGCCCGTCCTGCGCGTCGGCCTTCAGCGGGATCGAGTGCGCGGTGAACACCAGCCGCGCCTGCTCGCGCTGCGCCGGGTCCAGCTCGGCGAAGGCGCGGCGGACCGCGTCGGCGTTGGCCTCGATGAACAGCGGGTGGTCGAAGAACTGCCGGATCTTCACCAGTTCGGGTGCCCGCTCGCCGACCGCGGCGCGGGCCCGCGCGATGTCCTCGTGGTACTGCTTGCAACCCGAGTAACCGCCCCACGCGGACGTGGCGAACACCAGCGCGCGGCGCACGCCGTCGTCGGCCATCTTCGCGACGGTGTCCTCGACCATCGGGTACCAGTTGCGATTGCCGAAGTACACCGGCAGCCGACGGCCCTGCTCGGCGAGCTCGCCCTCCAGCGCGGACATGATGTCCTTGTTGAGCCGGTTGATCGGCGACACCCCGCCGAAGTGGTGGTAGTGCTCGGCGACCTCGTCGAGGCGTTCCGGCGGCACTCCCCTGCCTCTGGTCACGTTCTCCAGGAACGGCCGGACCTCATCCGGGCCTTCGGGCCCACCGAACGACAGGAACAGCAACGCATCAAAGCTCACCCGACCATGATGCCGCCGAGCGGCGAGCGCCCGCAGCCGGGGGCACCGGCTGCGGGCCGCGATCGCCTCAGATGCCGAGGGCGTGCACGCCGCCGTCGACCATGATCATCGAGCCGGTGGTCGCGGGCAGCCAGTCCGACAGCACCGCGCAGACCGACTTGGCCACCGGCGTCGGGTCGTTGACGTCCCAGCCCAGCGGCGCGCGGTCGCCCCAGCCCGCCTCCAGGTCGGCGAATCCCGGGATCGACTTGGCCGCCATCGTCCGCACCGGACCGGCCGAGACCAGGTTGACCCGGATGCCCTTCGGCCCCAGCTCGCGCGCCAGGTAGCGGGAGGTCGACTCCAGCGCGGCCTTGGCCACGCCCATCCAGTCGTAGGCCGGCCAGGCGACGCGGGCGTCGAAGTCCATGCCGACGATCGAGGCGCCCTCGCCCAGCAGCGGCAGCGTCGCGGTGCTCAGCGACTTGAACGAGTACGCCGAGACCTCCACCGCCGTCGAGACGTCCGACCACGGCGCGGCCAGGAAGTCCCCGCCCAGGCAGGACGCCGGGGCGAAGCCGATGGAGTGCAGCACGCCGTCGAGCCCGTCGACGTGCTCGCGCACCCGGTCGGCGAGGCTGTCGAGGTGCTCGGCGTTGGTCACGTCCAGCTCCAGCACCGGCGCGGGCTTGGGCAGCCGGCCCGCGATGCGCTGCACCAGGCTCATCCGGCCGAACCCGGTGAGCACCACCTCGGCGCCCTGCTCCTGCGCGACCTTGGCCGCGTGGAACGCGATCGACGCGTCGGTGATCACACCGGTGACCAGAATCCGCTTGCCTTCGAGCAATCCGCTCACGTGTTTCCTCCGCAATGCTTTCGTGAGGCGCCTGGGCACCTGCGACTACCGCCGGGCGCCGCCGCCGGGCGCGAGAAGAAGGGATCGTCCACTGCGTCCGTCCACAGTGTTCGACCGCAAGGGCGTGGGCTCAGTGGCCCATCCCGAGGCCGCCGTCGACCGGGATCACCGCGCCGGTGACGTAGGCCGCGGCGTCGGAGGCCAGCCACTCCACGGTGCCCGCGACCTCCTCCGCGGCGGCGAACCGGGCCAGCGGGATCTGGCCGAAGATCTCCTTCTTCCGCTCCTCGGACAGCGCGTCGGTCATGTCCGTGGTGACGAAGCCCGGCGCCACCACGTTGGCCGTGATGCTGCGCGAACCGAGCTCGCGGGCGATCGAGCGGGCCAGGCCCACCAGGCCCGCCTTGCTCGCCGCGTAGTTGGCCTGCCCGGCCCCGCCGGAGAGCCCGACCACCGACGAGATGAAGATCATCCGGCCGCGGCGGAGGCGCAGCATGCTGCTCGCCGCGCGCTTGGCCACCCGGAAGGAACCGGCCAGGTTGGCGTCGATGACCCGGCCGAACTGGTCCTCGCTCATCCGCAGCAGCAGCGTGTCGTCGGTGATGCCCGCGTTGGCCACCAGCACCTCGACCCGCCCGTGCGCGGCCTCGACCTCATCGAAAGCCGCGGCCACCTGATCCGGGTCGGTGACGTCGCACTGGACGCCGAACAGCCCCTCCGGGGCGCCCGAGCCGCGGTGCGTGACCGCGACCTTGTCCCCGGCGGCCTGGAAGGCCTTCGCGATGGCCAACCCGATGCCGCGGTTGCCGCCGGTCACCAGAACGGACCGTGCCACTGTGGATCTCCCCTCGAACAATGCCGCAAGATTCGTTTCAGCCGCGACATTATCCGCTCGCCGCCCACGGCCGCTCATCGCCTCCATACAGAAATAACTGCACCATGTCGTGGTCCCCCTACAGCGACGGGACAAGGCACACTGCGCTAGGGAAAGGTCGAGGCCCCGGTTTGTGTAGCGGTGCGAGTGGCGGCCCCCCTGCGGGAGTTGCAGACGCCGTCTGGACTCCGGGGTCCCCGACTTGTGTATGACCACCGGCCCGATCGCAACCCGGGAGGCGCTTGCATGGCAACCTCAGCCGACGTCCTCGCCGCCGAACTGCGCGGCGAGCTCTCCGGCCCCGCTCGCTTCGACCCCGGCACCCGCGCGATGTACTCCACCGACGCCTCCAACTACCGCCAGGTGCCGGTCGGTGTCGTATTCCCGCGCACCGAGGACGACGTGGCCGCGGCGGTCTCCGTCGCGCGGCGGCACGGCGTGCCGGTCACCGGACGCGGCGCGGGCACCAGCATCGCCGGCAACGCCGTCGGCCCCGGCCTGGTGGTCGACTTCTCCCGGCACCTCAACCGGATCCTGGACGTCGACCCCGAGCGCGGGCTGGCCCGCGTGCAGCCGGGCGTCGTGCTGGATTCACTGCGCGCGGCCGTCGCCGGTCACGGCCTCACCTTCGGGCCGGACCCGTCCACGCACAGCCGCTGCACGCTCGGCGGCATGATCGGCAACAACGCGTGTGGCACGCACTCGGTGGCCTGGGGCAAGACCGTCGACAACGTGCACTCGCTGGACGTGCTGCTCGCCGACGGCACCCGCCTGCAGGTCGGCGAGACCACGCCGGCCGAGCTCGACCGGTTGTGCTCGCGCGGCGACCGGACCGGGCGGCTCTACCAGGAGCTGCGGGCGCTGTGCGACGACACCGGCGACCTGGTCCGGCGCTCGTTCCCGGACCTCACCCGGCGGGTGTCCGGCTACAACCTGGACCAGCTGCTGCCGGAGAACGGGTTCCACCTGGCCAGGGCGCTGGTCGGCACCGAGGGCAGTTGCGCCGTGGTGCTGGGCGCGACGGTCCAGCTGGTGCCCTCCCCGGCGGTCCGGGCGATGACGGTGCTCGGCTTCCCCGACACCTACGCCGCCGCCGACGAAGTGCCCCGGCTGCGCGGGCTGGACGCCCTAGCGATCGAGGGGCTCAGCGCGGAACTCGTCGACGTCGTGCGCCGGCGCAACCCGGCCTCCCCAGCGCTGCCGCTGCTGCCCGGCGGGCGCAGCTGGCTGCTGGTCGAATCCGGTGGCGCCGATCAGGGCGAGGCCGAGGCGGCGGCGCGGCGCATCGCGGCGGCGATGGGCGAGCGCGCGGAGAGCGTGATCCACACCGCTCCGGCGCGGATGGCGGCGCTGTGGAAGATCCGCGAGGAGGGTTCCGGGTACTCGACGCGGATGGCCGGCTCCGAGCGGTGGTCCGGCTGGGAGGACGCCGCGGTGCCGCCCGAGCGGCTGGGCTCCTACGTGCGGGAATTCGACGCGCTGCTGGCCTCCTACGGCCGCCGCGGGGTGACCTACGGCCACTACGGGGACGGCTGCATCCACGTCCGCATCGACTTCGACCTGCTGTCCTCGCCCGGCGCGACCGAGTACCGGGACTTCCTGGAGGCCGCCGCGGACCTGGTCGTCGCCCACGGCGGCTCGGTCTCCGGGGAGCACGGCGACGGCCGGGCCCGGTCCGCGCTGCTGGCCCGGATGTACCCGCCCGAGGTGATCAAGGCGTTCGAGCGGTTCAAGGCCGCCTTCGACCCGGACGACCTGCTCAACCCGGGCCAGATCGTGCGCCCGCGCCCGGTCGACGCCGACCTGCGGCTGCTGGTGGCCCCGCCCCGGCTGCCCGGCCGGACCGAGCTGGCACTGCACGCCGACGGCGGCGATCTCGCCGCCGCGACCCGCCGCTGCGTCGGGATGGGCAAGTGCCTGAACACCACAGGCGGGGTGATGTGCCCGAGCTACCGCGCGACGCGGGAGGAGAAGCACTCCACCCGTGGTAGGGCGCACCTGCTTTTCGAGATGCTGGCCGGCCGCGTCATCCGCAGCGGCTGGCGCTCGCCGGAGGTCCGGGACGCGCTGGACCTGTGCCTGTCGTGCAAGGGCTGCAAGTCGGACTGCCCGGTGGATGTCGACATGGCGACCTACAAGGCCGAGTTCCTGCACCACCACTACCGGCACCGCATCCGCCCGGCCGCGCACTACTCGATGGGTTTCCTGCCGTTGTGGCTGGCTGTCGGGCACCGCGCGCCCCGGCTGGCCAACCGGGTGCTGACCGGCCCGCTGGCACCCGCGATCAAGCGGCTCGGCGGGATCGACGGGCGGCGCGAAGTGCCGCAGCTGGCCGCGCAGACACTACAGGCGTGGTGGTCCGGGCGGCGCACGATCCCCGATCTCACCACTCGCGTAGTGCTGTTCCCGGACACCTTCACCAACCACTTCGACCCGCATATCGGCCGGGACGCCGTCGTGGCGCTCGAAACGCTCGGCCACGCCGTGGAAATGCCGCGCGAACCGGTCTGCTGTGGACTCACCTGGCATTCGACCGGGCAGCTGCGCATCGCCCGCGCGGTCACCCGCCGCACCGCCCGCCTACTGCGCCCGCAGCTGGACCGCGGCCTGCCGGTGGTCGGCCTCGAACCTAGCTGCACGGCGTTCCTGCGCAACGATGCGCTCGAACTCGCGCCGCACGACCCGGACGTCGCCGCGCTGGCCGCCGCGACCAAGACCTTCGCCGAGCAGGTCGAGCCGACCCGCGCGCGGTGGCAGCGGGAGTCCGGGCCGGACGCGCTGGTGCAGGTCCACTGCCACCAGCACGCCGAACTCGGCTTCGCCGCCGATCAGGCCACATTGGACGCCACCGGAACCCGCGCGCGGGTGCTGGACTCCGGCTGCTGCGGCCTGGCCGGCAACTTCGGCTTCGAACGCGGCCACTACGACGTGTCGGTCGCCTGCGCCGAACAGGTCCTGCTCCCGGCCGTGCGGGCGGCCGAGCCGGGCACCGAGATCGTGGCCGACGGCTTCAGCTGCCGGACCCAGCTCCGCCAGACCACCGACGCCGAACCCGTCCACCTCGCCAGCCTCGTCGCCCGCGCACTCGGCGTCCCGTGACCGGGGGTGGCGAATGCGACACACTCGTCGGGGAATGCGCGGACGGCCACGCCGCGTTGCCCCGGTACGCCCGCAACCGCCCAGGAGGAAAAGCAGATGGCAACGGTCGAACTGACCACCGACAACTTCGACGAGGTCGTCTCCGGCAACGAGTTCGTGATCATCGACTTCTGGGCCGACTGGTGCGGCCCGTGCAAGATGTTCGCGCCGGTCTTCGAGCGCAGCGCCGAGAAGCACGACGACATCGTCTTCGCCAAGGTGGACACCGAGGCCCAGCCGCAACTCGCCGGGGCCTTCGAAGTCCGCTCCATCCCGACGCTGGCGATCGTCCGCGACAACGTCCTGGTCTTCCAGCAGCCCGGCGCCCTGCCGGAGAACGTCTTCGAAGACCTCATCCGCCAGGCCCGCGAGCTCGACATGGAAGAGGTCCGTAACAGCGCGAAGGAATGACCAGCATTCGTTGGGCGCGTCTTGCGTGGCGGTGCGGGTGGCGGCCCCCCCTGCGGGAGTTGCTGTCGCCTTCTCGCTGTGGGATCCCCGACATCATGAATGACCAGCTAGAAGCCCGGTTCGAAGGCCTCCCCGACCGCGGTGTGCAGCACGCCCGGCAGCGCGCTGATCTCCTCGACCAGCGCGGCTGCCGGCACCTTCCCACGCAGCCGCAGCGCGACCATCACCGTCCGCTGTCGCTCGTCGTCGGTGTCCTCGCGCTCGACCTCCAGGTCCATCACCGTCCACCCGCGGCTGGTGCACAGCGTCAGCACGCTCCGCAGCACGCCGTACCCGTCGAGGTAGCCGACGCGCAGCACCTGCGGCTCCCGCAACGACTTGCGCATCAACCGCAGCAACCGCGGATAGCCCATCGCCACGAGGAAGTGCACCGCCGTCGCCGCCGCGGCCAGCAGCACCAGTCCGCTGCCGCAGGCCATGCCGATCGCGGCGACCAGCCACACCGTGGCCGCGGTCGTCAGGCCGCGCACCGCGTCCCGGCGCACGAAGATCAACCCGCCGCCGATGAACCCGATGCCCGAGACGACCTGCGCCGCCACCCGCGACGGGTCGAACGAGACCCTGTCGAACGCCAGCAGATCGCCGAAGCCGTACTTGGACACCAGCACGAACAGCGCGGCCCCGACGCCGACCAGGGCGTGCGTGCGCAGCCCGGCGCTCTTGGCCCGGACCTCGCGCTCCAGCCCGACCAGGCTGGACAGCAGCAACGCAGTGCCCAACTCGACGAGCAGCGGAACCTCGCCCAACCCGGCTACTACCGCTCCAGACACCCCTGGAACGTAACGCACCGGCGCCGCGCGGTCACGATCAGCTCGCCCGCCGCGGCCGCCGGGCCAGGTAGGCCACCGCGGGCGGCAGGTTGCGCCAGACCGTCCGGCTGATCACCGTCTCCTCGAACTCGGCCCGCAGGTCCGCGAGCTGCCGTCGAGCCGGCGGGGCCCACCTAGTCCAGGTGTAGGCGAACTGCGTGTACGCGCCGCCGGGTGCCAGCGACTCGGCGACCAGCCGGATCAGCGGCACCCCGGCCACCGGCGCGTGCGCCACCCACGGCAGCCCGCTGACCACGACGTCGGCCCGCAAACCTCGCTCGCGCAGCAACTCCGGCAGCTCCCGGGCGTTCGCGCACACCGATTCCACCGCCGGGTACCCCTCCCCCAGCTCCGCCGCCCACCGCGGGTTGAGCTCCAGCGCCAGGTGCCGCCCGCGGCCGCCCAGGCGGCGCTGGATCGCCTCGGTGAACGCGCCGGTCCCCGGCCCCAGCTCGACGACCACCGGGTCGCCCGAGTGCGGGACCGGCGCGACCATCTGCTCGGCCAGCGACCGGGAGCTGGGACCGACCGCAGCGGTCGTGGTCGGCGATTTGACGAACTCCCACAGAAAACCCGCTGCCTGGCCCACCGGCGCTCCCGTCACTAAGGCAACCTGCGGCCGGCGAACATCGACACCCCGGCCGCGATGATCGCGGAGAGCGTACCCAGCACCAGCCACGGCTTGCTGGCGTCTGTGTGCTTGGTCTCGTAGCCGATCTGCTCGCCGAGCGTCGCGTACACCTCGCGCAGCTGCTCCGCGCTGGCGGCCTTGTGGAACTCGCCGCCGGAGAGCCGGGCGATCTCCTGCATCGCGTCGTCGTCGACCTCGACCCACTCCTGCTCGCCCTGGATCTCGATGCTGCCGTGCTTGGTGCCGAACGAGATCGTGGAGATCGGGATGCCGGCCTGCTTGGCCTCCTTGGCCTTCGTGTAGGCGCCGCGCGGAGCGTCCAGGTCGCGCGGGATGGTCTGCCCGCCGTCGGCCATCAGCACGATCCGCGCCGGCGGTGCCCCGGCCGGGCCGCCGACCATCTTGCCGAACGAGTCGATCGCCTGCATCGAGGCGTTGATCCCGTCGCCGGTGGCCGTCGCCTCCGCCAGCTTCAGGCTGTCGATGGCCTGCTTGACGCTGGCCCGGTCCGTCGTCGGCATCACCAGCACCGTCGCGGTGCCCGCGAAGGACACCAGCCCGAGGTTGATACCCGGCGTCAGCTTGTCGGCGAACTCCTTCGCCGCGACCTTCGCGGCCTCCAGCCGGCTGGGCTCGACGTCGGTGGCCTTCATCGACAGCGACACGTCGATGGTGAGCATCACGGTGGCCCGGTTGCGCGGGATCCGCTGCTCGGCGGTCGGGCCGGTCAGCGCCACCGTCAGCATGATCAGCGCCACTCCCAGCAGCGCCGGCGGCACGTGCTTCCACCAGCCCTGCCGCTTCGAGGCGACCTGGTCGAGCACCTCCAGGTTGCTGAACCGCAGCGTGTCCCGGCGGCGGCGCCGCAGCGCCCACACGTAGCCGACGATCAGCGCCGCGACCACCAACAACAGCAGGAACCACCACGGCGTGGCGAATCCCGACAAACTCAACATCAAGCAGCTCCTCCGGACCAACCCCGCTTGCGCGCAACGACGAATCGCACCACGTCGGCGATCCAGTCCGAATCCGTGCGCAGCGCCAGGTGCGCGCACCCGGCGCGCCGCAGCACGGCGGCGACCTCATCGCGGTGCGCCGCCGCCGCGGCGGCGAATTCCTTGCGCAGCACCGGGGTGGTGTGCACTTCGCGCCGCTTCCCCGTTTCCGGGTCCGACAGCAGCACGGTGCCGACATCGGGCAGTTCCAGATCGCGCGGATCCAGCACCTCGATCGCCAGCAGTGAATGGCGGGCCCCCAGACCGCGCAGCGCGCGTTGCCAGTCCGTCGGGCCCAGGAAGTCCGAGATCACCACCGCGAGCCCGCGCCGCCGAGGCGGCCGGCGCAGCGACTCCAGCAGCTTCGCGAGATCACCGCGGGTGCCTTCCGCCGCGCGCGGCGTCTCGGCCACCTTCTTCAGCAATGCCCGCGCGTACGCGGCGCCGCCGCGCGCCGGCAGCCGGACCTGGCCGGTGCCGTTGTCCACCACCGCACCGATCCGGTTGCCGCCGCCGCTGGTCAGGAACATCACCGCGGCCAGCGCCGCGACGGCCAGCTCCCGCTTGTCGCTGGCCGCCGAGCCGAAGTCCAGGCTCGGCGAGAGGTCCATCGCCACCCAGGTCTCCAGCTCGCGGTCGGCCACCGTCTGCCGGATGTGCGGCTCGGCGGTGCGGGCGGTGACCGCCCAGTCCATCCGCCGCACGTCGTCGCCGGGCTGGTAGGCCCGGGCCTCGCCGGGCTCGGACCCCGGGCCTGGCACCAGCCCCAGGTGGTTGCCCTGCAACAGGCCGTCGAGGCGGCCGCGCACGCTCAGCTCCAGCGTCCGCAGCGAGACCTCCAGCCGGCCCGTGTCCAGGGCGGGCGGCGCCCACGGCGGGCGGCCGTCGCGGTCGGAATGGGATGTCGCCGACACCGCTGCGTCGCTCCTCACTGGTGCGGGTTCGGCCCGAGGTGCGGCTGCTGCTGCGCGTAGCCGACCGGGCCGACCGGGCCAGCCGGGCCCACCGGCGCGGGCGGACCTGCCTGCGGCCGCGCCGACACCTGCGGCAGCGGCACGGTCTGCAGGACCCGGCTGACGATGTGCTCGACCGGGATCCCGTCGGCCAGCGCGTCGTAGGACAGCACCAGGCGGTGCCGCAGCACGTCCGGCACCACGTCCACCACGTCCTGCGGCAGCACGTAGTCCCGGCCGCGGACCAGGGCCAGCGCCCGCGAGGCGGCGATGATGCCGAGGCTGGCGCGCGGCGATGCGCCGTAGGACACCCAGCCGGCGATGTCGGAGAGGCCGTGCTCGTTGGGCAGCCGGGTGGTCACGACCAGCCGCACGACGTAGTCGACCAGCGCGTGGTGCACGAACACGCCGGCGGCCACGTTCTGCAGGCGGATCAGCTCGTCGGGGTTGAGCACCGGGTTGGGTTCCGGCGCCGCCACACCCATCCGGTAGATGATCTCCCGCTCCTCCTCCGCCGAGGGGTACTCGACGGGCAGCTTGAACAGGAAGCGGTCCCGCTGCGCCTCCGGCAGCGGGTAGACGCCCTCGTTCTCGATCGGGTTCTGGGTGGCCAGCACGAGGAACGGGGCCGGCATCGGGAAGCTCTGGCCGCCGATGGAGACGTGCCGCTCGGCCATGACCTCCAGCAGCGCCGACTGGACCTTCGCGGGCGCGCGGTTGATCTCGTCGGCGAGCACGAAGTTCGCCAGCACCGGGCCCAGCTCGACGTCGAAGCGCTCGCTGCCCTGCCGGTAGATCCGGGTGCCGAGGATGTCGGCGGGCACCAGGTCGGGGGTGAACTGCAGGCGGGAGAACGAGCCGCCCACGACCCGCGCGAAGGTCTCCACGGCGAGCGTCTTGGCGACGCCGGGCACGCCTTCGAGCAGGATGTGGCCCTTGGCCAGCAGCCCGGTCAGCACCCGCTCCACGAGCCGGTCCTGGCCGACGATCACCCGCTTGACCTCGAAGACGGTGCGCTCCAGCAGCTGCGCGTCCCGCGCCGGGGTGCTCACCTGGTCCGCCGGGCGCGCCGCCGCGGCTCCGGCGCCCCCGCTCTCACCGTTGCCGGCCTCGGTCACTTCTCCCAGCCTCCTGTCGTCGATGCGGCCGTTCGTGGCCGATCAAGATCCTGACACGCGCCGATCGCAGGCTCGCGCGGGGGCAATGCCCCACGCACACCCAACCGCACGCGCGGTGTGACCGCTGTTAAGCGGCTGATTTCACTCTTCACTGAAGCTATAGACACAACAAGCATGTGTTGCTTCCCGGGGTGAGCCGCTCGGTTCTTCAGGTTTCGCGGGCCCGGCGGAGATCCTCCGGGGTGTCCACATCGGAGGCTTCCGCCCCGGATGCGGGAATCAGCAGCGGCGCCAACGGCGCGAAGGCGGAGCGGATCGAGCCGTTGCGCGCCTCCCCCGGCATCGCCTCCCGGAGCGCGGCGGTCCGCCACACCCCCACCAGCCACTGCGGTTCGCCCGCGTCGTCGGCCAGCACCGCGCCAGGAGCTCCGGGATCGGCGAGCAGCGCTTCCAGCAGACGCGAGATCGTCACCGGCTCCAGGTGTGGATGATCTCCGGCGAGCACCGCGACCAGCCGCGCCGACGCCGGCAACTTCCGCAGCCCGGCGTGCACGCCCGCCAACGGGCCGCCGCCAGGCGGCTCCTCCAAGGTCCACTCGACCGCCCTGGCCGTCTCCCGTTGCGGGCCGACCACGATCACCGGATCCGCCGCCGCCACGGCGTCGAGGGTGCGATCCAGCAACGACCGGCCACCGACCGGCAGCAAGACCTTGTCCACGCCGCCGAGCCGACGCGCCCGACCGCCAGCCAGCACGAGTGCCGCGAATTCCACCGCCACGCCGCGCAATGCTCCCAGCCGACCGGAACCCGCGGCCAACCGGACCGCGGGTTCCGGCTCTCGGGGCTAGCCCGCCACGAGCTGGGCGAGGCGGTCCCAAGCCGGGGACGAGGCCCCGGGCTGGGTTTGCGCGGCCAGCCTCGCGATCGCCGCGTTGTGGACGGGGCGGGTCTCGGAGCGGCTGTGGTGGTCGGCGAACCAGTTCCGGGTGCGGTCCGCGAGATCGGGCAGGCGGGGATCGTCCGGCGACCAGTCGTAGGCGGCGTCGTGTTCGAGGTAGAGGGCGCGGAACCCGGGATCGGCGATGAGCTCGCGCTTCTCGGCGAGCCAGACGGCCATGTCCTCGGGCGAGGCCGTGTGCATGAGGATCCAGCCGTCGCGTTCCAGGTTCGCCTGGCGCTCGCTGACCCCGATCTCGCGCAACTCGTCGAGGTAGTCGGCGACTTCCGGGGAGACGAACAGCCGGTCGCCGCCGCGCAGCTGGGCGAGTTGTTCGCGTGCCCGCCGCAGCTGCGCGATGCGGTCTTCGAGGTTGTCGTCGATCTCGGCGATCGCCGCCGCGAGCGCGTCCGGATCGGCGTCGAGCAGGTCCTTGATGCGGGCCAGCGGCACACCCGCATCGGCCAGGGTCCTGATCTTGACCAGGTCGAGTGCGTCTTTGGCGGTGTAGCGCCGGTAGCCGGACGAATCCCGGTCGGGCTCGGCGAGCAGACCGCGCTCGTGGTAGTGCCGGATGGTCTTGGTGGTCACCCCGGCGTAGTCCGCGAGCCGGCCGATCGTGAGCATGTCCGAGATCCTCTCACCTGTCGATCGATCTGGAGGTCAGGCCCGGCGGGTCAGGCGGCCGCCGCCGTTGCGGAAGCGCGCCCGGCCGTCGCGGACGTCGTGGTAGGAGACGAGCAGCAGCCGCAGGTATCCGTCGAACGCCTCCAGCGGGTATCCGGCGGGTGCGAACAGGCCGGGCCGGATCGGCACGTAGCGCTGCGGCGGGGCGGAGGTCGCGCCGCCGGCGAACTCGGTGAAGATCCGCTCCTGCGATTCGTCGGCCGGCTCGTAGGTCGTCGTTTCCTCGAGCTCGCCGTCGACGACGCGGACGTCGATGCGGAGCTGGTTGGAGCGGTAGGTGCCCGCGTACGGGGTGAGGTCGACGTCCTGCTCCACCTCGGTGATCAGGGTCGGGACCGGCACGCCGAGGTGCTCGCCGAGGAGGCCCTGCAGGATCTGGTCCTGCAGCAGGATCGCCCCCGGGTTGTTGCCGAAAGCGGCGAAGACCAGGTCGTGCTCGGGCACGACGCACAGAATGGCCACCCCGCCGGGCGACGCGCCCGACATGGCGAGAACGGTCGTGTCGCCGAACGGGTACCGCACCCATCCCAGGCCCATCGGCGGGGTGTTCGGGGTTCCCATGTCGTGGGCGACCTGCTGCATCAGCTCTGTCGACTCGGCCGACAGGACGCGAGCGCCGGACGGGGCGACGCCGCCCGCGAGGTGGGTGCGGCCGAAGGCGAGCAGGTCGGCGACGGTGCCGATCGGCGTGCCACCGGCCGGCGCCCAGGTGTCCGGCAACGTGAACATGCCGGTGGGCTTGGCCGCCATGGTCTCGGGGTCCAGGAAGTGGCCGATGGCCGTGCTGCGCAGGATGGCGCGTTCGGCCGACGTGCTGGAGTCGCTCATGCCGACGGGCGCGTTGACCTCGCGCTCGAGCAGGTCCCCGAACGGTGTGCCGGTCACCACTTCCAGCAGGCGGCCCGCGACGATCATGCCGCCGTTGGAGTAGCTGAGCTGCTCGCCGGATTCGCCGCGGCCGCACGGTCTTCCCGGTGACCGGTCGACCCCAGGCGCCTCAGAGCATGCGGACCGCGTACGGGGCGATGCCGCCGTAGCGGACGGCGGTGACCCGGACCCGCGAGCCCGAGTACGGCGCCTCCACCATCTTTCCGTTGCCGAGGTAGAGCGCCACGTGGTGGATCCGGCCGCCGTCCTGCCAGAACAGCATGTCGCCGCGCTGCATCTGCGACACCGGCACCCGGCGGCCGGACTGGTACTGGTAGCCGCTGTAGTGGTCGAGGCTGACGCCGGCCCCGGCGAAGGCGTAGATCATCAGGCCCGAGCAGTCGAACCCGACCTTGGCGTAGTCGCCGTAGGAGTCCGCGACTCCCCCGTCCCGGATGCCCCGCGTCGGGCCGCGCGAAGTCCCGCCGCCCCACGCGTACTGCACACCCAGCTGGGACAGCGCCCGCCCGATGACCGCCTCGACCGACCGCCCGCTGGGCCGCGTCCCCGCACCCGACGACGGCGCGGTGACCACGGTGCTCGACGTGGCCTGCGCGGCCGCGGCGGCCTCCTCCTCGCGCTGCTTCGCAGCTTGCCAGCTCTCGTACCGGCCGCGCTGCGCTTCCAGGCCCGCCACGTGGGAGCGCGCCTCGGCGAGCTGCGCTTCCACGCCTGCCTTGTCGGACTCCAGCCGGCGCGCCTGCTCCGCCTGCGTCGCCTGCGCCGTGATGGCCGCCTGCTCCGCGGCTTCCGCGGCGCTGTGCGCCTGATCGGCGGCGAGGCGCTTCTCGTCCGCGTCCTGCAGGGCCGCCCTGGTCAGCGAGTCCTTGTTGACCTTCTCGATCCGGGCCCGTTCCAGGTCGTCCATGACGTCGAGCTGGGATTCGCTGATCGCGTCCAGGAAGACCGCCCGGTCGAGCACGTCCTGCGGGGTCTTCGAACCGATGAAGGCCGTGGCCGAGCCGATCGTGCTGCCCTGCCGGTAGCTGCTGGCCGCGAACTGGTCGAGCCGCTTGCGCTGTTCCTCGATCTGCCCGGCCGCGGCGTCGGCCTCGGCTCCCGCCGTCTCGGCGGCGCGGCGGGCGTCGTCGTAGGCGCGTTCGGCGCGGCCGAGGTCGACCCGCGCCTTGTTCGCGTCCTCCATCTTGAGCTCGACCTGGGCCTGCAGGCCAACCAGCTGCGACTCCGCATCGGCGAGCCGGTTGGCCAGCTCCCCCACCTGGTTCGCCGTGGTCTGCGCCGTCTCGCGGCCCGCGTTCATCTCAGCGTCGCTGGGGTTGGGCGGCGGGGGTGGCACCGCGAGGGCACTGCCGGACGCCGCCAGGCCGACTGCCGCCAGCAGCGTGATCGTGGCAATGCTCCGCGCGTGGAGCGCTCCTCGGGTTCGCGACACGACCGCCACCTCCAGCTGATGCGCCCGATTGGCGGTCAGCCAATGAGCCGAATGGAGTCACACGACAGCCACGAACTTTGCCACTCCTGTCCCGATTGCACCACTCGGCACGATCACGACACGTGCAACATCAGCCACACGTGTCCCATCGATGGAGGGATGTTCAGCCCCAGGTGCTGGGGTCGCCCCAGGTGCGCAGCGGATTCGGCGAGTCGACCAGCGGCGCCGCGACCAGCTCCGGCAGCACCTCGACCAGCGGTTCGCGCAGCACCGCCGACGCCACGTCGTCGTACGGGGTCGGCTCGGCGTTGCAGATGACCAGCGCCGCGCCCGCCTTGACGGCCAGCTCCACGAAGCCCGCCGCCGGGTACACCGTCAGCGAGGTGCCGGCCGCGACGAACAGGTCGCAGTTCAGCGTCGCGCGCTGGGCGCTGCGCAGGACGTCGGGATCCAGCGACTGTCCGAAGGAGACGGTCGCCGACTTGAGGATGCCACCGCAGGAACGGCACGGCGGGTCCGGCTCGCCGGCCGCCACCCGTTCCAGCGCGGCGCTCATCGGGCCCGTCGCGCCGCAGTCCAGGCACACCGTCCGGTAGATCGTGCCGTGCAGCTCCAGGACCCGGTCGCGGTCCAGGCCGGCGCGCTGGTGCAGCTCGTCGATGTTCTGCGTCAGCAGCGCGCCCAGCCGCCCGGAGCGGTCGAGGTCCACGAACGCGCGGTGGGCGGCGTTGGGCTCGGCGTGCCAGGCCGAGTGCTCGGCGCGGCTGCGCCAGGCCTCCTCGCGGACCTGCGGATCGGCGAGATAGGTGTCGATGTCGGTGAGCCGCTGGGCGGCGGGGTTCTTGGTCCACACGCCGTTGGGTCCGCGGAAGTCCGGGATCCCGGAGGCCGTCGACACCCCGGCGCCGGTGAGGGCGGTGATCCGGCGCGCGCGGCCGAACAGTTCGCGGGCGCGCTGCCAGTCCGCGCCGTCACCCGTGCCGTCGGCCGTGCCTCGCTGCATCACGACTCCACGGTGCCATGGACCGACCGGCCGAGGCGTGCTCGGGGACCGTTCCGCTGCTCACACCGCCTGGACCTGCGCTTGTGAAGGCCGGTTTGCACCGTGGTAACGATCGACGCCCTCGCGCGAAACACCCGGTTCCTACCTTCGGAGCAATCCGACGAGAGGAGCCGAGTTGACCGCGAGAGCCAAGGCCGGCGGCGGCCGCTGGATCGAGGGCTGGGACCCCGAGGACGAGCGGTTCTGGGAATCGACCGGCAAGCACGTGGCGCGGCGGAACCTGATCTTCTCGATCCTCTCGGAGCACATCGGCTTCTCCGTCTGGAGCATCTGGTCGGTGCTGGTGCTGTTCATGTCGCCGGACATCGGACTGCCGTTCACCGCGGCCGAGAAGTTCCTGCTGGTGATCACCCCAAACCTGGTGGGGGCCGTGCTGCGGCTGCCCTACGCCGCCGCGGTCACCCGCTTCGGCGGCCGCAACTGGACGGTCTTCAGCTCCGCCGTGCTGCTGGTGCCGACCGCGCTGGCGTTCCACTTCGTGCAGCAGCCGGGCACGCCACTGTGGACGTTCATGCTGATCGGCGCCGCGGCCGGGGTCGGCGGCGGCAACTTCGCCTCGTCGATGACGAACATCACGACCTTCTACCCGCAGCGCCACCAGGGCTGGGCGCTGGGGCTCAACGCGGGCGGCGGCAACCTCGGCGTGGCGGCGATCCAGGTCGTCGGCCTGCTGGTGATCGCCACCGCAGGCAACGCTCACCCGTCCTACGTCGCGGCGATCTACCTGCCGCTGATCGTGGTGGCCGCCCTGTGCGCGGCGCTGTTCATGGACAACGTGGACGCGGTGCGGGCCCGCCCCGGCGCATTGCGCGAGGCCGCCGCGAACAAGCACACGTGGTGGGTCTCGTTCCTCTACATCGGAACGTTCGGCTCGTTCATCGGCTACAGCTTCGCCTTCGGCCTGGTGCTGCAGACCGAGTTCGGCTTCACCCCGCTGCAGGCCGCGAGCTGGACCTTCCTCGGCCCGCTGATGGGCTCGGTGTCCCGGCCGTTCGGCGGCTGGCTGTCCGACCGGCTGGGCGGGGCCCGGGTCACCCTCGGGGCCTTCGCCGGCATGACGGCGGGCACCGGAGTCCTGCTGTTCGCGTCGTCGCAGGGCTCCTTCGCGCTCTACCTCGCGGCGTTCATCGCGCTGTTCGTGCTGACCGGCATCGGCAACGGCTCGACGTACAAGATGATCCCCGCGATCTTCGCCAAGGAGGCCGAGGACGACGTGACCGATGGCGGCGAGGCCATCGCGGCTTTCGCCTGGGCCCGGCGGATGTCCGGCGCGGTGATCGGCATCGCCGGTGCCATCGGCGCGCTCGGCGGCGTGGGCATCAACCTCGCCTTCCGGGCTTCCTACGGCGGTGCGGCCGCCAGCGGCGACGCCGCCCTGACGACGTTCCTCGGCTACTACGTGGTTTGCGGGCTCGTCACCTGGGTCGTGTACCTGCGCGGGGCGCTCAAGAGCACGCCCACGTCGCGGCCGGCGCAGGAGCCGTCGAAAGCCGAGGTCGGTCGTGCCTGACATCCGGACCGTTGCCACCCACTGCCCCTATTGCGCCCTGCAGTGCGGCACCCGGCTGACGCGGGAGCGGCGCGGCGTGTCGGTGCGGCCGACGGACTTCCCGGTGAATCGGGGCGGGTTGTGCCAGAAGGGCTGGACCGCGCCTGCCCTGCTGGACGTCCCGGACCGGCTGCGGAACCCGCTGGTGCGCCGCGGCGGCGAGCTCGTGGCGGTCGACTGGGACACCGCGCTGGGCACCGTCGCCGCCGGCATCGACCGGGTCCGGCGCGAGCACGGCCCGGACGCGGTCGGGGTGTTCGGCGGCGGTGGGCTGACCAACGAGAAGGCCTACCTGCTCGGCAAGTTCGCGCGGCTGGCGCTGGGCACCAGCCAGATCGACTACAACGGCCGGTTCTGCATGTCCTCGGCCGCGGCCGCCGGCAACGCCGCCTTCGGCGTCGACCGGGGGCTGCCGTTCCCGGTCACCGACCTCGGCGGCGCGGACGTGGTGCTGCTGGCCGGGGCGAACCCGGCCGAGACCATGCCGCCGCTGATACAGCACCTGAGCGCCGCGCAGCTCGTGGCCATCGATCCCCGGCGCACGGCGACCGCCGAGCGCGCCGCGCTGCACCTGCGGCCCGCCCCGGGCACCGACCTGGCGCTGGTGCTCGGGCTGTTGCACATCGCCGTCGTCGACGGCTGGTCCGACACCGCCTACATCCGCTCCCGGACAACGGGTTTCGACGCGGCTTGGCAGCGGGCGACGACCTGGTGGCCGGAGCGCGTCGAGCGGGTCACCGGGGTTCCGGTGACGGCGCAGCGGCAGGCGGTGCGGATGCTCGCCGAGGCCAGAAGCGCTTACGTGCTCACCGGTCGCGGGGCCGAGCAGCACAGCAAGGGCGTGGACACCGTGTCCGGGTTCATCAACCTCGCCCTCGCGCTCGGCCTGCCGGGACGACCTGGTCGCGGCTACGGCTGCCTCACCGGTCAGGGCAACGGTCAGGGCGGGCGCGAGCACGGTCAGAAGGCCGACCAGCTGCCCGGGTACCGGATGATCACCGATCCCGCCGCGCGGGCGCACGTGGCCGGGGTCTGGGGCGTGCCGCCCGAGGTGCTGCCCGGTCCGGGCCGCAGCGCCTACGAGCTGCTCGACGCGGCGGGCCGCGCCGACGGCCCCCGGGCACTGCTGGTCTTCGGCTCCAACCCGGCGGTTTCGGCGCCCAACGCCGGTCACGTCGTCGAGCGGCTGTCCGCTTTGGACCTGCTGGTGGTGGCCGACTTCGTGCCCTCGGAGACCGCGGAGCTGGCCGACGTGGTGCTGCCGGTGACGCAGTGGGCCGAGGAGGAGGGCACCATGACCAACCTCGAAGGCCGCGTGCTGCGGCGCCGCCGGTTGCAGGTGCCGCCCGGCCACGCCCGCAGCGATCTCGAAGTGCTGCACGGCCTGGCGGTCCGGCTCGGCGAGCCCGGCCACCGCTACCCCACTTCGCCCCGGGAGGTCTTCGACGAGCTGCGCCGCGCGTCGGCCGGTGGCAAGGCCGACTACAGCGGCATCACCTACGACCGCCTCGATTCCGGCGAGGCCCTGCACTGGCCCTGTCCCGACTCGCAACATCCCGGCACGCCGCGGCTCTTCCTCGACGGCTTCGCGCATCCGGACGGCCTGGCCCGGTTCGAGGCCGTGGAGCACCGCGCTCCGGCCGAGACGCCGGAGGAGGCGTTCCCGCTGACCGCGACCACCGGCCGGGTGCTGGCGCAGTACCAGTCCGGGGCGCAGACACGGCGGGTGGCCGAGCTCAACGAGGCGTCCGCCGAGGCGTTCGTGGAGATCCACCCGGACACCGCCGACCGCGCCGGCCTCGCCGAGGGCGCCCTCGCCCGGGTCACGTCGCCGCGCGGCAGCGCGCTGGCGCGCGTGCGGATCGTCGCCACGATGCGCACCGACACCGTGTTCCTGCCGTTCCACTTCCCCGGCCCCGGGCGCGCGAACCTGCTCACCGGCGACGCGCTGGACCCGCGAAGCCGGATGCCGGAGTTCAAGGTCAGCGCCGTGCGGATCGAGCCCGCCGAGGAGGTGGCCGCCCGATGAACCGCATCGTCGTCGTCGGCAACGGGCCCGCCGCGCACCGGCTGGTCGAGCGGCTGCGCTCACACGGCCACGCGGGCCGGATCACGGTGCTGGGCCGCGAGGAACACCCCGCCTACAACAGGGTTCTGCTCGGCGCAGTCCTGGACCGGACGCTGACGCCCGCCACCCTGGCACTGCCCATCGTGGACGCCGAGGTGCATCTGCGGGTCACCGCCACCGAGATCGACCGCAGCCGACGGGTGGTGCGCACCGACACCGGCGACGAGCACCCGTACGACGTGCTCGTGCTGGCCACCGGCTCCCGGCCCCGGTTGCCCGAGATCCCCGGGCTGTGCGGCGAACGCCTCCAGGCGCTGCGCACGCTCGCCGACTGCGCGCGGATCGGCTCCGCCGCGGGACCGGTCGCGGTGCTCGGCGGCGGGATCCTCGGCGTCGAGGCGGCGCGGGCGCTGCTGGCGCGCGGGCACGAGGTGACGCTGGTGCACCCGAATCCGCACCTGATGGACCGGCAGCTCGACGACGTCGGCGGGCGCCTGCTCGCCGAGCGGCTGGGCAAGCTCGGCGTCGAGCTCCGGCTCGGCCGCCGGGCGGTCGCCTACCGGCGCGGGCAGCTCGTCCTGGACAGCAGCGACGTCGTGCCGGCCGGCCTCGTCGTGGCGTGCACCGGAGTCACCGCGGAGACCAGGCTGGCGGTGCGGGCCGGATTGCCGGTGCGGCGCGGGATCGTCGTCGACGACCGGCTGCGCACCAGCGATGCGCGCATCCACGCCATCGGCGACTGCGCCGAGCACGAAGGCGAGGCGTCCGGCCTGATCGCCTCGGCCTGGGAGCAGGCCGACGCGCTGGCGGAGCTGCTCGCCGGCGGCGACACCCGCTACCGCGGGACCCGCACCGTCACCCGGCTCAAGGCGCGCGGCATCGACCTCGCCTCGATCGGCTCGGTCGACTGCCTCGAGAGCACGGACGCCGAGGTGGTGACGCTGTCGGACCCGGCCCGCGGCCGCTACGCGAAGCTCGCGCTGCGCGAGGAACGGATCGCCGGCGCGGTGCTTTTCGGCTTCCCGGAGGCGATCGCGGCGGTCAGCCAGCTGCACGACCGCGACCTGCCGGTGCCCACCGACCGCCTCGCGCTGCTGCTGGGCACGCCGGCCGCCGTGCCGGGCGCGCCCGCCGAGCTGCCCGACGACGCGGTGATCTGCCGCTGCAACAACGTGACCAAGAAGGCCCTGACCGCCGCCTGGCGGGGCGGCGCCCGCTCGGTCCCCGAGCTGGCCAGGGCAACGCGGGCGACCACCGGCTGCGGAGGCTGCGTCGACGACGTCGGCCGCCTCTGCGGCGCGCTGGCCGACCGCACCGAACACCAGGAGGAGGGCGCAGCATGACCCGCACGCTCGTCGTCGTCGGCCACGGCATGGTCGGCCACCGGCTCGTCGAAGCGCTCCGGGAGCGCGACGCGGACGGCACCTGGCGGATCGTCGTCCTCGGCGAGGAATCCCGGCCCGCCTACGACCGGGTGGCGCTGTCGTCCTACTTGGACGGCAAGAGCGCCGAGGACCTGAGCCTGGTCCGCCACGAGCTGCTCGGCGACCCGATGGTCGACCTGCGGCTGGGCACCGGCGCGACAGGCATCGACCGGGCAGCCCGCGTTGTGTCCACATCGGACGGTTCGCGGCTGCGCTACGACGCGCTGGTGCTGGCCACCGGCTCGCGGCCGTTCGTGCCGCCGGTGCCCGGCCACGACCTCGACGGCTGCTTCGTCTACCGCACCATCGAGGACCTCGACGCGATCCGCGCCGCCGCCACCGAGGGCGAGCCGGGCGTCGTCATCGGCGGCGGCCTGCTCGGCCTGGAGGCCGCGAACGCGCTGCGGCTGCTGGGCATGCGCGCGCACGTCGTCGAGATGGCGCCGCGGCTGATGCCGCTGCAGGTCGACGAGGGCGGCGGCCAGGTGCTCGGCCGGTTGGTCGGCGATCTCGGCCTGACGGTGCACTGCGGCGCCGCGACGAAGTCCATCGACGGCGACGGGCGCGTCCGCGGCGTCACGCTGGCCGACGAAACCGTGATCGACACCGAGGTCGTGGTGTTCTCCGCCGGTGTCCGGCCGCGCGACGAGCTCGCGGAGCTCGCCGGGCTGGCGCGCGCAGAGCGCGGCGGGTTCCTGGTCGATGCGAGCTGCCGCACCAGCGACGAGAACATCTGGGCCATCGGCGAATGCGCCGCGGTGGAAGGCCGCTGCTACGGCCTGGTGGCGCCCGGCTACAGCATGGCCGAGGGCGTCGCGGATCAGCTGCTCGCCCGCGGCGAGGGGACCTTCCCCGGCGCGGACCTGTCCACCAAGCTCAAGCTGCTCGGCGTCGACGTCGCCAGCTTCGGCGACGCCCACGCCCAGGCCGACGGCGCGCTGGAGGTCGTCTACGCCAACAACGCCGCGGGCACCTATGCCAAGCTCGTGCTCAGCGATGACGCGCGGATCCTGCTCGGCGGCGTGCTCGTCGGCGACGCGACCGCCTACTCGGTGCTGCGGCCGCTGATCGACCGCGAACTGCCCGCCCCGCCGGAACAGCTGCTGCTGCCCGCGGGTTCCGGCGTCGACGCGGGCGCGCTGCCCGCCGACGCGACGGTCTGCTCCTGCAACAACGTGTCCAAAGAGGACATCACGTCGGCGATCACCGGGCAGGGGCTCACCGACGTGCCCGGGATCAAGACCTGCACCAAGGCCGGTACCAGCTGCGGCTCGTGCGTGCCGATGCTGAAGAACCTGCTCGCCGAGTGCGGCGTGACCGCCTCCAAGGCGCTGTGCGAGCACTTCCCGCAATCCCGCGCGGAACTGTTCGAGATCGTCCGGGCCACCGGGATCGGCTCGTTCTCCGATCTGATCGGCAGGCACGGCAGCGGTCGCGGCTGCGACATCTGCAAGCCCGCCGTCGCCTCCATCCTGGCCAGCCTCGGCCACGGCCACATCCTCGACGGCGAGCAGGCCGGGCTGCAGGACACCAACGACCGGTTCCTGGCCAACATGCAGCGCAACGGCACCTACTCGGTGGTGCCCCGGGTGCCCGGCGGCGAGATCACGCCGGAGAAGCTGATCGTGCTCGGCGAGGTCGCCAGGGACTTCGGCCTCTACACCAAGATCACCGGCGGGCAGCGCATCGACCTGTTCGGCGCCAGGGTGGAGCAGCTGCCGCTGATCTGGCGGCGGCTGGTGGACGCCGGGTTCGAATCCGGTCACGCCTACGGCAAGGCCCTGCGCACCGTGAAGTCCTGCGTCGGCAACGACTGGTGCCGCTACGGCGTGCAGGACTCGGTGAGCATGGCCATCCGGCTGGAGCTGCGGTACCGCGGCCTGCGGGCGCCGCACAAGATCAAGGCCGGCGTCTCCGGCTGCGCCCGCGAATGCGCCGAGGCGCGCGGCAAGGACTTCGGCGTGATCGCCACCGACAAGGGCTGGAACCTCTACGTCGGCGGCAACGGCGGCTTCACCCCCCGGCACGCCGACCTGCTTGCCGCCGACCTCGACGACGAGCGGCTGATCAGGACCATCGACCGGTTCCTGATGTTCTACGTGCGCACCGCCGACCGGCTGCAGCGCACTTCGGCGTGGCTGGAGGCGCTCGACGGCGGCCTCGAACACCTGCGGGACGTGGTGGTCGAGGACTCCCTGGGCATCGCCGAGGAGCTCGAAGCCGCGATGCACCGCCACGTCGAGAACTACGCCGACGAGTGGGCCGGGGTGCTGGCCGATCCCGGCAAGCTCGCCCGCTTCGTGTCCTTCGTCAACGCCCCCGACGCGCCGGATCCGACGATCCGCTTCGTCCAGGAGCGCGGCCAGATCCGGCCCGGCCCGATCGCGCTCCCGATGCCCGCCGTCCCGAACCAGGAGGTGCTCACGTGAACTGGCAACAGATCTGCGAACTCGACCTGCTGCCGCCCGAGTTCGGGCTGCCCGCGCTGATCAGCGACCACGCGGTCGCGCTGTTCCGCACCCGCGACGACGAGCTGTTCGCCGTCGGCAACGTGGACCCGTTTTGCGGGGCCGGCGTGATGTGCCGCGGCATCGTCGGCGATCGCGACGGCGAACCCACGGTCGCCTCGCCGATGCTCAAGCAGGTCTTCTCGTTGCGGACCGGGCGGTGCCTGGACGACCCGGGCGCGCGGCTGCCGGTCTACCCGGTGCGGCGCCGGGCCGACGTGGTGGAGGTCGCCGTCCCTTGACCGACGAACTCGCTGGTTACACCGTCGCGGTGACCGCGGCACGACGGGCCGAAGAACTCGGTTCCCTGCTGGAGCGCCGCGGCGCGCGGGTCCTGCACGGCCCCGCGCTGCGGATCCTGCCGCTGGCCGACGACGCGGAGCTGCGCCGCGCGAGCCGGGACTGCGTCGCCGACCCGCCGGACGTGGTCGTGGCGACCACCGGCATCGGGTTCCGCGGCTGGATCGAGGCGGCCGACGGCTGGGGCATCGGCACCGAGCTGCTCGACGCGCTGCGCCCGGCGCAGCTGCTGGCTCGCGGGCCGAAGGCGCGCGGGGCGGTCCGTGCCGCCGGGCTGCCCGACCCGTGGTCGCCCGCCTCGGAATCGTCGGCGGAACTGCTGGAACACCTGCTCGACCAGCCGCTGGACGGGGTCCGGGTGGTGGTGCAGCTGCACGGCCAGCCGTTGCCCGACTTCGTCGAGGCGCTGAGCTGCGCGGGCGCGGAGGTCATCGAGGTCCCGGTGTACCGCTGGACCGCGCCCGCCGACATCACCGCGCTGGACAACCTGCTGGCCGCGGTGTGCGCGCGGGAGGTCGACGCGGTGACGTTCACCAGCGCGCCGGCGGCGGCGAGCCTGCTGTCGCTGGCCGCCGAGCGGCGCTGCCAGGACGAGCTGCTCGCCGCCCTGCGCGGACCGGTGCTGGTCGCCTGCGTCGGGCCGGTGACGCACGCCCCGCTGGCGGATCACGGCGTTCCCGCGGTGATCCCGCAGCGGTTCCGCATCGGCGCGCTGGTTCGTTCGCTGTGCGTCGCGCTGCCGGGCCGGGCGCCGACGCTGCCGGTCGGCGGCAGGCAACTGCAGGTGCGCGGGCACGCCGCCGTCGTCGACGGCGTCGTGAAACCGCTTTCACCGCAGGGGAAAACGCTGCTGCGCGCGCTCGCCGAACGGCCCGGCCGGGTGGTGTCGCGGCGCAGCCTGGCCGAGGCACTGAACGGCGCCGGGAACCCGGCGGACGAGCACGCCGTGGAGCAGGCCGTCGCGCGGCTGCGGGCCGCGCTGGGGGCGCCGGAGCTCGTGCAGACCGTGATCAAGCGCGGATACCGACTTCCGCTGGAACCGATGGGGAACGCATCGCGATGCGCCGATCCGCAACCCTGACTCCCCCGCTGCTGCTGGTCGCCCACGGCACCCGCGATCCCGCCGGGCCGCGGGTGGTCGAACGCCTCGCCGAAGCCGCAGCCGCCCGCCTGCGGGTGCCGGTGCACGTCGCGTACGTGGACGTCATCGGCCCCACCGTCGCGGATGCCCTGCGGGCGGCCGGCGACGGGCCGGTGGTCGCGCTGCCCGCCTTCCTCGCGGCCGGCTACCACGTGCGCACCGATCTGCCCGCGCAGATCGCCGCGACCGGGCGCGAGGACGTGGCGGTCTGCGCCCCGCTGGGCCCGGCGCCGGAGATCGTCGAGGCGATGCTGCGGCGGCTGGTCTCCGCCGGGTGGCGGCCCGGCGACCGGGTCGCGTTCGCGGCAGCCGGTTCATCGGACGAGCGGGCGCTGGCCGACGTGCGCGCCGCGGCGCGACTGCTCGGCCGCCGCGTCGGCCGGTGGCTCACGCCGAGCTACGTCGCCACCGCCTCGCCCGCGATCGCCGACGTGTGCGGTCCGGCCGACTTCGTCGCGCCATACCTGCTGGCCCCGGGGTCGTTCCACCGGCGGCTCGCGGAGCTGCCGGTGGCCGGCGTAGCCGAGCCGATCGGCACCCACCCTGGCGTGATCGAACTGATCGCCCGCCGCTACCGGTCGGCGGTGCACGATCGCGTTTTCCTCCGCCCGAACTCCCCACACCGGGATTCGTCCGCGCGGATCGGGGTACTTCAACGGGATCGACCGGCTTAAAAGGCGATCTGACGTCCGGCGCGGCCTGAACGGCGACGGCTCCGGAGGAGGGGGTGTCCCAACGATGGCCACCACGACAAGTTCGAGCACCTCGTCGACGAGCTCGGGCACCTCGCACCGCACTCGCAAGCAGCCCCCGACCAGGGCCGGCCGGGCGCAAGGCGGCACGGATATCACCCTGCCCTACGTCACCGCGGAGCTCCACACCACCAAGGTCCACCTGCCCGGGCTGCCCGGCCGCAAGGAACTTGCGTCCGCCGTCGACACCGTGCGTGGTCAGCTGCCATCCCGCGAACAGGCGCTGTTCTACGGCGGGCTCACCGCGGCGGCCGCGTTCAGCCTGATCGAATGGCCGGTGGCCGCGGCGATCGGCATCGGCAACGCGCTCATCCAGCGCAGCGTGCACAAGGAGATCAGCGAGGCCTGATCGCGAAGGATCTCCGATGCCGCTGGGTTGGCTCCTGTCGAAGGCCGCCGAGGTCGTCGCACCGGTGGCACGCGCGGCCCGCGCGGTGGCCGCCGCACCGGCCGATCGGCGGGTGTGGGTCGGCCGCAACCGCAGCCACCTCGAGATGCGCGGGGTGCACAAGCCCGGCACCGAGGCTGCGGCGCGCGACGTCGAGCAGCGGTTGCGCGAAGTCGACGGAGTGCGCGACGCCGAGGTGAACGGCGTGCTGGGCCGGGTCGTGGTCACGCACGATCCGGAGATCGTGAACATCGCGGCGCTCGCCCGCATGATCGCGGAAACCGAGGTTGAGCACGGCTTGGACGACGAGCCGATGTCGCCGCGCAGCGCGGCGCACCCGGGAAACGCCGAAGCCGTGCTCCGCGACGTGGGCGCCCTGCTCGCGGGCGTGGCCGGGCTCGGCTACTCCGCGGTCGGCGCGTTGCTGCCGGTGCGGGCCGTTTCCCCGCTGGTTCCGGCCGTGGTGTCGCTGGTGGACTCGGTGCCGTGGATGCGCGGAGGCTTGGAGCGCAAGCTCGGCCGCGCCCCGGTCGACACCACGCTGGCGCTGGGCGGCGCCATCACGCACGGCCTGGCTCGCCGCCCGCTGGGCGTGCTCACCGACATGTGCGGGAGGTTCTGCGCGTCCCGCGAGGCGATCGCGCGGAACCTGGCCTGGGAGCGTTGGGAGCAGGTCTCGCACCGCTGCGATCCGGTGGAGGTCACCGCCCGCCCGCTCCCGATCCCGGACGGGCCGGTGGAGCGGGTCGCGGGCGTCTCCGGCGGCATGGCGCTGGCCGGGTACGGCATCGTCCTCGCCGGGTCGCGCAACCCGCAGCGCGCCCTCGCGGCGCTGCTGGCCGGTGTGCCGCGTCCCTCGAAGGCCGGTCGCGAGGCCTTCGCCACCCACCTGACCACCGCGATCTCGGCGCGCGGCGGGCTCGTGCTGGAACCCGACGCTTTGCGCCGGCTGGACCGGGTCGACACCGTCGTGTTCGACGCGCCGGTCCTGCTCACCGGTCGCCGGGTCCTGGACGCCGTGATCCCGCTGGATCCCGAAGCCGATGCCGCGGAGCTGTTCGCCCGCGCCGGCGAACTCGTCGATCCCCGGGACCCGCTGACCGAGCGGGTTCGCGGCGAGTGGTCGACCGCGCCGCTCCCGGACGACGTCCCAGATGCCGCACGTGACGTCGTCGAGGCCGAATCCTCGCGCGGCGCAACGGTTCTGGCGCTGAACCGGGGCGCCACGATGGTCGCCCTGGTGAGCGTCTCCGACGAACTCGATCCGCTGGCCGAGGCGCTGGTGGAAGCCGCGCGCGCCAACGGATCGGCGGTGGTGGCCGGGATCGGCAGCCGGCTGGACCAGCGGTTGCCGCTGGATCGGCTCGTCGCCGGCGGCAACAACCTGGCCCGCTCGGTGCGGCGGCTGCAGACCGACGGTGCCGTCGTGGCCGTCGTGTCCGACCGCGCGCACTCCGCGCTGGCCGCCGCGGACGTCGGCATCGGACTGTCCACAATGGTCACCCAGCTGTGGGGCGCCGATGTGCTGTGCCCGAGGGCAGATGTGGCCCACATGCTGCTGGCCGCGACCGAAAGCGCTCGCCGCGCCAGCCGGCACGCCGCGGTGCTGTCAGTGGCCGGATCGTGCATCGCGGCGCTGTTCGCGGCGTTCGGCCCGGCGCTCGGCGCGCCCGCCCGGGCCTCGATGCCGGTGCACGCCGCGACGCTGGCCGCCTACGTCACCGGCACCTGGGCCGGGATGTCCGCGGCGAACCGCGCTCCCCCGGTCCCGCAGGAACGCACCCCGTGGCACGCGATGCCGCCGCCCGCGGTGCTGTCCGCGTTGTCCAGTTCCGAACGGGGGCTCAGCGAGTCGATCGCCGATTCCCGGCACCGGCCGCACGACGGCGACCGGGTCCCGCCGACCGTGGCCGGAGCCACCGTGGAAGGCCTGATCACCCCGATCACCCCGGTGCTCGGGGCGGGCGCGGTCATCTCGGCGGGCCTGGGATCGATCATCGACGCCGCGCTGATCGGCGGCGTGCTGCTGGCGAGCGCGCTGGTCGACGGCGTTCAGCGGGTCGCGACCGACCGCGAGCTGACGCGGCTGCTCGAAGCCGGCCAGATGCCCGCGCGGCGGCGGCGCGACGGGGTCGCGCAGCTGGTGCCCGCCGACCAGTTGGTGCCCGGCGACGTGATCGAGCTGCGGGCCGGCGACGGGGTGCCTGCGGACTGCCGGTTGCTGGCGGTCGAGGCCCTGGAGGTCGACGAGTCCAGCCTCACCGGCGAATCCCAGTTGGTCGCCAAGGAAATCGAGGCCACGACCGCGCCCGCGGTCGCCGACCGCGCGTGCATGCTCTACCAGGGCACGGCCATCGCCAGCGGCGCCGGCACCGGGATCGTCGTGGCCGTCGGCACGTCCACCGAGCTCGGGCGCACCGCGCAGGGCACCACGGCGGAGCACGACGGCGGCGTCGAGGCCAGGCTCGGCGAGCTGACCAAGCGGGTGCTGCCGATCTCGGTGGGCGCCGGCGTCGTGCTGTTCCTCGCCGATCTGGTGCGCGGCATCCCGCTGGGCCAGACCGTCGCGCGCTCGGTCGGCCTGGCGGTGGCGGCGGTCCCGGAGGGATTGCCGTTCGTCGCCACCCTCGCCGAGCTCGCCTCGGCGCGCCGCCTGTCCAAGCGCGGCGTCCTGGTGCGCAGTCCGGCGACGATCGAGGCCTTGGGCCGCGTCGACGCGCTGTGCTTCGACAAGACCGGCACCCTCACCCAGGGGCGGATCACGCTGCGCCAGGTGTCCGACGGCCGCACCGGCCAGTCCACTGAGGACCTCGACGACGGACACCGGGAGATCGTGGCCGCGGGCGTGCGGGCCACGCCCCGCCCGCACGACCAGCACCCGCTGCCGCACCTCACCGACCGGGCGGTGCTCGACGGCGCCCGCGCGGCGGGCGTCGCGGCGGATGGCGCTGTGCTGGCCGAGTTGCCGTTCGAGCCCTCGCGCGGCTTCCACGCGGTGCGAACCCGCGACCTGATGTCGGTGAAGGGGGCGCCCGAGGTCGTGCTCGACCGGTGCACCGGCTGGCGAGATCGCGGGGCGTTCGACGCCGAGGCCCGCGCCGACGTGGAAGCGGAGATCGAGCGCCTGGCGCTGCGCGGCTACCGGTTGCTGGCCGTGGCCGAGCGCGCCGTCCCGGCGGGCACCGATCTCACCGAGTCCGATGTGGACGGACTCGAGTTCGTCGGGCTGCTGGGCCTGGCCGATCCGGTGCACCCGACCGCCGCCGACGCGGTCGCGCAGCTGGGCGGAGCAGGCGTGGACGTGATCATGATCACCGGAGATCACCCCAGCACCGCCGAGGCCATCGCGGTCGAACTCGGCATGCTCGGCGACAAGCGGGTGCTCACCGGCGCGGAGCTCGATCAGCTCGACGACGAGCAGCTCGCGGGCGAGCTGCCGAAGGTCTCCGTGTTCGCCAGGGTCAGCCCGGCGCAGAAGGCGCGCATCGTGCGCCGGCTGCGGGCCGGCGGCCGGGTCGTGGCGATGACCGGCGACGGCGCGAACGACGTCCCGGCGATCAACCTGGCACAGGTGGGCATCGCGTTCGGGTCCCGCGCCACCCCGGCGGCCCGGCAGGCGGCCGACCTCGTCGTCTCCGACGACCGCATCGAGACGCTGACGGACGGCATCGTGGAGGGGCGCGCGATGTGGACCTCGGTGCGCGACGCGCTGTCGATCCTGCTCGGCGGCAACCTCGGCGAGATCGGCTACGCGCTGGGCACCGGCCTGGTCAGCGCCGGCGCCTCGCTCAACGCCCGGCAACTGCTGGTGGTCAACCTGCTCACCGACATCATGCCGGCGATCGCGATCGCGGTGCGCCCGCCACCGCACGCCACCCCGGAGAAGCTGCTCGCGGAAGGCCCGGAGGCCTCGCTCGGCTCGGCGCTGGCGCGCGACGTCTCCGCCCGCGCGGCCGCCACCGCCGGAGCTGCCGGGCTCGCCTGGATGCTGGCCAGGCCGCTGTCCACCGCGGCCCAGGCCCGCACCACCGGTCTGGTCGCGCTGGTCGCCGCGCAGCTGGCGCAGACGCTCGCGGTCCGCGGCCGCACGCCGCTGGTCCTCGTCGCCGGCGTGGGGTCGGCGCTGGTCCTCGTCGGGCTGGTGCAGGTCCCCGGTGTCAGCCAGTTCTTCGGCAGCAGCCCGCTCCTGCCGCACCACTGGCTCATCGCGCTCGGCACCTCGGTCGCGGCGACGCTGGCGGTGCTGCTGTGGCAGAAGTGGTCGCCGAACAGCGTCTGACCTGCACTGTTCTGTCTCGATTCACCTGCGCTTCACCTCCCGCGCAACGGCGGCTAACCCGGTTGGCGCACATTCGGTTCGTAACGACGCAGCAACGCGGGAGAAAGCAGACAGATGCCCCAGTTCCTCACCACCGTCCTGACCGGCGTGGCCATCGCACTCATCGAGACCCTGCTGATCCACCTGGTGAGGTCGGCCATCCGCACCGCCTGACCTACACCCCGGCCAGCTCGGCGGACTGGGTCTTCGCCGGTGCCGCGCGCTGCGCGACGAAGGCACCGACGAGGATCAGCGCCCCGCCGACCAGCTGGATCGGGCCCAGCGCCTCGGCCAGCAGCGCCCACGCCAGCACCGTGGCGACCACCGGCTCCAGGAACGCGACCGCCCCGGCCACCTGCGGCGAGAGGCGGCGCACCGCGACGATCCCGGTCAGGTAAGCCAGGACCGTGCTCAGCACGACGATCCAGCCGACCGCGAGCAGCGCCGGGAACTGGTACCCGGCCAGCTCGACCTGCCCCAGCAGCAGCGCCCAGTCCAGCTCCCACGGCTGCGCGAGCAGCGTGACGACCGCGGCGCCGAGCAGCAGCCCGAAGCCGGCGAGGGCGAACGGGTTGACCTCCGGCCCGCTGTCGGACAGCAGGAAGTAGGTGGCCTGGCAGCCCGCCGCGCCCAGCGCCAGCAGCAGGCCGATCGGGTCGAAGCTCAGCCCGGACCACAGCTCCACCACGCACGCCAGGCCGACCATCGCGATCGCCACGCCGATGGCCGCCGAGCGGGTCACCGGCTTGCGGCGGACGAACCGGATCCAGCCCAGCACCATCACCGGGCCGAGGAACTCGATCAGCAGCGCCACCCCGACCGGCACCCGGGCGATCGAGGCGAAGTAGAAGACCTGTACCCCGGCGATGGCGAACAACCCGTACCCGGTGAGCAGCTTCGGCGCGCGGCGCACCGCGGGCGCGTAGCGGATCACGAACGGCAGCATCAGCAGCGCGCCACCGGCCAACCGCAGCCAAGCCACCTGGAGCGGGGTGAACCCCGCGGTGATCAGCGGCTTGGCGAACGGCCCGGATCCGCCGAAGCAGAACGCGGAGACGATCGCGACCGCCACACCGGCGGACTTCGCGTTGTCGGTCAGGTTGCGCATGCGCCAATCGAAGCACGCCGCTCCGACGCCCCGGCACCCGCTTTCGGTACTTCCGTCCCACTCACTGGGAAGGCCGGAAAAACGGCGGTTTTGCACACCCCGGTACATGTGATCGAGAGTTTGCCGACCCTTAGTTGAGGGCGAATACAGGACAAGCGTACTGTTAGCACCGAAGAGAGCGGGTCCCCGCGCATGCTCTGCTGACGTGCGCGAGACTCGCAATCGTTCCCGAACTTGCGCCCGTCGCGAGATGGAGTTGAACGTGACTGCACCTGCGAGCAAGGACAGCTTCGGCGCCCGCGGCACGCTGAACGTCGGTGACGCCTCTTACGAGGTGTTCCGGCTCAGCGCGGTCGACGGCGCGCAGCGGCTGCCCTACAGCCTCAAGATCCTCCTGGAAAACCTGCTGCGCACCGAGGACGGCGCGAACATCACCGCCGACCACGTGCGAGCCCTCGCCAACTGGGACGCCAAGGCCGAGCCGGCCACCGAGATCCAGTTCACGCCGGCCCGCGTGATCATGCAGGACTTCACCGGCGTGCCCTGCGTGGTCGACCTGGCCACCATGCGCGAGGCGGTGGCCGACCTCGGCGGCGACACCTCCAAGGTCAACCCGCTGGCCCCGGCCGAGCTGGTGATCGACCACTCGGTGATCATCGACGTGTTCGGCAGGCCGGACGCCTTCGAGCGCAACGTCGAGTTCGAGTATGGCCGCAACAAGGAGCGCTACCAGTTCCTGCGCTGGGGCCAGGGCGCCTTCGACGAGTTCAAGGTCGTCCCGCCGGGCACCGGCATCGTGCACCAGGTCAACATCGAGCACCTGGCCCGCACCGTGATGTCCCGCAACGGCCAGGCCTACCCGGACAGCTGCGTCGGCACCGACTCGCACACCACCATGGTCAACGGCCTGGGCGTGCTGGGCTGGGGCGTCGGCGGCATCGAGGCCGAGGCCGCGATGCTCGGCCAGCCGGTGTCGATGCTCATCCCGCGCGTCGTCGGCTTCAAGCTCACCGGCGAGATCCCGGCCGGCGCCACCGCCACCGACGTGGTGCTGACGATCACCGAGATGCTGCGCAAGCACGGCGTCGTCGGCAAGTTCGTCGAGTTCTACGGCTCCGGCGTGGCCTCGGTGCCGCTGGCCAACCGCGCCACCATCGGCAACATGAGCCCGGAGTTCGGCTCCACCGCGGCGATCTTCCCGATCGACGACGAGACCGTCCGCTACCTCAAGCTCACCGGCCGCCCGGCCGAGCAGGTCGCGCTGGTCGAGGCCTACGCCAAGGAGCAGGGCCTGTGGCACGACCCGAGCCACGAGCCGGAGTTCTCCGAGTACCTGGAACTCGACCTGTCCACCGTGGTCCCGTCCATCGCCGGCCCGAAGCGCCCGCAGGACCGGATCGTGGTGTCCGAGGCCAAGCAGTCGTTCCGCACCGCGCTGACCGACTACGCCAAGGTCGAGACCGCCGACGACCGGGCCGTGGACGAGGCCGGTGAGGAGTCCTTCCCGGCCAGCGACGCCCCGGCGGTCACCCACCACGAGTCCGCACCGGCCGCCGTCTCGGCCGCCAACGGCTCCCACGGCCGGATCTCCAAGCCGGTCAAGGTGTCCTCCGACGAGCTCGGCGAGTTCGAGCTGGACCACGGCGCCGTGGTGATCGCCTCGATCACCTCCTGCACCAACACCTCCAACCCGTCGGTGATGCTGGGCGCGGCGCTGCTGGCCCGCAACGCCGTGGACAAGGGCCTGACCCGCAAGCCGTGGGTGAAGACCTCGATGGCCCCGGGTTCGCAGGTCGTCACCGACTACTACGAGAAGGCCGGGCTCTGGCCATACCTGGAGAAGCTCGGCTTCCACCTGGTCGGCTACGGCTGCACCACCTGCATCGGCAACTCCGGCCCGCTGCCGGAGGACATCTCCGCCGCCGTGCAGGACAACGACCTGTCGGTCGTCTCGGTGCTGTCGGGCAACCGGAACTTCGAGGGCCGGATCAACCCCGACGTCAAGATGAACTACCTGGCCTCGCCGCCGCTGGTCATCGCCTACGCGCTCGCGGGCTCGATGGACTTCGACTTCGAGAACGACCCGCTGGGCACCGACACCGAGGGCAAGCCGGTCTTCCTCCGCGACCTCTGGCCGTCGCCGAAGGAGGTCCAGGACACCATCGACTCGGCGATCACCAACGAGATGTTCACCAAGTCCTACGAGGACGTCTTCAAGGGTGACGAGCGCTGGCGGTCGCTGCCCACTCCGGAGGGTCAGACCTTCGACTGGGCCGCGGACTCCACCTACGTGCGCAAGCCCCCGTACTTCGAGGGCATGGCGATGGAGCCGGCGCCGGTCACCGACATCTCCGGTGCCCGCGTGCTCGCGCTGCTCGGCGACTCGGTCACCACCGACCACATCTCGCCGGCCGGTGCGATCAAGCCGGACTCGCCCGCGGGCAAGTACCTCACCGACCACGGCATCGACCGCAAGGACTTCAACTCCTACGGTTCCCGCCGCGGCAACCACGAGGTGATGATCCGGGGCACCTTCGCCAACATCCGGCTGCGCAACCTGCTGTTGGACGACGTGCAGGGCGGCTACACCCGGGACTTCACCCAGGACGGCGCCCCGCAGGCGTTCATCTACGACGCCGCGCAGAACTACGCCGCCCAGGACATCCCGCTGGTGGTGCTCGGCGGCAAGGAGTACGGCTCCGGTTCGTCGCGCGACTGGGCGGCCAAGGGCACCCGGTTGCTGGGCGTCCGCGCCGTCATCGCCGAGTCCTTCGAGCGCATCCACCGCTCGAACCTGATCGGCATGGGCGTCATCCCACTGCAGTTCCCGGCGGGCCAGACGGCCAAGTCGCTGGGCCTGGACGGCACGGAGACCTTCGACTTCGCGGGCATCACCAAGCTCAACGAGGGCGAGACGCCGCAGACGGTGAAGGTGACCGCGACCAAGGCCGACGGCTCCACTGTGGAGTTCGACGCCAAGGTCCGAATCGACACCCCCGGTGAGGCGGACTACTACCGCAACGGCGGCATCCTGCAGTACGTGCTGCGCAAGATGATCCGCTCCTGATCCCCTGCCAATCCGGCGGGCACTACCGAACGGGCCCGGTGCGCCACAAGCGCACCGGGCCCGTTCCCGTTGGGGAGCCCCGTAAACTGGCGGGCGTCCTGACCGACGACGGCTGGCGAGGTGGCAGTGCAGCGCAACCGTCGGGTCGAGCGGATGACGTCGGATCCCGATCTGGCGGCCCTGAGCGCGCGGCTGCTGCTCGCCCTGCAGCGGGAACTGTTCGACGCGCTGGCCGAGCGGGGATTCGCCGACCTCACCCCGCGCCACGGCGCCGTGCTGGCCTACCTGGATCCGGCCGGCGTCCGCGCCAGCGAGCTGGCGCAGCTCTCGGGGCAGCACAAACAGGTGATCGGCACCATCGTCGACGAGCTGGCAGAGCTCGGCTACGTCGAGCGCAAGCCGGATCCCGCCGACCGGCGGGCGAAGCTGGTGGTGCCGACCGAACGCGGGCTGGCCGAGCAGCGCACCGCGGACCGGATCATCGCCGCGATCGAGCGGCGGCACGCCGAAGCGATCACCGAGCCCCGCTACCGCGAGTTCAAGGAATCCCTGCGGACCATCACGGAACGGGCGTGAGGGCGGCGAGCAAGGACTTCGAGTCCGACACCCAGCCGAGGTTGTGCTCGATGACCGCCAGCGACGCCTCGTGGTTGGCCCGACCCAGCGGCTCACTGGCGCAGTCCGCGAGGAGCACCGGCAGGTAGTCCCGGAAGAACGCGTCCCGGATCGTCGACTCCACGCAGACGCTGGTCGTGCAGCCGGTGACGATCAGCGACGTGGTTCCGAGCCGCCGCAGGGTCGCGTCCAGATCGGTGTCGTAGAAGCCGCTGTAGCGGTTCTTCGGCAGCACCACGTCGTCGAGCCCGGGCGCGAGTTCCGGCAGGATCTCGGTGTTCCAGGTGCCCAGCACCAGCGCCCGCCCTTCCCCGCCGGCGGGCGTCGTGATCCGGTCGCCCACGCCGACCGCCTCGTGGATGAGCCGGTTCTTCGATCCCGGTGCCCCGAGGTCGGACAGGTCGGGCCGGTAGCCGTGCTGCAGGTAGATGACCGGCATCGAGGCGGCCCGCGCGGCGGCGGTGACCCGGGAGATCGGCTCGATGGTGTCCCGGACCGGGCCGATGTCCAGCCCCGCCCGGTCGACCATGCCGCCCGGCGCCGCGAAATCGTTCTGCATGTCGATCACCAGGACCGCGCAACTGCCGGTCTCCAGTTCGACCGACGCCGGGCCGGCGTCGAGGGAAAGCCGCATCGAAACTCCGTCACGAAGATTGATAGTCAAGATTCGTGACTAAATGTAGCCCAGCGGCCGACCCCGCGCTCAGGTCAATAGGCGGCCACATCAAGCGAACGGACCGCTCACCGCGCTAGACGCGACAAACGGTCCGTTCACTCCACTCACAGCACGGGACTCGGCGACGTGCCGGCCAGTCCGGCCCGGCTGGATCTCCGCGTTCGCCTCATGCGCGAGGATTCCATTGTCGGCATTGCGGATTCAGCCGCGACGGACGAGCTCGGGCAGCCCGGCAACCTTCCGGCGCCGCTTCGGCCGCGCCATGCCGGACCACTCCCTACCGGCAGTCGCCGGGCGCGACCCGGCGCTCAGAGCCGGCGGGGGCGGCGGCAGACGTAGATGCGGGCCGGCGGGACGTTGCGCCACACCGTGCGCGAGGTCAGCACCTCGTCGAAGCTCAGGTCCAGGCGGCGGCGGAACTGCCGCGCGCCGGCCATGCCCAGCGCGTGCACGTAGGCGAAGGTCGTGAAGGCGCCGCCAGGCGCGAGGACCGCGCCGACCTGACCCAGGATGTCGTGCTGCAGCTTCGCCGGGAAGATCGACCACGGCAGGCCGCTGACCACCGCGTCCACCTTGTCGATACCGGCGTCGGCGAGCAGGTCCCCGAGGCGTGCCGCGTCGCCCTGGATTACCTCCAGCCACGGCAGTTCGGAGCCCAGGTACTCGACCATCCCGGCGTCCAGTTCGATCGCCACCTGCCGCCCGCCCGCGGGCAGCCGCTCGGCGATCGCGCCGCTGAGCGCCCCGGTGCCAGGCCCGAGCTCCACGACCACCGGGTTGCCGGAGGTCGGCACCACGGCCGCCATCTCGCGAGCCAGGTTCGGCGAGCTGGGCGCGACCGCGCCGACCAGGTTCGGCTTGCGGACCGCGCGTTCGATGAACGTCCGGTAGTGGGTCAGCACCGATCCGGAGCCCGAACGGGGCAGCACCGGACCACCCGGCTGTGGACCACTGGACTGTTCGACTGGACTCACGGATGCCCTTCCCGATCGGCGTGCTGACCTCGTTCGGCCCACCCTATCGGGCGCCACACCCGCCGCGACCCGCATGTGCTGCATCACATGTCGATCACCGCGCGCCCGGGACACCCGCGGCGCTAGTTACCTTTGCAAACAACCGAGTCCGAATTAAACGCGGAATGAACGCGATGCGGTCAATGCGAAAAATGCACCTGGAATTGGGTAACGAAAACCGGCCGGGCGACGATTGAATTCGCCGCCATGGCCGGTTCGAGGTATGCGGGCCCGTTCCCGTCGTGGAAGCGAACCCGCCGCGCGCTTGCTCAGGCGATGCGCTCGGCCGCGGGGCCGACCGGCTCGATCACCTGGTCCGGGGTGCCCGGCTGCAGCCGCCACGCCCACTTGGTCATCGCTCCCGCCACCGCCAGCAGTACAACCGACTCGGCCGCCAGGGCCACCCACACCGTTGTCACTTCTTGCCTCCCTTCTGCAAACCTCCCCGTCTTCCGCACGCGCGCGAGGCACCGCCCGGCAAAGGGCAGGACGAACGGAAGAAGGTTTGGGGAACCACTGCTTACGGAATCAATCGTAGGGCTTTGTTCGAGCGGGATTAAAGCCACCCCACGGGTGTCTTCCGTCGCACTCTCTTGGCCTATCCGAACAACTCCGCGGGCAGTGGCACAGACCACCTCCCGCACGGGAAGAATCCGCCGCGGCGGCTGTTCCGCAGGGTGTGGAGGACATCGACGTCGTGGTGATCGGGGCCGGCCAGGCAGGCCTGACCGGCTCGTACCACCTGCAGCGAGCGGGCATCGACCACGTGGTGCTCGACCACGGCGACGGGCCCGGCGGCGCGTGGCGGCACCGCTGGCCGTCACTGCGTCTCGGCAGCGTGCACGGCATCCACGACCTGCCGGGCAGCCCGCTGCGCGAAACCGACGGTGCCCGCCCCGCCGCCGAGGTCGTCCCGGAGTACTTCGGGCGCTACGAGTACGAGCAGGAGCTCCCGGTGCTGCGGCCGGTCAAGGTCGACGCGGTGCGCGACGGCGGCGAACGGCTGCTGGTGGACAGCTCGGCGGGAACCTGGGCCGCCCGAGCGGTCCTCAACGCCACCGGCACCTGGGAGAACCCGTTCTGGCCGCACTACCCCGGGCAGAACTCGTTCGCCGGCCGCCAGCTGCACACCGCCGACTACCGCGGCCCCGAGGAGTTCCGCGGCCGGCGCGTGATCGTGGTCGGCGGCGGGATCTCCGCGGTGGAACACCTGCTGGAGATCGCCGACGTCACCGAGACGACCTGGGTGACCCGGCGGCCGCCGGAGTTCACCGACGCCGAGTTCACGCCGGTCGACGGGCGGGCCGCGGTCGCCGAGGTCGAGCGCCGCGTCCGGCTCGGCCTGCCGCCGGGCAGCGTCGTCAGCGCGACCGGGCTCCCGAACACCCCGGCCGTGCAGGCCGCGCGGGACCGGGGCGTGCTGAACCGGCTGCCGATGTTCGAGCGGATCACCGCCGACGGCGTCGAATGGGCCGACGGGCGGTCGCAGCGCGCGGACGTGATCCTCTGGGCCACCGGCTTCCGGCCGGTCATCGCCCACCTCGCGCCGCTGCACCTGCGCGGACCGGGCGGCGGCATCCGGGTGGCCGGGACCCGCGCGGTCGCCGAGCCCCGGCTGCACCTCGTCGGCTACGGGCCGTCGGCCAGCACCATCGGGGCCAACCGCGCCGGCCGCGCGGCAGCCCGGGAAATCACCGACTTGGTGCGGGAAAGATCAAGAAAACCTTAATCGGTCCTGTCCAGGGACCTAATGCCCTGCAACCGGCCCGCCACAGCCAGCAAGCTGCGCTGTGGCGGCTCAACCACGCCGGCGGCGCCATCTCCAGGAGAGGGGGAGGTGGCGCCGCTTCACGCCGCGACTACCGGTCGCCGACCAGCGACAGTGCGCCCGACGGGCAGACGTGCACCGCCTCCCGGGCCGCCGCGGCCAAGCCAGCGTCGCCGTCGTCCACCTCGGCCGCCAGCAGCACCACCCGGCCGTCCTCGTCGTTCTGGTCGAACAGCGCCGGTTCCGTCAGCACGCACTGGCCCGCCCCGACGCAGCGGTCCAGGTCCGCCTCGATCCGCATGATCACTCCTCTCACCAGGTCACGGGCATCTCGTAGATCCCGAAGATGTTCGCGTCGGACTTGAACGGGAGGTCGTCGACGGGGACGGCCAGCCGCAGCCCGGGCAGCCGCCGGAACAGCGTGTCGAAGACGATCTGCAGCTCCAGCCGCGCCAGGTTCTGCCCCAGGCACTGGTGCGGGCCGAAGCCGAACGCGACGTGCCCGCGGGCGTTGCGGGCGAGGTCCAGCTCGTCGGGCTGGTCGAAGGCCTCGGGGTCGCGGTTGGCCGAACTGCCCAGCGCGACGACGCCCTCCCCCTCCGGGATCACCACACCGCCGATCTCGACGTCCTCCGTCACGGTTCGCGAGGTCGCCGCCTCGACGATGGTGAAGTAGCGCAGCAGTTCCTCGACGGCGGTCGGGGTCTTGGCCGGGGCCGCGACGATCTCCGCCAGCTGGTCGGGGTTCTCCAGCAGCGCCAGGACGCCCAGCGAGATCATGTTCGCGGTCGTCTCGTGCCCGGCGACCAGCAGCAGGAGCGCCATCCGCACGAGCGCATCGTGGTCGACCTCACCGGCTTCGCGCTGCTTGCGGATCTGCCTGCCGATCAGGTCGTCGGTGGCCTCCCGCTCCTTTCCCGTCACCAGCTCGTCCAGGTACGCCTGGATCTCCTCGACCGCGGCGATGCGCTGCTCGACGGGCGTGGTCTTGCGCAGGATCAGGCCGGTGCGCGCCTGGAAGAAGTCGTGGTCGGCGTAAGGCACGCCCAGCAGCTCACAAATGACCAGCGACGGCACCGGCAGCGACAGCACCCGCACCAGGTCGACCGGGCGGGGCGCGGCGAGCATCTCGTCGATGCAGTCGTCGACGATCTGCTGGATGCGCGGTCGCATCGCCTCGATCCGCCGCACGGTGAACTCGCCGAGCACCGCGCGCCGGGCGGCGGCGTGCTCAGCCCCGTCCATCCCGATCAGCGACGGGGCCACGTTGCCGACGGTGGCCTGCTGGCCGACCGAGAGCAGCGGAAATCCGGGGCGGCGCCGGTCGGAGCTCATCCGCGAATCGCCGAGCACCTGGCGGACGTGTTCGTGCCGGGTCACCAGCCAGGCGGTGCCGCCGCCTGCCATCGGGACCTTGCTGATCGGTGCTTCGGCGCGCAGTTCGGCGTACTCCGGTGCGGACGCGAACGGGCAGGTGCGGATTTTCGGGTAGGCCGCCGGGTCAACGGCTTGCTCGGACATCGTGACTCCCTGATCACTCAGCGAACAACTGGATGATGCTCTTCCGGTTATAGCGAAGCGGAAGAAATTCGTCCACCTACTTTCGACTCGGAACATGCGACAATCCGCCCACCCGACGCACAGCACGTGAGTGAGGACCATGACGACCGACGCCACGCCACGGCTGCGGGCCGATGCCCGCCGCAACCGGGACCGGATCATCGCTGCGGCGCGGGCCGTCTTCACCGAGCACGGCACCGAGGTCCCGATGGAGGAGATCGCCCGCGCCGCCGGTGTCGGGATCGGCACCCTGTACCGCCGCTTCCCGGACCGCGAATCGCTGCTCGGCGCCATCGGCCGCGACGCGTTCCAGCAGGTCCTGGACGAGGCCCGGGCGATCGGCGACCGCGAATCCGACCCGTGGCGCGCGCTCTGCGACTTCCTGCTGCGCGCCGCCAACCTGCGCACGGTCGTCCGGTTCTCGATGCTGTCCCAGCGGGCCAGGGCGATCCTGGCCGCCGATCCGGAGGTCGAGCAGGCGCGCGAAGAACTGCTGACGATCCTCGACGGGATGGTGCGCGCCGCGCAGGCGAACGGTTCGATGCGGCCGGACGTCAGCGGCGGCGACCTCGGCATGATCCTGTCGATCGTGCTCCAGGGCGTGCACATCGCCCCGGACGACGTCCGCCCGGACGCCTCGGCCCGCTACCTCACGCTGATGCTCGACGGCTTGCAGGCCCGCCCGGGCACGCCGCTGCCCGGCAGGCCGGTGACCATCGCCGACATCGCCCTGGCGCGGCACAACGCACCAGCGGCCGACGAGCAGACCGTCTGACCGGCGCGGCTCGCCGCCCTGGTCAGCTCGCCAGGTCGTCGGCCTGGAACATGCCGAAGACGTTGCCCTCGGTGTCCCGGCAGTAGGCCACCCAGCCCATGCCGGTCAGCGCGGTCCGCGGCATCGCCACCCGGCCACCTGCGGACTCCACGATCGACAGCATGGCGTCGACGTCCGCCACCTCCATGGTCGTCGCGAACGCCGCGATCGGCGTCTCGTCGGAGGGCTCGGTGCCCTTGCGGGGCAGCAGGCCGCCGTCGATGCCCGGGCCCTCGCCCGTGAAGATCAGCCAGTACTGCTCGTCGCCCCACTGCTGGAACCGCCAGCCGAACACGGCCGAGTAGAACGCGCGGGCGCGATCCACGTCTCCCGCGTGGATCTCGAAGTGCACAGGACGCAGCATGGCGGCCTCCTCGACACCGGTCGTCGTCTGCGAACCTACGACCTGCCGGCCGCCGCCGCACTGACGATCAGCGGCGAAGCACCTCACCTTCGGGCGGGCACCAGCCAGCGCAGCACGTGGTAGCCGAGCAGCGTCACGATGGTGCCCAGCGCGATGCCGCTGAGGCTGAACTGCGGCGTGATCTGCAGCGACACCCCGCCGATGCCGGCCACCAGCCCGGCGGCCAGCGGCATCAGGTTGACCGGGTCGCCGAAGTCGACGCGGTTCTCCGTCCAGATCTTCGCGCCCAGCAGGCCGATCATGCCGTAGAGCACGACGGTGATGCCGCCGAGCACGCCGCCGGGAGTCGCGGCGATCACCTCGCCGAACTTGGGGCACAACCCGAACAGGATCGCCACGATCGCGGCCACCCAGTAAGCCGCCGTGGAGTACACCCGGGTGGCGGCCATGACGCCGATGTTCTCGGCGTAGGTGGTCGTGGGCGGGCCGCCGACCGCGCTGGAGAGGGTGCTGGCGAAGCCGTCGGCGAAGATCGCCCGCCCGAGGCTGCCGTCCAGCTTGGTGCCGGTCATCTCCTCGACGGCCTTGACGTGCCCGGTGTTCTCCGCGATCAGCGCGATCACCACGGGCAGCACGACGAGGATCGCCGCCCCGTCGAACGACGGCGCGTGCAGCGTCGGCAGGCCGAACCAGCTGGCGTCGGCGACGCCGCTGAGGTCGAGCCGGAGGTGCGTGCTGACCTCACCGATGGCGTTAGGCGCGGTGATCGGTCCGAAGCCCAGGTCGAACAGCCACGACAGGACGTAGCCGACGACCAGTCCGATCAGCACCGCGATGCGGGACCAGAACCCGCGCAGCAGCACGCTGCAGCCGAGCACCACGGCCATCGTGATCAGCGCGATCCACTGGTCCTGCGGCCAGTACGACTCGGCGACCACCGGGGCGAGGTTGAAGCCGATCAGCATCACCACCGCGCCGGAGACCGCGGGCGGCAGCACCTTGTGCACCACCTGCGGGCCGACGAAGTGGATGATCACCCCGACCACGGACAGCACCAGGCCGAGCACCAGGATCGCGCCGGTGACCGTCGAGCTGTCCCCACCGCCGGCCCGGATCACCGTCACGACGCCCACGAAGGACGCGCTGCTCCCCAGGTAGCTGGGGATCTTGCCCTGCACGATGAGCAGGAACAGGATGGTCGCCACGCCCGAGACCATGATCGCCAGGTTCGGGTCCAGGCCCATCAGCACCGGGAAGACGAAGGTGGCCCCGAACATGGCCACCACGTGCTGGGCACCGAGCCCGATGGTGCGTCCCCAGGAAAGCCGCTCGTCCGGGGCCACCGCCTCGCCGGGGCGCGGCGTGCTGCCGTCCCCGTGCAGCTTCCAGCCGACGCCCAGCTTCGCGCCGAGTCCCTGCCGCATGGCGCCCTCCTCGTTCCACCCCGCCGATCGGGGCTGCCACTTTCCGGCGGAACTCTACAAACCCATGGCCGTGTGATCACCGCCGCAGGTCCGCGAGCCGTCAGGACATGGCCGGGATGACGGCATCACCATAGGCGTCCACAGTGGAGTCCAGTGCGTCGTGCATGGCGTAGATCGCGAACTGGTCGACCCCCGCATCGCGCAGTTCCCGCAGCTTGGCCACGTGCGCCTGGACGGGCCCGAGCAGGCAGAACCGGTCGACGATCTCGTCCGGCACGAACTCGGTGCTCGGGTTGTCGGCGCGGCCGTGGTGCGAGTAGTCGTAGCCCTCCCTGCCCCTGATGTAGTCGGTGAGCGCGGTGGGCACCGCCGCCGCGGCGTCGCCGTAGCGGGCGACGAGGTCGGCGACGTGGTTGCCGACCATGCCGCCGAACCAGCGGCACTGCTCGCGGGCGTGGTCGAGGTCGTCGCCGACGTAGGCCGGGGCGGCCACGCACACGGTGATCGACGCCGGGTCGCGCCCGGCATCCCGGGCGGCCTCCCGGACGTGGTCGACCATCCACCGTGTCAGGTACGGGTCGGCGAGCTGCAGGATGAAGCCGTCCGCCTGCCGCCCGACGAGCTCCAAGGCCTTCGGCCCGTAGGCGCCCATCCAGACCGGCAGCCGGCCGTCGCGCACCCACGGCAGCCGGACCGGGGTTCCGTGCAGCTGCACCTCGCGGCCCTCGGCCAGCTCCTTGATCACGCGCATGGCCTGTTCGAGCGTCGCCAGCGTGGTCGGCCGCCCACCGGTGACCCGCACCGCCGAGTCGCCGCGGCCGATGCCGCACACCGTGCGCGGCCCGAACATGTCGTTGAGCGTGGCGAAGGTCGATGCGGTGACCGTCCAGTCGCGGGTGGCCGGGTTGGTCACCATCGGGCCGACCACGAGCCGTTCGGTGGCCGCCAGGATCTGGCTGTGGATGACGAACGGCTCCTGCCACAGCACGCATGAGTCGAAGGTCCAGCCGTGGCTGAAGCCGAGCCGCTCGGCCCGGCGCATCCGGTCCACCACGGACCACGCGGGCGGATCGGTCTGCAGGACCAGTCCGAAGTCCATCGCTCCCCCAACCGTTGTCGAATCTGATGTGCGTCGTGGTACGGCTTCGAGCAGGCGAAGTTCAGATCAGGTACTGGCAGGTGTCTCGGGCCAGGAACCGGCCGCGCCCGGCCCGGCCGGTGTAGGTGCCGTCGTCGACGACGACCTCGCCGCGGGACAGCACCGTGCGGACCCGGCCGGTGATCTGCTTGCCCTCGTAGGCGTTGTAGTCGACGTTCATGTGGTGCGTCTCGGCCGAGAGCACATGTTGGGCGCTCGGGTCGTAGATCACGATGTCGGCATCGGCGCCGGGCGCGATCGTGCCCTTGCGCGGCTGCAGGCCGAACATCCGGGCCGGGGTGGCGCAGGCCAGTTCGATCCACCGACGGCGGTTGATGCGCCCCTCCACGACGGCCTGGTGCAGCAGGTCGATGCGGTTCTCCACGCCCGGGATGCCGTTGGGGATCTTGGAGAAGTCGCCGCGGCCGAGCTCCTTCTGGTCCTTGAAGCAGAACGGGCAGTGATCGGTGGACACCACCGAGAGGTCGTTGGTGCGCAACGCCCGCCACAGGTCCGCCTGGTGCTCGGCGGGCCGCAGCGGTGTCGAGCAGACGTACTTCGCGCCCTCGAACTCCGGCCTGGCCAGGTCGTCGACCGTGAGGAACAGGTACTGCGGGCAGGTTTCGCCGAAGACGTTCAGCCCGTTGTCGCGGGCCCGGGTGATCTCGGCGACGGCCTCCGCGGCCGAGACGTGCACGACGTAGAGCGGGGCACCGGCCACTCTGGACAGCTGGATCGCCCGGTGCGTCGCCTCCGCCTCCAGCAGCGGGTGCCGGACCTGCCCGTGGAACCGCGGGTCGGTGCGCCCGGCGGCGAGCGCCTGCTGCACGAGGACGTCGATGGCGATGCCGTTCTCGGCGTGCATCATCGTGAGCGCGCCGTTGTCGGCGGCCTGCTGCATGGCGCGCAGGATCCGCCCGTCGTCGCTGTAGAACACGCCGGGATAGGCCATGAACATCTTGAAGCTGGTGATCCCCTCGGCGACCAGCGTGTCCATCTCCTTCAGCGCCTCTTCGCCGACGTCGGAGAGGATCATGTGGAAGCCGTAGTCGATCGCGCACTGCCCGTCCGCCTTGGCGTGCCAGGCGTCCAGGCCCTCGCGCGGCGAGCCGCCGACCGGCTGGATCGCGAAGTCGACGATCGTGGTGGTGCCGCCCCACGCGGCGGCCCTGGTGCCGGTCTCGAACGTGTCCGACGCGAACGTCCCGCCGAAGGGCATCTGCATGTGCGTGTGCCCGTCGACGCCGCCTGGGATGACGTAGTGCCCGGACGCGTCGATCACGGTGTCCGCATTGGACACCCACTGCTCGGCGATGGCGGGCGCGGCGATCGCGGCGACCTGCTCGCCGTCGACGAGCACGTCCGCGCGGGTCTCCTCGGTCGCGGTGATCACCAGGCCACCTCGGATGATCGTCTTGCTCATGACCGCCTCGCTTTCTCCAGTGCCGCCAGCAGGATCCGGCCGCCTTCGCGCGCCTCGGCCTCGGTGAGGGTCAGCGGCGGTGCGATGCGCAGGACGTTGCCCTCCAGGCCGCCCTTGCCGATGAGCACGCCGCCCCGGCGGGCCTCTTCGAGCACCTCGGTGGCGGTCTCCGGTGCGGGCGTTCCGTCGGCGTGCGCCAGCTCCACGCCGATCATCAGGCCCTTGCCGCGCACGTCGACGACGCCCGGGATCCGGCCGAGCGCACCGTCGAGCTGCTCGCGCAGCACGGCGCCGACGCGCGCCGCGTTGCCCTGCAGGTCGTGGGCGAGGAGGTAGTCGAGGTTGGCCAGCGCCCCGGCCGCGGTGACGGGGCTGCCGCCGAAGGTGGAGATCGAGTTCGCCCGGACGCTGTTCATGATCTCGGCGCGGGCGATGACGCCGCCGACCGACAGGCCGTTGCCGATGCCCTTGGCGAAGGTGACGATGTCCGGCGCGCCGTTGGCGTCGTGCGCCTGCCAGCCCCAGAAGTGCTCGCCGGTCCTCCCCCACCCGGTCTGCACCTCGTCGCTGATCCACAGGATGCCGTGCCTGTCGAGCACCTCCTTGAAGCGGGCGAACATCCCGTCCGGCGGCGTGGCGAAACCGCCGACGCCCTGGATCGGCTCGGCGATCAGGCAGGCGACGTTGCCGTGCAGCTGCCCGAGCACGTCCTCCAGGTCGGACACGCACGCAGCGGTGAACTCCGCGTCCGGCAGGCCGGCGAACGGGGTGCCGCGCCGGCGGCTGCCGTGCACGTACGCCGTCTGCACCGGCGACAGGCTGGTCGGCGACCAGCCGCGGTTGCCGGTCACCGCCAGCGCCGAGAACGACCGGCCGTGGTAGCTGTTGCGCAACGCCAGCACCTGGTTGGAGGCGCGGTAGCCGGTGGCCAGCAGCAGCGCGGTGTCGTTGGCCTCGGTGCCGCTGGTCGTGAAGAACACCCGCGGGTCGTCGATGCCCGAGAGCTCCGCGACCCGCTCGGCGAGCTCGATCATCGGCCGGTTCAGGTACAGCGTCGAGGTGTGCAGGATCCGGCCCGCCTGCTCGGCGACCGCCGCGGTCACCTCGGGCAGCGCGTGCGCGGTCATCGTGGTGAGGATGCCGCCGAAGAAGTCCAGGTACCGGTTCCCCTCGGCGTCCCAGACGTGCCGCCCCTCACCGCGCTCGACGTCGATCGGCTCGTCGTAGTACAGCGCGAGCCAGTCCGGCAGCACCGCGCGGTGCCGCTTGGTCAGCTCTGCGTGCGTGCTCGTCATCGTCGCTCCTCTCACGGCTCGGTCAGCGGTCGGTAGGCGTCCGGGCGGCGGTCGCGGTAGAACGCCCACTTCTGCCGGACCTCGTCGATCAGGTCGAAGTCCAGGTCCCGCACCACGAGTTCATCGTCGGTGCCACTGGCCGGCTCGCCGACGAACTGCCCGTACGGGTCGACGAAGTAGCTGGTGCCGTAGAAGTCGTTGTCGCCGTACTCCTCGACGCCGACCCGGTTGATCGCCGCGATGAAGTACTCGTTGGCCACCGCCGCGGCGGGTTGTTCGAGCTTCCAGAGGTAGGAGGAAAGCCCGCGGCTGGTCGCCGACGGGTTGTAGACCAGCTGCGCGCCGGCCAGCCCGAGCGCCCGCCAGCCCTCCGGGAAGTGCCGGTCGTAGCAGATGTAGACGCCGATCCGGCCGACGGCGGTGTCGAAGACGGGCCACCCGAGGTTGCCGGGCCGGAAGTAGTACTTCTCCCAGAACCCGGGCAGGTGCGGCAGGTGGTGCTTGCGGTACTTGCCGAGGTAGCTGCCGTCGGCGTCGATCACGGCGGCGGTGTTGTAGTAGAAGCCGGGTCCGTCGACCTCGTAGACCGGCACGACGACGACCATGCGGAGTTCCCGCGCCAGCGCGCACATCCGCTGCGTGGTCGGCCCCTCGGGCACCGGCTCGGCCCAGCGGTAGTGCTCCGCCTCCTGCACCTGGCAGAAGTAGGGGGCGTTGAAGACCTCCTGGAAGCCGATGATCCCGGCGCCCTGCCCGGCCGCGGCGCGGGCGTGCTCCTCGTGCTGGTCGACCATCGAGGCGGTGTCGCCGGTCCACTTCGCCTGGACCAGCGCCGCACGAACGATGTTGGGCATGGTTGCGCTGCACCCCTTCGGTCGCTGATGCCCTCGCAGACGGAGTTCGCCAGGGCGACCAAGACGAGCCGGTCGGCCCGTCCATCGAAGGTATGACCAGCGGCCATCACGTGCAATGATCAAGCCGTTACGCAGTGTTCCCATTCTGAGGACGGCGAGATCGGGACACGCGCCGCGGCTAGGGGGAACGCCCGCGGAGCGGGCCGGGCCCGCGTCCCCGAATTCCCCCGAGAAGGCGAAGCGCCGGTGTGTCGTGCGCCGGCCCGTCAGCTGCCGAGGCCGATGCCGCGGGCGTCGAGGAAGCGCAGCCAGCGACCGCGCCGCCCGCCGTTCTCGTCGGCCCTGGCCAGGGCGCGGCGGGTGTACTGGACCAGCGGCCAGCGCAGGGGTTCCGGCGGGAACGGGATGGGCCGGTCGCGCACCATGCGCAGCCGGGTGCGTTCGGTGTCCTCTCCCCACAGCAGGTCCAGCGCGGTCTGCGCGCCGAAGCGGGACGCCGCCACGCCCAGGCCCGTGTAGCCGACGGCGTGGGCGACTCCGCGGTCGCAGCCGAAGACCGGGGTGAACCGGACCGTGGAGTCGATCGGCCCGCCCCAGCGGTGGGTGAAGCGCAGCCCCTCCAGCTGGGGAAAGGTCCGGAAGAAGTGCCGCGCCAGCACGTGGTGCGCGGCGTCGTTCCGGGCCAGGGCCGGATCGGTGCGGCCGCCGTAGTAGTACACCGCGTCGTAGCCGCCCCACAGGATCCGGCCGTCCGGCGTCGGGCGGTAGTAGTGGAAGCGGTTGGCGCTGTCGGTGACGCCCTGCCGGTCCCGCCATCCCAGCGAGTCCCACCGCTGCGCCGACAGCGGCTCGGTGACCAGGACGTAATCCCAGATCGGGAGCACATACCGACGGATCGAGCGCAGCGGCGCGGGAAAGGCGTTGGTCGCGAGCACGACGCCGCCAGCCCGCACAGTCCCTTGTGGAGTCTTCAGCCGGACCCCGGCGTCGCGGCGCAGCGCCCGCACGGGGCTGCCTTCATGGATGCGCACCCCCAGCCGCTGCGCCGCCGCGGCAAGCCCCCAGGTCAGCCGCGCCGGGTCGACGAGCCCGCCCGCGTCCGGCAGGCGCACGCCCGCCCGGTAGGTCGGCGAGTTCACGTCCGCGCGAATGCCGCCGGCGCCCAGGAACCGCGCCGCCATCCCGTGCTCGCGGTACAGCTCGGCCTCGTCGCTGAGCTCCTCGACCTCGTGCGGCTCGGTCGCGACGCTCGTCTTGCCGCACAACCGGAAATCCGCGTCGATCGCCTCGTCCCGCACGAACTCGTCGATCGCTTGGAGGTTCTCCCGTCCGAGGCGCACCAATCGGTCGTTCTCCGCCGGCCAGCAGAAGCTGCCGTGGGCGAGGCCGTGCGTCAGGGACTCCGACACGAAGCCGCCGTTGCGGCCGCTGCCGCCGTGCCCGAGCCGGTGCGCTTCCAGCAGCAGCACGTCGAGGTCCGGGCGCCGCCGCTTGGCCAGGATCGCCGCCCACAGCCCGGTGAATCCGCCGCCGACCACGACGAGATCCGCGCGGTCGTCACCCGGCAGCGGCTCGCGCGGGGCGGGCGCGTCCGCGCGAGCCGTCCAGTACGCGGCGATTTCGGCGTCGCGCAACGCCGGGTCGAGCTGGCCCATCCGACGCTAGTCCCACCACGGGCGGTAGCCGACGCCGTGCTTCGCCACGCGCCTGACATCGCGGCGCAGTTCACGGGTTTCGCGCGCGACGCCGGGCGGGAAACCGTGCTTGATCGCCCGGTGTTCGGCGGTCTCGCCCATGTAGCAGACCGAGTAGAACAGCCCGACCAGCAGGCCCAGCAGGATCGAGGTCAGCCGGATCCACAACGGACCGGGCATCAGCACGAGGAGGCAGAAGGGCGCCAGCTGGGTCAGGGCGCGGGCGAAGTGCCGCAGCACCCAGGTCGAGCAGGTGACGTCGTGCAGCACCCATTCCGCGCACCGGTCCGGCAGCCTGCCGCCGAAGGCGTACCAGACCCACTGCGCCGGATTGGGTCGATTGGTCGCCATGTTCTCCAGGCTAGTCTTCGCGATTCCGGTCTCCAGCCGTCCATTCGGCCGGATCCGAGGACGCGGCAATCCTAGGCCCGGCCGGGCGCGGCGCCCGCACCCGGCCGGAAATGCGTCCCACGACACACCTGGGGGATACCGGTAACGAAGGCGGCCCCTGATCGATGTTATGGGCAGAAGGGGTGAGTGATCGTGTTCGTCGTCGTTGTTGCCTTGTTGCTCGTGCTTGTCCTGGGTGTCGTCATGTTCACCGACGTGCTGGACGGCAAGGGTTCGCTGAGCCGTGGCCTGAAGAACGTGGTGGCCCAGTTGCGGCGGGACATCCGCCTGCTCGGCCACCGCTGACCATCCAGAGTGGACTCCGGCCTCGCCCCGCGGCGGGGCCGTTCCCGTTTCCAGACCCACCGCGTGCGGCCCTCCTACCAGCGATGATCTTGCGAACCGCCGGCCCGGGGGGCTGGCCACGCGGGTCGGCGGTGACGTAGGGTGCGACCGGCCGCCATCACTCGTTCGGGTGAAGGCGACGCCGCGAACAGACCAATCGGCCGGACAGGTGGGTGGCAGAAGTGGGTAAGTCGTCGTTGCCGCGAGCCCGCACTCGGGGCCGCCACCGGCGGGTGGAACCCAAGACGTGGCAGCACGCCACTCCCCCGCGGGTGATCGGCTACGCGGTCGCGGTGTTCCTCACCGTGATCGCGGTCAGCAGCGCCTACCACCGCGCCGACGCGCCGCAGGCCGCGCCGGCTTCGCAGCCGGCCGCCGCCCAGCCCGCCGCGCAGTTCCTCGCCCCGCAGATCACGGCCACGGTGCCGGACCTGGCTCCCACGACGCCGGAACCGCGGCTGCTCGCCAGCGAAACCCCGGCCCCGGCGCCCGCCAAGACGCCGGTCGCCGAGCGGCAGACCGAGGAAGCCCAGGGGACGGCGAAGGCGCCGAAGCCGACCGCCAAGACCTCGGCACCCGCGGCGACCTCGCAGCCGGAGGAGCCGAGCCGGACCACGCAGCCGGCCGACGAACCGGCGCCGACCACGCAGCCGGCCGAGCCGCCGAGCGAGACCGCTCCGCCGTCGCAGTCCGAGCCGCCGAGCAGCTCCAAGCCCGAACGCCCGGGCCCGCTGCCCGCGATCGGCGGGATCGTCGACGGGCTCACCGGTCCGCTGCTGAAGCCGTAGCCGTCGCGACCTCGGCACCCCGGTGGGACAGTTGATCCGGAGGTGCCGAGATGGACACAGTCGCGATCACCGGCGGGACCGGACACCTCGGCCGCGAGCTGGTGCGCCTGCTCAAACCCACGCACCGGGTGCGGATCCTGACGCGCCGCCCCGGCACCGATCCCGAGCTGGAGTGGGTGCAGGGCGACCTCGCCACCGGTGAAGGGGTCGCCGAAGCGGTGGCCGGCGCGCACACCGTGGTGCACGCGGCGACGAGCTCTCCCGCCGCCCAGCGCGGTTTCATGCACCCGGTCGACTTCTGGCGCAGCCCGCCCGATGTCGACGTCGACGGCACCAGCCGACTGCTCGAAGCCGCCGCGGCGGCCCGGGTCGGCCACTTCCTCTACGTCTCCATCGTCGGCGTCGACCGGCCGGCATTGCCCTATCTGCGGCTGAAGCACACCGCCGAGGAGCTCGTCAGCGTCGCCGACGTGCCGTGGTCGATCGCGCGGGCGACCCAGTTCCACTGGCTGCTGGACCGGATGCTCAACCGCGCCACCCGGCTCCCGGTGCTGCCGCTGCCGGGCGCGCTGCCCACGCAGCCGGTCGACACCCACGACTTCGCCGAGTACCTGGTCGAATGCATCCGCGACGGCGCCGGGCAGCGGCGCGAGGACTTCGGCGGCCCGCAGGTGATCACCCTGCGCGATGCGCTGCGCACCTGGCAGCGCGTCCGGGGCAGCGGCCGCCGGGTGATCAACGTGCCCGCGCCGCGGCGGCTGCGCCGGATCGCCACCGACATGACCTGCCCCGGTGGCCGCCGCGGCAAGATCAGCTGGGCCGACTGGCTGCAGTCCCACCCCGCCGAGTGACCGCCGCGCGGCACGCTCCGGCCGCCCTCCTACGATCTGAGGCGTACGGAGTACGGAGAGGGTGCGATGGCGACGGAGTACAGCGGCGGCGGAGATCCGGCACGCAGCCTGGCACTGCTGTGGCGGACCCAGGACGGGCCGACCAGCGGGCGCAAGGGGCGGTCCGATCTGGGCGTGGGCCGGATCGTGCGGGCCGCCATCGAGATCGCCGACGCCGACGGGCTGGCCGCGCTGTCCATGCGCCGGGTCGCCGACCACCTCGGCGTCGGCACCATGTCGCTGTACACCTACGTGCCGGGCAAGGCCGAACTGATCGACGTCATGCTCGACACGGCGTATGGCGAGACCGCCCGCCCCGAGCCCGGTCCCGCCTGGCGGGATCGGTTGGCGCAGGTGGCGCGGGAGAACTGGGCGATGTACCACCGGCATCCGTGGATGCTGCAGGTCGCGGCGGGGCGCGCCGTGCTGGGGCCGAACGCGATCGCCAAGTACGACTACGAGCTGGGCGCGGTCGCGGAGCTCGGGCTCACCGACGTCGAGATGGACTCCCTGCTGAGCCTGATGCTGGGGCACGCCGAGGCCGCCGCCCGGCGGTCGGTGGAGATGGCGCAGACCGAGCAGCGCAGCGGGATGAGCGACGAGCAGTGGTGGCAGGCGCACGCCCCGCTGCTCGGGCAGCTGATCGACCCGCAGCGCTACCCGACCGCCGCCCGGGTCGGCGCCGCTGCGGGTGAGGCCCACGGCTCGGCGCACAACCCGGAGCACGCCTTCGAGTTCGGCCTGCAGCGGATCCTCGACGGCATCGAGGCGTTCGTCGCGAGCAGCGGCTAGCGGTCAGGCGATCTTGACGAGCTGACCGAGCTCGCCGCCGGCTGCGGGCTCATGCTCCACAGCTCGGTTCCAGGACGAGAAAGCCCGCCCGGCCTGGAGTTGTTCCAAACCCCCACGCAAGTCCCCGACGAATCCGACTCAGTCACGCCGGTCGGGTTGAGATTCCACATCGGACTGTTCAGGCGAGCCCACCTGCTGTGGACCTGCCGGCGCCTGTGGTGCGCTTTTCGTCAATCCCGCGCGCTGAGCAGGCACAGGACTGCCGCCGAGGCCCGGGCTGGGGACCTCCTTGCGCGCGACCGCTTCGGCCGCTCGGACCGCTTCGGCGACCTCTGGGGTGGTGGAGGTGTCGAACCAGGCCTTGACCGACTCTTCTTCCTCTTCGGGGGCGGTGCTCGGGACTTCTTCCTTCGGTGGTTCGTAGCGGAAGACGCCGTCCTCGCCGGGCGCGCCGAGCATCCGCGCGAAGCCCTGGAGGGCCTTGTCGAAGTCGCTGGGGACCACCCAGACCTTGTTGGCGTTGCCCTGCGCCATCTGCGGCAGCGTCTGCAGGTATTGGTAGGCCAGCAGTTCCGGGGTCGGTTTGCCGCGCTTGACCGCTGCGAAGACCTTCTCGACGGCCTTGGCTTGGCCCTGCGCCTGCAGGTATCGGCCGGCCCGGTCGCCCTGCGCGCGCAGGATGCTGGATTGCCGGTCGGCCTCCGCGCTCAGGATGGCCGCTTGCTTCTGCCCTTCCGCGGCCAGAATCGCCGCTTGCTTTTGACCTTCGGCGGTTTTGATCGCCGATTCCCGGGTTCCTTCGGCGTTGAGGATCATCGCGCGCTTCTCCCGGTCGGCGCGCATCTGCTTCTCCATCGAGTCCTTGATGGACGGTGGTGGGTCGATGGCCTTGAGCTCCACCCGGGCGACCCGGATGCCCCAGCGCCCGGTCTCCTGGTCCAGCACCCCGCGCAGCTGGGTGTTGATGGCGTCGCGGGAGGTCAGGGTTTCTTCGAGGCTCATGCCACCGACGACGTTGCGCAGCGTGGTGGTGGTCAGCTGTTCGACACCGATGATGTAGTTGGAGATCTCGTACACCGCCGACCGCGAATCGGTGACCTGGAAGTACACCACGGTGTCGATGGACACCGTCAGGTTGTCCTGGGTGATCACCGGCTGCGGTGGGAAGGACACCACCTGCTCACGCAGGTCGACGCGGGCCCGCACCCGGTCCAAGAACGGCGCCAGGAAGCTCAGGCCCGGCTCGGCCACGGTGCGGAACTTCCCGAGCCGTTCGATCACCGAAGCCGTCGCCTGCGGCACCACCAGCACGGTCTTCACCGCGATCACCAGGACCAGGAGCACGATGACAGCGATGACGATCAGTCCGAACGGGTCCACGGTAGCCTCCTCAGGGTTCGGCCCACACGACGGCGGTGGCCCCGGAGATGTCCATGACCGTCACCGTCTGGCCGGTCTCCAGCACTTGGGTCTCGTCGAATGCGCGGGCAGTCCACACATCGCCATCGATGCGCACCCTGCCCCCAGCGGCATCCACGGTGGATTCCACGATCGCCTTCTTGCCGATCAAGGCTTCGACATTCGTTTTCACCCCGTTGCCTCGGTTCAGTCGGCGTTTCAGCGCGGGCCGGGCTCCGAAGATCAACCCCAGTCCGAGTGCGGCGAACACGGCGGCATCGACGCCCAGTGGCGCCCCCAACGCCGCTGCCCCGGCAGCCCCCATCGCCGCGAGGCCAAGCATCAGTAACACGAGTTCACCCGAGATGACCTCGGCCACAATCAAGACCACGCCTGCGATCAACCACAACAGCGCGACCATGTGCCCATGATGACAGCCTGGATCCCAGTTCGGGCTCACAGTTCGGGGCGCGATCCCTCGGGTGGGCCCGCAGAGCGCCCCGGTCCGGAACTGGGCTCGTTCACGCCGCTGCAGACGGGGCCGTTCGATGCCGAAGGCGCGGTAGAGCCGCGGATCGCCGTTGCCCGCCATCCATTCGCAGACGACGGTGTCGAGGGTGCCGAACCGCAGCACGGCGGTTGTTCCGATGCGGTTGATCATGCCTCGGCCAGGCGTCGCCCATCGACCAACGCGAGGCACGTACTCCACAGAAATCCACAGCTACAATCCGATCTGTGCTCGCCGCAGAACGCCATGCCCTGATCGCCGAGATGGTGCGCAGCGCGCACATCGTCAGCACGGACACGCTCGTGCGACAACTGGCCGTCTCCGGGGAGACGATCCGTCGAGACCTCGTGGCACTCGAGGAACGCGGGGTCCTCACCCGCGTGCACGGCGGCGCAGCGAGCACCGAGCCGCAGATCTCCCAAGAACCACCCGTCGAGCAGCGCCAACGCCTGGGCGCCGAGAACAAGAACAGGATCGGTCGCGCCGCCGCCTCGCTCGTGCGAGATGGTCAGATCATCATGATCGATGTTGGCACGACGGCCACCGCGGTGGCGCGGGCACTCCCGCCCGGGCTATCCGCCACCGTGCTGACCAACTCGCTGGTCGTCGCTTCGGAACTGGCCGACCGCCCCGGACTCGACGTCCTGGTCTCAGGCGGCCGCGTGCGGGCCGGAGATCTCGCACTGTCGAACGCAACCGCCGCCGGGTTCTTCGCCGAGACCTACCCGGATTTGGCCTTCCTCGGCTCTGGCGGCCTGCATCCCGAAGCCGGCCTCACCGATTACCACCTCGAGGAGATCGCGGTGCGCCGAACCGTGCTCGCCAACGCCCACCGCTCCTACGCCTTGGTCTCGAGCGAGAAGTTCGACCGAATCGCCGGTCACCACGTCTGCCCGCTCGACCAGCTCACCGGCGTCGTCGTCGATACCGAGCCCGCCGGGAGCCTGCGCGACGCGCTGGCCGACGCAGCCGTCGAAGTGATCATCGCCTGATCGCACTGCCGACAACCCCTCGTCCGGACGCGGGAGCGTACGAGGCGGCAGCCCACCAGCGCACGGTCCGAACAGGGGCAAAGGACATCCACCCCGCCTCGCGTTGACCCGCGGCGACGGCAGCACACCTGAACGCACTTTCCGGCTTCAGCGGACTTTCCCGGGCGACGCGCACTCCGCGCACACTTCTCGGCGCAGCCGGCGACCACGCACGCGCAGTGCGCACATCATCAAAGGCGGGTATGGCCTGCACCACAGCTAGCCGCCTTGACACCCCGCCCAGCAAATTCCATACTCCTCCACATCTAGCCACATTTTTCCACAGAAACGGTCAAAGATGCTCGTTGCTGAGCGGCACGACCGCATCAACCAAGCGATCCGCTCCGGCCGGGTCGTCTCGACGGCGGAGTTCTCCGAGCTGCTGCAGGTCTCCGCCGAGACCATCCGCCGCGATCTCGCCGAACTGGAGGGCAAGGGCGTCCTGACGCGCGTCCGGGGCGGCGCCGTGCGTACGGGCCACCTCGGCGACGAAGCTCCCTTCGTGGAGAGGTCCAGCACTGCGCAAGGGGCCAAGTCGGTCATCGGCCGGCTGGCGGCGGAGCTGATCCAGCCAGGTCAGACGGTCGTCATCGACGTCGGCACCACCGCCGTGCAGGTCGCCCGCGCCATCCCGAAGGACTTCACCGGCGTCGTCGTGACCTGCTCGATGCGGGCCGCCACCGAGCTCGCCGACGTGCCGGGCGCGGAGGTCCTCCTCAGCGGTGGGCGGATGCGGCGCGGCGACCTGGCCCTGTCCGGCCCGGTGGCGCACGACTTCTTCCAGGAAATCCACGCCGACGTCGCGTTCCTGGGCTCCGGCGGATTGGCCGCCGGGGCCGGGCTGACCGACTTCCACCTCGACGAAAGCCACGTGCGGCGAGCCATGATCCGCAACTGCGCCAAGAGCTACGCGCTGGTCGACAGCACCAAGCATCAGCGCGTCGCCCCGTACCGGGTCGCATCACTGGACCAGCTCTCCGGCGTGGTCACAGACCAGGAGCCCCCGGCGGAGCTGGTCCGGGCGATCGCCGATTCCGGCGGCCGGATCATCCAGCCCGAGGGCGAAGAGAACACCCCGGCAGCCGACGCATCGCGGTCCGGCGAAGCAGAAGAAGGAGGGCGGGAATGACAACGCCCGGTGAGCGCGGCGCGAACGGCCTCTCGGAGTTCGGCTACGCACAGGAGATGAAGCGCGAACTCGGCTGGTACACCTCCTTCGCGGTGGCCTTCGGATTCGTCTCGATCGCGACCGGCATCTTCACCGCCTACGGCTCGGTGCTCAGCTCATCCGGGCCGATGGGCATCTGGACCTGGCCGGTCGTGGTCATCGGCCAGCTCTGCGTGGCGCTGATCTTCGGCGCGCTGGCCGCGCGGATCCCGGTCAGCGGCTACGCGTACCAGTGGATCTCCCGGCTGGCCAACCCGATCCTGGGCTGGATCATGGGCTGGGTGTCGTTCACCTTCCTTGGCGTGGTCGTCGTCGCCGTGGACTACACGATCGCCGCGACCATCCTCCCGGTGCTGTTCCAGTACCAGGGCACCAACGAGAACGCCTGGGCCATCACCGCGATCGTGCTGCTGCTGCAAGCGATCCTGGTGGCGCTGTCCACCCGGGCCACGCAACGGGTCAACAACGTGGCGGTCACCATCCAGCTGATCGGGATGGTGTCGCTGACCGTGCTGCTGTTCGTCGTCGGCGGCGTCACCGGCCAGCTCGACTTCAGCACCCTGTTCAGCACCGGCGACATCCCACGCGAGGGCTACTTCGCGCCCGGCGGCCTCACCTCGGTCGGCCCGTGGGCCCTGGGCTTCCTGCTCGGCGCGTTCACCATCGTCGGCTTCGAGTCGGCGGCGAACCTGGCCGAGGAGACCAAGAACCCGGCGCGGGTGGTGCCCAAGGCGATGGCGCAGGCCGTGGTCGGGCTCGGCGTGCTCGGCATGCTGTTCCTGGTCGCGGTGACGGCGCTGGCCGGCGACCCGGTGGCGCTGGCGCAGTCCGACACCCCGGTCGCGGACGTGATCGCCCGCGTGCTCGGCTCCTACGTCGGCAAGGCGCTGCTGGTGCTGGTCGTCGTCTCGATCTTCTCCTGCGGCCTGGTGATCTCGCTCAGCGGCGCCCGCCTGGTGTGGGCCATGGCCCGCGACAAGCGGTTCCCCGCCTGGCAACTGCTGAACAAGATCAACGGCTCGACCGGCACCCCGATGAACGCCTCGGTGTTCATGTTCGTGGTCGCCCAGATCGTGCTAGCGCTGTTCGCCCGCTCCACCCAGGCGCTGTTCTCACTGTTCTCCGCGGCGACACTGCTGCCGGCGCTGATCTACGCAGCGACCGTCGCGCTCTACATCGCCAAGCGCAAGAGCCTCCCGCCGTCGAAGGGCTTCGAGCTCGGCCGCCTGGAGATCCCGGTGCTCGTGCTGGCCGTCGTCTGGCTTGCCTACGAGCTGCTGATCTTCCGCGACGCCTCGTTCGCCGAGCCTTGGCTGTACCTGCTCGTCATGTTCGCCATCGGCGCCGTCTACCTGGTCTACCTGCTGGTGCGCCACGGTGCGAAGAGCCTGACGATGCCGGACCTGCACGACATCGACAAGGCGCTGGACACCGACCCGCACCAGGCACCCAGCAACGCGGGAGGGAACCAGTGACCACCGTCCTGGCGATCGATCAGGGGACCTCGGGCACCAAAGCGATGGTGGTCGACGGTGACGGCAATGTGCTCAGCGTCGTCGAACTGCCGGTGCACCCGCGCTACCTCTCCGGTGGCGGTGTGGAGCAAGACCCGCAGGAACTGCTGGACTCCGTGCTGGATTCCGGACGGCAGGCGGTCGCGGAAGCCGCAGTGCGCGTCGACTTCGTGACCCTGGCAAACCAGGGTGAAACGGTGCTCGCCTGGGATCCCGCGACGGGACGACCGCTGACGCAGGCGATCGTCTGGCAGGACCGGCGCTCCGCGGAGATCTGCGCGAAGCGCAGCGACTCTGCGAACGCGATCGGCGAACGCACCGGGCTGGTTCTGGACCCGTACTTCTCGGCGCCGAAGATGCGTTGGATCCGCGAGCAGGTGACCACCGGAGGCGCGGTGACCACATCGGACACCTGGCTGATCCACCAGCTCACAGGTGAATTCGTGACCGACGCCAGCACCGCCAGCCGGTCACTGCTCACCGACCTGGATTCGGTGTCGTGGGACCCCGAACTGCTGGAGGTGTTCGACCTCGCCGGTGAAGCCCTCCCGCGCATCGCCGCCAACGACGAGGTGGTCGGTGAGACGACGGTCTTCGGCGGCACGGCGCAGGTCGGTGGCTTGGTCGTCGACCAGCAAGCCGCACTGCTGGCGCAGCGGTGCCTGGCACCCGGCGAGGCCAAGTGCACCTTCGGCACCGGAGCCTTCCTGCTGGCCAACATGGGGCGGACACCCGTGCGGTCGAGCGCAGGGCTGGCGGCCTCGGTCGCGTGGCGGGTGCGCGACGAAACGTCGTACTGCTTCGACGGGCAGGTCGCCACCGCGGCCTCGGCCGTGCGGTGGCTGCAGGGGCTGGGTCTGATCCAGGGCGCACCAGACCTGGATCGCGTGGCGGTGGCCGACAGCGATGGAGTGCTGTGCGTGCCCGCGCTGGCCGGGCTGTCCGCCCCGTGGTGGGCCCCGGAGGCGAAGGCGACCTTCAGCGGCATGACGCTGTCCACAGAGGTCGGTCACCTGATCAAAGCAGTTCTCGACGGCATCGCCGCGCAGGTCGCCGAACTCGCCGACTGCGCCGCCCAGGACATCGGCGAGCCGCTGCGGCGGCTGCGGGTGGACGGGGGGCTCACCCGCAGCCGCGTGTTGATGCAGGCCGTCGCCGACCTGCTGCAAGTCCAGGTCGACGTGTACCCATCTGCACACGCGACGGCGCTCGGCGCGGCGGGATTCGCCCGCGCCGCAGCCGATCCCGGGCTTCCGCTCGAGCAGGCGATCATCGACTGGGCCCCGAGCACCAGCTTCACCCCACGATTGGGCGCCGCCGACGCCGCCGAGTTCCGCGCCCGCTGGCGCGCCGCCGTCGACACCGCGCTCATGCGCGATCGCGAGATTCAGGAGGAGTCATGACCTCGGCGCACGACAAGGAAATCGTCGATGTGGCCGTCATCGGTGCCGGTGTGGTCGGGTCGGCGATCGCCCGATTGCTGTCCGGGCACCAGCTCGACGTGGCGCTGATCGAGTCACGCTGCGACGTCGGTGACGGCACCAGCAAGGCAAACACCGCGATCCTGCACACCGGGTTCGACGCCAAGCCGGGAACGCTGGAATCGCGGCTGGTCTCCCGGGGCTACCACCTGCTCAAGGCGTACGCCGACGAGACCGGCATCCCGTACGAACCGACCGGCGCACTGCTCGTGGCCTGGGACGAGGAACAGCTGGCGGCGCTGCCCGGGTTGCAGGCGAAGGCCGCGCAGAACGGCTACACCGAGACCGAGATCGTCGGCCCGGGCGAGGTCTACCGGCAGGTGCCGGCGTTGGGCCCGGGAGCCTTGGGCGGTCTGACGGTGCCAGGTGAATCCATCATCTGCACGTGGACCACGAACCTCGCGCTGGCCACGGACGCGGTGCGGCGAGGCGCGCGGCTGCTGCGTTCACACCGGGTGGAGTCGGTGACCGTCGGGGCGGATGAGACCGTGCTGCACACCAACCGGGGCGACATCCGCGCCCGCTGGGTGATCAACGCCGCCGGACTGGGCAGCGACATCATCGACGAGCAGTTCGGTCACGACCGGTTCCACCTGCACCCGCGGCGCGGCGAACTGCTGGTCTTCGACAAGCAGACCCGCCCGATGGTGAACAAGATCGTGCTGCCGGTGCCGTCCAAGCTCGGCAAGGGCGTGCTGGTGTCCCCGACGATCTACGGCAACGTCATGCTGGGCCCGACCGCTGAGGACATGACCGACCGCAGCGACACCTCGACCACTGAGGACGGCTACGAGTTCCTGCGAGAGAAGGGCGAACGGATCCTGCCCCGGCTCCTCCAAGAGGAAGTGACCGCGACGTACGCGGGGTTGCGGGCAGCCAGCGACGCCCCGGACTACACCGTGGAGGTCGACTGCGGCCAGCGCTACGCCGTCGCCGGAGGGATTCGCTCCACCGGCCTGACCTCGGGCATGGCCATCGCCGAGCACCTGCTGGGCCTGCTGGCCGAGGCAGGCCTGGATCTGCGGGAGCGCACCGAAATGCCGGAGTCGCCGCGGATGCCCAACATCGGCGAGGCGTACCTGCGGCCCTACGCCGACGGCGACCGAATCGCGCAGGATCCCGCTTACGGCACCGTGATGTGCTTCTGCGAGCGGGTCACCAAGGGCGAGATCCGCGACGCGCTCAACAGCACCATCCCACCCTGCGACCTGGACGGGCTGCGCCGGCGCACACGAGCGATGAACGGACGCTGCCAGGGCTTCTACTGCGGCGCGAACGTGACCGAGATGCTGCAGGGCAGCGAGAGGAAGGCACACCGATGAGCACGGCACGCACGCGGCTGACCCCGAAGGTCGCGATCGTCGGTGCGGGCCCGGCGGGCCTGCGCGCGGCGCAGGAGCTGGCACCGGCCGTGTCGGGCGAGGTCCTGGTCCTGGACCGGGAGCAGCAGGCCGGGGGCATACCGCGGCACTGCGACCACCCCGGTTTCGGGATCCGCGACCTGCACCGGTTCCACAGCGGCCCGAACTACGCCCGCCACATGGTTGACAGCGCCGAGCGAGCAGGTGCGGTCATCCGCACCGGTTCGATGGTCACCGGATGGTCGTCCGACGGCGGCCTGGAAGTGACCACCCCGGAAGGCCTGCTCGAGGTGCACGCAGAGGCGATCGTGCTCGCCACCGGAGCGCGGGAACGGCCCCGCACCGCGCGCATGGTGCCCGGTGACCGCCCCGACGGCGTGTACACGACCGGCCAGCTGCAGAACCTGGTCCACCTGCACCACCAGAAGGTCGGTGGCAAAGCGGTGATCGTGGGCAGCGAACTCGTTTCCTGGTCGGCGGTGCTGACGTTGCGCGACGCGGGCTGCGACACGGTGCTGATGACCAGCGAGCACCCCAAGGTCGAGGCCTACGCGTTGTTCTCCGTGCCCGGCAGGCTCGGCCTGCGGGTCCCGGTGCGCACCCGCAGCAAGATCACCCGGATCATCGGCAAGCCCCGGGTCGAAGCCGTGGAGATCGAAGACCTCGGCACCGGACGGCGCGACGCCGTGCCGTGCGACACCGTGGTGTTCACCGGGGACTGGATCCCGGACAACGAACTGTTCCGCGCCGCAGGACTCGAACTCGACCCCGGCACGCTGGGGCCAGTGGTGGACACCGAGCTGCGCACCGACCGCCCAGGCGTGTTCGCCGCCGGGAACGTCCTGCACCCGGTCGACACCGCCGACATCGCCGCGCTGGACGGCGAGCAGGTGGCCGCCAGCGTTCTGGACCACCTCCGCGGAGAGCGACGTCCTTCGGAGAAGAGCATCCGGATCATCGCCGACGAACCACTGCGGTGGATCTCCCCCGCGGTGCGCCGGGTCGGCGACCGCCGCCCCGCCCGCAACCGACTCCTGGCCTGGGTCGACGAGTACATCGCGTTCCCACGGGTCGTGGCGACCCAGAACGGCCAGGTGGTGGCCGAGAAGCGGCTCGCCTGGCCGGCCGCCCCTGGCCGCGTGTTCCGCATCCCCGCCGACCTGCTCGACGCAGCACGCCCCGGCGAGGGCGACGTCCACATCTCGCTGCGTCGATGACGACCCGAACTGCCGTCGTCGACCTCGACGGCGTGCTGTACGCGGCGGATACGTTCGCCACCCTGGCGATCCACCGGTACCGACGGTCCCCCGGACGGGTACTCGCCGTAGCCGCGAGCGCCCCGCGCCTCGCATGGGCCTGGAGACACGAGCACCTGCGCCCCGGAGTGCTGCGGCGCTTGGCCACCCGCGCGGTGGCCGGCATGGAGCAATCTGCTTACGACGCGCTGGCCCGGCAACTCGCGAAAGAGATGGCACGATCAGCTCGCGTCGTATGGGACGGGGTATCTGTCCTACGTGGACTCCGCGACGCGGGCTGGCGTGTCATCGTGGCCACCGCATCGGAACACGAACTCGCCTCGGCGTACCTGCGCGGCATCGGCCTCGACGCGGTGGAGCTCGTCGCCTCGCACCTCGACCCCACCGCCGGTCGCTTCGTCGTGCACAACCACGGAACAGAGAAGGTGCGGCAGCTCGAACTCGCCGGCTGCACCCGATGGGACCTCGCCTACACAGACTCCCTGTCGGACCTGCCACTGCTGGCACATGCCACGCGGCCGGTACTGGTCAACGCGAACAGCACGCTGGCCCGCAAAGCCGCAGACCGATTGGGAATCGAGCCGGAAGTCGTGCTGTGGAGCGCCGGAAGATCGCGTTGAGCGCCAGAGCGACTACGAACGGCTGAAAGGCTGGCCATCCGACGGAATCGACGCCCACCCCGTGCAGTCGCATCCTCGGATGGCATTCACGGGGCGGGGCCGCGAACATCGTCTGGACCGTGGCCAGGACTCGTCGAGCCGCCGGTCATCGTCGGCGGAACCTACCCGGCGTTTGCGATCTTGACCAGCATCTTGCCGGTGTTCTCGCCGCGCATCATGCCGAGGAACGCCTCCGGGGCGTTGCGCAGGCCCTCGACGACCGTCTCCCGGTAGCTGATCTTGCCGTCGCGCAGCCAGCCGCCGACCTCGGCGAAGAACTGGTCCTTGCGCTGCCCGTGGTCGATGACGATGAAGCCCTGCAGCTTCAGGCGCTTGGAGACGATCTTGAACAGGTTGTTCGGGCCGGGCTTCGGCTCGGCGTTGTTGTACTGCGAGATCATGCCGCACTCGGCCACTCGGCCGAAGTCGTTGAGCACCTCGATGGCGGCCTCCAGGTGCTCGCCGCCGACGTTGTCGAAGTAGACGTCGATGCCGTCGGGCGCGGCGGCCTTGAGCTGCTCGATGACCGGGCCGTCGTGGTAGTTGAACGCGGCGTCGAAGCCGAGCTCGTCGACGAGGTAGCGGACCTTCTCCGCGGACCCGGCGCTGCCGATCACCCGGGACGCGCCGCGCAGCTTGGCGATCTGCCCGGCCAGCGAGCCCACCGCCCCGGCCGCGCCGGAGACGAACACCACGTCGCCTTCCTTCTGCTCGGCGATGTCGGCGAGCCCGACGTAGGCGGTCATGCCGGGCATGCCGAGCACGTACAGGTAGGCGCTCAGCGGTGCGACCTGCGGGTCGACCTTCACGGCGTGCTTGGCGTCGAACGTCGCGTAGTCCCGCCAGCCGAAGTAGTGCAGCACGAAGTCGCCGGGCTGGAAGCCCTCGGCATTGGCGGCGACGACCTCGCCGACCGCGCCGCCCTGCAGCGCCTTGCCCACCTCGAAGGGCGGCACGTACGACCGGCCCGCGTTCATCCGCCCCCGCATGGCCGGGTCGACGCTCATCCAGACGTTGCGGACCAGCAGCTCGCCGTCGCCCGGCTGCGGCTGCTCGACCTCGACGACGTCGAAGTTCTCCTGCGTCGGCCAGCCCTTCGGGCGGGACGCGAGGCGGATCTCCAGGCCCTTGCTCATCGTTGCTCCTCCATCGGTGCGGTCGACACCGACCATACATAAAGTGTCAGTCGCTGCCAATTGTCGCTACATGACTTATGTCGCCCTCTGGCATAATGGCGGGCATGAGTGCCCCGACAGACCAGGGTGGCCTGCGCGCCCGCAAGAAGCAGCGCACGCGGGCCGCGCTGATCGACGCGGGCCTGGACCTGTTCCTGACGAAGGGCTACGACGCGACGACCATCGACGAGATCGCCGCCGAGGTGGAGATCTCGTCGCGCACGTTCTTCCGCTACTTCGCGGGCAAGGAGGACGTAGCGCTGGCCAAGGGCGACGAGTTCGACGAGCTGGTGCTCGAGGCCCTCAGCGCCCGGCCCGCCGCCGAACCGCCGCTGCCCGCCCTGCGGCACGCCATGCTGGCGATGATCCACGAGGCCGCTGCGGGCGACGGCGTCCGCCGGTTCCTCCAGGTTCAGCATCTGATCAACAAGACACCGGCGCTGCTGGCCGGGAACCTGCGCCGCGCGGCGGGCAGCGAAGAGCGGCTGACCACCGAGATCGCCGCGCGGCAGGGCGTCGACCAGGCCCACGACATGCGGCCCCGGGTGCTCGTCGGGATGGTCTGCGCGGGCCTGCGCATCGGCCTGGAGACGATGTGCGCCGATCCGCGCCGCGACCTGGAGCGACTGGTCGAGCTCGCCGAAGAGGCCATCGACCTGGCCACCGCCGGGATCCCGCAGCGCTGGGGCGACGATCCGCACACCTGGTGAACGCCGCCGGCTCAGAGCCTCGGCCAGGGGCGCTGCGCCGGGCGGATCCGCTCGTAGGCCCTGGCCAGGGCGAGGGTGCCCAGGTCGTCGAAGCGCTTGCCCGCGATCTGCAGGCCGATCGGCAGGCCCTCCGGGGTCCAGCCGCAGTTGACCGACACCGCCGGCTGCCCGGACATGTTGTAGGGCAGCGTGAACGCGATGTGCTCCATCGCCCGCATCGGATCGCCGGTCGGGTAAGCCTGCTCCGCCGGGAAGGCCGGGATCGGCGCCACCGGGGACAGCACGTAGTCGAAGTCACGGGCCACCCGGTTGGCCGCCACCGAGATCGCGTCCATCTGGCTGAAGCCGTGGAACACCTCGGCCGCCGAGACGTCCTCGGCGCTGGTCGCCCACTGCGCGATGCCGGGCAGGATCTTGGCGCGCCGCTCGGCGGGCAGCACCGAGATGTCGGTGCAGGACCGGAACCGCCAGAACAGGTCCATGCCGTCGAGCATCTCGCGGGACAGGAACGGGTCGATGGGTTCCACCACTGCCCCGGCGGAGGCGAACAGCTGCGCCGCGGCGGTCACTGCGGCGGTGACCACGGGCTCGACCGGCAGCCCCACCCGGTGGTCGAGCAGCAGGGCGATGCGCAGGCCGCGGACCTCGCGGTCGAGCCGCGTCCAGTCGGCCTCGGCCGGGGGAAGCGCCGTGTGGTCGCGCTCGTCCGGGCCCGACAGCACCGACGTCAGCAGCGCGGCGTCCGCGACCGTACGGGTCAGCGGGCCGATGACCCGGCCGGCATACGGCGGGGACACCGGGATGCGGCCGAAGCTGGGCTTGAGCCCGACCACCCCGCACCAACCGGCGGGCAGCCGGATCGAGCCGCCGATGTCGGTGCCCACGTGCAGCGGCCCGTAGCCCGCGGCGGCCGCCGCGCCCGCCCCGGCGCTGGAACCGCCGGGCGTCCGCGTCAGATCCCACGGGTTGCGGGACAGGTGGTGGAAGCTCGACGCGCCCGAGGAGAGCATGCCGTAGTCGGGCATGGTGGTCTTGGCGAAGATCACCGCACCGCTCTCGCGCAGCCGTGCGGGCGCGGGCGCGTCCTCCGCGGCCGGGATCAGCTCGGTGGCCGCGGTGCCCTGCGGCACCGGCGTTCCCTTCGTGGCGATGTTCTCCTTCACCGTCACCGGCACCCCGTCCAGCGGCCCGGCCGGTTCGCCGGCGCGCCAGCGCCGTTCCGATGCCCGGGCCGCGGCCCGGGCGCCTTCGGGATCCGGCGCGTAGAGGGCGCACAGCTTGGGCTCGGAGGATTCGACGCGCGCCAGCACCGCGTCGATGGCTTCGACCGGCGACACCTCGCCCGCCCGGTACGCCGCCACCAGGTCCACGGCCGGGAGGTCTGCCAGCTCTGTCATGCCACGTCTCCTCGCTCGCGTTCGAAGCCCCGAGTCTCGGCCAGCGCGCAGCGCGAGGACAGTTGGCAACGTGTCCGCACCGGAGGCGCGAACCGTGCACAACGTCAGTTGACTCGCGTCGTCCGGCCGCGCGCCGAAGCCGGTCCACTGTGGATGTGCGCCGGTCCGGCCGAAGTGGCTGCCCGGCCGGACCGGCTGCGAACCCCGCGGCTCAGCTGGGACGGCGCATCCGGCCCCGGGCCCGCAGCTCGACGTTCGGCAGTTCCGGCGCGGGCAGCGCAGGGCCGCCGTAGCCGTGCACGACCCCGAAGCGGCCGTCCGGGTCGGCGGCGACGCGGCCGTGCTCCCACTCCGCCCTGGCCTGGGCGACCTCGTCGTGGGAGCGCCCGACGAAGTTCCACCACATGACGAGCTCCTCCTCGAACGGGACGCCGCCGAGCAGCATCGCTCGCGCCGGGCCGTCGCCCCGCACCGAGAGCTCGTCCCGGCCGCGCCCGAGGTAGAGCATGTTGCCCCGGGCCAGCGGCTGGTCGTCGACGAAGACGCCGTCGGAGACCGCCAGCACCGCGTGCTCGAACTCCTGCTCCACCGGTAGCCGCAGCGTGCGGCCCGCCGCGATCGACAGGTCAGCGCCGACCAGCGGCGTGTAGGTCCGCGCGGTCGACTCCGCGCCGGCGAGCGCACCCATCAGCACTGTCACCGAACCGTCCGCCGTGGACAGCACCGGCAGGTCGGAGTGGTTCTCGAAGTGCGGGGCGACGTCGCGCTGGTCTCCGGGCAGCGCCACCCACAGCTGCACGCCGTGCAGGACCGGGCCGTGGCCGACCGGCGACTCCTCGGAGTGCGAGATGCCGAAACCGGCGGTCATCAGGTTGAGCTCGCCCGGCCGCACCAGCTGCTCGCTGCCCAGGCTGTCACGGTGCAGCACCTCGCCGTCGAGCAGCCAGCTCACCGTCTGCAGGCCGGTGTGCGGGTGCGGCGGCACCTGCATGCCCGGCGCCCCGGCGATGTCGGCCGGACCGTAGAAGTCGGCGAAGCACCAGGCGCCCACCATGCGCCGGTCGCGATTCGGCAGGGTCCGGCCCACCATCATCGCCCGCGGCCCGCCCAGGGGCACGGTGCGCGGTTCGAGGAGTTCGTATTGCCGCCCGGCGGCGGTCGCCACGCCACCGCAGCGCAGTTCGGCCGGATCGTGTTCCACGTTGCTCACCCGGCCAGCCTCCCCCATCCCGGGCTGCGTGCACAATCGACGGGACCATGCCGATCGCTCGTGGAGGCAGAACGTGACCAGTCCGACCAAGCCCGACGTCGTCGACAACCCCGACGCCAAGCGTTTCGAGATCCGCGCCGACGGCGAGCTGGCCGGTTTCGCCGAGTACCGGCTGCGCCCCAAGTCCATCGCGTTCGTGCACACCGAGATCGACTCCCGGTTCGAGGGTCGCGGCCTGGGCAGCGCGCTCGTCCGCACGGCGCTGGACGACGTCCGGGAGCGGGGCCTCGCGGTGCTGCCGTACTGCCCGTTCGTCCGCCGCTGGATCAGCACGCACCCGGACTACCTCGACCTCGTGCCCGCCGACAAGCGCGCCGAGTTCGAGCTTTGACAGTCCTTTGTGGCCAGTCCGGATGGTGAGCGGGGCGGCGCGGCGGGCTTAGGCTGGTGGCGGACCGGAAATCGACTACACCGATCGGAGCGCACGTGTCGCAACCGTCCCTGCCCCGCCGCGAACTGGGCCGCCGCGGACCGCTGGTGAGCGCCATCGGCTACGGCGCGATGGGCCTGTCCGGGGTCTACGGCGCCGCCGACGACGCCGAGTCGGCCCGGCTGCTCGACCAGCTGGTCGACCTCGGCGTCAACTTCCTGGACACCGCCGACGTCTACGGTGAAGGGCACAACGAGGAGCTGATCAGCGGCCTGCTGGCGAAGCGCCGCGACGAGGTCGTGCTGGCCACCAAGTTCGGTTCGAACAAGGAGACCGGCGGCGGCCGCCCCGAGTACGTCCGCCAGGCGGTCGAGGCCAGCCTCACCCGCCTGGGCACGGACCGCATCGACCTCTACTACCTGCACCGGCTCGATCCGACCACGCCGATCGAGGACACCGTCGGGGCGATGGCCGAGCTGGTGCAGGCGGGCAAGGTGCGCTACCTCGGCCTCTCCGAGATCAGCGCCGAGACGCTGCGCCGCGCCCATTCGGTGCACCCGATCACCGCGGTGCAGCAGGAGTACTCGCTGTTCACCCGCGACCCGGAAGCCGAACTGCTGCCGGCGCTGCGCGACCTCGGCGTCGCGCTCGTCGCGTACTCGCCGCTGGGCCGGGGCGTGCTGACCGGCGCGTTCAGCGACGTCTCGGACGTCGAGAACTTCGAAGTCCGCAAGAAGCGGTACCCGCGCTTCGAGGAGGAGAGCCTCCGCCACAACATCGAGCTGACCCGGCCGCTGCGCGACCGCGCCGCGGACCTGGGGATCACCCCGGCGCAGCTCGCGCTGGCCTGGCTGCTCGCCCAGGGCGAGGACGTGGTGCCGATCCCGGGCAGCCGCCGGATCGAGCGGGTGGAGGCCAACATCCACGCCGCCACGACGCGGCTGGACCCGGCGGTCGTGGCGGAGCTGTCCGCGAAGTTCCCGCCCGGCGCCGCCGCCGGCGAGCGCTACACGCCCGCCGGGATGGCCCGGCTGGACCGGTGATCGCTCACCCGACGGTCGCGCCGAAGATCAACCCGAGCACGTAGGTCACCGCCGCTGCCCCCGCTCCGATGGCGAGCTGCCGCAAGGCGCGGGGCAGCGGCGCCGCTCCGGAGAGCACGCCGACGGTGGCGCCGGTGAGCATCAGCGCGAGCCCCACCAGCACGGCGGCGACCAGGACGGCGAGGCCGCCGGAGAGGCCGAACGCGAACGGCAGCACCGGGACCAGCGCGCCGGAGGCGAAGAAGACGAAGCTGGAGATCGCCGCCTTCGTGCCGGTTCCGACGATCTCGTGGTCGTCGGCGGGCGTGTCGGTCGACGGCACCGCCGGTTTCGGATTGCGCAGCAGCGCGTCCGCGCGGCGCTGGGCCTCCTCGGCGGACATTCCCCGGGCCCGGTAGACCAGGGCCAGCTCGTTCGCATCGACATCGAGGTAGGGCACCACGGCGCGGGCTTCGGGATTCGGCGCCGCCGCGGCCAGCAGCTCCCGCTGGGAGCGCACCGAGATGTACTCGCCTGCCCCCATCGACAGCGCGCCGGCCAGGAGCCCCGCCAGGCCGGTGAGCAGCACCGTCGAGGTCGGCACGTTCCCGCCGATGACGCCCAGCACCAGCGCCAGGTTGCTGACCAGGCCGTCGTTGGCGCCGAACACCGCCGCCCGGAAGGTGCCCGATACGCGAGCGCGCCCGCGCGCGGCCAACGCGCGCACCACTTCTTCGTGGATCCGCTCGTCGGCGGCCATCGCCGGCGGCGCGTCGCGGTCGGAACCGTACGGCGAGCGGCTTTCGGCGCGCTGCGCCAGGGCGAGCACGAACACCGACCCGAACCGGCGGGCCAGGAACACCAGCAGCCGCATCCGGAACTGGCCGCGCCGCACCGGCCCGACCTCGTCGCCGAGCAGCGCCTCCCAATGGGCGGCGTGCCGCGCCTCCGCCTCGGCGAGGCCCAGCAGGATCTCCCGCTCCTCACCGGAGCGCCGGGCGGCCAGCTCCCGGTAGACCTCGGCCTCCTCGCGCTCGTCGGCGAGCCGTCGCCGCCACCGGCGCACCGACCGCGCATCGGCCTTGCCCGCTCGAGATCCGCTGTCCTGCACGCGCCAAGCCTCCCAGCAGAGATCCGCGTCTTCCACTCGAAGCATAGGTCCACTGTGGATTTTCAGCGCCGGATAGGCAGCAACTCCATCGAATCCGCGAGCACCCGGCGCGGCGACGGCGGCGGCGCCTCGGATGCCGGCCAGCCCAGCCGCAGCACCAGCTGGGGGTGGCCCGCCCCGCCGAGGACCGCCGTCCGAACCCGATCACGCTCCTCGTCGACCTCGCCGAGGTGGTTCAGCGGGCAGCCGACCAGGCCGTCGCGCGCCGCCGCCAGCAGCACCGCGCTCAACGCCTCCCCCACCGCCAGCCAGCTGTCGACGCCGTCACCGCGGGTGGCCAGCACCGCGAACACGGCCTCGTCGCCGAGCACCGGAAGCACCGGCTCGGGATCGTCCAGCTCCGCGATCGCGCTCTGGTACGCGGCGGATTCCCGGAACTGCCCAGCACGCCGCAACGACTCCAGCAAGACCGAACGGTGCTCAGCGGCCCGCACCAGGACGCCGTGCTCGGTCTCGGCCGCGGCGCGCAGCTCCGTCAGCAGCTCGGGAGCGACCTGCTCCGACTGGAACGACCGCCGCTCGGTGCGCCGCTGCCCCGCCACGCCGGCGAGCGCGACCAGCTCCGGGGCCACGTGATCGCGCGGGCTGAACTGGATCGACGCCAGGTGCCCCGGCTGCGCCGGGTTCGGCAGCCGGTGCACCAGCGCCCGCCAGCCGAGCGCGGCGAACGCGATCCGCGCGTGGTGCAGCGCGGCACCGCAGCTGATCACCTGCGCGCGCCCGGTCGGGTCGAGCACCTCGGGCAACCGGGAAAGGTCCAGGAACAACTGCACCGATCGCTCGGCGAGCAGCCACCGCCACGGTTGGCAGTTGTGCGCGGAAGGCGCCCGGCACGCCAAGGACAGCGCCGAGCACACGGTGTCGTACGACGGTGCCGAGACCCGTGTCATCCCAGCGCCAGCAGCCGCCGGACGCGGCGCGGCAAGCGCGGCAACCACCCGTCGCCGAACCTGCGGCGCGCCCCTCGCGGACGCTTCCCGATGATCGAACCGAACACCACCACCACGACCTCACGCACTCCGGACGGGCCACCATCGTTCGCACGACCGGGCTGATCGGTCCAGAGCAGAAAGTCACGGCGGTCAGTCGCCGAAGGCCGGCGGGCGCTTCTCCAGGAACGCCCGCATCCGCTCACGCGCGTCCGCCGTCTGCGAGGTCGCCGCCATCACCTCGGTGGCGATCGCGTAGGCGTCGGCTTCCGGCCGGTCCAGCTGCGCGTAGATGGTCTGCTTGCCGACCGCCTTGGCGTGCCGGCTGCCGCGGGTCGCCCGGGCCAGCAACGCCTCGACGGCCGCGTCCAGCTCCGCGTCGGGCACCACCTGGTTCACCAGGCCCCACCGCTCGGCGGTCGCGGCGTCGACCAGGTCACCGGTCAGCGCCATCTCCATCAGCCGCTTCCGGCCGATGGAGCGGGCCACCGGCACCGCCGGGGTGTGGCAGAACCAGCCGCCCTTGCCGCCGGGCAGCGCGAACCCGGCCGACTCGGCGGCCACCGCCAGGTCGCAGGTGGCCACCAGCTGGCAGCCGGCCGCCACCGCCGGGCCGTGCACCCGCGCGATCACCACCTGCGGGACCGCGTGGATGGTGCGCATCAGCGACTCGCACAGGCGCAGCAGCTCGCGCATCCCGGCCAGGTCGCGGTCGGCCATGTCGCCGAAGTCGTGCCCGGAGCTGAACACCGGGCCCGCGCCCGCCAGCACGATCCCGGTCGCCTTCGTCTCGGCGGCCGCCTCGAAGGCCCGGCGCAACTCCGCGAGGTGCCCCGCCGACAGCGAATTGCGGGTCTCGGGGCGGTTCATGGTGATCCGGACGGTCGCACCGTCCTGTTCGGTCAGCAGGTGCTGGTACTCCGGGTTGCTCATCGATGCTCCAGGGAACTCGACTCCGTCGTCGTTCTCCCGAGCCTCGCACAGCGAACACCGCTGCGGCACCCACCTGACGAGACCACCGCAGAATGGGTCCATGTCGGGTTTCGAGACGGACCGGCGCACGCCGGCGGGGTTGCCGCAGACCGCCGACCGCGCCCTGCAGGTGCTGCTGGCATTCGACCGGGCCAGGCCCGAGTGGGGCGTCACCGAGGTCGCCACCGAGTTCGGCCTGCACACCTCGATCGCGCAGCGGCTGCTGGCGACGCTCGCGCACCGCGGCTTCCTGGTGCAGGACACCGCGAACCGCCGGTACCGGATCGGCCCGGCGGCGCTGCACCTCGGCCGGATGTGGGACCAGGCCGGCGCCCTCGACATCCTGGTGCGACCACTGCTCGCCGAGTTGGCCGAGGCGACCGGGCACAGCGCCCTGCTGGCGCTGCCGGACAGCGCGCACATGCGCTGCGTCGTGGTCGCGGAGGGCGCCGATGGGAGGCTGCGGGACTACCCGCTGACCAACGAGCTCTACCCGGCGCACGCCGGCGCCACGAGCAAGTCCTTCTACGCATTCCTGCCCGACGAGCAGCGGTCGCGGATCTTCACCGACCGGCCGCTGGCCCGCTTCACCGACCGCACGGTGACCGACCTGGCCGAGCTGGAGGCGCAGTTCGCCGAGGTCCGAGCGAACGGCTGGGCCTACACCGTCGGCGAGTACGACCTCGGCGTGGCGACCCTCGCGGTGCCGGTCTTCCTGCGCGACGAGCCGTACGGGAGCCTGAGCGTCGGCTGGCTGTCCGAGCAGTACCGGCACGACCCCACCGAGTGGGTAGAGCTGCTGCGCGAGGTCAGCTCCCGCGTCAGCCTCCGCCTGACCAGGCCTATCCCCCGGCGGCCTCGGCGCGGCCGGTTGTGATCGGCGGTCGGATGTGATCGGCTTCCCCCACGCGGGTGAGGGGCGGCGCGCGCGGGCCGGGTAGGGTCTCGTCGGCGCCGGGGGCCGGACAGGAGGCTGATCTCATGAATCGCAAGGCCGTGATCGTGATCGTGGTGCTCCTGGTCGTCGTCTGCGGCGCGCTGCTGGTGCGCGATCCGATCGGGGCGGCGGACGTGGTCCGGTCTGGATTCGACATGTTGGTGTCGGCGATCAGCGCCATGGTCAACTCGCTGACCACGTTCCTCCAGCACCTCTTCGCCGGCAGCTGATCGGCCGGGCGCCGCGCGGCGGCCGACAATTAATTCACCAACTGCATTGTCCGATACTTATCAACCCACCATCACGCGTGTTGAGCAAAAACATCGCCATGATTCATTTCCGGCGACTGAAGAAGCGGACAGGAATATAAAAGGATCGCACCCGATACCCACTCACTAAACACCGGAAACAGGCCGCGGAAAAATCTAGGGACCAAATACCCGGCTCCCTGCGGGCGCGGCGGAGGCGGATCCGCAAAGGCGAAAAAATCCGCCCAGCCAATGCGAAAGTCGGCTTGTCCTCCCCGGGGCGACCGCTTAGGGTGGGAACCGGTCACATCGAGGAAAGAGCCGGCCGAGGTCAGTGCCAAATGACATCGGCTACTGGGGAAGACCGACTCATCAGCGAAGTGGCCCGGCGCGGGGGAAATGATTTCCGGCCGGTCCGCAGTTCGCAATGCTCCCACCGGGCACACGTTCGATCCAGGGCCCAGATCGATCAGCTCGGATGGTCTGCGGGGGACTGGAATCTCCATGCGCTGCGTGCAAGCGCGCGCCGGATCTCAGGGTTGTCCGGCACGCGACGTGCATCGACCGAAAATGGTGATGGGAATGCAGATCAAGGACTCGTTCAGGTTCGACCGGTTCCGCTCCTGGGGCGGCTGGGGCGGTTGGGGCTCCGGCTGGGGCTGGGGCGGCTGGGGCGGCTGGGGCGGTTGGGGCTCCGGCTGGGGCGGCTGGGGTGGCTGGGGCGGCTGGGGCGGCTGGGGCTGCTGGTGAGCCCTAGCGTCCACAGGACCGTCCTAGACGTCCACAGGACCGTGTAGACGCGTAGCTCCCACTCCTCCCGGGGTGGGAGCTACGCCTGTAATTGGGGGTGAGGATTTGCCGGGATTGGTGAACTGGCTGTTCCGGCCGGCCGAACGGGACACCGAGGGGCTGGTCGAGCGCGCGCCGACGGTACGGGTGCGCGAGGTATTCGGCCGCTTCTGGCCGGATGCGCGGCAATATCGCGGCTGGCTGCTGCTCAGCCTGCTGCTGGTGCTGGTGGCGCCGCTGCTGGATGCCGCCGCGATCTGGTTGTTCAAAGTGCTCATCGACGACGTGCTGGCCCCGCGCAACTTCTCGCTCTTCCCAGCGATCGCGGTCGCGTACGCGTTGATAACGCTGGTGTCGGGCGCACTGGACTTCTGCGGGCAGTACCTGGCGACGTGGATCGGCGAGAACTTCCTGAACAAGTTGCGCACCAAGGTCTTCGCCCACCTGCACACGCTGTCGGTCGGGTTCTTCGACCGCAGGCGCATCGGCGACACGCTTTCCCGGCTCACCGGCGACGTGGCCGCCATCGAGGGCCTGGTGCTCTCCGGCGTCGCGCAGACCTTCGCCTCGGTGGTGAAGGTCCTGCTGTTCGCCGGCGTGCTGTTCTACCTCGACTGGCTGCTGGCCCTGGTGTCCCTGGTCGGGGCGCCGCTGTTCTGGGTCGTCGCCAAGTTCTTCGCGCGGCGGATCCGGGAGGCCTCCCGCGAGGTCCGCGGCCGCAGCGGCTCGATCGCCACCGTCGCCGAGGAGAGCCTCGGCAACGCGCCGCTGATCCAGGCCTACGGGCGGGAGCAGTCGGAGATCGACCGCTTCGCCCGGCAGAGCCGCGGCAACGTCGGTGCCGCGCTGGCGTCCGTGCGGGTCGGCGCGCTGTTCTCGCCGCTCGTCGACGTGCTGGAGGTCATCGGCGTGATGGCGATCCTCGGCGTCGGCATCTACGAGCTGTCGGCGGACCGGATCACCCTCGGCGGCCTGCTGGTGTTCCTGGTCTACCTGTCCCAGCTCTACACCCCGGTCCGCAGCCTCGGCCAGCTGTCCAACACCGTTTTCTCCGCCGCCGCCAGCGCCGAGCGCATCATCGACCTGCTCGACCAGCGCCCGCTGGTGCAGAACCCGGAGCACCCGATCCCGCTGCAGCGGCGGGTCACCGGCCGCCTGGAGGTCGACCGGGTCACCTTCCGCTACCCCGACACCTCCGCCGACGTGCTGCACGGGGTGAGCTTCTGCGCCCTGCCCGGCCAGACCACCGCCGTGGTCGGCGCCAGCGGTGCGGGCAAGTCGACCCTCACCAAGCTGCTGCTGCGGTTCTACGACCCCACCCACGGCCGGATCCTGCTGGACGGCACAGACGTGCGGGCCGTGGACATCGCCGCGCTGCGCGCCAACATGGCGATCGTGCTGCAGGAAACGCTGCTGCTGGACGGCACCATCGCGGACAACATCCTGGCCGGGCGCCCTGACGCCGACCGCAACCAGCTCGTCGAAGCGGCCGAGGAGGCCGACGCGCACGAGTTCATCCAGCGGCTACCCGAGGGCTACGACACTCGCGTCGGGCAGCGCGGCCGCCTGCTCTCCGGCGGCCAACGGCAGCGCATCGCGATCGCCCGCGCCATGATCCGCGACGCCCCGATCCTGCTGCTGGACGAGCCCACCACCAGCCTGGACGCCGAAGCCTCGCGGCGGATCCTCGCGCCGCTGCGGCGCCTGATGGCCGGCCGCACCACCATCGTGATCTCGCACAACCTGCTCACGGTGCGTGACGCCCAGCAGATCATCTACCTCGACCGGGGGTCGATCACCGAGTCCGGCTCCCACCACGAGCTGCTGGCCAACAACAACGGCTACGCCCACCTCTACCGGCTGCACCACCCGGAGACTCCTCCGGCCGGGCCGGAAGCACCGGCCCGGCCGGACGGCCGACTGCCCAACCACTAGCGCCAGGACTCGCCGCGGCGTCGGGCGCGCAGCCAGCGCTGCCCGACGCCGGCGAGTCGCTTCCCCTTGCGAACCAACAGGTTCTGGTTGATCCGGTGCTGCTGGTACCGCCACGGCGGCTGCAGGCCGTGCCGCCCGGCCATCGCGAAGGTGAAGTCCACCGCGTTGCGGTCGGCGTAGCGGTCGACGTTCTCGAACCACGCCATGCTGGTGCGCGCGGCGGTCTGCGCCAGGCGCAGCTGGGCGTGGCCCTGCTCGTCGAACTCCTTCAACGCGGCGGTCATGTCGCCGTGGTCGAACAGGCACTGCGCGAGCACGATCGCGTCCAGCATCGCCAGCCGGGTCCCGGAGCCGATGGTGAAGTGCGTGGTGTGCGCGGCATCGCCGATCAGCACCACGTTCTCGTGCAGCCAGGTCTGGTTGTAGACCTGGGTGAACCGCTGCCACGCGGCCGGTTTCCCGCGGGAATGGCTGATCAGCGAGCCGCCCCGCAGCTGGTCGGCGAAGATCCGCTCCAGCAGCCGGACGGTGTCGTCCGGACCCATCTGGTCCAGGCCCAGTCCTCGCCAGGTGGTGTCCTGGCATTCGACGATGAAGGTGCTGATCCCGGCGCTGGAGGGGTAGGCGTGGAACCAGATCCAGCCCTCGGGTGTTTCTTCGAAGTCGAAGGTGAACATGTCGAACACCCGGTCCGTGCCCAGCCAGATGTAGGGGTTGCGGCCGTGGCCGACCTGGGTGCCGAATTCCTCGGCGTAGCGTTGCCGGGTGCGGCTGTTCGCGCCGTCGGCGACGACGATCAGGTCGGCGTCGGCGAACTCCGACAGGTCTTCCGCGGCGTGCTCGTACCGGACGTCCACGTTGAGGTCGGTGGCGCGCTGGGCGAGTATCTCCAGCAGCGGCGCGCGGTTCACGCTGTA
>NZ_FNOK01000068.1 GCF_900106995.1 Saccharopolyspora shandongensis
GCTGATCCCGCTTGTCGAAGCCCTGCCCACGATCCGCGGCAAACGCGGACGGCCCTGGCAGCGGCCGCGCCGGCTCTACGGCGACCGCGGCTACGACTACGACCACCACCGGAAAGCCCTGCGTGATCGGGGAATCGTCCCGCGTATCGCCCGCAAGAACACCGACCACGGCTCCGGACTCGGCACCGTCCGGTGGGTCGTAGAACGCACTTTCGCCTGGCTGCACCAGTTCAAACGACTCCGCACCCGCTACGAACGACGAGCCGACATCCATCTCGGACTCCTCCAACTCGGATGCGTCCTGATCTGCTACCGCCAACTACCAACGTCATTCTGAAACGAGCTGTTAAAAGATCTGGTCTGCAACCTTCTTTCGATGACATAGACGTGCGACCCCGTGGGTGGTTGCTTCCAACGAGTGTGACCGCGGACATACGGGACAACGTGGTTCCGTGGGGCCGTGAGCGCTTCATGCCATCGTGTTCCGGCGGCGGCTGGACGATATCGCCAGGCCCGCGAGCAGGCCAGACGCCTGGACGCTGCCAGCCCGCAAAACACTGCGGGAACGCGATCAACACAGGAGAAAGCACGAGTCCGTTTACGAACGCCTGCTCCGGTGCCGCAGCCGGGCTGGACCTTTTCATGCGTGCCGCTTGATCAGCACCACATTTGCTCCGGCGGACGTGGGCGAGTGAACGCGATCAGCCCAGGCCCGATCGAGACTCCCGGGTTTTCCGGGCTTTTCGGCGGCGGGACCGATGCAGCCCGAGCAACCGACTTCAGGGACGCTCTCTTGACCGGCATGCCCCTCAGCCGGTTGGGAGCCCCGGACGAAGTGGCCGCAGCCGTGGTCTTCCTGGCAACGGATGCCAGCAGCTTCACCACCGGCGCCGAGCTCTTCGTCGACGGAGGCCTGGCCCAGGTCTGAGCGAGGCAGCTGTCCCGCGTCAAGTTTTTGGCTCGATCTTCTTAGGTTGAAAGTTGTGCCTGTTGATCTGGTTGGTGGATGTCCACCGGGCGCGCGAAGCCGAGGGCTTCGTGCGGTCGGACGTGGTTGAACACCTGGCGGTAGTACTCGGCCTTGACGGCGAGGGCCTGGCCGTCGCCGATCTCGAGCCGGTAGAGGTGGTCGTATTTCAGCGACCCGAGCGCGCGTTCGCGGACGGTGGTCTCGAACTCGCTGAAGTCCAGCTGCTACACCTGATTCGGCCGCGTCGGCGGATCCGCGAACGCCGCTTGACGTGCGCTGGTCAGCTCACGTCGCTGTGCCTGATATTCCACCGGCTGCAACAAGTTCCGTCGCCACATCGCACGTTCCACAGTAGACGCCGATACGTCGTAGCCGTCGACTCGCATTGAGGCGTGGATCTTGCGGTGGCCCCGGGCGGGCCAGTCCTGGGCGTATTTCTCCACCACCGGGGCCGGCCACGGGCCCTTCGGAGGGTTCCCAGCACGCTGCTCGGCGATCCAACGGGTGTAGGTGCGGCGCGGGATGCCGATCAACGCGGTGAACCTCGAGACCGCGCGTCGCCGCGTCGTGGCGGATCACATCGACGCTGAGTGCGCAACCTCTTCGACCGCGCCGGATCAAGGAAGCCCGAGCTCTGTGACCGAGAGCACTCTTCGATGGTTGAACGTGTCGGGTTCTTCGCACGTAGGTCTCACTTGCAGCGGACGAAGCTTCCGGCTTCGTGATCACAGTCCTGATATGGAGAGGGAAATGGACGAAGACACCAACCCGCCCCTTTCGCCCGGCTGTCCCATGGTCAGTCGCCGGAGCACTTTGCTCGGGCTCGTTGCCGTAGGTGGCGTTGGCGTCATGAGCGCCGGTGGGTTCCTCTACGCGGGCGGCTGGTTGAGTTCCGAGAAGTTGACACCGGTGCGCATCGCGGATCGCTTCGAGGAGGTGCACGGCAAGCATGCCGGATTCCGTCGCAACCACGCCAAAGGCGTGTGCGTATCGGGATACTTCACGAGCAACGGGTCTGGAACCTCAGTATCCAAGGCGTCGGTCTTCCGCCCAGGCCGCACCCCGGTTATTGGCAGATTCTCACTGTCCGGCGGCAAACCGCAGGCGACCGATGCCAACGACACCATCCGGGGTCTCGGACTGGTCTTCGCGCTGTCGAACGGGGAGCAGTGGCGCACCGCCCTGATCAACATCCCGGTTTTCCCCGACAACACAGTGCAGGGCTTCTACGACCGGCTCCTCGCGTCAAAACCGGTTCCGGGCACGGGCCAGCCGGATCCGCAGAAGATGGCCGAATTCCTCGCCAAGCATCCCGAAACCGCCAGGGCGCAGAAGATCATCAAGACGCACCCGCCGACATCCGGGTTTGACGACAGCACCTTCAACAGCCTGAACGCCTTCCTCGCCACCAACGAGACGGGCGTGACCGTCCCGGTACGCTGGTCCCTGGTGCCCGCGCAGCCGGCCCGCCCCGGAAACACGACGAAACCCGCCGACGAGAATTACCTGTTCGACTCGCTCATCGTCCAGCTTTCGGCCCATCCGCTGCAGTGGAACCTGGTGCTTACCGTCGGGGAACCCGATGATCCGACGGACGACCCCACCGTGCCCTGGCCCGAGAGCCGCCAGAAGATCACTGCGGGGACGCTGACGATCGACTCGGTGCAGACCGAGGGAGTCGGAAACGCCCGGGACGTCAACTTCGACCCCCTCGTGCTACCGGACGGGATCTCGCCATCCGACGATCCACTGCTCAGTGCGCGCTCGGCGGTCTACTCCCAGTCCTTCACACGCAGATCCAGCGAACCCAAGCAGCCCAGCGCGGTCGACGTTTCAAAGGTGCAACAGTGAACAACAACTCGCCTCACAGCCCCGCCCGCTACACGGTCTTTTCCCGAGTGCTGCATTGGGTGATGGCGGTCATGGTGATCGCCATGCTGTTCATCGGGGTCGCCATGGTGGCCTCCCCGAGTGCCTACCATGCGCTGCTGTTCCTCCACCGGCCACTGGGAATCGCGATCCTCGCTCTGGTCGTAGTCCGGTTCGTCAACCGGCTACTGCGCCGACCGCCGGCACATTCAGCCACCATGTCGCCCGCTGAGCGCGTCGTGGCCACGGGGTCGGAGTACCTGCTCTACGCCCTGCTGTTCGCCCAGCCACTCATCGGCTGGGCCATGACCTCGGCCGCCGGAACCCCCGTCGTGCTCTACGGGCCGCTCCATCTGCCCGCCATCCTCCCACCCAGCGCATCCCTGTACTCGACGCTCCGGGAAGCCCACACCGTCCTGGCCTACCTGCTCTTCTTCGCCTTCACAGCCCACATGTGCGCGGTGCTGTTCCACGCGCTCGTCCTACGCGACGGCCTACTCGACCGCATGGCCTTCTGGCACAGCACGCGGCCGAAACGATGACTCGTCGAAAACACGATTGGGAACACTGGTCGTGACGTCGTCGCGCACGACGTGCGCAAGGCCGTCCGGCTGCTGCATCGATGCGGGAGAACTCGTCGTCCCAGGGTAGACGCACCGCGAGGTGCCGGGCTCGTCCTTCGTGAACAGGTACAGAGTCCGGCCCGAGGCGTCGACGAGGTAGTCACCGGTGGGTGCGGTGCGGATGCCCACCACGGAGTCGGTAGGCCACATCTGGACTGCGACCGCATGGCAACGCCGCGGGATCGCGCGGCGCTTACTGGCTGGGGCAAGGTCGCGTCATCGGCGATAGCGGATGTTCGAGAGTGCGGGCAGCCGGACGTGCGCATGGTCAGAAGCTGGTGCCGAGCACGAGCGAGCTATGCGGTCGCTTCCAAGCCATGCGCCTAGGACGACCTCGCGCCATCCGCTGGCCGTCCCGGAGGGATCCTCCCGCTTTGTCCGGATGAGGTGAGACGCCTTGTGTGAGTGCCGGGTACCGGTGCGAGGGCGGGATCGGAGATCCTGATAGAGGTATCCACAACTCATCCGGATGCAGGGGTCCACCGCGTGAGCGGAGTGTGTCAATATCACCTTCGTGAGTGAGACCCCGCCGTCGCCGGAGATCGACACTTCGGTACCCAGCGTCGCCCGCGCCTACGACTACTTCCTTGGTGGCAAGGACAACTTCGAGGTAGACCGCGCGGTGCTGCGTCAGGCCATGGAGGTGCTGCCGGAGGCCAGGCTGCTGGCGATCGAGAACCGGCACTGGTTGACGCGGGTCATCCGCTTTCTCACCCGCGAGGCAGGCATCACGCAGTTCCTCGATGTCGGTTCTGGTCTTCCGACCAGGGAGAACACTCACCAGGTGGCACGGCGGATCGAGCGTGAAACTTCGGTCGTCTACGTCGACAACGATCCCGCGTGCCTGGCCTACGGGCGGGCGTTGCTCGAGGAAAACGGCCTGACCCATTTCGTCAGCGCCGACCTGACCAAGCCGGACGAGCTGCTGTCGAATCCGGCCGTCAGACAGCACATCGACTTCGACACGCCACTGGCGCTCATCCAGTGCGGAACGATCCACCACGTCCCGAACGAGTTGCGCCCACACGAGATCATGAGGACGTACATCGAGGCACTGCCGTCGGGTTCGTACCTCGCGCTGACGCACTTCTTCAATCCGCAGGACGAGAATGGCTACTACGCCGACCTCGCCCGCCGCACCGAGCAATCCTTCCACGACGCCAACCTGGGCAGCGGCTTCTGGCGCACTCGCGAGGAGATCCAGTCCTACTTCGACGGCCTGGAGATGGTGGAACCCGGCCTGGTCTACCTCCACGACTGGTGGCCCGACGGCCCTCGCCTACGCCCGGTGACCGACGCGGAGCACCTTATCGTCGGGGGTGTTGGCCGGAAGCCGTGACGCCGGCTCACCGGAGTTCGGGTCGCGGTCCTGGAACCGGACGCGCTCCTGGTGCTGGCCGGGGTGTCCGGCCCCGGTGCACCGGGGTTTCCGTGTGCGCCCTCGTCCCAGGCTCAGCCCTGCCCTTGCCGGAAACTTCGTCCGGGCAGGTCGAGCGGCATGCTCGTACTCGTGGAGGATGCCGCCGAGGCGTCGGTGTGGGAGCGCTGGATGAGGTCGGGCGAATCGTAGACACGGACCAACTTTTGGAACCCCGCAGGCCGGTACGCGGCAGGGCTCTCTGCGTTCCCTCGGGCCGGCGAAGCCAAGACGTGCGGAATATGGCCGTGTCAACCCCTCGGTAGATCAGCAATACTCCGTCAATGCCTGATTCGGACCAGCACGCCAGCTCGCCGCGAGAGGCTCGGCTCATCGTTGTCAACGGCGAGGAAGGCGCAGGAAAGTCCACGATCATCCGCGCCCTGCTGCCACATACGCCGCGCGGTGCGCGGATCGACGCGGAGGACGTCGGACAGGTCAATCCCTGCCTGATGGACGACGACCTGTTCGGCCTGATCCGCCGGAACGTGGCCCTTCTCGTGGAGAACTTCTGGAGGGCGGGCTACGCCAACGTCATCGCGGGGAGCTTCCTGCGCGAATACTCGGACTATCTGGCCTTCCGGCGGTTGCTGCCGCCGCCGTCTGCGGTGTTTCTGGTGGAGTTGTTGGTGGCCAAGGACGTACGGGACCGGCGACGGGTCACTCGCGCGAAGCAGACCACGCAGCAGTGGCGGGACAGGGTCGACCTGATCCCGGAGGACGTGACCATCCGGCAGGCGCCCGACGCCGACTACCGCTACCTCGGCATCGATACGACAGACCTGGATGTCGCCGAGACCGTACGACGGATCAAAGCCGCGATCCCAGAGGTCTACGCCGCGTAGGCCGATCCGGGCGGTCATGTGACGGTTGGCCCGTCTGATGGCTTCGGTGATGTCGTTGCGTCCGGCCAGACGTAGGGCGTCGATGGCCAGGTTGCGCAGGGTCGCGAGCACGCGCGGGTCCGGATGGTCGGAGGTGTGACATGTGCTCCGCCAGCCGCGTGGTCGGTTATCGGGTTCGGGTGACCGCCGTCCCTTGATCGGGATGACCTCGGTGCCGGGACTGGGCCTGCCAACCGGATGCTGAGGTGCCAACCAGTGAATGCACGTTGCTGGGCCGGGCGTCCTTCGCCCGCGCTGCCGGTACCGTCGCCACCTCACCGTCGCGGCCGACGACCTGCTTCATCACTACCGGGTTGCTGCCCGCGTCCCGGACGGCTTCGGTCACCTCGGCCGTGCTCCGGGCCGGACCTCTTCGTTGCCTGCCCAATTGCTCCATGTCTCGGTCATCCCAGGACGTCCCGTCGTGTGGGTCGACGGCTCGTCGACGCCTGGTGGTCGGGTATGCGGCAGCCCGGTCCCGGCTGACAACTCCCACCTGACCGTCGCCTTGCGGCAGATGGACGTGATGGTCCTGCTGATCCGGATCGGGTGCGAGTTCGGCATCCGGGATACGCCGGAGCGCGTACGGAATCCGCGCGAGCTCGGCGCAGTGGGACCGCAGTTTCAATTGAAACTGCGGTCCCCATCGGACGGTCGGGCGGGCGGCTCAACCGCGCTGAGCGCGGATGAGGTCGCGGTACCACGCGAAGGACGCCTTCGGGGTGCGGACCTGGGTGTCGTGGTCAACGTGGACGAGACCGAAGCGCTGGTGGAAGCCCTCGGCCCATTCGAAGTTGTCGATCAGGGTCCAGGTGAAGTAGCCGCGCACGTCCACGCCCTGGGCCACGGAGGCGTCGACGGCCTGGAGGTGGGTGTCCAAGTAGTCGATGCGGTCGAGGTCGAGGACGGTGCCGTCCGTGTTGACGACGTCCTCGACCGAGCAGCCGTTCTCCGTGATGTAAACCGGCGGGAGTGCCGGGTAACGCTCCTTGAGGCCGACGAGCAGTTCCCGCAGGCCGTCGGGGACGACGGGCCAGCCGAAGGCGGTGCGGCGATAGCCCTCGATGGGGGCCTCTTCGAACGGCAGCCCCTCGGACGCCGGCGCCTGGATCCGGGTCGGGTTGTAGTAGTTGATGCCGAGCGCGTTCAGGGGGGCCGAGATCAGTTCGAGATCGCCGTCCCGGACGGAGCCGCCGAGGGTCGCGTCCGCGCCGAAGGCCGACAGGTCGGGGTAGGCGCCCGTGAGGATCGGGTCGTTGAACAGGCGGTTGTGCAGGTTGTCATAGGCTCGCGCGGCGGCGCGGTCGGCGGGGGCGTCCGAGGCAGGCCAGACCGGGGTGCAGTTGTTGGCGATCATCACCTGGAGGCCGCGCGCCCGAAGCTCCCTCAACGCCAGGCCATGACCGAGCAGCTGATGGTGGGCGACCGGCAGGCAGTCCAGGAACAGGGCGCGGCCCGGCGCATGAGTGCCGAGACCGTAGCCCCAGACCATGTGGATGAACGGCTCGTTGAGTGTGATCCACTTCTGGACGCGGTCGCCGAGCCTGTCGGCCATGATGGCGGCGTACTCGGCGAAGCGGTGCGCGGTGTCGCGGTTCAACCAGCCGTCGTCGTCCTCGAGGCCCTGCGGGAGGTCCCAGTGGAAGAGGGTCGGGACAGGTTCGATGCCGCATGAGAGCAGGCCGTCGACCAGCCGGTCATAGAAGTCCAGGCCCCGAAGGTTGACCTCGCCTGTGCCGGTCGGCTGGATCCGGGGCCAGGCGATGGAGAAGCGGTAGCCGGTGAGGCCCGCCTCGGCCATCAGCGCGATGTCCTCCTCGTACCGGTGGTAATGGTCGCAGGCCACGTCACCGGTGTGCCCGTCGCGGACTGTGCCGGGCCGGGCGGTGAAGGTGTCCCATACCGACGGTCCGCGGCCGTCCTCCTTGGTGGCGCCCTCGATCTGATACGACGCCGTCGAGGCGCCCCAGACGAAGTTCGCGGGGAGATGGTCCAGTGTCACGTCCAACCTCCTGAAACATGAGCAGTGCTCATGTTAGCTTGTTCGATGGGATGATGGAAGCGTGAATCAAGATCGCAATGCGGGGACGCTGCGCCGGCTGCCAGTCCAGAAGCGCAGCGCCGAACGCGTCGAACGGCTGCTGGACGCCTGCGCCGAACTCCTGGACGAGGTCGGCTATGCCGCGCTGACCACCAAGGAGGTGGCCCGCAGGGCCGAGGTGCCCATCGGCACCCTTTACCAGTTCTTCCCCGACAGGGAGGGGCTGATCGGCGCGCTCGCCGCCCGCAATCTGGAGTCCTTCTTGGTGCGGGTCGCGGACCGGCTGGAGCGCGAGGAGCCCGACGGCATCTCGGGCATCGTGGATGTGACCGTCGACGAGTTCGTCACCATGCGCCAGACGATCACCGGTTTCGGCGTGGTCGACTTCGGGGCGGCGGGGCAGGACCACATCCTGGAGCCGACCCTGGACAACAACACCGCGGTCGCCGGAAGGCTGCGCTCACTGACCGCCTCCCTGGCCGGGGCCCAGGACAACGCCGAACTGGAGATCGCGGTGCGGGTGGCCCTGGAGTGCGCGGACAGCGTGCTGAAACTCGCCTTCCGTACCAATCCGCAGGGCGACACCCAGCTGATCGCTGAGTGCAAACGAGTCCTCAAGAGCTATCTGAACGATCGACTCCGGTGACTGGCAACCGAAGAGGCGGTCGACCATCGGCTACGACGCCCGTCTCGACGAGGATAGGGATACCGTCGAGTGTCTGATCAACAGCTGAAAGCCTGACGCGGCATCGCCACCCGCTACGACAAGCAACCCGAGAGCTACCGCGTCGGCCCGCATATCCGGCGCCGCCATGATCTGGATCAAGGACCTCACGCGAACCACTCTTTGATCGCAACCGGATTTACGTCCTCTAGCGGACGGTCTTGACCCTCCAGACCAATACCGCGCCCAGCACGGACATGGCCGCGGAGCAGAGGAACAGCGAGCGGTAGCCCCCCAGACTGCTGAGCACGACCGAGGCGACCGGGGGAACGAGTACGTACGGCAGGGAGGTCATCAGGTTGGCCAGGGCCATGTCCTTGCCGCGGTCCGCCGAGGCAGGGAGCACCTCGGTGACCAGGGCGGTGTCGACGGCCAGGTACACGCCGTAGCCCAGGCCCAGGACGACGGCTGCGACCAACGTCATGGTCCACGTGGGCGACAGCGCGAGCAGGACCGCGGCGACGGCCATCGTGACGCCGCCGAGGAAGACCAGCATGCGCCGCTTGCCCAGCTTGTCGGAGAGCCAGCCGCTGAGAACGACCGTCGAGATCGTGGCCAGGCAGTTGACGCCGATCACGATGAGCAGGCCGTCCTCGGTCGACTGGCCGGGGAACAACTGCTCGTAGTGCAGTACGTCGTCCAGGAAGTACGGCAGGTAGAGCGTGCCCATCCCGTAGCCCAGCCCCATGATGAACCGGGAGCTCATCGCCCAGACGAAGTCGGGGTGCTCGCGCGGGCTGATCCGATAGCCGTCCAGGAAGGTACGCAGCGAGAACGGCTCGCGGTGCCGGTGGGGAAGCGGTGGATCCTTCATGGTGGTCGCGAACAGCAATATCAGTAGCGGCAACGCGGCCATCAGCATGTACTGCGCGGAGAAGCCCGTGACCAGCCCGAGCAGCAGCCCGCCCGCGATCATGCCGCCGGCCTGCGGGACCATGGCCCAGCCCAGCACCACACCGCGCTGTCCGGCCGGGACCTGGTCGGGCACCACCGGGGAGAGTCCGGCACCGATGATCATGAACGCGGCGGACAGCACGAGAGAGCCGATCGCGACCCCGGTGACCGTCGTCTGGATGCCGATGCAGACCAGCGCCGCCATGCAGACCAGCGAGCCGACGATCAGCCACGGCCGACGGCGGCCGAACCGGCTGGTGGTGCGATCGCTGAGGGCGCCGGCCAGCGGCGCGAGGACGATTCCCGAGATTGCGCCCATCATGCTGACCCAGGCGTAACTGCCGACTTTTTCCACCGGGTCGATCTGCGCGATCTGCTCGGGCATCAGGAACGTGGTCGGCGCCTGCAGCGGGATGAACATCCCGACGTTGGCTAGGACGTACAGGGCGACCCAGCAAGGACCGACCTTGCGGACAGGCTCGGCGAGGGCCTCGGGCCGTTGGGGGGCGAGGCTCATCGAGGCACTCTCTTGAGGTGGACGAGCTCGCTCGTCCAGTCGAAGGACAGCAGCGGCGGGAGACCGTGGCTGAGCAGGACGGCGCCCTCGTGGACGGCGCCGGTGGCCTCATCCTGGTAGCGGGCGTCGGGGTCGAGGCCCTTCAGCCGGGTGCGGGCGACCGAGCGGGCCAGCGCGGACGGCTGGAACTGGAAGACGACGACCTCGTCCTCGGTGAGGTACTGCACGGCGTCGTGCCCCAGGCGGTACTGGACGCCACCGTGCACCACGGGTCGGATCCGCTTGTACTGCTCGACCAGCATCCGGGCCCAGGCCAGATCCTCCTCGCTCCAGTTCCGCAGGTTGCCGCCGATGCCCATCGCCCCCGCCATCGAGACATGGAAGCGGTACCGGACCGAGGTCGGGCGGGCGGTGAAGCTGTGCGGGCTGTCGGTGACCCAGGCGCCCATGGTCCGGGCGGGCAGCAGTTGGCAGTGGCCGTGCTGGATGGCGACCCGGTCGGCGGCGTCGGTGTTGTCCGACGTCCAGATCTGGTCGGCGCGGGCCAGCACGCCCAGGTCGGCCCGGCCGCCGCCGCCCGCGCACGACTCCAGGTACAGGCCGGGACGGGTGGCGCGCAGCCGGTCCATCACCTCGTAGACCCCGCGCGTGTGCTCGATCCAGACCCGGTCGGGGTCGGCGGCCCCAGGCTGCCCTGCCTCGCTGAAGGGCCGGTTCATGTCCCATTTGAGGAAGACCACGTCCAGCTCGGCGACGGTCCTGGCCAGCCAATCGACCGCCCATTCCCGGACGTCGCGGCGGGCGAAGTTCAGCACGTGCTGGTTGCGGCGCTGCGTGCGGGCACGGCCGTCCTGGCAGAGGATCCAGTCAGGGTGCGCGCGGAAGAGGTCGCTGTCGGGGTTGACCGCCTCGGGCTCGACCCACAGGCCGAAGCCCATGCCCAGCGCGCGGACGTGGTCGGCAAGCGGGCCCAGGCCTTTCGGGAAGCGGTCGGGGTTGGGCCACCAGTCGCCGAGCCCGGCCATGTCGCTGGTGCGGGCGCCGAACCAGGCGTCGTCCACGACGAAGACCTCGACGCCGAGACCCGCGGCCAGTTCGGCCAGTTCGGTCTGCTGCTTCTCGGTGATGTCGAACTCGGTCGCCTCCCACGAGTTGAAGATCAAAGGGCGTTCGGCAGGACGGGCGGGAAGCACCTGACGTTCGACGTAGGCATGCCAGCGGCGGCTGGTGCCGCCGAAGCCGTCGGGGGCATACAGCCCGGTGAAAACGGGGGTCTCCAGACGCTCGCCGGCGCGCAGCTTCCAGACCAGCCCCTCGTGTCCGAACCCGCCCGTCCAGGAGGCACGGCCGTAGGGGTCGCGGCGCAGGGTGATCCGGCGGCTGCCGCTCCAGGCCAGGGCCGCGCTCCAGACCTCACCGTGCTCCTCGGCGGCGTCCTGCGCGTCGAGCATCAGCCAGGGTCCGGCGTGCTGTCCCGTGATGCCGAGGCGGCTGGTGAACACGGTCTCCCCGACGGGCACCCGGTCTCGCTGGAGTTGGAACTCCCGGCCCCATTCCCCCACCACATGGCTGACCCGGTAGTCGTCGCGGGCGGGTAGCGTCCAGGCGGCGGAGTCGAACCGCAGGACGTCCACCGGCTCGCCCGCGGTGAGGACGGCCCAGCGCTCGATCTGGTCATGGCCGTCCCGGATCCGATAGTTCAGGTCGATACCGAGGGAGCGGACGCGGTCGGTGAAGGAGAGTGTGAGCCGGTCGTCCTCGACCTTGTGCGAGATGAACCGCCACTCGAAGCCGCGGACGGCGTCGTCGAACCGGACGGTCAGCGACGGCGCCCCGAAGCGCAGGCCACCCTCGACCACGTATTCCTCACCGCCGGGGTCATCGCTGCCGGGGTCCTCGGTGGGCAGGTCGGCCGCGATCACGACGGCTTGCTCCAGGGTCAGCGGCCGGCCCCAGTGCACGTGCCGGGGGACGTCGTCGGCGTCCAGCCGGAAGGCGTAGGAGGTGCCGGGAGTGCTCAGAAGCCAGAGGCGGGCTTCGGAGTGGTGAGTGATCACACAAATCCCCCAAACGTGAGTTGGGCTCATATTTTGCTCATACGTTAGGCAAACGAGCCCGCAACGCCAAGCCCCTGACGGGGGCTATCGAATTTCGCGGTGTGCGGTTCCCGGCGCTCTGCGTGGCTCGGTCGGCGAACACGCCGGGAAGTCAGCCGGGGCCGGCCGGATCAGGAGAGCAGATCCGGCCGGCCCCGGCCCTGGGCACCGCCTCACGGGTGCGTCAGTTGGCGTAGACGCCGACCTCGCGAAGTGAGTAGCCCCACTGGGTGCCGCGCTCCAGCCCCTTGATTCGTACGTAGCGCGCCTGAGTTCCGGTGAAGCGTGCCGTGTCCAGGCCGCCGTCACCGGCGGCCGTGGACCACACCGTCTTCCAGTTCGTATCGTCTGCCGACAGCTCGACGCGGTACGACTTCGCGTACGCCGCCTGCCAGTCGAGGGTGACGCGCTTGACCGGCTTATCGGATCCGAGGTCGATCCGCAGCCACTGGTCGTTGTTCCACTCGCTGGCCCAGCGGGTGCCCGTGTCGCCGTCCACGGCCTTGCCGGGCGCGAAGCTGACGACCGGGTTCCACCACTCCGATGAGGACGCCGAGGCGGCCGCGCCCGAGGCAAGGTTCTCCCCGGACTTGTGCTTCTCGGTGTTCCCCCAGGTGCGGAGGTAGGACTCGGCGCCCGAGAAGAGGTCGTCCACGACCCCTTGGCCGCCGACGATCCGGATGTCCTCGATCCAGTCCGGGACCATGCCGTAGTGCGCGGCGCCGTCGGTGTTGAGGTCCCACGTGCGCTCGCCGGTGGTCTGCTTGTCGATCAGCGAGCCGCCGTCCGTGCTGCGGAAGGGGTACTTCACGGGGTTCGGGGTGTCCCCGCCCCGTGGGCCCGGCCAGCCGCCGACACCGTTCATGTCGGTGCCGTAGCCGTAGCCGACCCCGTACTTCTCGCGCAGCGCGTCCGTGCGCTGGGCCTCCGCGCTGAACGCCTCGGAGCCGCTCATGTACTGGCCGATGAACCCGCCGAGCTTGTAGAGCCGCTCGGTCCAGCCCGAGTCCATCCAGCTGTGCGAGGAGACGATGCCCGGGTACGACTCGGATTCGAGGATGTCGAAGGCCTGGCCCGCGGCCTTGACGCCCATGTGGTCGATCTCCAGCATCATGTTGCGTTTCATCATGCCGCGCACTGCGTACGCACCCAGGTCGGTCAGCCCGCGGGCGTTGCACTGCGCGTCCGAGGCGTAGGAGGGGACGGTCACCCCCTTCGGGAGCTGCTTCTCCGCCTCCGGCGCCGCCGCGTTGCCGATGGGGTTGTCGTGCTGCGGGCCGCGGCAGGTCTCCGTCTGCCAGAAGGTGCCGGTCGACAGGAACTGGCCGACGTTGATGGCCGTACCGAGGGGGCCGGAGTCGTAGCGCACTCCGCACAGGGCGTTGTCGAACTTGTGGCACAGGAACATGCTGCGCACACCCAGTTCGTGCAGCTCGTCCAGGCCGCGGTCGATGTCCTCCTCGCTGCACTGCGCCTTGTCCAGGATCTGCTTGCAACCGAACGGCTCGGAGGTCTCAACCCCCAGGATGACGGCCAGCTTGCCCTGCTCGATGACCTCGCGGGCCTGCGCGCTGTCGGTGACGATCCGGAACCAGCCCTTGCCCGGGCCGCCGTACATCTTGTCGATGAAGGCCTGCATGTCGTACGACTTCTTCGCCTCGAGACGGATGGCGGTCATCGCGTCGCAGCTGCGGTCCTTGAAGAAGTAGACCGAGCAGATCACGCCGTTGGTGACCAGGTCGTTGACCAGCACCCGCTGGCCACCGCGCCATGCCCGCTCGATTCCGGCGTAGTAGTTCTGCTGGTGGGTCAGTGAGTCGTGGGCGGGCCAGTCCTTGAATGTGGGCCACCCGTTGGGGTCGTGCCTGCCGTCGCCGCCCTTGGTGATGAAGTCGAAGACGGCGAGCGAGCCGTCGGGGTAGTGCTCGGGGCAGTCCTTGAGCGCGTCAGCGACGCCCTGCTCCGAGAACGGCATGCCGCAGATAAGCCGGCCGCCGAAGCCCTCGTTGGCCATGATGTGGTCGTGGACGTCGACGAAGCCCCTTACGCGCCCCTGGGCGTCGGTGCCCTTGAAGGGCTCGCCTGTGACGTTGATCTGAGCGTCGGGCGTGGGCCGCGCGGTCGGGGTCCACCAGCCGGGCTCCGCCGCGGCGCTGGGCATCGGACCGAGTACCAGGGTCATCGCGGCGAGAAGCAGTGACACCACCGTGAGGGATCCGAGTCTGCGGCGCGGAGGTTGAATGGTGATCATCTAGCTCCTTAAATATGAGCAGGATTCATGTTCCGCTCATACGCTAGGGATGCGAGCCCGCAACGCCAACCCCCTGACGGGGCTAAAGCAGGGAAATGGGGAAGAGCACCCCACCGGAACGACCGCCGGTGGCATCGCTCGCTCTGACCGAGATGTCTTCCTTGCCGTTGTCGTCGGTGTTCGGGAGCAGCCCGTAGGGTTCCGGCACCCAGGGGTGCCGGGTATGGCTTTGATGTCACCGCCGCCGATGACCCTGAGTGATTGGCCGCCCGGCACCCCGCGGCGACTCGACCGCTAATTGGGATGCGCGACATGCGCGCGGCGCTGCTGCTGGCGCTGCTGGTCAACCACGATCAGCGGTTGCTCTACATTCCCGGCCGCACGGTCTATCGCGCCGCGGCCGGCTATCGCGGCGACGGCAAGACCGACGCCAAGGGCGCCGCGATCATCGCTGACCAAGCCCGCATGCGCCGCGACCTGCAACCGTTGCGGCCAAGTGATGAGATCAGCGTGGACCTGAGGATCCTGACAAGTTCGCCGGGCAGTGGATTTGGGGTGGTGGCGCAACGAGGTACGCGGCTGGGTCGCGGCCGGGGTGCCGTTCGCAGTGGCCTTCGTCTTCGTTTGTCGCCGTGTTGGTCTTGGTCGTGCGCATTCGCCGGGGCAATGGATGATCACGTCCCCTGGGGCGGTAGCCCCTCCGGCGTGCTACCTCGAAGTGCGGGTTACGAGCCTCGTCAATCCCCGGTCGCACGGCGTAGCCAATCGATGTGTCCAAATAAGACATTCGTCTTCTATTGTCGTTGTTTTAGTTGAGTCACTTGATATTTTGGTATGAGTGGAGCGTCCATGTGGACGTATCGGGGTGGGGATGACCGCCACTGGAAATCCCGGCGCGACCGCCCCGCCCCGCCCCGGGTCGTGGGCTGTTCAACGGCCGGACGGCAGACCTCGCCGCAGTATCACGATCGCCAGCACGAACAGGCCAGCTTCGACGACCAGGGACAGTATGCCCAACGGCTCCGCCCAGTTGCCCATGTCGTCGCTGTAGTCCGGCAGTCCCGTACCTCGGGAGAGCATGTAACCTGCGAACGGTCCGGCTGCGACACCCAGCGCCAGGATCCAGCCGACCCGTTCCCAACCGGCGATCAACAGCAGCGCCGTCAATACTCCTGCGGCCTCCAAGATGTAATACAGGATGCCCACGTACGCAGGCTCCTTCGAGCCCGGGAAACCGCCCTGGTCAAGCACGTGGATGACAGCCACCGCGACGCAGAGCACCGCCCCGGCGACCCGGGCCGCAACACCACTCGCCAGTGCTCGACGCGTCGAACTACTCGCACCGTACCCAGCCATCAACCCGCCTCCAGGCTCGACGCGATCAGCTTCGCCAAACGACCAACCGGTCACTAGGGAACAAAGTCGCCGCGTTCACGTGCACAGCGCTTCGGGTACCCCGGCGATTGCCCGCATACGCGGCCGACCTATGCACGCCCAGCGGCCTTTGGCCGCCGCAGCAGGCGTCCGGGCGAGTACCTTCGCCTCGGTGGTGAAGGGCCTGCTGTTCGCCGGGGTGCTGTTCTACCTCGCGGTGAGGAACGCGGCGTCGCTGGACAGCCTGCCCAGCTTCGCAAGCGACGGCAGAGACAGCCGGTGGATCCCGAACCGCCTGGCGGCCAGCACCCCGAGCACGTGCGACTCCGGCCCGAGGTGGTAACGCTGGGTGCGCGGGTTCTGCTCGACGAACCCGTTGTGCAGCAGGGCGGTCAGCAGCCGGTGCACGGTCGGTTTGCGCAGTCCGCTGGCCGCGACCAGCTCGCCGTGTCCCACGCCGCGGTCGGTGCCGCCGCCTTCGCTGCCGAGTAGCCGCTGTGCGACGAGTCGGGCAGCGGTGTACAACGAGGGCGTCACGCGGACAAGACGTGCCGCCTGGTGCGCCTGCGCAGCTGCCCGCCTGTTTCAGGAGGTGCTGTGCCGTGAAAGTTGTGTGCATCGGAGCCGGCCCCGCCGGGCTGTACTTCGCCATTTCGACGAAGCTGCGGGACGCCGGGCACGACGTGACGGTAGTCGAACGCGATCCGCGCGGTGCCACTTATGGTTGGGGCGTCGTGTTCGGAGATGACCTGCTGGACACCCTGTACCGCAACGACCGGGGAAGTGCGGAGCGGATTCGCGCGGCGTCCACGTTGTGGCAGGAGCAGGTCATTGAGATGTGCAGCCAGGACAAGGCGTATCTCGGGGGGTACGGCTACAGCATCAACCGCGCCACGATGCTGGAGATCCTCGCCGAGCGGGCGACAGACGTCGGGGCGCACATCGAGTACGAGCGCGCCGTCGACGACCTGTCCGAGTTCTCCGACGCCGACCTGATCGTGGTGGCCGACGGCGCGAACAGCCGGATCCGGGGGCAGTACGCCGACGAGTTCGGCACCGAGGTGGACCAGGGGCGCAACCCCTACATCTGGCTGGGCACGGACCGGCGGTTCGATATGTTCACCTACGACTTCGAGGAGACCCCGGGGGGTTGGATCTGGTTCCACGCCTACCCGTGCAGCGCCGGGGTCAGCACCGTCGTCGTCGAATGCCAGGAGCCGGCCTGGCGGTACCTGGGCCTGGACCGGCTAGGCCACGAGGAGAGCACGCGGGTGCTGGAGCGGATCTTCGCCCGCCCGCTGCAGGGCTGTTCGCTGATCAGCCAGTCCCGCGGGAAACCCGCTTCGTGGCAGCACTTCACCCACGTCTACAACGAGACGTGGTTGCACGACAACATGATCCTGATCGGCGACGCCGCGCACACCACGCACTTCACCATCGGCTCCGGAACCAAGTTGGCGCTGCTGGATGCGGTAGCGCTCGCGCAGAATCTGTTCGACCACGGCGACTCGACAACGGCGTTGAAGGAGTTCGACGAGCAAGGCCACGCGCAGTTGCGCCTGGCGCAAGCCGCCGCGCGCACCAGCATGGCCTGGTTCGAGGACGTCGACCGCTACGCCAACAGCAGCGCCGTGGACTTCACCTTCGCGATAGCCAGTCGGTACGGCGTGCATCCGCCGTGGCGGTACCAGAAGTACCGCATGGGCCAGAACCTGTTGGTGCGCAAGGCTCAACGGTTCGCCGGCAACGGCCGGCGGTGGTTCCGTGCGCGCAGGCGCGGCGAATCCTGGCGCTAGTGCCGTGTCCTAGTTCTTGGCATGTGCCCGTCCGGCTGGGCCGGTGCCCCCGCCCGGCCGGACGCTCCGGGTGGTGCAGCCGGTTGAGGTGGGCATAGCCGTTGCTGTTGGCCAGCTCGTCGTGGGTGGCGGCTTCGGTGATCGTCCCGCGGTCCAGGTAGATGATCTGCTGCGCGTCGCGGACGGTGAGCGCGACCCGATCGTCCTTCGACGAGGACCAAAGCCGCAGGTTGACGCCCCGCCGCCAACGGCATGCTGAACCGTGACGGAAGAGGGCTCGCATGCCGTCGGCCATCTGGACCGGACACATCGCCTTCGGCTTGATTTCGATCGCCGTCCGAGTCGTAGCCGCTACCGAAAGCCGGTCAGTGACGTTTCGCCAGATCCACCAGCGGGATGCGGCTTCTCTTGGGGTGGAGTCGTGTCCCTGATGTTGGGCATCGGTATCTGTGCAGTTCAGAGGCGCTGAGCGGCTCCAAAACGAGTGCAACAGCTGTTGTTGTTTCACGGGGTGTTCAAACGTGCGGGGGTGACACGGGGTCGGGCTCGCGGAGATGCGTGCTGAGTCGGTTTGTTGCGCCTTCGAGGTCGTGGAGTCGAGGCGTCGGGACCCGCCGGAGCTCGGGCTCGCCGCATTCCCGGCGAACGCGGCCAACTGCTGCTAAACGTCGTAGTACAGCTCGAACTCGTACGGGTTCGGGCGCAGTCGCAGGGGGTCGATCTCGTGCTCCCGCTTGAAGGCGATCCAGGTCTCGATCACGTCCGGGGTGAAGACGTCGCCGCGCAGCAGGAAATCCTGGTCGGCCACGAGGCTTTCCAGCACCGCGTCCAGCGAGGACGGAACCTGGACGACATCGGCGGCCTCCTCCGAGGGTAGCTCGTAGAGGTCCTTGTCGATGGGTTCGGGCGGCTCGATCTTGTTCGCGACGCCGTCCAGGCCGGCGAGCATCATCGCCGCGAAGGCCAGGTACGGGTTTCCGGAGGAGTCCGGGCAGCGGAACTCGATGCGCTTGGCCTTCGGGCTGGCGCCCGTCACCGGGATGCGGATGCAGGCCGAGCGGTTGCGCTGGGAGTAGACCAGGTTCACCGGCGCCTCGAAGCCGGGCACCATGCGGTGGTACGAGTTCACCGTGGGGTTGGTGAACGCCAGCAGGCTCGGCGCGTGGTGCAGGATGCCGCCGATGTAGTGCCGCGCGAGATCGGAGAGCCCTGCGTACCCCGTCTCGTCGTAGAACAGCGGCTTTCCGCTCTTCCACAACGACTGGTGGGTGTGCATGCCGGAACCGTTGTCGCCGAACAGCGGCTTGGGCATGAACGTGGCCGTCTTGCCGTGCCGCCACGCGGTGTTCTTCACGATGTACTTGTAGAGCTGCAGGTCGTCCGCGGCGTGCAGCAGCGTGTTGAACCTGTAGTTGATCTCGGCCTGGCCCGCGGTGCCGACCTCGTGGTGGGCCTTCTCCACGGTGAAACCCGCATCGATGAGGTTCAGCACGATCTCGTCGCGCAGGTCCGCCAGGTGGTCGGTGGGCGGGACCGGGAAGTAACCCGCCTTATACTTGATCTTGTAACCCTGGTTGCCCCCGTCCTCGGCGCGGCCGGTGTTCCACCAGCCCTCGACGGCGTCGATCTCGTGGAACGAGGTGTTCTCCGCATTCGCGAACCGCACCGAGTCGAAGATGTAGAACTCGGCTTCCGGCCCGAAGTAGGCCAGGTCGGCGATGCCGGAGTCGGCGAGGTACTGCTCTGCTTTGCGCGCGATGTTGCGCGGGTCGCGGCGGTAGGGCTGCAGCGTGAACGGATCGTGCACGAAGCAGTTGAGGCTCAACGTCTTCTTGGCGCGGAACGGGTCCAGTCGAGCGGTGTAGGGGTCGGGCAACAGGAGCATGTCCGACTCGTGGATCGCCTGGAATCCGCGCACCGACGACCCGTCGAAGGCGATGCCTTCGTCGAAGATCTCGGCGGCGAACGTCTTGGCGGGCACGGCGAAGTGCTGCATGATGCCCGGCAGATCGCAGAACCGGACATCGATGAACTTCACGCCCTCATCGGAGATGAACCGCAGGACCTCCTGCGGGCTGTTGAACATCGCTACCCCCGAAATTCTTGATCTGGCTTCAGGAAGCGAGCGCACGGCGCAGGAACTGCCCGGTGTAGCTGGTCTCGTCGTCGGCGACCGCTTCGGGAGTGCCCGTGGCGACCACCCGACCGCCGGCCGATCCGGCCTCGGGCCCCAGGTCGATGATCCAGTCGGCGGTCTTGACGACCTCGATGTTGTGCTCGATGACGATCACCGTGTTGCCGACTTCCACCAGCCGTTGCAGCACGTCGAGCAGCTTGTGGACGTCATCGAAGTGCAGTCCCGTGGTGGGCTCGTCCAGGATGTACGCGGTGCCCCCGTTCGAACGCCGGGTGAGCTCCGTGGCGAGCTTCACCCGCTGCGCCTCGCCACCGGACAACGTCGGCGCGGGCTGCCCCAGCCGCACGTACCCCAGCCCGACGTCGACCAGCGTGCGCAGGCGGCGAGCGATGCCCGGCAACGCCCCGAAGAACTCCAGCGCCTGTTCGATGGGCATGTCCAGGACTTCTGCGATCGTCTTCCCCTTGTAGCGCACGTCCAGGGTTTCGCGGTTGTAGCGGGCCCCGCCGCACTGCTCGCACGGCACGTACACGTCGGGGAGGAACTGCATTTCGATCCGGATGGTGCCGGCGCCGGCACATGCTTCGCAGCGTCCGCCCGGCACGTTGAAGGAGAACCGTCCCGGCCGGTAACCGCGGACCTTGGCCGTGGTGGTGGCGGCGAACAGGTTGCGGATGGGATCGAATGCCCCGGTGTAGGTAGCGGGGTTGGAACGCGGCGTGCGGCCGATCGGCGACTGGTCGACGTGGACGACCTTGTCGAGGCTGTCGATTCCGGTGATGGAGCCGTGTTTTCCCGGCACCGCGCGGGCGCCGTGCAGCTTCCGGGCCAGTCCGTTGTAGAGGATGTCGTTGACCAAAGTGGACTTCCCCGAGCCGGAAACCCCGGTCACGGCGATCATGCAGCCCAGCGGGAAGGACACGTCGATGCTGCGCAGGTTGTGCTCGCGCGCCGCGTGGACCGTCAGGACGCGCTTCAGGTCGACCGCACGTCGCACGGCCGGCACCGGGATCTTGCGGCGACCCGTCAGGTATTCGGCGGTCAGCGACTTCTGGTTGGCCAGCAAGGTGTCCAGCGGACCGCTGTGCACGATCGTCCCACCGTGCTCACCCGCGCCAGGACCGATGTCCACGACCCAGTCGGCGGCGCGGATGGTGTCCTCGTCGTGTTCGACGACGATCAGCGTGTTTCCCAGATCCCGCAGCCGGGTCAGCGTCGCGAGCAGGCGGTGGTTGTCCCGCGGGTGCAGACCGATCGAAGGTTCGTCCAGCACGTAGAGGACCCCGGCCAGCCCGGAGCCGATCTGCGTGGCCAAGCGGATCCGCTGGGCCTCTCCGCCGGCGAGCGTGCCCGCCGGGCGATCCAGCGACAGGTAGTCCAGCCCGACATCGAGCAGGAAACCCAGGCGCGCCTGGGTTTCCGAGAGCACCCGGCCTGCGATCGCGCGTTCGCGGCGGCCGAGCACCAGGCCGCGCAGGAACTCGGAGCAGCCCGCCACCGACAGCGCGGACACCTCGGCGATCGAGCGCTTCCCCAGCGTCTTGTGCTCCAGCGTGACGGCGAGGACTTCCGGCTTCAAGCGGGTGCCCGCGCACTCCGGGCAGGGCACCTCCCGCAGGTAACCCTCGTACCGCTGGCGCACGTAGTCCGACTCGGTCTGCTCCAAGCGGCGCTCCAGGAACGGAATCACTCCTTCGAAGCGGGCGTAATAGGACCGCCGTCGGCCGTAGCGGTTGCGGTACTGCACGTGGATCTGGTCGTCGGAGCCGTAGAGCACCGCCTTCTGGACCCTCGCGGGCAGCCGCCGCCACGGGGTGTCCATCGAGAAGCCCCGGGCGTCGGCCAAGGAGCTCAGCAGGCGCTGGAAGTACTCGCTGGTCTGACCGCCCTGCCACGGCGCCACGGCACCATCCGCCAGCGACAACTCGGGATTCGCGATCACCAGTTCCGGGTCGACCTCGCGGTGCACCCCGATCCCGGTGCACACCGGACATGCGCCGTACGGGGAGTTGAAGGAGAAGGACCGCGGCTCGAAGTCCTGCACGCCGATGGGGTGGCCGCGGGAACACGCGAGGTTCTGCGAGAACGACCACTGCCGGTCCCGCGACCGCGGCGGTTGGTCGACGAGCTCCACGATCACGACCCCGTCCGCCAACCCCAGGGCTGCCTCCACCGACTCCGTCAAGCGCTGCCTCGCCCCCGGTTTGACCACGAGCCGGTCGATGACCACTTCGATGGAGTGCTTCTCCTGCTTCTTCAGCTTCGGCACGTCGTCGAGGTGGTGCACCTCGCCGTCCACCGACACCCGCGCGTACCCCTGCGAATGCAAGCGGGCAAACAGTTCCGCGTACTCCCCCTTGCGCCCGCGCACCACCGGCGCCAGCACCTGGAACCGGGTGCGCTCGGGCAGGGCCAGCACCTGGTCGACGATCTGTTGCGGGGTCTGCCTGCTGATCCGCTCGCCGCAGACCGGGCAGTGCGGCTCGCCCACGCGGGCGTACAGCAGCCGCAGGTAGTCATAGACCTCGGTGACGGTGCCCACCGTCGACCGCGGGTTGTGGCTGGTGGCCTTCTGATCGATCGACACCGCGGGCGAGAGGCCCTCGATGACTTCCACGTCCGGCTTGTCCATCTGGCCCAGGAACTGGCGCGCGTACGCCGACAGCGACTCCACGTATCGGCGCTGGCCTTCCGCGAAGATCGTGTCGAACGCCAGGGAGGACTTCCCGGAGCCGGACAGACCCGTGAACACGATCAAGCTGTCCCGAGGCAGGTCGACACCCACGCCGCGCAAGTTGTGCTCACGCGCGCCACGCACGACCAAGCGGTCAGCCACGGCTCAAGATCCAGACCACGCCAGGACAACACAGCCAGTTTGGCACAGGGCCGCGCCGTGGCGCACCGCAGCGGCAGGCCTCGGCCCTCCGGCAAAGCCCCTGGCCCACCCAGGCCCGAGTGTCCAGCTGGCTGCACCAATCATCGTTGATCATCCGCGATGGGAAGGATTGGTGCATATCTGATCTACGAAGGCAGCTGGTGGCAGGTCGGCAAGGAATTGTCGGAAGCGGCGCCAATCGTGTGGCGACCTACCGACTCATTCACCTGCCACCGCCCGGTGGCCTCCCGGTCGCGTTCGGCGCGCTCCGCATCGGCGGCGGACGTCGATCGCCCCGTCCAGATCTGGATCGCCGCCACGACCGGCGCGGCCAGCGGCGCGGCCAGCCCCAGCCGCCAGTCGAGGGCGAGCATCACGACGATGATCGGCAGGGGAGTCGCGCAGGCCGAGATGAACGGTGCGAGCAGGTGCGCGATCACGCTCATCGTCTGCAGGACGCCGTTGCCGGCCAGCGCGGACACCTCGCCGACGCGGCGTCAACCGTTCGCATATCGACGAGCATGTTTCCCGCCACCGCGTAACCCGGTGCCGCTCTGCGACCGCTCCACGGATGCGTTTCCGGACCGGTGTGGGCAGCAGAACGACCATATTTGTCCACAATAGCCACTTGTCGGGAATCCGATCCAGGATCCGAAGCGAGAAGTCTGCGCAACGTCTCGTCGGCAGAATGCGTCCGAAGCAGCTCCAAGCCGTCGATCCCGAGCAACGGGTTGATCAACGCCTGGGTCGCTATAGCCCCGGAAGCGGCGCGGGCGAACACCGACAACGCCTCGATCGAAGGCATCCAGGTACTGACCGCGACACCTGCGCACCCAGCGACTACGTCGTAGGCAGCGATCGAGGACGTACCCACGTGCACGGCGCACCCCTGTTGAGTCGACGGTTCACATCTGGACACGGACGAGCGGATGACCGTGACGGCGACGCGCTGTTCATGCGTCACACCTGCGACGCCGTCCCCCAGAACCACGGCCGCCCGTCATGTGTCGGTGGCGCGGTCCCGTGCTGTTTTTCGGGCGTCTACGGACGGTGATGCCCGTGGGGTACCGCCCGCAGGAGCGTTACTCGCACCGTCCCACCGTTGGGAACGCTGTACGTTCGTTGCTCGCCCTGTCTGGCCCCAGACAGGGCGGCCCCGAGGGGTGACTCGGGCGAGTAGACCGCAAGCCCGTCGAGGTCGGCTCCATCACGCGCGCCGAGCAGGAACGTTTCGGTCTCGCCGTCGTCGAAGCGGACGGTGAGGACCATGCCGGGCTCGGCGACCCCGTCGTCCGGTGGTGCTTGACCGACCACCGCGTTGTACAGCAACCCCTGGATCTCGCGGATGCGGGCGCGCCGGCGCCGCTCATCCACGAACTGGTCGGACTCGCTGTCGACCGTGCCATCGCCACGTTCAGAACCAGCGGAACGGTGGGCGAGCAGTTCTACGAGCTCGTCCCGCAGCCGGTCGTAAGCATCCTGGGTCAACCAGCGGCGTTGAGTAGTGGTCATGGTGTTCCTCTGTGTCGATCGATTGGTTTGGTCGCGGATCTCTAACCGCCGAAATGCGTTCGGCGGTTAGAGGGGTGGTGGTGACTTGCCCGAGCGAGGCCGGTGGTGATCAGGGATGTCCCGGGTGCGTGGCGGCGCGTGCATCGCAGCCCGTGTCCGCTTCGTTGATCAACCTTCCGCGACGCGGATGAAGCCGGAACATGTCTCGGTGCGGTAGCGCGTGCAGGCGCGCAGTGCCGGAGCCGGCGGCCCGCTCAGGGCTCGCTGATCTTGGTAATACGCAGACTGCGTATTACCGCCGCGGTGCTGTATCGGCCGAGAGGGGCGGTCACCGCCGGTTGCGCGCCTGTTTGAACCAGTTGGTCGCATGGTCGGCCGGGCGTGCGCCGGTCACGAACGCGATCCGCGGACCACGACGGGTGTTTTCGATGTCGCCGACCATGACCAGCCCTCCCGTGATTCGACGCAACCGCTCCATGCCGAGGATGGCCGAGGCTTGGGCCGTGCCCATTGTCGTGAGCGAACAAATATCCAATCGATCTTGTCTGCTTTCTCCACTCGTCAGAGCCGGGGGATGTGCTCTTCGTACGCCTTGCGCACCCCGCAACGCTGGAGAGGGCCCAGGCATCAGCTCGAGCGCTGGGAACCCGGTCGAGCCGACACCTGCCGTCGCAGCCGGCCGCAACGCGATCATCGTCAGTGCGCCGATACGGATCCAGTTCAGCGGGTGTGCGATCTTCGGCTCTTCCGAGCACCGAGCCCAACGCGAGCGACCTCGCGATCACCCGGGGACTGCGAGATCAAGGACCCCGTAGTCACGTGCTTTGATATAGGAGGGATGGACAGAGGCACGGGTGCCATGCGCACGGTGCGTCACTTCTTGCGGAAATCGCATTCGCCCTGCCCGGATGGCACCACCGCCTGTGCCGCCTTCTCCGACGGTACGGGCACCTGCGTGTACTGGTCGACCGGTGAGGCTCACGTGCGACTCGAGCCGCATCCGCTCTGAGATGTGCGGGTAGTGCAGCTCGAAGGCCGGGCGCTCGGAGCGGATGCGGGGTAGCTCGGTGAAGTTGTGCCGCGGCGGCGGGCAGGAAGTGGCCCATTCCAGCGAGTTCCCGAATCCCCACGGATCGTCCACTCCGACGGGATCGCCGTAGCGGTAGCTCTTTAGGACGTTGTAGAGGAACGGCAGCATCGAGGCGCCCAAGATGACGGCGTCGATCGTGGAGATCGTGTTCAGCGTGGTGAACCCGTCGGATGTACTGGGGCACGTGGAGCGTTCACTGCTCACAGGCCTGCTGATCGCGCAACAACACAACTACACCGACGAGCTTTCCCGTACGCAGCCTCCTACGCGTCCGCGAACGGTTCGGCGGGTCGTAGACCTGATCCAGGCTCATCCGGATCGGCAGTACACCCTCGGCGAGCTGGCGCGCGTCGCCGGCACGCCGGGCCCGTCACGACCTTCCGGCCGCCCGAATCCGTGCCGTTGCCGCGGCCGTTGAGCAGCTTCAGCGCTGCGGGCTGGGCGATCCTGGGCATCGGATCACCTCCTGCGCCCGCCGTTTGCCGTCTAGGTCCGGTGGATCTCTGAACAGCCGACGCCCGTAGGGTCATTGCCATGTTCGCCGTTTCTTTGGACGACGCTCTGGTCGAGGTCCTGCCCGGGGCGGTTACGAGCCTGTTCACTCCGCAGGACCTGGCCGAACTGGTCGTGCTGCAGCGGTGCTGCTGGGTCTCCGAGGCCATCATGAACAACACCCTGGACGTGCCCGCACTTCACGAGACCCACGACGAGGTCCTGGCCTGGGCGCAGTCCTGGACGACCCTCGTCGTACGCCAGGGTGGACGCCTGGTCGCCGCCGCGCGAGGGCGGATGGAAGGCGAGCAGGACTGGCAGATCGGCCGTCTCATGGTCGCCCCGGACCTGGCCGGCAACGGCATTGGGTCCGCGTTGCTGGCCCTGATTGAAGCCCAGGCCCCAACCTTGGTGCGCCGGTTCGTGTTGTTCACAGGCGGTGCAAGCCAGCGCAACATCCGCACCTACCAAAGGGCCGGATACCAGCTGACCCAGGCCCCGCACGTGCCCGGCCACATTGCAGGAGCCGTGTTCATGACCAAACCACGTTGAGATCACCGCAGCCAGGGCGCGGCGTGGGGGTGACGATCAGCTGCGTGGTGCAGCGTCCATGTTCCAGTTGCGTGGCAATTGGGCATCGTCGCCCGCGTCGCCGGGCTCGCAGGCTGATCGGAAACGGCCACTCCACGCCGGTCACCCATCATTTGAGTGTCCACGTGTCACTGTCCACAGTGGTTATTCTGTTAGGGCTTGCGGTCGTTGTTGTGGGAGGGCTTGTGAGGCGACTCTCCGTGCGGCCAGCCAGCCGATAACCAGGGCGCTGGCGGAGGCGAGGTTGACCGGGCTGATCGCGAGTCCCAGTGTGAGACGCCGCCAGAGCAGACCGCCGGTACGGCCGGTGAGCAGTAGGAGTCCGGCTACTGCGGCGCTTGCTTTGGCCAACCTCGTGGCGGAGATTTCGGTGTGACGGGCTTCGGGAAGAGCGGTCAACACCCGCCACGCGCCGGGCAATCCGTTGCTGGCGAGCAGGTCCGCGTCCCAGGCGATCAAGCCGTCGTCGCGCGCGATGGCGAGCGCGATGTCGCTGTTCACCAGCCCCTGGGCCACGTCCGACCGGGCCTTCGCGCCGGAGGTGTGCCCGGTCGGGCAGGCGATGGTGAGCACCACATGGTGGTCGTCCTGAAGGTGGTGCACCGTTTCGGCCAGGGAGTGGCTGGTGGCCTCATCGATCAGCGCCGCCAGTTCCGGACGGTCCGGGTCTCCCACCAGCACCACCCGCAGGTTCGCCTGGTGCGCAGCGCGCAGCACAGCGTCAGCGAGCGGATCGAGTTCCCAGCTGACCAACACCCGGCCCGTTGTCGTCCCGTCGATTGTCGCCGTGACCCAGTCCGTCTCCGCAAGATCGGGCAGGCGGGACAGCCGCATCCGCGCCTCTGCGGAGGAGCCCGACGATTCGACAGGCGACAGCACGGCACTCGCGGCCTGCCACAGCCGTTGCCGGCTCCATCCATCGGCGGTGGGCTGGACATCCCGCACGACGCGACGTTTCCCACATAGGGCGCTCGGATGCAGCACCACGGTGTCGACCGTGGCGAGCAACCGCAGCCGCTCAGGGGTACGCACCAGCACACCCTCCTGGGCCAGACACCGGCCCAGCTCTGCTTGGAACGCGCTCGGCCCGAATCGGGCCGCCCTGGGCGAGCTCGCCGAAACCGCCTGGGCTGCCACGCTGATGTTGGGCGCCACCACCCAGCTGGCCGCAGCCGCGAGCAGTCCGGCGTTGACTATCGTTCTGCTGTAGATCTCCGATGCCGACTCTCGCGATGGCCGTTGCCGCCGTGGTGGTGCCGGAGCGCTGACCCGCGTTGGGGCACAAAGCTCATCGTGCACGGCGTGAAAGGCCGCCACTCGATTCGCCGCCTCGGCCAACTGATTCGCCCGCAACACCGTATCCAACAGCAGTGTCACGGGCTCCTGACCGAGGCCGTTCACCGCGGCATGCACGGTGGCTCTCACGATCTCCGAACCACGCCGCCCCGCTGCTCGACGCAGCGTTCTGCGCGCCACCGGATGCTCTCGCAGCAGCACGTTTGCGGCTTTGACCCAGCGGGGTAGCGGCGGTAGCAGCAGCATCCGACCTACCACCGCGGCGGTCACTCCAACGGTGTTGAGCGCTACTGTCATGGCGGCGATCCGGACATCACCGAGATCGCCCGGGTGTGCCGGCCGGGCGCCGTCCTGCTCCCGCACGGTCAAGCCGCTTTGCTTCGCAGCTGCGGCAATGGTGTCAACGGCCCGGTCCGTGGCCGCGTCGTCGACGCCCTGAACTACCAGGCGTTGCAAGCCGGGGTTCCAATATGCCAAGCGCACATCCGAATGGCCGGCGAGTTGCTGGGCTATCGCCTCAGCTTCGCGCTTCGGTGCCTCCCCACCGTCCCTGCCGCGTGTGGCGAGGGGAACGTGCACCCACCCGTCCCGGTGCCAAACCGCTGGGTGTGTGCGTGGCACGATCGCGTCACGCACGACGTCTCTCGCTCGAGCTGGGGATGTCGCTGTGCCTGACGCGGTTTTCACGGCCCCTCTGGCCGCTTGAACCGCGGTTCCAAGTTGATCAGCTACTGCTAGCGAGGTGCCGATCACGACACCGACACCGGTGACAGAAAGCCTTGCCACTGAACGAAGGATCATTGCTGTCACCCCCGGTCGGCCGGGCTCTGCGAAGGTCACCAGGAGTCAGGTACGACTCGACGCTGCCGCCGTGTTCGAAGGACGCCAGCTTGTCGACATGAGCGGCGAACTGCGCCCGGCGGGTTTTCCGCTCAGACTCGCCGCAGCTGCCGAGGCCCTCGGCGGCGGCCAGTAAGGGCAAATCCATACGTACCCCGGCGCGGGAGATGCCGCGCCGGTTATCCAGATCCCCCCTTTTTTTCGGTGGAATGCTCCCCGAACGCCCGACAGCAATGTTGGCTCGCCCGTCGGCGAGATGTACGACCGCGCGTTGCAGCCCACCATGGCCTACGCCGCCAGCGCGGTTGGCGAAGTGAGCCGACCGTCAGGACATCTCGGCCCAGCAGGGCGCCGATGAACGTGCTCTTGCCCCGTTCGACCTCGCACCCTCCACCACCCCACCGGTAGTTATCTCACACCGATATGACCGCGGCGAGTCGGGAACAGCGCGGTTCATCAGGGCTGGCCACGGCGCCCACGAAGCCAACTCCGCAGCACTTCGGCGGACACGGAGGCCAACGATGCACAGCGGAAGTCGTGTAGGGCTACCGCATGACGGCTGCGTCAGCATCGGGGATGTACGACGAGATGGCCCTGGCTACAGGACGACCGCGGGAGGCACCACGAACGATATCGTGCTCACCATCGTCACCGGCGCCCTGCCGCAGCGGCTGGCCACCCGGGTACACCCGGTCCACGAGCTCGACCGGCGCACCGGGCGCTGTCGGCTCCAGCCCAGCCGCTGACGCAGAATCGTTCCAGAAGGGGAGTGCCGAACCCGGGTCACTCGCTCGATCACGTCCGTTACCTCGGTGGGCTTCCCCGGCGTCACCGCGTCCACCCAATCGCCCACTTCCCGCCGCCGCGCGGCCAGGAGACCAGCTGGATCGATCCGGGGGGTGGAGGTTACACAATTAATGTCACGGTTCAACAACAGGTCAGATACTGGTGTGGCCAGTGGGTGAAGGCTCGTCCGCAGCCATTCCCTTGGTGATTTGTCGTAAATAGCGTGCCGCGTTGTGAACAGACTCTTACGCGCAGCGGCGAGCTTCGGTCTCGCATCGCTGTTGGCGGTCTTCGGACTGGGCGCAGCGCCAGCCGGCGCCCATGTTTCCCCACAGCATGGTGAACTCGTGGTCGCAAGCCACGGCGACACCACCAGCGGTCGGCTGATCGTGCACCGCGACGTCGTCTCGGCGCAGGACGCGGGCGGGTGGGCGCAGAGTCTGCTGGCCCAGCCCTGCGCGGTGACCGGATCGGGTGTGCCGGGCGACGATGGCGGCGTCCCCGAAGGTGTCGTCGTCGAGCTGGCCTGGAACTGCCCCGTCGAGCAGCTCAACTTGGCCCCGTTGTTGGAGAAGGGCGGGTTGTCGCAGGTCGTCGTGGAGTTCAACGGCGCGACCGCGAACGCCACGCCGCAGCTGCCCATCGTCGATGACACCGGAGCCCACGAACCACCGCAGTTCCCGGTGCTGCCCGTGCTGCTGGCCGTGCTGCTTGCTGCCGCGGTGCTGGCGGGTGTCGTCGGGATCCGCAGGTACGGGCCGCAGGTCCGGGAACTGGTGGCTCACACCCGCCGCCCAGTGCGCGTGGCGATCGCGGGGGTGCTGGCCACCGCGTCGCTGACGCCTGCGGTGGCTACGGCGGCTCCGGTGGCTACGGCGGCGACCGTGCCCGTTCAGGGCGCGATTTTCGCCGACACCAACGGAAATGGTGCGCGGGATCCCGGTGAAGCTCCGCTGCCGGGTGTGTCGGTGACCGACGGTGCGGTGTGGGCCACGAGCGGACCCGACGGTTCCTACCGCATCGACATCGACCCGGCCCGGCGCGAAACCGACCTCGTCAGCGTCGTCTCTCCCAACGGCTACACCCCGGCGCTGCGCGCGGACTTCGTGCCGCAGTTCTTCCGCGAGGTCCCGGCCGGTGACGGCCCGCGGACCGGCGTCGACTTCGCACTCGTACCCGATGCGAACGCGGCCAACCCGACTGAGAAGTGGTTGATGGTCTCCGACACGGAGGTCAGCAACGTCACCGACCAGCAGGCCACCACGGCGCTGCCCAAGTGGACCGGCCAGGTCAACGCGATGTCCGAGGTAGACGGCGCGACCATGACGATCACCACCGGTGATCTCACCGTCACCGACTACGCCGCAGAGCCCCGCCGGCAGGGCGGCTACGACATGCTGCGCAAGGGCCTGACCGACGGCGCGCTGGGCCAGCCGTTCTACCCGGTCATCGGTAACCACGACGTCGGTGGCACCGCCACCTCGCAGGGCTACGGCGGGAGCCTGGAGTACTGGCGCCGCAACATGGGGCCGGAGTGGTACAGCTTCGACCGCAACGGCCGCCACATCGTCGTGCTGGAGGACAACTACGACTCCAGTGGCCTGGCACCGCAGCTGGAGTGGCTGCGCGAGGACCTCAAGCGGCACGCCGTGGGTAAGCAGGTCTTCGTCTTCGCCCACCGGTCACTGTTCACCCGCTGGGGCCCAGGGGCCGGCATGCAGCCGATCGTTGACGAGCTGGCTCGCTACGACGTCCGGATGTTCGCGGCCGGGCACAACCAGCAGGCCGAGTTCCGCCGGGGCGCCTTCGATCGTTCTGTCGAGGTCAACAACCAGGGCACCTATGGCATCGACGGCGCCCACCCGGACTACAAGATCCTCGATTTCAAACAGATCACCGACAGCCCGGCCACGAAGGCCAACGAGGACACCGGTTACGTCACCGGCACGCACCGGCAGTTCGATGTGAACGATGACACCGCGCTGGTCAGCCCTGCGCAGGGCAGCGTCCACCCGACTGGCCGTGACATCCCCGTCGAGCTCTACGCCGAGGACAACGGCCGCACGCCGGCCACCGCGTCGCTGACCATCCGCGACGATCGCGGCAAGACCGTCCGCGAAGAACGCGACCTGCGCTTCGGCGCCAAGGTCGGTAAGCAGGGCATCGTGAACTGCTACACCGCACCCGGCGGCACGGCAGAACCGTGTCCGGAGGCCAGGATCTCGTGGACACGGGTGAGCGACCGCGTCGGCGAGCTCAAGCCCGGCACCTACACCGCCGAGATGACCGCAGTCGACACCACCGGCAAAGCCTGGCCAGCGGCGAAAACCACGTTCCAGGTCGTGCCGGAGAAGGACGTGAAGAAGGCCGAGACCGGCCAGTCCTGGATTCGTCAAGGCGGCGATGAACGCGGTCGGTCCGCCAGCGCCGACGACCCGGGCGCCCAGCTCGACCTGCGCTGGGCGGCCAACACCGGCGAGCAGTTCCACCTCAACGGTGCCGCCATCGTCGACGGCAAGGCGATCGTCGCATCGCAGGCCTTCGACTCGCCGTACAACATGGTGCTCGCCTACGACCTGAAGTCCGGGCGTGAGGCGTGGCGGACCTATGTGGACGGTGACGCCGAGTCGTTCCCGACCGTCCACGGCGGCCGGGTGTACCTGACGACCGGCGTGGGCCGGGTCTACGCGCTGGACGCCAACAACGGCAAGGTCGTCTGGGAAACGATCGACGCCGAGCAACAGCACGGTGACACCGTCCGCCGCTACGGACGTGCGGGCGGCCCGGTCAGCGTGTTCGACCTGCCCGCCGAAAACCGCTCGGTCGCCGTCTACCAGGAATGGGACGGCGTCACCTGCCGAGACGCCGGGAACGGCCAACGCCTGCCGGGCGGGTTCTCCGCCCCGGGCGGCTGGGGTGAGTTCCACAGCACCGCAATCCGCCAGCCCGGTTCGGACACCGCCTACCTGCACTCCGGGTCCAGCCAGTCGCTGATCGCGATGGACCTGCGCACCTGCACCCGCACGGCGGAGGTGAACACCGAAGGCGATCTCTTCAGCTACTCCTCGCCGGCGTTCACCGACCCGCCCCAGGGTGATCCCCAGCTGGTGACGATGACGTCGTCCGGAGCGCGTGGGCACGACCCGAAGGCCGGCCTGGCCGCGACCTGGCACGCGAAGTCCGCCCCGCACTCCTGGTCCTGCGAGCCCGGCCCGCCGCCGGTGACCAGCCCGGCGACGTGGGGCGACATCGCCTACGTCGCCAGCATCGACGGCGTCGTCCGCGCCTACGACACACGCGCGGCCGATCCCACCAAACCGTTGTGGGAAACGCCGGTCGGCTACCTGCCCGGGGAGGACCCGTCGCAGGACGCGTGGCATGTCGATGCCGGCTGCACCACCCCGCCCGCCGGTTCACCGGCCATGCACGCACTGGCCACCGAAACCGTGGTTTACGCGGGCACCTGGGACGGACGCCTGCTCGTCCTGGATCGCGGTACCGGCAAGCTGCTGGCCGAGCACAACCTCGGCGGTGGCGTTGCCTCGGCGCTGTCTGTCAGCGGTGACTGGGTGTACGCCCTGACCGACGACGGCACGATCCACGCCTTCGCAGCACGCCGCACCCCGTAACAACACCCCGGCCTCACGAGCCGCGCCCGCCGCGGCTCGTGAGGCCCTGTCCCGTTCTGACCGACTCTTCGCACCAGGAGTTCGACCGTGCAATCTCGCAACGCGCCGTGGAGGCCGCTTCGCGCAGCCGCCATCGGCCTGCTCGCCGTCGCAGCACTGCTGGGCTTCGCGAGCCAGGCCGCCGCACACCCGCTGGGCACACCGGCGGTGGCCAAAGTCGAAGCGCGCGATGCCGTCGTCGAGCTCAGCTGGTCGGCCGCTGCCGACGACCTCGTCGCGCTCGGCCGCAAGACCGGGGTCCTGCCGCCCTCGGACGTCTCGACCGATAACGCGGCCCAAGCCCAGCGGCTGTCCGGATCGACCACCGTGGCCGCCTACCTGAGTTCGCACATCGGCGTCAACCAGAACGGTGTTCCCTGCCGCGAGGACACAGTGGACACCGGCGGCATCGCGCAGCAGGGCGCCCGGCTGCGCTATGCGTGCCCGGAAACCGTTGGTGCGGTGGAGATCACCATCACCGCCTTGACGGACATCGACCCCGCGTATCGCACGATGTCGGTGACCGAAACGGGGAACGGCGGCCTGCACACCGCCACCGAACCGAGCCGGATGCTCGTGCTCGCAGGTTCTTCAGCTACCGCGCCCACCGATCGAACTGAACAGCCGATCTGGACCACCGATCTAACCCAGTTGCTGGACAGTGGTGTCTTCCTGCCGTTGGCCCTGCTCATCGCGGCATTCGTGGGCGCCTTCCACGCCTTCGCCCCCGGGCACGGGAAAGCACTCGCGGCGGGCTACCTCGTCGGCGGACGCGGCCGGACCCGGGACGCCCTGGTGCTGGCAGCCATCGTCGCCCTGATGCACACGGTGTCCGTGACAGTGCTCGGCATCGGGTGGTGGATCGCCGCCGAACACGTTCCGGACATTGCCGCCGTGACACGGTGGCTGCAGCTGATCGGCGCGCTCCTCGTCGTCGGAGTGGGCGTGGCGCTCCTGCGCCGCCACCTGCGCACCCGACACCACGGCCACGGCCACGGCCACGGGCACGGGCACGGGCATGGGCATGGCCACGGGCATCCGGCCGAATCGCTGCTGACTTGGCGGGGCATCGTGCTGCTCGGCACATCAGGCGGACTGCTGCCCTCGCCTTCGGCTTTCCTCGTGCTCCTCAGCGGACTGCTTGCCGGTCGAGCCGGTGCCGCAATGCTCATGGTGGCTGCCTTCGGCATCGGAATGGCAGCAGCACTCGCCGCTGTCAGCCTGGCGGTGCTCCGCGGCCGCGACGCACTGCTCACGCGCGCATCGACGTCTCACCGCCTGCGAACGTGGAGCCGCCGCCTACCGCTGGCCGCCGCGACAACGGTGACGATCAGCGGCATGGCGGCATCCGTAGTCGCGGCGAGCGGCATCCTCATCCCCTGAGGTCAGCTCCCGCATCGCGATCACAGCTGCTACCTGGGATCACAGGTTGTACGTGGCAGGTAATGCGGACGACGCCTGGATGTCCGGAGGTCGGTGTCAGCGGGAGCGGACTCTGCGTGGTCCTGCGCATCTTCTTCGACGCGGTTGTCGGGGCGGTCGTGTTGTTCGGGTTGGGTGTGGTCGGCCAGGGTAGGCGCTTGAACCCGAGCGATCCGGACGGAGCGGGGCTTGCGGCCCTCGCGATTACGGGGCGCTGCGTCCCGGTCTGTGTCGTGGTGATCGGCCACGGCCTCGATTTTCTCGTCGCGTTCGGGCCGCGTGGTCTGGTGGCCGCGTGCCCGCGGCTGGAGGAGGAGGCCGGCGGCGCTGGCGGCGACGGTGCACCCCAGGGCGATGGCCCAGCCGTGCGGCAGTAGGGGTGTGGAGCCGAAGAAGTGACTGAGTCCGGGGATCTGCACGACCGCGGCCAGCGCCGCCATGGACACGAGCGCGCCGGCCACGACCAGTGGGGTGCGTCCGCGGATGACCAGGGTCTGGCCGAGCTGGGCGCCGACGAGTGCGACGAGAGCGACGGTGTCGGCGTGTCTGCGGGTGCCGGTGACGCGGCCGAGGATCCAGGCGGTGAACGCGGCGGAGGCGGTGATGATGCCGCGTCGGTAGATGTCGCGGTGCAGTGCGGCACCGAGGGAGGCGTCGGGCCCTTCCTCCAGGAGCATTTCGGGCGTGATCTCCGGTGGGGGGCGTACCGCGATCGCCATCGCCGGGATGACGTCGGTGAGCAGGTTGATCAACAGCATCTGGCGGGCGTTCATCGAGCCGCCGGGGGTGAGCAGGCCTGTGGCGACGGTGAAGAGGACTTCGCCGAGGTTGCCGCCCAGCAGCAGCGCCAGGGAGTCGCGCACCGAGGCCCACATGGCGCGCCCTTCGACGATGGCGTCCACGATCGTTTCAATGCGGTCGTCGGTGACCACGACGTCGGCGGCTTCACGGGCGGCCGGCGTGGCGCGTTCTCCCAGCGCGATGCCGATGTCGGCGATCCTGATCGCGGGTGCGTCGTTGGCACCGTCGCCGGTGACAGCGACCACGCGGTCGGTGCGCTGCAGTGCTTGGACGATGCGTGCCTTGTGCGCTGGGGTGGTGCGGGCGAATACCGCGATATCGGCGGCCTTGGCGGACAGCTCGTCGTCGTCGAGGGCGTCGAGTTCGGTGCCGGTCATGACCTGGTGGCCGCCCAGGATGCCGAGTTCGGCGGCGATGGCTTCGGCGGTGCTGGGGTGGTCACCGGTGATCATGATGATCTGCACGCCTGCCTGCTGCAGCTGGTGCACCGAGGCGGCCGCGGTGGGGCGGACCGGGTCGGCCAGGGCGATCAGGCCGGTCAAGTGGAGGTCGCGCAGGCGGGAGTCGTCGAGGTCGCGGCGGCCGGTCGCGGGCCGTTCGGCGACGGCCAGCACGCGGTATCCCTGGCGCGCCAATCGGTCGAATTCCTCTTCCACACCACGGCGCGCGGCATCGTCGAAGGCCACGTCCCCGTCGTCGCGGCGCCAGCGGGTGCACTGGGCGAGCACGACTTCCGGAGCGCCCTTGATGCTGAGCAGGTGGTCGCTGCCGACCCGCCCGAGCACCATGTGGTAGCCCCGTGAGGGTTCGAAGGGGAGTTCTTCGATGAGTTGCCATCCCGAGGTGCCTTCGCTCGGCTGGACACCGAGGGTGCGGGCACCCTCGACGACCGCGCGGTCGGTGGGGTGCGGCAGGAATTCGCAGTTGTCGGCCAGCGGGCTGGCTCGCAGCGCCGCGGCGAGGATCTTTCTCTCCACTGTGGATAGGTTTGCGACGGTGCGGGTGGTGGCCCCATCGGATACCCCGCGCAGGGCGATGCGTCCTTCGGTGAGGGTGCCGGTCTTGTCGAAACACAGCACGTCCGCTCGGCCCAGCGCCTCGATCGTCGAGGAATTGTGCACCAGGGCACCGCGTTTCGACAGCCGTCGGGCCGCGGCCAACTCGGCCACGGTCGCAACGAATGGCAGGCCCTCCGGTACTGCTGCGACGGCCAGGCTCACCGCTCGGCCCAAGGCCGCGCCGAAGGGCTGACGCCGAATCAGGTCCGCGACCAGTAGCAGTCCGCCGGCTCCGATCGAGATCGGCACGGTGACCTTGGTCAGGGTCCGCAAACGCGCCGCCACCCCTCCAGGCCGGTCCGTGGCGTCGTCGGTGCCTGCCGCGCTGCCGGCTTCGGTGGCCTCTGCGGTGGCGACGACGACCGCGACGGCGCGCCCGGCCGCGATCGCGGTGCCCTGGTACAGCATGCAGCGCCGGTCGGCCACCTCGGCCGCGGGCGTGGCGGCGGTGGTCTTGGCCACGAGCTGGGATTCGCCGGTCAGGCTGGACTCGTCGACCTCGACCCCGTCGGCTTCCAGCAGCCGGCAATCCGCGGGGACGGCGTCGCCTGCCACCAGGTCGATGACGTCGCCGACTACGAGTTCATCGGCGGGCACGCGGGTGCGTTTTTCCTTGCGGCGCAATGCGACCGGGATCGTCGTGGCATCCAGGAGTTTGCGCAGAGCGCGGTCGGCGCTGACCCGTTGCACGCCGCCGATCAGCGCGTTCAACCCCAGCACGGCGCTGATGATGATCGCATCGGCGGTCGCTCCGATGCTGGCGGAGATCCCGGCACCGCCGGCCAACGCGGGGGTCAGCGGGCTCGCCAACTCGTCCAGGCTCGCGAGAACCAGGCTGGTCCGGCCCGGCTGTGAGTGGTCCTGGCGTCCGAGTGCGCGCTGCTGCGCATCAGCGTCGGTCAGACCGTTCGGTGAACTGCGGAGCAGTTCCAGCACTGTGGACGGAGACATGGTGTGCCAGGGTGTGCGGGCGGTGTCGGACGGTGCCGGGCGTCGACCCGCTTGCATGCCCCAATATGCACCGGCGCCGAGGGCCAGCAGCGCACAGGTGGAAACGGGCACGGCCGCGCGGGCTTGGCTGCCCGCGGCAGGCCCGAGTGCGGCCAGCAGGGCGCCGCAGGCGGAGCCGATGACGGCGAGCTGGGCACTGCGTCGGCTGACGGTGCGCGCGGTGGGGATCAATCGCAGCAGCGCGCACGCCTCGCCCAAGCCGGGACCAGTGATCAGATGCGCGCCCCACGGAGGCGGCCCGTCGCCGGTGACGCCGATTCCGAGATCGGCGGCGGCCAGGCCCGCACGACTACGCGCCGAGACCACGGCGACGCTGCGGCCATCGGACTGCAACTCCCGCACGAGTGCTGCGAAGTCCGCGCCGACTGGTACGACGCGATCGACATCGAATTGCCCCGCGAGCCGCGTGTCTGTTCCGGCGATCACAACGGTGCCCACCTCACGGGCGGCCGCGAGGAGTTCACCGGTCAGCGGCTCCAGTTCCTCCTCGACCTCCACGATGGCAACCGGGTGCCCATCCCGGTTGAGCGAACAGGTTCGCACCCCCGAACCGGCCGCCCGCCGGAACGTGCCTTCCCGCTCCCAGCGCGACAGATCTTCGTCGCCAAGCCGTGACAGCGCCCAGCCGTCGCGTTTCGCGTCCGCGTGCACCACCACGCCGACCAGAGCGTGTGCGCGCTCCCACAACCTCGTGATGTCGACCTCACCGTTGAGCGGAATCACGTCGCGCACCCGCTGCGTTCCGGGCTGCACGGCAGTCGCGTCGATCACGACCGTGTCGATCCGGTCCAATCTGCGGAGAACTCGTGGATCGAACACCAGCGCGTGGCGCTCGGACACCGCGATCCCGAGCTGTGCCGCGAACGCGTCCCGGCCCACCCCGGCCGCTCGTGGCACACCCGCGACCAGGAACCCCTGCGCGCGCTGCGGACTTCGTGTTACTGCCAGGGTTCCCAAGAAGGCTGCGGGTCCGGCCACCGCCGAAATGTTCGCCACCCGCTCGATCGGCCCGTTGGGCAGTGGCGCGGGGCGGGTACCCACCTCGACAGGCTCGCACCGGTGGTACTCGGGCCGGTCCCCGAGCTCAGCCTCCCGCCGAGCCCAGCTCCGCTGCATCGCCTGGGACTCCCGCACCAGGCAGAACCGATGGGTGGCATCCGCCAACAAGGTCGTCGGCCGCTGCGCCAAGGTGTTCGCTGCAGCACTCCCGAGACCGAACAGCAGATCCGTGGCCGCCCAGCCCACCCGCGCTTGGACAGCGCCGCGGATCCGCTGCACGGAGTCAGCGGTGGAGACCAACGCCGGAATCGACTGCGCCAGAGCGGGTACGGGCAGCCAGTGGGCCGCCGCGGCGTAACCCAAGCCCGCCAGGTTCGCCCCCATCACGACCGCGTTGCCGAACACCCTGGCGACATCGCCCGGGCGCACAGTGCTGGACTCGCTGCGGGAACGGTCGGCCATCCCGCTGGCCACCTCGGCTTCTTCTACCGCGCTGACCAGTTCGGCAAGCTCGATCAGCTCCGCGTCGTAGGAGATGATCACCCGGCCCAGCACCGCATTGACCTCGGCCCACCGCACACCGGCCAGCTGCTTCAGCTGACCGGTGATCTCTTCGGCCGCCGATTCGGTCCCCAGCTCGTGCACGCCCCGTACCTCGATGTGCGCGCGCCCGTCAGCGGTCCATGCCCGCCGCCCACCGTCGCCGCCCATGACGGCGCGCGCGACAGTCGCCGCCGGTGCCGCGAGCTGCGACGCCAGGGTTCTCAACCCGGCAAGCAGCGTCACGCGCTGGTGCGGTCCGAGCGAGCCCCGGACCTCGCCGGTGAGGAGCCTGAGGTTCCCTTGGCGGCGCGCTGGGCGACCAGCGTGCCGATCCCGATCGCGGCCGCCACCGGCCACTCGATCACCGACAACGCAGCCAGCGCACCCAGGCCGCCGAAATACGCCAGCTGCCCGGGTGAGGGAAGGTTCTCCCGCACGCTGTTGACCACGCTCGTGACATTCTCCTGACCCGGGATGTGCATCTCCGGGAGACGGAACTCCGCCGTCACAAACGGCAGCCTCACCGTCGCGGGCCGCCGGCCGTCGGCCTTCCCGGAGGCGCTCCGCGAGCGATCACCACGGGAACCACCGGAGCGTCCGGCTTCAGACTTCGCGTTCTGGCTTCTGGTCGCCACGACGCCTCCCCGAGCGGAACGAACAACGAGTAAGTAGTGAGGCTACGTCCAGTGACGGGACATTGAAGACTCGAAATCGGAGATATGCCCATTTCAAGTGAAGGTGATCCACGATGGGCAGGTCTTGTCAACAGAAGGTAGCCGCTCGTGGATCTCGTCCGAGCAGAAGCCAACAGGTGACTTGCGTGCTGGCCGACTTCCTGGCCAACACAGCGCCCACCGGCGCGACGTACGACATTGATGGTGGGCAGCAGTTCGTCTCCTCATGAACACACGACACTGAACGGAGGTCGAGATGGAGCAAGAAGTAGTCGGGTACGAGCGCGATATCCGTCCGCTGTTCCGCGAAGAGGACGTCAGCTCGATGTCAATGGCGTTCGATCTCGCGTCCTACAACGACGTTCGTGCCAACGCCGACAGAATCCTCGCGAAGCTCTCGGATGGGTCGATGCCCTGCGACGGCCCTTGGCCGGAGGAGCGGGTCGAGCTCTTTCGCAGTTGGGTGAACGCCGGCTGTCCGGCCTGAAGGAGGAGGTCATGGAGTCCCTGGTCGAGTTCGAGATCAATGTTCCGTAGGGGACACCGGAGACCGAGGCGAACAGTGCGAGAGCGCCGATGCCGCCGCCTCCGCCGACCTGGCTCTCCAGTGTGCGGAGGTGCCCTGGTCGCGGAGGCGGGGGGAGGTAGTCGCGTACGTGGACGGGCAGGATTTCGTGCATGCGCATGTCCGCGAATCGAGCTACGGCCTCGGCTCTACTGGCGTTGGGCTCACCTCGGTGTCATTCACCTTGCCCAACGACTTCAAGCAGTGATCAGTAATGGGATTCTCCCGACCGCGCTACGGGCGGCGCGGCGAGGCCCGTTATACGGCCTATTACTGGGATCTGCGCGGTCGTGCGGCGCTGTCCAGGTCCCGACGCCGGAGCACCGCGAGCGCGGCTGCGGGGAAGAGCAGTGTGGATAGCAGGCCAGCGCAGACCAGCGCTGCCGCGTTGACCGGCAACAGCAGACCGAGCACGACCCCGATCTGTGCCGCGGTGACGATCAACGGCAGCGAGGTGGCCTGGAGCAGCGCCGCCGCCACCGACGCCCACACCCCGATGACCCTGAGGTAGAGCACGGCTGGCACCCCTCGCACGATCAGCAGTGCGAGCAGGAACACGGGCACCCGCAAAAGCGCCGAGGTGCTGGAGAACAATGCATGCAGGTCCAACTGCAGGCCACTGGTGATGAAGAAGACCGGGACCAGGAATCCGTAGCCAATCGCGTCGAGCTTCGTCCGGAACCTCGGGTGGGTGGTGGTGTCGCGATCGATGGTTCCGACGAGTACGCCGGCCACGAACGCCCCGAGAATGGTCTCCAGGCCGATCCGCTGGGCCAGCACGACGAAACCGATCAGCAGCGCCACCGCAGCCCGGACGCGGAGTTCTGCGGTGGTGTCCTGCAACCGGAGGAACACGCCGCCGAGCCGCACCGACCGGTCGGCCAGCGATACCGCGACGCCGACTGCCGCCACCAGGGCCGCGAACACGACCAGCCTGACGAGCCGCTCGCCGATGTTTCCTCCCGACGTGGAGAACAGCAGGGAAAGCAGCAGCACGCTGCCGAACTCGGCCACCGAGGACGCGGCGATCACTTGCAGTCCGGTTCTGCTCTCCATCTGGTCGGCATCGATGAGCACCGGCACGATCAGGCCCAGCGAGGTCGCCGACAGCGCCACGGCGACCAGCAGCGGGCTGCGCACCCAGTCCAGCGAGCTGAACACCTGTCCGGCAAGGACACTGATCAGCAACGTGATCCCGTAGCCCGCCAGCGCCACACGGGCTAGGTGGCCGCGCATGCGGCGCATGTCGATCTCCAGGCCGGCCAGGAAAAGCAGGAACGCCAGCCCGAGCAGCGCCAAGATCTGCACCGGGCTGTCAACCTGGATCACCTCCAGACCGGAGGGACCGAGCACGATTCCCGCGGCGATGGCCACAACCACGGAAGGGATGCGAACGCGGGGGAAGAAGCCGAGAAAAGTCGGCGTGCACAGGGCGATCAATGAAACGAAGAACAGGTTCGCGAACGAAACCTCAGGCATGCCCGGCCCCCTCTCCCGGGCTCAGCACCCCCTGCGCAGCAGCCGTGGAACGCCACACCCGTTGCCGGCGGCGATGGCCGCTTCGCCGAGGCTAATGCCCCTGTCGTTGCGTGGCACTGGGAGCGCGCCATGACGCTCGAACCGGCGTCGGACCGTTGGTGGTGCGGTCGAGCACCAACACGCCGTCGGTGAAGGCGTGCCATGTCGACGCCAGTTGATTCACGGGGTGCGCACGGGGGCGGCGACACCCGAGCGGTACCGCTCCGCGATGACCGGCACGTCTACGCGCCGCTAGAGCTCCTCGGCATCCAGCGCACAGAGTCCACTCCGACTTCCGCTCGTAGAGTGCGACCGGGCAGCCAAGCAGGCGCGGGTTAGCTTTTCGGCGAGCAGCACGTTGGTGGGACGGTTGCCCGCCATCACGCGGTGCGGCACGAGCGCCGGTTCGGTGCCCTCGGAGCTCGGTTTTGCCGAATGCCAGTGCGCGAGCCTGCGCGAAGACGTTCGAGCAAAACTGCGAAGCAGCGCACCCTGGGTGACCCTGGCAGCGGGAGGGCCATCGAATCTGGCGCTGCTCGGGTGCGGGAGCCAAGACTGCGCTGATGAGACCTGCTGGTGGCAATCGAGGCGATGATCTCAGGCGCCGGTAACCGCGCCCTCCCAAAGGTTTTTTCGGCGGCGCCGAGGAGGCACGGAGGGGGAGGCCATGAGCATCGAGTCTGCTGGAGGCTCTTCGACGCGTAGCTATGACGTGGTGGTGATCGGCTCGGGTCCGGTGGGCCAGACCGTGGCCGAGCGCAGCCGTGCTGCGGGATTGAGCGTGGCGGTGGTCGAGCGCGAGCTGGTCGGTGGGGAATGTTCGTATTGGGCATGTATTCCCAGCAAGTCGCTGCTGCGTTCGGTGGTCTCGGTAGCCGATACCTGCCGAGTCGAGGGCGCGCGGGAGATCGTCAACCCGCCGGTCGACACGGCGGCGGCGTTCGCCCGCCGCGACGGGTTCGTGACGAGCTGGCATGACGACGGGCAGGCGGACTGGGTGCGGGGGATCGGTGCCGATCTGGTTCGCGGCCACGGGAGGCTGGACGGGCCCCGGCAAGTGGCCGTCGAGACCGGTGAGGATGGGCGCGTGGTGCTCACCGCTGGGCATGCGGTGGCCATCTGCACCGGCAGCCGCCCGGCGTTGCCGGACCTGCCCGGCATTGCCGAGGCCCGGCCGTGGACCAATCGCGAGGGCACCGACGCCCACGCCGTACCGGGGCGGCTCGCCATCGTCGGCGGTGGTGGTGTTGGGGTGGAGATGTCCAGCGCCTGGCATGGCCTGGGTGCCTCGGTGACGCTGCTGGTCCGCGGTCCGCGCCCATTGCCGCGGATGGAGCCGTTTGCCGGTGAGGAAGTTGCGCGCGGGCTCGCCGAGGCCGGTGTGAACGTGCGCACCGGAGTGTCCGTAACCGGGCTGCGCCGCCCGGGTGGGACCGGGCCGGTCACGCTGATGCTCGACGACAGTGAGCTGGAAGCCGACGAGGTCCTGTTCGCCACTGGCCGGGCACCGCTGACCGACGACATCGGCATGGAGACGGTGGGTCTCACCCCCCGGCAGTTGGCTGGAGGTCGACGACACGTGCCGGGTGCGTGGCGTCGACGATGGCTGGCTGTACGCGCTGGGCGATGTCAACCGTCACGCCCTGCTGACGCACCAGGGCAAGTACCAGGCGCGGATCGCCGGCGCCGCGATCGGTGCTCGCGCCGCTGGGCAGCTGCTGGACACCAGCGCGTGGGGTGCGCACGCCACCACCGCCGATTCCCGCGCGGTGCCGCAGGTCTTCTTCTGCGACCCGGAGGCCGTCGCGGTCGGGCTGTCGGCCGAGCAGGCCGAGCAATCCGGCTACGGCGTGCAGGTGGTCGATGTCGATCTCGGTCAGGCCGTCGCCGGGGCGAAGCTGTACGCCGACGGCTACCGCGGCTGGGCGCGGATGGTCGTCGACGCTGACCACGGCACCCTGCTGGGCATGACCTTCGTCGGCCCAGGCGTCAGCGAGCTGCTGCATTCGGCCACCGTCGCCGTCGCCGGCCAGGTGCCCATAGACCGGCTCTGGCACGCCGTGCCCTGCTTCCCGACGATCAGTGAAGTGTGGCTGCGGCTGCTGGAGACCTATCGGGACACATCAACGACCACGTCGAGGAGGTGAATCATGGCGGCAGAGCTGCCGAACACCGCAGCGTTGACTGGTGGCACCAGTGGTATCGGCGAGCCACCGCGACCGCGCTTGCCGGACTCGGTGCCCACGTCGTAGTCCGGCCACCGAGCCGCGTCGCCACACCTCAGCCACCTCGGCGCCGTCGATGTCGTAGCGGTAGGCGCCCGGGTCGCGCAGCGGCGCTGTTTCGGTGTCGACGGTGCGTTCCCCGCTTTCCGCCGTCGGCGTTTCTGCTGATGCTCAAGCCTTCGGCGATGATGGCCATCATCCCGTATCCGATTCCGTTGTGGACCATCTTGACGAAGTGACCGGCACCGTTGGGTCCACAGTGGAGGTATCCGTGTGGATCCAGTGCGCGGCGGGGAAGTCGTAAAACGCGAGCAGTTCGCCCGCGTCGGTGATCTTCTCGACGGCGCGTGATCACGATGTGGTGTCCAGATCACTAGCGGAGGTCCTTTCCCATACCCGCCACCGGCATCAAGGACAGGCACGTTGGGGGACAGCGTTCTATCCCTGATGATGCGCGCCGGAGTGGACTCAGGTGAGGAGCGGGACTGCTAGCTCAGGCCTGGGCAAGTCCTCCGTCGACGAAAAGTTCAGCACCGGTGGTGAAACTGCTGGCATCAGTTGCCAGGAAGAGCGCGGCTGCGGCTACCTCGTCCGGGGCTCCCAGCCGGCCGAGGGGCATGCCGGCCAGGAGAGCATCCTTGAAGTCGGTTTCCGGAGCCGGATCGGCCGCGACGCCGGAAAACATCGGGGTCTCGATCGGACCTGGGCTGACCGCATTGACCCGGATGTGGCGCCCTGCCAGCTCCACCGCCCAGGTCCGCGCGAAGTTGCGAACGGCGGCCTTGGTGGCGCTGTAGACGCTCGACGCCTCGACGCCCTTGGACGCGGCGATGGACGACGTCAGGATGACCGACGCGCCATCCGCCAGCAGCGGCAGCGCCTTCTGCACCGTGAACAGCAGCCCCCGGACGTTGACGCCGAAGAGGCGGTCGAAATGCTCCTCGCTGACGTCTTCCAGCCGCGCGAGCTCGGCCACACCCGCGTTCGCGAACAGCACGTCGATGCGGCCGCTGTGGTCCCCGACCCGGGCGTAAAGGCGGTCGAGATCCTCGAGTGAGGATACGTCGCTTCGCACGGCGATGGCTTGTCCGCGGTCGTTCTGTGCGTTGATCGCCTTCGCCGTGGCGTCCAACTCGGCCTGTCGTCGACCGGTGACGAACACGGTCGCACCTTCCAAGGCGAAACGCCGAGCAGTGGCCGCTCCAATGCCCTCGGAACCGCCGGTGATCACGGTGACTTTCCCTTCGAGCTGCCCCATGAGACATCCCTCCCCGCCCGCCGATGCTCCCCGTGCCGAAGCCCCGGTCACATGGCCCTTCGCCCTCAGAACACATGTGCGCGAACCGGACTTCTACTCGCTTGCAACCGAGCTCACGCCCGAACCTCGCCCAGTGGCGCGGGCGGGCCAGGCTGGACGCCGCGCGCCCGGATCGCGTTCGCGGTAATCCTCGGCCGGGATGCTCCACCGCTGCTGCTCGCCGCGGCCAACCGCCTCGCACCTCTCGGCGCCGTGCTGGTGCGTGAAACCTACCTGGAAGCCGTTGAAGCGGCGATGTTCGGATTCTGTCAGTGTTGAGTGAAATTACCCCACGCCCGATAGGCCTTCTCCCAGCCCTGATCCCGATCCGCCTGGAGCACCGTGAGATCCTCCGGTCGCTGGCGAGGTGCATCGAGACCTGCGCGCTGGTCGTCGTCGAACAGACCGTATAACGTCTCCCGCAACCACAGACCGTGCCGAACGAGACCTTAAGCGCTGCGTCGCCTTCTCGGCCCGAACGTGCCCGAGCGCTGATCCATTCGCCAACGCCAACCACCTCGTATCTGACGGACACGACCTGCCCTCGGTGGCGCTCCTGAACCCCGGCCTGGCCCGCTGCCGGAGACAAGATCGCACCGTCCGAAGACGACTCTTTCCTGCGGCCATGGCTATCGTAATATTGACGTACGTCACAAGAACGCCATATCTTCTATGGAACCGGCGGCCCGGACGCCCCCAAGAACAACCGTCGTCAGCCCGGTCAGCACGTCCAGCCTCCCGGAGGAGGACCAGTGCCCAGTTCGCCCACTTCTAGGCGCAGTCTGCTTGGTCAGAAGCCGCGGATGCGGTCACTGGCCAGGAGAAAAACGATCAACGGTTACGACGAAGACCGGTGAAAACCCGTCGCTGCGCACGCATTTCTGGCGCGCATTCCGCCCCGAAGAATGGGAATGATCAAATGACAACCCAGAAATTGCCTGCCACCGAGCAGCGCTCCAGCAGATTCGTCGTGGTGGCGCTGTGCTGCGCCGCGATCATCGTCGACGGCTACGACCTGATCGTCTACGGCACCGTGCTGCCGACCCTCTTGGACGGCAGCGCCGAGTGGACGCTCACCAAGCAGCAAGCAGGCAACATCGGCGCCTACGCGTTGATCGGGATGCTGCTCGGCGCGATCGGCGTCGGCACCATCACCGACCTCGTCGGGCGCCGCCGCATCATGATCGGCTGCATCACCTGGTTCTCCGCCGCGATGGCACTGGCCGCGCTGGCACCCGACCCGACCTGGTTCGGGCTGGCCCGGTTCATCGCTGGCCTCGGCCTAGGCGGCGTGGTGCCCACCGCGATCGCGCTGACCGTCGAATACGCCCACCCCCGGCGCCGCGTGATGACCAACGCGATCATGTTCTCCGGCTACTCCATCGGCGGCATCACCGCCTCGCTGACCGCAATCGCAGTGCTCCCGGCCTTCGGCTGGCGGGCCATGCTCTGGATCGGCGCGGCCCTCGGCACGATCCTGGTGCCGCTCACGCTCCGCCTGCTACCGGAATCACCGAGCTACCTGCTCGCCCGCGGCCGCGCCGACCAAGCCCACGCGCTTGCCGACCGGTTCGGCCTTGAACTGGACGAGTCCGCCCCGACCGACAAGCAGCTAAGTGGCCGGTCCGGACTCAAGGCGCTGTTCAGCCCCAAGCTGCTGCCCGCGACGCTGCTGTTCTGGCTGGGCAACGGAGTTGGTCTGCTGCTGGTCTACGGAC
>NZ_FNOK01000030.1 GCF_900106995.1 Saccharopolyspora shandongensis
CTCACAGGTGCGGTGTGCGTGCTCGGCGTCGGCCTCAACATCGTGGTGCCGGGTGATGCGTTCGAGATCGTGCTGAACTTCGCCGCGGTCGCCATCATCACCACCTGGTCCATGATCGTGTTGTGCCATCTGCTGTTCGTGCGCAAGGCGAAGTCGGGTGAGGTGGAGCGGCCGTCCTACCGGCTGCCGGGCGCGCCGGTCACGCAGATCGCGACTTTGGCGTTCCTGGCGTCGGTGGTGGTGCTGATGTGGTTCGACGTCCCGGCCGGGCGGCTGACGCTGCTGTGCGTGCCGGTGCTGGTCGTGGTGCTGGTGATCGGCTGGTTCGCAGTCCGCAAGCGCGTGGACACCACCAAGGCGCTCGGCGAGAAGGTCTGAGCAGTGACAGGAGCGGGAGCGGTCGAGGACCGCTCCCGCTCCTGCGTTTCGAGCCGGATCAGCGCTGGCTCTCCGGGACCCAGTTCCGCACGACCGGGTGGTATCCGGCCGGCTTGTCGCCGAGCTTGACGCCGGCGTTGATGATCCATGACTGGTACTCCGGCGTGAACATCACGTAGGGCTTGCCCGGCGGCACGGCGCTGGCGGCGTCGAGGTCGGCGCGCAGTTCCCCGGGAATTTCGAAATCCAGTGCCGCCAGCGAGGAACCGAGCTGCTCGGCGCTGCTCGCCCCCGCGATCGCCGAGGCGATCCCGGGCTGGGTCGCGACCCAGTTGAGCGCCACCTGCGCCATCGTGACGCCCAGCTCGTCCGCCACGGTCTCCAGCGTCTTCAGCAGCGCCCAGTGCCGGTCGGTCCACTCGTACCCGACACCGCCTTCGCCGCTGAGGCGCCCTTCGCCGGTCAATCCCTTGTCGGAGTTGCGGTACTTGCCGGTGAGGAAGCCGCTGCCGAGCGGGCTCCAGGCCGTGATGCCGAGGCCCAGGGCCTGGCCGGCCGCGACGTGCTCCGCCTCGATCGTCCGCTCCACCAGGGAGTAGGGCAGCTGCAGGGTGATCATCGGCACGAGGGAGTGGGCCTCGGCGAGGGTCTGCGCTCGGGCCGCGTACCAGGCGGGCACGTCGGACAGGCCCGCGTAGCGGATCTTCCCCGCCTTCGTGAGGTCGTCGAAGGTGCGCAACACCTCTTCGACCGGGGTGATCCGGTCCCACGTGTGCAGCAGGAACAGGTCGAGGTAGTCGGTGCGCAGGCGTCGCAGCGACGACTCCACCGCCCTGATCATGTGCTTGCGGCCGTTCCCGCCCGCGTTCGGGTCGCCCGGGTCGACGCTGTTGGTGAACTTGGTGCTGAGCACCATCCGGTCGCGGACCCCGGCTTCCGCGATGAGGTTGCCGAGGATCGCTTCGCTCTCGCCCGCGGTGTAGAAGTCCGCGGTGTCGATGAAGTTCCCGCCCGCTTCGACGTAGCGGCGGAAGATCGGCCGGGCCTCGTCCTCGGTCTTGCCGTACGAGGCGTGGAAACCGCCGGTGCCGAAGTTCATCGTGCCCAGCGACAGGCGGCTGACGCGGAGTCCGGACCGGCCGAGCAGGTAGTACTGGTCGAGTGACATGGATTCGTTGCTCCTGATCAGGTGGCGGGGCAGGGGATTCAGGCGGTGAGGAGTTCGCGGGCCTTGACCGGATTGGTGTAGTCGCGCCAGGCGATGATCCGGCCGTCCTCGATCTCGTAGACGGCCATGTTCATCACCGGGGCCAGCGGCCCGCCGGGCAGCGCGAGTCCGTGGATCTGCTCGGCGATCACGACGTCGCCGTTGACGGCCTGGTGGACGGTCTCGAACTCCACCCGCTCGAAGCTCTCGAAAACCCCCTTCCACAGGCCGACGACCGCATCGCGGCCGCGGACCTCGTCGTCGCCGTAGCTGTGGAAGACGACCTCGGGGTGGAGGTAGGGGGCGAGCTCGTCGGCGTTCTTGGTGTTGAAGGCCGCCAGGAAGCGGCGTACCAGGGTGTCGTTGTCATTGGCCATGCGGTTCAGGGTGGAGAACGAAAAATGGACCTGCAAGTACAGAAACGTCGGGTCCAAGTTTGTACTTGCCGGTCCATTTTCTGCTGTCTAGGCTCGCGCCGTCCACCGCGTCAGAAACGAGAGAAGGTTCCCGATGCACGCGATCTTCGTGCGCGAACACGGCGGCCCGGAGGTCATGAACTGGGCCGAATTCCCCGATCCCGCACCGGGTCCCGGCGAGGTCGGAGTGCGGCTGCGGGCGGCCGGGGTGAACTTCATGGACACCGGAGTCCGGAAGATGCCCGTCCCCACGTGGTCGCTGCCCGCGGTGCTGGGCGTCGAAGGTGTGGGCATCGTCACAGAGCTGGGCGAAGGCGTGCAGGACCTCTCCGTCGGCGACCGCGTCGCGTGGTACTACCACCAGGGGAGCTACGCCGAGCGGCTCGCCATTCCCGCGGAGTCGCTGGTGCGCGTGCCCGACGACGTCGACGACGAGGTCGCAGCCGCCGTCATGATGCAGGGGCTCACAGCCAACCACTTCACCACCGAGACGTACGCGATCCGGCCCGGCGACAGGGCCGTCGTGCACGCCGCCGCGGGCGGGGTCGGGTTGGCGCTGACCCAGCTGATCAAGGCCCGGGGCGGCAAGGTGATCGCCCTGGTGTCCCGCGAGGAGAAGGTGCCGGTGGCGGAGGAAGCCGGTGCCGATCACGTTCTCGTGTCCAGCGGAGGCGGTTTCGAAGACCGGGTGCGGGATCTCACCGGCGGTGAGGGCGCGCACGTCGTGTACGACGGCGGCGGCTCGGAGACGTTGCGCTCGTCGCAGCTCGCCCTCCGCCCGCACGGCGTCCACGCCTACTACGGCGTGCTGATCGGCAACCCGACGTTCCGCCCGATGGACATGCCGAACAGCATCCTGATGTCCTATCCGGCCGTCGGCGACCACGTGCCGACGCGCGAAGCCCTGGTCCGGCGGACGAACGAGCTCTTCGACTTCGTCCGGAAGGGGCAGTTCACGCCGCGCATCGGGCAGCGCTACGCCCTGGCCGACGCCGCGCAGGCGCACCGGGACATCGAATCCCGGCGCACCACGGGGAAATTGCTATTGCTGCCCTGATCCGTTCGGCCCCGCGGGTCTGCGGCGTACTTCGCGCGCCGCAGACCCGCGTCGATCTCGGTGACGTCCCACCAATGTGGACGGTCAGTGGTGGCCGCCCTGCGCGGTGATGACGAAGTCCACGGTCTTGCTGTCGATGACCTTGTGCGTGGGGTCGGCCAGTTGCACCAGCACCTTGTGCGGGCCCGGCGGCAGGCCCTGGATGATGAGCGGATCGCCGCTGCCGTCCGCCCAGTGCCACGGCGCGTCGTCGACCGTGACGTGGATGTGGCCGATCCGGGGCGAAACGTCGAGTGCGGCGGGCCCGTACACCGGAACGATCCGCAGGTTCTCCGCCCGGTAGCGGATCACCGCCAACCCCATCGCCAGCTGGTCGGGCAAGGGGGCGTCGACGGCGAGCGACGCGGGTGGTTGCGACGGCAGGGGAACGACCGGCGCCGGTTCCCAGCCTGCCGCACCGGCGGCCACCGGCGCTGGGGGCTCCGACGCCAGGGACGTCGGCGCCGATGAGGGAGCGCCGGTCGAGCAAGCGGTCGCGAGCGCGGCGAAGGTGGTGGCCGCGGCGCCGATCGCGATTCGGCGGATCCTGCGAGGCGCGGAGCGACGTCCCGATCGCGGAGAACGTGGCAGGTCGTGGTGAGGCATGGGGCCACGCTAGATTTCCGCCGGAAGCCCCGGCGACAGTCGGGCGACGCCATTGCCGTACGTCATCACCTGCCGCCTGCACGGCCAGGTTTCCCGGAGCGATCGCGAAGTGACCACTTCGGACGGCCCCGCGATCAGACGTTAGGGCCACCCGCCTTGAAGGCCGTCCCAGAGGTGCTCCGCCAGGCTGATCCGAAGGCGCCCGATGCCCAGCACCAGCGGCGGTTTCGCGCGAAACCGCCGCCTCGCCCTCACGGGGAATGGCGGTTTCGCGCGAAACCGGCGTTCGGCGTCTCACGCGTGTCCGCGCGAGTTCGAAACGGCTCAGGCGGGGCGCGCGGTTCGCAGGTAGTCGAGGCACAGGTCCAGCGCGGATTCCAGGTGTTCTGCGGAGCCCGTCGACATCAGGATCGTCACGCCGCCCTGGATCGCGGCGATCAGGGCGCCCGCCGTGCGCTCCGCATCGAGGTGGCGGCTGACCTGCCCGACTTCCTGCATGTGCTCGATGCCTGTCTGGACCTGGCGCTGCCACTGGCCGAGCAGCTGCGCGGTCACCGCCTGTGCGGCCTGGCTGTGCCGGCCGATCTCGGTGATCAGCACCCCCAGCGGGCAGTGCACGCCTTGCCCGCGGTACCGCTCGACCACGGCCTCGCGCCACCGCCGCCACGCCGCCCACGAGGTGAGCTGCCCGAGGTGCGGCTGCTGGTCGTCGAGCACCCGGTCGGCCTCGCGTTGCGCCACCGCCAGCAGCAGTTGTTCCTTGCCGTCGGGGAAGTAGTGGAACAGCTGGCTCTTGCCGGTGCCGCTGCGCCGGCCGATGTCGTCGAGCGTGGTCGTGCCCACGCCCCGCTCGCGGATTTCCGCCGCGGCCGCGTCGATAATCCGCTGGCGGGTTGCAGCGCCCTTCTTCGTGAGCACCGGTCCTCCCATGGCGTGCACCTCCACCGGGAGTGTACTCGGCGGTTCATTTTTTGCGAGGGCTCGCCGCTCGCCACCGGGAAAGCGGGATGCACCGCGCTTTCCCGGTGACGGGCGCCGTCAAGGAACTCGGATGCCGGCGACGGTGGCGAGGGTGAAGGTGACCTCGTCGATCGCGTCGGCGAGCTCGACGGGCCGGGCGAGGAACGGCGAATGGCCGCCGGGGAGGTGCCGGACGACGTCGGCGCTCTGCAGCGCCCGCTGGGTGAACAGCTCGGGCATGCTCCTGTCGTCGTCGCAGACGATCAGCGCCGACGGGATGGTTCGCCACGACGCTCGCGTCTGCTCGTCGAGGAAGACCCGCGCGCTTTGCGGCCTGAGCCGGGCCACCGCCTTGGCGGCCCACTCCGCGGGAACGTCGTGGTAGAAGGCTTCGTGCGGCGGCAGGTGCGGCGCGGTCTCAGCTTCCAGCGGGAACCACGGCCCGCCGAGGGACGAGGTCACCGCCTCGTCCGCCTCCAGCATGTGCGCCGCCAGGTAGACCAGCTGCCGCACGTTGGGCAGCGTGTCGGCGACCTCGCTGACCGGGACACCGCCGTAGGAATGCGCGAGGACGGTGACCGGGCCGTCGATGGACTCCAGGTGTTCCCGCACCGCCTGCGCGTCGTCGTGCATCCCGGTGCCCGGATTGCCCCACGTGCTGGGCAGGTCGACCGCGGACGTCGTCCAGCCGCGGCGCTCCAGCTCGGGTACGAGCCGCTCCCAGCACCAGGGGCCGTGCCAGGCGCCGTGCACGAGGACCAGGTGCCTCGGGCCAGCCAGCATGTCTTCCTCATCTCTGCGTGCGAGTCGACCCGAAGTGGACGGTCGACTCGACGGGGGCGGATTTCGGCCCCGTCATGGGAAAAGCGCCGTCTGCGCCGGACGGTCGTCGGCGCAGACGGCGATTCGGGGAATCAGTTGTTCGTGCAGCGGTAGCTGGAAGCGGCAGCGGGGTCGCCCGCTCCCGAGTACCGGGAAACCTGCGGGTGCGGGCAGAGGTCGCGGGTAGCGGTCCGGCCGCCGGCAACGGTCGACGCCGCCAGGGTCGCCGGGGCCTTGCCGTGCTCGACCCAGTCCACCAGGGCGCCCAGCGGGTTCTCCGGAACCGGGCCCGCGCCGCCGCCGCAGTGCTCCACGCCGGGCGCGAGGAACAGGCGGTAGAAGTCGTTCACGCGCTCGGCGCCGCCCATCCGCCGCTCCACCCGGTCGCGGTAGTCGAGCGTGCCGCCCGGCGGGATCAGCTGGTCGTCGGTGCCCACGAACGTGATCAGCTTGCCGCCGGAGCGCCGGAAGTCCGACAGGTCCGGGTTCGCGGTGCCGATGATCTCGTCGTACTCCTTCACCGACTGGCGGAAGAGCTCGGTGAACCGGCGGTAGGTGATCGTCGAGGTGTCGAAGCCGGGCTGCTTCGCCAGGAAGGACTGCACCCAGGCCACGGCCACCGGGAAGCCCGGCGCCGACAGGGTGCCGTCCGGATCGACCTTCGTTCCGGCCAGCCACACGGGGTCGGCTCCCTTCGGCAGGCCCGACCACAGGCTCCGGCCGCGTTCATCGGTCGGTCCGGCCCAGACCTTGCGCATGACCTCCGCGTCCGCGGGCGTCACGGTGAGTTCCTCGCCCTCGCAGAGCACCTTGGTGCCCACGAGGGTGCGCGGGTCGTAGCTGCATTCGTCCGGTCGGTCGACGATGCCGTTGGTGACGCCGTCGTCCGCGTCGCAGGCCGCGATCGCCGCCTGCCGGAACGCGTTGAGGACGCAGTTGCTCGGGAAGTGGTGGTCCTGGTTCATCACGACCTGCGGCCACAGGGTCGCGACCGCGAACCGGGTCCAGTCGACGGCGGGGGCGTTCGCCAGGATGCCGTCGAAGTCGCCGGGGTGGTTCTGGGCCTCGGAGTAGCCCTGGCGGCCGCCGGTCGAGCAGCCGTTCCAGTAGGAGTACGTGATCGACCGGCCGTAGAACTCCTGGGTCACGTCCTTGCCGATCAGGGCCTCTTCGTGCACCGAGCGCGTCGCGAAGTTGGTCACCAGCGGCGTGTTGATCTTCCCGTTGGCGGTCACCGCCCAACCGGTTTCGAGGGGGTTGTCAGAGGAGGGCACGCCGGCGTCGGTCGTCACGCCGCTGTAGCCATCCTTGACGGCCTGGACCAGCGGCGCGCCGAAGTTACCGGCGGCGTAGGCGCTGCCGCCGATGGCCTGGAGCCGGCCCGTCCACCCGGTCTCCGGCAGCGCCACCACGACCTTCACGTGGTCGTTCGCGCCCGGGTGGGTCACGGTGACGGTGATCTCGCAGTACGCGGGCACACCGGTGATTTCGGACGCGGGCGAGAACGGTGTCGCCGGGAAGGTGACGGTTCCGCCGGGCTTCCGGGCCGCCTGCACCGACTCGATCATCGAGCCGGGCGGTGCGTCGACGGGGACCGGGGAACACGTCGGCGCGGCCGTGCTCACCACCTGTGCCGGGTCGCCTGGACCCAGCTGTGCCGCGGCGATCCCGCCGAGGGGGATCAGCGCGAGCGGCGCGGCCGCCGCTACCAGTTTCGTCAAGAGCCGCATGGACTTCCTTCTCGCTGTTTCTCGCATTCGGATTCGCCCGCGAGCTCGTGGCGGTGCGCGATCGCGGCACCTGCCACGGCGAGCGACGAGCTCGCGACCCCGGCGGCGGAGGGAGGTTCCCGCGCAGGCCGGTCGTCGGCGCCTTCTTGGGCGCCGCGGGGTGAAAGTCGCGGAACCGACGGTACGGCGACGTCATTGACAAGCGATTTACGCCGAGTAGACGTGCTTCCCGGGCGAACTTCCACGCCAGGGCGCGGTTTCCGGACGAATCGGGCGCGGGCGACCTGCCGGAACGTCACTCGGTGTCGCCGGTGTGCAGGCGGGATTCGCCGCCCGGCCCTTCGGTAGGGTCGTGTCCGGGGGCTCGTGTACGGCCCGGCGAAATCGGCCGAGGGCACCCAGGGCAGGAGTGCGCACGATGCGACTTTTCGGGCGGGAAGCCGAGCTGAAGCTCCTGGCCGAGATCATCGACGGGCCGGGGGAGCGCGGCGGCGTCCTCCTGCACGGCGAGGCCGGCATCGGGAAGTCCGCGCTCGTGGCGGAGGCCGTTTCGGCGGCGTCGATCGCCGGCCTGCGGGTGCTGAAGACCACCGGCGTGGAGGCGGAGCAGAACCTCGCCTACGCCGGATTGCACCAGCTGCTGCACCCGGTCCGGGCGGGCGTGGACGCCCTCCCGGCCCCGCAGCGGGACGCCCTGCGAACGGCGCTGGGACTCGCCGGCGGCGGGGAACCCAGCACCTACCTGGTCGGCCTCGCCACGCTGAGCCTGCTGGCCGACGAAGCCGCCGACCGGCCGCTGCTGATCGTCGCGGAGGACGTGCACTGGCTCGACCGCGCGAGCGCGGACGTGCTCGCCTTCGTGGCGCGCCGGATCGAGTCCGATCCCGTCGTGCTGATCGCGACGCTGCGCACCGATGAGCGCTCGCCGCTGCAGGACGCCGGGCTGTCGCCGATGCTCGTCGACCGGCTCTCCGACCAGAGCGCCGGTGAGGTCCTGGACTCGATCGCGCCCGGCCTCGCGCCGGAACTCCGGGCGCAGCTGCTGGCGGAGGCGGCGGGCAATCCGCTGGCGTTGAGCGAATTGCCCGCGGCGACGGCGGATCTCGACGGGATCGACCCGGTGCTGCCGCTGGGCGACCGCCTCGAACGCGCTTTCACCGCCCGGGTCGCCGCCCTCGCCGCGCCCACCCGCACCGCCCTGCTGGTCGCGGCGCTCAACCAGACCGACTCGGTCGCCGAAACGCTCGCGGCCACCGGCCGGATCCTGGGCACGGCCGACCTGGAAGTCCTGGCACCGGCCGTCGAGGTCCGGTTGGTCGAGCTCGCCATCGACGCGGTGACGTTCCGGCATCCGCTGATGCGCTCGGCGATCGCGGCGGCTTCGACGCTGGCCGAGCGCAGGCAGGTCCACCTGGCGCTGGCCGAGACCCTGCTCGACAAGCCGGACCGCCGGGCGTGGCACCGGGCCGCCGCGACGGCCGGAGCCGACGAGGACGTGGCCGCCGAACTGGAACGGACGGCCGACCGGGCGCAACAGCGCGGCGGGCTCGCCGCCGCGATCGCGGCGTTGGAGCAGGCGGTCAGGCTGAGCGAGCGGCCGGACGGGCAGGCGGCCCGCCTGCTGCGTGCCGCCGAGCTGTCGGTCGAATCCGGCCGCCGCGACAAGGCCGAGCGCCTGGTGCGCGACGCGCGGGCCCTGGAACTCTCGCCACGTCAGCGCGCCACCGCCAGCTGGCTGCTCAGCGGCTTCGAGGACGGGGTGCGCGAGGACGTCTCCCGGGTGTCGGAGCTGGGCGAACTCGTCGAGGCGGTCGCCACGGACGGGCAGGTGGAGGCGGCCGTCCGGATCCTGCTGGGCGCCGCCATGCGCTGCTTCTGGTCCGAACCCGGCCCGGCCGCGCGCGGCTCGCTGCTGGGCGTGGCCGACCGGCTGCCCATCGACGCCGGCGATCCGCGGATGGTCGCCGTCGCCGCGTACGTCGCGCCGTTCGAGCGCGGCCACCGGGTGGTCGACGGGCTGCGCGAGCTGGCCGGGGTCGCCGGATCCAACCCGGAGGTGGACCGCTACCTGGGCAGCGCGGCCATGCAGGTCGGGGCCTTCGACCTGGCCGCCCGCTTCACCGCGGCGGCCGTGCCCGGGCTGCGCGCCCAGGGGCGGCTCGGGACGCTGCCCCGGGCGCTGACCGTGCAGGCGTGGAGCCGGGCCCGGCTCGGTGACCTGGCCACGGCCGTCCCGATCGCCGCCGAGGCCGCCGCGCTCGCCAGGGAAACCGGCCAGCCGTTCATGCACGGGCTGGCCACGGCCGTTCAGGCGGAGATCGCCGCGCTGCGGGGCGACCACGAGCAGGCCGGGGCGCTGGTGAACGAGGCCGAACGGATCGGCCTCGCCGCGGGCGCCCGGCCGGTGCTGGCCACCGTCCAGCTCACCCGCGGGCTGCTGGCCCTGAGCGAGGGCCGCTTCGACGACGCGTTCGCCGACCTGCGCCGGGTCCTCGATCCCGCGGATCCCGCCTATCAGTTCGGTCTGCGCGCGTACTTCGTCGCGGAGCTCACCGAGGCCGCGGTGCGGGCCGGGAAAGCGGACGCGATGCGGGACGTCCTGCGGGAGCTGGAACCGCTGGCGGCGTCGACGCCGTCGCCGGCGTTGCACATCGGGCTGCGCTACGCGCGCGCAGTGCTCGCTGCCAACGGCGAGGCGGAGGAGCTGTTCACGGCCGCGTTGCGGGCCGATCTGACCGGCTGGCCCGCGGAGCGCGGGCGGGTCCACCTGGCGTTCGGCGAGTGGCTGCGGCGGCAGCGCCGGGTGGTGGAGTCCCGGACGCACCTGCGCACGGCCCGGGATGCCTTCGACGCGCTCGGGATGGCCGCGTGGGGCGAGCGGGCCCGCCGGGAGTTGCGCAGCGCGGGGGAGTCGAGCCCGAACCGGGGCCCGGACGCGCGGGAACGGCTGACCCCGCACGAGCTGAGCATCGCGCAGCTGGCCGCAGACGGGCTGACGAACCGGGAGATCGGGCAGCGGCTCTACCTGTCGCACCGGACCGTCGGCACCCACCTGTACCGGATCTTCCCCAAGCTGGGCGTGAGTTCCCGGGCCGATCTGGTGGGAACGCTCAAGAAGCTCGAGGACGAGCCCGCCCGGTAGGGCCGATCGCCGGTGACTTACACCGTCGGCGTCATCCGACGGTCGCGAACGCCTCCGCGGGCTCCTTAGCGTCCTGGGCATGCCGGGAGGACCGTGGGGCTTCCCGGCGCGTCGCGGGAGAACACGCCCGCGCCCCGGTGGACGAGATTCGCGCAGGAGTTCCAGATGATCAGCAGAAGACGATTCACGCAGGCGTTCGCGGCGGGTGTGGCGGCGACGTCGCTGGCCGCCTGCTCGTCGAACGCTCCCGCCACCCCCGCCGCCGCTCCCGCGGGTGCAGATCTCCGGGTCGGATCGGGCGAGAACACCACGCTCGGCCCGATCAAGCAGATCGACGCCGGTGTGCTCAACATGGCTTACGCCGAGTTCGGCCCCGCCACCGGCCAGCCGGTGCTGCTGCTGCACGGCTGGCCCTACGACCCGTACAGCTACGCCGACGTCGCGCCGCAGCTCGCCGCCGCGGGCTACCGGGTGATCGTTCCGTTCCTGCGCGGCTGGGGCCAGACCAGGTTCCTGTCGCCGCAGGCGGTCCGCAACGGGCAGCAGTCGGCGGTGGCGCTCGACATCATCGCTTTGATGGACGCGCTGCGGATCGACAAGGCGGTTCTGGGCGGATTCGACTGGGGTGCGCGGACCGTCGCCATCATGGCCGCGCTCTGGCCCGAACGCTGCAAGGCGATCGTCTCGGTGAGCGGGTACATCATCACCAACCTCGAAGCGAACAAGCAGCCGCTGCCCCCGGCGGCCGAGCTGGGCTGGTGGTACCAGTACTACTTCGCGACCGAGCGCGGCGCCCTCGGCTACGACCGGAACCGGCACGACTTCAACAAGCTGATCTGGAAGATCGCGTCGCCGCAGTGGAACTTCGACGACGCCACCTACGACCGCAGCGCGGCGTCGTTCGACAACCCCGACCACGCCGACATCGTCGTCCACAACTACCGGTGGCGGCTGAGCCTGGCGCCCGGCGAGCCGCAGTACGACCAGTACGAGCAGCGGCTCGCCGCCGGGCCGGCCATCTCGGTGCCGTCGATCACGATCGGCAGCGACTTCGACGGCGCGGCCAAGAACGGCGCCGCCTACCGCGCCAAGTTCACCGGCAAGTACGAGCACCGGGTCTACGACGGGATCGGGCACAACGTCCCGCAGGAAGCCCCGCGCCCCTTCGCCCAGGCGATCATCGACGCGGACCGGCTCTGAACCACGCAGAACGCGCGCCCGGCGGCCCAATCGGCCACCGGGCGCGCGCCTGTTCATCGGAACAGGTTGTGAGGTAAGGACTTCCGGTGGTCGAACCCGGGTGAGCTCCGTGGACGGACTGGGCACGGCTTTGAGCCCGCCACCGGGCGGTGGCGGGCTCAAAGCGTCCGGGAGACGTCAGTCGACGGTGGCGTCGAGGGTGACCTCGATGTTGCCCCGGGTCGACTTCGAGTACGGGCACACCTGGTGCGCGCCCTGGACGAGCTCGTCCGCGGTCGCCTGGTCGATCCCCGACGCTTCCAGGTGCAGCGCGGCGCTGAGCTTGAACTCGTTCGCGTCGGTGTCGTGGTGCAGCGTGACCTCCGCGATCACGGCCAGGTCGGTCAGCTTGACCTTCTTCTCGCCGGCCACGCGGCGCACGGCGCCGACGAAGCAGGACGCCCAGCCCGCGGCGAACAGCTGCTCGGGGTTGGTGCCGCCGCCGGCACCGCCGAGCGCCTTCGGCACGGCGAGGCCGACGTCGAGCACGCCGTCGTCGGAGATCGCCCGCCCGCCGTTGCGGCCCTCCGCGGTGGAGGTGGCTACCGCGGTGTAGGTGGTTTCAGCCATGGCATTCCTTCTCGTCTTCGCGTTCTCACAGGGTGTTGCCGCGCCCGCCCCGGCCGGGCTCACCAGCCGACCGGGGCGGTCCAGGAGGCGGGGACGACCGTGCACCGCGCGACGGCGCGGATTTCTGCGCGGTGACGGCATTTGACGCTCGGGGGCTTTCCCCGCCTCGGTGTGCGGCCCGGCGTTCGTGAAGCACGACCACCGCGGCTCGGCACGACACCACGTTAAGAACCCGGCAAATGCCTTGGCGACAGTCGGATGACGTCATGCCCGTACGTCACCGGCGTTCAGACCAGCGAGGCGCCGACCGCCGTCCCGATCCTGGCGCGCATCCGCCGGAGACCGGGACCGGGTTCCAGCCCCAGATCGTCGGCCAGCAACCGGGCGATCCGCTGGTAGGCCGACACCGCCTCGTCGCGGCGGCCGTCCCGGTCGAAGGCCCAGATCAGCAGTTCCCACAGCCTCTCTCGATACGGCTCCGCCGTGGTCGCGAGCGTGAGCTCGGCGATCGCCTGGTCGCAGTGGCCCTGCTCGATGTCCAGCGCCCAGCGATCCTCCATGGCCGTCGCGCGCAGCCGTTCCAGCCAGGTGCGGCGGCCTTCGAAGAAGGCGCCGCCCAACCCGCCGAGTGCGGGCCCGCGCCACAGCGCCAGCGCGTCGCGCGACAGGCGGGACGCCTCCGCGAGTCGTCCCCGTTCGCGGGCCTCGCGCACGGCGGACGTGGTCTGGCGGAACACCGGCACGTCGACCGCGCGGGGCGCGACGACCAGCTGGTAGCCGCGGCCCGCCGAGCGGATCTCCGCCTCACCGCCCGCCAGGATCCGGCGCAGCCGGGAGACGTAGGTGCGGGTCGTGACAACGGCGCTGGGCGGAGCGTCCAGCCCCCACAGCGCGCGGACGATCTCGTCGACCGAGACCTGTCGCCCCTCGCTGAGCAGCAGCAGCGCGAGCACACCGCGCTGCTGCGGGGAGCCTGCCGCCAGCTCCCCGCCGCCGCTCCAGACCTTGATCGGGCCGAGCAGCCCGAAGCTCAAACCGGCCATCGTGGTTGGCGCTCCTCCCGTTGATCGCGACCTGCGGTGCCGCCCGGCCGTCGCCGATCCGCGCTGCCGGGGCCCGCCAGGACTGTGGGTGCAGCGTCGAACACACCGGCACACTTTAGGTTCCGCCGTTGCGCGCCGAACGCCGATGCCCCCTGTTACCGAACGTCTATCCGCTGTCTGCGCCGAGGCGCTAGGAAGGCTCCGGCACGAGAAGTCGTGGCGAGGTCACCGAAAGGACCGGGGCGGCGCGCCGAATCGCGCACGCCCGGTCGCATCGCTGCCCGAGGCGACGTACACCCTCGGCGTCGCTTGACGCACGCGATGGCGATCCGAGCCCGCCTACCTTCGGGCGTGCCCTGCTGCGGACCCGCGACCCGGGTCGGCCGCCGCGACTCTTGCGAAGGAAAGGCCCCACTGGTGATCGGACGAGCGTCCACCGACTCGCCTCCTTGCCGGTTCACCGTTCTCGGCCCGCCCGGCCTGAACTGCTACGGCACGGAGCTGGACCTCGGCTCGCCGCAGCAACAAGCCGTCCTGATGCTGCTGCTGGTCAACAGCGGCAGGTTCGTGCAGGTCGGCGAGCTGATCGACGGCCTGTGGGGAGACCGGGCGCCGGTCACCGGCGAAGCCGTCATCCGGACCTACATCTCCCGCCTGCGGCGGATGCTGTCCGGGCACGGGCTCGGCTCGGCGATCCGGTCCCAGGCCGGGGGATACCTGCTGGACCCGTCGCTGTTCGTGCTGGACGCGGCCGAGTTCGCCGACCTGGTCGAGAGCGCCAGGCGGGAGCACACGGCGGGGAACGTCTCGGCGGCGGCGGACCACCTGGCGGCCGCGCTCGACCTGTGGACCGGGACCGCGCTGGCCGGGGTTCCCGGCGACGCCGCCGAGCGGGAGCGGTCGCGGCTGGAACGGCTGAAGCTGACCGCCACCCAGGAGCTGCTGCGGACCCGCCTGGAGCTGGGGGAGCACGCCGAGGTGGTGGCCGAGGTGCCGTTGCTCATCGAGCAGAACCGGCTCGAAGAGCCGCTGTACGAGATCTACCTGCTCGCCCTGTACCGCAGCGGCCGGCGGGCCGAGGCCCTGGAGGTCTACCGGACGGTCTACGACCTGCTCAGCGAGGAGATGGGGGTCGGCCCGGGGCCGCTGCTGCAGGCGATCCACGAGAAGATCCTCCGGGCCGACGCGGATGTTCACGACGGGACGGCCGTCCCGCGAACCGGGTCGCACACGGCGCGTTCCGGCCAAGTGCCGGGCCGGGGCTTCGACCGGCAGTTCATCGGACGGGATGCGGAACGAGCGGTTTTCCGGGCGATGCTCGAAGGCCGCGAGCGCAGTGGTCCGCTGTTCGTCTGCGGTCCCGCCGGCATCGGAAAGTCGACGCTGCTGCGGAAGTTCGCGGACGACGCACGTGCTTCGGGCCGCCAGGTGTGGCATCTGCACGACCTGGATGCTTCGGAGCGCCGGGAACGCCTCGAACAAGTCGCCGACGAGCTCTCGACGGCTGTCGGCCCGGTGCTCCTCCTGGACTCCTTCGAGGAGTTCGGCGACCTCGAACACTGGTTGCGCGACGAGTACCTCTGGAAGCTGCGGGGCGCGGCGATCGTCGTGGTGGCGGGCCGGACCGGGCCGAGCGCCGGCTGGCTCATCGACCCGGCCTGGTCCGGGACGTTCACCCTCCGCTGCCTCGGAGCCCTCAGCGATGCGGAATCCGCCGCGCTGGTCGAGGCCCGCGGCGTCGCCCGGGAGCTCCGCGACTCCATTGTGGACTTCGCAGTGGGCAGTCCCCTCGCACTGTCGCTCGCGGCCGAGGTCGGCCGGAGCCTGCCGGTCGCCGGGAAGCCGTCGCGGCGCGACGCCGTGCGGTACGTGGTCGACAACGTCATCGCGCTGCTGGTAGGCCCCGCGCCGACCGCCGCGCACCGGTGGGCGCTGCACGTGTGCGCGCACGCCCGCTACACCACCGAGGACCTGCTCCGGGCGGTGGTTCCGGACGGCCAGGCGGAGGAGTTGTTCGACTGGCTCCGGGCTCAGCCGTTCGTCGAGACGGCCGCTCACGGCCTGGACATCAACGGCGTGCTGCGGGAATCGCTCGAATACCAGCTGCGGTGGCGCGACCCGGTCGGCTACGAGCAGATGCACCGGCGGATCCGCGAGTACGTCATGGGCGGCCTCCTGCGCGACGTCCGCGATCCACATGGGAGCGTGGCGGTGATGCGGACGATCGCCCATCTGCGCCGGCGGGGCGGGGTCGTGCCGCGGTACGTTTCAGGCACGGGCGACGAGGACTTGCAGGCGTCGACGGCGACCTCCGCGGACCACGGGGAACTTATCGCCATGGCGCGGGAGGACCACGGCGAGTCCGCGGCGGCCTCCGTCCGGTTCTGGCTGGAGCGCCAACCGAACGCGTTCCACCTGTTGCGGGACCGCAGGACGAAGCGGCTGCGAGCGTTCATGAGCTGGCTGCTCCTCACAGCACCGGCGCCGGAAGAACTCGCGGCAGACCCGATCGTCGAGGCGATCTGGCAGGACGTGAGCCGGCGGATGGAGCTGCCGGCCGGCGCGCACGTCTCGGTCGCGCGGCACCTCTTCTGCCCCGCAGGCGAAGCCGAACCGTCCTTCATCACGGACGCCTTCCAGGCGCGGTTGATGCGCGGCTGTCTGCACGAGCCCGGGCTGGCGGCCTCGTACCTGGTCCTGTCCAACGGGAAGTTCTGGCGCCCGTTGCTGGAGTACCTGGGCCACCACGAGGTGGAGACCGACCACCCGAACTCGATCTTCGGCCACGACTGGCTGGCGCCGCCACCCGGGGAGTGGCGGGATCGGCACCTGGACGAAGAGCTGTGGGCGCAGCGGCGCCTGAACCTGTTCGCCCGGCAGGGCTGAGCGTTGCGGTGTGCCGAACCGCGAATTCCTTCGGTGGCAACGCGATCACGCCGTCGAAGAACGTATACCGATCGTCGGCGTGCTTCGGAATAGCATCGTGGAGTTCCGCCTGGATCGTCGTCTCGCCACCCGAGCGAATGCCGCGACACCATCGCGAATCGCTCGGTGTGGCACGGGGGACGAGGCGCCCTAATCCCCCGGGGCGCCTCGTCCCGCCCCTCCGGAACGCGCGCCGGAGGGCGGCGACGTACACGGCTGACGTCACGCGACGGATGCCGGGCGGTGCGGTCGCTGATTAGCGTTGCGGTGTGGGCGAACACATCACGATCGAACGCCGCTGGATCCGCCCGGCGACAGCAACGCGCGGGCCCCGACGACATGCCGACCATGTCCACTTTGCACGAACTTCTGCTCGCAGGATCGCAGTGGCCGGGGACGTGCGCGATGGGGAGCGCGGGTGGTGGCCGCGAACTTCGTGGTGCCGAACGGCGTCGTCCCCGCGCTGTCGGCGAGATGTAGACAGCGCGGTGATCGACTTGGGTCCGAACTACCGCAGAGAAAGGGCGATCGTGGGCGTCGACGCGCGGACTGCGCTGGGAAATCCGGACTTGGTGGTCGGTCTGCTGCCGAGGGAGGGGCGCGGCGCGGGCAGCGGCGCGGCCGAAGCCCTCGGCGGGCACGCCGATGACGGGATCACCGTGTCGGTCTTCGCCGATGATCTCAGCGATGGGGTGCGCTTCCTGCGCGCCCTGAGCGAAGCACCCGAAGTCCGGGTGCTGCCGTTGAAGAGGCATGCGGAGGCGGACGTCGTGGTGGTGGTGGCCACCAGGGTCGACGACGCGCTCCTGCTGCAGATGGAGAAGGTCGCGGCGCAGGCGGAGAACTCGCGGCAGCGCATGGTGCTGATCTCCGACCCGATGCGGGAATCGCAGCTCTCCAGGATCGTGGGCTGCGGCGTGGTGAGCATCCTGCCGCGTGCGGCGATCGCGCCCCACCTGATCGTGCGGGCCGTGGTCGCCAGCGGCAGGGGTGAGGCGGTGATGCCCAAGAGGGTGGTCCGCCGGCTGCTGGAAGAGGCCAGGGAGTTCCACCAGGCCGCGCGCCGGGTGCCTCCGGTGCTCGTCGAGGCCGGGCTGACGGACCGGGAGCTGGACGTGCTCCGGATGTTCGCCGACGGGCACGACACGGGCTACGTCGCCGTCCAGCTCAGGCTCTCCGAGCGCACGATAAAGAAGATCGTCCAGGACCTGACGCGGCGCCTCGGGCTCCGCAATCGCACGCACGCGGTTTCCTACGCATTGCGGGCCGGTGTGATCTAGCGCCGTCAACGTTTCGTATTTCTTTTGTATGCGGCTCGCGTCCGCTGCCGGGAGGCCGGAGCCGACTGGGAACCTGATCCGTAGGACCGCTCGGCCGCGGCATTGCTCCAGCGGCGGACGGGACGGATCGCGATCGCTCGCGTCACGGCTCGCCGATCCCGCGCAGCAGAGTGTCGACGACCACGTCGGCAGCCTGCGCGGCATTGAGGTGAGGCAGCCGCTGAGAACCGAGGTGCATCAGCTGTGGAAGCAGTGAACTCGCCCATTCGTCCGGGAGGCCGGGGCGGAGCAGGCCCTCGTCTTCGGCGCGCCGAAGAAAGGCATCGACTTCTCGGCCCATGCGCTCGCGCCGTTCGCGGATCGTTTCCTCGGCCCGCATCCTGGTGAGCTCCACAGGCCACTTGCGGTTGACGGCGATGATCCCTTCGACGTACCGGTGCAGGGCGACGGCTACGGGGGCCTCGCGCAGCCTGGCGTCGGAGATGGCCTGCTCGATCGCTTCGAGACGGGCCTCGTAGATCGCCGCCAGCAGCTCCTCGCGGGAGGCGAATCGCCGGTAGACGGTGCGTCGGTCGACGCCGGCCTCCGCGGCGATGGCGCTGATACCCGCGGCCGGGTCGGCGGCGAGCATGCGTGCTCCGGTCGTAAGAACGGCTTCCAGGTTGCGCGCTGCATCGGCCCTCACGAGATGCAGCATAGAGCCCATGTGGAACCTACATCGTATACAGCATCACAGTTGCGGCAATTTTCCAAACAAGTGCTACATTAGTGTGACAGTTAGAGGAAATGCCTCTGTCTCCGAGGAGAGATCAAGTGATCACCTACGACCGGCTCTTCATCGCGGGCTCCTGGGCCGCGCCAAGCAGTCCTGAACTGCTCAACATCCTGTCCCCGCACGACCAGGCGGTCATCGGCCGCGCCGCCCAGGCCCAGCCCGCCGACGTGGATCGCGCCGTGCTCGCCGCCCGCGCCGCCTTCGACGAAGGCCCCTGGCCCAGCACGCCGCCGGCGGAGCGCATCGCCGTCATCCGGCGGTTCAATGCACTCCGCGAGGCCAACGCCGAGAAGATCGCCACCCTCATCGCCGCCGAGAACGGCTCGGCCCGGTGGTTCACGCTGGCCGGGCAGTCCGGACTCACCCGGCAGGCCAACGCCTACCTGAAGGCGGCGGAGGAGTTCGGCTGGGAGGAAGAGCTGGAGTCCTCCGACCCCGACTCGACCGCGCGCAGCCTGGTTCGCCGCGAGCCCGTCGGCGTCGTGGCCGCCGTCATCCCGTGGAACTCGCCCTACTCGGCCGCGTACGCCAAGATCATCCCCGCGCTCCTCGCCGGAAATGCGGTCATCCTCAAGGCATCCCCGGAGAACTCGCTGAGCATGGGATTGCTCGCCGACCTGCTGCAGCAGGTGGGTTTGCCGGAGGGGGTGATCAGCGTCCTGCCCGCGGACCGGGAGACCAGCGAACACCTGGTGTCGCACCCCGGTGTCGACAAGATCTCGTTCACCGGCTCGACCGCGGCCGGCCGCCGGATCGCCTCGATCGCGGGGGAGCAGCTGAAGCGCGTCAGCCTGGAACTGGGCGGCAAGTCCGCCGCGATCATCCTGCCCGACGCCGATCTGGACCGGGCCGTGCAGGGCCTGAAGTTCGCCTCCCTGCTCAACAACGGTGAGTCGTGCATCGCGCACACCCGGATCCTCGCGCCGCGCAGCCGGTACGAGGAAGTCGTCGCGGCTGTCCAGGAACTCGTGGAATCGCTTGAGGTCGGCGATCCGAACGCCGCCGGTACGTTCATCGGCCCGATGGTCCGCCGCGACCAGCAGCAGCGCGTCCGCGACTACATCGAGCTCGGCATCGCCGAGGGCGCCCGGCTGGTGACCGGCGGCCCCCAGGTGCCGCAAGGGCTCGAGAACGGCTACTACGTCACCCCGACCGTGTTCGCCGACGTCGACAACTCGATGAGGATCGCGCGGGAAGAGATCTTCGGGCCGGTTCTCGTCGTCATCGCCTACGACGACGAAGACGACGCCGTGCGCATCGCCAACGACTCCGAGTACGGGCTCTCGGGCGGGGTGTGGTCCGCCGACGAGGCCCACGCCCTCGCCATCGCGCGCCGGATGCGGACCGGCACGGTCACCGTGAACGGCGCATCGGTCGGCTTCGACGGTCCCTTCGGCGGTTTCAAGAACAGCGGCATCGGCCGCGAGTACGGCGCGGTCGGGCTGGCCCAGTACGTCGAGCACAAGACCATCACCCTGTGACCGCTTCGCAGCGAGCGGCACGCATCCCCGCGGCCTCCAATGGCCGCTCGGCATGGAAACTTGCTACGCAGAAGGGCGAACCGCACATGCAAAGCGTGGAGAAACGGTCACGAGTGGCGCGCGTCCGACTGGGGAACTCCGATCTGTCCGTGCGCCCGATCGGTCTCGGACTCATGGGGATGTCGCAGTTCTACGGTTCTGCCGATCCCGACGCCTCGGTCGCCACGATCCGCGATGCGATCGAGTGGGGCGTGGACTTCCTCGACACGTCCGACTACTACGGGGCGGGCAGCGCGACCCCAGGCCATCCGGTACCGGGATTCGGCCACAACGAAGGCTTGCTCGGCCGGGCTCTGAAGGGACGGCGGGAGAGGGTCGTCCTGGCGACCAAGTTCTCCGCACGCCCCACGCCCGAGGGCACGAGCGTCTTCGACGGGAGCCCCGGGTACGTGAAAGCCGCTTGCGAGGCCAGCCTGCGGCGCCTCGGGACGGACTGGATCGACCTGTACTACTACCATCGGCTGGATCCCCGCGTTCCCGTCGAAGACACCGTCGGAGCCATGGCGGAACTCGTCGCCGAGGGCAAGGTCAGGGCGCTGGGGCTGAGCGAGGTCGACTCGGAGGTCCTCCGGCGTGCCGCCGCGGTCCACCCGATCTCGGCGCTGCAGAGCGAATATTCGTTGTGGGAGCGGGGGATCGAGGCCGAGGTGCTGCCGCAGTGCCGCCGGCTGGGCATCACGCTCGTGCCCTACAGCCCCCTGGGGCGAGGCATGTTGGCGGGCGGCTTCCGCCGCGGCGCCGCGTTCGGTATCGACGACTTCCGTTCCACCCTGCCCAAGTTCCAGGGCGAGAACTTCGAACACAACATGCGGTTGGTCGATGCCCTCAGGGAATTCTGCGCCAGCAGGCAGCACACCCCGGGCCAGGTGGCGCTCGCCTGGTTGCTCGCCCAGCCGCACGACATCGTGCCGATCCCCGGCGCCAGGCGCATGGCGCGCGTCCGCGAGAACTCCGAAGCCACGTCCGTGCCGCTGAGCGCCGACGATGTCGCGTACCTCGCCGGGATCTTCGATCCTGCGCAGGTCAAGGGCGGCCGCTACGGCGCCTTGAACGTCGCTCGAACCGACAGCGAGTCGTAAGCGATCGAGCCACCCGTTCGGCGCAAGTCGGACGATTCGCCGTAGGCGCCCGCCTTCGTGATCCGGGTTCCCTGCGGTGGGGCCGATGCACTTAAGTGCTATCGGTAGCACTATTGGGAATTCCGCATTGCATGATCGACGCCGCCGTCGATATCGTCCGAACAGGTGAATCACCCATTGCTGGGAAATCGCGGTCATCTGATCCGTCTGCATCGGATGACTTCATCGGACTGCTCGTCCTTTCGCCATCGGCGTTGACCGCACTCCGCCGAAAATCGATCAGGGAGAACGCGAAGTGGGAATTGGCCAGGGTACGAATTCAGTCGACGTGGTTCGCATGCGTGAGGCCGCGGACCGAATGGATGTGTCCGCGGGGCGGGCGAAGGCGCAGAAGGCAGAGGTCGAGGATGCCGTCGGGCGGCTCAGCTCCTTCACCGGCACCGCCGCCGATGCCTACCGCGGCGCGATGACCGAGTGGTACCAGAACGCCGACACGGTCATCAACGAGCTCGAAGCCATGGCCCGCAAGATGCGCGACAGCGCCGACGACTACGAGCGCGGCCACCGCGACGCCACCAACGTGGCCGACGAGGCCGCCACCTTCATCCGCAGCCAGTCCGCCACCGGCCTCACCGGGCTCTGACCGGTCGACCGACCCGTTCGAAGGGATCACGAAATGGGACAGCCCACCTACACGTACAGCGCCGTCGACAACAACAGCGTCACCGACGCCATGCAGGACGCCGGGACCACCATCAAGAAGGAACTCGGCGACCTGGACGCCGAGGTGACCGAGCACCTCAACAACTGGACGGCGGACGCGAAGACGGCGTACGCGGCGGCCAAGGGCCGCTGGGACGCAGCCGCGGACACCATGCCGGTGTCCCTCAGCCACGCCGCCGAGAAGCTCGCCGAAATCACCCGCCGGCTCAACGCCGCGGACGACAGCGTCACGGGCATGTGGTGATGGTGCGGTCGCGAGTCACCGATCAGGCGGCGCGCCCGTCCGGCCGGCCGGGCGAATCCGCCCGGCCGGCCCCGGGGAATACCGAATGAGGCATGAGTAATGAGCATAATCGGCACCGACGACGACAAGGACGTCTCGCCGACCGACAACGGCGACAAGCCGCCGAAGCCGGACGGCAACTGGACGCCGGACACCGGCAACGCCGACGGCGGCGACCCGTGGGACGTCAACAAGGGCGCGTATCCGCCGTTCCCGGCCCCGCCGAAGGTTCCGGGCGGCAACGAGCACCCCGGCAAGGACGTCAACGTCATCGACGTCGAGGCGATCAAGGTCTACGCGAACAACATCGAGGCGCTGCTCCCGGTCATCACGACCGTGCTCAGGGAGCTGGACGACCTGGAGGCCAAGGGGTTCGGCCCGGGCAACTTCGGCGCCGGCAACAACCTCAAGGCGAAGGTGTTCGGCGGCGGCAGCCAGGAGGGCGGCGCATCCCTGCTCGCCTCGATCCGCACGGTCTACACCGAGGCGCAGACGATCATCAAGGAGGTCGTCGCCAGGTGCCGCGAGATCGCGAAGAAGTACAAGAACGCCCATGAGCTGAGCGAGTTCGACGCTCAGGAGTTCAAGCAGATGGTGAGTGGCGTGAAGGCGAAGGTCGACGGCCTCACGCTCGGCGCCACCGGTTGATGCACCCCGGCGACCGGGGATCGGCGGAGACGGGCAAGACGTAGCGGGCCGTTGGGGTGCCCTGCCCGAGTCACGGTATGGATGGCGATGGCTGACGACGACAAGTACAACAAGGACGGGTTCAAGCTCGGCCCGAAGGGCGGGGTCCTCGCGGACCCCGGCGCGAACCTGTCCGACAACAAGGACTTCGAGTCCTGGGACTGGAAGCAGATCAAGGCGGCCATCGTCGGCTACGCCGCCGTGCCCTCGGACGGCATCCCGCACAGCACGCCGTTTTCGGACCCCGACTCGCTCCGCTACGCCTCCGTCGTCATCAACCGCGCCCGCGCGGGGCTGGACTACCTCGCCGAAAACATCAAGATGCAGAGCGAGGCGCTCGCGGGGGAGAACGGTGCGTGGAAGAGCGGAGCCGCCGATGCGTTCCGCTCGATGACGCTGCTGTTCGCGGCGAAGCTGAAGTCCAAGGCCGAGCAGATCAACGGCGGCGAGGCCGTCGGCACGAACAACGTGCCGAGTCAACTGTGGACGAGCGGGAACTACCTCCAGTGGGCCAAGGACACGATCGACTGGATCGACGGCTACTACGCGAGCTGGGTCGCCACCAACGGCACCAAGATGGGCAACGGTCTCGCGCGGATCTCGGACTACCCCGAACTCGTGACGCAAATGGGCGACGACATGAAGAAGGTCGTCCGGATCCTCGCGGGCCAGTACATCCTCAACACCGACAAGGTCACGCCGCCGAACCCGGCCGACTTCGACTTCAAGAAGGACCCGAAGCTCGGCGACAACGACTCCGGCGGTTCCAAACCTCCGCCGAACCTGACGGACCCGCCTCCGGGCGGCGGCGACACGGCGAAGAAGCCGCCGTCCGTCGACGCGCCGCCGCCCGGGGGCGGCCCCAATAGTGGAGGAGGGCCTACCGGCGGAGGCGGCCCCAAGTCTCCACCGTCGGTGAACGCGCCCAAGCCCCCGGGCACCGGAGCGGGCAACTTCGCGGCGAAGCCGCCGTCCGTCGATGCGCCGCCCGGAACTGGTGGTTCCAACGTTCCGAAGCCGCCGTCGGTGAACGCACCGCCTGGAACTGGCGGTTCCAACGCGCCCAAACCGCCGTCGGTCAGCGTGCCCCCGCCGCCGGGTTCCGGTGGTTCCAACGCTCCGAAGCCGCCCTCGGTGAACGCACCGCCTGGAACCGGCGGTAACAACGCGCCCAAGCCGCCGTCGGTCAGCGTGCCCCCGCCGCCGGGTTCCGGTGGTTCCAACGCTCCGAAGCCGCCCTCGGTGAACGCACCGCCTGGAACCGGCGGTAACAACGCGCCCAAGCCCGTGAACGTGCCACCGCCCGTCAAGTCCGGTGGCGGCAGCGGTACCGGGACGGGGCTGAAGCCACCCGCGCCGCTGAACGTGTCCGCTCCTCCCGGCACCGAGGCGGGTGCCGGAAACCCGCACGGCAACGCGGTCAAGCCGCCGGTGCCCAACGGCGCCGAATGGCAGGCGCCGAGGAGCGGTTCCGGGACGGGCCAAAGTGGACCCGGCGTGCCGCCACCGGCGGCGCCGCCGGGCGCGGGCGGCGGTCAGCCCGCGGCGGCCGACCGCCCGGACGCGGCGGGCCTGCTCGGCGGGGAGACCGCGCCGTGGGAGGGTGTGACGCCGCCGTCCGTGGGCGGGCCCAGCGAGGTGCCGTCCGCTGCGGCGAAGCCGGAGGAATGGGCGGCGCCACCGGCGAACGCGCAGGGTGCGCCGGGGAATCAGGCTCCTGGTGCGGGTTTCCAGCCGCCGATGGTGCCGCCGGGTGCCGGTGGCGGTGGTCAGCCTTCGGCGGCCGACCGCCCGGACGCGGCGGGCCTGCTCGGTGGGGAGACCGAGCCGTGGCTTTCCGGTGCGGACGACGTCAGCGAGATCGACGCCGACTACGCGCCGTCGTCGAAGCCGGAGTCCTGGGCGAACGCCGCCGATCCCGTGCCCGCCGATGCGGAGGAAGAGGCCGTCACGCCAATGCTTTCCGCCCCGGTTGGGCCGCCGGTCACATCGGTGTCTGATGTGGACTCCGAGACCGAAGAGGACGCCGGTGAGCGGGCCACCGCGGCCCCGCGCGAGGCAGAGGTGAGTGCCGTCCCAGCGGCGCCGCCTGCGGGCTGGGCGGTCACGTCCGGCAACGAGCCGGGTGACGAACCCTGGGAGATCAGCCTTCCCCCGGCCGCCGCGCCCGAAGGATGGGCTGCGCGCTCCGATGTCGTTTCGCCGGACGCGAGCGCGCCGACGACCGCCGCGGCGCTCGTCGCCGGCGCAGCGACCGCGGCCGGCGCGATGACGCCTGCCGCCGCGCCGCGAAACGGTGCGAACTCCAGTGGTGACGCGCCGCGAACCCGGCCGCCCGAGCCGACCCCGGACCGGGACTCTGATCGTGCGTTCCCGGTGCCCGGCATCGACTCGGTGGTGGTGGTCCGGGCGGCGGAAGCCGTCCGGGACACCAAGGCGTGGGACACCGGCGCGAAAGACCTCGTGCTGCCCGCCGCGCCGCTGCCACCGGCCGTGGTGAGTTCCGGCCCGGCCGGCTGGGGCGACGACTTCCCGGCCGTCACGCCGAAGGCGGCCGAACCGGTCGGCCCGGAACCCGAGCCGACCGGGCACGCCACCTACCGGCGCAAGAAGCCGGGCGAGGCGACCACGATCGTCGACTCCTGGGAACCCCCGCCGTCGTGCGGCGACGAGTACTCGGTCCCGCCCGAGGAACGCGAGGCGTACCTGGCTTCGCTGCACGACGAACCCGAGGAAGAGGACGAAGAGACCGACGCCGAGCAGGCGGAGCGGTCCGCGGCCGACCTGCTCAACGCGAGCGATTCGTCGTGGGGCGGTTCCGGCGCCGCCCGGGCCACGGGAGTCCTCGAATGATCACCGAAATCGCGCTCCACCGGATGGAGATCGTCTGATGACGACCGTGACGGTCAAACGTCCCCCCAGGGCCACCGGGCCCGAGATGCCGCAGGGGCAGATCGAGCTGCAGGAGCCCCCGGTGCTCGCCGAGCCCGCGACCCGGGACTTCGCATCGATGCTGGGGTTCCTGCCGATGGGCATCGGCTCGCTGGTGACGGTCCTGGCGTTCTCGGGCGCCGGCGGCAGTTCGCCGTTCACCTACGTCATCGGCGGCGGCATGGGCGTCGCCATGATCAGCATGGGGCTCGGCCAGCTCGGCAGGGCCGCCGGCGAGCGCAAGCGCAAGATGGCCGCCGAGCGCCGCGACTACCTCCGCTACATCGGGCAGCTGCGCACCCGCACCCGCACCACTGCCGACGAGCAGCGGGCGGCGGTGCTCTGGAACAACCCCGAGCCGGGGTGGCTCTGGTACGTCGCGGGCGGCTCCCGGCTGTGGGAGCGCCGGGCGGGCCACGACGACTTCGGCCGCGTGCGCATCGGTCTCGGCGCCCAGCAGGCCGCGCTGGAACTGCTCCCGCCGACCACCAAGCCGATCGAGGACCTCGAACCGCTCGCGGCGATCTCGCTGCGCCGGTTCAGCGAGACCTACCGCACGGTGTCGGGCATCCCGGTCGCGGTCGGGCTGCGCAGCTTCACCAGCGTCGAGTTCGCGGGCGACGTCGACGGCGCGCTGGGGCTGGCGCGCGCCGCGATCGCGCAGCTCGTGACCTTCCACGCCCCGGACGAGTTGCGCATCGCGGTGCTCACCGCCGAGGACTGCCGGTCCGAATGGGACTGGGTCAAGTGGCTGCCGCACAACACGCACCACTCGGCGCGGGACGACGCGGGCCCGGTCCGGATGCTCGCGTGCGACCACGACGAGCTGATGGACCTGCTCGGCAAGGACGTCACCGACCGCGGCCCGCACGACAAGGCCACCGCGCCCAGCAACGCCGAGCCGTTCGTCGTGGTCATCGCCCACCTGGCGACCATCCCCGAGTCCTCGCGCCTGCTCGACGTGGGACTGCGCAACGTGGTCCTGCTGGACATCACCGGCATGCTGCCCGGTGGCGCCAAGGTGCTCCGCCTGACCGCGACCGAGGACGGGGTCGAGTTCCCCTCCGGGGACGGGACCGGTGTCGCCTCGCGCGACGAGTTGAGCCTGGTCGAGGCGGAGGTGCTGGCCCGGCGGCTCGCTCCCAAGCGGACCAGCGGCACCGTGGAACTGGTCGAGCGGCCGCTGGAATCCGACTTCGAGCTGACCACCCTGCTCGGGATCCGCGACGTGAACACCTTCGACGTCCAGCAGCTGTGGCGGCCCCGCAATGCCCAGCGGGCCCGCATGTCGGTGCCGATCGGCGTCACCGAGGAAGGCGAGGTCGTCGAGCTCGACCTCAAGGAGTCGGCGCAGGGCGGGATGGGCCCGCACGGCATGCTCATCGGCGCCACCGGTTCCGGCAAGAGCGAGCTGCTGCGGACCCTCGTGCTGGGCCTGGCCGCCACGCATTCGTCGGAGATCCTGAACTTCGTCCTGGTCGACTTCAAGGGCGGCGCGACGTTCCTCGGCATGGACCGGCTGCCGCACACCTCCGCGGTGATCACCAACCTGGCGGACGAGCTGCCGCTGGTCGACCGCATGCAGGACTCCCTCAACGGCGAGATGATCCGCCGCCAGGAACTTCTGCGGGAAAGCGGCTACCCGTCGCTGTTCGAGTACGAGAAGGCCAGGGCCGCGGGGGAGGCGCTCGCGCCGTTCCCGACGCTGTTCCTGGTCGTGGACGAGTTCTCCGAGCTGCTGGCGAGCAAGCCGGAGTTCATGGACCTGTTCGTCTCCGTCGGCCGGCTGGGGCGCAGCCTCGGCGTGCACCTGCTGCTCGCCTCCCAACGCCTCGACGAGGGCCGCATCCACCGGGTCGAGGGCCACCTGTCGTACCGGGTCGCACTGCGCACGTTCTCCTCGATGGAGTCGCGCAACGTCATCGGCGTGGCGAACGCCTACGAGCTGCCCACCGAGCCGGGCAACGGCTTCCTCAAGATCGACACGACGAACCTGGTCCGGTTCAAGGGCGCCTACGTGTCCGGCCCGGCGCCGCTGCCGAAGGTGGACGCGGCCGCCGGCGAATTCGAGAAGGCGGTCCAGGAAGTCGTCCCCTTCGTCACGCACGCGCGCCCGGTCCGCCAGCTCACCCCGGTGGACGACGTGGCGGAGGTCGTCGAGACCGACGCGCAGTCGAGCTCGATCAGCCTCGCCGAGGCGTTCATCGGCAGGCTGGCGGGCGCCGGGCCCGCCGCGCGCCAGGTGTGGCTGCCGCCGCTGGCGGAGTCGCCGAGCCTGGATTCCCTGCTGCCCAGCGTGCTGCCCGGCCAGTTCCGCGGCATGAACGTCGAGGATCCGGCCATGCAGGGCAGGCTGCGCGCCCCGATCGGCCTGATCGACCGGCCCTACGAGCAGGTGCGCGAGCTGCTGGTCGCGAACCTCTCCGCCGCCGACGGCCACGTCGCCGTCGTGGGCGCGCCGCAGTCCGGGAAGTCGACGCTGCTGCGGACCTTGGTGCTCTCCCTGGCGATGACCCACACGCCGTGGGAGGTGCAGTTCTACGGCCTCGACTTCGGGGGCGGCGGCATCATGTCGATCGCGGGGCTGCCGCACGTCGGATCCATCGCGACCCGCATGGAGCACGACCGCGTGGTCCGCACCATCGCGGAGCTGCTGCAGCTGATGGAGCACCGCGAGTCCGTGTTCGCCGCCCGCGGGCTGGAATCCATGGCGGCGTACCGGAACCTGCGGCGCACCGGGGAGATCACCGATCCGTATGGCGACGTCTTCCTGATCGTCGACGGCTGGTACACCATCCGCCAGGACTTCGGCGAGCTCGAGGCGCGCATCAACGAGCTGGCGGCGCGGGGCCTGTCCTTCGGCATCCACGTGGTGGTGGGCGCCGCCCGCTGGTCGGAGATCCGGCCGGCGCTGCGCGACGTCATCGGCAGCAAGTTCGAGCTGCGGCTGGGCGACCCGATGGAGTCCGAGATCGGCTCGCGCAAGGCGCAGACCGTGCCCGCTCAGCCCGGCCGCGGCCTCACCCTCAGCGGGATGCACTTCCTGGCCGCCCTGCCGCGGATGGACGGCAGCTCCGCCACGGACGACCTGGCATCCGCGACGAAGGCGCTGGCGGAGGAGGCCGCGACCTTCTGGCCGGGGCGCCCGGCGCCGCCCGTGCGGATGCTGCCCGCCGTAGTGCCGCTCGGTGAACTGCCCCGGCCGGAGCGCGACGTCCGGATCTGCATCGGCCTCGACGAACAACGGCTGCAGCCGGTCTGGCACGACTTCGAGCAGACGCCGCACCTGCTGGTGTTCGGGGACAGCGAGACGGGCAAGACCAACGCGCTCCGCGTGGTCCTGCAGTCGATCATGGCGCGCTACCGGCCGGACCAGGCGAAGATCCTGCTCGGCGACCCCAACCGGCAGCTCGACACGGCGGTGCCCGAGGCGTACCGGGTCGGCTACGCCATCACCGGCGACACGCTGAAGGACCTCACCGCGAAGGCCGCCATCTCGATGTCCCGCCGGGTGCCGGGCGAGGACATCGGCCTGGACCGGCTGCGCCGGCGCGACTGGTGGGAGGGGCCGCAGTTCTTCCTCGTCGTCGACGACTACGAGCTCTTCGGGCTGGGGATGGGGCAGTCGCCGCTGGACGCGCTGCTGCCGATGCTGGCCCAGGGCGTCCACATCGGACTCCACCTGATCGTCGCGCGCAGCACCTCCGGCGCGATGCGGGCGCTCAGCGACCCGGTGATCCGGCGGATGTGGGAACTCGGGACGCCCGGCGTCGTCTTCTCCTACCCCAAGGAGGAAGGCAAGTTCCTCGGCGAGGCGGTGCCGCGGAAGCTGGTCGCCGGCCGAGCGCAGCTGGTCACCCGCAAGGGCGTCCGCCTGGTCCAGATGGCGCACGCATCCGCGCCGGTCGCGTCGCAGCCCGGTGGCGCGACGCGGTGATCGAGACGAACAACAGCAATAGCAAGAGGAAACCGTTATGACCAGTGCGCAGACGGAGCTCTGCCGCATCACCGTGTTCGGCCCGGCGGGCCGGGCCGATCTCGCCGTCCCCGTCTCGGTCCCGGTGGCAGGACTCCTGCCGGTGCTGCTGGAGCACACGACGGCCGCGAGCGACCACGTCGTCTCCGGCGTCGAGGTGACCGGAGAGCGCTCCTGGGTGCTGCAGCGGCTCGGCGAGCCGCCGTTCGACCCCGAGGGAACCGCGGATAGCCTGGAATGGCTGGAGGGCGAGACGTTCTACCTCCGGCCCGCGGTCAACCGGTTGCCGGAGCTGGCGTTCGACGACGTCGCCGACGGGATGGCCACGGCGGTCGGCAGGCAGCGGGACCGCTGGCGCCCCGAGTTCAGCCGCTGGGCGTTCCTGGTCCTGGGCGTCGGCACGATCGCCCTGATGGCCGCGCTGGCCGTCGTGGCGGAATCCTCCGCGACATCCGCGATCACGTCGTCGGTGCTCGGCGTGTTGCTGGCGGGCGCCGCCGTGCCGATCTCGCGCAAGACTGCGGACCAGGCACTGGCGTTGGTGCTCGCGGTGCCGGGCCTGGTGCTGATCGGCTTCGCCGGAGCCATCGTTCCCGGCGGGGTCACCGCGGCGCTGGAGCTGCGCCCCGGTTCGGTCGCGGTGGGCGGCCTGGCCGCGGCCGTCGCGTCGGCCGCGCTCCTCGGCGCCGGCCGGCTCTGGTCGCCCGCGCTGCCGCTGGTGCCGATCGGGGTTCTGCTGGCCGGGGGATGCACCGCGTTCCTCACCATGCAGCTCCACCTCGGCCTGGCGATGGCGTCGGCGAGTACCGCGGGCGTCTGCTCGACGATCGCCCTGATCCTGCTGATCGGCGTGCCGCGGCTGGTGATCCGGATGGCGCGGCTGCGCGGCCCGCAGCTGCCGCGCACGGCCGGGGAGCTCCAGGACGACGTCGATCCGCTCGACGCGGAGCTGGTCGTCGAACGCACCAAGAACGCCGATCGCTACCTGACGGTGTTCACGGTCACCGCGGCGATGGTCTTCACCTTCGGCTACCCGGCGTTGTTCGGCGCGCCGGGCTGGGCGCCGACGACGCTCGGGTTGCTGGTCGCCACCTCCTCGCTGGTGCGGTGCGCCGGATTCCCGAGCGCCTGGCAGCGGATCGCGCTCGTCACGGCCGGCGCTCTCGGCTGGGCCCAGTTCTTCCTGACCTACGGCGGATCGCTGTCGTTGGGCTGGCGCATCGTCGCGCTCTCCGCGCTGGCGGTCACCCTGATCGCGCTGATCTTCGCCGTGCTGCGGCCGCCGACCAGGCGGCTCGTGCCGGTTTGGGTGCAACGTGCGCAGTGGACGGAGTCGATCGTCGCCGCAGCCACCATCCCGGTGCTGCTGCAGATCCTCGGCGTCTTCGCGTGGGCGCGCGGATTGGCCGGGTGAGCAGTCGATGCAGACGCAGAAGGACCACGTCCACGCCTACCAGTTCCTGATGCAGCGGATGACGACGGCGCTGCTGGTCGGCGATCCGAGCAACGCGGAACTGCCGACCCGGCGAGGCCGGACGGGGTTGATCGCCGGCGCCTTGATCGCGCTGCTGATGGTGATCGGTTTCGGCGTCTACGGGCTGATCGTGCCCGGCGGCAACACCGCGTGGCAGCAGAAGGGCGCCATCCTCGTCGAGCGGGAGTCCGGTTCCCGGTACGTCTTCCTCGGCGGCAGGCTGCTGCCGACGCCGAACCAGGCGTCGGCGATGCTGGTGCAGGGCCCCGGCTCGAAGATCACGTTGATCTCCCGCAGCTCGCTCGCCGAGCTGCCGCGCGGGCCCCAGGTGGGCATCGCGGGAGCCCCGGACACCGTGCCGAGGCCGGACGAGCTGATGCCCGGTCCGTGGCTGCTCTGCCCCAGCGCCGCCCCCGGCATGAGCGTGAACTTCGACTCCGCCGTGCCGAACGGCGCCGTGCCCGACGACTTCTACGCGCCGGTGCGGACGACCGACGGCAAGACCTTCCTGATCTGGCGAGGCGTCAAGCACCGGGTGTCCGATGTGGACTCCCTGGTGGTGCTCGGGCTCGGCTCGACGCTGCCGCTGACCGTGCCGGAGGTGTGGCTAGGCCTGGTCCCGGAGGGTCCAGCGCTCGTCGCGGCGGAGATCCCCGGGTCAGGCGGGCCGGGCCCGAAGGTGGCCGGGAGTCCACATCGGATCGGCGACCTGTTCGTCCACCAGCCCGGCAACGGGATCGAGCAGCACTACGTGCTGGTGAACGGCGGCTTGGTGCCGTTGTCCGCCACCGAGTTCGCCCTGCTGGAGGCTAAGTCGGGGAAGGCTCCGGTGACGATCGATGCCCAGTCGGTGCTGGCGGCGCCGTTCGCGCCCGACGACTCGATGCTGACCCGCCTCCCGGACCTCGCCGGGAAGCGGCCGCTGTCCGCGACCGAGGGGCAGGTGTGCCTCAAGCGGACCGGCCGCGGCGCGGAGATCACCACGTCGGTGGTCGCGGTGCCCGGCGCCGAGAAGTGGCCACCGGTCGCCGCGGCGGGGGCTCTGCTGCCGCCGAGCCACGGCGTGCTGGTGGCCGAGCTACCCGTGCCCAACGGGCAGGACGAGCCGACCAGGTACCTGATCAGCGACCGCGGCAAGCGGTTCCTGATCCCCGACAACGACTCTCTCCAGGCGCTCGGCCTGGGTGGTGTGCAGCCGGTACCGATGCGCACCGAGGTGCTGTCCACGATCCCGACGGGGCCGGTGCTGAGCCGCGCCGCTGTGGTCGTAGAGCAGGGAGGATGACGGCGATGGCGATCGCGACCCTGGGCAGGCCGGCCGGCGACGGCGCGGGCCTGGTCAGGCACACCATCGGGAACGCCCTGGTGGTCTACCCGGCGGGCAACATGACGAAGGCGGCGCGCAACCTCGCGATGACCGTGGCCCCGGACACCGAGAACGACCTCGTCGTGATCGACCTGCCCGCCAGCTCCCCGATCTCGATGTGGGAGTCGGTCGCGCGGGCGTTGCCCAGGAGCAGGCGCGGAGTGCGCCTGGTGATCGGCGCGCGGTCGCGCGAGACCACGGCCCTGGCCGGGCACTGGCTGGCGGAGCGGCTCAAGCGCACCGTGCTCGTTCCCGACGGCCTGGTCGTCCAGGGCGCGGGCGGTTCGCTGTTCGTGCATTCCGGGCAGGGCAGCGGGTGGGTGCGGTGCAGCCCCGGCCGCCCGCCGAAGTGGGAGGCGAAGCGCTTCCCCCGGCCCGCGTGGGACGGGGCCGTGGTCCCCGAGAACTTCCCGACCAGCGCGCGCGGTCTTGCCGAGCAGCTGCCGGGCGGCGTGTGGATCCGGCCCATCGGCGACGACCCGCAGCTGCGGGCGAACCGGGCCCGGCTGATCGAGACCATGCCGTGCCAGCCCGAGTACCTCACCGTGGTCCTCGGCAGCCCCGGTGGGGTGCCGCTCGGCCAGGACGACATCGCGCTGGTCTGGCGGGTGCTGCCGGAGAGCGTGCGGCGGCGGGTGCGCTTCGTCCAGTACGGGCCGATGTCGGTGCCGCGAGGCGTGCTGGGGCAGGTCATCGCCGACGCCGCCGGCCAGGAGGTCGTGTTCTACGCGGGCATGCCGGTCGGCCCCGCCGTCGCCCCCGAGATCTTCACCGTGCGCACGGACGGCAGCCCCGGCTGGCACACCTACGCCCGCGAGCTGGCCTACCGGCCGCGCGCGGCGGCGGACGCGCCGGTCGGGGCACCGACCGTGCTGAGCCACCGCGTGCCCGTCCTCGGCGGCCGGGAGGTTTCGCCCGGCGTCTACTGGCTTTCGGTCGACGCCGTGGTGGAGGTCGTCCAGGCCGGGCTGCTCGTCCGCCCGCCAGCCGAGACGGCCGGTCTCGACGCGATCCGGTCGATCCCGGCGGTCCCGGACGCCCATGTCCTGATGTTCGACGCGGAGTCCCAGGACGACCTGTCCCGCATGGAGTACCTCGCGGGCGAACTCGCGCAGCGGCTCAGCAACTCGGTGCGCCACCTGAGCCAGGTGATCGGCGCTCGGTCGTTGCTCGCCGAGACCCAGGTCAGACCGGCCCTCCCGCGGGCGGCGTCCGGTGTCGCGGACACCAAGCCGTCCAGCGAGCGCTTCGCGGAGGCGGCGACCGAGAAGATGCCGGTGCCGGTTGAGCCGGCGCCCGCGGCCGCCGAGATGACGGCGGTGATCCGCCCGGTGGCGGGCCCGGCGGTGCGGCCGTCGGCGGAGGAGTCGCCGTCGCACCAACAGGACGTCCGGCTGGCCGCGGAACCGGTCGTCGTCACCGGGCCCGCAGTGCCGGATTCGCTTGCGCCGGTGGAACTTCCGGCGCCATCAGCCCTTCCGGCCGACGAGTCTGCTTCTCCCGCCGAAGCGCCGGCTCCGGTCGACGCGCCGCTGCCGACCTTCGCGTCCGCTCCTGCGGCGCCGAACGAGCCGCTGCCAGCCGCCGACACCGCCGAACCGGCGGAAGAGCCCGTGGCCGCACAAGAGGTTCCCGAGCCGCTGCCGGCCGTCGCGCGGCTGCAGCCCGTGCCGACGCCCGATGCGACCGGCTCGTTGCCCGAGCGCGGTATCGAGGACGAACGCGCGTGGCTGCGCCGCACGCTGAACGCCGAGTTCGGCACGATGTCGAACTCCGTCGCTCGCGTCCTGTCCGAGCACCCGGGCTTCCAGGGAGCCCTGACGCGATCCTCGGCCGACGTGCTCACCGACGCGGTCGCCGTGCAGCTCTACCTGACCGCCCGCGGCAAGGCCGTCGACGACGCGCTGCGCACCGCGGAGGTCGGCCCGCACGTCCCGCTGGCCCGCTGCGTCGTGTCCGGGCTGAGCAGGCTGCCCACGCATCGCGGCCCCGCCGTGTTCACCGCGACACCCACGCCCGGCCAGTGGGAGCTCTTCCGCAGCCACAAGCTGGTCACGGAATGGGGATTCCTGCACGCGCTGACCGAACCACCCGCAGGCGGCGAGGACACCGCGGACGTTCTGGTGTGGTCGATGACCGGTCGGCGCACGCGGCTGCTGGAAACCGACGGCGGCGTCGCCGAGCGCGTGCTGTTCGTGCCCGGCAGCAGTTTCAAGGTGCTGGAGCTGGCCGAGCCCGAGCAGGACGGCGCCCGGGGCCGGATCCTGCTGCGGGAGCTGGCCGCGGCCGAGATCGACGCCGACGGCCGGGTGGATCCGAACCGGATCTCGCTCGACGAGCTCGCGCTGAACTCCCTGCGCAGGCAGCTGGAGCAGTGGGCGGGCGGCGGATCGCAGGTCCAGGTCGACGCCGCCGCGGCGGATCGCTTCGGCGCACTGCCCGGCCTGGCGTGAGGGGATGGGTGAACCGATGAATCGTCAGCTGCTCACCGTTGCCGGGGACAAGCCCGGCGCGTTCGCGTCTATCGGCGCCGCGCTCGGCAGCGCCCTCCCCGGCGCGATGATCACCATCGCGCCGGGCCGCTACGAGGAGAACCTCGTCATCAGCAAGCTCGTCACGCTCAGCGCCGAGGCCGGCGCGGGCACCGTCGAGGTGGTGGCGAAGCAGGGCAGCGTGCTCGTCGCGAGCGCGGAGGCCGTGCAGCTCAACGGACTCGACCTGACCAGCGAGGACACCGACCTCGCCGCGGTCGACGTGGTGCGCGGCGAGGTGGCCTTCGACCATTGCGAGGTCGGCGGCGCGTCGTGGGCGACGATCTACGCGCGCGGCACCGGAGCGGTCGCGTTGCGCGGCTGCAGGGTGACCAGCCGCGCGGGCGCGGCCGTCGTGACGACCTCGCCTTCGGTCAGCACGATCGAGGACACCGAGATCGCCGATGCCGGGTCCTCCGCGGTGGTCGCGACCGACCGCGGGTCCGTGGTGCTGCGCCGCTGCGCGATCACCCGGCCGCAGGGCAACGGGATATGCGTCAACGGCACCGGCTCGGTCCAGGCCGAGCAATGCGGCATCACCGGCGCCGCGAAACCGGCCGTCGTGGCCGAGCAGCAGGGCAACCTGTCGCTGTCCCAGCTCACCGTGACCGGCAGCGAGAACGTCGACCTGTACCTCATGAGCCAGGGCGAGGTGTCCATCTCGGATTCGGAGTTCCACGGCGCGGCGGTGCAGTCCGCCCACATCGCCGGTGCTTCCGAACCGGTGTTCACCGGCTGCGTGTTCCGCGGCGTCGGGCGCAACGCGATCCAGGTCAACGGGGCTTCCGCGCCGCGGTTCGCGGACTGCGAGATCGGTGAGTCGCCGGTCGGCATCGCCGTGGACGAGGGGAGCTCGCCGCGGTTCGACCGGACCGCGCTGACCGGGATCACCCAGACCGGCGTGCACGTGGCGGCGGAGTCCAAGCCGGTGTTCACCGGATTGCGGGCGGCGGGGAGCTCCGCGCCCGGCCTCGTCGTCGTGGGCAAGAGCGTGATCCGGTTGTCCGACACCGAGATCGACTCGGCCGCGCACCCGGCCCTGGACGCGTCCGGGGAATCCACTGTGGAGTCCTCGGACATGCGGATCGCCTCCACGGCGGAGGCGGCGATCGTGTTCGACGGCGGCGTGCACGCCACCTTGACGTCGCTGCTCATGCGCGGCGGCGGCCTGCGCCTGTCGGATTCCCGGCTTTCCATGCAGGATAGCGAGATCGTCGGCGCCGAGGGCCACGGCGTGGACCTGCGCTCCGGGGTGGTGGCGGCGCTCACCAGGTGCCGGGTGCGGTCCGCGAAGCGCACGGGCGTGAACTTCGCCGCCGGGGCCGGCGGCACGCTGACGGCCTGCGAGGTGGTGGGCAGCGCGGAGGACGGCATCAGCCTGGACACCGCCGAGCCGGTGCTGCTCAGCCGGTGCACCGCGCAGGACAACCGGGGCGTCGACATCCGCCGCTTCGGCGCGGACCGGGTCACGATCGAGGAACCGGCTGCGGTGCGCGACGAGCGGCCCGCGTCCGTCGCCGCCGCGGTCGGGGAACGCGCGGCCGACCGCAGCGCGGCGGAACCCGCCCCGCAGCAGGAGGCCGCGCCGGACGAGGCGCTGTCGGGCCCGCTGGCGGAGCTGAGCGGCCTGGTCGGCCTCGCCGGGGTCAAGCAGGAAGTCACCGCGCTGATCAACCTCATCAAGATGTCCCAGCTTCGCAAGGAGATGGGACTGCCGATGCCGCCGATGAGCAGGCACCTGGTGTTCGCCGGCCCGCCCGGCACCGGCAAGACCACCGTCGCCCGGCTCTACGGCACCGTGCTCGCCGAACTCGGCGTGCTGAGCAAGGGCCACATGATCGAGGTGGCGCGGGCGGACCTCGTCGGGCAGTACGTCGGTTCGACGGCGATCAAGACCACCGAGGTGGTCACGAAGGCCATCGGCGGAGTGCTGTTCATCGACGAGGCGTACACGCTGTCGGCCCAGACCGGCGGGTCCGGCCCGGACTTCGGGCAGGAGGCCATCGACGCGCTGATGAAGATCATGGAGGACCACCGCGACGAACTGGTGGTCATCGTGGCGGGCTACTCCGAGCAGATCGGGCAGTTCCTGGACTCCAACCCCGGCCTCGCGTCCCGGTTCACCCGCACCATCGAGTTCCCGAACTACAGCGTCGACGAGCTGGTCACGATCACCACCAACCTGTGCCGCAAGCACTACTACGAGCTCACCGAGGACGGGCTGCAGGCGCTCACCGAGTACTTCGACCGGGTGCCGAAGAACTCGACCTTCGGCAACGGCCGCGTGGCGCGCAAGCTGTTCGAGGCGATGGTGAACAACCAGGCGTCCAGGCTGGCCATCGCACCGCCGTCGAAGGAATCCGAGATGAACCGCCTGACCGCGGCCGATCTCGAAGCCGAAATCGACCAGCTCCGGTCGAACTCCGGCGGCGCACCTGCGGTCGCCCGCGACGAGCTGGATCCCGCGACGGCCGTGCAGGCCGGTCTCGGCTGGAAGCGTTTGCAGGAGCTGATCGGCCAGGCGGTGGTCCGGGAGGCGGCGGGCTCGAACCTGGTGCGCCTGATGACCGCCAAGCGGAACAACCAGGCGCTCGGTGCCGCGGCGAACGTCGTGATCGGCGGCACACGCGGCAGCGGCCGCTCCGCGATCGCCCGGTTGTACGCACAGGCGCTGTCGGAACTCCAGCTGGTGCGGGTCGGGCACGTGGTCCGGACGTCGGCGGCCACCGATCTGCTGCCGCACTGGCCGGGGCAGGCGGAAAGCCTGGTGCGGACCGCGTTCGAGGACGCCGAGGGCGGCGTTCTCGTCATCGACGTCGACGGCGACCTGGAACCCGACCACGCAACCGAGGTCGCGGAGGCGATGGTCGCCCTGATGCAGCGCCAGGCGGGGGATCCCGCGGTCGTCCTGATCGGCGAACCCGACCGGCTCGTGCCGCTGTTCCAGCAGGTTCGGCCGCTCGCGGACTGCTTCCTGCAGGGATGGGACCTCGAACCGTACTCAGTGGACGAACTGGCCGGGCTCGCCGTGCGCGACCTCCTCAGGCGCGGCCACGAAGTGCCCGACGAGGTGCGCGAAGCGGTGGCCGCGCGATTGGCCGGCACCGCCGATCGCGACACCGTCCACCCGGCGCGCGAGCTCGCCCGCAGGCTGGCCCGGACGGCCGCGTCCCGCACGCTCGCCGTGGCGGACCTGCCGCCGGCCGCGGTGCGGGGAACCCAGGCCGACCAGGGGTTGGTTTCCGTGGGTTGACCGGCGGCACGTCCATCAGCATCCGACCAGTTCCCGATGAGGAATCCCCATGTCCTTCCAAGACAAGCTCGAACAGGTACTCGCCGACTACCGGCGCAACCGCGAGAACCTGCAGTCCCTGCAGGAGAAGATGACCGAGAAGTCGTCGACGGCCACCGCGCCGCGCAATGCCGTCTCGGCGACCGTCGACATCCACGGCCAGGTGACCGCGATCGCGTTCCCGACCAACGCCTACAAGAACATGGCTCCCGCGGAACTCGCGAACGCGGTGCGCGACACCGTCAGGAAGGCCCAGCAGCAGGCGCGGGAGGAGATGATCGGCCTGGTGGAACCGATGATGCCCGAGGGCATGTCGATGCGCGGCGCGGAACCCGGCAAGATCGACGTGGACCGGTTCTTCCCCGACGACCCCGAGGACAGCGTCTTCCTCCGCGCGCTGAACGAGGGGAAGTGAGCCGTCGATGAGCGACGTGTCGTGGGTGAACCAGCCCGGCCTGAAACTGGCCGCCGAGCAGCTCAGGGCGCAGGCCCGCCGGCAGGAGCAGGTCTTCGCGCGGATGTACGACCTGGTCGGCAACCTGACCGACCCCGCGGTGTTCGGCGATGACAAGAACGGCCGCGAGTTCTTCGCCAAGTGGTCCAAGGACGTCGGCGACTGGGAGGACGGCGCCCGGGACATCCCGGCCAACACCTGGACCACCGCGAACGCCGTGGACGTCATGGCGGCCATCTACCGGGCTGCGCACAAAGATGCCGAGGACATCGCGAATTCGGTCGGCAACTCCGTGAAGAACATGACGCCCAACGGTTTCGGGAAGGTCGACGGCCCGTCCGCAGACGGCCCGAACACCTCGTCCGGCGGCGGGGGCAACGGCGGCGGCAACCACCACGGTCGCCGGTAGCGAAGGGATCGATGTCGTGAGTTGTGCGGGAGCCCGGTTGGGGCTGTTGTCCCGGCCGGGCTCCTGCAGCCCCGCTGGGGGTGACCGGCGTTGGCGGTGACGGGGAATCTGCGCTTCCCGGAGGAGCTGAACTGGGTTCTCTGGATCATCGCGGGCAGTGACTGGCCACCCGGCCTCGAAGGGGACGTGTGGAAGATCGCGGAGGCCCTGGACGAGGCCGCCGACGATCTCGAGGGTGTCGTCGACGGCCTTGTCGCCGCGCTGAACGAGGTGACGCGGAACGTCGACGAGACCGTGGGCCGCGCTTTCTGGCGCTACGGCGAGAAGCTGGCGGAACAGCCTGCCTTCTACGCGGGCGGCGCGCGCGATCTGGCGGCGATGGCGCGGGACTACTCGCTGAACATCCAGGCCGCGAAGCTGTCGATCATCGTGCAGTGCGCCTTCGCGGGCGCGGAGATCGCCCGCATGTGGGGCGACCCGTTCGAGTGGCCGCTGATCGGGCCGTTCATCGGGATGATGCGCGGGATCATCCAGCTGATCTTCGCCCGGCTCGGGCAGGCGATCGCGAAGGCGTTGCAGACCGTCATCAAGGTGGGTTCGGGCTTCGCGGGCAAGCAGCTGGACTCGGCCGCGCTGGCCACGGGAACCGGGATCGCCGGTGCCGTGGTGGCCGGCATGACGAAGCAGGCCATCGACGAGGGCCTGGAGGAGGTCTTCCAGGACGGGATCGTCCAGACGTGGCAGAAGTTCGAGAGCGACAAGGAGTGGGACTGGCAGGACACGGCCAACTCGTTCAAGTACGGCGCCGCGGCGGGGGCCTTCGCCGACGCCCTCGGCTCGGCGGTGAAGCACCTCAAGCCGGGCTGGCAAGGCAAGGCGCTGACCGCGGGCGCCATCGAGATGCTGACCGAGGGGTTCGTCGGCGCCATCACGGTGCCGGAAGGCGGCGATCCGGGCGACATCTGGAAGGGCATGCTCAACGGCGCCGTGATGGGCACCGGCGAGAGGGCCCTGCACAACTGGAAGCATTCCCGCCAGGGGGGTTTCAAGGGCGAGAAGCTCGCCGCGCCGGGCAGCCCGAACGTCGATGTGAGCCCACCGGATACGTCCGCCGTGCCGGGTGGAGATGCCGGGGCGGATTCGCAGTTCGATGGCGCGGGTGCCCCGCCGCCGGGGTCGTTGTCGCAGGACTCGCCGAGTGGCGCCACGAATCCCGGCGCTGATGGCGCGGCTCACGGCACCCCGAACGGCACGACGACGGACCGGCCGGGCGGCAGCGGCTCGGATCACGGTGGCGGCACCGCGGGCCAGGGCACCGAAACCTCGCCAGGCGTCGGCGATTCCGGGGAGAATGCGCCGGGATCCGGCGTTTCCGACGACCAGCCGGGCGCGCCGAAGACCGGCGATCCCGGCACCTCGGGCGGTGCTGACACCGCGCCGGCGGGCCCGACGGCTCCCGCGCGACCGAACCACCTCTCGCCGGAGGTGCCGTCGGCGGCACCTCCGTCCTCGGTGCCGGAGACGACCTCGTCGGCAGGCCCGGCCCTGGCGGCTCCGGCCGCACCAGCCCCGGCTGGAACATCTGCGGCCGCATCGTCCGCTGGATCGTCGCCGGCGAACTCCGCTGGTACGAACACCACAACCGCGCCAAAGCCGGATTCCGCCGCAGGTTCGCCGATGCCGTCGCAGAACGCGCAGCCCTCGCCCGGCGCGATGGCTGCGGACACCGGCTCGCCCGGGCCGGTACCGCCGTCGACCGCGGTCGAAGCGCCGGACCTGTCGTCGAATGCACCGCTGGCGGCCGACTCGTCGACGCTGAGCGCTCCGCAACCGGCCGGGTCGCCGAATGCTGAAACCACGACAGCTCCGCCGAACCCGGCCGCCACGCCCGGTGTCAGCCCGGCCGCCACGCCCGGTGTGAGCCAGACCGCTGCACCCGGTGCGAGCCCGACCGCAACGGCCGGTGTCAGCCCGGCCGCCACGCCCGGTACGAGCGCGACCGCCACACCAGGTGCGAACCCGACCACGCAGCAGGCCACGGCACCAGGCACGCAGTCCACGGCGCCGTCCAGCACCGGACAGCCGCCCGCAAGTCAGTCCACTGTGGCGCAATCGAGAACCTTTGTTCAGCAGGATTCTGCGCTGAGCCAGGGGAGTGCCACCAGCGGCAGGAGTGCGGGACCGAAGGACGACGCCGGGCGGATCGGCACGACACCGCCGCCCACCGAGGTGGCTGCGCCGCCGGTCGCGCGAGCGACCGATGCCGACACGGCGGTGCTCGCCGAGCTCAACTCCCAGCTGCGGCGGTGGCAGTGGCCGGGCGGCGAGGTCGACGCCGAGAAGTTGGTGCAACTGCGGGAATCCGAGGCGGCCCGGGACGTCGTGCTGTCCGAGGATTCGGCCGGGGCCGGTAGGCAGCTGGCCGAGGTGCTGGTGTCGGGTGGCCCCGTCCGGCAGCGCGGCGGGGGCATCGGCGACTTCCTGAAGTCGGTCCGCGACGGTGCGGGTTCCACTTCGGCGAAACCCGATGCCGCCCCGGTGGTGATCCAGCTGGGCGCGCTGAGCCTGCCCGCGGTTCGGGTCGGCGATTTCTACCGGGTGCGGGGATTCCCGCTGTTCGTCGCGGCGTCGGTCGTGGACGGCGACGCCACCGGCGGGAAGCGGGCGCTGACCGACCAGGTGTCGGCGTACCTGGGCGATGGACTGGTGCTGCACCGCGGCCTGCCGAGCTGGGATCGGAGGTGGCGCGACGTTCAGGACGGCGCGATCACGTCGCTCGGCGTGGACGCGCACCCGGATCTAGGCATCCCGGGCACGAACGTCGTCGCGTTCACGACGGACGCCGACGCGGCCAGGACCGACGCCACCGCGCCGACCGGTCCGGAGGACGGGGACGAAATCCGGTTCGTCGCGGGCTACGACCCGCGCGACGAAGCCTTCCCGGTCGGCACGCTGCTGACCACGAAGGTGTCCGCTGCGGAAGGCACGACGCTCGTGCTGACCGGCAGCGGCGAAGTCCAGGTGGCCGGTCCAGTACCGGATTTCGGCGGGATCACCTACTTCATGAGCACCCCGCTGCGCGACATCGATGGCGGCGATTCGGTCCTGGGCTCGGTGATGCCGCCTGCCCCGAGCCCTGCCGAGATCGCGGATTACGTTGCCGAGCACGGTGGTCTGCGCCCGGCACCCACGCCGGATTCGAAGGGCAAGGAGCGCGCCACCGAGCCGACACGGCCAGCCCTGCGCACGGAAAGCGCCGCCCCCGCGCTCCCGGACCCGGTCAGCGCCGACGTGAATCCGGACGATGACGCGAGCGTGTACAGCCAGGACTCCGGCGACGATGACGCGAGTGTGTACAGCCAGGATTCCCGCGACGATGGCGTGAGCGTCTACAGCCAGGAATCCGTCGACGAGGTGGAACTGGGCGCGTTCGTGGCGGAGGAGCCGACTGGTGAGGCCCGCGACCACGCGGCGATCCTCGCTCGTCTCGACCCGTCGAACTTCTCCGGCAAGGCGGAGTGGAACGTGGCGTGGGACCGGGTGCTCGCCGACGCGACTCACGAACTGGCGCTGCTCCCGAAGGACGAATCCGATGCGCTGCTCGGCGCCGCCTACCGCGCCGTCGGCATCCCGCGGCAGACCTGGGCGGCGGGCGATGGAGCGTTCGGAGCCCACGGCGAGGCCGAGCTCGATCGGCTGCGGGGCGTGATGGCGATGGTCGCCTTGCACCTGAAGGAAGCCGGGAGCAGCACCGAGAATGCGTTCGACCTCGCACGGCGGCTGGTGATCGCGCGGCGCACCGCTTCGTGGGGAGTTCCGCTGCCCGCCCAGCACGCTTCCGAGTCGCTGGAAATCCCACCCGGCGTCGACCAGGCCGACGCGGTCGCGGAGGCCGTTGGCATCCTGGACGACATCCGCCGTCGCTACGGGGTGGTGGCGGATTCCGCCAGGGGAGTGCGCGCGATGCCCACGCGCTTCTCGCCCGCACCCGCCCACGACATCGCGGCGATCCGGACGCGACCTTGGCAGCTCGACGAGCTGCGCGGCCTGCGAGCGGCTCTCTCGCACTTCGCCCACATCCTCGGCCCGCAGCGCGCCCAGTCCGATCGTGCGGGCATCGCCCAGGAGGTCAAGGCGGTCTCCGCGGTCACCTTCGGGCTCTCGCCGGAGGGCGTCGACATCACGGCGAACGGGCAGTACTTCGAGCAAGAGGGGGTGTTCAACCTCTACGGCGGCGCGCTCGCGCTGGGCGGTTTCGGGGGCGGCCCGAAGTCGATCGAAGCGGTCGCGACCCACGAGCTGACCCACGGCCTGCTCGACCACGCCCTCGATTCCTTCCGCGACGCGGTCGGCACCTGGGACTCCGTCGGCTACCCCGTGCTCGTGGACAGCGCCGAGTTCCCGCACGACGACGCTCCGACCGCGCTGGCGGACTTCGCCGAGTCCATCCGGGCGGCCCTCACCGACATGGCGGATCTCCGCGCCCGATCGCCGCGGCACGCGGCCGCGGTCGAGGACATCTTGCGGCGCCACCCCGAATACTCCGATCCCCCGGCGAGGCCGGACGACGCTCGAGTCATCGCCGATGCGCTGATCGACGAGCTGCCCACGTTCAACGAAGCCGTCGGTGCGTGGACGGCGGAGAATCGGCCGAACTTCAAGGGCGAGCAGCCCATCACGCCGTACGGCGCGACCAATCCTTCGGAGGACTTCGCCGAAGCGGTCATGTACCACTTCCTCGACCCGCGTGCGCTGCGGGCGGAAGCTCCGCTGCGGGCCGCTCACCTGGACGACCTGTTCGCGGATGGCGGTTTGGAGCACCGGTTGGAGGCCCGGTACTTCTCGGGTGGCGGGCCGGCGCATCGGCCGGAGCACCGGTACTTCTCGGATGTCGTCGCGGACGAGCACAAGTGGCTGTTCATCATCAACCCGATCGACCACCAGGATGCCGTCGAACGGTATCCCGAGGATCCCGCGTCGATGTATGACGAGGACAAGTCGCCGGGGTTCAAGCAATCGTTGTTCGAGGCGTTCGCGCAGGTGCTCGACGGTGACCATGTGCGTATCTCGGAGATGGGCTGGGCGCAGTACGCCGAGTTGCACCGGCTGGTCACCCGGCGCACCGAAGGTAACTTCGGGGTCGTCGGCGTGGGTGGCAACTCGGTGTCCTATGGCCTGGGGAAGTCCGAGCCCGCTGATGAGGTTCTGAACCTGCGGTTTGCGGGCAGGCCCCTGATGTCGAGCGGGGCGGACTACGCGGAGGCGGAGTACGAGGGCGGTCCGCTGCCGTTCACCGCTTACGGCATGGAAGACGGCGCTCTCAAGGTGCACACCATGTACGACGCCGGGGACATCCCGCCCGTGGTCGACGGGATGTTCGAGGAGTTCCGCGCCGCCGTCGACCGTGCCCAGGACGTTCAGGCGACGCTCGCGGCGATCGGGCATCTTGTGCGGAACCTACACATGCTCCACCCGTTCACGGACGGCAGTGGCCGCCTCAACGTGTTCCTGCTGCTCCAGTTGCTCCTGCTGGAGCATGGATTCCGGCCTGTCGTCGATAAGCGGTTGAACAGCCTCTTCAACGGTGGCTTCTCCGCTGCGGAGATCGCCGACGTGCTGTCGAAGGCGCAGGACGTGGACCTCGCCGAGTACGTGGCGGGCCTGGCGCCGGTTGCCGAGTCCGCTGGTGATTTCCGGATTCCGAGCCCGCCGCCCAGCGATTCGGACCAAGCCGAGGACAGCGACGACGAGTCCGCCGGCGATTTCCGGATTCCGACGCCGACGGGAGACTGGCCCATCCGTGACATGGCCACGTTCTCCTCGGACGACACCGTGCCGGACGACGGTGACAGCGATGCCGGAGAGGACCTTGGTTTCCGGATTCCGACACCGGCGCCGGAGGATTCGGATGGGCGTGATTTCGCGGCGATCTTCGCGGACCTGCAGCCGTCGAGATTCCGGAACAGGGCGGAATGGGACGCCGCGTGGGATGTCCGGTTCGAGGAGGCGCGCAACGATCTCGCCGCATTGCCTGCTGAGGAGGCCGAACGTCTGCGGGTCGCCGCGCACGTCGCGACGGAGATCGATCAGGAGGCCGTGTCAGAGGACAACGGTGATGAAAGCCCCACTGCGGAGATCAACCGGATCAGGGTCCGGGGTCTCATAGCGCTTGTCGGGTTGCAGCTGAAGGAGGACGAGAACACATCGCCCGAGGAGCGCAACCAGGCCGCGTACGACCTGTCGCGCTGGGTGGTGATCAATCGGCGGCTGGCTTTCTGGAGCACCGCCCTGCCGGGGTGGTCTGCCGAGCAGGTGGACGTCTCGGCTGGTGTCGACGCCATCGCGGACGAGGCCGCCGAGATCGCCGTCGAGATCGAGCGGGAATACGGCGTGCAGCTCAATTCCAGGCTCGGTGCGAGGCATCAGACCGGGCGGTACCCGGACGCGCCGCCGATCGAGGCGGAGGCGGTGCAACCGCGTCCGTGGAAGCTGGACGAACTCCGCGGTGTCCGGGCCGCGCTTAAGCACTTCGCGCCGATCCTCGGGGCCCGCCGCGCGAGCTCCGCGCGGGCCGGCGAGGCGCAGGAGGTTCGTTCGGTCGGTGCGGTCACCTTCAGCCTGGATCCCGACGGGGTCGATTTCTCCGCGCAGGGGCAGTACTTCCGCGACGTCCAGGCGTTCACCTTGTTCTCCGGTGGGGCGGTCGACTTCGGTGGCGGCGAGCGCGGTGTGGAGGCGCTGGCGACCCACGAACTGACCCATGGCCTGGCCCGCTACGCCCTCCCCGATTACGCGGGTGCGTTTGGCACGTGGGGGGCTGACGGGCGGCCGATCCTGGTGGACGGCGCCGAGTCGCCGTACGCGGGCGCGGAGTCCGCGGAGGACGACCTCATCGCGTCCATCGAGGCGGCGCGCGACGACCTGGACGCTTTCCGCGCCGTGGCGCCCCGGCATGCCGATGCGATAGTCGGCATCTGGGAGCGGAACCGGGAGTTGTTCGACGATGAGGCGGACGCCGAGGTGATCGCGGAGTTCCTGGACGACGACGAGCAGGTGGCGTTCAACGAGGCGGTCGGCGCGTGGACGGCGGATGACTGGCCGAACTTCAAGGACGAGCCGCCGATCACCTTGTACGGCGCGACGAATGCTTCGGAAGACCTGTCCGAAGCGGTGATGTATTACTTCGTCGAGCCGGAGACGTTGCGGGAGAAGGCGCCGCTTCGCGCCGCCTACCTGGACGACCTGATCGCGGAGTGGTCCCGCGCGCCCGAGAACACGGCCGGGTTCTTCTCGGGTGACTCTCCGGCGCATCGGTCGGAGCACCGGTATTTCTCGGATGTCGTGGCGGAGGAGCACAAGTGGTTGTTCGTCATCAATCCGCTCGATCATCAGGATGCTTTTGATCGGTTTCCTGAGGATCCCGCGTCGATGTATGACGAGGACAAGTCGCCGGGGTTCAAGGACTCCATGCTCGAGGCGTTCGCGAAGGTGCTCGATGGTGACCATGTGCGCATCTCGCAGATGGGCTGGGCGCAGTACGTGGAGCTGTTCGGGATGGTCACCCGGCGCACCGAAGGCGACTTCGAGATCATGGGTGTGGATGGGAGCTCGGTGTCCTTCGGCCTGGGGGCGTCCAAGCCCGATGGCGAGGTATTGAGACTGCGGGTGGCCGGCAGGCCTTTGATGTCGAGCATGGACGAATACGGGATGGCGGAGGAGGAAGGCCGTCCGCTGCCGCTCACCGTTCACCAGCACGACGAGTACGGCGTTCCCATGGTGCACACCATGTACGACGCCGATGACATGCCGGCGCTGGTCGACGGGATGTTCGAGGAGTTCCGCGCCGCCGTCGACCGTGCCCAGGGCGATCAGGCGAAGACCCTCGAGGAGATCGGGAAACTCGTGCGGAGCCTTCACGTGCTCCATCTGTTCGCGGACGGCAATGGGCGTCTGAACGTGTTCCTGCTGCTCCAGTTGCTCCTGCTGGAGCACGGGTTCCGGCCTGTCGTCGATCAGCGGCTGAACAAGCTCTTCAACGGCGGCTTCTCCGTCGCGAAGATCGCCGACGTGCTGTCGAGGGCGCAGCACGTGGACCTCGCCGAGTACGTGGCCGACCTGCGCCCGGATGACGACTCCGCCGATCACTTCCGGATTCCGACCCCGCCGCCCGACGGCGAGTCCGCCGGTGATTTCCGGATTCCGACGCCGACGCACGACTGGCCAACCCGCGACATGGCCACGTTCTCGTCGGACGAAGGCGGCGAGCGGCTGGTGGGCCTGGATGCGAAGGGCGAGCAGCGCTACTTCACCGGCGACCGAGTCCAGATGACGCCGCTGGTGGACGGCGGCCGGCGTGCCGTCGGAGTCGCCTTCGCGGACGCGTCCGACTCGGCCAGCAGCTTGCTCCAGCAGTACCTGAGCGGCCCCGCTCAGTCGTTCCTCTACGCGACCACGAACGAAAGCGATGAACACCCGGCAGACGTCACCGAGTTGCTCCGGATCCCCGCATCGCAGATCGAGCCGGGGCAGCTGGGCGAGTCTTTCACGCTCGCCGCCCACGGGAACGCTCCGGAGTTCGGGCGTGGCCTCGCCAGGATCATGGTCGGCGGGGGAGAGCCGACAGCCTGGCGGGAGGTCGAGGTACGGGGTTCCGAGCTGGCAAGGATCATGATGCGCTCGCCGGAATTCCAGGCGATGGCCGCCCTCGGCCGGCTGCGCACGATCAACCTCATGGTCTGCCACGCGGCCCGGGACCCCGAATCGGGTGTCGCGGCCGAGTTCTACCGGGAGGTGCGTTCGCGATTCCCCGGAGTCGTCGTCAACGCGTCGACCCACGCGATCGGGACCATCGAGGTCGGCAGCCTCAGCGTTCCGACGGTGGCCAGCGGCGGATCCCTGATCACCCTGGGCGGCCAGTCACCGGGGCACGATCCGACGCTCGACGAAGTCCTCGAGTCGCTCCGGAGCTGGCACACCGTGCGCGAGGCGGAGCGCACGCACTACGCGGCGCAGCTCCCGCTGTTCGATGCGGTGAATCGCGCGTACGTGATCCGCCAGGCCCTGCTGCCTGACATGCGCATCCACCGGATGCTGAACCTGCTCAGCGTGCACGGGCTGGCCGAAGCCGATGCCGGCGCGGAGAACGCGGGGATCGCGTGGGCCGCTGCGCTGGAGTCCATGCGCCTCGATCCGCAGCTGCGGCCGGTCCGTTCGGTGATAACCGGCCTGATCGACCCGGCGACCGGCAGCTTCGTGCCTGTGCCGGTGCCACCTGATGCGGCACGGCTGGTGGCGGTCGGCCCCGAGGTGGACGGCCCGGACGGGCACGTCGTCCGCATGGCCAGGTGGGCGACGGAGCCGAACGCGGCTTCCTCACGGACCATCGATGCCACGCCTGGCGATCGCCCCACGAGCTCGAACCTCGCGACGTTCAGCGCGAACCCGGCCGTGGACGACGGCGATGCCGAGGACGACGGTGGTTTCCGGATCCCGACGCCGCCGCCGGAGGATTCGGACGAGCGCGACTTCGCGGCGATCTTCGCGGACCTGAACCCGTCGAACTTCCGGAACAGGGCGGAATGGGACGCCGCGTGGGACGTCCGGCTCGAAACGGCGCGGAACAACCTCGCCGCACTGCCCGCCGCGGAGGCCGAACGGCTGCGGATCGCCGCGCACGTCGCGACGGGGATCGACCAGGACGCCTTGGCCGAGGACAGCGATGACGACAATCCCGCCGCGGAGACCAACCGGATCAGGATCCGGGGCCTCATAGCGCTTGTCGGGTTGCAGCTGAAGGAGGACGAGCACGCCGCGCCCGAGGACCGCAACCAGGCCGGCTACGACCTGTCGCGCTGGGTGGTGATCAACCGGCGGCTGGCTTCCTGGGGCACCGGCCTGCCGGGGTGGCGGGCCGAACAGGTCGACGTCGAGGAGGGCGTCGACGCCACGGCCCTGGCGCTTGAGGCCGCTGAGATCGCCCGCGAGATCGAGCGGGATTACGGCGTCGTGCTCAATTCCCGCCTCGGCGCGAGGTACCAGGCCGACAGGCACCCGGATGCTCCGCAGATCGAGGCCGATGCTGTGCGGCCGCGCCCGTGGAAGCTCGACGAACTCCGCGGTATCCGGGCCGCGCTCAAGCACTTCGCACCGATCCTCGGGGCCCGCCGCGCGAGCTCCGCGCGCGGCGGCGAAGCGCAGGAGGTTCGTTCGGTCGGCGCGGTCACCTTCAGCCTCGACGCCGACGGGGCCGACTTCACCGCTCAGGGCGAGTACTTCGACGAGACCGGAACGTTCAACCTGTTCTCCGGCGGGACGGTCGGACTCGAAGACCCCGAACGCGGGGTGGAGAAGCTGGCGACCCACGAACTGGCCCACGGCCTGGTCGATTACGCCGTCCCCGGTTACGCGCGCGCGTTCGGGACGTGGGGAGCCGACGGGCGGCCGATCCTCGTGGACGACGCCGAGCCGCCGCACGAGGGCGCGACGACCGCCAAGGACGACCTCATCGCGTCCATCGAGGCGGCGCGCAACGACCTGGACGGCTTCCGCGCCGTGGCGCCCCGGCACGCTGACGCGATCGTCGACATCTGGCAGCGGAACCAGGAGCTGTTCGCGGACGAGGACGACGCCGAGATGATCGCGGAATCCCTGGAGCGCGAGGACCGGGTGGCGTTCAACGAAGCTGTCGGCGCGTGGACCGGGGACGACTGGCCGAACTTCGAGGGCGAGCCGCCGATCACCCTGTATGGCGCGACGAATGCTTCGGAAGACCTGTCCGAAGCGGTGATGTACTACTTCGTTGAGCCGGACGCGTTGCGGGAGAAGGCGCCGCTTCGCGCCGCCTACCTGGATGACCTGATCGCGGAGTGGTCGCGCGCGCCCGAGAACACGGCCGCGTTCTGGCACGCCGGCCCGCACGGCGAGCAGCAGACCGGACCGACCCAGGATCCGTACCGATCGGCCGGGGAACTGCTGGCCGATCTGCAGGCGGCGGCCGTCACCACGGACCTGCCCGTGCCGACGTTCGATCCCGGCAGCCTGCTGCTGGATGCCCCGAACTCGGGGCCGGACGTGTTCGAGCTCCGCAACGCACCTGACGCGCCGGAATTCCTGTCCGGCCGGGATTATTCGGCTCTGGATGGCGCCGGCTCGGTGGAATTCCTGCGCGCGCTGGACATGGCGGCGGGCACGCGGCCCACGCGCGAGGACATGGCGCCGGAGCGGTTCGCCGCGGCCGACGCACGGTTGTCGGTCGTCGTCGAGCCGAGCGCCGATGCCAGGGAGAACTGGGCGTTCGAGCCGGATCTGCCGCCGCTGCCGGAGAAACTGGACTTCTCGCGGCTGATGAGTGGCATCTGGTTGGGCGGCCCGTTGCGCGATTCGGGCACCATGCAGGCGTTCCGCGAGAACTTCGGTGCGGCCGCGACCCGCAACGCCGGGAAGGTCCAGGCGGTGCTGTGGACGGACGTGCCGCGCCAGGTGTTCGAGGACGCCGCCGCGGGCAAGACCGGCTTCGCCGGCCTGATCTCCTACGACGATGTGCGGTCCATGGCTCAATGGGCCCGGGAGCACAACATCGTCCTGGCGAACGTGGGCGAGGTGTTCAACAGCTCCGCACCGATGGAACTGCAGGAGTTCTACTCGGTCGAGATGGCGAAGCAGACCGGCCCCGGGTACGCCGCCGCCAGCGACATCCTCCGCCTGGAGATCCTTCGGCGCTTCGGCGGCATCTACACCGATGGCGACAACGCCGTCGGCGATCTGCCGGCGAAGGCTGACTTCCTGAAGACGCGCCTGGCCTTCGCGATGCCGGAGAGCTATTGGGGCAACAGCGCTTTCGCGATGCCGAAGGGCCACCCCCTCGCGCAGATCTACCTCGACGAGATCCGGCGCGCCTACCGCAGGCCCGACGACCTGATGATGGCCTTCGCCCCGAAGGCCCACCAGGGGGACCGCGAGACCTTCAAGACCGCCATTCGGCGCAGGTCCGTGATGTACCGGACCGGGCCGAACCTGCTCGAACAAGTCGCCGAAACGGTCGGCCTCACGGAGAACATCGGGCAGATACCCAAGATGGACTACATCTCCGTGGGCGAGGGCGTCAGCTGGCTCAAGGAGCAACCGCGCCCCACGCCCGCCTCGGTGCCGCGCGCCACGACGCTGGATCTCACGAAACGGGTCGTGCAGACGCTCGTCCGCGACCTGGTCAAGCGCAAGGGTGATCTGAACCTGGCCGGCGTGGCCGACGCCGTGATGCGGCACCCCCAGCCGGGGCTGGTCTGGAATGCGGCGGTCGAGTTCATCGCCTCGGTGCCGGCGTTCGCGGGCCAGGTGCGCTCGGTGACCGACGGTTGGTACGTCCGGGAGGTCCTCAGCGAGCGCCCCGCCCGCCACGGCTCCCACCTGGACTTCCAGGTGCGGCTGCCGGATCGCGCGCGGGAGTTCCTCGACTACGACCCGGCGCGGCGGAAGTTCGAGCACGGCCGGTACCGGGCGCCGGGCCGCCTGCGCACCCCGGAGGAGGTGGGCGACGCCGGGATCGGCGGGTCGACCGACGCGGAGATCGTCCGGCAGGAGATTCCTGCGATCACCCAGGGCCCCGCGTACTTCGGGGTGGATCCCGGTCCGACGGCGCACTCCGATGGGCTCCCGCCGAGCGACTCGCCGCCGGCACCGGACGACGGTGACAGCGATGCCGAGGACGCTGGTGGTTTCCGGATTCCGTCGCCGGCGCCGGAGGAGTCGGATGGGCGTGATTTCGCGGCGATCTTCGCGGACCTGGATCCGTCGAACTTCGGAGGCCGGGCGGATTGGGGCGCGGCGTGGGATGTGCGGTTCGCGATGGCGCGGGACGATCTTGCTGCGTTGCCGCTGGAAGAGGCTGAGCGTCTGCGGGTCGCCGCGCATGTGGTGACGGGGATTGATCAGGATGCTTTGGCCGAGGACAGCGACGAAGGGCCTGCCGCGGCGATCAACCGGAGCAGGATCCGGGGTCTGATAGCGCTTGTCGGGTTGCAGTTGAAGGAGGACGCGCACGTTTCGCCCGAGGATCGGAATCGGGCTGCGTATGACCTGTCGCGTTGGGTGGTGATCAACCGGCGGCTGGCTTCGTGGGGTACCAACTTGCCGGGGTGGCGTGACGAGCAGGTCGATGCCGAGGAGGGTGTCGACGCCACTGCCCTGGTGGATGAGGCTGCCGGGATCGCCAGCGAGATCGAGCGGGAATACGGCGTCGTGCTCAATTCCAGGCTCGGCGCGAGGTACCAGGCCGGCAGGCGCCCAGAGGCGCCGCAGGTCGAGGCGGAGGCGGTGCAGCCGCGCCCGTGGAAGTTGGGCGAGCTCCGCGGCGTCCGGGCAGCGCTCGAGCACTTCGCGCCGATCCTCGGGGACCGCCGCGCGAGCTCCTCGCGCGGCGGCGAGGCGCAGGAGGTTCGTTCGGTCGGTGCGGTCACCTTCAGCCTCAATCCCGACGGGGTCGACTTCACCTGTAAGGGCGAGTACCTCGAGGAGGCCGGGACGTTCAACTTGTTCCGCGGCGGGGCGGTCGGGCTCGATGACCCCGAACGCGGGGTGGAGGCGCTGGCGACCCACGAGCTGGCCCACGGCCTGGTCTATTACGCCCTCCCCGAATACACGCGCGCGTTCGGCACGTGGGGTGCCGACGGGCGGCCGGTCCTGGTGGACGGCGCGGAGCCGCCGTACGCGGGCGCGGCGACCGCGAAGGCCGACTTCATCGCGTCCATCAAGGCGGCGCGTGGCGACTTGGACGGTTTCCGTGCCGTGGCGCCCCGGCACGCTGAGGCGATCGCCGGTATCTGGAGGCGGAACCCGAAGTTGTTCGCGGACGAGGGCGACGCCGAGATGATCGCGGAATCCCTGGAGCGCGAGGACCGGGTGGCGTTCAACGAGGCTGTCGGCGCGTGGACTGCGGACGACTGGCCGAACTTCGCGGGCGAGCCGCCGATCACCCTGTATGGGGCGACGAATGCTTGGGAGGACTTGTCCGAAGCGGTGAAGTATTACTTCGTCAAGCCGGAGGCGTTGCGGGAGACGGCGCCGTTGCGGGCCGCTTTCCTGGATGGCCTGATCGCGGAGTGGTCGCGTTCGCCGGTGGGTGAGGTGGGTGACGCCGGGATCGGTGGGTCGACCGACGCGGAGATCGTCCGGCAGGAGACTCCCGTCGCCGCCCAGGGCCCCGCGTACTTCGGGGCGGATCCCGGTCCGACGGCGCACTCCGATGGGCTCCCGCTGAGCGACTCGGCGCCGTCACCGGACGAGCACGCTCTCGACGATTCGTCTCGGTCCGAAACGACCCTTGCCGCACCAGAGGATTCCACTTCGGACGGTGCGCTTCCCACCGCGACCAGTGAAGGCCCCTCGTACCGAGCTCCGCACGGCATCGGGCAGGGGCGTGGCTCGGTCGAGTTCCACGACGAAGCGGCCACCCTCCGGCGGATCGCCGGGGCGATCGCGGCCGAGGTCAACGACCGGCACCGCACATTGCAGCCCCGGAAGACGTTCCTGGACAAGGTGATCTCGGCGATCAGGGCGGCCGTCCGCGCGGCGACGGCCACGCGATCGGAACCGGTGAGCACCGCCGAGTTCAACGAGCGGGCGATCGCGGACCTGTTCGGCCCGGATGCCGACAGGTCGCCGAAGAGCGCGCTGGACGCCATGCTCAACGGCGGGCTGACCGCGCGCGTGCAGGTGCGGACCCCGCTGGGCGTCGTCGGGCAGGACGTCGTCGTGCGGGCGACCCTCGGCCACGGTGCCTACCAGGGCGCCCGGCGCGGGATCCGGCAACCCGCGCCGACCCCGCTGAGCTGGTTCACCAGGCTCGCCGCGGGGATGCTCGCGTCGAGCTCAGACCTCAGCACCACTGCGGATGCCGAGGTCGCGACCGAGGAACTGGCGGAGTTCAGCCACGACCTGCGGATCACCCTGCACGCGCCGGAAGGCGAGTTCAGCCGCGAGGTGGTCGTCCCCGGCGCGGTCGACTCCACTGTCGCGGCAGCGGAGGCGCTCCCAGCACCGGCCGTGGACGAACCGGTGCGCGTCGAGCCGAAGTCGCTCCGCAAGGCACGTGCGGGAGCCGGGATCAGGCCGTCCGCCCACATCACGGCTACCCCGGCACCCGCCGTGGAACTGCACCGAACGCTGAACCGGATCTTCTACCCGGCGGACCCGCCCGGCCGCGACGGCAGGACCCGGCCGCCGGCCGGAGCGCAGAGCATCCGCCGCGCGATGGACGCCACCGATCCTGGCCGGTTGTGGCAGCACCTGCGGGAGGCCCTGTCGGCACGGGGCTACGTCATCGCGGGCAAGGGCGCGCTGTCCGAACTGGCGGTCAAGGTCGACCTCCACGACCGGCAGCTGCTCGGATCGTTCGAGGCCCCGGATGGGAGCACCCGCTACCGCGTGCGAGCCACGCCCACCTGGGAGGTCACGCCGTCCTACAAGTCCTGGCCGGACAACGCGAAGTGGTCCACGACGCTGCGCAGCGACCCGGACCAGCCGGTCGAGCTGGAGGTCGATGAGGAAGGGCTCGTCGACCTCGGACTCGCCGAGACGACGGATTCCGGCGAGGTGAGTCCGGTCGCGGACGTCCTGCGCGGCATGCCGGACTACCTCGCCGACGGCGAGGGGCTGGGCGAAGCCGTCCAGTACCTCCCGGTCGACGGGATCGACGTGGGCACGGCGTTCCGCAGCATGCTGCCGCCGCGGCCGCGGAAGCTGACCAAGCCGGCACCCGCCGGGGGCGGGACGCACCGGCTCCGGGGCCTGCGGCACGTCCAGCGGGCGATGCGGAACGAGGTGGCGAGCCTGCTCGGCGACGGCCGCCGGTTCGGCGTGAAGGTCGACGGCAGGCCCCACGAGCTGATCGTCCGGGCCCGCCTAGACTGGGACGAAGCCGTTTCCCTGGAAGGAAAACCGCGCTGGACCTATCCGCCGGAGACCCGCTACCGGCGCTTTCACGAGGCGCGTTCCGAGTACTCGGCGGAACCGTCGGCCACGGTGCCGGTGCTGATGACGGCGTCGCCGCCGATGGTGTTCCTGGCGACGTTGTCGGGCACCACCAACGTCAACCGCCAGACCCAGCGGGACGTTTCCGAGGAGCACAAGCGGGCCGCGCTCGTGCTGGACCTGGACGTGCGCAAGTCCGAGGCGCACGTGTCCTACGAGCTGGAGCTGCGCGACGCCCGAGGCTCGGTCGTCGGCACGACGGGGCACGGGGAGCAGCCCGGGCTGCGCGGCAGGTTCCGGTTCGGGCATCCCAAGACTGCGAGGCCCAGCTCGGGGCAGGGGCTCAAGCCCGTCGTGTCGGCGCCGCCGAAGGACTTCGCGCTCGAAGAGCTGCTCGTCGACACCCCGGCCGACTCGTCGTTCTTCGACCAGGTGGCGCGGATGCTCCCGGAGCACGTGACCGCGATCGGCGCGCCGGGACGCGAGGCGCTGCAGGAGTTCCTGCACCGGACGAACATCAAGGCCGAGCTGACGGGCATGGTCGCGGCGGACCCGGTCGGGTCCCCGGACAGCGGCTGGCGGCGGTCTCAGCCGCTGCTCGCCGGGCCGGACAGCCCGCCGGTGGACCAGCTGCGCAACGGGTCGGTGGTCGAGATGCGCGCGGTGCCGAGCCGCGTGGAGATCATCGAGGAGACCGACGACGCGCCGTACCTGCTCGACTGGGACAACACGAAGACCGCCCGCACCGACGGCAAGAAGGCCAAGCACCGCAGCGGTTTCAGCCTGTTCTACGGCGGCTTCATGACCATCGGCGCCTTCCTGGTGACCCTGGGCGGCGCGATCGACTTCAGCCACCAGCGCATCTTCGGCAGCCGGTTCAAGCGGGAGACCGGCATCCGCTTCGAGCACGACTTCACCGGCCGGCTGGTCCGCTACCGGACCGTCTACCGGCTGCAGGTCCGGGTGATCGGCCGGCCGCCGGTGTTCCTGGAGGGCGATCTCAACGGCTACCAGTGGGCCACCCGCGAGCGGGCGCTGGCCTCGGGCCTCATCGACCCGGCCGGACCGGACGAGCACGCACCCGAGTACCGGCCGAAGGACGCGCGCGAGCGGTACGCGCCCGCGCACCTGGAATCCGGCCTGTCGACCGCGGGCGCCAAGATCCACGCGTTCCGGGGCCGGGACCGGATCTACGCGGCGATCGCCGACACGTTGCGCAAGGTCCCCGACCACCGCCTCTACCACTTCAGCTCGTCGGAGTTCATCAAGCACTTCGACGACCCGGACCTGGCCGCGGGCCTGAAGCCGCTGATCAACGACATCTCCCGGCGGCAGCGCAAGGCCAAGTCCCGGCTGTCGGACAAGCAGCTGATGCAGCTCGTCGACCGGATGCTCGGGCCTGGCCTGGTCATCCCGCTGGTCAAGCAGGGGACCTTCACCGACACCGTGGTCACCGTCCGGCTCAAGGCCACGATGCGGGACCTCGTCGACGGCGACCTCCAGATCGGCGTGCACGGCTCCACGACGGAGACCAGGACCAAGGAGTACGAGACCCGCGGGTTCTCCGCGAACAGGTCGACCAGCGCGGGCATCGGGCCGCACGGCCGGCTCACCAACCTGCTCGGCACGGCCACGAACATCCTGATGGCCACCGTCCGCTTCGGCCGGACCTGGTCGAGCGCGGCGGACGTCGGCAACGACACCGGGAAGGTCACCGAGCACAAGCACGGCGGCATCACCTTCGGCCCGACCGGTGGTCAGGGCGAGACGCCGCTGCGCCACTTCAAGGCCGACCTGGTGATCACCCCCGAACTGGACTCGCACACGCGCACCACCAAGCTCCTGCGCCGCCTCACCCCCGGCCGCCCGGGACGGCACCGGCTCGACGTCCGGCCGGTTCGCCTGGTGGGGGAGCACCGCGGCCTGGGGCCGGACCACGAGCAGCAGGTGCCGGTCGAGCTGCTGGTGCCCGACCACCTGACCACCGCCGAGGCGCCCGCCGAGTTGGTGGTCGAGCCTGCCGCGGTCGAACCGCTGCCGACCGGCACGCTGATCGACGAGCTCCCGAAGGGCGATCGCGCGCTGGAGGGGGCCGACGTGCTGACCGTCGCTGGCACCGAGCACCTCGTCGACGCCGCCTACCGGGTGCTCAGGCAGGCCACCGGCGACGACGTGTTCCTGGACCGCGTGGGGTCGAACGCCGAGCTGATCGAGGAGAAGCTGTCGCCGGAGGCGTTCCGCAAGGATCCGCGGATGTTCGGCAGGCTCACCATCGAGGGGCTGCACCACGACCGCCGCCGCGCCGACACCCACGCCCGGATCGGCGTGACGCTCAAGCCGATCCGGCCGCGCAGGCTCGGGCCCGAGGAGTACCAGCGCACCAAGAACACCACGGTCGGCGGCACCTCGGTGGCGGCGTCGAAGGGCGGCCAGGTCTCGTTCGAACCCGACGTGACGAACTTCGACCTGATCAGCGGCGATGCCGCCCAGCTCGCGGACGACGTCAAGGGCGCGCCGTCGGGGGTGTTCATCTTCCGGTTCTCGCCGTGGAACGCGCGGTGGGGCAGCCAACGCGCCCTGGCCCTCCGCGGCACGTCGAAGACGCACTTCACCCCGCTGCCGTCGAGGCGGTTCCTGTACTCGGTCGGCGTCGAAGCGTCGGTGGTGGCCGAGTCGCAGGTCCGCGGCAACGTGGACACCTTCGAATTCGTGGACCGCGAACCGGTGAGCTCGGCGGGCGAGCGGTTCGAGCTGGCCGACTCCGTGCTGCTGTGGTTGACCCAGGCGCAGGTCGACGCGCTGGCGGATAGCCCGCACGAGGCGCAGAGCCCGGCGCCCGTCGAAGGCCGGGAGCTGCCTCCGCCGCCATCGCTGGTGGGCAACGGCGTTTCGCTCGGCATCGGTGCGGTCGACGGGAACCTCGACATCAGCGAAGTCCTGCCGCTGCTGCGGGAGCAGGTCGTCGCTGCGCTGGGCCCGGAAGCCGCGGACGAGCTGCTCCCGCGCTCGCCGCTGACCAGCGCCCACGACAACACCAGGGTCGCCGACGAGCAGTTGTCCAATGTGGACAGGATGTTCGCCGCGGTGATGAACGGCGGCTCGTCGACGCCGCTGCGCCTGGAGTTCCGCTTCCGCGGCCGCACCTACGTCCTCAGCATCGAAGGCGGCTGGGCCGAGCCGCCCGCCGGTGGCCGGGTCGAGATCGTCCGCAAGCTCGCGGCCCGCGACATCGTGTCGATCGAGGAGGCCGGGCAGGAGCAGTCCGGCCAGAACATCCTCGACGTCACCGGGGTGCTCCGCGGTCAGGGCGAGTTCAAGCAGGCGGACTCGTCGCCGAGTTCCGGCGTGCTGGCCCCGGGAGCATCGGTCGGATACGTCCACGTGTCGCAGGACCACTCCGAGACGTCGGTGCAGAACCACTCCGCCGGTTCCTACGGCGCGATCCGCGGCCCGGTCGGCGTCTTCGACGGAAATGTCCAGGTCACCGTCAAGATCGTCCGCAAGCTCGGCTTCGACGCCGAGCAGCTGACCGACGTCCACGGCGAGGAGATCGCGAAGGTCGTAGTCGCGCGGCCGGTCGCGGTCCGCAAGATCGCGGAGGAGACCTTCCTGCCGCCCGGCAGCACCGAATCCCTTGGCGCCGAGCACGGCATCCGGGCGCTGCCCGCCGCGGCCGGGAATCCCGACGACCTCGCGAAGTGGCGGCAGGACGCGGAACGCAGCCTCTCGCTGCCCGGCTCGGGCGACTTCTCGATCGAGCACTACTTCGGCATGGTCAAGACGCTCCGCGCGGCGGCGAAGCTAGCGCTGGTCGACTCCGGGGTGAGCATCGACACCCGGATCGCGCTCGCGGTGGACAACGCCATCACCCCGGCCACGGTGAAGGCGGGCCTGCCCACCATGCGGTCGGGGCGCTTCAGCTTCCCGGTCGCCGGTCTCGACCGGATCGTCGAGCTGCACGCCCGCCTCCGGCCCGACCCGAAGCTGGCGTCCGCCAGCGGCCGGGTCGAGATGGACGGCTTCCTCGGGGAAGGCGAGAGCGACGCGGTCGGCCTCAGCGCCGGCAGTGCCTACTCGTCCAGCGTGTTCGCCCGCGGCGGAGGCGCAAGCGAGCACCCGCAGGACGCGGCGCAGGAACCCTTCGGTTCGGTGCAGATGGTCGGCGTGGCGGAGCGGTCGGGCCCGTCGACCCGGCCGGATCTGGTGCTCAACGCCTCGGCGACCACCGAGAACACCGCCGGCCGCGACCCCAAGGCCACGCACCGCGTGACGCACCCCGAACTGACCAGCCGCGGCCTGCTGGCCGACGTCGAATTCCGCGCCGTGGCGAAGAAACCGGGTGGCGGATCGGAGACCGGCGTCGCCGAGCTGGCCGTCGACAACGCCTACCTGGTCCGCATGCGGGACGCGGCGGCCGAACAGCTGGCCGGGAAACTCCCGTCGGCGCTGGCGAAATCGGTCGCCGACCTCGCCCGCGCGAGCAAGGCGTGGGCGGACGCGGTCGGCGCCGTCGAATCGGCGCTCGCCACGGGCGCGGACGTCGCACAGCTGCGAGCTGCGGCGAGCGAGGCGGAAACCGCTTGGTGGGCGGCGAAGGCGAAGTACCACGAGGACCTCGTGGCCGCCCAGGAGCTGGAGCGGCACTCCGCACTCGACCTCGCGAGAGCCCAGCAGTCCGCGGAAGCGGAGGAGCGCTTCCAGGGCGTCACCGGCGCGATCCGCCCCATCGCCCCGCCGCCGTTCCTGGCCGGCTTGGACCACCGCGACCTCGCGCCGGACCGGCAGGTGGCCTTCTTCGAGGCCCTCGACCTCGGTCGGCCCGCGCCAGACACCGTCGAGCCTGCTTCGCGGCCGGACACCGTCGTCACCACTGTGGATCGCGAGCTGGTGAAGGCCGTCCACGTGCCGATGCTGGGCGGGCCGGTCGTCGACGAGACGACGTGGGAGAACCTGGAGATCACCGCGCGCACCGCGCGCGAGCAGGGCTGGACGCCGGTGCTGCTGACCGACGTTCCCCGCGAGTTGTTCGCGGCGGCCAGGACGGTCTCCACCGGGCTGGACGCGGTCCGCGCCATGGACCGGCGCGCGCACGAGCTGGGTTTCGTCGTGGTGAACGTCGACGAGATCTTCAGCAGCGAGTCGCCGATGACGGCCCAGGACGCGTTCTCGGCGGCGCTGGACAACGAGATCGACGCCGGCCGCGATCTGGCGCGCTCGATCCTCATCACCGAGGTGCTGAGGCGCTTCGGCGGCGTGGTGGCGCCCGGCGAATACGCGATCCGGGACCTGTCGTCGCTGGCCACGGCGGTGGACGCGGCCAGGGGCTTTAAGATCGCCGCACCTGCGGCGGACACGGCGCCGGTGGTGATCGCCGCGTCGCAGGGCAACCCGATCGCCGACTTCCTGGAGCGGGAACTCGTCCGTGCCGCCCGCACCGGTCGTGCGCAGACGGCGATGGAATCGGCCGTTGCCGCCGCGACGCGACTCGGCGACCTCGCGGTGGCCGACGGCGCCGAACACCGCGCGGCACCGCAGGAACCCGACCGCGTACCTACCGGGGAAGACCTGGACACCCTCGTCGGCGAGGTCGTGGAGACCTTCGCGCGTGGCTTGCGGGCACGCGGCGATCTGGACTTCGCGGGTGTGAGTCGGTTGTTGGGCGACCACCCGCGCGGTGCGGTCGTCCTGGAGGCCGCGGTGGCCACCGTGGCGCGCAAGGCGGCGTGGCGGGACGCCATCCGCACGGTCACCTTGCCCGTTCCCGCCGACGGCGATGGCGCGGCGAAGGTGTCGGCCGAGGCGGAGAAGTGGCTAGCGATCCTCCCGGAGGCGCGGCTGACCGACCGGGGCCTGGTCGCGGGGGCGCGCTTCCACCCGGATCCCTCGCACGGCGACCTTGACTCCAGCGCGCTCGATGCCGGGCCGACGCTGCGCGACCGGGCGGCGGAGCTGGCCGTGTTGGTCCAGCACGCGCCCGAGGACCGGACCACGAGCCCGCGTTCCACCGGCCCGATCCCGGAGTCCGACGCCGAGGGCACGCTTGATCTGGCGTTGCACATCCGCGCCGCGCTGCGCGAGGACATCGACCGAGCAGGCGAACTCCGGCTGGACAAGGTCGTGTCGCTGGCGAACCGTCATGCCGAGCCCGGCCTCGTGCTGCGTGCCGCGGTCGCGGCCATCGCCGCTGACACCGACTTGGCCGAACGCGTCCGGGCCGTGGCGATCCTGCCGGTGGCGAACAGCCCTGTCATCGAACTGCTGGACATGCTGGTCTTCGCCGGGGGCAGGCCGGGCGACGTCTGGTTCGATGCCACGCTTGTGCCCGCCCCGGAACAGCACGCGCAGTTCCCCGGTTCGCGTCGCTCCGTGGCGCACGACTTCGAGCCGGGCACGACCGCCCCGGCGGATCTGGATCGGCTGAACACGCAGGCCGAGCAGATCGCGGACGCGATCCTCGCCCGGCACCGGGCCGGGCTGGCCATGCCGGTGGTCGTGGTCGAGGGCGGCGGTCCGGAGTTGGGGCACGCCCGACGTGAGTCCGCGGCGGCGGTGCTCGCCCTCGCGATCGACCACAACTTGGCGGCGGCGCAGGCGAATCTCGACCCGAGCGCGCGCATCGGCCGCGGCCAGGTCGGGTTCGGCATCGAGATCTCGGCAGTCGCGGACCCGGGCGAGCAGGTGATCGTCACCGTCGACGGTTCCCGGGCGCCTGAACCGGCGCCCCCGCCGGCCGTCGAGCGGCCTCGTCGGGTCAGGTTCGCCGACGAGGCCGAGCAGCACCCGGCGCCCGTCCCGGAACCGCCGGAGACGCCTTCGATCGGCGCGGAGCTGGTCGTCGAGTTCACCGACGACGGTGATCTCGTCGATTCGCCCGCAGTGGACGAGTTCTTCGCGCACCTGGTGACCTCCGGCGCCACGGACCTGGTGGTCCGCGGCGGCGGTGACCAGGGTGCGGCGCGCCGCCAAGCCGTGGCCACCGCACTGACGGCGGTGCTGGACCAGCGCCCGGGCTCGTCGCCCGGCAGGCCGAGCGTGACGATCGATCCGGCGGTGGTCGAAGGCCCGGTCACCGTGCTGGCCATGCCGCCGACCGGCCGCGAGATCATCCTCCGGCGAGACGCGGCGCCGCCGAGCACGGATGGTTCACCCGACGTGGTTCTGTCCGAGTACCTGGCCGCGCACGCCCGGCTCCGGACGGCTCGCGGCCTCGGGCGCGACCTGGTGTCTCTGGTCGTCGCGGCCCCCGAACCCGGCGCCCGGCCCGGCACGGCACTGTCCATTGAGGACGACTCTGAGGACGTCGACATCCGCGCCGCATTGGCGGACTTCGAGCGTGCCGAACGCGATCTCCACGAGTCGGGCTACAGCTCCGCAAGCAGCAGCGGAGCGTTCTCCTCCAATGGGGTCGTGCCGGACATCTCCGGCGGCAGCGGCATCGCGAGCGATGGCAGGCCGGGGCACTGGCCCGAGGACATCGGCGACACCCAGGCGTGGCTGGCGATCGCGGAGCGCCTGCACGACGTGCCGGCGCCCGAGCAGGCGGCGGAGCGGGCCGGGCGGATCGTCGCGACCTACCACGGCGAGCGCGAGATCGACTACGACAATCCCACCGAACACGACCTGGTGTACGCCCACATCGTCAACCTCGTCGCGCACCAGCTCACCCTCGACGCGGATTCGGCAAGCCCGGAGCGCCACGCCATTCAGCTGGCGATCTACCTGCGCGGGGCGTTCGGCCCGCTGAATGTCAACCGCGACGAGTCGGGCCCGGCCCAGTACGCCGCACCGGAGCAGGAGGTCCTCCCGGCACTCGACGCGGAAGGACGGCTCAGCTATTTCGCCACCGGCCAGCTCCGGAGGCGGCCGCTGCTGGACCGCAGCGGGCGCCCTCTCGGCGTCGGGTTCTCGGGTGACGCCGACACCTCGGTCGCCAGCCTCCAGCACTACCTGGAGGGCCCCCACCGGCCGTTCTACTGGATGAACGTCTTCGGTATCGGTGCCTCCGATACGTTGCCCGGGCCCGAGGACACCCTGTCCGTGCCGGCGCCGCAGCTGAAGCTGCACGGGTGGGGCGAGTCCTTCACCGTCGCCACCCATGGCAACAGGCCGGAAGTCCGGTTCGGTCTCGCGGAGGTCGTGGTCGGCGAGGGGAACGAGTCGGTCGACCAGCGGCATGTCGGTGTTCGAGGTGCCGTACTGGCCAACGCGGTTCTGTCGACGCCCGAGTTCCGGGCGGTCGCCGGGCTCAGCAGGCTGAGCACGATCAACCTGCTCGTCTGCAACGCGGCTCGCGACCGCGATTCGGGTGTGGCGGCCGACTTCTACAAGGTGATGCGTTCGCACTTCCCCAAGATCGTCGTCAACGCGGCAACGCATCCGATCGGCGCGTGGGAGTACAGCGACGGCACCCGCACGGTGGTCGTGTCGGAGGGCGGCACGGTGATCACGTTCGGCGGCTCCTCGCCGGGGCAGCAGCCGACCTTGCAGGACGTCCTGCAGAAGATGGGGACCTGGCGGTCCAAGAACGAGGACGTGCGCAAGCATTACGCTGCCGAGCTCCCGCTGTTCAACGTGGTGGATCGCGCCGTGAAGATGTACGACGCGCTGCTGGTGGACCTGCGCGACAACGGCGTGCTCAACCTGCTTCGCGTGCAAGAGCAGGCGACAACGGAGGCCGCGGCGTCGGGGAACAACAGCCTGGTGTGGGTCGCCGCGATGGTGTCCCTGCGGCGCACGGCCGCTCTGCGACCCCCGCACACCCTGGTGTTCGGCCGGGTGGATCCGGAGACCGGCCGAGCCGTGTCGGTCGCGATTCCCAAGAGCGCGGCGCGCTTCCTGAAAGTCGGGTCTTCGAGCCGCCGCCCGGACGGGCACCTCGTCGCCGACGTCCAGTGGGAGCTCAAGGGCATCGCCACCGAGCGCGACCGCACCCCGACACTCGACGCCGTCCTGAGTGACCTGCAGGGTTGGGGCGCTCTGCACGAGGACATGCGGAAGCTCTACGCGGCCGAGCTTCCGCTGCACAGCGTGGTGGACCGCGCGTTCACGACCTACCACGCCTTGCTCCCCGGCCTGCGTGAAAACGGCGTGCTGAACCTGGTCGACATGCGTGACCTGGCGGCAGGTGGGGCTGCTGCGGGGCACACGGACTTGGTTTGGGCCGCCGTGCTCACGGCTTTGCGAGGCACGTCTGGCGTGCAGCCGTTGAGCGCCGTGGTCGCCGGCCGGGTGGAACCGGATACCGGGCTCTACGCCCAGGTGGAGGTGCCGGGCGGGGCGGCGGAGCTGCTGGAGATCGGCACCGCCGAACTGGGTGCGAACGGCTACGGCCTCGCTGCCGCAAGTTGGGCGAGCAGGACGGAATCCGCCGTCGCATCGGGACAGGCGGTCCCGGTCCGGGCGGAATCGCTTGCTGCGCCGGGGACTGGCGGACGGAACTCGTCCAAGTTGGCGGAGAGTTCCGCCGCATTCGATTCGGTCCGTCGGCCATCCTCGGGACTCCTGGACGAAGCGCTGGTCCTGCTGCGTGACGAGGAGGTGGTGCCGAACCTAGCCAAGCAGCGCGACGGATTCCCCGTGACGGCCGACGAAGCGTGGGCGAACTACAAGAACGCCTACGCCGCGCTGCGCGATTCGTACGGCTTGTCCGTCGACAACGCGGATCCGGGATTCGACGGTGCCGCATCGGGCTGGACGGGGCAGTCGGTGGTTCTCGACTTCCGCCGGTCGGACGCCGAGGCCCGCAGGTGGGGCTTCGATCCGGCGAACCCGGCCGACGTGGCGGAGCACCTGGCCGCCGTGGCGCGCGAAGCAGGCATCGAGCCCGAACCGGTCCATGAGGAAGTGCTGAGCGCTGCTCAGGCCGCGCTCGACGCGAACGAGGTCCGGCGCGAGCGGGAGAGCGAGGCCGAGCGGGCCTTGGAAGCTCTGGAGGCGGACCGAGCTCCTCTCGACGAGGTGCTTCGGAGTGCGGAAGCGGACCTGGAACGGGCACGCGCTGCCAGGGCGACCGCCGCAGATTCGCTGACCGACGCGGAGAACGACCACCAGGACCGGATGGCGGCGCTGGCGGACGCCGAGGCGGACATCGACCGCCGCTTCAAGGAAACGGCCGACCTCGATCCGGCCACGCTGGACGACCTGGCCCGCGAGCTGGACCGGGTCCGGGCCGAGCGGAGCGAATCGGCCACCCGGCTCGCCGCGGCGCGTGCGGAGGTGGCCGAAGCCGACGCGCACGTCGACCGCTTGCGCGCCCAGGCGGACCAGGCGGCCCGGGATCTCGTTCCGTTCCAGGAGCGGATCGCCGACCTGGCGGCGGAAGCCGAGGACGCCCGCGCCGCGTGGCGGAGTGCGGAGCTGGATCTGCAGCGGCAGGCCTCCAACCGCACCAATCAATCCGATGTGGACTTCGATGTGCCGCCGAATGTCACCGAGGTGCGGTCGCCGTCCGGGGTCGTCGTGTCGCCCGAGCAGGTCGAGGCGCTGCGCGAGGCCTACAAGTGGGAGCGGGCCGCCTTCGACGATCTGCCGTCCGAGCAGCGTGCCGCCCTGATCACCGAAGCCGCGGACGAGGTCGCGCACGTCGTGCAGCTGCCGAAGTTCGACGAGACGGCGTACACGCCCGCGGACCGGAACTACCAGGCGCTGTACGGGCTGGTCGTGCGGTCGGTCGCGGCGAAGTCGCTGGCCCTGCGGGAGGGCGAGCCGGAATCCGCGACGCCGATGGCCGAGATCGCCGGGGAAATCGCGCGTCCGCTGGGCATTCGCCGGACCCGAGGGGGTCTGCCGCCCGGCCGGGGCAGGCGGCCCGACGCCGCGCCGCCGCCGGGCATCGCTCCCGTAGAGGTCGTCTTCGCCTCAGGTGTGATGAAGCTGCGCGAGCAGCCGGCGGACCTCCAGCGGGTACAGGAGCTCGCGCGCGAGGTTGCCCAGGCGGCCATCCGCGCGGCAGGTGCCGGTCGGCCCCTTCCCCGGATCACCATCACCGGGCATTTCGCACCCACTCCCGGCAACTCCGCCGCCGAAGCTATGCTCTCCCGCTTCAAGGACGTGGAGAAGGCGTTCCGCAAGGAACTCGAACGGGCGATCGGAGACCGGTCGCGGCACGGCGTTTCGGCCAAGGACATCGCCATCCGGGACCACGCGAGCCAGTCCGGGACCGGCGCAGCCGACCCCCGCCGGACGGTGCGCATAGACGTCGACGAACTCCCGGACGCGGTTCCGTCGACGAGCGCCTACCGGCCCTGGAGCGGCGAAGCCTGGACCCGGGCCCAGATCGTCTACTCGGAGCGCGCCGCGGAGTTCGAGCGCAGGCTGGCCCGCTTCCTCGCCGGCCTCGACAGCGTGAACCGGGAAGTGGGCAGGCTCGTGCAGCTGGTGTGGGACGACATGCCACCCCGGCGGCGACACCTCCTGGCCCGAGGCCGAAAGCACTACGCCGGTGCGGTCCCACTCACGGTCGAGCACGTCGAAGCCGTGGTCCGCAACGGCAACATCCGGGAACGGATGTGGTTGCTGATGAGGCGCACCCGGCTGGTCAACGAGCTCGGTGACTCGGCGCCCAGTGTTCCGAACCATCGGCAGGAGCACGAGCAGCTCCACCGAAACGACCGGTACGCCGAGCTCGTCAGGATCCTGGACGACCGAACCCTGAGTCCCCGGGTGCGCGACACCGCACTCCGGGAGCTCGACGGGATCACCGGCGAAAGGCCCCGGGCGAACGAGGTCTTCCCACCGCTGAGCGAGGCCGAACGGTCCGTCGGGGTGCACTCCGACGGCACGGTCAACTGGCATTCGGCGCGCCTGGCGGAGCCGGTCATGGTGGGCAACGTCGACGACGACATCAGCCTGCACCGCCTCGGCCAGCGCTCTGGCGCACTGGTGTGGACCGGGACCTCGGGCACCGCGCACCGGATGGCGCGGATCGTCGAGCAGGTGGCGGCGCGCGCGAACGTCTCCGTCGACTTCGGCCTGCTCCGCCTGGCGGCGTTGGCCACGTTCATCCCTGCGGGAGCGCACTCGTTCCACGAGGTCATGCGCGGATTCGGCTTCGCGAGGCCGGAACTGGAATACCACGACAACTGGGGCCGGTATCGCACCCTGCACCCGCTGACCGAGGACTTCCTGCGCCGCAACGTCGCGGTGGGCGGCAAGTTCCCCGACGAGTACGCGGTGGAGGTGCTCGACTGGGCCCAGATGCGGGACACCACCTCGCGGCCCGCGGTCACCTGGCTCTCCGGGACCGACGACCTCGGTGGCGAGCACCGCTTCACCGCGGAACAGGTCCGCTCGATGGAGTTCCAAGCCGCAGACGGATCGACCCTGGGAGTGTCCTTCGGCGGCCGGAGATCGGCGGGTACCGCGGTGGACTGGGCCGCCTCCGAAGGGCTGCACCGCACCCTGCGGCTCGCCCCCGGCGCCACCCCCACCCGCCCGGGCCGGTGGGCCGACATCGCGTCGCCCTGGACGTACGGGTCGCTGGCGGACACGCGTCCGTTCGTCGTCGACCTCCGAGGCTACGACGGGCACGTGTCGATCCCCGGGCGGCACGAGGACATCCGAATCGCGATTTCGCCGGGCACGCTCGCCTCGGCCGTCCTCGGTTCCGGCACGTTCCGGCGGGCGCTCGCGGACACCGGTGCGCCGCTGGGGTCGCTCGTCCTGCTCGTCGACGAAGGCATGGGCGGAACGGATTCGTCGAGTCCCGCGGCTGCATTCGCGAGAGCCGGGCGTCGAGCGGGCTACGAGCTGTCGGTGTGGGTGCCGACCACCGGTGTGGCATTGTCGAGCCAGCGGTCGCCGTTGGGATTCCTGCCGCCGGCCGCGGTTATCCGCGCCGGTGGCGAGTGGATGCACACCGGCCGCCGCGCCGACATCTACCAGGTGTTGGCGGAACTGGCCGACCCCGGCACCGTGGAGCTGCCCGAACACCTCCGCCCGGTGGTGCGAAGCGTCCGCGACGCGGTCGACGTCCTGTGGACGTCGGTGCGGGATACCGGGAACCTCGACCTGACGTCCATCTCCTGGGGGCCAGGGGAGTCCGCGCGGGCCGCGAGCTTCCGCTGGATCGCGCTGATCGAACACCTGAGCGCCGACCCCGAGTTCCGCCGCGCCGTCCGGTGGATGACCGACATGGGCCGCGACGAAGACGGGAACTGGCGGGTGGTGCGGTTGCCCGATGCGGCTCGCGTCCGCATCGTCGTCGAGGGCAAGGGGTTCTGGCGGCGAGGCGACCGCGACGAGGTCATGTCGGTGACGCGCCCGGTGCGGCTGCTCGAACCGAAGGAACCCGAGACGACGCAGGTGAACTTCGCCGGGTTCATCGCGCAGCCGGTCAACGCGACCTTCCAGCACGAGCAGGCAACCGGGTACGCAGTCCGCCCCTCGCAGGAGCTGAGCGCCCTCGCCGGATGGCTGCTCGAAGCGACGATCGAACTCGGCGTGGACGGATACCACCCACCCGCGGCCTCGATCACGGCTTACGGCTACGCGGCGACGCCCGCGGAGCGCACCGGTGAGTGGTGGGCCGGTCTGGTCCAGGACCGCCTGCGCGAACTCATCGCGGCGAACGCCGGGCGGTTCGAGATGGACGGCAACCTCCCGACCATCAACATCTGGCAGATGGTGCCCACCTCCGGAATCACCGGCGAGCAGGTCACCTCGACGCAGGCATGGGCCACCGTCACGGCGTCAGTCGCCCCGCAACCCCCGCGCGAACAGCTGTCGGAGGGCTCGTACCCCGCCGTCGATCCGAGGCTGACGAGGCAGTGGGAGCGCACGTTCCAGCGCGCCAGGCGAGCCGTCGACGCGCTGCCGCAGCACATGCGCGACCACGTCCTGCGCTCGGCGGCGGAAATCATGGCGCCCCGCCACCAGGCCCCGCCCGTGGCGCGGACGGAGTTGTCGCCCAACGAGGCGGCCTACCGCTGGCTCTACGACCAGATGCTCTACGTGGTGGCCGATCAGGTGTGGCTCTCGGTCGCGCACGGGCAGCACCCCCGGCAGGGACGGGCAGGCGCGGTCTCCGAGGAGTTGCGCGGGATCTTCCGCACGCAGCGGACGCGCGGGGCCCCCGGCGCCGGGCGCAGGTCCGAAGCGGTCCCGGGGTCGCCGGACGCGGGGCCGTCGACCGCGCACCGATCGACCGCCGCGGCCGACTGGGACCTGGCCCGGATCCGGTACTCGGAGGCGGCGCAGGTCTACGAGCAGCGGCTCGCCGCCCACTTGGCGACGTTGCCCGCGGTCAACGCCGAACTGGGCAAGATCGCCGACCTGATCTGGACGACTACGCCCAAGCGTGACCGCGCTTGGCTGCTGGGCGGCTCACCGGTGCTGCCCGGCAGCGTTCCCCAGACGATCGAGCACCTGCGTGCCGTGGTCGAGGGCGGAAACGTCCGGGAGCGCGTGCTCCTGCTGTTCAACCGGGCGCAGGCGAGCGGCTACTTCGGCGAGTCGGCAGTGCGGCTTCCCGGCCGTGCCATCGAAGACGCACAGCGCCCCGTCGACATCGGCTACCACGAGTACCTGAACGTCCTGGAAGATCCGGAGCTCGACCCCGAGGCCAGGGCGCAGCGGCTGGCGCGCGTGGACCGCGCCTTCCTCGACAGCCGGATCCACCCCGACGAAATCGAGCCGCCGCTCAGCGCCGCCGAAAGGTCCCTCGCGCTGGGGCCCGACGGATATCTGAACTGGCGGATCGGCTTCCTGCTGAAACCGATCCGCATGGAGGAGGCCCTGCAGCAGACCGGTCAGCGCACCGGCGCGCTGGTGTGGACGGGCACGTCGGGAACCGCGGACTTCATCGTGCAGGTCGTCGCGCAGATCGCGGCCAAGGCGGGCGTGCCGGTCGACTTCGGGTTGCTGCGGCTGGCCCTGCTGGCTGTGCTCATCCAGACCGGCAGCCACACGTTCCACGAGGTCATGCGCGGCGCCATGTTCGCCCGGCCGGAGCTGGAGTACCACGACGACTGGCGCAGGTACCGCTCGCTGGCCCCGCTCACCGAGCAGGAACTGCGCGAGCGCGTGGCGGTGGACGGCAAGTTCCCGGACGAGCACCTGCTGGAATCCCTGGACCTCCCCGACGCGCCCGACGCCGGCCCGAGCGAGCCGCCGGTCGGCGACATGGGCAGGCACCTGTCCGGCACGGACGAGAACGGCGCAGTGGTCGGCTTCCCGGCGCACGACGTCGTCTCCGCCGAGCTGGCGGGCGTGGACGGCTCGACCCGCGGCATGACCTTCGGCGGCGCGCCCGAGATCCGGCAGGCCACCGACTGGATCTCCTCGACAGGTGCGGACCGCACGATCGTCCTCCCCGCGGACTCGGTCCCCGACCGAGGTTCCGGCTCGCGGAGCGAACCGTCACCCTGGACCTACGCCGGATTCGATCCGATCAGGACGTTCGTGGTCGACCTGCGCGGCGTGAACGGCAGCGTCGAGGTCCACACCGGCGCGGGCGCGCGGCGCATCCGGCTCGGCCTCGAATCGATGCCCTTGGCGGTCCTCGGTTCCGCGGTCTTCCAGCGCGCGCGGACCGAGTCGGCCGACGCGATCAAGGCGGTCGTCCTGCTCCTCGAACCAGGTGGCCCGGACTCTGCGACCGTGGCTGCGGTGTTCGCCGAGGGATTCCGGCGGGCCGGCACGCCCCTGACGGTGTACGTCCCGTCGACCGGTGTGGCATTGTCCGGGCCCAACCTGCCGTTCGGGAACCTGCCGCCCGCCGCGGTCGTCGTGGACGGTGGTTCCTGGGTGTCTGCGGGAGAACCGACCGATCTGGACGCCGTGCTGTCCGCATTGGCATCGCAGGAGGCCGCCGGCGACCTCGGCAACGTCATCCGAAGCACCAGGGAGATGGTCAACGGACTGACCTCGCGACTGGGCCGCAACGGAGGCGCGCTCGACATCGCGGCGGTGGACCACTTCAACGCGCCGGCGGAGGACCGCTCCGCCAGGCTGGCCTGGACCGCGACGCTGACGCACTTGGCGGCGAGGCCGGACGTGGTCGCCGCCGTCGGCGCGGTGATCGACCGCTCGCAGCAGGACGGCCGCTGGATTCCCGTCCGCCTGCCGGAGGCCGCCGAGGCCCGGCTGGAGTTCACCGGCAAGGGCAACTGGAAGGCGTCCTCCAACGGTTCCCAACCGGGCGCGTCTCGGCCGGCGCGGTTGTTGCCGCCGGGCGAGCACCGGCCCGCCGGGATTCCGGTCGGTTACGCCAAATCCCCGACGACCGTCCGCTTCCTGGGAACCGATGTGCGCGAGTCGCGGGAGCTGCTCAACCTGGCTACCTGGATAGCGCAGGCCGCGCTGGAACTCGCCGCCGACGGCCACGCACGGCTGCGGGTCGAGATAGAGGGAACCGGGCACGGCTCGGTGGGCCGTCGGCAGAAGTCGGGCGTGGAGACCGGGATGAAGCGCGCCACCGCCGTTCGCGACTACCTGCGGGAGCAGATCGCGGACGAACTCGTGACGTTCGGGCCTCCGGCCGGGACGGTGCATCACCCTGTCGACCTGCGCCTGCTGCTGCCGGCCGACGCGCTTTCCGGGCGGTACGTGGCGGATGCCGACGAACCGGTGGGGGCGACGGTCTCCGTCCGGGTGGTCGGCGCGGACGATCCCACCGTGCTTCCCAGCCGATCCACAGTGGACTACCCGGCCGTCGATCCGGCGGTGGAAGAGCGCTGGGCGTACTCCTTCGCGCTGGCCAGGGCCGCGGTGGACGCCGAGCCCGACAGGCAGGACCTGATCGGGCTGGCGGGCCGGATCGTGGCGGAGCGGCACCAGGCGCCGCCGCACTTCGTGGCGACGGCCCCCGCGTACCACCGCGTGCTCACGGGGATCACCTACCTCGTGGCGAACCGGCTGCGCCTCGACGCGCAACGCCCGGCCGCCGAACGGCTGGGCAACGCCCGCGCGGTATCCGAGGAACTGCGCGCCGCCTTCGGCTCGCGCCGAGTCAGCGGCGCGACCGGCGGCGCCCGCATCGACGACGTCGCGGAGTCGGGTACCGCCTTGTCGGCTCCGAACCAGGTTCACCCGGGCGGCCTCCCGCCCGCCGGGGAGCACTCGCTGTCGGCGGCCGTGGCCTCGCGGCCCGCCGCCCACGCCTTCGTCGGAGACATCGACAGGTTCCGGATGGCCGCGCCGCTCAACGAGATCCGCGCGGATGGCCCGCGAGGCCCGGTGCGCGTCGACGTGCGCCGGATGGAGGTCCAGCCCGGCTCATGGGTCCGGGAGTTCGGTCTCAGGCTGTCGGTGGAGTTCGAGCGCGGCATCGAACGAGCCGACCAGGTTGCGTTCTGGCGTGATCTCACATCGGGCATCGAGGACCTGTTCAACCGCCGGACCCGGTTGCCGGTCAGCGGAGACCAGGTGCGGGTGCAACTGATCCGCATGGGCGCGCCATCCGGTGCGCACGCGCACGTGACCGTCGGCCCGGCGGGCTCTGCCGAGCTCACGGGCCGCACCACCTGGCGGCTCGGCGAGAGCAAGTACGTGCTCGCCCAGCACATCGCGGATCTGCTGGGCGCCTTCGACGGCACCGGGACCGAACCGTGGTCGGGCACGGTGCTGACGTCGCAGCAGGCCGCCGCGTTGGAGGACCTCGAAGTCGCGGGCGGGCTGGCGAGCCTGCCGCTGACCGAGGTGCCAGCCGACGACCGGGAGTGGGTTTCGGGGCAGGATCTCGCTCGAAACTACCGCTGGTTCACCGACGCCCACGTGGCTCGCATGCTCCTCTCACGTCGTGGCAAGCTCGCCGGAGCGCTGTTCACCCCGGTGCCCGCGGCCGCCGAGTGGATCACACTGCGCCAGCGTTCGACCGCGTTCTTCCTGCAGGAGTCCGCATCCCGGCGGGAAATGCCCGCCCGGCTCGCGGGCCTCGACGATGACTCCACGTTGGTCTTCGTGCTCCACGGCAGCCACAACACGGGCAGCCTGGAGGTCGATGGCATCGGTGCCGTCGACGTCCGGGCGCCGGCCTTCGTCGACACGCTCATCGCCAGCGGGATGCTGGGAGGTCTCGCGGACGGCGGCCTGGTGGTGCTGGCCTCCTGCTCCACCGCCGGGGACCGGATGGGCGGATTCGCCCACGACGTCGCGATGCTCCTCCACGACAGGAATCTCAAGGTCCGGGTGGCGGGCGGTACCCAGATCATGGTTTCCCGGTCGGCACGGCCGGGGCTGCTCGACGGCAAGACGCCGTCGCTCGTCGTCGCCGAGGGCGGGCATCTGAACGTCTACGGGGCCACGACCGCCGCAGACGACCGGCCGGTCGTGACCGAGTTGGTGGCGGCGCTGAACCTGGGCTGGGCATACGCGGCGTCGGATCCGGCCCCGGCGGGCCAAGTCGTCCAGCTCGCCAGCCGGAACGCGACCCTGGATCTACTGCGCTCTACTGTGGACGGACTGTCTCGTCGGCTGCACGAGGGTAGGGGAAATCTCGACGTCGAGTCCCTTGCCGAGGACTTGGTGGGTCGGCACGAGCGGCCGGATGTGCTGGTCGCGGCGGCGCTGGTGTACCTGGTGACGCACCGGTTGGACTTCCCCCCGTTCCGGTCGGTGACGGGCCAGGCGTCGCGGGGGCAACGCAGCCTGTGGCAGCAGGTGCCGCTGTCCGAGCTCGCTCCGCCGCCTTCCCCGGCCGGTGGCGAGGACGAGTTCGTGCACGACGGCTCCACCGTGCCCACGCACGTCGATCTCGACGAATCCGGTCAGCTCACCCCGGAATTCGAGAGTGTGCTGGACCTCCGCGCCGGCACGCTGGCGGAGCTGGTGGTGCGTCTGGTGGGTGCGGGCCGTCCGCTGCCCGCCGTGGGTGTCACCGGATTCTCCTGGACCGCGTCGAAGGTGCTCGCGGACGTCGAGGCGGCGAAGCTCGATGGCGAGGTGCGCGCGCATCAGGTGCGGGGTCTGCTCATGCAGAAGATCGCGGACCACCTGGAACGGCTGTCGCCGCGAGGAATCCGCCTGGTGGACGTGAACAAGCTCGTGCCCGGCACCCGGGTTTCCGGGCGGATGCCGACCGCTTCGAACCGGTCCATCTGGTCGATGCCCGGCGACCGCGGGGGCAGCGACTCGTTCAAACGACGGGTCACTATCACCATCGAGTTCCCACCTACTGTGGACGGACTGCGTCGTCGGCTGAACGAAAGCCGCGGGAATCTCGACCTCGCGTCGCTCAACCCGGAGTCGGGGACCGCCTTGTCTGCTCCGGACCAGGCTCATCCGGACGAGCGGGACGGCCTTGCGTCCGCCGCAGTTGCTGCGCGACCTGCCGTTCGTGCCAAGGTCGACGTCATCGACATGTTCCGGACGGCCGCCCCGCTCAACCGGGTGCGCACGGACGGTCCCCGGGGCCCGGTGCGCCTGGACGTGCGACGGATGGAGGTGCGGCCCGCAGCCTGGGTCCGGGAGTTCACCCTCCGGTTGTCCGCGGAATTCGACGCGGAGATCTCCCGAGAGAAGCAGGGAGGGTTCTGGAGCAGACTCGCTTCAGGCGTCGAGGACATGTTCAACAAGCGGACCCGGTTGCCCGAGAGCGGGGATCAGGTTCGGGTGCAACTGATTCCCGTCGAGAAGCGCGATGATGCGCACGCCCACGTGTCCATCCGGCCGGATGGCGCCGCCGGGCCCGCAGGCCGCACCACTTGGCGGCTCGACGAGAGAAGGCACGTGCTCGCGCAACACGTCGCCGATCTGCTGGGCGCGTTCGACGACACCGCTGCCGAGCCGTGGTCGGGTGATTCGCTGACGTCGCAGCAGGTTGCGGCGTTGGAGGACCTCGAAGTCGCGGGTGGGCTGAAGGGCCTGCGGCTGGACGACGTGCAGATCGACGACGACCAGACCTGGGTTTCGGGGCGGGACTCCGTTCGCTCTCTCCGCCAGTTCGCAGTCGACCAGGTGGCTCGCACGACCGTGCTGCGTGACGGCAAGCTCGTCGGGGCGCTTTTCACGCAGGTGCCGTGGACGCGCGAGTGGATCTCGCTGCGGCAGCGTTCGACCGCGTTGTTCCTGCGGGAATCGGCATCCCGGCGGGAAATGCAGGCCCGGCTCGCCGGCCTGGACGACGATTCCACCTTGGTCTTCGCGTTCCACGGCACCCCCGACGCCGGCAGCATCGAGGTCGACGGCATCGGGAAGGTCCACGTCGAGGCCCAGGCGTTCGCCGACACGCTCGTGGCCAGCGGGATGCTGCGAGACCTCGCGGACGGCGCACTGGTGGTACTGGTCTCCTGCTCGACCGCCGGGCACCGGATGGGCGGCTTCGCCCACGACGTCGCGATGCTCCTCCACGCCAGGAATCTCAAGGCCCGGGTGGTGGGCAGCACCCGGGTTATGGAGCTCTGGCCGCCACGGCCGGGGCTGCTCGACGGCAGCACGCCGTCGCTCGTCGTAGCCGATGGCGGGCATCTGAACGTCTACGGCGACACGACCGCCGCGGATGACCGGCTGGTCGTGACCGAGCTGGTAGCGGCGCTGAACATGGGGTGGGAGTACGCGGCGTCGGATCCGGCTCCGGCGGGTCAAGTTGTCCGGCTCACCAACCGGCACGCGACCCTGGACCTACTACGCTCCACTGTGGACGGGCTGCGTCGTCGACTGCACGAGAGTCGCGGGAATCTCGACCTCGCGTCGCTCAACGAGGAGCTGTCGGGGCGGCACGAACGGCCCGATGTGCTGGTTGCGGCGGCGCTGGTGTACCTGGTGACCCACCGGTTGGACTTCCCCCCGTTCCGGTCGGTGACGGGCCAGGTGCCCTCGCGTGGTCTGTGGCAGCGGCTGCCGCTGTCCGAGCTCGCGCCCCCGCCCTCACCGGCCAACGACGAGGACGAGTTCGTGCACGACGGCTCCACCGTGCCCGCGCACGTCTACTTCGACGAGTCCGGTCAGCTCACCCCGGACTCCGAGAGCGTGCTGGACCTCCGCGCCAGCACGCTGGCCGACCTGGTGATGCGCTTGGTGGGCGCCGGCCGCCCGCTGCCCGCCGCGGGAGTCACCGGATTCTCCTGGACTGCTTCGAAGGTGCCTGCGGACGTCGAGATGGCGAAGCTCGACGGCGAGGTGCGCGCGCACCAGGTCCGGGGTCTGCTCATGCAGAAGATCGCGGACCACCTGGAGGCCCTGCCGCCGCGAGGAATCCGCCTGGTCGACGTGAACAAGCTCGTGCCGGGCACCCTGGTTTCCGGGGAGCTGGAGGCCGCGCCCGGCCGCCCCGGGCGGGAACGACGGGTCACGATCACCATCGAGTTCCCACCCGCAGGACCGGAAACGCTGTCCGCGGATAGCGCCGGTCCCACGACCTTCGCCGATGTTCCAGCGGATGAGCTGCTCGTGGCCGACGAGGCGACTGAGTCCGTGGCGGAGACCGGCGCCACCACGATCCCGGAGGTGGCGGTCACGCTCGTCGGCACCGCCGACGGCCGGCACCACGAGTTCCGGGTGAGTGACGTGCGGCTCCGGCAGGTCACCGGCGATGACCGGCGCATCGGCGGAGTCACCTTCGGCGACGAGACGTCCGCCGCGCAGCTGGCGGCGTGGCTCGACTCGGGCGGCCTGGACCGGACGATCGTGGTCGGCCGGGTCGAGGGCGGGCTGGCGCCGAAGCTCGACGTGCCATCGCCCTGGACCTACTCGATGGCGACCGGTTCGCGCGCGTTCGTGGTGGACCTGCGCGGGTGGGACGGCGAGCTCCCGGTGGAGATCGACGGCCGGATCGAATCCGTCGAGGTCGACGTGCAGACGCTCGCACGGGCGGTCGTCAAATCGTCCGCGCTCGCCCGGGCGAGCGCGGAGCCCGGCGCCCCGCTCAGGGCGATCGTCCTCCTGCTCGACGGAGGTTCGTCCGAGGCGGCGGCGCTGTTCGCGGATGCCGCCGCGGATGAGAGCCTGCGGGCAACGATCTACGCGGCATCCGCCAAGTTTGAGCCGTCCACGGGGGCACCGGGCTCTGCGCTTCCACCCGCGGCCGTCATCACGGACAACAACTGGCAGTTCTTCGGCGCGGTGTCCGATCTGGAAGCGGTGGCGATGGCGCTCGCCCGCCCGCAGACCGGCGACACCCGGCCCGACCTGGCCCGGGTGATCGGCATCGCCCGCACCATCGCCACGCGGTCGCGGAAGCTGGTGGTCGGTTCCGGCGTGCTGGACCTCGCGAAGATCGACCAGGAACTCGATCGCACAGAGCCGCGACCGAGCGAGGCCGAAACGGAACTGGCCTACTCGGCGGCCCTCCTGTACCTGTCGGCGCAAACCGGCTTCCGCTCGGTCGTGCGGGCCGTTACCGACCGGTGGCGGCACGCCGACTCCGGCTGGATCGAGGTGCCGCTGTCCGGCATGGCGAGATCGCTGCTGAAGATCACCGGCAAGGGCGAGTGGACGGACCGGCTGACCCGCACGGCCCGCCTGCTCCCCTGGGGAGCGCAGGGTGTGACCAGGATCGACCTAGCGGCCTTCGCCCATCCCACTGTGACGCTCTCGCTCGACGCCGGGCAGACCGCCGTCGAAGAACTGGTCCGCTGGGTGGCCGAGACCGCCCACGAGCTGGGCGGGACGGCGCACCCGGTGGTGACGGTCGTCGGCTACAACTCGGACGCGGACAGCGGCAAGCGCAGCGCCGAGGAGACCGCCGAGCGCCTGCGCACCCTGCTGAACGCGAACCTGTCGGCTCTCGGGGATACCGCGCCGGTCTCGGCGCAGCGGATCGTGCCTGAGGCTGACATCTCCGGCCAGGTCGCGGGAGACGGCGAGCGCGGAGTCGTGGTCACCGTGCGCGTCGAGGACCGGAGCCTAGCCGCCCTCGAAAGAGGTTTCGGTGCGGTGGTGCGCCCCCGGGCGGGCGTCGAGGTGGTGACCGACGCCGAGATCGACGTGGTCCGGGCGCACGCACCGGTCAACGAGATCCGCGAGCCCTCGCCCAGCACCGGGAACCCGAGCCACCACCGGGTGCGCCGGATCGAGGTCCGACCGGGGGTCTGGGTGCGGGAATTCTCCCTCCGGCTCTTCATGGACGTCGCACCGGGCGCCACGTGGAACGACGTGCGGCGGTTCTGGTCCACTCTGCTGGCGACCGTCGCCGAGCACTTCAACCAGGGCCTCGAACTACCCGCCAGCGGTGATCAGTTGCGGTTGAAGGTCGTGCGGGCGGATGACGCCGGTGCCGCGGACTTCCGCGTGCCGCTGGAAGCACCCGGATCGACCGCGCCGCCGAAGCGCGATCGCTGGCGTGCCAACGACAGCCCACCCGTGCTGACCCAGCGCCTCCTGGACCTGCTCGGCGTCTCCAGGGCACCGGCCGGTAGCCCGACCACCGTCGATCCGACCTGGTCGAACCTGCTTGAACTGGACCTCCAGCATCGCCGGGGTGCGCTGCGGAGCCTGGCGAACCGGGACATCCCGGCCGACTCGGGCGCGCACTTCTTGAACGCCAGAGACTACGCCGAACGTGATCGGAAGGTCACCGCTGAGCAGCTCGTGGTGAAGCCGCTGGAGTACCGCGGGCAGGTCGCGGGCGCGAGTTTCACCGGGCAGGTCAGGAGTAGTCCGAAGGGGATCGCTTGGGTGGGCAGCAGGGAGCGTGCCAATGCCGTGTTCCTGATGGAATTCGGCCAGACCGGGCGATATCTGCCGGTCCGGCTGCCCGGGCTGGACTCCACCGACGCGCGAATCCTGATGTGGCACTCCACTTCTCGCGAAGGAGCCTTCTACGCCGACGGCATCGGAGACGTCGTGATCGATGGCGCGACCAGCGCGCAGGTCGCGAGGTCCGTCGACGCCGTCCGAAGCCAACCGGCGGGCGGGCTGGTCCTGCTGATCGCATGTTCGGCGGGGGCGCTTCCAGGCGTGGGCGGGTTCGCCCACGACTTCGAGGCGGCATTCGACCCGGGCAGCGGGCGCCGGGTGGTGGCGGGCTCCGATCTGGTGGCCGTCGCCTGGGGCATGGGCCTGATCCGCGACGAGGCCCCGCTGGTGTTCGTCGCAGACGGTGGCCACTTCACCACGTTCGGCACGACCACCGCCGAGGACGACGACGCGGTGGTCGTCGAGCTCGTCTCGGCGTTGCTGTCGGACTGGCAGTACGCACCGAGCGGTAACCGCGAGGTGGGCGCGAAGATCACGCTGCACGACCGAGCGGCCACAGTGGACCTGATGCGCGGCATCGTCGGCGGCCTGCGCGATTCGGTGCCGGAACGAGGCGGCGACCTGGACCTGGTCGCCCTGCACGCCGAGGCGGCGGGTCACGACCGGCCCGACCTGGTGGCCGCCGCGGTGCTGGCATACGTGGCCTCGAATCCCACGGCCTTGCCGGAAGTGCACTCGGTCACGGATCGCAAGCTCGGGCCCGACAACACGTGGTCGCGATTGCGCCTGAGCGAACTCGCTCGATCCCGCTACACCGTGACCGGACCCTCGACGTGGGACTACGGCACGGGAGAACACCGGCGACCGGTCGAACTGGTGCCGCTGGACACGTCGATGCCCCTGCGCTCGCCGGGCATCGACCAGATGGACCAGATCGAACCGGTCGGCATCCGTTTCGAGACATCGACCGAGCGGATCAAGAACCCGTCCGACCTGCAACGACTCGCACGCGAACTGGCGGAGACCGCCGTAGACGACGACGCGGACGGCGTCACACCACCGATAGTCCGGGTCACCGGGCTCGTGCACGCGTCGCAGGCCGAAGCGTCACCGGAGTCCGCGAGCCGCACGGGCCTGCGGTTGGCGCAGCTGGTGGCGAGCGACCTGCGTCGGCTGCTGGCGTCCGGGCTCGAAGAACTGACCCCGGAAGGAACACGGCCGATCGAGGCGAACCGCATCGTGGACGAGGAGCACATGACCGGGCAGGTGCTGCCGGGATCGACCGGCCGCGGGGAGGCCGTCCAGGTCGTCGTCAGCATCGTGCCGCAGCCGATGCCGCCCACGCCGGGCCGGGCTCACGAGCTGCCCCGAGTGGTCACCTCGGCCCATGTGAACGCCCAGCAGCTCTCCGACGCGCCCGGCGACGACCGAGGTGACCTGCCGCGCGAGGGCGCGGGAGAGCGGCGTCCGAGGGAAGAAGAACCCGGCGATGAGCAGGGGCAGCCGGCCCGCAAGAAGACCCGCAACAGGTGGAGTTCGGCGGAGTACGCCGCAGCGGTCCGCAGCCTGGGCGAGTGGACGCCGGCGTTCCCCGGCGAGAACCGGCCGCTGCCGACGAAGAGGCGCAAGATCGACGTGGGAGGCCGGTTGGTGCCGATCGGCCAGCACCTGCACAACCTCCGGAAGGACCCGGAGCACAACCCGGACCTGCAGGTGCGGCCTGAGCTGTGGGAAGCGTTGCAGGAGCGCGGTTTCGGCTGGTTGCTGGTCAACAAGCAGCCGGTCGAAACCCCTCCTCCCCGGATCGGCCGGAGCGCGAAGGATTACACCGCGGCGCTTCGGGCACTGGGCCCGTGGGCTCCGGCTTTCCCAGGGGAGAATCGTCCGTTGCCGGACTCGGACCTGCACGTCGAGGTGGAGGACAGGCTGGTTCCGCTCGGTGAGTACCTGTACGACCTCGCGGGCGATCCGGACATCAAGGTGCCGCCCGGACTGCGACGCGTCTTGCAGGAGAGCGGTTTCGGCTGGTTGCTGCCTGAGCGGCGTCCCGCCCCGCCGCCGGTTGCGCACAACAGGTGGAGTTCGGCGGAGTACGCCGCGGCGGTCCGCGGCCTGGGCGAGTGGACACCGTCGTCGCCCGGCGAAATGCGACCACTTCCCAAGGAAAGCACCGAGATCGAGGTGGCGGGCAGGCTCGTGCCGATCGGTCGCCACCTGTTCCGCCTGCGCGCGGACCCCGCCGCGCGGGTGGGCCCCGAGTTGTGGGCGGCGTTGCTGGAAAGTGGTTTCGGGTGGCTGTTGTACAATCGGCGCCCCGCGGATGCGCCCGCGGTACGAAGCATCTGGAGTTGGAAGGATTACGCTGCGGCGCTTCGCGCGCTCGGTGAGTGGACTCCGGCGTTCCCCGGGGAGAATCGTTCACTACCGGAATGGGGCCTGGCCGTTGAGGTGGGGGACAGGCTGGTTCCGCTCGGTGAGCGCCTGTACGACATCGTGGGCGATCCGCGGTTGACGGTGCCCAGGGAGTTCCGAAACCTGTTGCGGGAAAGCGGGTATGGCTGGATCCTGGACATCAGGTCTCGAACCGCGGGGCCGACCGCTCACAACAGGTGGAGTTCGGCGGAGTACGCCGCGGCGGTCCGCGGGCTGGGCGAGTGGACTCCGGCGTTCCCCGGCGAGAATCGCAAGCTGCCCGAGCGGGATGCCGAGGTCGAGCTGGAGGGCGGGCTGCTACCCATCGGGGAGCACATGAACTCGCTCCGCAAGAACCCGCGCCTGCGGGTCGGCCCCGAAGAGCGGGAAGCGCTGCAAGAGCGGGGATACGGCTGGTTGCTGGCCGGTCGGCTCCCGTCCGGCGCCCGCGGCGAAGCGCCGCTGGAGATCGTGCCACCAGCCATCCGCGATGGGGAGAGCCCCGGAGAAAGTGTCGCCGCTGCGGCCCTCCTCCAACTGGGCACACGCTCCCTCCAGGGAGCGGCGGACAAACGTCGCCTCCCCAAGAAGGACGCCACGATCGAGGTGGGTGACACGGTCGTACCAGTGGGGCAGATCCTGCACGATCTCCGCGATGATCCGAGCCTGCGGGTGGGGCCTGTGCTCCGCGAAGCGCTGCGGCGGACCGGTTTCGGCGCGCTGCTCAACGGTCGCGAATCGGCCGAACTCCCGTTGCCGCAGGCGGAAAGCCTGGTGCGGAACGGACTGCTGGCCGTCGACGTCCCCGCCGACGGGAACTGCCTACCGCACGCACTGGCCATCGCGGCGGGCTTGACCGACGAAGCGGGCTGGCCCCGCCCGGCGTCATCGATCCGCCGACAGGTCGCGCAGGCGTTGCGGGACGACCTGCAAGCGCCGCCGCAAAGCCGCCTGCTCTGGACCGAGGGGCTCGACGCCGACGTGCAGAACCTGCCCATCGGCAACACGAGTTCCCAGCCCGGACTCCCGGGTCCGACGGACGAGCAGCGCGAACGGTTCATCCAGCTGATCGCCGCCGAAGGCTCGTACCGCAACATCGCGGGCGACCACTTCCCGGCGCTCGCGGCCCGGCTGTTCGGGATCGACCTCCGCGTCCACAACCACGACGGCAGCATCACCAGGCTGGCGTTCTCCGACGACGCGCGGCCGGTCCACCTCGTCCGGCTGGACGAACAGCACCACGGCGTCGACCACTGGATGGGCACCTTGTCCGTGGCAGAGGCGGACGACCAGGCGCCGGTGCAGCAGGAGGTCCAGATCGGGGAACGCCAGGACCTGAAGCGGGGAGTGCGAATGCGGGCCTGGCAGGTGCTCCTGCCCGACGATCCGCGCGGCGTTCGACCCGCGCTCACCCGGTGGCGATCCCGATTCGCGCCCATCATCGACGCCCTCGCCGCCTTGCCCGCACCGCTGCCAATGATGAAGACGCGGGAAAGGGGGCGCGTGGAGGTGACCGGGTACGGTCCGCTGGGTGCCGTGCACGCCGACGCCGTGGCCAACTCGCTCAGGGTCTGGGCAACTGGCTCTACCCGTCCGCAATTCACGTCCCGAAGCGAGCAGTGGCTGCAGGACGGGCCGACCGGGGTCAGCCCGCGCAGGTGGAACCTGCACCGCGTCCAGGTCGTGCTCCGGATTCCCGCCCCGATGTTCCAACCCAGCGGGGATGCTCCGAGCGGAGCCGTTCAGGCGGAACAGACTGCGGCGTCCCCGGCGTCCCCGGCGTCCCCGGCGTCCCCGGCGTCCCCGGCGTTGCCGGACGGGCAGCACTTGCCATCCTCCGGCCCCGTGACAGCGGCGCAGGACAATTGGTTGGACCGGCTTCTTCAGGGCGATCATGCACCCGGTGAGGACGATCTGTTCGGGGACGATCTGGCTGATGAAGACGATCTGTTCGGCGACAACCTGCTTGACGACGATCTGGCTGCGGAGACGGCAGGGGAGAGGCAAGAGCAACAGGACGACGACGTGGTGGCGAGCTGGTTGGCGGAGCTGTCGCGGGCTGCGGACGTCTGGGACGCCGCAGGGTGGGATCCAGAGGCATGGGCGGCCGAGATCCAGCACGATCTCGAACGACTGCAAGCCCAGGGCGACACCCAGTCGCTCGAGGCGATGGATTTGTTGCTGCAGGACCTGTTCCGCGATCCTGACGAGCCACCGCCCTGGCAGGCACCGCAATAGAAGGCGTGCGGGACGTCAATCCCGCAATGGACTACGACGAGAAGAGCTCGACATGACGACACCGGAAAACGACGGCCGGCCCGCCGAGGACCAGTGGGTGTTCCTGATCGACCCCGCATGGCAGGCGCAGTTCGCCGAGAACGCCCGGGAGGGCGACGCGACGGAGGAGGTGTCCGACGGCCCAGCGGAGCAGGAGGTGGAAGTTCAGGGACCGCCGCTCGAAGCGGTCGTCGGGGGGTGGCTGGTGACCGCGGACGGCACTGTCGGGAGGTTCCGCGCGAACCCCGACTACGTGCCGTCCCAGCCGGGATCGCCGACCGACCCGGTGGACGCGACGCTCCAGCTCCTGGTGCGCGGCGAGATCGACTCGGATGCGTTGTTCGCCGTGCTGAAGGAAAGCGTGTTCGACGTGGCGCTCGACGCGGCCGGGCGGCCCATCATCGCGCCGTCGCCGGACGACGTGCCGTCGCTGCTGGTGTCCACCGCTCCCGCGCAGCGGCACCGGGTGCACGCCGACGACTGGCGCGCCGAGGTCACCGCGGTGGAGCTCAGCGACCTGCTCCAGGAGTATCAGGTGGACGTGCTGTTCAACCCCGGCGGGCCCGCATCGGTCCGGCTGGTCGGTGACATGTTCACCGAGTACGTCACGGCGGAATGACGCACCGTATATGCGTCGTATGCGGATCGCCGCCCGCCGTCGACGAATCGTCCATCCGCCCTGGATAGCGTGGGTCCGAGAGAGCCGAATCCCGAAGGAAACCGATGAAGCCCTTCCCGACCTGGGACGAGAACTCCGACATGCTGCTGGTCCGCACCGACTTCAGCGACGACGCCGTGTGGCGGTCCGTGCTGAGCCGGATGCAGGGGCCGACGCCGGAGGACGAGGACGAGTTCACCGCCGAGTACCTGATCGTCGACGACCCCGCCTACGCCGGGCTCGCGAAGGAGCAGATCTACGAGCTGACCGACCCCGAGCGCGGGGCGCTCTTCGTGGTCGACAAGACCACCATCACCGATCCCGAGCATCCGGTGTGGATCGTCAGCGTCAGCGACGAGAACGAGCGCATCGACTTCCGGTGCCTGCCCGAGGAGGCCATCGGCATCGAGAACAACCTGTCGATGGCGAACATGGATCTGGAGGAGTTCCATGAGGCCGCCGATTCCGACGGGGTCTTCCGCGGTTTCGAGGACTGAACCCAGCCAGCTGCTCGAACTCGTCCCACGTGGAGGCAGACCATGTCCACATCCACCCGCATGCCCGCCGATCCGGCGTCTAGCTACCGCGCCATCGAGAACCTGATCGCGCGCTACGCGGAGCTCGTGGACGACGGCGATTTCGCCGGGCTCGGCCGCCTGCTGGCCGACGCCACCTTCATGGGCGGCCGCGCGGAGGTGCGCGGCCGCGAAGCGATCGAGAAGATGCTCCAGGACACCGTGATCGTCTACGACGACGGCACGCCGAGGACACAGCACGTCGTGTCCAACATCGCGATCGAGCTCGACGAGCAGGCGGACACGGCGGTCGCGCGCTCGTACGTGACCGTGTTGCAGGCACTTCCCGATCTGCCGCTGCAACCCATCGCGGCCGGCCGGTACCACGATCGGTTCGAGCGCCGTGACGGGCGATGGCGGTTCGCGGAGCGGCGGGTCCGCATCCGCTTCGTCGGCGATGTGAGCCGTCATCTGCGCTAGGCCGCCGCGCGGCGGTAGTTCCTCCCCGCGCGGCGGTCCGGCCGGGCTGCTCGCCACGATCCGCTAATGGCGGAGCAGGCGCTCCAGCCAGGATTCGCGGGCCGCGATGCAGGCCCGGGCCAGCGCGGATTCCGGTGCTATGTCGTGGAATCCGTGAAAGGCTCCGCCCCAGACGTGGAGTTCCGCATCGCCTCCGGCTGCCCAGATCGCGCTCGCGAAGGCGACGTCCTCGTCCCGGAACACCTCGGCCGAGCCGGCATCGATGAACGTCGGCGGAAGCCCGCTGAGATCGGTGGCCCTGGCCGCCGCCGCGTACGGCGAGACGTCGGCGGTTCCCCGCCGCTCGCCCAGGACCGCGGTCCACGCCGTCAGGTTGCTCGTCCGGTCCCAGACGCCGATCCCGTCGTACTGGTGCGACGACGCGGTCTCGTTCCGGTCGTCGATCATCGGGCACTGCAACAGCTGCCCGAGGAGCTTCGGCCCGCCGCGGTCGCGAGCCAGCAGCGTGGTGCCGGCAGCGAGGCCGCCTCCGGCGCTGCCGCCGAAGATCACCAGGCGATCACGGTCGAAGAGAAGATCATCCGAATTGTCCGCCATCCACTGCAGGCCCGCGTAGCAGTCCTCGACGGGAATCGGGTCGGGGTGCTCCGGAGCCAGCCGGTACTCGACCGTGACGGCCACGGCGTCGTACTTCAGCGCCCAATCGATGAGCGGGTGCACGGAGGAGAACCGGTCTCCCATGACCATGCCGCCGCCGTGGATGTGGTAGATCCCGGGCCCGCGGCTGCAGTGGTCCTCGCGGGAGATGACGGAGACCTCGATCTCCGCCCCGCCGTAGCCGGGGATCGTGCGGCTGACGCATTTGACGGGGCGGTCGCCGATCTGCTCGTCGATGCTGGGGAAGTGGAGCGTGCGGAAGTGCTCCAACCGGTCCGGCGTCATGCCGACCGGAACGTGGCCTTCGAGGGCGGGTAACAGTGCGGCCAGTTCTGGATCGAACGGCTGCCGAGGTTCTTCGGGCGTCATGGATTGCTCCTGGAAGTCAGCGCATCCTTCACCGCACGCCGAGACCGGTGCGCGCGGCGGTGAACCCGCGCAGCATGCGACCGCGCCGAATAGGCGCAGCGGAACGCTCGGGGGCGAAGGTGCGTTCGGTGGTAGGGGCGTCGCTGGCCGTCAGCGGCTCGGCGACCGGAGTCTGTCCACCTCGATGAGCATGCGCGGAAAGCTAACACGGCTCCCCGGCGAAGCCGCGGCCGCTGCCCAAAAGTGTCGCCTGGCTTATCGCCGCACGACCCGCGCGGGACGCTGCTGCTAATCTCGGGGCGAAGTCATCGTGAAGGAGACTCGACGTGGTGGGTGAAGACGACATCTCCGGGTGATCCCCGGACTCGCAGGCTCTCGGCACGCTGCTGACAGCGACGCCGCAGGGCCATGCCGTCGTCCATTCCTCTTCTGCGGGGCCAAGTTCTGCCCGCACTCACCCAACTGAGGTCTCACCCATGTCCGACAATCGCATCGTCGTGTCCGGCCTGTCCTTCTCCTGGCCCGACGACTCCCCCGTCTTCGCCGGGCTTTCCTTCACCGTTCCCGGCGGCCGCACCGGTTTCGTCGCCCCGAACGGGGCTGGGAAGTCGACCCTGCTCAAGCTCATCGCCGGGCGGCTGCGGCCCGAAGCCGGCAGCACCACCGTCGACGGCGTGCTCGGCTACCTCCCGCAAGACCTGCCGCTGACCGGCGAGCGGACCGTGGCCGACGTCCTGGAGATCACCGCGGTCCTGCGGGCCCTGACGGCGGTCGAGTCGGGCGATGTCGACGAGCAGCACTTCACCACCATCGGCAACGACTGGGACGTCGAAGAGCGCACCCGCGCCCAGCTGGATCGCCTCGGCCTCGGCGAGATCGGGCTCGACCGCCGCCTGGCCACCCTCAGCGGTGGGCAGATCGTCTCCCTGGGGCTCGCGGCGCAGCTGCTCAAGCGCCCGGACGTGCTGCTGCTCGACGAACCGACCAACAACCTCGACCTCGACGCGCGCCGCAAGCTCTACGACGTGCTCGACGACTGGCACGGCTGCCTCCTCGTGGTCAGCCACGACCGCGCGCTGCTCGACCGGATGGACCGCATCGCCGAGCTGGAGAGCGGGGAAGTCAACTTCTACGGCGGGAACTTCACCGACTACGAGCAGGCCGTCCAGGCCGCGCGCGACGTCGCGGAGAAGAACATCCGCAACGCCGAGCAGGAGGTCAAGCGCGAGAAGCGCGAGATGCAGCAGGCGCGCGAGCGCGCCGCCCGCCGGGCGAGCAATGCCCAGCGAAACCTCGGAAACGCGGGGCTGCCGAAGATCTTCGCCGGCACGATGAAGCGCAACGCGCAGGAGTCGGCGGCCAAGGCCGACGGCACGCACGCCGCGCGCCTGAGCGCGGCCAAGGACCGGCTGGACCAGGCCGAGCGAACGCTGCGGGAAGAGCAGAAGATCAGCCTGGAGCTCCCGCAGACCGCGGTTCCCGCGGGCCGGACCCTGTTCCTGGGCGAACGGCTGCGGGTGGGGCACGACGACCGGGCGCTGTTCGCCGGGGACGGGATCGACCTGGCGATTCGCGGCCCGGAGCGGATCGCCCTGACCGGCCCCAACGGCGCCGGGAAGTCCACCCTGTTGCGGATCATCAACGGTGATCTGGAACCCGGCAGCGGCGACGTCAGGCGGGCCGACGGCCGGATCGCCTACCTGTCGCAGCGCCTGGACCTGCTCGACGACGATCGCACCATCGCCGAGAACCTGACGGCGTTCGCGCCGGCGATGCCGCCCTCGCAGCGGATGAACCTGTTGGCCCGCTTCCTCTTCCGCGACTCGCGCGTGCACCTGCCGGTCGGGGTCCTCTCCGGCGGGGAGCGCCTGCGCGCCACGCTGGCCTGCATCCTGTTCGCCGAGCCCGCGCCCCAGCTGCTGTTGCTGGACGAGCCCACGAACAACCTCGATCTGGTCAGCGCCGGTCAGCTGGAGAGCGCGCTCAACGCCTTCCGCGGCGCGTTCGTCGTCGTCAGCCACGACGAGCGCTTCCTGGGCGAGATCCGGGTGGACCGGTGGCTCCGGCTCGAATCCGGTCGGCTGCTGGAAACGGCCGCGCCCGCCGCGACCCGGTGAGCCGGGCCACGGCAATGGTCGAAGCAGCTCTGATCGCGCACGACGTCGTGCGCGTGCTCGGTGACCGGCGGGTGCTCGACGGCGTCTCGCTCACGGCGGCTCCGGGCCGCCGCATCGGGTTGATCGGTGAGAACGGCGTCGGGAAGTCCACGTTGTTGCGCGTGCTCGCCGGGGTCGACCGGCCCGACCGCGGCAGCGTGCAGCGTCCGCCGGATCTCGGTTACCTCCGCCAGGAGATGCCGTTCGCTCGAGAGTCCACAGTGGCCGGTGTGCTCGACGACGCGCTGGCCGACGCCCGCGAAGATCTCGCCGAGATCGACCGGCTTTCCGGGCTTCTCGCGGCCGCGCCGGATGACGACGATCTGCTCGCCGAGTACGCGGAGAGCCTGGAACGGGCGCAGCGCCACGAGGCGTGGGATGCCGACCGAAGGGCGGAGATGGTGCTCACCGGGCTGGGCCTCGGCTCCGTCGCGCACGACCGCACCCTCGCCTCCCTCTCCGGCGGCCAGCGCGGGCGGCTGGCGCTGGCCGCGCTGGTGGTCCGCAGGCCGTCCGCGCTGTTGCTCGACGAACCGACGAACCACCTCGACGATGACGCGGCCGCATTCCTGGAGGAGCAACTGCGCAGCCTGCCGGGAACGGTTGTGCTGGCCAGTCACGACAGGGCGTTCCTCGATGCGGTCTGCACGGATCTGATCGACCTCGACCCGGCGGTGGACGGCCCGGTCCGCTACGGCGGCGGCTACAGCGATTACCTGGCGCAGCGGCGGGCCGATCGGGAACGCTGGCAGCGGCGCTACGTCGAGGAGCAGGAGGAGATCGCCGCCCTGCGCGACTCGCTCGGCGTGACCACCCACCAGGTCGCGCCGAACCGCGCCAAGCGCGACAACGAGAAGATGGGCTACGGGCACCGAGCCGGACGGGTGCAGAACCAGATAGCGCGCCGCGTGCGCAACGCGGCACGCAGGCTCGAAGAGCTGGAACGTCAACAGGTTCCTGCGCCGCCGCAGCCTCTGCGGTTCTGCCCGGACTCCCTCGCGGAGCACACCGAAGGAGAATTCCTGGTGTCGTTGCGCAACGTTCACGTGCTCGGAAGGCTTTCGGTCGGACGCCTGGACGTTTCGGCCACCGAACGGCTGCTCGTGACCGGGCCTAACGGTGCGGGGAAGTCGACCCTGCTGCTCGTGCTGGGCGGCCGGCTCGATCCGGACGGCGTGCGGCGGCAGCCCGGTCTTCGCGTCGGCTTGCTGGGCCAGGACACCGAGTTCGACCGGCCGGGGCGCACCGCGCGGGTCACGTACGAATCGGCGGTCGGCGCTGCCCGTGCGGAAACCGTCCCGCTCGGCTCGCTGGGCTTGCTGCCGGAACGGGACCTGGACAAACCCGTCGGGGAGCTGTCGGTGGGGCAGCGTCGGCGGCTCGCCCTGGCCCTGCTGGTGGCGCGCCCTCCACACCTGCTCCTGCTCGACGAGCCCACCAACCACCTGTCTCCCAGCCTGTGCGACGAGCTGGAGGACGCTTTGGGCCCCGGGCCGGGCGCGATCGTGCTCGCCAGCCACGATCGCTGGATGCGCTCACGATGGCGTGGCGCCGAGGTCAGTGTCGATAGTGGACGAATCGTGAATGCCGCGACGAGATAGACGAAATTAGTGCCGAGACGGCCCGCTGCCTTCACCGGCAGCGGGCCGTCTCGGTGATGCCGTCATCTTCCTCTCAGGTGCCCGCAGTCGGAGCGAGTGCGAGGTACTTGGCGTGGAGCTGGCCGCAGGCGGCGTCGATGTCGGCGCCGAGCTGGCGGCGCCTGGTGGCGTTCACCCCGCGGGCGATGAGCCCGTTCACGAACTCGTCGACGCGCCTGGGCGAAGGCGCGCGATAGCCCGGAACCGCGCCCGCCGCCGCGTTGTAGCGGATGACGCTGACGTGGAACAGCTCCGGCCGAGATCGCCGACGCACCAGCTCGGCAACCGCCGCGAGGTGGTCGTCGCCGTCGTTGACACCGGCGATCAGCAGGTAGGCGAGGTAGACCTTCCGCCTGCTCGCAGCGGCGTGCCGATCGAGGATGTCGAGGTTCCGCGCGAGCGGGAACCGCTCCTCCAGCGGGATGATCCGTGCGCGCTGCTGGGGGAACGGCGAGTGCACGGACAACGTGATCGTCACCTGGGGGTGCTGCTCGACCAGCCGGGCGAGGTTCGGCGCCACACCGACGGTCGACACGGTCAGCCGCCGCGGGGACATCCCGGCGTAGCCGGGGTCGGTGAGGAGGGTGAGCGCGTCGAACAGGTGCGGGTTCGCGAGTGCTTCGCCCATTCCCATGAACGCGACGCTCGTCGGCCGGGGAAGACCGGTGCGCGTCCAGTGCGGGTGCATGACCTGGGAGGCGATCTCGTCCGCGCTCAGGTTGCGGACGAGACCCACGGCGCCGGTCGCGCAGAACGTGCAGCCCAGACCACAACCGGCCTGGGAGGAGACGCACATGGAATCCCACCCGGCCCGGTAGTGCGAGACGACGGTCTCGATCCGCGCCCCGGTGTCAGAGGCGAACAGAACCTTCTCGACCTGCTCGCCGTGCTGCACTTCCAGCGGTGTGAGCGTGTGAATCCGAGGGCCGAACCGTTCGGCCAGCTCGGCGCGCAGCGCCGCCGGGAGAACGTGCACGTCCGCGAACGTCTCGGCTGTCGTGTTCTGCCAGGCGTCGATCAGCTGCCGGAACCGGAACGTCGGGGCTCCCGTCTCGGCGAGGTGGTCGCGGATCCGCATCCAGCGGCTCCTCGGGGCGAGGACGGCGCTCATCGGTCACCGTCCAATGCGGACAATGCCTCACGGCCGCGGTAGAAGCCGCAGTGCGCGCACATCCGATGCGGTGGCGTGGGCTTTCCGCAGGCGGGATTCGTGCAGGGGGCGAGTGCCGGGGCGCTGGTCTTCCACTGCGCGCGGCGATGACGGGTGCGGGAACGGGACGTGCGGTGCTGCATGTGCCGGCCTTTCGGGAGGATGCGGATCAGCGGAGCTGACGGCGCAACCGACCAGCGGCCAGGCGGCGATGCGGTGGCGGTGTCGATACCGGCGCGAGGAACCCGGCAATACCGGGCGGAATCGGCGAGATCGACATTGCGCGTTCGCAAGCACGGACACGTGACCGAGGTCGGTGCGGCGCGAACGTGCCGGTGAAGGTTCGCGCAGGGAGGTCAAAGCCTCGAACAGGCGGATCTACAGCCCTGCGCTGGGAAAGGTCATCCACGAACCCGGGAGCCATGCTTCCGCGGGCGGGTGAAGGCCACCGGCAGTTCGGTGGCTAGATTCTGTCGACCTCGATCACGCCGGACATGCTAGCACCGCGGAACTTCGTGCTGTGCAGCGACGTCCGGGTCGACGGCCGGAAGAAGCACTGATACGGCCGGGGAAGGCAGTGTCAGGCTTACACGCCGCGGTAGCTGACCGGGCTGTCCTCGGTGGGGACGGCGTAGCGGCCGAGCCGTTCGCGGGGGCCCGGCGGTGCGGCACTGACCTCCGGCAGAAGGTCCAGAACCAGACCAACTCTGCATGCCTTGCCCAAATGTGCAAGGGCCAATCAAAAAATGACTCTAGTAGAGCAACCGATGCTAGCCTCAACGAGCTGTAGTTCTGCAACTTCACGTCAAAAACAAGGAAGTAGTGTGCTAGACGCACAAGACTTGGCTGAGGTTCGTGTGGTCGACGAACAACAAAAGAAACTTCTGCGTCGGACAGTCTCCCTGCTGGTCGATGAAGGTGTAACTGCCGACACATTGCACTTGTACAGTCACCGGATTCCGCGCGCACTCGTTGCCGCGTTAGGGCGCCTAACCTGTGTTCCGCAGTCGGATTCCGGTTACTGCATCCTCAAGGGGATCTTATCGGAATTCACCGACGCCCCCGGGCTGACGCCGCAATCATGGGACACCATTGATCCTGATCAGACGCGGGGCCTGGACGTTGCATTCGCAATCGTCGCTAGCGTGGCGGGTCGCATATTCGGCTGGAAATCGCAACAGGACGGGCGGCTCGTCCACAACATCGTCCCCAGCGAAGCGTTTGCGGACATGCAGGTCGGTGCGAGCAGTACCGTCAGGCTGGAATGGCACACCGAGGATTCCTACCACCCCGATCGGCCAGAACTGCTGATGCTGGCCTGCGTGCGCAACCCCGATGAGGTCGGGACCGATGTGGCCAGTGTCCGGCGGGCGGACCTGTCGGAGGACGACATCGCACTGCTCAGCACGAGGCCGGTCCTCCTCTACCCCGATGACAGCTACGCCGGGAGTTGGTCGAACGACAGTCAGGACGCGGCGCGGATGCTGACCCTGTGGGAGACCCGGCACGGTCTGTGCATGCGGTACGACCCGCCCTACACGAAGCTGCCCGGCGGACAACCGGAGCTTCGAGCCGCCTGGGAACGGCTGGGCGAGGCGCTGGACCGCTGCGCCACGACGGTCATGGCCGAACCAGGCGACGTCATCGTGGTGAACAACGACGTCGCCGCGCACGCCCGACGACCGTTCAAGGCACGGTACGACGGCACGGACCGCTGGCTGAAGCGAATCCTCGTGCGTGGCACGTGGCAACGTCCGGAGGCCGAGCGCAGCGAGCCGGGATACGCCCAGGTCCAGGTGGGACCGTACCCGTCGTTGCACGCCGGCCGATGAGTGTGAGCACTGCAGGGGCTGAGCGCGAGCGGTCGGTCACAGTCGCTCGTTCCGCTACCCGCCGAGGCAGGCTGAACCTGCTTGCGTTGGTTTCGCTGATCGCGGTCACCGTTGTCTGGGGTGGGACATTCGTCGTCGTCAAGGACGTCACGCGGCAAGCATCGCCAATGGACTTCCTGGCCGTGCGGTTCCTGATCGCGACCGCGGTGCTGGCGGCGTTGCGTCCCCGCCGGGGGCTGAAGCTGAGCCGGAGACAGCTGGGACATGGTGTTCTGCTGGGGTTGGCGCTCGGTGTCGCCTACATCGGGCAGACGTATGGCCAGCAGCACACATCGGCGTCCATGTCGGGGTTCATCACCGGGCTGTCCGTGGTGTTCACCCCCGTGATCGCCGGGTTGTTCCTGCGCTACCGGATCGGGCCGGCGACCTGGTGTGCGGTGGTGATTGCCACGGCAGGTCTGGGGGTCATGTCGCTGCGGGGATTTGCGATCGGTCCGGGTGAAAGTCTCACGTTGCTTTGCGCGCTTTTCTTTGCCCTACATATTGTTGCGCTCAGCGAATGGTCCACAGCACGTGACGCACACGCGCTCACCGTGGTGCAGTTAGGCGTGGTCGGCGTACTCTGTCTGGCACTGGGCGCCCCGGACGGCATCACCGTCCCGATGGACTGGGGCTTCTGGATCCCCGTCATTGGGCTGGCCGTGGTGGCGACGGCAGCCGCATATCTGATGCAAACCTGGGCACAGGCTCGATTGCCGGCCTCGGTCGCCGCCATCATCCTGACTCTGGAACCGGTCTTCGCAGGCGTATTTGGCGTCCTGGTGGATCACGATGAACTGACGGGACGCATCATCATCGGCGGGGCGCTGGTCGTCGGCGCCATGTACCTGGCCGAATTCCGTTCCGGCGCAACGAGTTCAAAGGCTTGAAATCGTAAAGCGAGGCAAAGGAAGGAAGTACATTTCCAGACTGGTCCGCGCTGTCCGAGCGCCTACGATCGCCAACGACGATCGGCGACGCCTTCCCGGTCCGGTATCCCCATCCTGTGTGAGTGTTTTGGGGCTATGGCGACCAAAAGTGCTCACGCGGGTCGTTGCACCATTGGGCACGGATTGAGCAACGTCGCAACCCCACCGGTCGCCGCTCGTCTTACGCATGACACTGAATGCAAGGGAAGGATGGAACGATGATTCGAGCCAGGTTCTTGGCGGTTACGGCGGCGGCGTTGACCGTCGGGTTGGCTGCGTGCAGTCCTGGGGGCTCGAATGCGCAGGCTCCAGTAGGCGGCAGCCAGGTTCCGCCCGCGAACGGGGCTTCCGCTGGAACGACGGGTTCCACGGCGACCACGGCTTCGGGCGGGGGCTCGGCGGCCGTGCGGCCAGCACTGGAGCCCGACGGCGGGCTCTGCAAGGCCGCGGACCTCCAGTTGTCGTTCGGCAAGGGCGACGGCGCGGCGGGAACCGTCTACCGGCCGCTGATCTTCACCAACACCAGCGACCGCCGGTGCGTGATTCAGGGCTTTCCCGGCGTGTCCTACGTCGGTGGCAACGACGGGCACCAGATTGGTGCGCCCGCCTTCCGGGACGGCTCGAAGGGGCGGGCGATCACGCTCCAACCCGGCGACCAGGCCTCCGCGGTGATCGGCTACGTGAACATCGATAACTACGATGCCGAGGTCTGCCGCCCGGAACCGGCCAAGGGCCTGCGGATCTACCCACCGCAGGAGACAGCATCGATGTACATCCCGTTCGACAACCCCGAAACCGCCTGCTCGAACGACAAGCTGCCCGGAAACCAGCTCACCGTGCAGACCATCAAGGCGGGCACCGGACAGCAGTGACCCCTTGGTACTGCAACGGCACTTGTGTGATCCATAGTGGATGATGGTGGGCGGGGTTGTTGATCTTGTGCGACACCCCCATCCGCCCCGCCACGTCTGGTCCTGGTCACGGTGGCGCCGACGACGCCAACACCAAGCCCGCCGCAGCCACTACCAGCGACGTGGCTACTCCCCATAAGTGCCGTTGCAGTATTAGGTCGCTCTCACAGATTGAACTTGAACGCTCTGGCGGTGTTCTCGGACGCACCGTCAGCGTTCGGAATAACTCGTCTTGAGAAGGCGGCCGTGTACCAACGCGTGCCGTTTGGTCCACTACATGCAATTGGAGCTCAAACTTGCAAATTCTACCGACACCGGCTCAGGCGCAGGACTACGAGCGAATGATGGCCATGGTGACGGGGTACTGGGTCACGCAGACGGTCCGTGCCGCAGCCCTGTACCAGCTGGCAGATCACCTCGCGGCGGGGACTGACACACCTGATGCGATCGCTCAGGCGGAAGGCACTGACCTTGGCGCGACTCGGCGTCTCATGCGGGCCTGTGCCTCGCTCGGCCTGATGACGAGTCCAGATGGTGGCACACACTACAGCGGCACTTCTCTGCTCAGTACCTTGAGCAAGGATGACCCGAACTCGTTGCGCGGGTTCGCCATTTCCCAGGCATCCCCGGGTCATTGGCTGCCGTGGGGAAGGTTCCCGGACGCTGTACGCACTGGCCGGCATCAGACCAAAGCGGCTCATGGGGATGAGATCTTCGACTACTTTGCCAAGCACCTCGACGAGGCGGCGCTCTTCACCGAGTCCATGGGCAACCTCTCGCGAGCTGCGGCCGAGGACATCGCGGCGGTGCTCGACACGAAGGGCGTCACGCTCGCTCTTGACCTCGGGGGCGCAAACGGTCAGCTCGTCCGGGCGATGCTGAAGGTGAACCCCGACCTTCACGGAGGGGTCTTCGATCTACCCCATATCGTTCCCGACGCTGCGGCGGCCGCTGAGGCCGATGGACTCAAAGAACGGTTCACAACGGTCAGTGGCGACTTCTTCGAGGAGGTCCCACCGGCTGACCTGTACGTCCTGAAATACATCATGCACGACTGGGACGACGACGCTTGCGTGCGCATTCTGAAGAACTGCCGAGCCTCGCTCGAGGAGGGAGGCAGGGTTGTTGTCGTGGACCTCCTCATTCCTGAGGTTGGCATCCCCGCGATCGCGCCAATGATGGACATGAACATGCTTTCCATGACCGGCGGTAAGGAACGTGAGACCGCCGAATTCGACGCGTTGTTTGCCGCTGCCGGGCTGCGGCGCACCAAAATCACCCCAGCGGGCGCCTTTGCCGTGATCGAAACAGTGGCGGTCTGATCGGTCCCAGGGGCCCGAGGGAAGTTGCTTTTCCCCGCGACGATGATGTATGCGTGGTGGAGTGGAGCGCCTAAAATGCGCGATCGGCAACAAGGGCGAGTTGGTCACGAACGAGGAACTGAGACGGTACGTGCAGGACCTACTCGCTGGCACTGCCACCACCTCGGATGGCACACCGGTACCCGGACCTGCCGTGAAGTGGAAAGGCCGCCGTCACGGGCGTCGAAAGGATCGGCGCTGGAGCACAGCATCGAGCCCACAACAGATCGCCAACCGGCTCCCGCTCGACTTCCCTGACGACGAGTCGATGCGGATCTCACACGAGGCGATCTACCAAGCCGCAGTTGTCCATCGCGGCGCGTCGGGGACCGCGACCGGCTGAGCCGGTCGCCGCGGGACCCGCGGTGAACGCCTGGCCCAGCACATGATGAAGGCCCGCCGGGGAGCGGCGGGCCTTCATCGACTTTCGGTGATGGGTGCTGTCCGTCAGGCGGCGTAGCCCTTGGGCTGGATCAGCGAAGCGATCTGGTCGAGGCTCAGCCAGTAGTCCTCGATCCCGCTGAACCGCGCCGGGTCGGAGATGTGCACCGTCTTGTCCGCCGCGTTGTAGCCGACGATCGCCACGTAGTGGTAGATCGTCTGGCTCGACGGGTAGCCGGGCGGCTGGTTGCCGGGCGCCGCGACGATGTTGGCCACCATCGCCTTGCCACCGGCGACGTTGCGGACGGTGTCCGACCACAGCTGCTCGGTCATCTCCGGCGTCAGCGGGCGGTCGCTCCAGTCCCTGGCGACGTACTGGGTGCCGGTTCCAGCGAGGTGCTTGTTGAGCCCGTCGACGACCTGGCCGATGGTGTCCGTGCCGTTCTCGGTGGTGCCGAGTTCGGCGGCCATCTCGCCTTGGTCCGGCAGCGCGTCGGTCTTGCTGGACAGCGCGATGCGGGCCGCCGTGGGGCCGCACCAGTAGCTGGTCTGCTGCGCCTGGTAGTCGACGTCGACGGACTTGGTGACCGGCAGCGGGGCGGGCGCCGGAGCACCCTGGTCCGCCGGGGCGGCCGGAGCCGGGGGAGCGGCGGGGGCCTCCGGGGCCGGAGGGGCCGCCGGGGCGGGGGAAACGGTCGGGGCGGCGGGGGCCGGGGCGACGGCCGGGGCCAGCGGGGCTTCGTTGTCGACGGCCCGGATCTGCACGGGGTGCGGGGCGGCCTGCTCTGGGCCCGCGCCGGCCAGCAGCGGCTGACCGACCATCACGAGCGCGCCACCGGCGACGACCACCGGGAGCACCTTGCCGGACACCTTGCCGATGCGGGCGCCATCGCCCGCCTTCGGGCCGAACTTGTCAACGAGTGCGCGGACTGCGGCCTTCGGGGTGCGGCCGCCCGCGTTGCCATGCTTCTGCACGTGCGCCTTTCCGGGTCGGGGAAGATCCGGGCACCACCGCCGGGGTGCGGTGGCCTCTCGGGGCGAGGCGTCGTGACCGGACCGTGATGTACAGCCACGAGCAACGTAACTAAGGGTCACCGATACTTCAACGTGTCCCCTGATCGGGTTGGTGTTTGACTCGAGATCGACTCCGCTCCGTAATGGTTGGCGCTGATCGGTCGATAACTTCCCGATGCGGCCTGGCAATTCCCGGAAGCGGCCGCCCCGGGATTCCGCTCGATCAACGCCGCAGGCGGCATTTGCACTGGTGAGGAGCGCGGGAATCCGCCGCGTGGAGAGGATCAACGCGCCGGTCCCCGGCTCGTCCGGGGCCGAGATCGACTTCTCGCGGGCCGACCCGCGAAGGCCGGCCCAAAATGCGGTCGTGAGCCTGGGCACAGGGACCGCGATCGCCGGTCGGGTCCGCAAGCGGCGGCATGCGGTCGCCAAGAAGCGATCTCGCCGGCCGCGCCGGGCTCACCACGGGCTGGGCCTGGGTGCGGCCGGGTCCTCGGTGGCCCAGGCCACGTGGCCGTCCGGCCGGATCAGCGCCGCGCGGACCGACGCCCAGTCTGGGCGGCTCCCGGCGAGTTCGTCGCGGCCGTCGGCGAAGTCGAGCTCGACGTGACGCCCGGACCGCAGTCGTTCGAGCAGGCAAGGTCCGTCGCGGAACCGCAGGTTCGGCGCGCGCAGTCCGGTCAGCGGATGTGCGGCCGGATCCGCGGGTGGATAGCGCACCGACAGGCCCGAGAGTCGTTCCGCCAGGCCGCGAGCGAACCCCGGCTGCTCGGCGATCATCTTCGACAGCAGTGCGCGCAGCTGCTGGCCGTCCGGCGAGAACGCGGCGAACAGCGCGGTCTGCGCCTGGGTACTCTCCAGCAGGTCGACGCCGACCGGGTGCCGCTCGTCGTGGTAGGTGTCGAGCAGATCGGCGGGGGCCTTCCCGGCCATCACGGCGGCGAGTTTCCAGCCGAGGTTCATCGCGTCCTGCACGCCGACGTTGAGCCCGACGCCCCCGGCGGGCATGTGCTGGTGCGCGGCATCGCCGGCCAGCAGCACCCGGCCCGCGCGGTAGCGTTCCGCCTGCCGGCTGGCGTTGGTGTAGCGGGACAGCCAGACCGGTGCGCGCAGGCCGAAGTCGGTGCCCGCGATCGCGACGGCCCTGGCCCGCACCTCGTCGAGGGTCGGTTCGCCCGGCCAGTCGGACCGCACGTCTTCCGGGGCGCAGCCGATCATCCGGTGCAGCCCGCCGGGCAGCGGCAGGATCATCAGTCCGCCGTGGTCGGTCGCCCGGCTGTAGCCCCCTTCCGGGGGCGCGTCGAGCACCACGTCGGCTAGCCAGCCGACCAGGCTGTAAGTGGTGCCGGGGAAGGCGATGCCCGCCGACTGCCGCACGGTGCTGCGGGTGCCGTCGCAGCCCACCACGTGCTCGGCGCGGAGCGCGTACGCGCCGTCCGGGCCCTCGGCCGCCACCTCGACCGCGTCGCCGGTGTCGGTGACTCCGGTGACGCGGTGCCCGCGCAGGATCCTCGCGCCGGCCGCCAGCGCGTGCTCCTCGAACAACTCCTCGGTCCGAGCCTGCGGGATCGCGAGCGTGTACTGGAAATCCGTGTCGAGCAGCCGGAAGTCGAGCCGGTCGTCGAGCATTCCGAAGTGCCCGGTGGGAATCGGGATGCCCTCGCTCAGGAACCGTTCGTGCAGGCCGCGCGAGGCGAGCAGCTCGATGGTGCGGGGATGGATCGTGAGCGCCTTCGAGCGCGGGTCAGGGGCCGGCCGCGGTTCGAGCACGGTGACGCCGATCCCGGCCAGTCGCAGTTCCGCTGCGAGCCGGAGACCGACCGGGCCGGCCCCGGCTATGACGACCTCTTCCATGGAACCTCCTCTTGGTCGGTGACCAAGATTACCCCGCAGTTGATCAATGACCAAGGGAATGTTGTTCGCTGAACAAGACGGGGGCGGTGGTCGTCGCGCTGTCCAGTTAGGATCGCGAGATGAGTTCCCAGCGGCAGCACGAGATCACCCAGGCGGCACTGGAACTGCTGGACGAGAAGGGTGCGGACGCGGTGAGCCTGCGCGCGGTCGCCGACCGGCTCGGCGTGCGGCTCAACACCGTGTCCTGGCACGTCGGGTCGAAGGCCGGGCTGCGGGCCCTGATGGCGGATGCGATCGCGGGTGAGGTGTCGTTGACGCGGCTGCCCAAGGCGTGGGAGCCGCGAGTGCGCGAGCTGGCGCGCCGGTACCGCGTAGCGCTGCTGCGGCACCGCGACGGGGCCGCGGTCGTCGCGGGCACGTTCGTGGCCAAGCCGAACACCCTGGGCGTGGCCGATGCGCTGGTCGCGGCCCTGCTCGACGCGGGGTGCGGCGAGGCCGACGCCGCGTGGACCGCATGGGCGATCGTGTACCTCACGCTGGGCCTGGTGGCGGAGGAGCAGAACGCGCCGGACGCCGGTGGCGAGCTCGCCGGCGCCGTCACCGCCGGCGCCTACCCGGCGCTCGCGCGCACCCTCGCGCATGTCGACGGCGGCAACTTCGTCGAACGACACCGGTTCGGCCTGGACCTGATCCTCGACGGACTGCGTGCACGCGCGAATCCATGACACAGCAAGGAGTTTGCTGGTGCTGCCTATGAATCACAGCAGCTCCACGGCGGTCATGAACTTCAGGACGTCGTCGTTCAACGGCCGCAGGCCGTTGCGTTGCGTGCCGCGGTTGCAGGCGGCTTCGAAGACCGCCGCGCGCGCGGAACGCTGACGCGAAGCCGACTTGTGTTGCCGTGCAGGGGAATCGGCCGGATGGGAGGAAGTGGCGGTGACGTGGTGGGGTTTCTGGTTTCAGTGCACGGCGGTGGTGTCGGAGGTGCTCTCCGGCTCTGGGACGTGTCCGGTGGCTTCGCCCCGGCTGGTCAGCAGCGGGACGAGCGCCAACGCCAGCAGCGCCAGGACCGGCTGCGCGACCAGGGCGGCGATGAACGCCTGGCTGTAGGCCGCCGGCGCGGTGTCGGGGCCGAGGACGGTGAAGAACACCAGCCCGATCACGGTGACCCCGAACGCCATGCCGACTTGCATGATCGTCTGGATGATGCCGGAGGCCGCGCCCGCGTCCTCCTCCGGGACGTCCACCAGCACCGCCGCCACCAGTGGGCTCATGCCCAGGCCCTGGCCGAGGCCGATCACCGCCATCGACGGTGCCAGCATCCAGCCGGTCATGTCGGCGCCCGCGCTGATCGCCGTGAACAGGATGGCGACGTTGCCGAGGACGTTGATGGCGTAGCCGAGGCTCAGCACGTGGTTGCCCAGCCTGGGCTGCAACTTCGGGGCGAGCAGCGAACCGATCACGAACGTCGCCGCCAGCGGGGTGAAGGTGAGGCCCGCGTACAGGGCGGTGTGGCCGAGGCCGGCCTGGAGTTGTAGCGGTAGCAGGAAGAACAGGCCGCTGTTGCCCGCGAAGAACAGGAGCGCGATCGCGTTTCCCGCGCTGAAGCTGCGGATCTTGTACAGCTGCGGCGGCACCAGCGGTGAGTTGTCGCGGCTGGCGACCCGCCGCTCCCACAGCAGGAAGACGACCAGCGCCGGGACGGCCAGGACCAGCAGTGTGGTGATCCACGACGGCCAGCCCAGTTCGCGGCCCTGGATCAGCGGGAAGATCAGCAGCACCAGCGTGACCGTCAGCAGGCCGACGCCCAGCGGATCCAGCCGCGCCTCGGCGGTGTCGGCGAGCTTCGGCAGGGTGGCGGCGGCGATCGCGATGGCGATCAGGCCGACCGGCACGTTGATCAGGAAGATCGGCCGCCAGGTCAGGCCGAACAGGTTCGCGCCGATCAGCACGCCGCCGATGAGCTGGCCCGCGATGGAGGCGAGCCCGATCGTCGCACCGAACACGCTGAACGCCTTGGCACGCGCGCGACCGGTGAACGCAAACTGCAGGATGGACAGCACCTGCGGGTAGAAGATGGCGGCGCCGAGCGCCTGCACGATGCGGAACACGATCAGCAGTGCGGGATCGGGCGCCAGCCCGCAGGCCAGCGATGCCAGCGTGAACAGGCCGCTGCCCAGGAGGAACATCTTGCGGTGCCCGAAGATGTCGCCGAGCCGGCCGCCGGTCACCAGCACCACGCCGTAGACCAGGATGTACCCGCCGATGATGAGCTGCACCTCGGCGAAGCTCGCGCCCAGTTCGTCGCGGATGGCCTGGGTGGCGACGTTGACGATGAAGTCGTTGAGCATGGACAGGAACGTGCCGGTCATCACCGCGACGAGCATCAGCCAATGCTGGGCGGAGAGCTTCCCGGCCGCTGCCGGCGCGGTGCCCGGGGACTTGGGCGGGGCCATGAACGTTCAACCTTTCGCATCAAGGACTTCGTTCGTGCTTTCGTGGTCGAGAATCGGCTCGAACGGGCGGGGGAACAACGCCGAACTGCGGTAGGTTCGCTAAGGCACGCTTAACGATGGAGGCGATCGAGGTGGAGTTCCGCGAGTTGGAAACCTTCCTGGTACTGGCCGAGGAACTGCACTTCGGGCGCACCGCCGAACGCCTCCACGTGTCTCCGCCGCGGGTCACCCAGAACCTCCAGTCCCTGGAACGCCGCATCGGGGGAAGGCTGTTCGACCGCACCAGCCGCCGCGTCGCGCTCACTCCGCTGGGCAAGCAGTTCTGGCAGGACGTCAAGGACGCCTACCGGCAGCTGGACCGCGCGGTCGAACAGGCTTCCGCCACCGCGCGCGGCATCGAGGGCGTCCTCCGGGTCGGCTTCCTCGGCTCCGGTGCGAATGAGTGGACCGCCAAACTGGTGACCGAGTTCCGCACCCAGCACCCCGGCTGCGAGCTGCGGATGACCGAGGTGCACTGCGCCGACCCGCTCGGCCCGCTGCGCATCGGCGACGTGGACGCGCTGATCACCAGGCTGCCCGTGGCGGAGCCGGACCTGACGGTGGGGCCGGTGCTGCTGTCGGAGCCGAGGATGCTCGCGATGCCGGTCGATCACCCGTTCGCCGGGCGTTCCTCGGTGTCGGTGGAGGACCTGGCCAGGGTGGAGGTCATCGATGTGGTGGGCCCGGCACCGGGCTACTGGTGGGAATTCCACGTCCCGACCACGACGCCGGGCGGCCAGCCGATCAACCGCCGCCAGGCCGTGCGCACCTTCCAGGAGCTGCTGACCGCGATCGCCAACGGGCAGGGCGTGTCACCTGTGGTCGAATCGGTGTCCCGGTACTACGCGCGTCCGGACATCGCGCTCGTGCCGCTGCGCGGCATGCCGGACTCCGAGGTCGCGCTGGTGTGGCGCACGGCGGGGGAGACGGCTCGGGTGCGGGCGTTCGCAGAAGCCGCCGAGCGCGTTGTGATCAGTCGCGACGACGAGAAGGCGCTCTGCTTGGCGTGACACGTGGACGGATTCCGATTCGACCTGGCCGGCGAACTCGCCCGCGGTGCGGTCGGGGCCGGTGCTGGAACAGCCGCGGGGGCTGCGGGAATCGAACCGTCCGAAGTGCTCCGCGAAACCAAGATCATCGCCGAGCCATAGCCGGAACAGCGCTCGCCGGTGTCAGCCGGTCATGCCGCCTGCGAACGGCATCGCCTGCCAGTGGGCGACGGCAGGCTTCAGGTACTCCTCCAACACGGGCAGTTGCGGCACGAGCGTGAGGGTGGCGATGACCCGCAGCATCCCCACGGCGTTCACGAACTTCAGGACTTCTTCGTTCAGCGTCCGCAGACCGTTGCGCTGCGCGCCGCGGTTGTAGGCGGCTTCGAAGTCGGGGCCGACCGCGGCCAGGTCCCACTCGACGGGGCCCAGCGTGACCAGCTCGAAGTCGGCGAAGAGATGCCCGTCCACCCCGGCGAAGATGTTCGCGGGCGGGGAGTCGCCGTGGATGGGCTGCAGGTCGACCCCGGGGAACACCCCTTCGAACGCCGCGCGCGAGCTGACGAGCGGTTCGAGGACCTGCCACTCCCGGCTTGCGCGATCGAGATCGGCCGGACCGATGAGGTCGGGTCGCTTTTCCAGCAGGGCAAGGCTTTCCGCGACGAACTGAGGTTCGGCCGAGGACAGGAACGACAACCGGCCCGGGTAGGCGCGCAGCGCGGCGTGCAGGTCGGCGGCGAGCTCAGAGTTCGCCACGTAGTCGGGCTCCCCGTCCCTGTCCTCCTCCACGAACTGCCAGAACGTCATCGAGAACCCGTCGCGCTGAACGGGTTCCCGGGGCACGAGGGGGCTGGGCGGGATCACGGGCGTTCCTCGGTCTGCGAGCCACCGCGTCACGTCCAGTTCCGCCTGCTGGCGGTGCGCCAGGGAGTCGAGCCCGGTGTTGTGCGGCAGCACGGTGGGAATCCGGGCCACGACCGGCGCGGGCGCGAGGTGGACGACGACCGAGAACAGGTCGTGGAGCACCCGGGAATCGGTCACGGTGAGTCCGAGATCGCGCCCTGCCCCGACGGCCGCGTCGACTGCGGCGGAGGTGCGGTGGGCGATGTGCTGCGGCGACGCGAACTCGGTCATGGGTCTGATTGTTCCATTTCGCACGGCCGCCAGGTGATGGCGGCTCCGCGAGCGGGAACCGGTCTGCCGCGGTACACAAGGGGACTGTTCGCGTTCCGGCCGACGGGTGGTGCGTCGTGAAGGTAGGTGTGGGCGTGCTGTGAGCGCTGTCCGGGGTGAGGGCGGCGATCCGCCGTTGGGGGCCATGGCGGTGCTGCTGGCCTTCGGCAGCGGTGCCGTGGACATCGCGAGCTTCACCCGGCTCGGCGACGTGTTCAGCAGCGTGATGACCGGCAACCTGGTGCTGCTCGGCATCGCGATCGCGCGGGCTTCCGCTCCGCTGGCAGTGCACGCCCTCGTCGCTATCGCGGGCTACATCGCGGGTGTGGCCGCGGGCAGTCGCATCGCGGGGGCGCCGAGGACGCGCGGTCGGCTCTGGCCGGTGCGGGTCACGGCGGTCCTGCTGGTCGAAGCGGTCGTGCTCGCCGGATTCGCCGCTGGTTGGGTCGCCACCGACGCGCGGCCGAGCGGGGCCTGGCAGCTCGCACTGCTGGTGCTGGCATCGGTCGGGATGGGGCTGCAGAGCGCGGCGATGCGCGGGTTGGGGAGCCGGGCGAAGGTGTCCACCACGTACCTGACCAGCACGCTGATCGGAGTGGTCGAAGGGTTCGCGACCGGCGACCGGGCGAAGGTGTTCGACGTGCGGGGAGCGGCACTCCTGCTGGCGGTGGTGGCCGGTGCCGCAGCGGGCGGGGCCCTGCTGCTGGTGGTGCCGCAGGCGCTGCCGCTGCTACCGCTGGCGGCCCTGGCGATCGTCATCGGCGCCGCGGCGTTCCACCACCGCGCGGTCCGGCGATCCGGCCGCGCGGAGAAGTGAGGCTGCTGTCCACAGTGGCCAGTCGCTTGGCCTGACGCGTTGCGTGGCCTGCGTCGACAGGGGCTCGGCTGTCGGAGACGGTGGTCATCCGTCCCTACCTGGCGCGTGAGCCTACCGCGTGCACGGCAGAATCCGGGGTGTGACGACGGAACGCCTTTTGGATCAGCAGGAACTCATCAACCGTGAAGCGCGCCAGGTGGCCGCCGAGCTCGACCTGATGGCCGTTCTCGGCGCGGTCGGTGAACCGGTGCAGGTCGGCAGCTCGGCGCTGCGGGTCATGGTGCGGCGGGACCTCGACGTCACCGTCGTCTGCCGGGAACTGGACCGGGACGCCCACCTGGCCGTCGCGCGCATCGGCGCGGAACTCGCGGTGCTGGAACGGGTCCGGGAGGTCCGGCTCCGCGACGACACCGGGATGTGGAACACCGACCCCCGCTACCCGGACGGTCTGTACCTGGGCGTGTCCTACCGAGCCCTGGACGGCGCGGACTGGACGCTGGACATCTGGTTCGTCGACCGCCCCGACCGGCAACCGGACCTCGAACACCTCCGAACCCTCGCCCCCCGGCTCGACGACGACCACCGAGCCCTGGTGCTGGCGATCAAGGAAGAACTGGCGAAGAGACCGGCCGAAGGCATCGCGAGCTACGAGGTGTACCGAGCGGTGCTGGACCACGGCGTGACCACCACGGCGGAATTCGACGACTGGCGCGCAGACCAGCGATGACACCGGTGTTGAGGTGGGCGGACAGCCCACCCGGACGCGCACACTATTCACCCGGCCCGCCAGGTGAATTTCCATTTGGGCAGATTCGCCCGACCTGCCACGGCGGGTCGGGCGAATAACGCCGACGTCAACGCGGCCTGGGTGCTATCGCGGTGTGGTCCCCAACATCGCCTCGCCCGGCGCCGGGAGCGGGTTGGGCTCGCTGTAGTTCCCGATGGGGTTGAACGGCATGAACTCCTGGGACGGCCTGGGCTCCAGGTACGCCTTCATGAACTGCTGCCAGACCCGGTTCCCCATCGTCGAGCTGCTGGACCCCGGAACCGGCTGCGGTTGGCCTTTCTCGTCACTGGCGCTGACCGACACCGCGACGGCGATCTGCGGCGTGAAACCCGCCGTCCAGGACGTCAGTGTCTTGTCCGGAGAACCGCCGAACTGGGCGATGCCGTTGTTCCCCGCGACCGGCCGCTCGGTGGCGAGCCCGCCGAGGGCCGGATCGTTGAGGAGCGCCGACGGGTACGACTGCCGCATGGATTCCGTGACGTTCCCGGCGATGTCCTTGCTCTCCTCGGGCTCGTCGGAGAAGGCGCTCTCCGGCTCGGTCGCGAAGTCGGCCAACTCGTCCCCGGTGTTGCTGTCCAACACCTTCTGCACGAAGTGCGGTTGCGACCGCATGCCGTCGGCCAGCGTCGCGTACCCGCGCGCGATGTCCACCGTGCTCACCGGGTAGTCGCCCATCGCGATGCGGATCCCCACCTCGCCGTCGCGCTCCTGCATCGACGGTTTCCCCCCGACGGTCGGGGAAATTCCCGCCTGCAGCGCGGCATCGCGCACCTTCTCGGGACCGAACTTCGTGGTCATGTTCAGGAAGGCCGTCTCTGCCGACCCCGACATCGCCGCACGGACGCTGCAGGTCGAGAGGTCGGGACAGGCTCCGGTGTTCCGGTACGTGGCGCCGTATATCTCCTGCGGAGACTGTCCATTGTAGACCTCACCGATGCCGTACCCTTCCATCAACCCCGCGGCCACGACGAACGGCTGGATCGTCGAGCCCGGCGGCTGCGCGGCCTTGGCCCAGTCGAAGCCCCCGATCTGGCGGTCACCGCTGTGGTAGGCGCGAACAGCACCGGTGCCGGGCTCGATCGCCACCAGCGCGGTCCGGAGGTTCTCCGGCTCATCCGCGGCCTCCGCAGCCATCGCGGACTCGGCCACGCGCTGCGCGTCTCGGTCGATGGTGGTGATGACAGTGTTTCCGTTCTGATGCAGGTTCTGGGCGCTGAACCCGGCTTGCTCCAGCTCTTGCAGCACCCGTTCGCGGACGTGGAACAGCGGACCGGACATCTCCTCCCCGCGCCACGCGAACCGCTCCCGGGTCTCCGGCATCCGCATCGCGGCCCGCTGCCCGGGGTCAACCATCCGGTTGGCCAGCATCTGGTCGGCCACGTAGGTCCAGCGCCAGTTCGCCTGATCCGCGTCAACCCGCGGGTCGTTCTCGCTCGGCTTCTGCACCATGCCCGCCAGCAGCGCCGCTTCGGACGCGTTCAGGTCGCGCGGCAGCTTGCCGAAGTAGGCGTTGGCGGCGGCGTGGACGCCCCAGGCGCCGCGTCCGTAGTACGCCGTGTTGAGGTACGCCTTGAAGATCTCGTCCTTGGGCTGTTCGTTGGTCATCTTGAACGCCAGCACGATCTCCTTGAACTTGCGGGCGTAGCTGTGCTCGTCGTCGCCGGTGGCGAGCTTGATGTACTGCTGCGTCAACGTAGAACCGCCCCCGGCGCTGCCCGTGAGCTGCGCGAACACCGCACGTACGATGCCGGTGAAGTCGAACCCGCCGTTGGTGTAGAAGGAGGCGTCCTCGGCGGCGAGGGTGGCCTGTCGCATCGGCCCGGAAACCTCCCCCAGGTCCTGGATCACGATCCGGTTCCCGCTCTCCGGCACGATCCGCATCATCTCGGAACCGTCGGTGTACTTGAGCACGATCGACTGCTGAGTCTCGGCGGCGACCTGCTGCGGATCCGGCACCTCCCAAGCCAGGTACCCGATGCCGAAAGCGCCCACCCCGGCGAGAACCAAGCCGCCGACGACGGCCAAGCAGATCCGCCGAACGCGCCGCCAGCGGCTGCCGACCTTGGGAAGAACCACGGTGGACTCGTCGTGCACGGTCCCCACCTTTCGGAGTCAAGGAGATAGCAATGCTCAAGACGTGACGAACCGGGAAAAAGCGGAAGAGTCGGCTCCCGCCGGGCGGTGCGGCGGTACTCAGGCTGGACGAGAAAACCCAGATCCAGGCGCTGAACCGCACCGGCCGGTGCTGCCGATCGCCCTCGATGCCAGCGAGAAGCGCACCTACGACTACGTTCGTCACGGCACCACATCGCCGCGATCGCCGCCGCACCTGCCGAGCTGGGCGGACAAGCTCACTCCGCATGTCATGCGGCATTTCTGCGCCAGTGAGCTCTACCTGCTGCGCCACTCGTCCTGGGGCGGCCCCGCCCCGGGACGAGTGGCGCCTGGTCACGCTCGGCGGCGTGCGGTGGCGCGCGGCCTGATCACCAGACGATTCCGATGGGGATCAGGCCCAGGCCGGCCGCGATCAGGCTTGCCGGCCCGAATCCGGTGGTGGCCGGCGACCGACGCTGATCGGCCACTGCCGCGACCGCGCCTGCGGTGGGGCCAGGCTCGCTGGTGGTCGGGTCGGCGGTGGTGGTCACGGCTGCGTCGTGCTGGTTGTGGTGGTGGACGGTGGGGGCGTGGCGGAGGTCGCGGGTGGTGTGGCGCCGGTCAACGCGCAGCCAGGGCGGTGCAGGTCCAACCGTGAGCCCTCGGCCAGGCAGGCGGTAATCTGATAGACCTGCTGGCCATAGCTGCGGCCCTTCACCGCGGTCACGGCTCCGTCCTGGCCGACCTCGCACGGGTTGTTGTTGGTGCACTGCTCGCCGTCGCGGTTGTGGGTGTTGTTGATGCCCATGACCGTGTTCTCGTCGGGGGCCAGCAGCGCCGTGCCGGAGTAACCGGGCTTGCTCACGCAGGTGTCGCTGGGGCCGTAGCGCACCGCGTCGTCTTGCTGGTAGCCGTCCTCCCGCAGGTGCGTCACCACGGCCTCCACCGTGCACTGTGGACGGCTGCTCTTGTAGGCCATGAATAGCTGGTCACCAATGCGCATCGGGGTGGTGGACAACTGGAAGACTTTCGCGCCCTCCGCGGCCAGTTGAGCGTAGGTCTTGTCCAGCCGGTACAGCGCGACGTCGGTGCCGGTCATCGTCGCGTACACCAGCCGGGTCGCGCGGGTGGTGGTCTGGGGGTAGCCGGCGGGGTCGGCGATGGTGACCGGGTCCTCCAGGTCGGCGGGCTGGTCCACCAGCGCTGTTCCCGGCGCGGGCCGCCCGCTCGGCACGCAGTGGCCGTTGGTCAGTGCCAGCGCCGGGTCTTCGGGGCGCGCGTTGGCGGCGCGCACCACCGACCCTTGGCACTCGCCCACCTTGGCCGCGCCTTCCACGTTCGGGACCGGGTCGAATGGAGGCACGTCGGTTCCGGTCACGATGCCGTTGATCCAGCCGGCGTTCTTCGCGACATCGGTGTACATGTCGGGAAAGTTGGCGCCCCTGTCGCCGGGACCGATGACCGTTCCGGCCAGTACCCATTCGTCGCCCACACGGACCAGGGCAGGTCCTCCGGAGTCCGTCGTCCCCGGCCCGACGGGAGGATCGGCGCGACCGACGCACAACGGCAAGGTGTGGCCGTCGTCGTCCCAGCACTGCTTGAGCGGGACGACCTCGGTGTCAGCTTCGCGCAGCTTGCTGGGAAAGCAATTGGGGTCGTTGAAGTCGCCGCAGGAGTCCGAAGCCGCGCCCCAGCCGAGGATGCGGACGGGCGTGCCGTCAGCGGGCGTGGTCTCGGCGAGCCGCACGGGCTGGGCTCGCACCGGGTTGCGCAGGTGCAGCACCGCGATGTCCTCGCCGGGGGGGTGTCCCTATGTGGTTGTCAAGCCGCAGCGGGCGCGGCGTCTGGATGGGGGTGCCGGTAGTAGGTCTTGTTGCGGAGCATGGCGAACA